>NZ_CANMZV010000018.1 GCF_947502415.1 uncultured Photobacterium sp. | reverse complement strand
TGAAGATTGTCGATAAGATGGTGCCAGATAAGCTTCAGCAAGCAATGGGGGAGTTTGATGACCTGTTTTCTCGAATTTTAGGAAAGAGCGAAAAAAAATATCCGGCGAAGACAAAACATAATACAGGTAAATCGTCACAGTCAGGTAGAAGTGAGGATACGGCTAATGAGGAAAATGATAAAAAGCCTAAGATATGTGAAATTTGTAAAAGAATTTCAGGTACGAAAAAAGGGCAGTGTAAAGATGCTCTTAAAAATAGAGCAAAAAAGAAATGATTAAAGAATTAGAAGGTATAATTCAGCGTGAAGCAGATTCTTATCTTTTAGCAAGTAAGGCCCTTCGTGAGAATAATCCGTTAAATCTTAAAACAGGAACTTTAGATGCTCACCATATTATTTCTGATATGGTGATTGATAGACTTGCAACTTTTAGACAGTATCAGTTAGAAAGAAAAGGGTGGAATTTAAATCATGGTAAAAACCTTGTATTGCTTTCATCTGATTCGGAGATCTGTTGTTACTATGAAACTCCTCAGCATTCATCGGGACATACAGAGATAGGTATCGAAGATTCATTTTACGGAAGAAAATCTAAAAAAATCACAGATCTGAAAGCAATTAGGCCTGGTGAGGACCGGCATGTTGTTAGCAAAACTAAAGGATATCATAAAGTTGTAGCTATCAAGTTGGCAATGGCTCTTAAACATCTTAACTGTGATACAGAATATAAACTTTATGTAAGTGAAGTCGATAAAGTGTCTGATAATTTGTTAGGTTTCATTTCAAGCTTTAAGTTATTGCTAAAAGCTGATGGACGTAGATTTAAATCGATGAAGGAAGGTTGTGGTGAGTGTTCTTCACGAGATTCTCATTTTGATGCAGGGCATTTTGTCTTTTTTAATAAAAGTTATGACAGAACAGAAACTGAAGTGTACACGAGTGGTAATGAAAAACCAATCATGAAGGTGGAAACTTATGTTAAAAAAGGAAAAGAGTACCAATCATCAGTTAATAAACAAAAGGTTTATGAAAATGTCTATAGAGAAGTATTGCCTAAAGATAAAGTTAGAAAAATGATTTATAATAGTCTCGAATTTCGATTGTTCAATGTAAGTGAACTAAAGAAAAAACTATCTTGAAGGTGTGCGTATGAGTCAGGAACCTTTGGCAATATTCAGTGAGGATATTTTTGCTAATGACATTATGGCTAAAAATGTAGATGCGAGAGAGTATCTTTATTCTCATAATGAAGTAATTCAATTGTCTTCTATTAACCCTATAGTTTGGGATGTTGAAGATACGCTCATTGAAGATATTCCAGATATTTTGGATAAGGGAGATCGTGTTGTCTCAAAAGTGATTATGGAATCTATAATGGCTTGGGATCCATATGGTTTGATTTTTATGCCTGCTGCATTAAAAAGTGAGCGAGGTTTGTCAGAAGCGCGCTATTTGATGTGTGTTAATAACATTATCGATGTTATGGATGAAGACGAGAGTATTGTTTATTGGCGTGACCGTTCAGACTATGACCTGCCTGATGAGCTTGTTGTTAGAGAACTATATATTAGTGAGAGTAAATATAACTTAATTCCGGAATGCAAACGTCATGTTTTTCGAGTGAAAGGCGCAGATGACAAGATTTTTTTCTCGACTGAATTGGTCAATAAAGTTTGGGATATTGCTGTTAGAGCGGGATGTAGGGATTTAGTTCAAGAAGCGTTTCATTTCCATGAAGAGACCCCAGGATATTAATATGAAAAGCGAATATTCCATTTTATCCAAGAGGGTGTTTGATCAGTTCCCATTTCAACAAACTCCTCAGCGTATCGTGCCTTCTGAGCCTGATTTACTACTCGAAATGACGTTTTCTCCAAAACTGTTCATTATCGATGATGTTGCTTCTAAAGTTGAAGCGCTAGTTAAACATGGTGTTGAGTGGTTAGATGCTCGAGTTGATTGTTCGCCAAGTCAGCCAGAAGATGATCAGATTAAAGTTTACGAAAATTTTCGTATGCCATATATTCATCAAACTTATCGTCTTACAAATGAACAAAAACAGTACGGTAAGCTGAATTGGCTAAATCTTGATGAAGTAGAACTGGATTTCTCAATACTTGAAAATGTTCCTCTTGATGAAAGGTTGATGTTTAAACTTGAAGAAGATTTTGGGTATGTGTTTATTCATAATAGTGTGATTGAATTGCTAAAAAATAACGTCAAAGATGTTTGGGTTCGCGATGTCTAATTAGTCTTTTTGTGATTATTTTATAACACCTCCATTAGGAGGTGTTTTTATATCATAGTTAT
The DNA here is from genome assembly GCF_947502415.1 of uncultured Photobacterium sp. Lineage (GTDB taxonomy): Bacteria > Pseudomonadota > Gammaproteobacteria > Enterobacterales > Vibrionaceae > Photobacterium. The sequence goes on along the minus strand of NZ_CANMZV010000018.1, from coordinate 97,335 downwards.
ATTTCTCAATATCCACTTCCTGTTTCTCTATATTGTGGTTACGGCGTAACACCTTTGTGTGGCTCAGTGTAGTTCACAAAGATTCTGGCGGCGAAGCAAACACAACGTTGCCCGATGTCTGCTAGTACAAAACCATGGTAACATTTTGATTTAAAGTGATTGTATTGAATTTCCAAGTGTGGTGTTTCCAAAGAGCATTTCTTAAATGCTGATTTGAAGTCTATTTATGCAATTGATTGGGTTCCAGTATCTGTCATAGATAACGAGAACTTTTCATGTTTGAACTTATTTTTATCCTAAACTTAGTCCTTTAAATTGCTCTGAAAATCTTGCAAGAGTTTCAGTTATCTCATTGTTGAACTGTGTTTTTTCTTCAGCAGAAAAGAAGCTCTGTATTTTATTTTGTTTAGAATAATAGTGTTCAAAATCTACGGCTTTTCCGTTGATAATAAGCTCGAAGTGTAGGTGAGGACCTGTTGAACGGCCTGTGTTTCCACTTAAAGCAATAATCTGACCTTGTTGTACGTGATCGTCTTTATTTACCAACCTCTTTGAAAGGTGTAAGTAGCGGGTTACATATCCGTTATCATGTAAAATTACAACATAGTCTCCAGCTACTGGATGGTAGCGAGAGGTGATAACCTTACCTGATGCAACTGTTATAACATCAGTACCAACTGGTGTCAGGTAGTCTGTTCCCAAATGAGCTCCCCTTCGACCTGTTATAGGGTGCTTTCTGCTATAGCAAAATGATGAGCTAATACCATAGCGACGTTTAGTGGGAAGTGATATTAAAGCTCCGTTAAGAGGGTCCCCTAATTCGTTGTAGAAACGCCCGTCACGATGGCGTTTGGCAATGAAAGTATCACTTTTGCCGAAATACGCGAATGTATCTATACGGGCTTTCTTTTCCTTGTCACCAGGCTGTATTCGGACGCCAAACTTGGCATTACTTTCTGGAGTCATTACAAAATTGAAGTGTTTGTTTAATGCAATGACCAAATTATTTACATCATTAGGACTCAATCCTGCTTCAAGAGCGGAGCTGAAAAATGATCCGCGTATAATGCCTGTGTAGTACTTAGATTCTGGTTGTATATCTGTCTTGGTGTCTGAAAAAGCAGCCTTTGTTTCACCAGATACAAAATTTGTATTCTCAGAAAGGAGTGGTATTTTATTTTCCGCTTCATAGTTTGAGAGGGCGCTAATGCAAACAATAACGAGCAGAGCGAATAATAGTGTGATCCATACCAGTCTATGAGCGATGTTTGTTTCACGAAGAAAGCTGTATATGTAGATAAGCTTGTTCATCTTGGTCTGAATTGGTTGATTTTTATCCAAAAACGGCGGTTAACGGCATGATTTCCTAGCCACGTTTCTGATTGTGAGCCCGTATGAATATGATTACAACTAAGAAGGGAAAAAAATACGACCATATTAAAACCTGATTTTCTTATATTTACCTGACGTCATGGTTAAGATAATTAGAAAAATTTACATATATTGGTTATTGCGTGTTTTTTGGTGGTTATTTTAACTAATTGGATGGTTATTTTGCCGCGTTGAGTTTTTTTTATTTGGAAATATAATTCGGTAACCTTTTACTCGATGTTAATACCATGATTTACCAAAACTATAATAAATCAAGGCTTTTCTATATTTTCCTGGCTATGTTTTTAACCTCTTGCGGAGGTGGTGGAGGCGGCGGAGGTGGAAAAGACTCATCTCCTCCTAAACGCAAAATAGGGGGTATTTCCGGTACTGTTTTCGACGCACCTATTTCTGGGGCTACTATATCGGCTTGGGAATATCGAAATGGGCAGTTAGGGCGTCAGCTAGGCCAAGCGAAGACTTCGCCTTCAGGTTATTACTCTATTGAGCTTGAATCGGCCAGTATGCCTGTGCTGATCCAAGCTAAGGGGGGCGCGTATCTGGATCCGCTGACTAATGAAACGGTCTTATCGAGTAATGGTAAAACGCTACGCCTTGATAGTGTAATTAATTATTCTGAAGGTAGTCAGAATACAGTTATGGTGACGCCTTTGTCTTATATGGTCAAAGGTCTGGCAGAGTATAAGATTAAGAAAGGACATTCTGCTCAATCTGCAATTGATGACTCTATTTCAACCATCAGTAATATGTATGGTTTTGATGTTAACACTACCCAACCTGTTGATATCACAAAAGGCGGACAAAGTAGTGAAGTAACTACCGGTCATCAATATGGCGCGTTGTTAACTGCTTACTCTTCGTATTCAAGTGATTTGATTAATCAGTTTGGTGGTGACGAGAGTAAGGATATTTATACATCTATTCACTTAGCAGATATCCAGTATCGCGATATCCGCTCAGATGGTTTGCTGGATGGTCGTGAAGTGGATGATTACTCGGGCCTGGAAAAGAATATCTCATTTGGTCAAATTAGGGTGACCAGTGATGTATACACTCATGCATTTGCACAGCATGTGCTTATTGTGGCGAATGATCCCAAGCTGAATTTCTCTGGCACAACTGGTAGCGATTATCAGGTTTTCAGTAATAAAATAAATAGGCTAGGCGGTGGTTCCGGAAGTGGTGGGGCGATTCCTCCTCGGGATATTACGCCGATTGATACTGCTGCGCCTGAGATGGTTCGCTTGGATAGTGATGTTCTTGCTAAGCGTGATCAAGTTGATGTAAGGGTATCAGATGCCCTTGGTGTAGATGCAATATCTGTGTCTTTGCAATACAAGAATAATGGCAATTGGAGTGATCTGGTTCCATGTCCTCAGCGACCAGCTGCCGATGATGTTTGTTCCCTTGATTATAAAAGTTTTGTATCAGGTGAGCGTCAGGGCGATGTTGTTGTCACAATTGATACTGAATATCTGGACCGCCAAAGCGTTAATATATCGGACCCGAATTTAGCGTCTTCTGTTACCGATGCTCGTTTGGTTGTGAATGCAACAGATGTTATTGGTAATACTTACGGTGCGCAAGACGGATATGGTGTGAATATTCCATTTAAATGGGATAATCATGCACCTGTAATAACTATTGTTTCTGCTGACACTCATAACATTACTTTGGGCCTTCCTTATAAATTGGAATTCAATATTAAAGAAGATTCAACCAAGATTGCAGAGACAACAGTTAGTGTAAACAGAGGTAAAGCTGAACCTGTTGATTGTACTCCGATCAGTACTGATACTGGTCAACATTGTTATTATGCTAAAGAGTATGGTGCAGAGGCATTTAATGGTGTTAATGTTGTTGATTTTGCGATCAAAACTAAAGATGAATATGGTAATGAGGCTGCTAAAACAAGTCGCGTGTTTTCTGATGCTGAGCCTCCGGTTATCACCGAGAGTTATCCTCCAGTAGAAGTCATGATGGACTTTATTGCGGTGAGAAACGGCAATGAAGAACATGAAAGTAAACCGTATACGGCAAGTTCATTTTCTAATATTAAGCAGAACGATCTGTATCTTAAGGTTGCGTATCAGTATGCCAAAGATGGTTTGTTGGCCCATCATTCTGATGTCGATTTCTCCAATTTTGATAAATCAGTATTGGATGAAAATAGAATTCCATACATAACTGTACGTTTAAGTGACAATGAGATCCCTGTTGGTAATGAGATAATCAGTACGAAGCCAGAAGAACTCACATTAAATATCCAGTATCAAGTTATTGAAGATGGTCAGTCTACTCCATTTATCAATCAAATAATTAGTTCAGATAAGACGGTAATTCCTCATCAGAAAGTCGAAGATGGATCAAACAGCATTGTTTATTACATACCGTATGTCAGAGAGTTTTTGGGCTCTAATTTTGTAAATGTTGGCAAAGGTCATACACAGACGCTTACCCTAACCGTAAAGGACAAGTCCGGAAACAGAAGTGCGCCTATAAGCAATATTAACTTCAGAACAACATTTGACCTACCTCGCGTAAAGGTTGTTTCTCCATATATAGGCGCTAAAGCGGAGTTTTATACCATTAAACAGGATGGTAGTTACTTTAATATTGGTAGCTGTGTAACACAAAGAAGTGACTATGAAGATGGAAGTGGAAAGCTTTCCTTTGACGTTGCAAGTTGCTCTAAAGAACTCCCATATACTGCCGAACTAATTCGAGTGGCGCTTGCTAGTGACAATAATACTCATTTTTATGGCTGGAATGAAGGTGAATCATACAGACAGCAGGTTATTCTGCAGGATAAAAAACTGAGTGCAATTTTTGTACTCGATAGTTCTTTAAATGTCTTTATTACTGAATTGGCTGTTTATCAAAGTGGCTTCTTCGATTACCTGTGGTCCAACTACGAAGGAGAGAAAAGTAGTAAAGCAGCCATAAGTGTCTTAAACACTGTAAACAAAGCTCTTGTAGACAATGGCGGCAGCGGTAATTTAACCACCTTTTTTGGGTTTAATCCGGTGCTGACCCGATACGCTACAAATGAAGATCTAGCCAAAGGTTTGCCTGCAATCCCTGATACAACGTATCAGCATCGTTTTTTACTTGAATCAGTTAATTTGCTTTCAGCTAAGAGCCAAATGCAATCAAGCATAGATTATGCCCAAGCATTTTATGATGACTTTAGAGCAGATGGTAAAGCCGATGGTCTTGGGGAAAATGGTCAGAAGCTATCCTTAGAAAATTACGTATTAAGTGCGGATACTTATCGTAAAGAACTTGCTGATTATTACTATCAATATACAACTATAAAACAAAGTATGGATGTGAGCCTTGCTATGGCATGGGCTGACCGCTATGCATTGATTAATCCGGTATTGGTTTCAGGTGATAAGATACTTAATGTTTTTGATAAGCCGGGAATCTCTGTAGATAGTGATGCTCCTGATATCAAATTGACACCTATTGAAGGTCGAAGCGTAGTTGATGAACTCAATAAAACATATGTAGCTGGATTAATTAAGTCGCAGTTATCGATTAAAGATCCATCGGGTATTGATGATTTTGCATCTCCACCGCTTATGATTGCTTCTTGGAGCAACGCGGATGATGTGGAAAATGAAGCTAATGACATTAAGTTCTTGTCAGATCCAATGAACGTCAAGAATAAGTACAGTAAGAAGTATGATTTCACGTTAGATACTCAGTCATATCCGAATATTGTTGAATTTATTCTGGCAGTGAGTACAAAAGACACGAAAGGGAATGCTCATGGCTATGATGGTAATCAGGTACATTATGAGACCTATGCTGTTGACAACAATCCGCCAGAAGTAACTTTCAAGCCTCCTTTTGCATTGTTTAAACCGTCATTACCAGAAGACAGTTACTTAAATACAAATAGTAAGCAAGAGTTGAATTTTTCGGTTCGTGATTTGGTTGGTGATGATAAGGCTTTGCGTAAATTGGTTTTCTCTAAGGCTGGAGAAAACGGGGCATTGACGGTATTGCCAGAGTCTTTTTATTTAAATGATGAAAACCGAATTAAAGTTAACATCTGTAAAAAAGAAGCATGTGAAGGTGAAGGAAGTAAATTTGTCGATCTTGCTGATGGTCAATGGAAATTAGTGGTTGAAGCTACTGATTCGTTAGGTAACGTGCTTTCAGCACTGGATCCTGGTACACCAAAGTTTATTGTAAATGTTGATTCTGTTAGCCCTGAAGTGAATCAGCCGAGTAATCCTCAGGTATTGGGTGGGAACTCGATTTGGGATCCTCGAAACATTGTTATATGGGGAGATGGCGCAGCTGCAAAAGAATTGAATCTTTCGATGACTCCATCAAATGGTTCCAATAGGGTATTGGTTGAGTGTGAAACTCTAAATCAACCAATTTTAGAACCGGCTTGTTTGTTGGGTAAATCTCCTGATTATCGTGTTCAATTGATAGCTGATAATCTTGAGCACAACAAAAATAACGAAATCAAGTTGGAAGCACTTGATGCGGCATACCCATCAAATGTAGGGAAGGGCTCATTTTATTTTCGTGTTGATAAAAAAGGTCCATCTTTCAATTTTGCAGTGCCTGCTTTGACTGATGTAGAGACAGGTTCATCAAAAGTGCTTGGTAAAAAGTTCAATGTTAATTTTGCAAGTGTTGTTGATGACTCTGGAGTTAAACATTTACAGCTATATCAGGCTCTGAGTAATGGTTCATTAATTCCACTTTTGAATGAAGAGTTTGAACCATCTGATTCAACTAAGCCATTTGCTGTCAATTTACTAAGTGCAAATACTGACAAACTTAAAATAGATGATGGGACAGGAGATATTAAGTTGTTGGTTAAAGCAACGGATATCAATGACTTTGTCTCTGAGTCGAACTCTTTAGATGCCATTTTTGACAAGGAAGGGCCTAGCTTATCATTGAGTGGTTACAACAAAGAGAACTATTACAAAGGTAACTATAAGTTTCAGCTGAATGCTGTTGACTATGATAAGGCTGGTTCGATGTCTTCGGATGGTATTGATAGTTCTTCACTTAAGTATTGGGTTTACCCAGGTGATACACCTCCTCAAGATAATGGATATACTCCGACAGATGACGGTAAGGTTTCGTTAAACAATGCCAATAGTGATGTAAATGTAAAAATATATGCCAAAGATATTAGGAAGAATGAGAATAGCTACATTGTTCCAGTTAAAGTCCGAAATGAAGGGCCAACAGTTTCATTAAAGCTATCGTATCTGAGTGGCAGCCCTGTTTCTGATACAACAGTAACTAAAAATGAACCTTTGCTACTTACTTTAGTCGCTAATGATATTAGTGGTGTTTCGTCTGTTAATGCAAATTTAACTTTTGCTGGTACGAAAAAAGAGATTAAGTTAAGTCAAGCCACAGAGTCAGATACATGGACTGCTTTATTAAATACTGATGGTCAGTTGAAAGATGGCGCTTATATAATTAATGCAAAAGCATACAACAATGTGGTTGTTAATGATGGTGAAGAGCGAGTTTCAGGACAGGCAACTTTACCGTTCAATATGCAGCTTCGTGGGGTTGACCTTCAGGTTGTAGAGCCAGAAAATTTCACAGCCCATGTATCGGGAAGTGTATTGAATGTAACATTCAAAAAGCTAAGCGATACAAGGCTGAAAAAAATCGAGTGCTGGTTAAGAGAGAGCTATTCAGGAGATGAAGTGCCTGAAGGTGATACGTACAAGGTGACAACCCTGACACCATCTGAACCTATAACTTGCTCGTTTGATGGTATTAACAAACTAGATAAAAACTTTGTTAAAAACCCAGCGTTAATAACTCGTACAACTATCAGTAATCGTACTGAAAGTATTCAGGCGTTTAACTTTAAGATGATAGATATTGAACCACCATATATCGATCATGTAGGTGGATACAAATTGAACCCTGAAAATGTAGCAACTGTTGAGGGTGTCAAAAAGCTTACCTTACAAGTGAATCTCAAAGACGATGACTCTGGTATTAATTTAGCGGAAAAACCCAAGCTTGTTACTTATGCCGGTGTACAGGTTGAGCCTGTCGGTCAGTGTGAACATGCGCCTGGAAATACAACCAGTGTTACTTGTACGTACTCCTTAGACTATAGTCAGGTTATTAACCCGGTTGATAGTAATCAGTTCGTACGTATCGTTGGTATAACAGATATGGCTGGAAACTCGCCAACGGATTCAAAGATGATTCTTGTAAAACCGAGAGTGGATTTGGGTACAAAGATTACATCACCGAAGATGAATGGTTATATTTATGGGGATAACATTTCGATTGACTTTCGCGTTAAGCACTTGCAAGAAACAAGTTTGTCAAAAGTTCAGATTTTTGTCGGTGGTAAAGAGGTTGAACAAGCTTTTGATCCGTTCGAGGATTGTGTTGTTTGGAAAGAAGTTAACTATGGAAAGGGTTCAGTTGAGGAAAGCGATAAAGGGTATGACTGTTCACGAGTCCGGACCAGGTATGATGATACTGAAGATAATAAACAGGTAAATATTGTTGTTAAGGTAACGGATGTCTGGGGTGTTTATAAAGACGATAATATTTCAGTTCGCTTTGATAACCAACCTCCATATATTGGTGATTCGGTTGATGTGAAAGCATCTCCTGAAAATCCAGGGAAAGTACGATTTACATTTGACATATCGGACTCAGCAAGCGGTATAGATAGTGTTCAATATCAAATTGCAACCCCTCGTTTTTCGGAAACAAAAAGAGGTGATGATAGCTATAACTTTATAGAGTTAGATGCGTCAGAGCTTGAGTCTGTATCTATCCTTAAAGTCAATGTTACGGCTAAGGATAAAGTAGTCGCTCAGCTAGGTTATGTGGGTGAGGTAACGGATAAAGAATTTCAGGTTAACATCACTAAACCTGAATTGATTTTGGAGCTTGAAGGTGAATCAGAGCTTATTGGTAATAAGATTGCCTTTAAAGAACGTAAACAAGACTATACGTTGATCGCTAAACCTGCTCCTTCATCTGTTGTTGGTGTTTCATCCTATCGCATGGTGTTTGATCATGGCGACATGGATATAACCCAGAATGGAGTATTCAACGCCAATACGGCAATTGGCAGTCAGGTGTTCACTGAAGATCAACAAGGATCGTATCAGTTTAAATTAACAGCCACTGATACTATTGGCCGTAAAATCGATAATTTTGCTTATGATAAAAAAATCTATGGTTTTGGCGGCGCTGAAGCTTATGTTGATTATTTAGCTCCAAAAATTACAGGAGTTATGGGGAAAAATATCAGTATGAAGCCTGAGGGGAATAAATATAAATATTCTGTTGAAGCCTTAATAACTGACGCAACCTTAATTCCTAGAACTGTCACAGCAACAATGACGCGGGGGGATCTTATAGAAATCATTCCGCCAAAAGAAAAGGGCAAACCTTACATTTTCAATTTCTTGGCATTACCTGGTGGCGACACTGTAACTATCGAGGCTTCGGATGAGATTGGACGTAAGACTCCTTCATCTGCAAGTGTAAATGTAGATGAAGCAACTGTGCCTGCACTTACTATTTCTTCTACGGCAAAACAAAACATGTTGGGTGGGGGAAAATTAACGATTTTAACGTTTGCTTTTTCAGAAGATGTCCAGAAATTTGATTTTTCAGATGTCACGTTAACTGCTAGTGATGGTGGGGATAGTGGTTCGCTTAATTCTTCAACCTGGACCAAAGTTAGCAATCATGAATGGAATGTTCAGTATACGTCGCCTTTAGACTTGGATAAAAACATCACAGTATCTGTAGAGGAGAATAGCTATGAGAGTATTAACACAATTCCTGGTACAGGAAATAACCTAGCTTTAAGTGTTAAAAGTGTGTTACCTAAGTTATCGCGAGTTGAGTTTGCTCCTTCACAGAGCAAAGTGGGGAAAGAAGTTGAGATCAAGTTATTTTTTGATAAGCCAGTGACTGGCGTTTCAGGTGATCTTGGCGGTGAAAGCTTTACGTTGAGTGATAGTGTAGCTAAGACTGACTGGATAGTTCATAAAAACGTCCCTTCTGTATCAGGCGATAAAGTAGTTCTTACCGTTGAGAATTACACTGATGAACTGGAAAATGTTGGTGAACCTAACTCAGAACATGCTTTGCCATATACGCCAACATTAGCGATTAATGTTGAAAATGGCGGCGTAATAAATAAAGCGCAAGCTCAGAATAATAAATTGTCGGGAACCAGTACTCATTTTTCAGTTGGTCAACCGATAAATTTGAAGTTTGTTCAAAAAGGTACCGAAGTTAGCGCAACCGCTTCGGTTAGTTCAGAAAATACCTGGACGATGGACTCTGGAACAGCAATGACTTCTTTGGCTAACGGACCAATTAAGGTAATTGTAAGTGGAACGAACCAACTTGGCGCAATTGCAGAGTCAGTAACGGAAACATTTGAGTTAGATCTAACTCTTCCTGAAGTAAATCATGTCGATTTGGGTCTTGAGCACGTTGCGCCGAAGACAACACTTGAGTTCAGTGTTGAGTTTACTAAGTCGGTATCTGACCTAGTGGGTTACTTGGGCAGCAGCGAAGTTGAGTGGACTACCTCCGGCTCGTCGCAGTTATGGCAGGGTAAGGTTAAGGTGCCAGAAGACGGATCGGCGACCACGGAAACGGTTACTCTGACCCTGAGTGGGTTCCGCGACGAGGCGGGCAACGAAGGGGATACCGACACCTCGGGTACCTTGAAGCTGACGCCGTCGCTGGAAGTGATGCCGGTGGGTGCGGTTAGCGAGGAAGATGCCAAGTCACTGCCGGTCAGCGGCCAGGCGAAGTATTTTGTTGTAGGAAGCAAGCTGGACGTGGAATTCCGTGATGTAGCCGACAAGCAGGTTACGGTGAAGGCGACGGTTGCTAGTGGCGGCAAGTGGGAGCTGGATCGCCCGGCTGACGTGGCGGGGCTGAAGGATGGTGACATTACGGTCACCGTCAGCGGCACGAATGGCCTGGGTGTAGATGTGAGCGGGTCAGATACTTTTACCCTGATGATAGCGAAGCCGGAAGTTGATGGTGATGTTATTTTAAGAGCCGCGGATGGTGGCGAGGATGAGGCACCGGGACAGGAAGTTGACGTTACCGTGCAATTTACCAAGTCGGTATCTGACCTCGAGGGTTACTTGGGCAGCAGCGAAGTTGAGTGGACTACCTCCGGCTCGTCGCAGTTATGGCAGGGTAAGGTTAAGGTGCCAGAAGACGCATCGGCGACCACGGAAACGGTTACTCTGACCCTGAGTGGGTTCCGCGACGAGGCGGGCAACGAAGGGGATACCGACACCTCGGGTACCTTGAAGCTGACGCCGTCGCTGGAAGTGATGCCGGTGGGTACAGTGAAAGAGGTTGATGCCAAGTCACTGATGGTTAGCGGCAAGGCGATGTATTTTGCCATTGGAAGCCAGCTGGAAGTGGTGTTCCGCGATGAAGGCACCAAGACGGTTGAGGGCCAGGCCATGGTGGCCAGCGGCGGTAGGTGGGAGCTGGATAGCCCGGCTGATGTGGCGTGGTTGAAAAACGGTGAGATTACGGTCACGGTCAGCGGCGAGAACGGACAGAAGGTCACGGCGAGTAAGTCAGGTATCTTTGAATTAGATAAAACGTCGCCAATTATATCAAAGCCTTCTGTGAACTTAGATATAGTTGCTGGTGATGATTTGATTGATAGTCGTGAGTCAATGAGTGTTCTAATCAGCGGAAGTTCAAAAGGGTTTGCTGAAGGGGATACTCTTAAGGTTACGGTTCAGTCTCAAGTGGAACTATCGCAGATGTTTGAGCAAGATGTAGTAGTTGGAAGTGGTGGCAATTGGGTGATCACTGCAGAAGACCTTTCTAGCTGGCAAGATTCTAAGTTAGATGTGATAGTTGAAGGTGCTAACCAGTTCGGTATCTCTGCAGATCGAGCGTTAAAGACAATAGAACTTAACCAAAGAATTGCGTATTTAAATAAGTCTTATAGTCAGAACTTGGCTTTAGCTGCTTAATTGAATCTTATAGTATCGTAGAAAATAAATCCCTTGCTAAAAGGCGAGGGATTTTCTCAATGATTATTTCTATTTAGTTATCTATTGGTTAGGTTCTACATTAGTTGGACAGTTGAATCAGGTAATGTGGGGGCTTATTTTTACTTTTGTTATTAATGGAAAGGCCGTTTTTACGGCCTTTTTTAATATATTCTTCTATGATTGGCTCATATAAATAGCGATTTAGCCTATTGTAATCTCGCCTTTGCGAACCATTTTACAAAAACGGGAGTAGTCGTGGCTGTATACACAAAAAGGAGCGGGCGCTGATGCATCTGCCATGAACTCATCAAATGCTTTACGAGTTTGCTCTGGTAATTCTAAAGGGTCTACGACTTTGAATTGAGTATCAGGAATCGAAAACTCTTTAAGTTCAGGCAGTAACGAGTCTAATTCAGTTGCCATATAACCATCTCCTTCCACTGCTGGTTTAATGATACTTACATCATTATAGTCAACGAAGAATAGAAACTAGCATGCGACCCCAAAGGGGCGCATGGTTTGTGATTTTATAGATTTCGACACAGCGTTCTTTTGTAACCATGTTTTGCTCCAATAAAGAAGGTTGTTTTAATAGCATGACAATCGCTTTTTGTTGCTGGCGTAACCTTTGAATTTCCCGTTCCAGGGCGTTGAACTGGTCATGCAGGATCTGCTCTTGTGTCATGTCATCATGATGGTTAAGGAGAGGTGCTAATTGCGTTATTGGCACACCAAAAGAGCGATAGGCAATGATTGCCTCAAGCCTTTGGTTTCATCATCACCATACCAACGATATCCGTTTTCTGAAGGGCAGCCTGGTAAAAGTAGCCCTGAGCATTCTGAACCCTGAACTTGTAGACGGGTCAACACTAAGTTAGGAAAAAATTTTGTGGGAGTAAAACAGAGCAAAAGCTATTTTTTCATCAGTAAGTAGATGGAAAGGAGCCACTGTTCAATATATCTGGCTTGGTCACATGATGTGATATTAAGGCGAGATAATATGACCGACTATTATTTTTGATCTCATTGAGCGATATTCAGGGGAAGGATTTTCAGTGAATATAACGAACGCAATAGGATGTGTAATATCAACAACTCTTGGTGAGCTTGAAATTATCAAATTTCTGGGTAAAGGCAAATCCGGCTACTCATATTTAGCTCAAAATTTAGAACATCAGTATGTCGTTAAGTTTATGCATTACGAACACTGCGCCTATTACTCTTTTGGAAATGCAAACAAGGTTGAGCTTGAAGTATCTGCGTATGGACAATTAAAGAGAGCTGGAATTAGGGTTCCGGAGCTTCTTGATGCTAATGGTGAAAGGAATTACCTGGTTAAAGAGTACATTGAAGGCGATCTTGTGACAGATTTAATCATAGGTGGTGTACTTCCTGAGTTATGTATTGAGCAGGTCTGCGGTATGTTTCAGGCTCTCAAGCCAATCAGATTAAACATCGATTACTTCCCGGATAATTTTGTCATGAGTAATGGTGTTCTCTATTATGTGGATTATGAGCACAATCCTTATGATGATAATTGGGATTTGGCCAACTGGGGGCTGTTCTACTGGGCTAATCCCCATGGTATGAAAGCGTATAGGCAAACCAAGGACCCTTTACATATTAATGAATCCGCTGAATCGGGTTTACCTATTAAGCAGCCATTTATCGAAACAGTGAATGGCTGGGTTAACGCTTATTGCGGATGACGAACAAAATGTATATTTAAACCATCATGAGGATGCTATGAAAATTACCACCCTGGTTGAAAATACCCGGCTTGAAAATCGACCTGATCTTTCGGTTGAAAAAGGATTGTCTTTTCATGTGAGTGCTATGGGAAAGCAAATATTGTTCGATGCTGGTAACGGTAGCAAGTTTTATGAGAACGCAGCCTTACTGGATGTAAATATTGAGGAGGTTGATGCTGCGGTTGTCTCCCATTGGCATCACGATCATGGTGGTGGCATTAGTCCTTTTCTGAAGAAAAATACTAAGGCAAAAGTGTATTTGCGACAGGCCGATAATCTCGGTTATGCATTTAAAGTGTTTGGATTGAAGTTTGATGTCGGCCTCAATACCAGCATGTTTTCTGAGGCACAGGAGCGATTTGATTACATTTCAAAGTTTACCGAAATTTATCCCAATATCTTCATCGTAACTGATTTGAGTAAAAAACATTCGCAGCCTAAGGGGAACCGATACCTATATACGAGAAATGATTCCGGCTATCAGTTAGATGCATTTGATCATGAGCTGATGATGGTTGTGAAGGAAGATGATGGCTTGGTTATTTTTACCGGCTGTGCGCATAACGGTGTGCTTAATATGCTTGAGACTGCGGTAGAGCTGTTTCCAGATACACGTATAAAGGCGGTGGTCGGTGGATTTCACCTTGTCGGTTTGCCAATGTTCAACACAATAGGTGGAACCAGAGAAGATATAGAGCAGATTGGGAGGCTGTTGATGCGTTTTCCGATTGATAAGCTCTATACCTGCCACTGTACTGGTTTGAAGGCATATGGGATCCTCAAAGATGTTCTTGGTGAGCAGATAGAATACTTACCAACGGGCCGAACAATAGAGATATAAATCAGTTGAGTAAGGTTTTATTAGAAGAGAGACACCTTCTAGGCTGTCCTGATATCATGTGCTTAATGAGATCAGGACAAACATCAATTGGCTCATATCACTGTTGTAAAGATCGTTTTATATTTCAAACGGGCAGTAAACATTGAAAATTTTAATCACAGGAACAGCGGGACGAGTAGGTCGCGCAATCTATATCAAGCTGATGAAGAAACACCAGGTTGTCGGCATTGACAGAACGCCATGTTCGACGGCGGATTATGTCGGCGATATTCGAGACACAGAATTACTGGAGAAAGCATTAGAAGGCGTTGAGGTAATTATTCATACCGCGGCGCTGCATGCGCCTCATGTCGGGTTGGTTTCTGATGATGAATTTGAGCAAATTAATGTTAAAGCGACTGAGCAACTGGCTTTGCAGGGGCTTAAAAAGGGCGTGAAACATTTTGTACTGACAAGTACAACTGCACTGTATGGTTATGCCTCCACACCAGAAGGGATTGCGGGCTGGGTTGATGAAACAACCAGCCCACAACCTAAAACGATTTACCACAGGTCAAAAATCAAAGCTGAAAATACGTTGGAAAGTATTTCTAATTTATTCAATTTACCTGTGACTGTACTTCAAATGTCACGCTGTTTTCCTGAACCAGCAGACTTAATGGCTGTTTATCGTTTAACGCGCGGTGTTGATGCTAGAGATGTTGCTGTTGCTCATGCCTGCGCCGTTGAAAAACGCCCGTCCGGATTCAGACGCTATATTATCTCTGGGCGAACACCTTTCAATAAAAATTGCTGTGAACTGCTTTTTCAGAATGCAGAGAAAGCGATACAGGAGTTTGCTCCGGAACTGGCTGAAGAGTTTACAAAAAGAGGATGGCGGTTACCTCAAATGCTTGATCGTGTTTATGACTCAAGCTTGGCGCAGAATGAGCTGGGCTGGCAGCCTAAATATGGTTATGACAGCGTATTAAGATATCTGGACAATGAAATAGCAGAAGTACTGCCTGTAATGGGTTATACATAATGACAACCCCCACGCTATACATTTTTTCGGGTCTGCCTGCTTCAGGTAAATCAACCTTGGCTCAATATCTGGCACAATACACAAAGGCTGTATATCTGAGGATAGATACGGTTGAGCAGGCACTGAGAGACTTATGCGATTTTAAAGTTGAAGGTGAGGGGGATAGGCTTAGTTATCGCTTGGCATCAGATAACCTAAACCTTGGCAACAGTGTTATCGCGGATTCCTGCAATCCGATTAAACTCACGCGTGATGAGTGGCGTGATGTCGCTTTGTCCGCCAATGTGAGGTATGTCGATATTGAGATTTATTGTTCGGATTCAGAAGAGCACAAAAGCCGTGTAGAGCAGCGCAGAACGGTAGTGAAGAACTTAAGGTTGCCAACTTGGGGACAGGTTAAAAACAGGGAGTATCACCGGTGGAATGATAACGTAATTCGAATTGATACTGCCGGAAAAACACCAGATGAGTCTTTTAAGGAACTGCTTTTTAAACTTGAAAAGCGATATCCCCTTTAATTTGTTCTATGACTTGGGCTGTTGTTTCCGCGCAAGCCTTTCCATTTCCCAAAAACGAAATTCTTCTTTGCCGGACAAAACTTGTCCACTTTCTGCCTGTTGATAATCCAATAACTAGCAAAATAGTCAGTTATGCATAACAAAACGCATTGATATTGGCACTTATATTCATCCTGATGATATTATTGCGTGCGCATTTGGGGAGATCATGGTTGATAGTCATGCTTATGGGTTAAGTAATAAAATTCGAAAGCAGAAGAAGAACTCCTCTCTGACTCTGAATGCAACATAGTTGCGTATTTATAAAAATAACTCACAACAATAAATAGATATTATTGCGTCAATCGCTACAAATGGAGTAAAAATGAAATTTAAGGCATTACTAATGTCATTGTGTTTTTTTGTCTTTCCACAGTTGGTTTTGGCTGAGAATACAACTGATACATCTGAAGCAGATGACTACTATGAGTGGGCAAGAAATGTATGGAACTCTCTTGAACGTCAGACTGGCGAGATCAAATTATCTGGTGCCACAGCAACATTAAACATACCAGAAGATTTTTATTACCTTTCATCAAGTGATGCTGAAACTGTTTTGGTTGATGTATGGGGCAATCCTCCAGGCCAAAATACTTTGGGTATGATCTTCCCGGCAGATATGACTCCTTTTGATAATGATTCATGGGCAGTAACCATCCGATACGAAGAAGATGGCTATGTTTCTGATGATGATGCTAACGACATTGATTACACGGAGCTTTTGAATCAGATGAAATCTGATACCAGAGAGGAAAGTGAGGCTCGTGTCAGTCAGGGCTATGAGGCTATAGAGCTGGTAGGTTGGGCAGCAGCGCCATATTATGATGCTCAGACTCATAAGCTGCACTGGGCGAAAGAGATTAAGTTTGGTGAAGATGATGTCAACACGCTAAATTACAATATTCGAGTTTTAGGTCGTCAAGGTGTGTTGGTTCTTAATTTCATTGCTAATATGGATCAAAAAGATATCATCGAATCAAAGCTGGAGTCTGTATTGGCACTTGCTGAATTCGAGCAGGGATCCAAATATACAGATTTCGATTCAAGCACCGATAAAATGGCGGCTTATGGTTTGGGAGCGCTGGTGGCAGGTAAAGTTGCTGCAAAGACCGGATTTCTGGCTGCTGCAATTCTGTTTCTGAAGAAGTTCGGCGTGATTATTTTTGTTGGTATTGGCGCCTTTTTCAAAAAGTTTTTCAAAAAAAAGAAAGCTGATTAATTAGACTTCAAGCGGCTTTAGTTACATTTTTATGTTACTGAAGTCGCTTTAACCTACCTTCATCTTATCCAAGCTACTTTCTTCATTAAATTCTATTTTCATTAAACAGCTTGTTGATTTAGTTTTAACTTAATGTCATAAGTTGTATTGCGTTAATGATATTACGGTTGTTTTTTTATATGGCGCTGTCTGGAATAGAAAAAGTCATCAACTTTCCATCATATCATCTTCTATGGGGCAATCAATGAAGCAAGAGAAAATTGAAACCAATCGGTTAATACTCAGAGCTTTTGAACTTAGTGACGCTGAGCGAGTTGCCATATTAGTTGGTGATAAGCGTGTTTCAGATATGACAGCCAATATCCCTTATCCTTATTCACTAGAAATGGCTGCTGAATGGATAAGTCTTCATAAGGATGTTTATGTCCAAAAAATCGCACTTGTTTATGCAATTGAACTGAAGGACAGTGGCGAACTTATTGGCGCGATTAGCTTTCCATCGTGGACTGATGATGAAGCGGTTCTCGGCTACTGGTTAGGGGTCGAATATTGGGGGAAAGGTTATATGGCAGAGGCTGGTACAGCGCTAATTGATTTTGCTACTGCTCAACTTGGTATCAGGAAAATAACAGCGCTGCATTTTGTCGAAAACGAACAGTCTCGTTCAGTCATTAAAAAACTAGGTCTTTCATATATTGAAAATCGATTTGATATTATCGGTGGTGAACGACGGGAAGTGTGTTGTTATGAAGGCCAAACAGAAAGAGTTGTATGAAAGATTATTAAATCTCAATAGCTTTCAGTTTTAAAGGTAATGCAAATCGGCTAACCGCGTCATAAGTGTGGTATTGATTAATTAGATCAAGGAGTGTTATATGAACATACTTATTGAGCAGGAAATAGCCCTGCATCAGCATGACATTCGCTCAAATAAAGTAAAAGCTGAAAGGTTTTTACATCCGGATTTTCGCGAAGTTGGAATATCGGGCATGTGTTTTGACTACAACAGTATTATGGCGATGATGGGAGAAGAAGAACCATCTTCACTGCGCATTCATTCTCAGGATTTTGAGTGTGTTGAGTTAGAACCAACTGTAATCTTGTTACTTTATAAATCAGCATTTATCGATGATTCAGGCGATTACAATCATTTTGCGAAGCGTTCTTCAATCTGGGTTTTAAACGGGCAGCAATGGCAAATGAAGTATCATCAGGGTACTGTGTGTGAGCCTTTTGAGATAAAAACAGAGTAGTTTAATTGCAGCCCTCGATGGTTAACTGAGTGTTCTGTGCTATAAGTTTTCACTATATTTACCCACATCCAAATATGACGTCTCCATTGTTGCCTTGCCATTTGGGATGTTGGACCATTGCTTTTGAATATAATGGGGTTTGATAATGCTTGGTAAGCCAGCGTTGGAGGTTTGGATATGGGGCTTTTAAGTACCATTTTCTGTCAACTCGGGAAAATTGACGAATAAAGGGGAGTATAGCGTAGTCTGCCAGGCTTGGGTGATTACCCATCAAGTAATCATTTTCAGTTAACCGTTGTTCTAAATGATAAGTAAACGGTTCACATTGCTGTCGGTAATTAATTTCGGCGTTGTCGTGATAACGCGCTGCAGCTTTATATTTTTCCAGCCGCGGGATGAATTCATTATCATTACGTGTTATCAGGTTTAACATACCAGGAAGCGCATTAGGCTGTTCTTGTAAAAGTAAGTTGTGTGGGTCATTCTGCTTTAGTGCCCAGATTATAATGTCTATGCTCTCATCTATTACTGATGAATCATTAAGTAGCAGTACAGGTACTGTTCCTTTGGGGGATATGGCTAACATTTCTGGAGGTATGTTGCTTATAACAACTTCTCGAAGTATTACCGGCTGTTTAGCTAGCAATAATACTAATCTTGCCCGTATGCAATAAGGACATCGCTGTAGAGAATATAGTATTGGTAGTGACATGAATTAAACCTAGAATAGTTATGACCTTAATGCCTGGGTAGTTTGAACTACGTTTATTGTGATATGGAACTTAGTTGTCTGAGATAAATAATATTAGTTGTAGGAGTATTTGGTGAAAAATGAAAGGATAAAGTTGGTTCCGCCTTCATTAGAGCTCGTTAATCAGATGCTCGAAGCTATTCTTGAGAGCCAGATGGAGCTGGAGCAATATCTTACCTGGGTTCCCAATACATTGACGTTGGAAGGTGCAACCCAAAGCATGGAAGAAGCAATTGATAATTTTACGCATTTTAATGCCTCGCTCCGTTTTTTTATCATCCATCAAGTAACCGGACGCTTGTTGGGCGCGGTTGGTTTAATTATCCGCGATAAATCGGTGCCATATTTTGAGGTTGGCTACTGGTTGAGAACTTCTGAGTTGGGTAATGGCTACGTTACAGAGGCTATCGTTCTACTTGAAAAGTATGCTTTTGATGAACTGGAAGCAATTGTAATGAATGAGCGCAGGTTGCCATCTGGTCAGTTAAGTAATACTGCTGTTTATCGTAAACTCAGTTTAGACTTGCATCAGTAAATTTCACAATTAGGAGAAAATAGTGGTTGTCAGACTTGAAACAGAACGCTTGGTTTTGCGGCAATGGAGGTTGTCTGATTACGCACCATTTGCAGCAATGACTGCAAACCCTAAAGTAATGAGGTTCTTTCCATCTGTTTTATCAAGGGAAGAAAGTGATCAAGTTGCGAATAAAATTGAATCTTTAATAGCCCAAAAAGGTTGGGGATTTTGGGCTGTTGAGCTTAAAAAAACGTCAGAGTTTATAGGCTTTGTTGGATTGCATTATCAAGATCAAGCTATACCTGATGCCCCTTTTGTCGAGATTGGCTGGCGACTTTCCGAAAAACATTGGGGGTTAGGGTATGCACCGGAAGCGGCAAACGAAGCGATGAGGTTTGCGTTTGATATACTCAATGAGTCCGCAGTTTATGCGTTTACAACACTTCAAAATGTGCCGTCCCGGAAGGTTATGTCGAAGATAGGTATGATGGATACTAATATGAACTTCAATCATCCGGCTTTGGACGCCGAACATCCATTGAGCCGCCACTGCTTGTACAAAATCACAGATGATATGTGGCGAAAATCAATGTCAGGTAGTTTGGCGAATGAATAAGATACTTGCGTCTGGATCCTCCTTTGAGCATAGAAAGGAGAACTTAGAGTAAAAAAACGCCTTGTAACAGTAACAAGGCGGTTTTTATTTTCAGCGTTAAATTAGAAGAAGCATCAAGCTATTTTTATCCAAGGGCCCCATTGGCCTGATTTTTCAGGATCGTCACCCTTTGTCCAATGTTTTGCTTCATAGGTAACCCCGTTGACGACAACACGATCACCAGTGTTATACGGTTTATTCGCGTCCCAGCTGTTTGGGTTCGGATTTGGGTTTGGACCTGGAGTCGGTTCAACTTTATCTACAACACGCACCTCAGGCCACCCAGGGTGAGACTCATAGACATTGGTTATACATTTCTCGTAGTCACCCGGAATCAATGCAGAATAAGCAGTTTGGTAGGCAACCAGCTTACATTCAAACGACTTACCTTCAGGACGATCAGCATGATGTGTCCAGTCACCATCCCAGTTGGTGTATAGAACATCTGTGGCACCTTCAAGGTTCAGGCTTCCATACGGCGTTTGTTGCCAGCAAGTGTTCTTTTCGTCGGCTTCAATCGGGATCTGATAGTGAGCCGCTAAGCCTTCCCAGTAACGGATACGGTTAACGGGCTGTCCTTTATTCTTGTTGTGTTCACCACACTCGATACCACCGTTAATGATGTTAATGGTGGTGCCAAAGCCATAACCTATACCAGCATCGATTTCACGCTGCGAAGGTTTCCAGGTTCTATCTATTACATGTAGCATGGCAGGTTTTGGTGCCTGAGGAGTCAGGAAGAACCAGATAGCAGAAGCAAGGTTCAGCCAGGAATCGGCTACACGGCCTGGATCGTTCAGCAATACTGATGCGTCGCCATCGAACATGACCTCAGAGAAAGGCCCGTAGTTGAAGTGATAAGATAGCTGCTTCGCACCTCGGCCAAAATAGCCCTGACCGGCAGCACAAGGCCAACGTTTGTTTTGCCAGTCATTCTGACCGCAGCCTGTTGTATAACCAACCTGACCTTCAGACCAACCCATTTCGCGAACGTGTACCAGTGCCTGTTGCCATTCCTCTAAACCTAACGGGTTATCCCATACGTTATCCTTCGCTATATGACCACCTGTTTCCTGTGCGAAATGCGCAAATGCAGTGACGATAGATTTTTTACAGATTGCATCGGAATCCCTGCCATCGGTGTACTCGCCGCAGAATGCCGGGAATTTACCGATGGCGCGCAGAAAGCGAGTATATGTGTATTCCGGCGCTGCCATTTGAGTCAAGAAGTCCCACTCTGATTGGGAAAAGACTCGTTCAGCGCGTTTAACGTTATTTGGGTTGCTTGCAAGGCCTGGTTCAATGGCTTCAACAACACTGTTTGGACTAGTTACCAGGGCTTTTGCCCAGATCGCATACATAGGGTCGGAAGTTTTAGCTTTTTCTGAGGCTTCAACGTCAGCGCGTGAAACTATGTATCCAGTGGGGTTTTGAGGATCTGGTTGGGGATTCATTGCAAAGCTGTTGGCAGCTAAGGTGCAACCTATCAGTGTTGTTAGTACTCCTAGCTTAAACATGAGAGAAACTCCTTGTTATTTTGAGGTTTCCGGCAATCTGCCAGAATTCAGATGTCCCACGCTTTGACAGTACAATGCCAACTTAAGAAAGCCGCTAGAGGCAGTGATATACGAAGGAGTATGATGTATCCCAGCTCAGTAAATGGTTACAGATAAAGGGAAAAACCATCGTATTTTGCACAATAGCCATTGTTGTCAGCGAAACTGTCTAACAAAAACCAGCGCAGCAGGTTGACTATAAAATGTTCGTCAAGGTTGGCTCAACGATAATTTCTCAGAGAGAATTATCTATTTAATCAACAAGATCTAGTTTAATCATCTGATTTCTTCATATTATTGGAGCTTAAACTTATTCTTGGTCTGTATGGATCGTAAATTCAGGATTAAAATCTAAATTGTAGCCTGATGAGAAGTGAAAGTATCTGCGAGGCACTTCAAAGCATTGAAGTAACTATCTCAGGGGGAGGTTATATTCCTGGAAGATATATAACGATTTAAAATATAAAATAAAGAGTTTGAAAGTTTGCTAATTGGAGAAAATGAAAATAACGATTAGTTATTGTATTTAAATTAGTGATCTACGACAAGGATGAAATATATGAATGGGGCAGTTTTTTATTTTCAGGAAGAATAGAATGGAATCTATAGTATATATAATAGAGTTCAGGGACCTGGCTTGAGATGAAAAGAGTTATCCAGTTTCTGCTTTTATTTTTCGCTCTGGTAACAGGTTGTGGAGCGTACTTCAAAACTGAGCTGACACAGCTTTATCATACGGTTCGTTTATTTGATGAAGATGTGATTGTCAGTAATTTTTCCAACATGCAAAAAATTGCTCCGACTAAAACCGTCAAGCGTTCTGGTGATGTATCTAAATTTGGCCAGCAACACCGCTTATTACCCCCTTATTTTTCTTATAACGGTAAATATGTAGAAACCGATCGCTGGCTGAAAGAGACAAACACAACAGCAATGATAGTGCTTAAAGCTAATGATATCAGCTATGAAGAGTATTACCTGGGGACTGGTGAATTTGATTATCGGATTTCATGGTCAGTAGCTAAGTCATTTCTGAGTGCCATTTTTGGTATTGCGGTAGATGAGGGGGTGATTGCAGATCTTGATACTCCGGTAACTGATTTTGTTCCAGAACTCATTGGCTCGGGTTATGAAGGTGTTAGTATCAAGAACGTGTTACAGATGTCGAGTGGCATTTACTTCAATGAAGATTATGGAGACTTCTTTAGTGATATTAACCGGATGGGACGTATTCTTGCTCTTGGTGGCAGCTTCGACGAGTTTGCGACAACTCTAACCCGATACCATGAGCAGGGGACATACATGCACTATGTCAGTATCGATACACATGTACTTGGTATGGTGTTGCGAGCGGCGACAGGTCGTGAGTTCGTTGATTACTTTAATGAAAAGTTATGGTCGAAGCTCAAGACAGAGCGGGATGCCATCTATATTACAGATAGTGTGGGCGAACCTATGGTACTGGGCGGACTTAATCTAATCAGCCGTGACTACCTGCGACTGGGTAAGCTGTATCGCGATGATGGCAGTCTGGACGGAAAACAGATTATTCCCGCACATTGGATTGAGGAGAGTATTACCCCGGATGCGCCACATCTAATACCTGGCCCGAGGAATAATGCTAAAACCCATTTTGGTTACGGCTACCAGTGGTGGATCCCTGAAAATGCTGATGAAGAATTCATGGCAATTGGTATTTATGGGCAATATATCTACATCAATCGAAAAGCTGATGTTGTGATTGTAAAAAACAGCGCAGATCTTCGCTTCATGGAAAATAATTATGAAAGCATGGATTATGCGGTTGCTGCTTTCAGGGGAATAGCTTACTCAGTAGCTGAAAATGCAACGACTAACTAACCTTTTAGTAATACTGTGTTTGCGATTAAGAGCGCCGTTCTTATTTTCCTGAGAATCCACTGAATAAGCCGGAATATCGTATTACACTTTGCTGATATATTTTATTAGCCGTAATCGAGAATCCCAATGAAAAAAATAACAAGTTTACTTGTTGAGCTAGATAAGCTTAAGTCTGTTTATCGGATGACTTACCTTTCGGATATCTCCCGAACTGAAAACTCTGCAGAGCATAGCTGGCACCTGGCGGTCGCTCTTATGGCACTGAAGGATTTTATACCTGAAACCGTCGATATTGATCACGCGATTAAAATGGCTTTGTTGCACGATGTGTGCGAAATCGGAGCCGGAGACATTTCTGTTTATGACCCGAAGCGTGGTGAAAAAGCAAAAGAAGAAGCTGAGTTTATGCAGGCTTTTGCGGAACGTCATGATGCCTTTGGTAAAGAAGCGTCTGCAATGTGGTATGAATATGAAGAACAGGTGACGGCAGAAAGTCGCTGGGTGAAGGTGGTCGACCGCTTATTGCCTTTTATTCTGAATCTGGCAACCGAAGGTAAGCGCTGGCAGGAGCAGGGCATTGCACGCAGTCAGGTGTTGGGTATTAATCACTGTATTGAAGAAATTGCACCTGAGTTATTTGAATGGATGAAGCGTGAGATTGATGAGGCTGTTAAAAACGGCTGGCTGAAAGATGCCTGATCACAGTACCAGAGTAAGGGAACTCATCTTTGCTTTTCTTTTACAGATGATATGTTATTGATTCTAATTAACTTAAGGTGAAACCTGAGGACGATCGCAAATCTCATCTGCTCTTTCTTGAGCAAAGCAATTAAAAGTAATAAGTCAGTCTGAATGCTGTACATTGAGGCTGAAAAAGAAAGGCTCACAAAAAATAAGAAGGATGAAATGTATAAGAAGGCGTTGACGTTGGCTGTCATAGTAGCACTTGCAGGTTGTGATACGCCTGCAGATCAAAAACTCACAAATAGTGACGTTCAGGAGCGTCAGGTTCAGGAAAATCTGACTCAGGAAAAGATAGGGCAGGCTCTGAAATACCCGACAACAAAACAAGTTGAGGTGGTTGATGAGTACTTCGGCACTAAAGTTGCGGATCCGTATCGTTGGCTTGAAGACGATATGAGCGAGGAAACAGCGAAATGGGTTGAGTCACAAAACAAAGTCACATTCGATTATCTGTCACACATTCCTTACCGCGAGCAGATTGAAGCACGCCTCACAAAGTTGATGGATTACGAAAAGGTCGGCCAGCCGTTTAAAGAAGGTAAGTATACCTATTTCTATAAAAATGACGGGCTGCAAAACCAGTATGTGCTTTATCGTCAGCTCGGTGATGGTAAAGAGGAGGTTTTCCTGGATCCGAATTTATTCAGCGAAGACGGAACGACGTCTTTGGCCGGAACCAGTTTCTCGAAAGATGGCTTCCTGATGGCTTATCAGATATCGGAAGGAGGTAGTGACTGGCGTAAAGTTATTGTGTTGGATACTGAAACTAAAAAGCAGGTCGGAGAAGTGCTGGTTGACGTCAAATTCAGCGAACTTTCCTGGCTGGGCAATGAAGGATTCTATTATTCCAGTTATGACAAACCGCAAGGCAGTGAACTGTCGGCAAAGACTGATCAGCATAAGCTTTATTATCACAAGTTAGGTACTCGCCAGAGTGAAGATAAGCTGATTTTTGGCGGTACTGAAGAGCAGAAGCACCGCTACGTGCAGGGATACACAAGTGAAGATGATCGTTATCTGGCAATATCGGCAAGTGTTTCGACTTCCGGTAATAAGTTGTATCTGAAAGATCTGAACAAACCGGATAGCCCGCTGATCACTGTGCTTGATGATACGAAGTCTGATACTTATGTGGTTGAAAATCAGGATTCAAAATTGTATCTGGTCACTAACCTGGATTCACCATATAAGCGACTGGTTAGTGTCGACGCCACGACCCCGACACCGGATAACTGGCAGGATGTTATTCCTGAAACTGATAGTGTGTTGAATGTTTCTACCGCTGGCGGTTATTTCTTTGCTCAGTATGAAGTCGATGCTGTTTCCAAAGTGAAGCAGTATGACATGGACGGTAAGCTGATCCGAGAGATTCAGTTGCCAGGTTTGGGGACTGCCAGCGGTTTTTATGGTGAGAAAGAAGACAAAGAGATTTACTACACTTTCACGAACTTCAAGACTCCGGGAACAACTTACAGTCTCGATGTAAATAATGGTGAAAGTCAGGTTTACTATAAGTCAGCAGCACCGTTCAATGCTGACGACTACCAGTCTCAACAGGTTTTCTATGCCTCAAAAGACGGTACGAAAGTACCGATGACGCTCACCTATAAGAAAGGCACGCCTCTGGACGGCACTACACCAACCATACTGTACGGCTATGGTGGCTTTAATGTCAGCCTGACACCATGGTTCAGTCCGACACGTGCCGCATGGATGGAGATGGGAGGTATCTATGCTGTTGCGAATATCCGTGGTGGTGGTGAATACGGTAAAGAGTGGCATAAAGCAGGTACTCAGCTGCATAAACAGAATGTCTTTGATGATTTTATTGCGGCAGCGCAGTATTTGATTGCTGAGGGGTATACTTCCAGTGAGAAGCTGGCAATTAACGGTGGTTCTAATGGTGGCTTACTGGTGGGAGCGGCGATGACGCAGCGTCCGGATTTGTTTAAGGTCGCCATTCCTTCTGTCGGTGTACTGGATATGCTTCGTTACCATACCTTCACTGCTGGTGCAGGCTGGGCCTATGACTATGGTACAGCTGAACAGAGTAAAGAGATGTTTGGTTACCTCAAAGCTTATTCACCTGTTCATAATGTAAAAGCTGGGATCCAATATCCTGCAACGCTTGTAACAACAGGCGATCATGATGACCGTGTAGTTCCTGCACATTCATATAAGTTTGCTGCTGAGCTGCAATCGAAACAAGCGGGGATTAATCCGACATTGATTCGTATCGAAACCAATGCAGGTCACGGCGCAGGCACGCCTACCAGTAAGATTATCGAACAATATGCCGATATATACAGCTTTACGTTGTATAACATGGGTGTTCAAAAGATTTAATATTTTCGAGTAATTTAATAATTAAGCGCAGCCAACAGGCTGCGCTTTTTTAGTGAATTTTTGATAAATGTAAACCTGAATCGCATTTTGATGTTATTTCAGTCAGTTTCATTGACTCACCTATGAATCGTCAGTAAATTGACGTCGATTAGAGTTATTACTCGAGGTTGTGCCTGGTGAAAAGAAACGGATTTACATTAATAGAGCTGGTTGTAGTGATCGTTGTGCTGGGTATTTTAGCGGTTACGGGGGCTCCTCGATTTTTAAACTTGCAAAGTGATGCGCGTAATTCGGCTTTAAAAGGATTGAAAGGTGCCGTCAAAGCCGGCCTCGAGGTGGGGTACGGAAAAATGACCATGGCTGGTTTAGAGAGTGTTCCTTACATTATTAATAAAGGTCAGGGCGAGCATGCGGATGCTGTGAGAGTAATTCCGATTAAGGGGTGCGAAGGAAACGCGAAACACTTATGTATTTTCCGCTACGGTTATCCTGAAGCAAATTTCTATACGATTACCACATTAGTTGATGGTATTAACAAAAACTATCAGCAAGATAAAGATTGGGGTATAACGAAGGTAACAGCCGAAGATAATGTAATTATTATCACGGATACATCGAACCTTGATTACACCAGTGAACCTCCGAAACTGGTGAATAATAACTGTTACCTCCGCTATACAGATGCGACTCTAAATAGTCATACTTACCGTGTCGATATTATTCCATGTCAATAATCTAGAATGCTCTTCAGGTGCGGCTTTGAATCGTTATTTATATGAGCACTCAAATTGATACAAAGGAGTTCCCGTTTTGAAGGGCCTTTTGCTAGTGAAAAACTTTTCTCCTTCCTTCTTCGTTCTCTCGCATGAATAAATATCTGATTGAAGTTATGGTTTTGTTTTGATGTTTTACCCATTTTAGTCAAGTAATAAATGACATTTAGGTTTACACTCAAAGTAGATGTTATGTGCTCTTAGTAACTAGTGATGGTGTATAACTCATGGCTAATACTGGCATTAAGCGTATTCCCAATATATTAACGACGATGCGGATGTTTCTGACAATACCGATATGTTGGTTCATCCTGGAAGAACGCTACGGGATTGTTTTAGTACTTGCTTTTATCGCCGGGATTAGCGATGGACTTGATGGCTGGCTGGCACGCAAACTCAATGCTCCGAGCGTCTATGGTTCGATTGCTGATCCGGCTTCCGATAAGGTCATGCTGGTCACTACTTATGTTACTTTCGCTTATGTGGGCCTGCTGTCTTGGTGGATCGCTGTAGTTGTTGTTATAAGGGATCTGGTTATTGTCAGTGGTGCTGTGACTTATTATTTTCTGTTTGGTCGATATGAAATGGCTCCTAGTTTTTGGGGTAAAGCCAGTACCGGTGTGCAGATCGTTTTTGCTTTGATGCTGTTGACCCAACAGGTCTTTCCTGTATTTCCTTCTTTTAGCTTACAAGCAGGGCTGTGGCTTGTGATCGTCCTGGCATGTATCAGCGGTGGTCATTATGTTTATGTGTGGAGTAGGAAGGCTCTGGTAGCGAAAAGGAAATAATGCCTTTGCTCATGCATTTGAGCTAAATTTGTACCTTGCTCGCATTGTTTGAGTGCAAGAGAGGTGTTGCTATTTATTTCTGGAAGTGCTGTTGTAAATATTGTTTTATATTAAATGATTAGGTACTGCTGAAATTATTCATACTACAATTGACTTTGCCAATTGATAGTTAAAAAAGGATGAAAACGATGAATAATATTGCTGGTGGCTGGACGCCTTATTCCACAAATATTGATGACGAGATGCGACATGTTTTCGACCAGGCAATGGAAGGATTGTTGGGTGTTAGTTACGAACCTTTCGCTGCATCTACCCAGATTGTTGCCGGCGTAAATTACCACTTCTTATGTAATGCAAAAGTGGCTGATCGTGAGGGTACAGAGTACGCAGTTATGGTTAGTATTTGCGAGCTGATTAACGCCAAACCGGTCATTAATGAAATTCACAAAATTTAGCTGAAACGTATTTTGTATATTTGTATATGGAGTGAGGCTGAGTAACAAAAAGTTACTCAGCCTTTTTTAGTTATGCTTGTCCTGGTTTCGTTCTGGTTGGGTTCCAGCCCATTGCATTGTAAACATGGTAGCGCGCGATACCGATATATTCATGAACTGCAAAATCGGTAATGGCGATGTTATAGGAAAGCGGCAATGTTGACGGGATGGCGTCAAGGTAATCAGCGCGTACCGCGATTGGGTTGATACCAAAGTGAGCGAAGTAAATCAGGCTTCGGCGCAAATGGATACCGGAAGATACCAAAACAACCTTATCGGCTTTTTCCTGTCGTAGCATTGTGCTGGTAAATTGAGCATTTTGCCATGTGTTCATGCTGTTAGGTTCAGGGATGATGTCATCTTTTAAAATACCCAGTTGAACCAATGTCTCTTGGTAAATCAGAGCCTCTGGAGAGCCGTTATATTTAGCATCACCGCCACTGATGATGATCTTACAATTAGCACCGGATTTCTTACAATCGTTATAAAGAGCGGCGGATTCGAAAAGGCGACCGAATGAAAACATTCCGGGTTCGATATTCTCTGTCTGGGCAATTTTTTCAGTACCGGCACCAAGTAGGACAATGGCGTTTTGTTTGCTCCATTGAATGGTTGGTTTCTTGTCATAGGGTGATTGTAGGTTATCTAACAGATAAGCCGGTACAAAGCCACAGCCTACAGCCAGAAAGAAAAGGGCTGATAAGGTGTACAACGTGGTACTTGTTTTACGCCATTTAAGTAAGCTGAAGGCTGTTGCAATGGTGATCACAAGAATAAGAAAGGTGATAATCATATGGTTTCTCGGGATTTATTATTTTGTTATTTATTTTAAGGGCGCGACAATAGCAAATCTGCTACTTAGAGGCGACTTTTAGTCATTTGAGCAACGGGAAGACAGACCAGTTTCAAGGTGTGTTCTATTTAAAAAGGAGTGAAGTTTTGGAACCAAGGATTAGTATTATTACGTTGGGTGTACGTGACTTAGAAAAGTCGTATCAGTTTTATAAGAACTTGGGTTTTCCGACAACGCGTAAACCTGAATCTGGTATTGTGTTTTTTCAAACGAGTGGCGTGTGCCTTGCTTTGTATCCTATTGAAGAGTTAGCCAAGGATGTCTCACCGGATATGTCTTTAGCTCGTAGTCAATTTTCAGGAATCACTCTGGCGCATAATACAAAGCGAAAAGATGAAGTGGATGAAATCCTTCAGTTAGCAGAGAAGGTGGGTGGAGTGATTGAGAAACAGGCGCAAGATGTATTTTGGGGTGGTTATAGTGGATATTTTTCTGATCCGGATGGTTATCTCTGGGAAGTGGCGTATGCGGATTGCTGGAAGTTTAACCCTGACGGCAGTCTCGTTATTGAGTAGCAAATCGATAGTGCTAAATTGATCCTATGCTTAAACAATTGAAGATACGTAACTGTATCGGTTTGTTTATGTCAATCGAGATAGGTAAGTATTCAGATAATGCTTAGTAACAGGTAATTTTACCAAGCACGATTGTTTAGATACTTATACTGGTTGGTATTGGATAGGAGATGAGTATGATCCACCATCTGGCTTTGCTATTGATGGCCCCGGTGTTTGTTGTCCAGGGCCAGTATGTCCGCAGAAATACGCCTAAGTTGGAAGAAGCCTGGGGGCCTAGAAGTGGTAGCATAGGCCAGGGGAAGCCCCTTCGATTATTGCTTATTGGTGATTCTGCGGCTGCTGGTGTGGGAGTGGAACATCAGTCTCAAGCTTTGTCCGGTCACTTAGTCAATGAGTTGGCTGATAGTTTCCAGTTGGAGTGGAATTTGGTCGCCGAGTCTGGAATGACGACAAAAGCCATGAGCCAGCAATTGGTATATCAACCCCGGTTACCTTATGACATCGTGATTGCTTCCCTTGGTGTTAATGATGTCACTCAACCAATTAGTTCAATGAAATGGATAGAGCAGCAAAAGGTGTTGGTCAATCAGCTTCGCCAGCGTTTTTCTTGCCAGCAAATTATTCTGACTAAAATTCCCCCGATGGAAAAGTTTCCGGCTTTGCCGCACCCGTTAGGATGGTACTTGGGAAATAAAGCAAAAAGCTTTAATCGCCAATTAGCACAATGGGTGATTAAGGAGAAGGATTGCGATTTGATTGATATTAACCACCAGTTAGGTGCACATCATATGGCAACAGATGGCTTTCATCCGGGGCCTGCTATCTACCAATACTGGGGGGAGGCTATCGCTCAGGTAATAAAATCACGTTGGATGTTGGAAGGTTAAATCGCCAGCAGGGATAGAGGTTTATCAGGTTGTTTAGTGAGGGCTGTCTATACTAATGAATAACATTTTTGTTAGGAGAAACTTATGACTGCCAAACCCTCGAAACAATATATCAAGATTAAGGAAAGACATCCTGATTTCGTCGATGCCGTGGAATTATTAGGTAAGGCGGTCAAGAAAGAAGGACCTTTAGACGAGAAAACAGCACAATTGATCCAATTGGCAGCAGCGGCTGCAATTCGCTCGGAAGGGGCTGTTCATAGCCACGCAAGAAGAGCATTTGAAGCAGGAGCCAGTGTAGAAGAAATTCGTCATGTCTTGCTGCTTCTAACAAGTACTATCGGTTTCCCCGGTGTTATGGCTGCGATTAGCTGGGTAGATGACAAGCTGGAATCTCTCAAACAGGCTAAAGCTGGCGAAGACTGGGAAGTGTAGGGTATTTTTTTAGTTCGTAGGCACGAAAATAATGAAACCCGCAATATCGGCGGGTTTCTGAATTACTTATCAAATTGACAGGAGTATGAAAAGCGCGTCGAGAGTTAGCTCATACAGGGTTCTGCTTCTCTCTCGTTGACCACGCTACAAGCCCAGAAACTTGCGTGGTTGCTACTCTTTCCCCTCATCTCAAAAGCTCTATTGGCAGAAAGATACGCTTTTCATTAACTAGTATAGATCAGCTTCCGAGGTCGTCCAGTTAATGGGAAGAAAAAGTCAACAGAAAGTGCGCATTTTAATCTTTGGGTGCTTTTGTAATTAAGGTATTGATAATAGAGATAATTTTATATAGTTGATGTGTCTCACGGCCTGTGAAGAAAGTTGTTGGTATTGTTCTTTTCTTTAAAGGGATTACTGGCTAGCACCATGAAAATTAAAACAATTTTATCTTTAATCGCCGTTATGACTGTGTTGCCGGGCTGTTCGTCTCGGATGGGGAAGCCTTATCTTCACGATATAACAACCTACCCGGAGAGAACCAAGGTAAGCCAAGAAAATTGGGATGAAGTTGTAAAAGTGAGTTATCTTGCCAATGCCCTTATGGAAAGTGATAACCGAGCTGATATTGTTGAAAGGGTTACAAAGTCTGATGTCGTTGGGGAGTGGAATGCTTTTCAGACATCAACTGTTGCGCAGATGTCGACAGATTTGGCGGTAGGTCAGTTTGATTCTGCCGCAGGGCATAGTGTAGGGGCTGCTGTATTAGCGGCTGATTTGCTTTTTGGCGAAATGTTTGACGGCAGCGAAGATGTTGCCACCAGCGCATGGCTGCCTGATACATACAACGGTCAAAAACTGGAGACAGAAGAGCAGGCGCAGGCTGCTTTAATTGATTTAACCTTAAATCAGGCTCAGAAAGTCGCGGATACGTTGGGGTGGGATGCAAGTTGCATCTATGGTTGTAGTGTAGGAACAGATTCAAAGCGCTTAGTTATCTATTTTAAAAACATCAAGCAGCGCTCGCTTCATGCAGACTACATATATAAACCTGCTGAGTTTGCAATGCAGATTTCGTTTAATTCATTAGTTAGGGTTGAGAAAGAAGATCCTGTCCACGCTTTATTAGGAGAACAGATCGGCTGGAAGACGCGTGGCCATAACTCTTATTATGTTGGTGTGTATTCGCACCTCATACATAACGGCAATGGCGAAGTTAAGCTGAATATTGACGAAGAAAGTGGAAAAAAATATGTTGCGGCTTATCGAGACATGGCTGAAACCCATCTTGGCCGCGATATTATGCGTACTTTTCACAACACACCATATACCTTGTTTGGCTCAAGTGCTGTTTATCCGAGAGTAATTTACTACCGTGGTGTTGCTTATACTTTCATAAGTAATAGCAATAGCATTATATCGGATCGTTTCCTTGATGAGCGATATTTGCTTGATGGCAAAGCGCCTGTTACCACGCCAATAGAGCTTCAGACTCCAGTTGTTGATGGTTCGTAACCAGACACACTATGAATAGACAGTTCTATGTCCGCATGTTTAAAGCCGTATCTTTGATATCAGTCATTCGATGGTGTCGGAATAATTTTAAGATTTTAGTGTTATTTTTATTTAATTTGAAAAAGGAATATCGCATGGCAAATATTCGAACAACTTCAGGTCACCCAAATGGTTTTTGTGGCTTACCTTGGTATGAGATTAGAGAAAACTTAATATATCCTACTGTAGCACATCCTCGTGGATGGAGTGGTTATGCATGGTTTGAAGTAAGAGAGGACAATAAAATATTCGCAACCGTTAATCATCCGGAAGGGCCATCAGAGTTGCCGTGGTTTGAGCTTGATAAGAAATACATTAGTTGCACAATAAATCATCCCAAAGGCTGGCATGGAATTCCATGGTACGAGATCGTTTAATTAAAAGTTTAATCTTCTAATGCTGTAAAAGCAGGGCAAAATAAATTTGCCCTGTCGGGTTTTTCAAATAGGCTCAGTCCAAATGCTGGCTTTACTTTAATCATTCATAGGCTGCTTCGGAGGGATTTTTGTACATGGAATTGAAAAGCAATGGAGCTGGAATATTTTACCAAGAAGAATAGTTTCGTATTAATTAATTGGGTATCAAGTGCTGAGCTTAACTATCTTTGGAGTGGGCCAGTTTTTGATTTTCCGTTGACAGCGCAACAGATTGCTTCACATATCGCCACACCGGAAGTGATTCCGTTTATATTAAGAAATGAAGGTAAGCCATTAGGCTATATTGAGCTTGTTCGCGAGTCTACGACTAAATACAGAATGTGTCGGGTCTTGATAGGTGATGAGTCTTATCGAGGAAAAGGTTATGGAAAAGGACTTGTTAAACTGGCGGTCCGGTATGCATGTGAAGTATTAAACGCAAAAGTCGTAACTCTGGCTGTTTTTGAAAATAACCCGGTAGCATTGCGATGTTACCAGTCATTGGGTTTTACGATCACAGGGAAAGAAATGAATATTCGGACATTCAATGGCGAAAGCTGGACGCTGCTTTACATGGAAAAGAAGATCGCAGCCTGAATCATTAATCATATTTCGTAACATATGTATGTTCTCGACTATTATGGAGGTAGATACGTAGCCGGTTTTCCCGGCTTAGCTTAAAGTCGGGAATCGTTTTTATGCTAGAGATTGATGCCGCTAAAGCTGTTGAAGCGATTGAACAGTATGTTTCTGATTTGCTAGATGAGAGAAACAAAAACTGTATTGTTATGGGGCTTAGTGGTGGTATAGATTCTGCGGTATTAATAACGCTTGCAGTTCGTGCTGTTGGTGCTAAGAGGGTGAAAGCTTTTTTCCTGAAAGATCGTGACAGTGAAAATGATTCAGAGATTAAAGCCAGAGTTATGGCCGACTGGCTTGGTATTGAATTGCAGGTACAGGATATCTCGTCAAAAATGAAGAGCAAAGGGGTTTATGACCCTTTTATTATGCGAGTCAGTAAGCTGTCAGGAGTAATGAAACGTTTTCTCTTAGCCTTATATTCATTCATTTTTCGAGAAACGGTGCACCTTTCCACGATAAAAGGAGGTTGTGGGCAGTTAGGCAGAAACCCCCTTAAAAAACTGATTTATTACTTTTTTATTGTCCCGCTGGTGCAAAGTTTTAATACTAGGCACATTTATCGGCGAACACTCATTGAGAAAGAGGCTGATAAGCTCAATGGTGTTGTGATTGGCGCTGCTAACTATACTGAAGCGCAGGCTGGCTGGTTTGTAAAAGAAGGGATTGATGATATGCCAATTCAGCCAATGGCAGGCCTTTTCAAAACTCAAATATGGCAACTCGCTGAATATTTAGGCCTTCCTTTGAATATTCGACAACAGCTACCTTCGCCAGATATGGTACAGGGGGTTACTTCGGAAATCAGTATTGGTATTGCTTACCGTCGTTTTGACATAATCTTTGATTATATTGAACGTGGAATCATGGAGAGTGAGATTATTGCCAAAGGAGTGTCGGAAGAGGAGCTTGATCATGTTAGGGATATCCAGCGTTTTTCTGCCTGGATGCGAGAGTCTCCTCACGAACCACCACCGATAACCGGGAAAGTCGGCAGCCCATATCGAACGGATTTATGTATTCCTGAATAATTTCCGGTCTTTTCTTATTTACCAGTGATATAACTCGATTATTGTCATTATTATGACACTGTTTATGCTTCTCATCGTATAGTATCTGAATCAACAGGTGTTAATGAATTAGGTGGACGTTATGGATAATAATCAGAAAGGGTTAATTTTTCTTGGTATATTTTTGGCGATTGGATTGAGTATCGCAGGATATTTTATTAGTCAGACAATATATAACTCCAAGGTTGCTTTAAATACCGCAGAGGCTAAAGGGTTGGCCGAGCGCCGTGTACGCGCAGATACTGCAACTTGGGAGTTGGTATTTAGTGTTACCGGAAAAAGCAAAGGGGAATTACCTAAGTTATATGCAGAAGCTGAACAACGACAGAAAGTAATTATTGACCTATTAAAAGAAAAGGGCTTTAAAGAGAGTGAAATTGAAATTGGTGTCATAGATTACTACCCTGAAGAATACAGAGATGATAAACAAAATTTAGTTGATCAAAAGCATTCATTGATTGGTTCAATTGTTGTAAATACCCATGATGTTGAGCTTGTTTCAAAAGTCAGGGCAAATGTGAATACCCTTATTGCACAGGGCATTGATATTGAAAACAGAGCGCCAGCTTATTTGTTTACCAAGCTAAATGACATCAAGCCTGAAATGTTGCGGGAAGCAACTAAAAACGCACGTGTTGCCGCCAATGAGTTTGCCCAGAATGCGGGCGTTAACGTTGGTGGGATCCGTAGTGCCCGTCAGGGAAGTTTCTTTATCAAAGATGCAGGCAATAGCTATGGTGATACGGAAAAAATTGAAAAAGATGTTCGTGTTGTAACAACGATTACCTTCTATCTAACCGATTAAGCACGGTTGCTCATAATAGGCACAAATCGACGTAATGGAGTGGCTCTTTTGTTTGCGCCACTTCTAACTGATCTTTTATCATTTTCCACCCCTTTATTTTGATAATGCGAACTATTCCGGATAATGGTTTTCTTGTCGGATGCAGGTTTGAGTATCTGGCAAAAAAATAATAAAAACCACATTTATAGACAAGGCTAAAATCTTACGCGTAAAATACGCCCCCTTGAAATAAAGTAAAATAGACAAGTGGGTTATGTCGCTATGAGAAACAAGTTTGAGTTATTGGCACCAGGTGGCGATATTGAGTCTATAAAAGCTGCGATTGTTGCAGGTGCAGATGCAATATATTGCGGACTTGATAACTTTAATGCCAGGAATCGCGCTACAAACTTAACATTTGATAACTTGAATGGTGTAGTCAGACTTGCTCACAAACACAACTGCAAAATATTTCTAACACTGAACATTATAATCTTGGAGAGTGAGATCCCGGCCATTGTTCGCTTATTGAATAAGTTGGTTAATACCAAGATTGATGGGGTTATTGTTCAGGATCTAGGTCTGTTTTATATCCTGAAAGAGCATTTTAAAGATCTAGATGTTCATGCTTCTACACAGGTTAATACCCACAATGTAGGGCAGATCTGTTTTTTCAGTAAGTTGACAGCTAGCCGCGTTAACTTATCACGTGAGTTAAACATCGATGAAATCAAACACTTGTCATATTTTGGCCTTGACCATAATGTGCTGACGGAAGTGTTTGTGCATGGCTCTTATTGTATCGGCTTTTCTGGCCTTTGTTACATCAGTTCAGTACGCAATGGCAGTTCAGGCAACCGTGGACGTTGTAGCCAACCATGCCGGGATCAATATCAAACCACGGCGGCAGGCAAGGACTATCCACTTAACATGAAGGATAATTCAGCGTTCTTCGATATGAAAGTGCTGGCCGATGCCGGCGTCTATTCATTTAAGGTAGAAGGCCGGATCAAAAAGTCTCACTATGTGTATACGGCAGTTGATAACTGGAATAAACAACTTAATAGTTATTGTAATAATGAAGAGCTGCTATCGGATAATACTGAGCTGTATACCGTGTTTAACCGTGATTTTTCAAATGGTTATTTGATGGGGGATATCAATAAGAATATGTTTATTGATAATCCTCGTGACAATTCGGCGAAACATTTTTCCAAGGTACACAACTGCACCAGTGAAGAAGACCTGAAGCAGGTTAAGAAAAAACTGTACGATGATAAAACGGATATCATTAAGACCGTCGAAGAGAAGATCCAAGACTTAAGTATCGATAAGCAACCGCTGACTGTTAGTTTGTCAGGTCAGTCGGATAGCAAGTTGAAGGTTACGGTTTCTTCGCCTGAGCATACTTTCGATGTTTATTCTGAGTCTGTTTTGTTCACTTCAGGCAAATACACAATTGATAATACATGTGATGAAAAATGGCTCAACTGTTTGAATAACGCTGAGTACTATATTGAATCATTCATCATTGACCCATCAGTTAGCCACCTGTTTGTACCTTTTAACGAGCTGGCGGCGATGAAGGAGCAGATTGCCATTATCATGAATGGCAATAAGCCGGTTATTGCGCCGATTGATACACCCGTGTTGGACAAAACAGGAAGCTTGGATACTAATCCGACATTGTCGGTACTGGTTTCATCGAAGGAAGATGTTGCACTGTGTGATTCGACAACAGCAGATATTTATTACCAGCTTCCTGAAGCTATGCAAGCTGAGTTGTCTCCGATGGTTGAGTTGTTTGCGCAAAATGAAACATTGATCCCATGGTTTCCGGCTATCTTGATAGGTGAAAACTATGAGGCTGCTGTTGAATTCTTAGCGTTGGTGAAACCTAAACTGATTGTGACAAACAATACAGGTGTCGCCTATGCGGCATATGAAAAAGGAATTGACTGGATTGCAGGCCCGCAGCTTAATGTCACGAATTCATTTAGCCTCAAGTGTATGAAAGAAGAGTTCAACTGCTGCGGCTCGTTTATCTCTAATGAAATAAAGAAGCTGCAGGTTAAGAACATCGTTAGGCCTGATAGCTTCAAGCTGTTTTACAGTATCTATCACCCACTTATGTTGCTGACCAGTCGCCAGTGCCTGTTTCACCAGACTGTAGGGTGTAAGAAGAAGCGCTTCGATCATAAATGCCTGAGAAAATGTGATAAATCAGCATCGATTTTAAGTTTGAAAGAAGCTTCGTTTGTGGTTGATAAACAAAAAGGCAGCCACAATACTATGTATAGTGAGCATAACTATCTCAATATGGATATCCTGTCGGATCTGCCAGGGAAGTTTTCGAGCTATTTCATTGATTTGAGAGATATTCAAACTCAGACCAATATTGGCTTGGATAAGGTTGGGGTTATTGGGTTGTTCCAGCAGCTATTAAATGGGGAACCGAATGCCAAAGCGGATATCGAATCGGTGATATCACCGACTATCAAGGCTCAATACATCAAAGGGCTGTAATTTCGAATATCGAACACCGAGCGCCGGATAGCAATATCCGGCGCTTTTTTTTGTACTTAAAGTGCAAACCTCTACGCAGTAATAGGGAGGCCTAACAGACACCTGTCGCTATAGGGTGTACTGTTTATTGCGATCAGCTGCATATAAATTGATCATCTTGTGATTGTATCAAATGGAACAAAATTGGCATCCGACATGGAGGTAGAATGGCTTATTTCTCGCTGACCAAAGCACTTTTAGATACCGAGCATATCTGCTGTGCTTTTTCGGATAAAAAATGTGCGGAAGGTTATCAATTAAAGAAAAATTGGTTAGCGAAAGAATTCGATAACGGTTATCGCTTCATTCGTTTGGATGAGCGAGCAAAGGTATTTATTGAATATGGTCCGGCTGAGGCGGGCTGGGTGCCGGTATCAGCGCCAAATTACTTGCTGATAAATTGCTTTTGGGTTTCCGGAAAATACAAAGGGCATGGTCATGGTAAAGCATTGCTTAACATGGCTATTAATGATGCCAGAGCGCAAGGCAAGGACGGTCTGGTGACGGTCGTCGGCGCAAAAAAATGTCACTTCATGAGCGATGGAAAGTGGCTATTACGACAAGGCATTGAAGTGTGTGCGACCACAGATCAGGGGTTCAACCTTTTGGTTCTGAAGATTAACCCTGAAGCCCCGACACCTAGTTTTAATGATAACGCGAGTGTGGGGAATAGCCTTGTTAGCGAAGACACAGAAACAGGCAATGAAGGCGAAGATAATAAAGGGATCGTTGTTTATTACTCTAATCGATGCCCGTTTACTGAGTACCATGTATCGACATCGTTGGTGGAAACTGCAAGTAACCGCGGTTTGCCTCTTAAGGTTATTAAGTTTGAAACAGCCGAGCAGGCGCAGTTATCACCGACACCGGCGACTATTTTTAGCCTTTTCTATAACGGGCAGTTTGTGACGACGGATGTTAGTGTTTGCATGGATAGTCGGTTCGACAAAGCGATCTCTAAAATTAAGCGGTCCTAAACATTCTTTCTACTTGTTTGGCGATTTGCCGCATTGGTAGGGGGGGGGGCAGGTTGTCAGAGTAACTGCATGATTTATAGGTAAAAATATACCAATTCATTGTCCGTAAGGATTTCTTTCGAAGTGTTTTATTTGTATGATAAAAGCTTGGTTCATATTTTTCTGCTTTGTTGATGTTTGATAATAGCGCTAACAATATCGAATTTTTTTGAAAGTCTACTAGGGCATCTTGTTCTTCTGAATTGCTACTACATGATAATTACTTATTGACTAACGATAAGTAATTACTGTTTAATGCTTTCAAAAGTTGAACTGTTTAGTACAAAACATGACAAATAAGTACAAAGAACATTTGTCGGTTTAGGCATAGTTTCGCTTCGATAGTCCGGTTGATGTCTGGTGGCTATTCGATACATGTTCTTCCTTTATCTTCTTATCAACGACGGAATACATTATGAAAAAGCGCTGGATAGCAGCGTCATTGACTGCTGTTTGCTTGGCCGGTGTAAGGTACTACTCGTACCCGGTAGCTGAGACTGATAACGTTTTGCCTGTAATCATGGCAACGACCGGTACGATCGAAAAGCAGGCGGTGGCAGTGGGGCAGATAGTCCCTGCACACTCGGTACAGATCAAATCGCAGATTGAAGGTATTGTCGGCGAGGTTTATCACAAGGTGGGTGATAACATAGAAGTTGGTATGCCGTTATTTAAAATCCGCCCGAACCCAACACCTGCTCGTCTTACACAGGCAATGACAGAACTGATGTCAAGTGAAGCCGAACTTGAATCCAGTCAAAGACAACTAGAGAATCTGAAGCGTCTTGTCGATCAGGAAATTGTGCCGGAAAACTATGGCCAATATATTGAAGCTAAAGCCAAAGTGAAGCGCGCGATGGCTGATCTACAGCAAAAGCAGCAAAACTTAGATTTGATCCGAAGTGGGGAATCATCAGTCGGTGAATCCAGGCTGACATCTACTATTTTTGCTCCGATCCGCGGCACCATTTTAAATCTGAAAGTGGAAGTCGGTGAGCCGATTATTTCCACAGAATCCAGCCAGTCCGCAACGGAGATGATGTCGCTGGCAGATATGAACGACATGATTTTCAAAGGTAGCGTCAGTGAACATGATGCCGCGCAATTGCATGTCGGTATGTCTGTAACTATCACCCTCGCACCATACCCTGAACAGGAATTAACAGGCACCTTAAGTAAGGTGGCTGTTCAGTCTGAAAAGCTTAATGCCACGTCAAGTAACAGCAACCAAAGCTTTGATAATGGTTTCGAAGTGGAAGTCGGTGATATTCAGTTCCCTGAAGGTATTACAGTCCGCTCCGGTTTTTCGGCAACAGCAAAAATCACCCTGAAAAAAGCAGAATCAGTGACCACCATTCCAGAGCGTGTATTGCAATTTGAAGGCGAAGAGCCAGGGGTACTGGTATCAGATGAATCTGAACAGGGTTTTCATACCAAGCCTGTTGTGCTCGGCCTTTCAGACGGCATTAATGTTGAAGTGTTATCTGGCCTGAAGGATGGGGATGAAGTAGTAGATTCAAGCATGATGGGGGCGCCGAATGCCTAGTCGATATTTTAATTACAAACGTCCAGCCTTTCCGAAAACGGTGTGCACTGGTTTGTCTCTGATATTGCTTAGTGCGAGTATGCAGAGCTACGCACTCACTATCGAGCAGGCTTGGGATGCGGCGAAAGCTTATGATCCTAACTATCAGAAGGCACAGATTAGCGAAAAAATCGGTGAGGCAAATGTGCGTAGCAGCCGCAGTGAATTGCTTCCCGAGTTGTCGCTTGGCGCTAGCAGCGATTGGGATTGGCACGAGCATGGACAATACAGTAATGGTTACAATGTCACTTTGAATCAGGTTCTGTGGGATAGCAGTAAATGGTCTAAATTGGATGCTGCTGAGGCGTCAGCGCTGGAGTCGCAATTAAGGGGCCAGCAAGCACATAATGACTTGGCTGAAAAACTGATTACGGCTTATCTTGATTTGGCTAAAACTCAGGGCGATTTGCGCCTGGCCGAGCAAAAGCGGAAAGAAAGTGCAAAGATGCTCAATGTCATTGAGCAGAACTATAAAGCCGGTAAGGTGATGTCCACTGAGTTCGAAGATACCCGGGCAAATCAGCTTGATATTGAAGCGACGCTACTGGCCCGGCATTCTGATCTTGAACAAAAGAAAGCAGATCTGGCAGCCTTAATTAGTCATTTTCCGCAGCAGGTCGATGAAATCAGTACAAAGAATCTGACACAGCCACAGATGGTAGTTGAGGACCAAGGTGAATGGCTAACACTGGCGAAGAATAATAGTCCCGAATTGC
Source organism: uncultured Photobacterium sp. (assembly GCF_947502415.1). Taxonomy (GTDB): domain Bacteria; phylum Pseudomonadota; class Gammaproteobacteria; order Enterobacterales; family Vibrionaceae; genus Photobacterium. The sequence continues at coordinate 55,739 of NZ_CANMZV010000018.1, read as the reverse complement.
TTGCGGCGAAACAAAAGCTAAGATCAGTTGAATTTAAGCAGGAGCAGGCTCAATCCGGTTACTATCCGACGGTCACCGGACGGGTCATGTACAGTGATAACGACAAAGCACGTAATGATGACTTGAGCGCCAATATCTCTTTAAATTTGCCTCTTGATCTTAATGGCGCGACGCGTGCCAATGTTGATCTGGCGAAGCTGGATGTCATGCAAGCCAAACAGGATGTCCGTTTGGTTGAAATCAATATCAAACAATTGATTCAGAGCCGGTTTAATCAGATTGACCTTGACTGGCAGCGTGTTGAAATGGCTCAGCGACAAATTAGTTCGCGAGAAAAGGCACTTGAGAGCAAGCAAATGGTCTATAAAGCAGGTCTTGCTGAGGCCAGTGATGTGATCACTGCGCACAATAATCTGTTTGATAGTAGAAACCTTTTGCAATCATTGCTTTACCAATACTGGTTACATCGGGTTGAACTGCTTAAATCCGTTGGTCAGCTCAATGACGATGCCGTTAAGCAAATATCTCGGGCATTACAATCATGAGCGCAATGCTTCAACAGACGCTTCAGACTTTAATGGCACACCGGCTGCGTAGCTTGCTGGCGGTGATTGCTATTGTATGGGGGATTGTCTCTGTACTGGTGCTGGTGGCTCTTGGTGAAGGTTTTTATCAGGTGAACACTAAGTCATTTGCTGTTTTGATGAGCGATACCCAGTCTGTTTACCCGGAAATGACCAGTAAGCCCTGGCAGGGACTGCCTGCCAGGCGGATGGTGACTATTACTGAAGCTGAAATGCGACAATTGGAACACCAGCCTGCAATAAAAGGGCTTGCGGTGGTTTACGAAAACTGGGAAGCCACAGTCACTGATACGCAAGGTCGTAGTTTGCCCGGTTATGTCCGTGGTGTTGATGGCCGTTTTGTTACCTGGCGAAAGTTCAAGTTAACGAAGGGCTCTCGTAATATCACCCCGAGTGATATTAAAAACCATAATCGAGTGGTAGTTGTGGGCTGGCAACTAGCCAATATCGCTGGTTTGTCTTTGGGAGGGCAAGTCAAAGTGAATGCTGTTCCTTTTACTGTTATCGGTATAACCGAGCAAAGTGAAGGGGGATTCCGAATGGATAATGACGAGCAGCAGGTCATGATGCCAAGCCCGACATTTACTGACCTGTGGCAGAAGAACCCATCAATGTTGCTGGTTGATCCAGCAGAAGGCATCTCCGGTGTTGTGTTGAGAAAAAGCCTGATTTCTTTCTTTGCAAAACAGCAGCATTTTGACCCGACAGATAGTCGTGCGATGTATCTTCCTGATTTCAGCCAAAGTGCTAAATTTTTTACGGCTCTGTTTCGCGGTATTCAATTGTTTCTAGGTATCAGTGGTGCTATGACCTTGGCCGTGGGAGCGTTAGGGGTTGCCAATATTATGTTTTTATCGGTAACAGAACGCACCCGAGAAATTGGTATTCGCTTAGCTATTGGTGCGACGCCAACGTCAATATTACTTCAGTTTATTACCGAAGGTGGCTTGTTGGTGATAGCCGGTACCGGGATCGGATTAATGCTTTCCTGCGCCATTGTGACATTGATGGCGGTAATCGGTATGCCAGATTGGCTTGGTATCCCGCAAATTACTTTTGATGCGGTGATGATGGCCCTTAGTGTTACCGGTGTGCTGGCGCTGATGGCCGCCTATTTCCCGGCAAAAAGGGCATCAAGGTTAACGCCAGTGATTGCCTTGAACGCGAGGGCATAAGATGTTTGTAATACGTCAGATTTTTCAAGAGATGGCTGCTGAGAAGCTGCGTCTTGGCCTGACTATATTGGCTGTGGTATGGGCGACAGTTTGTATCACCGTGATGCTGGCGGCTGGCGAAGGGCTTCGCCAGGGGCTGATCAGAAGTTCAGAAAGCGGTAATGGTAAGCTGATTTATTTGACCGGTGGTTACGCAACTAAGGATTTCGGTCGTTTCTCTCAGGGGGAGCAGTTGAAGCTCAAGCCCGAGGACATCAAGCTTATTCGTGCGCTGCCGTCGGTGAAGAGAGCGGAGCCGAGTGCCCTTTGGAATGCGAATGTAACCCATGGAGATAAAGGAACCTGGCAGTCACCTTTGGCTGTTTATCCAAGCTACCGTGAACTGATGGGGTTTGATATGGCGCCCGGCGGACGTTGGTTTAATCCGATGGATATTAAAGATCAGCGGAAAGTGATAGTGCTTGGCCAGAGTGCGGCTTACCTGCTATTCAGTGACAATGATGATTTTAATTGGATTGATTCACCGAAACTGACGTCAAATCCGGTTGGTAAAACCGTTAAGGTCGGTAATGAAGAGTTCACTCTGATTGGTTTATTAAAGAGTGGTAGTTCTTATATTGAAAATGGTATCCCGCTGGATTATGCCGTATTTATCCCTTTTTCTACTTGGCAGCGTTTCAATCCCAATGCGGCAATGAATGCTATCAATATAGAACCGGGAAAAAATGTAGACCGCATTGTGGTTGCGCAGAAGGCAAAGCAGTTGGTCGCCAGAAAATATGGAGCCAGCATGGAAGACGATCAGCTTATTCAGACACAAGATCTGTTGTTGCGCCAGAAGACGATGGGTCGTTTCCTTATTGGCCTACAGAGTTTTCTTGGCATTATTGGGCTGGTGACGTTGGGGGTTGCAGGGATTGGGATCGCCAATGTTATGTATGCAACGGTGAAGCGGGCGACCCGTGACATCGGGATCCGAATGGCGATTGGTGCAACTCCGGGTGATATAAAACGCCATTATTTATTGCAAGCATTGCTGACCATGACAATTGGTGGTGTGTTCGGGCTCTTGCTGACCTTCGGTTTGGTAGAGCTGCTGCAAAGTTTGCCCTTCGATGGCAACGTGATTTATGACGAACTAGGAAAGCCGAAACCTGAGCTTTCTACCTCCATCGTATTAGTCGTCATTTTGGCTCTGGGTCTTGTGGGTATTGCTGCGGCATGGTTTCCGGCCAATCGCGCAGCGAGTATTATGCCACTAGAGGCATTGCAGAATGAGTGAACACAGGAATAAAACAAGTAGGACAAGCATGTCGACATCGACCTCATTAGTACAACTTCGAAATATTAGTAAGCATTACCAGAGTGGTGAGGAAACGGTTCGCGCGTTGGATCAAGTGTCGTTAGATATAAATCGTGGTGAATATCTTTCAATACTTGGGCCGTCAGGCTCAGGTAAATCTACCCTGATGAATGTTTTAGGCTGTCTCGATAAGCCCACATCCGGTGATTACAAACTGGATAGTGAAGATGTGTCAGTGTTGAGCAGTAAGCAACTGGCTATGATTCGTAACCGAAACATCGGCTTCGTTTTTCAGGGGTTTAATCTGCTGGAATATGCCAGTGCGCTGGACAACGTGGCATTGCCTTTGGTCTACCGGGGCATAAAAGCCAAAGAGAGGCGAGAGAAAGCAGCGGATTTGCTGGAACGTGTCGGGCTGGGGGATCGTATGGGCCATAAACCGAATCAGTTATCCGGCGGGCAAAAGCAACGAGTGGCCATTGCCCGGGCACTGGTCAACGATCCTCAGATTATTTTGGCAGATGAACCAACTGGTGCACTGGATTCACGATCCGGCGCTGAAATTGAAGCTTTGTTTAAACAACTACACCAGGAGGGCCGGACGTTGATTGTTGTTACTCATGATGTCGCATTGGCAAAACGTACACATCGGATAATCAATATTAAAGATGGTCAGGTGGTTAGTGATGAGCAGCTGGTGCAGTAGGGCAGGTTGGATTAATAAGCTGAAGGGTTAAATAAAGAAGTTTCAGATAAAGGCCCCGGAATGGTATTCCCATTGCCGGGGCTTTTCTTATCTTTTTTTAACATCTTGCGTCAGTACGCTGATTTAATGCAAGTGCATTAGTGTTGAGCAACGTGGCCTTCTGCAACACCGTCATCAGCTGTCATCATACGGTTTAGCATAGGTGCTGCAATTGCCATAACGATAGCAACGCCTAAAGTAACCAAGCCGATGTTCTGGAATACTTCAGTGTAAAGAGGCAGTGTTTTTAGTGGATCCGTTACGTTTTCCGGAACGGCACTGAACGATGCAACATAACCACCGATAATGAAAGATGCCGCTTGAGTCAGGAACCATGCTCCCATGGTAAAGCCCATCAGACGTTGAGGAACCAGGCTGGCAATCATCGCCAGGCCAAGGCCGCTGATAAGTAATTCACCTAAGCTTTGGAATAGATAAACCAGTACCATCCACCACACAGAAACCATACCGGTACTATCGGCAAACATCATGCCTGCGGCAGCAATTGACAAGAATCCAAAGGCACACATGAACATACCTACGGTGAACTTACCAGGCATAGATAAATCGCGGCCACGGCTTCCGTAATATGTGTACATGTAAGCCAGGATAGGGCTACATAGCACGACCCAGAATGGATTCAGCGCCTGCAGGCTTACCGGGTTGATATTGAAGCCAAACAGTTCGGTGCGAACGTTATAGATAGCAAAGAAGTTAAGAGACGTTGGCATTTGCGCATAAAGCACGTAGAACACAATTGCTTGAATCATCAGCACGAATGCAACAATCATTTTTTTACGTGCAGCACCCGTTGCCTTAAAGGTTTCTTTCATGAAAATAGTGACAACACCAATACCAATTAGTCCTAGCACCAGGTTTGCCATGAAGACGTTTTGAAGTAGCCATGCGCAGATTAGGGTAGAAATCAGAGTACCGCCCATGACCATGCCAAGATGAGACATTTTCATTGGTTTGGCATCGGGTTCAGAACCAATACCCTGAACAGTTTTGCGGAACATGACATAGCTCAACAGGCTGGCAATAAGGCCAAGGCCACAAATAACGAAAGCTGTTGCGTAACCGAAGCTTTCTGCAATCACAGGGCTTAGTGATAGTGAAACCAGTGAACCGATGTTGATTGACATGTAGTAAAGGGTGAAAGCACCATCCAGGCGATTGTCGCCTTCTTCATAACATTTTGCCAACAGGCTTGATGGGTTGGCTTTGAATAGACCATTACCAACAGCGATAGCACCCAGGGCGAAGAAGATGAAATTCGGATGAAGGATCGAAAAGCCCATCATGAAGTAGCCGATAGCCAATACGATGGCACCGAAGATCATAGTTCGCTTAGTACCCAGGATATGGTCACCGACATAACCACCAACAGATACGAGTCCGTATACCAGTGCAGCAAACGCACCAAAGGTTACAAATGAATCTTGTTGGCTGAATCCAAGTTGTTGTACGAAGAATACTGCGAGGATACCTTGCAGTCCGTAATAACCAAAACGCTCCCATAGTTCGATGAAGAAGATCATCTTAAATGGTTTTGGTTGATCGAAAATGCTTACCTTGTTATTCATGCTGGTGTTATTCTCTGCGAATATTGGGTTTGTGTGGTGATTAAAACTCTATTTAACACTAAATAAAGTGATATCATCGATCATTTCAAGATGTTACATGTGATATATGTCTCATAGCCTGAGAGGTTCAGGTAGAAATAGATCTCTGAGTAAGGAATCGCGTTCAGACTACTTATTTTGAGTGAATGAAATAGCGCAATGAATACGCATTATTTCATCAGCAGAAATGTTGGAAACTCGATCTTTTTGATGACGACATAAAGCCTCATGATGACAATTAGCGCCATACATAACGGTGAGGCGATGTTAGTAACAACGCCAACCTTAATCATCAAAATATATAAACAGCTGCCAAGGATCACCGGGGTTGCGTAGAGCTCTGTGTTGTTAAACATGGTTGGCCGGTTAACGATAATATCTCTGATCACTCCGCCAAATACTGCCGTGATCACGCCCATAAAAATGGCGACATAAGCGGCATAGCCAGCAGAATATAGATTCGACGTTACCAGAATCGAGAACAGGGAGACGCCAATTGTGTCGAACAGGATCACCAGTTTTTCGACTTTGGTTTTTCGAATTTGTAAAATCAGGAAAAAGCCACCGCAGGCGCTTCCCAAGGCAACCCAGAAATAGGTTTGATCGCGGATCCAGAAGACTTGATCAGTATTAATGATGATGTCACGAAGTGTACCGCCACCTAAAGCGGTTACCCAGCCAAGCAACATAATACTGATTATGTCTTTACCCCGGTTCGATTCTGCTATTACTCCACTCAGCGCAAATGCCACAATGCATAACATTTCAAGGATATAAACGAACATATCCACCCTCATTAAGATTTATAACAACTATTTTTGATGCCTTCATCATTACATTGTTATAAGTCCGCTTCATTCTTGCGTGTCACACAATTAATTATCTGTCTGGTGTTCCTGATATTTGCTTAGCTTTGTAATTCATAAGCTGTAGCTGATCGCCTGTCAGTTGATAATCGCTAACATACGTTATGAGTAACCATTATGTATAATGATAAAAATTACTTTAGTATGAGCTGTGTTTATAATGAAACTACCACCTTTGCGCGCGCTGCAATGCTTTGAAGCTGTAGCACGTTTGGGAAGCTTTTCCAAAGCGGCTGAACATTTACATGTTACTCAGAGTGCTGTTAGCCATCAGGTGAAATTGTTGGAAGAGTATCTGGGGGAAATTTTGTTTAACCGCCAGGGACGCTTATTGTCGCTGACTGATGTCGGGGCGCAGTATTTTGAAGATGTTAGTCAGTCGCTGACTAATTTGTCGAAAGCCAGTGAGCAGATCCGGGAGGGGAAATCAGGGCAAATTCGGTTAGCTTTATATAGCTCATTGGCTGTTAAATGGTTGATCCCGAGGCTTGATGATCTGCACCAAACATATCCGGAAATTGATTTAACATTGAATATGGTTGCCGATGAACCTGAGTGTACGGATGCGGTTGCCGACTGTTTTATTACAGTGAAACCGCCGGAAAAAAATTATGTCAGTGAATTTCTATATTCTGAGCGGTTGTATCCTGTTTGTGGCAACAAATTGTGGCGTGAGCTTAAAGATAAGCCATTTCCTGAGGCCTTGTGGCAGCATCCGCTGCTATCGGTACAGTATTCTTCGGAAGAAGGCCATGCACAGGATTGGAAGAGTTGGTGCCAGCAGGGTGGATTTGAATTGCCAGGCCACATTAGGGCCAGTCATTTTAGCCATGTGTTACTTGCGGCTGAAGCGGCACGCTATGATCAAGGGATCTGCCTGATTAATGACTATTTGATGACAACTCAGGAGCGTCAGAATAACTTTGTACGTATCCCTATGCATGAACTGCAAACAGGAGATAGTTTTTACTTTACCTATAAAGCCACGAGGGTAAAACAAGAAGATATAATCAAACTGGGTCGTTGGCTAAAACAGCAGTGCCATGAGTAAATTGTTTAAAGACAAATCTGATATATTCTTGCTGCTGAAGTGGGCAAGAATATATAAAGGGAAAATAGCATCAGGTTTGCCAGCGAGCAGAAATGATATATTATGCTGCCTGACAGACTTTTAGTCGATGGCAAGTAGGCCAGATGCTGTTTGTCCTTATTATTTTAAGCAGGAGGCCTTTATGGCTAAGAAACGAAAGCAGACTAAGCTTGAGCTAGTTGTAGATCAAACTAACCAGCTTATAGAAACAGAGCATGGTCGCGGAACAATTCGAGATAATGCATTAAAAGCGGTAGTGACCAGTAAGATGTTTTCTACTCGGGTAGTTAAAGCGAAGAAGGGGAAGGGAAGTTTTCAACGTAAGGGGAAACATGCAGGACGAGAGTCCTATTCAATGGCAGCTTAATATTAAGTGTTATTGAATAGGGCTTTAAATTTCGGCATAGAATTACGTTACAGGCCTTCCTTATCAGCACTATTATCAATAAAAACCTTTATTTTCAATGTCTTACTGTGTTATCAACCTGTGATGGCTATCACCGACTTAATATCTTATTGAATCTAAACTGATCTTTTTGCAGAAAGTGTCTGCTATTTTTCAGAATGGTCGAGTGAATTGTGAATATTAAACCTAAAATCATCGTTTCGGAAAGAGATGAGATGCGATTAGAAGCTTTGCTGGAAACCGTTCCTGATTCAGTGGTAACTAAGCAAAGGTTGGAAGATGAATTAGATCGAGCCGATGTGGTCGGTAGCGAAGAGATTCCACCGAATGTAGTGACAATGAACGCAACGGTACGCTTTGCTCTGTCGTCTTCTAAAGAGGAATGCTGTTTAACGCTTGTTTACCCGAAAGACATGGATGAATCAGGTGATAAAATATCAGTACTTGCGCCGGTAGGAAGTGCATTGCTTGGTTTATCCATTGGCGATGAAATTGAGTGGCCGAGTCCGAATGGTAATTCGTTGAAAGTAAAAATTCTTGACGTGATATACCAGCCTGAGCGGGCTGGCGATTATCATCTATAGCATCAATATTTCTTTATTAAAAACAGCATCGATACTCTCGATGCTGTTTTTTTATCTGAAGATGTATTTGTGTTTAGCTGCTGGAATGCGATGAAATGAATGTCGTGGTTAAGAAAGTCTTAACTCATCGCCTTATAGAGTCAAATTTCAGGGCTAGTCACAGCATTTAAATGCTTTAGATTGCACTATTTGTTTATAGAATCAGGATATGCAATTAGTTATTTTGACGGATGGAATCGTCTATGATTTGGGAACAGCTAAAATACAAGTTTCTTTTTGCCGCAGGAATCTTGAGCTTGCTTTGTCAGGTAGGGTGTTCTATTTCGCCACTACAAATACCAAATGAATCAGAAAATATCTATTCGCAGCTTCCGCCTTCTGATATTGAATTAAATATTGAAGGGCTGGGGCCGTGTAATGACGGAGCAGATAGAAAAATAAAGATTAACTCGCAATATCCGGTGACCGTATTAGTACATGGTTGTTTCAGTTCTGCAGGACGCTTTCGATCCCTTGCCGATGTACTTGCTTTTCATGGACAGCAGAGTGTTTGTTTCAGTTACGATGATCGGGACAGTTTGATGACAAGTTCGCATAAGCTGGCTCGAGCGTTAGAGCAATTGAGCAAGGAATCAGCGTCATCGCAAATTACGGTTATGGGGCATAGTCAGGGAGGTCTGATTGCCCGCAAGGCGCTGGTGTCTGAGCGGGAAGCGTCAATCGAAACCAGTGCTCAACTGGATCTTGTAACTGTTTCAGCACCACTGGCTGGTGTTGATGCGGCACGATACTGTGCCAACCCGGTGATTCGCTTTGCAACGCTTGGATTACATGATTTAGCTTGTTGGCTGGTTAGTGGCGACAAGTGGCATGAAATTACCTACGCATCAGATTTCATCCGGCAACCGGGGGCGCTGGACTCTTCGGTAGGCCGTTATTTGCAAATTGTGACTGATGAAAGAGATAGCTGCCGGAAATTCAATGAACAAGGTCAGTGCCTTGAAGATGACTATGTGTTTTCGCTAGAGGAACAAAGATTGTCGCCGATAGCAAGCGGTGCGACAGCAAAGACTGTTGAAATTCATGCCGGGCATGTAGAAATTGTGGGTGAGGCCGGTGTAATACCGGTTAAATTGATCCAGACCTTACAGCAAGAAGGCTATATAAGATCCACAGATAGCAGGCGGATAGAACACTTTAATTTATTGCTTGCGCGGTTATATCACAATCAGTGTCTTGTTGAATGTAAAGGTACTGAGACAACACTATAATACCGAGATAATTGAGATGAATAAAAGATGGCTTGTCCTGAGTTATGGTCAAGCCATTTTTTTGTTTCGGGTATACCAAACTGAATAATATATATGTAAATCAAGTAATTATTTATTTCGTTAGTGCGGCGTGTTTAACATCTGGTTCTCAAAACAGCAAAAAACTTAACTCTTCATATGCTATTGGTGTGATAATTCAACATCGGTCATAAAATAAAATTTTACATCGTGATAGCTTTTGTGCTGCATAATTTTGAAGGAGTGTGGTATGCAAGACGCAAACGCTAGATTTCCGTTAACGGCCAGGGTGTTAATCCTAAGGCAGTTCCTGTGGGGAGCCGCTTTTTACGGAACCTATGTATTATTAACTAAGTTCTTTTTATTCGAGCTAAATTATAGTGAAGCCGATACCATCATGATGATGGGTGCATTCGGTGCTGTGGGCCCTGTATTTTCGGCTGTCGGGGGCTTTGTTGCGGACCGGTATATCGGTTCATTTCGTGCGGTATATATTGGTTATACCACCTATACTATCGGCTTCTTTTTGTTGGGTTTTGGTGCAAGTACCCTGAATGTTTCGCTCAGTATTTTTTCTATTGCCTTGATTGGTTATGCCCGAGGTTTGTCTGCGACAAGCCCGACAGTTCTTTTGGGTAACTCTTACTCAGAAACGAACCGGGATTCTTTCCAGCAAGGTTTGACGGTTAACTACTCAATTAACAACCTTGGTTCATTTTCATCCCAGTACCTATTCCCATTCATGGTGGCTTTTCTTGCCTATCAAGGGAATTTCTATATTGCTTCTGGCTTGATGTCTATTACCCTTGTTCTGTTTGTCCTTTTCCGTAAACGCTTTGTTGAAGTCGGTAATGACATTGACCGTCAGGAAGTAAGCCTGAAGACATGGGCATGCTTTGTTGCAGGTTCGGCTGTCATGCTGGGGCTAGTTTATTGGGTATTTTCGAATTTGGATGCAGGTAAATACCTGTTATACGCCCTAGGTGTTGGTGCGATTTTGTACTTCATTTTCGAAACAACCCGCGCGACTGCAGCATATAAATATAAGATGTGCAGTGTATTGATCATGATTTTCATTATGATCTCTTTCTATTTCTATTATGGTCAGATGATGACCTCAATGAACATTTATGCGATTAATCTGATGGGGGATCAGATCTTCGGCTTTATTCCTATCCGTCCTGAATCCAATGCCGCATTTAACCCGCTATGGTGTTTCATTCTGGGTGCTCCGGTAATCTTTGTTTATGGCTGGCTTGAGCGTAATGGTTACTCCTCTTCAATTCCGACTAAATTTGCTGCGGCATTTGTGTTCAGTGCGGTAGCATTCGGACTACTTGGCCTGTCTACCAGTTTTGTCGGAGAAGACGGTAAGATTGCCGGAGATTGGATTTTATGGGTGAACTTCTTCCAGTCACTGGCTGAGCTGATTGTGGGGGCTCTTGGTGCTGGTTTTATTTTTGAAATGGTGCCGCGTTACTTGTCAGCATTCGCAATTGGCTTACGTTCCGTAGCGCTTTCTCTCAGTGGTATTCTTGCAGCGGTGATTTCCACCAGAATTGCCTTGCCAAAAGATCAGGTAATGACACCTGAAATTATCGAAGGGGTGTACGCAAACTACTTCTATGGTCTGGCGGCATTGGCGGTAGTGATGGCAGTTGCTACGCTGATGTTATCTAAGGTTATTGCTAAGTTGATCCGTAAGGGCGAAGAACTCGAAAAAGAGGCGGTTACGCAGAATACTGTTGCTGAACAGTAATATTATAATTTTACTTTTTAAGCGGTTTAGCCATATTTTTGGCTAAACCGTTTTTTGTTATTAAATGCATGATTCCTATTGAGAATATGGCATTAATTTGTTGTTGGAATGGTTTAGGTGAGATCGGTTTAATATCAAGATCTCATCTTTGTAAAAAAGTTTTCTCTCAATATGCTATTTGTTCAATAACTTATCATTGATCATAAAATGGTAATTTTCCGTATGCTAGTTTTTGCCATGCATTATATTGAAGGAGCATGATATGCAAGACGCAAACGCTAGATTTCCGTTTATAGCTAGGATTTTAATCCTAAGGCAGTTCCTGTGGGGAGCGGCCTTTTATGGGACATATGTCCTGCTTACCAAGTTCTTCCTGTTTGAGTTAAATTACAGCGAAGCTGATACCATCATGATGATGGGGGCATTCGGGGCTGTTGGTCCTGTTTTTTCTGCTGTCGGTGGTTTTGTTGCTGACCGTTATATCGGCTCTTTCAGGGCGGTATACATTGGCTACACCATCTATACCATAGGCTTCTTCTTGCTTGGTCTTGGTGCAAGCAGCCTGAACGTCCCATTAAGTATTTTTGCGATTGCGTTGATCGGCTATGCCCGCGGCTTGTCGGCCACGAGTCCGACAGTGTTACTTGGTAACTCTTATTCTGAAACCAACAGGGATTCATTCCAGCAGGGTTTGACCGTTAACTATTCGATCAATAATCTGGGTTCGTTTTCGTCTAAATACCTGTTCCCGTTTATGGTTGCTTATCTGGCTTACCAGGGTAACTTCTATATTGCATCAGGATTGATGTCGATTACCTTGGTTCTGTTTGTCGTCTTTCATAAGTACTTTGTTGCTGTCGGTAATGAGATTGACCGCCGAGCTGTCAGCATGAAAACCTGGGCATGTTTTGTCGCCGGTTCTGTCGTGATGCTTGGAATGGTTTACTGGGTATTCTCTAACCTGGATGCCGGTAAGTACCTGCTGTATGCACTGGGCGCTTGCGCAATTATGTATTTCATCTTTGAAATAACACGCGCTACCGCAGCATACAAATATAAGATGTGCGGCGTTCTTATTACCATTTTCATTTTGATCACTTTCTATTTCTACTATGGCCAGATGCTCACTTCTATGAACATCTACGCCATTAATCTGATGGGTGATCAGATCATGGGATTCATTCCTATTCGACCAGAATCGAATGCGGCATTTAACCCATTATGGTGTTTCATCCTTGGTGCTCCAGTGATTTATGTCTACGGATGGCTTGAGAGAAAAGGTTTCTCTCCATCTATTCCGACTAAATTTGCTGCGGCTTTTGTTTTCAGTGCTGTTGCATTTGGTTTGCTTGGCCTTTCAACCAGCTTTGTAGGCGAAGACGGTAAAATTGCAGCAGATTGGATTTTGTGGGTTCACTTCTTCCAGTCACTGGCTGAATTGATTGTCGGTGCATTGGGTGCAGGTTTCATTTTCGAAATGGTGCCACGTTATCTGTCAGCGTTTGCTATTGGCTTGCGTTCTGTGGCGTTATCACTCAGTGGCATTTTGGCTGCGGTAATTTCAACTAAAATTGCTTTGCCGAAAGATCAGGTGCTAACACCGGAAATCATCGAAGGTGTCTATGCCAGTTACTTCTACAATCTAGCCATGCTAGCTGTTGTAATGGCTGTTGTTACGCTCATGCTGTCTAAGGTTATCGCCAAGCTTATCCGCAAAGGCGAGGAGCTGGAGGAGCTGGAATCTGGTCAGGATGTAGCTGCCACCCACTAAATAACAAGCGCCAGCCAGGCTGGCGCTTTCCATTTTTTGTACATAAGTGAACATTTTTTGCTACTGATTTTGTTGCAATCTCTTCATGGCTAATGCCTTGTCCGCTTTTTCTTCCGAAACTGGTAGTTTGACTTTGGTTGAAGTCATGTTGACTATATCGACAGTCATTTTTCCTGCTCCAAGAAGTTCATCAACCAGTTTTTGCGAGAACGGCCAATAGTTCAAGGTTGCATCCAGAGTTACATTTCCAGAGATATCTTCAGGCACCAAGAAGGTGTAAACAACGATTGAATAGCCGTTTGGCAGGATCCGGGTATCCGAAAGTATTCTGTCGACCTCCCATACATTGAGATCAACCACATTACCGTTGGCATCTCCCAGCGTGACTTTAAAACTCTGGGTTCCTTTTTCGGTATGGCCGTCAACAATTGCGCCGGAACGGTAGATTGGCGTTTGTTCAGTTGAGTTAACCTTAAAGTCAATCCAGATCTCCCTTCCTTCGGGGAAGCCCGTAGGTAATTTGTGTCCGGCTCCAACGTTCGCAACCTTGATTTTGATTGTTGCTAATTCTCCGGCTACAAGGGTTTCGGGGAGCTCAATAAACTCCATTGTGGCAGCAGAGCGAAGCATTTCTCGCGCAAGTTCAGCACTGTCCGGATCATCGAAGTATTGATGAAGGGTGGAATTACCGCCGGTAAATTCATGGGAGTAAATGTGCTTACGTTCTTTACCCATAACAGCCGATTTACCCGGATTTATATTTCGACCAGGGCCGGGAGTCATGTGGCAATCCTGGCAATGGATCCCTTTCTCGTTGTAAGCACTTTCTTGCCATTCATCATAAGTGCGCTCAATTGGTGTACTGTTGAAGGGATGCGAGACATTATGGCAGACCGAACAGAACTCAGATTTGGTATGCAGATCAGAATATTCGGTTTTGTGGTAAGGGGAGTTGGCATCGGTTCGCGGGCCGAGCTTAACGTGTTTGTCTTTGTTCGGAGACAGGATATAGGCACCGTTATCACTGCCGGCAATACCGACAATGTTATGGCACACTTCGCAATTAACGCCGGGGATATGCTTATCTGTGTCGAATGAACTGGCGTTGGCATTCATGCTGGTCATGCCTATAGGGCTATGGCAGGCGGCACAGAAATTGTCGACTTTACCATCTGTTGCGGCACTTGCTCGTTTGTATAACGCTCTGTAGATCGGGTCTTCCCATGAATTTGCCATAACGGAGCGTTCCCACTGTTGGTAGATTTCGTTATGGCAACCTTGACAGATTTTGGAATCTTCGAACATATCGGGGGTTAGTTTGTGCCCATTAGTGGATGCTCTGGATGGATAGAAAGGTAGTTGTTTTTCAATTTGCTCCTTGTTTAAGAGTTTATGCGGTTTGAGCCATTTCTCATTGTTTGCGTTTGCATGAACATCAGGTGTCATGATTGTTGCCAGACTGATAATCGCTATTGTGAAAGTAATAGTGAATGTTCTGTAGAGTAATGATGACTTAAAGTGACGGCTAAGTTCCGATGGGATGGTAAATCTAGCCGTTGAGATATTATTGTTCATAGACTTATCCGTTGAACTAGTTAGTGTTACGTCAATGTCTAATTTATAAGTCAAAAGATTGTAGATGGGATTGGTCGCGGTAATTGTCGCGTTTATGAAATATACGAGCGAAATTTTTGGTAAAACCAGTTAATAGAATTCTACTTTTAGCAAGAGTTAACAGAAAAAACCTTCTAAAAACAAGATGCTTGCTATGGTTCCTTGGTTAAGCCAAAAGAAGGGGATTCTGTTTAGAAGTTAGCGCATAGAGGGCTTGAGCTCGGAATTGTCTGCTATTTGCTGTATTGAACTCGCTGTATTAAAAAGGAGACTGCTTGTGTTGCGAATACTGAGCAATAAGATATTGCTGGTCGGTGCTGTTCTGATGTTACTACCAGGTTGCGGTGAGGAGTTTCAACTGACAGCAACCCCGGTGAAAAACGTTGAAAAGATTGTTGTGAGTGAACCAGGCCAAGTGGATGTGTATTGTCCGACAGGTATTTGCCAGTTTGAACTTGCCGCAAACAAAGAAGCGAGTGTTACGGTAAATATGCATTACGACATATCCCGGCGTTTTAGCAAAATCGAAGGAGTGAGCGTTGCTGGTGAGCTATCTTCATCGGTAACAATGAAAGGTGAGAATAGCTTTAGCTTGGATGTGCCGGGCAACGTGGAACCATCAAAAGTGCAAGTTGTGGATTATTACCGTAATTGAATCGGTTATTAGCTCGTTAGCTTTTAGAAGCAAGTGCTTTTCGTTTGTGGCGGTTAGATGCACCTGCGGCAGGTTTTTCCGGGATCGGACGTCTTTCTGCAAGCAAGTGGCGAACGGCTAGAATGGGATGCTTGAACAACATCTTTGGTCCTGAATAGCGCATAATTTGCCGGGACCGTTCTTTGCAATCTGCTTTGTAACAGTGGATAGGGCAAACTCGACAAGTCGGTTTTGCCTCGCCATAGGGACAGCGGTCTAACCGGGTAAACGCATACTCGAGGAAATCAGAACACTGCTTACAGAGAGTCGGGGTTTTATGATGATCTTTGCAATAGATTTCTATCATCGCCTCGATAGTCCGAAATTCGGTGTTGAGGCTGCCGAATAGAATAATTGTCTTATCTGAATGGGTCATAATGGTTTCTCTACAGCACAATTCATACTGAAACTGCTCAAACGTACATTTAAAATATAGCTATAAAAAAGACGTCAAAACATGATCTAAATCGTGATTTATATGACAAAATTGCAGAAAGTTGTTATGAATATGAAAAAATAACCACTTTTATCTCAATAAATCCCCCATCATGGGTTGATTTCATTGGGTATGAGCAGTAGTATCCGCACCTCTTTTTTTGTGGTGGTGTATATGAGCAGATTTGAGTGCCTAGAAAGAATTGTCGACGAATACCGTAAAAAAGTTCGTGACGCGGAGTTTAATAAACAGAATGACAGTGAAGTCGCCAAAGTCCTAGTTCTGCTTGTTGGAAACTCTATGTTCAGCTTGGCAGATGAATTTGCAGATTGGGTAAATCGTGGTGGTGATCGTAGCTACGGCGGTAAGTTTTTTGTTTCTAAGCAGCTAATGACGTTGCTGGAACCTGTTACTTTCCGCGGTGTAACTGTACGCCGTGATTCGATTAAACTGTTCCGCATTTCATAAGGACTGTTTATATCGTTTGTTCAATTACTCTCATAAAGAAAAATTGAAGAACATATTTTTAACCTAGCTTTATTTTGATAAAGCGGGGTTGTTAGACTAAGGATGCTTCGGCATCCTTTTTTGCGTTTATAGATTAGATCTGGATCAGCGCTCTAAACTATGGTCAGATATCCGGACTATAAAAACAGACCTTTCTGGATAGGTTGATCAAACATTTATTCAGTTTGGTAGGAATAAAGTCAGAAAAGAGATTTAAGATAATGGATGCAGAATTTTGGCATAGCCGTTGGGCCGAAAACCGTATTGGTTTTCATCTCAATGATATTAATCCTATGCTGACCAAGCACTGGCCAGCTGTGCATGCTGCGCGCGAAGATACCGTATTGGTTCCTATGTGTGGCAAGTCACTTGATATGACTTGGCTTGCCGAGAAACATAACAAAATCATCGGCATCGAGCTGAGTGATATTGCGGTCAGGGCATTTTTCTCCGAGATGTTCTATATTCCGACAGTAATATCATTGGGGAATGGTCAGGCGATTTATGAACTGGATGAAATTACAATTCATTGTGGTGACTTTTTTGCCGTGCAAATTGAACCTGTTGATGTTGTGTATGATCGCGCTGCACTGATTGCGATGCCAGAATCCATGCGTCAGATGTATGCTGATCGCTTATTGTCTTTGGTTAAGGCTGGTGGCCGTATTTTGCTGATCACCCTGGATTATCCGCAGGCTGAAATGGATGGTCCTCCGTTTAGTGTATCCAAAGAAGAAGTTGAGCAACTGTTTGAAGGCTGTAAGATCACCGCCCTGGAGCGTGATGATGCAGATGAATCACACCCTCGTCGTCAGCGTGGGTTATCTCGATTTGCTGAAGAAGCCTGGTTGATTGAGCTTGCTAGCTCATAGTATTTGCTTAACGAGTGGTAAATAAACGTCATAAAGAAAAGGAGCCAGCGTAGGCTCCTTTTTGTTTGATGTCGTATTGTTTTACTTTAAGTTGGGTGACACTGTCACGTTTGAGTGTGACGGGTGCAATGTGTTGGCAGGTGTAATGTGTCAAAGCATCACTTTTACATCTGATGCGGTATCAATGGCATCACTGATTGCTTCAACGATATTATCGCGGCGGGCAAGGGCAACACCAAGGCGACGGCGACCGTTGATTTCTGGCTTGGCAAAGAGACGAAGTTGAGTTTGCGGACGCGCCAGCGCAACAGCAAGGTGATCGAAACGCACATTATCTGAAATACCGTCCGGCAGGATAACCGCCGATGCCGAAGGGCCATACTGGGTAATAGAGTGAATGGGTAAGCCAAGGAATGCACGTACATGGAGTGCAAACTCAGACTGGTCCTGTGATATCAGAGTGACCATCCCGGTATCATGAGGACGTGGTGAAACCTCACTGAATAATACCTCGTCGCCTTTAACAAACAGCTCGACCCCAAACAGACCGTAGCCGCCGAGGGCATTCACAACTTTCTCTGCAACGCTCTGAGCTTCTTTTAGTGCGGCTTCTGACATTGCCTGAGGTTGCCATGATTCACGATAGTCGCCGTCTTGCTGGCGATGACCAATTGGTGCGCAGAAGTGAACACCGTCAATAGCCCTGACAGTCAAAAGCGTGATTTCATAATCGAACTCTACAAATCCTTCAATAATAACCCGGCCAGCGCCGGCGCGACCACCTTCTTGCGCATACTGCCATGCAGATTCAATATCTGCTGGTGATTTGATAACACTCTGACCTTTACCCGAGGAGCTCATAATAGGTTTAACGACACACGGTGTACCGATTCTCTCTACAGAGGCCGCGAAATCATCATATTGGTCTGAAAATTCGTAAGGGGAGGTTGGTATTCTCAAAGTTTCGGCTGCCAGCCGGCGGATACCCTCGCGATTCATCGTCAGTTTGGCGGCATTGGCTGTAGGTATAACATTCACCCCTTCAGCTTCAAGCTCGACGAGTGTATCAGTGGCAATGGCTTCAATCTCCGGGACTACATAGTGTGGCTGTTCTTGCTTGATAACTTGTTTCAAGGCTTCAGGATCAAGCATGTTAATAACATGACTACGGTGTGCTACCTGCATGGCAGGTGCATTTGCGTAGCGATCAACAGCGATTACTTCAAGACCTAAGCGTTGGCACTCTATCGCGACTTCTTTTCCTAGCTCTCCGGAGCCGAGTAATAGAATACGGGTTGCATCTGGGCGAGTAGCTGAACCTATCATCGAGTTTCCTTACGGTGAGTGTTGATTACTGATGCGGATCATACAGGATTCAGATGCTCGAGCAAACGTTTGCCTTTTGTTGTTCAAAGACTATTGTAAGACTTAGGACAGAGGTATCGGAAAACGTTATATCGAAGTGTTGTTAGTTTGCAGCTTAGGATTTGTCAAAGTTATGTCATGATTGACTTACGACTATCGAGCCTGGCGTTTTTTCCAGTTAAATTATGGCTATTACTTGTTATCAGCAGTATCACTATGATGAAAAAAACACTATTTGGATTAGCTCTAACTCTGACAGTTTCAATGGTGGCACAAGCCTCGCAGAGCGCAGGTGTCTTTTTTGGTAGTCCAATGAGCGGAATTCAATATAAGCAAAATGATTTGCGTTTCTCTCTGGGTATTGATGAATTCGGCGTCGCTGTCGATAAGACATTCAATTTGGGAACACTGGTTAGCAAACCTGAGCTTGATAGCATGTACACTTTTGTAGGTGCGCAGTATGTCGATGATAAAGACGATAAATTGGGTGTGCGCTCAGGTGTTGGTTTTCAGGTACCATTAGACAAGGTAGAACTATATGGTGAAGTTGGGCCGACACTTTATGTCGTTGAAGATGTCGATTTAGAGCTTGAAGGTGCGGTGGGTGTCCGTTACCGATTCTAACGATTAGTTTATAGATATAGAAAAGGCGAGGAGTGAGTGTTATACACATCGTTCCTCGCCTTTTTCATCCCCGAGACACTGTTTACAGCGGTGGAAATCGTAAAGTTGTCAGATTCTTTCTAACTTCTAGCTTTTATTTAAGCAGTTGCCTTTTTTCGGTTTTCCCATTGGGTAATGAAAGCAACTGAGGTGATGATAATTGCCGCTCCAAGCCAAAGGCGACCTGGTGGAACCCAACCAAACACCAACCAGCCAGCCAATACGTTCAAAGGCAGTTTTGCATGGTCGAAAGGCTGGACGAATGAGGCATCTGCAACAGCATAGGCCTTGGCAATAGCCCATTGTGCCAGTGCTGTCAGTAAACCAGCACCAAGCAGTAGCAACCAGGTTAGTCCCTGATTAGGAATCGTCAATTCAGGTGCAGCCAGGAAGATGTTGAACGGCGTGATCAGCAGCAACAGGTATACCACCATCGTTGTTGGTGAATCGTGAACCGACATCTTCTTCACCATCAGTGAATAACATGCCCAGAAGAAAGCGGCACCCACCGGTAGCAATGTTGCCCAGGTAAATCCGTCAGCCCACGGCTCCAGAATGATCATCGCCCCGATAAAGCCTGCGAGTGTAGCAATCCAGCGGGCCGCACCTACTTTTTCTTTCAAAAACAGACCAGAACCAATGGTTGCAAATAAAGGAGAGGTCATCAGTAGCGCGATACCCTGCCAGATTGGCACAGGATAGGCGAGAGCCCATAGCCAGAGCTGAATACCAATAACAGACAAAAATACCCGCAGGCAGTGCATACCAAAATGCTTTGTTTGTAATGCATGGCGCAGCCCAAGCGTTTTAAGCCACGGGAATATAGCAATCAGGGCGATAAAGTATTGGAACAGAGCAACTGTCGTCGATGGCAAATGAAGCATTACGCTTAGGTATTGGGCAAGGCTGTTCACAATGGCAAATGCAAGGCCTGCGGTGAGCATCCAGCTGGCACCCTGGATTGGATTATGTTGATGGGACATGAATAATTGACAAACTAAATACTGAGACAAACTTACAGCATCATACTCTTGCCGGAATAAGGATGAAACTGATTTAAAAAGAAAAACCGCCCTCAGGCGGTTTTCAATTCAATATTGTTGAAGTAGAGCCGTTATGCAGCTACATACGTTAGCGGTACATCCGGGTTAAGGGCTTCAAGCGTATTTTGCGTATCAGCAAGATGGCTGATTGTGCTGTTTGAACATTCAACCAGTGCAGCTTCTTCAATTTCAGATAGCGCGTAACCAGACATGTTCATGTTGATTAGTGCAACCTGAAGCGGTGGAAGGCTAGGGTTGAATGCAGCATTTTCTGCATACATACCAACGAAGGTTTTACCGTCTTTAGCTTTCAGTGCAACACCGCTGAAGTTCTTGGTATAAGGAGCGTGAGCTGTATTAGCTGCTTGGCAGGCAACCTGAACCAGTTTTTCAGCTGCCTCTGTTTTAAGGCCGTGGTTAACCTTGGTAAGAAGAGCATCAGTGATATTCAGATCGGCCGGGCCGAATGATTCAGGAAGGTATTCTTGAAGCTTTTTGGCTGCACGTTCCGGTAACTGGACGACTAGCTCTTTTGCCGTTGTCAGTTCATTCATAAACTGACGACAGTGGCCGCAAGGGCTGTAGTTGATGGTGATGTCTTTAATACCGGTTTCGCCTTTCACCCAAGCATGGCTGATGGCCGATTGTTCTGCGTGAACGGTTTGAGATAGCGAAGCGCCGACAAATTCCATGTTAGCACCAAAATATAGACGACCCGTTTCACCCCGGACAATTGCACCAACATAGAAATTAGAAATCGGAGCAACGGAATAAGCTGCGGCAACTGGGAGAAGAGCAACACGTAACTCACTGTCTGTCATATGCGTTTTAGCGAGTAATTGGTTGAAAACTTCAGGGCTCAATGTTGCATCAAAGTTCGCATCTTCCAGAACAGGCTTAAGTGCAGTTGCCAGATCAGATGGTAAAGCGCCTAAAGCATCCATTACTTTAGTATGCATGAGTTGTCACTCCGTATTGTGTATGGAGAAACATTGTAGGCTTAGAGATGAATTTCATGTGTGATATTGATCACACTTACGTAATAGCTGTTGCAGCTATTACATAAATGAGAGTGGTGTCACACAGATTTTGAAATTCACCTCTTTATTTATCAATAAGTTAACATTGTATTCGATTACCGGCACAGACGGTGTTTTCGAGCACTTAGCTAAATACCATTAAAATTACTGGAAACAGCACCGGAGCCAGAATCGAAGTCATTACGCCGCAGATCACAAGTGCCAATGAGCTGAATGCTCCTTCCTGTAAATCTTCTTCCGCGGCTTTAGCCGTTCCAAGGGCGTGAGAGACGGTACCTATCGTTAATCCTTTAGCAATAGAAGCTTCAATGCCCAAGGCGCGAAACAGCGGATAGCCTAATACGGCACCGAATAACCCGGCAATGATTACCATAATGGCCGCAATAGCCGGTACCCCGCCAATTTGCTCAGATACAGCCATCGCAATCGGTGTCGTTACTGATTTTGGCAAGATACTGGCGGTTAGTTGTGGATCAGCACCCAGCATTAACGCAATAGATGAGCCTGTGATCATCGACAGCACACTTCCGGTGAGACAAGTAGTGAAGATGATTTTCCATTTCTGACGGATTTGGGTCAGCTGTTCATAAAGTGGGAAGGCAAGTGCAACTACCGCAGGTTCAAGCAGGCTGTTCAGCCATTTATTTTGTTCAAAATAGGTCTCATATGGAACATGCAGCCACATCAGCAAAGGGATAATAACCAGCAGGCAGATTAATAATGGATTGATAATTGGGTGCTGTAAGCGTTTTGAAACTAATCGGGATACATAGAAGACGACTAGGGTGGTAACCAGCCAGATCATTGTTTTTCCTTGTAATGTGTAGCTAAACCGATAACGATGAATACGACCAGACTGCTGCCGATAGTGCTGAATAAAATTGGTAAGGTGTTGGCAGAGATTAAATCGAGATAATTGATAAGGCCGACGCCGACAGGTACAAAGAGCAAAGCCATGTGACGGATAAGCAGGTTGCAGCCTTCTTTAGCCCAGCGAGGAGGTACAGCTCCGATAGCGAGAGTGAAAAACAGAAGTAGCATACCGATGATACTGCCGGGTATTGCTATGCCGGTAAGATGTTGGAAAGCCTTACCTGCAAGCAGGCAAAGAAAGATGATAGAAAAGGAACGTAGATACGCCATGAGCCTGTATTCCTAGTGAAGAGACTCATTCATCATACAAAATAGTTTCTGTGTGATCCAGTCCACAAAATTTGTTTTCAAATTTGCAGTGTTAGAGGTTTGATACGATCAGTATTCCAATGCCGGCTGCGGCCAGTAACAGTACAGAAAATTTGTGCATCAGGCTGTGTTTAACAATGTGTTCGGCAACAGAACGTTTATAGGGTTTGCGTGTGGTTTGGTTGCTGAGCTTGGGTTGCTTGTCAGAGTCATGTACTAATCGGCATGTTTTTTCAGGTAACGGTACCCGAAAACCGTACCGACTGATCACTTCAATGGGAATCGCCATATCGCCGTTGCCACATTCGAGCTTGCGACTGAGAGATCTGAGTAGGATATTGAGATCACAATTATTGCCACTCTCTTCGCATGATTCCAATTGGATGAAAGTCTTGTCATAGAGTGACTGGGGGCTAATAACCTCTCCGGCAGAGTAGCAGAGGATTTCTAATAAGCGAGATTCATGGACTGTCAGTGTCGTTTCGGTATTGTCCCGCCATACCAGCAAGTGTAGATCGGGCTCGAAGTCCACATTTTCAAAGCGATAGCAACGTGTTAATGCTTTAGTCGTCATATCAACCACTTAAATTCTAACAGGCATACAACATGATTTCTTTTGCTTATGGAGTCTGTTTGCCAAGCTGAATTGAATAAAATCTGATACTTGATTTATCACCACAGTTATAAGTGTTGTTGGCAATAACGCTAAGTTCAAACCGTTACGGGAGGATAATGTCTCAAAAGAAAGCCCCCTGGTAGTGAGTGCCAGAGGGCTTGAAAAATACATCAATATTTACTGATGCTTATCAGACACTGAAACAGGAATGATAAGCCGGCTAAATTTCCAGTTTTCTATACAAGGTTGTTGACGTAATCGAACACTGCCTTAAGGATTTTCATCTTGTTTTCATCAGATTGATGAAGCAGCGCAGTAGATTCTAAGTTTTCCATATAAGCTGGCAGGTTAGATTCGAAGTAATCCTGGCAGTGGTATTTCCATTGCTGCTGCTCTTTGAAATCCAGCGTCATCGGGAAATTGCGCGCGCGATAGCGGAACAATAGTGGCTTGATACGCTTATCATCAACGTTCAGTTCCAGCTTTGGTAGCTCGTCTGCTGAGGTTTCACGAATGATATCAATCGTTGAACGATCGGCATTAGAGAAGAAGCCATCGTATAGCATGGCATCGACATTGTTATGCGGCTCAAATTCACGATCGACGTTGTACAGCGCAAGCAGTTTCTCTCTGACCTCCGGATGGGATTTCAGGATTTGCAGGTGCTTGAGGCATTGTTCGCGGTCGATTCCAATACGTTCGGCATCTTCTGCCTTCAGTGTTTTCGCCGGAGCCAGTACCGGACACTTGTTTAGGTGCACCAGTTTAACCGGAACAGGCAGTTCGTCCGGAGCCAGATCAGCACGTTTGGTGTAAAGCCTTTCGCGTAGTTCGTCGGCATCAAGCTCAAGAAGCGGTGTCGGGTCCATCGCCAGGTTTACGGTGATAACGGCGTTCTTGTTGCTCGGGTGCCACGCCATCGGCACAATCCAGCTGGTGTTACCACATTCAACACCAAACATCCCTGATACGTGTACAAGCGGTGTTAGCTCGACAATATCAATCAGCTCCTGCAACTTGCGTTTGTGACGCAGGCTGAACAGGTAGTTGAACAGCTTAGGTTGATTTTGTTTAAGCAGTTTTGCCAACTCGATAGTTGCGTAAACATCAGCCATCGCATCGTGCGCATTGGCGTGTTCAATACCGTTGGCAACAGAGAGGTGCTCAAGTTTGAAGCTTGGCAGCCCCTCTTCGTTATTTGGCCAGTTGATTCCCTCTGGGCGCAATGCATAGCAGGTACGCATAATATCCAGCAAGTCCCAACGCGAGTTACTGTTCTGCCAGCTCCATGCATACGGGTCATAGAAGTTACGGTATAGGGTGTTACGGGTAACTTCATCATCGAAGCGAACATTGTTATAGCCAATCACGCAAGTATTCGGCTTAGACAGCTCTTCGTGAATGCGGGCAATAAACTCCGGTTCAGATAAACCTTTCTCGTGGGCTTCCTGCGGGGTAATCCCCGTAATTAAACAGGCTTCCGGTGAAGGCAGGTAGTCAATCGGCGGCTTACAGTAGATGACCAGAGGCTCACCGATGATGTTTAAATCCATATCAGTACGCACGCCCGCAAACTGACAAGGGCGGTCAGTCGCCGGATTGGCACCAAAGGTTTCGTAGTCTAACCAGAAAAGTGTTGGCTGGTTTTGGTTGTTACTCATTTTTATATTCACACAGGGGAAAACTGTTATCTGACATCATGATAACAAAGAATGGGGAGGACGGGGGATCAGAATCTTAACTGTTGATACTCAGCAGCCGCTTGGTAAATCTGGGGGGGCTGTCTTTTAAGTATGGTGCTCGCCAGTGTGAGAAAGATGGCCGACAATTTACCGATCTAAATGAAGAACGCTATGAAGAGCTACTTCAAAACGTACAGAGAAATGTCTGAATGCCATTTTGGAAAAATTAGTTATGGATTTACAATCAGTGACCATTGCCTGATGGTTGCGGATTATTTTTTTCCAGCAACCTAAATCCGCACTGTACCCTAGGAACTAAGCAGACCTCCGCCGATCAAAGTTCGGGCTATTTTAGAAGGTGTAATGGAAACCTATGACGGTGTCTTATTTCCTTGGCAAGACCTCATTAAACCAATCAGCATTGCAGCAGCCAACCGTTATATCCAGCTTTCCTCTAGAACACTGGCGTACTCACGATTTCAGGCGCTCATTCTCAACGAGAGCTTCAGAACTTGGGTAATGCCACACGTAGTAGAGAAAATTAGGCCACGAGTGATGGGGTACTGACTGTGTACAACAAGCACGATTGATTGGAAGAGAAGAGGGAAGGGTATGAGTTGCATGCAAAAAAATGACAGGATATTTAGGCACAGATCACGGTTTAGCTGTTTACAGAGTGAATATCATATGTTTTCATATCGGCGCTGAAGATGCGCAATAAGTCAGTCGATGACAATAACAATGGACATGGTGCGTTAATCTTCTTTGTATTTTCGGTTATAAAGGAAATATGCTAACTTTCTTAGCTGAATAGAATGTTGTTGGATTGAAGAGTGATTTAATTGTGAGAAAAGTGTTACTAGTTATTCTAAGCGTTATTAGCTTTCAAGTCTTAGCGTATGATGGTTGGAGTGCAGGAAAAGTTGAGAAAATTAGAATTCAGTCAAATAGAATATTAATAACACAGCAAGATGCTAGCAATCCTGGTAATTGCCCTAACACGGATTATATATACTTGTCACAAGGTGAAACTGCATATCATAAAAACATGATATCAGCTTTGTTAACTGCTTATGCTACAGGTAATAAAGTTCGATTGGCTCTTTTGGGTTGTAGTGGAGGGTATCCGAATATTTCTGAAGTTTGGGTGGAGTAATAAATAATTAATCATGGGTCAACCCCCGACTATGCCGGGGAGACTCGCATAGGTTTACCTTTACTGCGGTAAAGGTACTTTCTGAACTCGACCAAGAGTAAGAAGGAATAACCTATGCGAGATTATAAAAGTTTGTCTCATACGCGATGGGTTTGTAAATACCATATTGTATTTATTCCCAAGAAAAGACAGAAAGTAATATTTTGTGCGATTAGAAAGCATCTTGGTGATGTCTTTCATGAGCTAGCACTACGGCAAGGGATAGTTATCGAAGAGGGGCATTTGTGTACATATGTGCCTCAGTATTCCTCCCAAGTTGTCATTTTCACATGTAGTTGGTTACATGAAAGGAAAAAATGCTATATCGATAGCCAGAAACTTCACAGGTGAGGCGTTTGGGGCAAGAGGTTACTTTGTTTCTACCGTTGGTCTTGATGAGGAAATGATACGAGCTTATATCCGAGATCAAGAAGAGCAGGATTGCCACCGTGACCAGTTGAAGTTTGGAGTTTAATGCGCCTTGGGCGCTTACTTAAGCCCTTTGAGAGCGTCATCTAATAAGCCTCCGGCTTTGCCGGAGGTAATTTAACTAAACTATAGTTCAAATCACCAAGTTGGCATCACGACCTGAGATTGGCGGGCTTTAACTGCATACACGATTTTCTCGAGTTATGTACCTATTGGAAATGTCGAATTATTAGTCACATGAAATGTTAAAATCACTTAATTTAGTCGGTGGTTATGATGTTGAGTTCGTGAGTTTTGTTGATTCAGTAAGTCTCATTTTATTTTAAGTGCTATATTTAACGGAGTAAAAAATGAAGTATTTCATGTTCTTTTTGCTTTTATCAGTATCAAGTGTTGCAAACGCAACAAATTTATACTGCGCAGGAAAGATAAAAAATGTATATATTGACCAAGAGGGTTCTGTGAATATTAAAGGGGAATGGCATAATAGTTGGACTAGAATATGTAACACAAAAGGTGAAGACACCGTTACTTGCTCACTTTGGGCATCGTATGCGGCAACAGCTGTCAAAAACAATCTTAATGTGACTGTGCACTACCAAGTTGAGGATGGAAGTACTTGCGCTTCCTTGCCTACATACTATAAAGCACCAAAACCTCATTACTTTATGATTCATAATCCAGGTTTGTAACTTAACTAAGTCATCCAACCCACTCTGCAGCCTCGAGCTATATTTGAAAAGTGACTTGCAAATATAGGCTTCATTGCTTGCGGCAAAAATGTCAGAAAAAAGTATATTTTGATATTATGGACTGTATGGACCATATATAAAATTAATTAATCATGGGTAAACCCCCGGCTATGCCGGGGAGACTCGCATAGGTTTTACCTTTACCGCGGTAAAGGTACTTTCTGAACTCGACCAAGAGTAAGAAGGAATAACCTATGCGAGATTATAAAAGTTTGTCTCATACGCGATGGGATTGTAAATACCATATTGTCTTTATTCCCAAGAAAAGACAGAAAGTGGTATTTGGTGCGGTTAGAAAGCACCTTGGTGATGTTTTCCATTAGTTAGCACGACGGCAAGGGGTAGTTATTGAAGAGGGGCATTTGATGAAAGATCATGTACATATGTGCCTCAGTATCCCACCCAAGTTGTCAGTGTCACATGTGGTAGGCTACATGAAAGGGAAAAGTGCTATTTCGATAGCTAGAAATTTCAAAGGGAAACAGAGGAATTTCACGGGTGAAGCGTTTTGGGCGAGAGGCTATTTTGTCTCAACCGTTGGTCTTGATGAGGAAATGGTACGAGCGTACATCCGAAATCAAGAAGAGCAGGACTGCCACCGTGATCAGTTGAAGTTTGGAGTTTGATGCGCCTTGGGCGCTTACTTTAGCCCTTTGAGTGCGTCATCTAATAAGCCTCCGGCTTTGCCGGAGGTCATTTAACTAGAGTTGGTATTAAATAACATAAATAATGTCTATCAGGGTGTTAGTTCTGATGGTGGCGATATGTCTTAAATGTAGGTAATGTGGCGCTTGTTTTCCGTTTCATTGTTCAAGTTTAACTTTTTAGAATACTTTTGATGTATAAGGAACTGTGAAATTGCTACTTGCCTTAGAAGAATCTTATTTTATATAATAACTTGTTATATTGCAAAATTAGGAGGAAAAATATTTTGAAAATAGTGAAGGTTATATCAGTGTTATTTTTAATAATGACATCTTCAAGTATAAGTGCGGCCATATGGAGTGGCGGTACTGAGGTGTTGGAGATCTATCCACACACCAATAATAATGTTGACGGAACAATCTATTTCCGCTTTGGAAAGATGGTGAATCCAAGCAATTGCCAACGCTCTGATATGATAGCCTTAAAAAAGTCAAACAAGGTTTCTTCTGAACTATATTCGCTTATCCTTACAGCATTCACCACTGGAAAAAGAGTGAACTACTACGTTGAAACATGTGATCAGCATGGTTATCCAGAATTAATCCATGCAAAGGTTTCAAAGTTGCCTGTAATCTAAATAAACTATTGGATATGTAGGTCTACTTATCTAATGGTTTTTCACCGAGCTGCTTCGGGAAGGTGAGTTGGATTATTTAAATATAAATTTAATTACCCCTAATACTTAGCTCTTTAAAATATACTTAATGTAAGTGATTTCATGAGGCTGAGAGCATGGCTAAAAATCAAGACTAATTTCAAAAAGGTATTTCTATTCATCAATTTATGATAATGTATGGAATTGAGGTTTAATGCCAAAAAAGATTGTTCGAGATGCGTTGGCCGACGGGGTATCGTTGCCCAAATATTTGGAGTCTTTAATGGTAAAAAAAATAAGTCATTGCTTAAGTATAATGTTGTTCTTTATATCTGGGTATTGTCAATCTGAAGTCTATACAGTTAATGACATGATTCAACATTTCAATCTGGTTGAATCAGAAGTACAACAATTTAACGTAGAAGATTGTAGTAAAATACCATGGCTACAAAAAGGCCTTTGTTATGAAATAAAGAAAAAGGTGATATCGAAGCTAGCAGAGGTATCTCCATATATTGGTGATAATGCCTTAATTAAACGGGATTATTGGTCAGGTAAAAAACAATTTGGCAGTAAAACATTTGTTACTAAAACTGATGTTCTTTTACGTGTAAATGGCGACACATCAATAAGCGTTAATAACGATGGTTTAGCTGTTGATGATATTTTTTACCCTTATATTGGACGATTTTATCTAAATGCAGGTGCTAGCGGTGATGGTGATGGATATATAAAAAATAGAGGGATATGCTTAGCACATAATCCATTGAAGCCTTGGAAGTGCGCTAAGTATGCAACATACAAAGACCATTTTGATATGGATTTCTTCGGAAGTGTTCAGTTTGATATAATTGCAGGGCTAACAACAAATGCCAAAGTAATTGAAACACCTAATGAATATATTCTAGTTTTACAACCTGTTTTCAGACTTGTAGCAAGAGATTCTAATGTTAAGATTGGTTATGATGTAAGTGATATTGGGCTAATTACCTCTATTTCTAATATTATTGACATGAATAACTCTGCGTTTGATATGAGTATTAACCTAGCAGCTTTTCACTTTGACCGTGCGATTGAGGACTTTATTTTTATGAATGAAAGTGCTTTGATTTCATTAGCTGCGTCAACGGTATTGACAGATGACCTCACTAATGACGCTATATTCAAAGTATTATCAGAAATTACAACATACTTCTTAGACTCTGAACTAGATAAAAAAACCGATCGTGTTTTATATCAACAAGAGAAGGCTATTAATGATGCAATTAAAGATAAGTTGAATCTTGATAAAGATGGACTAGTTGCTTACCATTTCTCTAAGTCCAAAATTCATGGAACTGCCATTGCAGAGCTGATTCCTGTGTTAACATTATACTTGTGATGTGAACATAATAATCGTATAAATCGATGTGTTGATACTCGGCGGTTTTGATATGAAGCTCGGTATGCTCCACTAGTCAGTGGAGCATAGTTTGTTGTAGGTGTTATATTTTGTTATGTGGTTAATTGTCACGCAAATATAACATGCGGTTTGAGAGTGATTTTCAACGATTAGGTGTTACAAAAGCGGCCCAACGGCCGCTTCCCTCGATCACTTCCCACACCCACCGATCCCTTCTTTCCATTCTTCAACCGTAGATCTCAACCACCGAAGCGGCATCAGTGTGACTGGGTTGGGAAAGCTGCGGGTTTGGTGTCATTTGTAAATGGTGGCTTTACTTATGATCAGGAACATATTCAGTACTTCCTTATGGCTGATCAGTTGAGGTGATGACTGCTCATCTAAGGCTGGTACTG
Organism: uncultured Photobacterium sp.; assembly: GCF_947502415.1. Classification (GTDB taxonomy): domain Bacteria; phylum Pseudomonadota; class Gammaproteobacteria; order Enterobacterales; family Vibrionaceae; genus Photobacterium. The sequence continues at coordinate 25,355 of NZ_CANMZV010000018.1, read as the reverse complement.
GTTGTGATTCTTCGGATGATTACTCATGTTTATCTTTAGATTTTAAGTGTGACGGTGTTACGTTAACCTGATTTCAGATAAAAACTAAAATCCACGTCCTGTGGGCGTGGTAATCAGCTCCAGGCTAGGCCTGGAGTATCCACTCATGTTATGACTTTTCTTGTTGTCCCCACAACAGAGAAAGGAACAATAACATGAGTAGATTTGAGAAATTATCGTACGTTTTGTGGCATTGCCAATACCATATTGTTTGGGTGCCCAAATATCGTTATTGCGTACTAACTGAAGCAGTTGCAAGTGAAGTGTACAATTGCATTCAGATATATTGCGGTAGGTTAGATTGTCAAATAGTCGAGCTGAATGTTCAGTCTGATCACGTTCATCTATTGGTAAAAGTACCACCGAAGAGATCGATATCTGATTTATTAGGAGTGGTTAAAGGTCGTACAGTCATTCGGATTTTCAAGCAGTTTCCATATTTACGGAAGAAGCCTTATTGGGGCAATCATTTTGGGGCAAAGGGCTATAGTTGGAGTCGACTCAGAAATGACAAGGAAATACGTGAAGTATCCGGAAAAGCTTGAAAAGCAGCAAGAAGAGCTGGAATTTTAATGGTGTGAAATTGGGGATAGCTGCTTGCCTTCTAAGAGGGCAAGCCATCGCCGAATTCTGAGCCTAGGCTGAATTTTTTGCAACAAGCCCACAAAACCATAAATCATTAATTAAAAGAATGTTTCTTACCAAGAATATTATTAATATTGATTTTAAACAAACGTGGATGCCGTACTCTAAGGCATTATATCCCTGTGCTGTCTGTGACCCAAGGGCAGCACAAGGATATAGTTCTAATAACGATATTGGTAATTGCGAGTCATGGGATTCAAGTGATAGCGTTTATAGAAGAGTCACAAAGCTTCGGTAAGGTGCCAGCTAGTAAGGCGCTCAAGCGGACAAAAAGCACTCGAATTTTCAAGTCTAATTAATCATGGGTAAACCCCCGGCTATGCCGGGGAGACTCGCATAGGTTTTACCTTTACCGCGGTAAAGGTACTTTCTGAACTCGACCAAGAGTAAGAAGGAATAACCTATGCGAGATTATAAAAGTTTGTCTCATACGCGATGGGATTGTAAATACCATATTGTCTTTATTCCCAAGAAAAGACAGAAAGTGGTATTTGGTGCGGTTAGAAAGCACCTTGGTGATGTTTTCCATTAGTTAGCACGACGGGAAGGGGTAGTTATCGAAGAGGGGCATTTGATGAAAGATTATGTACATATGTGCCTCAGTATCCCACCCAAGTTGTCAGCGTCACATGTAGTTGGCTACATGAAAGGGAAAAGTGCTATTTCGATAGCTAGAAACTTCAAAGGGAAACAGAGGAATTTCACGGGTGAAGCGTTTTGGGCGAGAGGCTATTTTGTCTCAACCGTTGGTCTTGATGAGAAAATGGTACGAGCGTACATCCGAAATCAAGAAGAGCAGGACTGCCACCGTGATCAGTTGAAGTTTGGAGTTTGATGCGCCTTGGGCGCTTACTTTAGCCCTTTGAGGGCGTCATCTAATAAGCCTCCGGCTTTGCCGGAGGTCATTTAACTTACTGTCCGGAAATGGTTGACCACTACAATGTCTACCTGTCGCAAGTGCTTACGGGGCAAGCGGCTTCGTAATCTTGCCCTGAAAGTGATCTCCATTGATGTTATTCGGTAATCTGATTGAGTGTTATTAGGCGATCTTGATAGATGAAAGTACGTAAACGGCGTTAGCCCAATATTTATCACAAATTTAAGAAATGTAAGGAATCGATGTGTTTAGAAAATTATTTATAATAGTTGTTATACCTATATTATATCTGATGTCATCAAGAGCATATGCATTTAAAGTAGATACTCACGTTTGGGTTGGCCAGCAGGTTATCAATGATCTTGAAGACGATGGAAAATTGAGTTTTAAGCTCGATAACAAAGAGGTACAAATAGCAATCAATGATAATGTAAAAAACGCTATTTTAAAGAATAAATCAGACTTCCTCATGGGGAATATTGGACCTGATGCTCTGCCTGATGTGGTTGTTGGTCAGACTGTTATACATCCAGGTGTAAAAGATGAGAATGGTAATAATATAGGTTGGCAAACGAATGACTGGCTAGAATATTTATTATCAAAATCCTCGTATAATGACAGTGCAAAAGCTTTTGTCTATGGTTATTTGGGACATGCTGCAGCAGATGTATTTGCTCACACCTATGTCAATCAATATGCCGGTGGCATATTTGACCTTAAAGATGAAACTCTGGTAGAGCAAAGACATTTTGTGTTAGAAAGCTATATTGGTAAATACACGCCTCCATTAAAAAATTATCTTGGGCAGGCAATTGGTGCGCCGTGGCAGCAAATAACCCTTGATGATCAATATGCCACTTTCGTAAGAGATTCGTTAATATATAATGATTCGGTTCAACGTGAATACTGGAAGGTGCCAACTGCGTCACATTTGGCGGCGTATTATGAGTTCAGAAAAGGGGTTGATCGTTTAGCTGAAGATGGCATTTGGCATGATATTGATGTTGCTGTTACCAAGGTTGTAGCAGCTTATTTTGATATTCAATTGTCAACAGATGAGGCAAGCCAGGTTGTTAACGAAACCCAAAAAGTGATAGATGAGCTAAATCGAGGTACTGATGATGTGCAGGAGTTTTCTAACAAAGTATACAGCCGATTAAATAAATATGACGATCAAGTGTTTTCTCATTTGTCATCAGCCGTTGATAAAATGCAAAAAGCAGAGAAAAGCTGGTTGAATAAGCATCAGGAATGGCGTAGGAAATTGTTAGAGGTAACGACTGTAGTTCCTAAATCAATTTGTCAGCATACGATACTTGTTATAGGGTGGAATGGGCTACCTAAAAAGAAAAAAGTTACTGACTTTCTTTGTGAAGCTTCACGGAAATTAGTGATTAAATCCAATAATGCAATTTTATCAGCTGCTGAAAGTTTAGAAAACCAAGCTCTAAATTTAAAAAATGATTTAATCGAAAAAACGAAAGAAGTTAGAGTTGAGGTAAAAAGATCCGTCGATTCAGTTCATAATATCGCAAATGCTTTGCTTGATTTACAACAGGTTATAGGTGCCGACGTGTCACCAATTCAGAGTATCTTACGTGGTTGGAGAAGTGATGTTGATTTGGCAATGACAGCCTATGTGAAAGCTGCGAGTCAATCCATAGTTAATACTATGAACCCAAAAGAAAGTGCGCTAGAACCCATAACGACTTGGTTTGACTGCTACCATATGCAAATCATCGGTGTGCCTAGTGTAATTTCTAGCTGTGAGTTTAGATATTCTCAGGCTGAGCTGAAAAAATCTATAGAAAATATTATCCTAATTATTGATGAAGCAACATCACTTGGCGCAACGGTTGGATTGCCTAGCACCGCAGATTTAATTGAATTACAAAATAAGTTGATTGATAAGCTTGTCAATAAATTAAAGGATGAGGTGGCTGAAGAGATTGTTGATATTCTTCCCGCAGAAGTACAGGAAATTATTGAATTACTTGATGAAGGTGTAAATGATGCGTCGTTAAATCAGTATTTTACAAAGCAAGAGAACTCTAGTACGGCTAAAGGCTTAGTGATGATTCCGGACATGGCAGAAAGAGTTAAGGCTGAAATGCACTTAACTTCATCCGGTACATTTGATCCTTCGAAATATGCTGTAGCTCATAATGCAGTGGTGCTCGCAAAGCTCGCTTTGTTAGATAAGTATGATTTTGAAGAATTAGCTATAGCATCTGGCTCAACCGATTACTCTCAATATATGGGCGACATATATAACTTGGTTGCACAGGCATTTGGTAATATTGATGGAAATCACCAGTGGATGACGACACCCCCACCGATTCCAAATTCTTTGAATATTTACCCTGCTGTAGATTACTCTTATTCGTCAGAATTGGGTTTTATTCCATGGAAAGGCGATATGAGAGATAAGTTATTTAAAAAATTGTTTATTGGTCCGTTGTCACCAGGGATTGATTCTCCGTCTTCAATAGGTAAGTCACAACTAATAGGTTCGGAATACCCTTATGAAGTATGTGTTGCGTATCCATACCCAGATAACATTCAGAATAAAACCTGTACTGTTATTCTACTTATTCCTATTCTTTCAAATTTGTTGAACTAGCGAATATTGATATCAAACAATGGCTAACAAAGGTTCTGTCCCATCTTGGTGTTAAATAAATAGCCATTCTTAGCATTATCACCCGTTTTGACGAACGATGACAAACTAACAGGTCTATCAGTGATGATAGACCTGTTGTTTTGTCGCAAAGTTATAAATAAGCGTAAGCGCTCCATGAACACCACATTCAAATAACCTTTCAACACGCTTATCATCATATTTCCCTTAATGAACCGGAGATATGGTGAATGTCGAAACGTCGAACTGACAAGGAATGGCAAATGCTGATCCTCGAGTATTAAAACAGCACACAGACCCTGAAAGAGTTTTGCAAACAACATCAGTTAGCTTGCTCAACGTATTCTGCAAAAAGAAGCCTGATAAAGCGTTCAAGTGAGAATGTCGAAAGCAGCTTTGTTCGGGCGCAAGTCGTTGAGAGCATCACCAAGTATCACTTAGCCAGACCGGTACCAGCTAACATGACACTGTCGTTCAACGAGGTTGAGCTGAGTATCCCTCAGGGCACGCCGCCAGTGTACCTGGCAAACCTAATGAGGGCGCTGAATTCATGAAAGGCCTGATAAACCCGCCAGCCATTTATCTCTACCGCCACTTTGTCGACTTCCGCAAATCCATTAACGGGCTGGCAGCGCTGGTTGAAAGCGAAACGACATTGGCATTGGACTCCGGTGCACTGTTCCTCTTTACCAACAAACAACGCGACAAAATCAAAATACTGTACTGGGACACCACTGGCTTTGCCCTGTGGTATAAAAGGCTCGAAAAAGACAAATTCAAATGGCCAGTACGCGAGAAAAATTAGGTCATAACGCTGACACAATCCGAGCTAGACCGGTTGCTATCAGGCTTCACAATAGTCGGCCACAAGTCTGTATAAATACACGATTTTACAATCAATTAGGTGACATAAATGGTGCTTGTGATGGGTGTTTTTTTTCGCCATTTTGGGTGCAATACTTCCATGAAGAAAGCCGCCGATTTTGACCCATCAACCCAGGATATCAGCCAGCTTCAGGCCATGGTGCAGAAGCTATTGGCTGAGCGTGAGGAGTGGGAAAAGGAAAGGCAATCTCTGAGTGCACAATACCTATCCCTGCTTGTGCAATTTAAGCTCGCTATCGACCGTCAGTTTGCCAAACGGGCGGAATCCCTGAAACCTTATAACGATGCTCAGGGCGAACTCTTTAATGAAGTAGAGTGTGAAGCTGATACACCAATAGTGGGTGTTTCTTCTGCCTCTGAGCCGACGGTAAAACGCCGCGGCAAACGCAAACCGTTACCGAAAGACCTGCGACGTGAACGTATTGTCCTTGACCTGGAAGCTGATGAAAAAGTCTGCTCTTGTTGTCAGGGCGAGTTACATAAAATCGGTGACGATGTCAGTGAAAAGCTTGAGTTCATCCCCGCTCAATTGAAAGTGCTGGAATATGTGCGGCCGAAATACGGCTGCCGCCAGTGCGAAAAAACGGCTGAGCAGGTCAGCATAGTACAGAGGCCCGCACCGGATAGCCTCATCCCCAAAAGTTTTGCCACTGAAAGCCTGCTGGCCAATATCATTCTGGGTAAATACCAATACGCCTTGCCGCTGTATCGACAGGAAACTCTCTTCGAGCAAGCCGGTATCGCGTTGATCCGCACGACCATGGCACGCTGGACAATGCTGGTCAGTGATGCCTTTACGCCGTTATACCAAGCCATCAGGCAAACGCTGCTACAGCAAGTTGTTATCCAGGTTGACGAGACTCCCCTTAATGTACTCAAGGAAGATAAGCAGTGTTATATGTGGGTCTACTGCTCAGGGGTCGACTCTCCGGGAGCCTCACCGCCAGTGAGCAGAAATATCGTGTTGTTCGACTATCAAAATAGTCGGGCTGGCACGTGCCCGGCTAACTATCTGGGGGGCTTTACCGGCTATCTGCAAACCGATGGCTATCAGGCTTATGACACCTTAAAGACGATTGAGCATCTGGGGTGCATGGCACATGTCCGCCGTAAGTTCATGGATGCCAAGAAAGTCCAAGGGAAAGGTAAAATCGGTAAAGCGGATGTGGTACTGGCAAAAATCCAGAAGCTCTATGCGCTGGAGACGAATCTGAAAGGATGCACGGTTGAAGAACGCTTGGCCGAGAGACAACTGCGAGCCAAACCGGCACTGGATGACCTCTACCAATGGCTGACCAAGCAAAAAGTCATTGGCTCAGGGCAGTTAGGCAAAGCGATTAAGTACACGTTAGGACAATGGCCAAAGTTAATACGCTATGTAGAAGATGGCCACCTGTCTATCGACAACAATCGCGCCGAACGTGCAATAAAATCACTGGTTATTGACAGGAAAAACTGGCTGTTCGCTGATACGCCAAGCGGTGCTGATGCCAGTGCTGTCCTCTACAGCATCATTGAAACGGTGAAAGCCAATGGCCTGGTTGTGTATGACTATCTGGTACATTGCATGAAGGCGTTGGCCAAGCCAGAGTCGGATATCAATGCATTGTTCCCCTGGAACTTTTCACATTAATAACCGCCCCGTGGTTTTATGGGGCGCATACGATACAGTTAGGCTGCAAGCGCGTAGAATTCATCCCAAGCAGAAAAACCATCAGGGTTGTCGAGCTGTTCACTTTTGAACATCGACCACAGCTCCACGCCAGCGAGTGTGGCCCTTGCTCCTTCCTCTGATTTCCATTCCAGGCACTGATGCATCTTGCCTTTCACTTTCCGGTGGCTTTGCTCGACTATGTTGTTCAAATATTTAACTTGAAGCACTTCAACCAGGTTGAGCATTTTCCCCATCAACCAGAGATTGACGTTGATATTGTGTAGCGCTAACGCGTTCGCACCACTCTTATCTATCACCACCTTTTCAGGTAATCCGTTATGACCTATCGCCTTATTGAAAAAGGCGCGAGCTGCTTTCTCGTCACGGTTATCACAGAGTAAAAAAATCAATGACATTGCCATATTTATCAACGGCCCGGTAGTAATACTTTCATTATCCTTTGACGTTAATGTAGGTCTCATCCATCCGCCACGAAGACGCGACAGGCTTTTTTACATTGAGTGGAAAACTTCGGTAATGACGTCAAAGCGTGGATGATGGATCTATAATGTAAATTTAGGTCCTTTCTCTATGGTTAAAACTGACGTTCAATGCCGCTTCTGTAAGAAAACCTTCCAACCCTTCCAACTCGACTACATCTACACAGCCCATAAAGAAGGCATCAAAGAACAGGTTGTAACGATGGAGATGAACGGTTCAGGTGTAAGGGATATCAGTAGAGTACTAAACATTGGACTTAATACCGTACTTCGCACTTTAAAAAACTCAAACCAAAGTAAGTGACAAATATTCCCTTTTATTCCAGACACATTCAGCTTATCTGTGAAGTAGATAAGCAATGGTCATTCGTGGGGAAAAAGAGTAATCAACGTTGGTTATGGTATGCATGGGAGCCAAGATTCAAACGAGTTGTCGCGTATGTATTTGGTCGGCGCACATCAGCTTCATTGTTAAAACTATTGGTATTACTGAAACCCTTCAAAATTCGTTTTTTCTGTAATGATAATTAATCATGGGTAAACCCCCGGCTATGCCGGGGAGACTCGCATAGGTTTTACCTTTACCGCGGTAAAGGTACTTTCTGAACTCGACCAAGAGTAAGAAGGAATAACCTATGCGAGATTATAAAAGTTTGTCTCATACGCGATGGGATTGTAAATACCATATTGTCTTTATTCCCAAGAAAAGACAGAAAGTGGTATTTGGTGCGGTTAGAAAGCACCTTGGTGATGTTTTCCATTAGTTAGCACGACGGGAAGGGGTAGTTATCGAAGAGGGGCATTTGATGAAAGATTATGTACATATGTGCCTCAGTATCCCACCCAAGTTGTCAGCGTCACATGTAGTTGGCTACATGAAAGGGAAAAGTGCTATTTCGATAGCTAGAAATTTCAAAGGGAAACAGAGGAATTTCACGGGTGAAGCGTTTTGGGCGAGAGGCTATTTTGTCTCAACCGTTGGTCTTGATGAGAAAATGGTACGAGCGTACATCCGAAATCAAGAAGAGCAGGACTGCCACCGTGATCAGTTGAAGTTTGGAGTTTGATGCGCCTTGGGCGCTTACTTTAGCCCTTTGAGTGCGTCATCTAATAAGCCTCCGGCTTTGCCGGAGGTCATTTAACTTTTCGCCTTATGAGTCTTACTTGCCAGAGTCTAAACACATTACAGGAAAGTCTTATACGCAATGGATAGAGCGACAAAATCTCACACTAAGAACACGTCTCAAACGATTAATGCGTAAAACAATTTGCTTTTCAAAATCAGAAGAAATTCATGACAAAGTCATTGGTACTTTTCTTGTAAGATACTATTTCAACGCTTTGGTGTCATGACCCATTTAAGGAGTGATTCTCAACGCTTGGCATTTCCAGTTCATGGTTGGGTTGCGTCGATCACACAAGCTGAGTTTACCAAAAAGCGTCCCTATGACCGCTTCCCTCCCACCAACACTATCTTTCCAGTATTCAACTGCGGAACGTAACCACCTTAGTGGCATTAGTGTAACCGGGTTGGGGAGGCCGCGGGTTTGGCGCCATTTGTAAAGGGTGGCTTTACTGGTGATCTGGAACATATCCAGTTCTTCCAGATGACTGATAAGTGTTCAGATGATTGATCGTTTAGCTAAGGTAAAGGCCAAAACCAATGCTTTGGTTCTTCATCAGATTTTAATTGTGACGGTGTCGCATTGGTGTCTGATTTCATGCTATATGAGATATCGACAGTAGGGTAGTTAGTGTAATTGTACACCTTTCTGCTCCTTATCCGCTTGAAACTACGCGGTGTCACCATCTGCTTCAATAATTGTGGTTGCACCGGACTCAAACATTTGGCCGGGTTACTGGAGTAAAGCCATTCGTCATTACTGTTCTGTGATCAGGTTCCCTCTGTTGCATATCATCTTGACTATCCTTTATTTCTAATGAAATGAGTTCATTTCTAACTGAGAAAATATTTTTTGAAGGATCTAATAAATCAACGGAGTGAAAATATGTCAAAGTTTGTTCTGTCAATTGATGGTGGTGGCATTCGCGGAGCTGCAAGTGCGCAATTCTTGAATCACATAGAAAATGTGTTAAATAAAGATCACAATACATCAATTCGTAATTGTGTGGATTTCTATGCTGGCACGAGCACAGGTGGTTTAATTGCTTTAGCTTTAGCTACCACCGATTTATCTGTGAGCGATATCAGTAAGCTTTATAGTTATAAGAATGCCAAGCAGATATTTTCAGAGAATCTAGGTTTGTTTGAGGTGGATGGGATTAATGCCCCGAAATACGAAGCGAGTGGCAAAACGAAGGTTATTAAGTCCAACCTGAAAGATGCAAGAGTCGGCGATGTGCCAGATAATAAACATGTCCTTGTAGTTACTTATGGAATTGAGAAACGTAAACCTGTAGTTATCAAATCAACAGAGCCTCTTCACCGTAAATTGAAATGTTCCGAAGTTGCAGATGCGTCTAGTGCTGCTCCTACTTACTTCCCCACAAAGAATATGGATATTGGTGGTAAGAATGAAGAGTTTTGGTTAGTCGATGGTGGTGTAACAGCTAATAATCCTACTATGTGTGCAATAGCTGAGGCAATGAGGACTTGGAATGATTTGTCAATGGAGCAAATGCGTGTCCTATCACTAGGTACAGGATATCGAACTCGAAAAATAAATGGTCCCGAATCACGTAAATGGGGAGCGCTGCAGTGGTTTACAAAGGGGAGCATTTTAGATGTTCTTACAGATGAGCGGGTAGTTTCTTATCAGGCTATGAGTATAACTCGTCCTGGTAATTATATTCGAGTAAATGCGGAGTTAAAACCGCAGCCAGGTTTGCCAAATGCACCAGATGACGCAATGGATGATATTAGCCCCAAAAATATTAAGCGCTTAAAAGAGCTGGGTGATTTTTGGTTCGATAAGTACGGTGAGCAAACTGTAGCTCTTCTTTTAGGTGGTTACCAAGGGCCATCAATGGATCGGATCGATGCGATGTCGGGTAATCCTATTGTTTGAGAATAGTCAGTTTTACTATTGATGCACTGTGCAAGGCAGTGCATCCATGTCGTGTTCTCTTAGCACCGGCATCATGATAACAAAGAGCTATCCCAAAATTCCTCATCACTATTTCATCCGTTAACTGTTACATAAGAAGAATTCAAACTTATTCATATGGTTAGTTAGCCAGTAACGTTATGCCGGATATAAAAGTGAAATTAAATGAACCTTTTCGGGTCTTTTTAGTGGTGTGTTGAATTAAAGGTGAAGTCAAATGAAAGTATTTGAATTTCTTGCTTTAAATTTAGTTGTTATATCGTTGAGTGCTTGTGGTGGTGGCAGCTCATCAGGTTCAACTGAATCAACAGTTTCATACGAGTTGGAATTTAAGACAAATTGGTCAGTCACTAATTTTAGTACGAACTTTCCGAGTAATAGGCACTTTTCCGGCTTAATTGGGTTAACTCATAACAGTACAGTCAAAATATTTGAAGTGGGAGCTTTAGCTTCGAATGGAATAGTTAGTATGGCTGAGACCGGATCAAAAGGATTATTAAAATCAGACATTGAAGATATGCAGAACCAAGGGAATTCAGGTTCAACCATTGATGGGCAAGGGATACCTGCAGGTTTGACATCGGTATCTGTCATATTTGATATCTCGCAAGATCACCCTTTAGTTTCAGTTGTTACCATGATTGCTCCGAGCCCAGACTGGTTTACTGGGGTAAGTAACATACCTTTATTTGTTGATGGTCAATGGGTTGAAGAAATAGAGATTCAACTTACATCTTATGATGCAGGGAGTGACAGCGGGGTTACTTTTACTTCAGCTAATTTAGCGACAAACCCTCGAAGTCCGATCACTAAGCTAACAACAGCAAGAGCTGATGCTGACTTTGAAAGTGGATTTCACTTTTTAACATCATTGTCTATTGGCACTTTTAAATTGAAAAAAATCAATTGAGATATAGGAAATAGCTTCTGGTTCTTGAACGTAACTGAGCCCGAACTTTCAATTAATCCTTAACTAATTCATCAAGCAGTTTTAACTATTTTGAAGGGAGTTACCTTGGCTGCTTGATGAATTAAACGGACTGGATATTGTAACGATCTTGCCTGTGAATCTGCGAAATACACCGTAAAATAGAAAATTAAAATAGTAAAAACCACTGTTTTTACTATGCTTTTAGCACTCTTTAGGAACGTGAAAGTCCTCGGGCGTTCTGTGAATATTCAAGCTTACATCGAAGGCCTTATTCAAATTAGTAGCTCGGTAATTACAAGAAAATACGAAATTGGCACTGCTGGAAATACTAATAATTTGGTATGAAAAGAATGATAAACATAAATAGATTCATGACCACGGTATTGTTGGTCTTTATTACGTTTTCTACTTATGCGCAGGTCGATCCGGCTCCTCAGCAACTCAATGAGTGGCGTGATTGGGTGCTTCGTAATTCCAACGTCGATTGTGTGCCGCCGGTGGCTCAGGAAGGTAAGCGTGAGTGTTATTTTACCGGTGACTTAGCGATTACTATTACGGGTCAGCAGGGTACATTTGAGCTGCCTGTTACTGTCTATAAGATGGAAACGGCTGTCTCTATTCTCGGTGGTCGGGTTTGGCCTTCAGATGTCACTGCAGGTGGGAATCCTGTACCTGTGGTACAGGTTCGCAATAAGCCAGTTGTGTATTTGGAACCCGGTAACCATGTTCTGCGAGGGACATTTGAGCTGCCGCCGGCGTTGAGTGATATTCAGCTGCCAGATCGCTATGGGTTGCTTCGTGTTACCGTTGATGGTCAAAAGGTAGAGAGGATAGAGATTGACCATCAGGGTCGGTTCCGTTTTCGTCAATTGGCCGAAAGGGAGACGGGCGAGGCTGATACTATAACTGCCACGGTGTTTAGAAAACTAAACGACAGCATTCCCTTTGAAGTTGAGACACAAATTAAACTCCATATCGGTGGTAATGCAAGAGAGGTGGCACTTGGCCCCATTGTTTTTCAAGATCATCAACCGCTATTTCTAAGCTCCAATCGGCCTGCACGGTTAGAACCAGATGGTACACTGCGATTGCAGGTCGAACGTGGAACCTGGATTGTTAATATCCGCACTCGAGCTTCGGGTCCTGTAAACGAACTTACTTTGCTGGCTGGTGACAAAATGCCTCTTGAAGAGCTTTGGGTTATCGAGCAGCATTCCGACCTAAGGAAGATCGAATGGTCAGGCCTGCCTCAGATTGATCCACAACAGACCGAGCTTCCTGAATCATGGCGGAAGTTTCCAGCATTTGTGGCAAAAGCAGGGCAGACGTTAACGCTCAAGGAGCTACAGCGTGGTGATCCTACCCCAGTGAGCAATCGTCTGACTCTTAGCCGCGAACTATGGCGTGACTTTGAGAATGAGGGATACTCGGTCAAAGACACTATTGAGGGCGAGATGCGCCGAGACTGGCGGCTTTCCTTGGAAAGTCCGTTTGAACTTGGCCGGGCTTTGATCAGTGATGAACCACAATTTATTACGCGCCTTTCTAATGGTGCGCGTGGTGTCGAGGTGCGTCAGTCTTCGCTTAACTTTATTGGTGAAAGCCGTATTCCAGCGGGTGATGGCCAGTTGCCCGTATCCGGATGGGATACAAATTTTGAGAGTGTATCCGCGCAATTGTATTTGCCTCCAGGCTGGCGGGCGATTCACATTAGTGGCCCCGATTTTGTTTCGGCAACCTGGGTTTCAAAGTGGAATTTACTCAATGTCTTTCTCGCTGGATTAATAGCGCTTGCTTTTGGGCGCATTTTTAGCTGGCTGTGGGGAACTGTTGCCGCTGTCACTTTACTGGCGACCTTTCATGCGCCTCTGGCGCCGATATGGACGTGGGTGCTGCCATTACTCGCAATAGGGCTTTTAAGGTACTTTAAGGAAGGCCGGGCGAAGCGAATCCTGGAATTTTTTCAGCGCATCAGCCTGATGGGGTTGGGGCTGGTGGTTATATTTTTTGCCGTGGATCAGGTTCGTTCTGGGCTCTACCCGCAGCTCAAAGAGACGGCAAGCGTAAGGCCATATGTCTCTCTTGCTAAGGCTCCAAAGGTTATGAGCGAAGCCGTAATCGAAGAACTGAATCAGGAAGGCATGCCAGCCGAATTAGATCAAAGAAACATATACAAGTCCAAGCAAGCACTTTATAGCTTGTCCAGTGATGAGCCGCGCAAGCAACGATTTCAGCATGATCCGGATGCTAAGATCCAAACAGGGGCGGGGTTGCCTACCTGGAGTGGACGTCCTGTTCAGTTGAAATGGAGTGGGCCGGTTCGCCAGGATGAAACTTTCTCACTAGTCGTGGCAGGTCCGTTTGTTAATTTGACCTGGGCGATCACCAATGTCGTCTTAGTTGTTTTATTGTTTGTAAGGCTAGGGGGCGTTTTCGATTGGAAGGTTCACCTTGGAGGCTGGAAGATGACCGCGACTGCATTGGTTATAGGCTTGCTTGTGAACGCCGGTGTCTCGCCTTCTGCCGAGGCTTCCCCTTTCCCTCCCGAAGAGTTGCTCGGGGAGTACCAAAAATACTTAGAAACACCACCAGCCTGCTCACCGCAATGCGCTACGATCAATCGGGTAGCAGTAAGGATAACTGAGCGTCAGCTTCGTCTGGATCTTGTTTATCATGCCGAGGATCAGGTTGCTGTACCGATACCGCTCACCTTTAACGGATGGCAACCGAATGTCGTAATTGTGAATGGAAAATCGGCAGAGCAACTGTGGCGGCAACAGGCGGATCAGTTGTGGCTGCCGCTCAAAAAAGGTGAGACGGACGTTCAGGTTATTGCTGATGTCAGTGCGCAAAAAAGCATTACATTATCCCTTTCAAACTATGCTCATAATATCTCTTTAAAGGCCACTGGCTGGCAGGTGAGCGGCTATGAAAATGGTCAAGTGCTGGGCGGTAATTTACAGTTTGCGCGACAGCAGCATGCAGCCAAGCAGGCGTTGGCGCCTACTGAAATTCCGGCTTTTGCGATGGTTAATCGTCGTCTATCCCTAGGCCTTACCTGGAACATGCAAACATCTGTGATGCGTTACTCGCATAATCAGGCGTCCATGCTGATTGAATATCCGTTATTGCCTGGCGAGGAGGTGCTATCGCAAAACGTGCAGGTAAAGGATGGCATTGCGTGGATAAGAATCCCGGCCGGTGTTTCTTCGGTTAACTTTGTATCCCGTGTGGCAGTAATGCCCGACTTAGTGCTCAAGGCCAGTGAGGGCGATTACGCGGAGATTTGGAGTGTATCCCCTGGCTCGATATGGCATATGGAGCAGACGAGCGGGATTGCTCCTGTTCTGGTGGAGAATCGTACCTGGGAACCGACTTGGCGGCCCTGGTCTGGTGAGAGTGTTGCGTTGGCGATCAGTCGGCCGGTAGGCGTATCAGGGCCAACGCATACGGCACGTCAGGTCAACTATCAAGTAAAGGCGGGAAATAAGCAGCAGACTCATAAGCTGACTCTTTCTATTATCAGCTCCCAGGGGGCACGCCATAAGATAGTTCTGCCCGAGAACAGTATTCCCTTGAAGATTCAAGTTGATGGTCGGGCGATCCCATTGGATGAATCAAAGTCTGATATGAACTTCCCGCTTACACCGGGAGAGCAGGAGATCATACTGGAATGGCGTCGGGCGGAGGGAGGTGATACCTGGTTTAATACACCGGTAATTGATATTGGCATGCCTGTGGCTAATGTTCATGTTGGCGCCACCGTGCCCAGAGATCGTTGGGTGTTATATCTTACAGGGCCTCGTCTTGGCCCTGTGATCCTGTTCTGGGGGGTATTTCTGCTGTTGTTGACACTCAGTGCTGGCCTTGGATGGCTTAAGGTCCGTCCGTTAAAAACATGGCAATGGGCGTTGTTGGTCATTGGGTTAGTGCCAGTGTCCATTATAGGGCTTGCCGTGGTGGCGACTTGGTTCTTCCTGTTTGCTCTGCGAGAGAGGTTAGATATCGATAAGGCTCGCCCGCTATTTTTTAATACAGGGCAAATTGTCTTGATTTTAGCTACGTTGGCCGCGGCGAGTGTTCTTTTTATTGCGGTACAAACAGGTTTGCTTGGCTATCCGGATATGATGGTGGAGGGCAGTAGTAGTAGTCGCTGGGGGCTCCAGTGGTACGAAGACCGTACAGAGGGAATGCTTCCGGTGGTTTCTGTACTCTCCTTACCAATTTGGGTTTACCGTGCAGTAATGCTGCTCTGGGCGCTATGGCTCGCAAACTCTGTTCTGCGCTGGGCTAAGTGGTCGTGGGAGAGTTTTACAGCGGGAACCTCTTGGAAACGAGCACCGAAAAAAGAGGAGGAGAATGCTCCAAATCATAAGAACATTAATCCACATTGATTGTTCTATACTTTTATATGCGCCTGGTTGAGTTATTTGCTATGGATTAAGTGGATGACTAGGTGTTCTAGATGGAAGAGCGAAGATTATTGCTGTTATGAAAGGGAATATTCATATGAGAAAGGCATTAATAAAAAACCAATCAGGATATAACGAAATTTGCTTTGAAATACCCCAAGAAGGGTTAACTGCTGAGGAAAGAAAAAGTCACCTAGAAGCTTTCAAGAGTTATATCGATGTTCAGAAAGCTCATTGTCTCGGGTACCAAGTGAATCAACAAATGGATTATAAGGAAGATATGGAACACTTCCTTAATTGTCATCTGAATAATGTCGGTGATCCGTTTGTAGATAGTAACTATAGCCTTAGTAGTAAGCAGATGGAAAAAGCGGTGCTAAATTATTATGCCAGGCTATGGAATGCGAAAGTACCTCATGATCCACAGGACATAGAGAGTTTCTGGGGCTATGTTTTATCAATGGGGAGTACTGAAGGCAATTTTTACGGGTTATGGAACGCGAGAGACTATCTTGCCGGAAGAAAACTTGTTGCGGATGAATTGCAAAAAAAGCTCCGTGATACTAACTATCTTCACCCGAAGCATATTGTAGATAAGCCACACGCATACACACCGATTGCATTTTTCTCGCAGGACACGCACTACTCAATAATTAAAGCAATGCGAGTGCTGAGTATATCGACCTTCAGTGAAGTTGGACATGCAGTTTATCCCGGTCAGAATCCACTTGATCCAAGTGGTAATTGGCTGAAGACTAAAGATGTGCCTTCTATGGATGGAAACACCGGGCCTGGCTCTATTGATGTTGATAAACTGGCAATTCTTGTTGAATTCTTCACTGAAAAAAACTATCCGATAATTATTTGTTGCAACTATGGCTCTACTTTTAAAGGGGCATATGATGATGTTGAAGAAATTCAAAATAAATTAATGCCAATTTTTGAAAAGTATGGGCTGGTAAACCGAGATGTTCATTATCACGATCTTGATGAAGAAGGGAACGAGATAGTTAAAGTTGATACTCGTAATGGTTACTGGATACATGTGGATGGCGCACTAGGGGCATCGTACATGCCATTTGTTGAAATGGCATACAATAAGAAATTAATTGGACACAAGGGACCAAATTTTGATTTTAGGCTTCCAATTGTAAACTCAATCGTAATGAGTGGACATAAATGGCCTGGCTCACCCTGCCCATGTGGAATCTTCATGACAAAAGTTAAGTATCAATTATCTCCACCATCTGATCCTGAATACATAGCTTCACCGGATTCGACTTTTGCTGGCTCTCGTAATGGTTTTTCTCCGGTTATTATGTGGAACTACCTAGCAAAGCATAGTTATGAAATACAGATGCAACGAGCTCTGTATTGTGAAGAGCTTTCAAAGTATGCAGAAGATCAACTTAGCATTTTGAAAAATTATCACCCTGAAACTGAACTGTTTATAGGGCGAACACCATTGGCGCTTACCGTTCGGTTTCGTAAGCCGATTAAACCGATTATTGATAAATACTCACTTTCGTGTGAATCACTTAAGGTCGACGGTAATGTACGACATTATGCGCATATTTACATAATGCCATCGACCAGAAAGGAAATTATCGATCAATTGGTTGACGATCTTAAAGAAAGAGAGGCATTCAAAGACTGTGGAGATAAAATACTCTTTGTTAATAAAATCAATTACGGGGAGATTCTGATCAAGTAAGAGAGATACTTCAGTTAGTTCTCTCTCAATATGATCAGTGTAAGCCTTCAAGTTCATCTGGTTGGTACAACTTGCCGTTAAACGCAACATAGATACCAGGGGAAGCAAGCTGGGCGGCTATAAAAGCAGAACCTAAGTTAAAACCTGCATCATTGGGCGAAAAGCCTACTAATGGCCACATTGCGCCTGTAAAAACAATAACCTGATTATGCTCTTTGGGTAGCAGTGTTTGTAGGCGACGAGCGCTGTCGAACAGGCTAAAGCTACCATGAGTGATAATGTGACGGCAGCAGTTGCTGAGGCGAATTGCGGCACTTATCTCCTCAATATTTTGCAGATTGATCTCACGGCTGTCTTTCATACAGATCTCGGTCAGCTCGAATTCGTTCTTTGGGATTTGGCCGAATTTGGTGATGAATTCGGGAATTACGGTTTTTTGATGGCATAGAGTCGTACAGGCATCGATATCATAGTATGAATCGATGGTGCCGCCAGTTACGATAATTTGAATTTTCGTCTCAATGTATTCTTTGCTCATATCAGTCTCCTAAGGAACAAAAGGTAGGCGAAGTTGGCTACAGATTACCGTTGTGTTTTATTCTTTATTGCACCGCTTGGCTGCATTATTTTAATGTTTGCTTTTGCCACATTATAGTCACTACGTTTGTTCCAAGTTATCAATTTACCTATAACCACATATATAAGAAGCGAAATGCAATCGTTTGCTGTTGAGTGTGAAGAGTGACAATTAAGATAAGATAGAAGTGTAAAATTATTGTTGTTACTTAAGGGGAGGAGTTTAAATTGAAAAATCCAATCAGGTTGATTTGCTTCTGGTGACAAAATCAATAACGCAAATGTATTTAACTAGTTGAATATGTTAGCATCAGCTGTTTATTTGTTTATCAATACTAAATGTTGCGTTAGGAAACAGGTATGTTGCTCTCACTTTCGTTAACGAGGTTCATCAATTTTTTTCTGGTGATTGGATTCTGTTTTGGGGGGATATTTTCTTCACAAGCTTCCTTGTTGAATGAATACTTTTTCGAAACGTGGAGTAGCCGAGATGGCTTGCCGCATAACAGCATTAATGCTATAAGCCAAACACAAGATGGTTATTTGTGGTTTGCAACCTGGGAAGGAATTGCCCGGTTCAATGGCAAGGAGTTTAAGCTATTTACCCGAGGGCCAGAAAGTGCACTGAGTGATTCAGGGGTGCAAGCACTTTATGCTGATTCTGATGGCGGGCTACTCGCAGGCGATGCAAGAGGTGGCCTGACCTACCGAAAACCATACAATTGGCAACCTCTTCCTCCGAATAAAAGCCTTGTTAATGCTGTCTTGCGCCAATCTGACGGTGGAATTTGGATTGGTTTACGGGGAGAAGGCCTTATTTTTCGTGCTTATGATCGAGCTGAAAACCAGGTTATTTTACCTGCAGTCACGGTATATAACCTTTCATTACGAAAAAATGGTGATGTACTTGTATCAACAAGTCAGGGGTTGTACCTCATTTCGTCAGATAAGATTGAAAATATTAGCCAGTTAAATGGGTTAAAAAACACGCCTGTTCATTCAAGTATGGAAGATGCGCAAGGGCGTATTATCTTTGGTGGAGAGAATGGTGTCTGGTGCTATCAAAACGGCAAACTTTCTCGCATTCATGACAAGTTAAATAACATTTTCGTTTCCAATATTTTAATCGATAACAAGGGAAGTTACTGGTTTGGCACGTTTAATCAGGGCATTTATCGTTATTCCGATAAAAAAGTTTCTTCGTTAACTGAGCTTAATGGGGAGCCATATAACCAGATCTTATCTATCTTTCAGGATCGTGAAAATTCGATTTGGGTGGGCACACACACCGGACTTATCCGTTTGCGTCATACTCCCTTTACGACATGGGATCAAGCCAGAGGATTGGCCGGTGACTATATCCGAACTGTCCTTGCATTGGATTCAGACGAAATCATCGTGGGAAGTAGCAAAGGAATGAGTGTTATAAAGAACAAACAGATCCGTAATTATTCCCCCACAACGTCAGATGATTTTGCACCTGAAGCCCTCTCGGTAATAAGTTTGGCTCCTCGATACAAAGGGGGAGTATGGGTCGGCTCTTTTAACCGTGGCCTGTTCAGTTTCGACAACCAATTGCTAAAGCATGTTGATCTTCAAGGATTACCTTCTAATGCAATTCGTGCAATTCTTGATGATAAGCAAGGGAATGTGTGGCTTGGCACAAATGCCGGGCTGATCAAATATTCTGATGATGGTACTCACCAATTGTTTACCACAAAAGATGGCCTTCCTGGTGATTATGTTATGGCATTAACATTTGATAAGCAGGGGCAGCTTTGGGTTGGAACCAGTGCGGGCGTCGGGATAATAAATCAAAATCAGATCCGTAACCTGAATTTGCAGCCACTTGAGCAAGCAGAATATGTATTCGGATTTTATTCCCAGAATGATTACATGTGGATGACAACTGATCGGGGGCTTATCCGTTACCGTTTTTCAGATCAAAAACTGAGTATTATTGGTAAAAAACATGGCCTTCCGGTTGATAAGATATTCCAGGTTATCTCTGATCGTAATGGCTCTTTTTGGCTCACTTCTAATCGCGGTATCTGGCGGGTTTCGGAAGATGACGCCAATGCAGTTGCCGATGGCGCAAGTTCTCGTATTAATTTCGAGCGTTATAATGAGTTGGATGGAATGGCTACGGCTCAGCTTAATGGTAGTTCGAATCCTACTGCAGCTATCGACTCTTCCGGCCAGTTATGGTTCGCGACAGCAAAAGGTGTTGCATCGACGCATCCGGATCGATTCCAGCAATTTGTGTCACCGAATTTCCCTACTGTTATAGAAAGCGTGCAGGGTGAACAAAGATGGTTAAATTTAGCGGATAAACAACCTTCTGTTTTATCGGCAGGAAGTCAGCGAATGACATTTGATTTCGTGGGGCTTGGTTATATTTCTTCTCAGCACATACGCTATCGCACTAAGTTAGAGGGGCTCGATTCAGGTTGGATTGAAAGAGGTACGCAAGGGTTTGCCGAGTATACAAACCTTGCTCCTGGGCATTATCGCTTTGTTGTTAACGCGTATTATCCTTATCACCCTAATGAAATTAACCAAGCAAGTTTTGCATTTCGTATCCTTCCCCACTGGTGGCAAAGAAAGAGTATCCAAATTGGATTGGCCTTATTGGCCTTTTTTTCTCTTTCGCTGTCTGTCAGATGGAGACTTCACCGCCTCAGAAAGTCTGAATTAAAACTTAAATATGAGGTTGAGCAAAAAACTCAAGCGCTACAAATGCAAGCATCAGCTTTTGAAAAACAGGCAAGAGAAGATCAATTAACCGGTTTACACAACCGTCGCGCATTTAATGAATGGGTCAATCACGTCATTTCAACATCGGAGCAAAATGAGGCGCTATCGGTCGTGATGTTAGATATTGATCACTTTAAGAAAATAAATGATACCTATACGCATCTGACGGGTGATCAAGTTTTACGAATCGTTGGAAAGATGCTTATGCAGTTCAGTCAGAAAGACTGTTTTATTGCTCGTTGGGGAGGGGAAGAGTTCGTCATGGGGGTTATTGGTTGGCAGCCACATGAAGTGCAATCTTTATGTGAGACGATCAACTTATTAGTTAAAGGACAGGACTACAGCCCAGTTGCAGAGAATCTATCGGTGACTGTAAGTATCGGTATCGTCAATGCTGATACGTCATATGATTTTGGCCACTTGCTGCGCTGTGCCGATAAAGCTTTGTATAAGGTTAAAGAATCAGGGCGAGATGGGCTTTTGGTGTATTCATCGAACCTTACTAAATGTTTTTAAAGCTGTTAGTTCATGTTGTTTTTATAAGAGCGGTTAATTAAATTATGACCGCTCTTATATCCCTGCATTGTGATTACCACATATCCCACATTACAGCTTCAACTTCATTTTCTACGCTATCTGGCAGTACGCTGAAAAAATTCAGGTTGGTAAGCTGTTCAACATCGTCAACGGTTACGATGAAAGAGGGTAATTCGCTTGCTGAAACTTTACGGTGCGGCATGATGAAGGCAATGGTGTCATTGTTGGCTGGATCTAGAATGACTTTGTAGAATTGGTTTGGAATATAAACGCCGTTGCCAATGTAAGTTTCGTTGCCATCCCAGATTGGGCCAGATACCACGTAAAGCTCATTGTAGGTGTTAGCCCATTCACGCACTTTCTTTTCAAGCGCTTTCCATCCGCCACGGTTAAAACCTGGCAGTTGAGGTGCCATGTTTGTCATCAAAAAGCTTTGTTGCATTGATTGCTGGGTAAAGTCCATAGCACCTGATGGTGCTAGATGTCCTCTGTCGTAGCCTGTTTTGGAGTAATCGCGGCTGGTTACGCGGAATGATGATGGCACTTCTGTATCACTGCGGAAGCGGTTAGACCGTTCATAAAAGGCGTTCACACTCTCTTTGGTGATATGGTAAGCCACCCAGTCAGAAACCTTATTCTGATAGTTGTAGCCAGCGGCATAACCATCGCGGCAAAGTATCTGGTCACTTGCACTCGGTGTACCTTGTTCCAGATGCTGATGACAAACGGCGGCAGAAGCCGTAGCAGATAGAGTAAGCCCCAGTATAGCGATAAGAATTTTTTTCATAGTCCTTTGTCCCGGTTATTTTTGTTGTTTAGGACGCAGATGATATTCCGATGATTAACGGGAAGGTATTGATAAAAAAGTAAATTGTGATAAGAGTGTTTTTTTACTTGTTAATTGTGGGATTAAACGCACTTTATCAACAAAATTAGATATTTAGATTAGTCCGCAGGGGGCATTCGACAGAGGTAGGGATTGAGCCTAGACTGAACATCATAACTTGTTTCTGGTATAACAAGGTTACGTAATCAATCATCCCGTTCGGCTAATTAACTTGCCAGCGGTTCGATTTTAAATAGCTACAAACAGGTTAACTAGCCGCCACCTTTACAGATACGCGCAGGTATCACCTTATGGCACAGAATCCCCTAGGTATCCCCAGCGAAGAAGAGCTCCAAAAACTACCGGCTAATGGTGGTGGATATTGGAATCGGCTGGTGTTTCAGCTAAGTCCTTATTTATTGCAGCATGCGGCCAACCCTGTCGATTGGTTTCCGTGGGGGGATGAGGCATTTGATAAAGCGAAGGAGGAAGATAAGCCTGTCTTCCTTTCTATCGGTTATGCAACTTGCCATTGGTGCCATGTAATGGAGCGGGAGTCATTTGAGGATGTAGAAGTGGCGGCGCAGCTGAACCGACACTTTGTTGCCATAAAAGTAGACAGGGAAGAGCGGCCTGATATTGATCAGCTCCATATGGCTGCTTGCCAATCAATGACAGGTAGCGGCGGTTGGCCTTTGAGTTGCTTTCTGACACCGGAAGGTCACGTATTTTATGCTACGACTTATCTGCCTAAACGCGGCCAGTACGGAAGACCTGGAATGATGGAGTTATTGCCCAGTATTGCTCAAGCTTGGCTGAAGCAGCGTGATGTACTGCTTAATGGTGCTACACAGCTGAATAGTCAGTTACAGGCAATGAGCGGGATTGCGGCAACGGGCGAGTTATCAAAAGATATCGAACATCAGGCATTCTTGTCGTTTGAACAAAGCTTTGATCAAAAGCTGGGCGGTTTTGGTAATGCGCCTAAGTTTCCTTTACCGCATCAGTTTTTGTTTTTACTGCGTTACTGGTATCGCTATGGCAACCAACAAGCTCTGGCTATGGTGGAAAAATCATTGCAGGCCATGAGGTTGGGGGGGATGTACGATCATATTGGTTTTGGCTTCCACCGCTACAGTACAGACAATCGCTGGTTAGTACCTCACTTTGAAAAGGTGCTTTATGACCAAGCATTGTTATTGATGGCGTATAGCGAAGCGTATGTGGCCACTGGTGATACTTTCTATAAACAAACCGCAAGCGAAGTTGTGCAATACCTGAAAGACAGGATGCTGCACCCTGATGGTGGTTTCTACAGTGCAGAAGATGCCGACAGCGAAGGTGAAGAAGGTAAGTTTTATATCTGGCGGCATGATGAACTGGCGGAGATCCTAGAACCGGAAGAATTGGATTGGTTATCGCGATATTTTCATATATGTCCGCAAGGCAATTATATCGACGAAGCTACTGGTCGAATGACTGGCGCCAATATTCTTCATCTGTCAGATTTTCCTGCTCAGCTATCACATCTGAGTTGGCAAACTCAGTGGCAGGCGATTCGTCAGAAACTGTGCACACACCGAGAAAGGCGTGTTCATCCGTTGCTTGATGATAAGATCCTGTCTGATTGGAACGGTTTGGTGATCGCGGCTCTTGCCAGGAGCTCATTTTTGCTGGATGACGATGACTATCTTCAAACGGCTGCGAAGGGATTTGATTTTATAAGGCGAAATCTGGTTGATGAGCGTGGCTATTTAGTTAAACGATATAGAAACGGCAAAGCCGGCTTGCCTGCTCATCTGGATGATTACGCAAGTATGATCTGGGCTGCATTGGAGTTATACCAGGCTAGTTTAAATATTGATTATCTGCAGCAAGGATTAGACTGGACTGAGAACGCTATTGAGAAGTTCTGGGATAGTCAAAACGGAGGGTTTTACTTCACCGAGGATAATACCGATCTTGCTGTACGCGCCAAAGAAGCTTATGACGGTGCCATACCTTCCGGTAACGCTGTTATGGCTCGTAATCTGGCATTCCTGTATCAACTGACGGGTCAGAGTAGATGGCAAACGCTTTTTGATAAATTGATTTTGGCTTTTGCACCTCAAATTAATCACTATCCATCCGGTTATGCTTTATTTTTGACTGCATTGGATTTAATGGGCAGTCCCGGCCAGCACCTGTTATTGTCGGGCCCCAAAATTTCTGCAGATCTCCTCAGTCCGCTCAAAGGACATTACTTACCTAATGCTGTGTGGTTGGCGGTTAATTGTGGCGATGATCCTGCAGAAAACCAGCTGGCCAAAACTATTGCGCCTTTCAGTTGCGAATTTTCCAGTGGCGATTTGACCCTTTGTTTGTGCCGTACTTCTGCCTGCGAGTTACCAATAAAAGGGAGCGACAAGATAGCTTTAAGGCTGAAGACTCTGGTTGAAGAAAACCGTGCAGCGGGTGCAAGCGATGAGCGCTAAAAAAACATCAGATAAGCTGAAAGTTAATAGGCCGAGCATACAGGATATAAAGCAGGATAGAGAGGGAGGTTGCTGTATGAGATACTTGATCAAAAAGAGCGTCCGTAGACGCTCTTTTACTTAACGTAAAAAATCTAAATTAGATTTTTTCAACGTTAGCAGCTTGAGGACCTTTCTGACCTTGCTCGACGTCGAAAGATACTTTCTGGCCTTCAGCTAGAGATTTGAAGCCGTCACCAGCGATTGCACGGAAATGAACGAATACGTCAGCACCGCCGTTGTCTTGAGTGATGAAACCAAAACCTTTCTCGTCGTTAAACCACTTAACGATACCTGTTGCTTTAGACATGTGATGTCTCCTGAATAAAAATAAATCTTACGCAAAAATGCGTACTTAAGCCATGATAATGAATCTCTTATGGACAAAAGAATTGAAGCTCTTCAGGACAACGACACTTTAGGTAAAGTGGTGTAACGAAGTTTTCTCTTACAATTTGTGGCATAAATAGGTCTGCATTACAGGCCGAGGACTATTAGGCCACAAGGGGGAGGGGAGAGCAAGTAAATATGAGCAATTTTAATTGTTTATGTGGGAAAGTGTGAGGTTTGTGGTAATTGGTCAAAGAATAATCTATGTCTGTAACAATGAGTTAGTGACAGATCTGAGGTCGTGATGCCAACTTGGTGATTTGAACTATAGTTTAGTTATTTGTCGAGTTATCGGGTGATCTTATGGCGACACTAGAAGTCCCTTGCCGTTACTGTTCTCAGACCAAATCAGTTCGTAAACATGGGACTGGAGCGAATAAAGCTCAACGC
>NZ_CANMZV010000017.1 GCF_947502415.1 uncultured Photobacterium sp. | reverse complement strand
AATACTGATAATTATCTATAAAAGATAAGAATTGACTGTGCCAAAATAACGTAAGCTATTTTGTATTGGTCACTCAGTTCATTGATGCCATATTTGCTTTCACTTTTAAAAAGTGAAAGCAAAAGGTTTGACTAATCATTTCACGAGTGCCCACACAGATTGCATGGTCAAATTGTTAAAGAACAATCCGATACGTCGCTGGCTTAAATTGCCGTACTCCGTGTCGGTGAGGCGGCATTATAGAGACTTCGATCACCCTGACAAGTCTTTTTTTTTAAAAAAATAGCCACATGATGATTATTTCAGCTAATGTGAGATAAATGCCTTCAATTTCAACATTGGAGGACCGTCACATTCACTAACTAGCAATTGCAAGTCAATGAAAGTAATATCAATGTGACTCTGTTGTTAAAATAACCAATAACACCTCTTCTTATAATTATTTATGACGATGTAGCTTTGAATATGAAATTTTCCAATCCAATTATGATAGCGATAGCTGCTATTGCCGTTATCGGGGCCTTACTGTTTAGCTTTATTATTTCTTTATCATCAGGTATCAGTTTTGCTATAGGAGCTATCGCGGCAGGCCTCGCTGTCAATCATTTACAACAAACCCACCCATCTGTTCAAGATGTAGATTCTTCTCAAAGTAGCAAAACCCTCTATGTTGGTAACTTGCCTTACCGAGCCAATGAAAATGAGGTAAAGAAACTCTTTGCCGAGCACGGTGAAGTCTTTGCCGTTCGCCTGATGAAAGATAAGCGAACAGGTAAACGACGAGGATTTGGCTTCGTGGTAATGAGCAGCAAAGATGCCGAACACGCTATCGAGCAGCTAAACAACAAAGAATATGGTCAACGCACTCTAAAAGTAAGAGAAGCCAACGAACCTAAAACTGCGGATAGTTTAGAGACTGAATAGCCTCTAACTTCATTCCTTTTAAACTCTGATTCAGCGTCGCGTGATGGTTTAGCGCGGCGCTGTTGTATGTAAGGTTCACCGCAGAGCCAGGACGAAGATAATCTATTTCTCCCAGCAACGCTTTCACTCGATTCGCAATTGCCAAGCCCGAATCAATAATATTTACCGGCGATCCAAACACTTCAGCAATTTCATCTTTAATTAACGGAAAGTGAGTACAGCCTAAAACAATACTGTCGACTTTATCCTGCCAAGGGAAAAGAATGTCTGCCAACTCCTTCATCGGCACCGCTATTCCACGCAGCTTAGCTTCTGCCATTTCAACCAAGCGAGTGGAGCCGATACGATAAACTTCACAATCACTGGCAAACTGGCTGACAAGCTGGTTGGTATATTCACGCTTTACTGTAGCAGGCGTAGCCAACAGCCCAATAGATTTGCGCTCACTGATCAGTGCAGCCGGTTTTATCGCAGGGACAACGCCAACCACAGGAATGCCTAATTGGGAACGTAATGTTGGCAGGACAATAGTGCTTGCCGTATTACAGGCGATCACCACCAAGTCGATGTTATGGCGCTCAACCAAGAGAGAAACAATATGCATCGTTCGTGTAATTAATACGTCCTCAGGCAGTTCTCCGTATGGAAAGCCAGCATCATCAAATGCATAGACATATTGAACATGGGGTAACTGAGCATAGATTTCCTGGTAAACCGATAATCCACCAACACCAGAATCAAAAATGAGTACCCGTTTCACTTTTCACCACATACAGAAATTAATCTCAGGGCGCTCATCATACTGCGATCTTTACCAGATAAAAAATGATGCTAGCTATCAAAGTGACCAATTTCTTCAATGTTATGAATACACCCTAGTACTAAAAAGCCGCCCGAAGGCGGCTTGAAATCAAATTAAAATTGATAATCAACAGCTAAAGTCACTTTTCGGCCATCACCAGAATAGTAAGCGTCCCATTGATTAGCTGAGCTTGGATAGCTTTCATCAGCAAGATTATCGACCCGTAAACTTGCTCGCCAATCATTAAACATATAATTCAGTGCTACATTAACAAGCCAATAAGCCTCTAACCTACTATGATTATTGGCATTATCTCCATCCTTATATTTGCTTCCTGTGTATACTGACTCCGCAAAAACCTGCCAATCACGTAAAAATGTCAACGTCCCAAATACACGCCCCGTATGAGGTGCAACCCAAGAAATATCCTTACCCTTATTGCTACCTTTTACAAATTCAGCATCAATATAGTGATATTCAACACCTAAAGACACAAAATCTGATGCATCCCAATAACTACTAACATCAACACCATACCGGCGAGTCGCATCGGAATTAATATTTGCCCCCTGAGGAAAAAAAGCACCTTCAGGTGCTTGAGCACTACTGTCAAACACAATTTCATCTTCAAGATCTAGACGATAAAAGTTCAAATTCGTCGTTAATTCAATACCTGCATACGACCAACCCGTCTCAATTGAATTACCCGTTTGAGGTTTTAAACCAATAACATCTGGTGGTGTAAATGCTTGTTCATCGACTTTAGCAAAACGAAAGTTTTCATTAACACGTGCATAAACACGATGCTCGTCATTGATGTAGTAATTCAAAGCCAATTCAAGGGCGTGTGCATTTTCCTTCAAATTGGATGGTGCTGGGTAGGCAACTTTATCTCTAAGACGATCCTCAACTTCAGAGTAGCGTCCCCCAGCTGTTACAATTAGATCGTTTAATACCGGATAATGTACTTGTGTATAAGCACTGATAGTTTGTTGCTCATTGTCTCGGTCGATAAAACTTGATAGATAATCAAATTCTTTATTCGAGAAATCAACGCCAATAAGAATATTTACATCGCCATTCGCTGCAGGAAGTGCACCTTCCAGTTGAAATGCTGTAAACAAGTGCTCACTGTCTTTGCTATTTTTACCAGACTGAAAACCATTAGCATCCGTATCATCATAAGTTAGCTCCGCATTAACATCCCATGACTCAATGAAGCCCTGACGATAGCCGACGCGATATGCCGTGGTAATCTCATGATTGTAATCTTGCAGGCTGCCAGCATTTGCTTGTTTCGGATTATCTTCAAACTGCTCTTTAGTTAAAGAACCTGCGTATTCTCTATATGAATCAAAATAACTCACCTCAGCGAAAAACCGCTTATCATCTTGACTAAATTCAAGCCTACCTATAATTGAACCATCTTCACTTGTATTGTGATCTCGATAGTTATCACTATTAATTTGATTCGCAGCTAAGTAATAGCGCCAGTCATAATTAATAGGACCATAAACATCACCTCGATAACCATAAGTATCAAAGCTTCCAACTGTTGCACCAATACTTCCTCCAGGCTTTTGAGGTGCTTTCGTAATGATATTGATAACACCACCAACAGCCTGATCACCATAAAGGACGCCTGCACTACCCGACAAAATTTCAACTCGCTCAATTTGACTCAAAGCGATAGCGTTAAGCCGAGGTGCAGATAAATCAGCTTTGTTCAATCGGCGGCCATCAATCAAAATAAGCGTATTGTGTGCAGCCTGTTCACCAGCGAAACCACGCAAAGAAAACACTGGTCCACTATTGGTGTCAGATAGTTGAATACCTGCTCGGCCACGTAATAGAGAGGCTAAATCACTAGCTCCGGTTGCTTGAATTTCATCTTGATCAATAACAGTGACATTTGCAGGAATATCCTCGATGGAGTTTACATTCACACTACGGCCAATAACTACCATAGTCTCATCGGGAGCGGTTTCTGCTGCAAAAGCATTAGGTTGGAAACACAGCGGGGCTAACGCCACTGCTAATAACGTTTTCTTCATTTAATGGATACCTTAAGTCGCGTTTATAACAAAGCAGCTTTTCTGCTTGCTACACTGGTCGGTCTTCGGACTTAAGAGCAAGGTTGAATAACCACCTAAGGCAACAACTTCCCACTTCTGAATGCTGCATTGCACAGCCGGAAGAAGCAGTGTTCGGAACTATCGTCCATGTGCTTTCGTTCTCTATCACCGCTGCGCGTCAGTCACGGATTCCCACCGTATTCCCCAACCTGAAATCAGGCTAACCAGCGCAAAATAAATGCTAAATACCATTCCGGTGAATGTCTAGTTTTGTTTGGTATTGCATATAAATAATCCCTGCCAACGACACTTTTATCAGGGCAACACTGGACATCGGTCAGCAATGCAATAAAATCTGCGCTCTTAATTTGAGCAGTTTGAGGCATCCGAGATGGCATCCACCGCAATCAATCCAGCTGACTACCAGTCGCAGCTGGATGAAAAAGCAGAGCGTATTCAAAATATCTTTGCAGATTTTGAAACCCCTGAACTTGAGGTGTTCGCCTCACCTGCCGAGCATTACCGCATGCGTGCTGAATTCCGTGTATGGCATGAAGGTGAAGACCTGTATTACATCATGTTCAACCAGGAAACACGCGAAAAATACCGCGTCGATCAGTTTCCGGCAGCCAGCCGCCTGATCAACGACCTAATGCCGCTACTGGTTGATGCGCTAAAACCTGTAAAAGCACTACGTCATAAACTTTTCCAGGTTGATTTCCTGTCAACACTGAGCGGTGAAATCCTGGTTTCTATGCTATACCACCGCCAACTTGACGAAGAGTGGAAAAAAGAAGCCAACTCCCTAAAGCAACGCCTGAACGATGAAGGCTTCAACCTGAACTTCATTGGTCGTGCACGTAAGCAAAAGATCGTTCTGGACCAAGAATTTGTTATTGAAAAGCTCAAGGTTAATGATCGTACCCTGACTTACAAACAAGTCGAAAACAGCTTTACCCAACCTAACGGCGAAGTAGCACAGAAAATGCTGGAGTGGGCTGTAGACTGTACCCAGGACAGCGAAGGCGATCTGCTAGAACTGTACTGTGGTAACGGCAACTTCTCACTGGCACTGGCACAAAACTTCGAGCGTGTACTTGCCACCGAACTAGCAAAACCATCAGTAGATTCAGCACAGTACAACATCGCCGTCAACAATATCGACAACGTCCAAATCATCCGTATGTCTGCAGAAGACTTTACCGATGCAATGGAAGGCAAGCGCGAATTCCGCCGTCTGAAAGATCAGGGCATCGATCTACAAAGCTACAACTGCAACACTATCTTTGTTGATCCTCCACGCTCAGGTATGGACGAAGGCACTTGTCGTATGGTGCAGGGCTACGACCGTATCATGTATATCTCATGCAACCCGGATACGCTGAAGGAAAACCTTGAGATCCTGAGTGAAACGCACAACATAACCCGTTTTGCCCTGTTCGATCAGTTCCCATATACCCACCACATGGAAGCGGGTGTATTGCTGGAACGAAAATAAGATTAACGACCTAGCGCTATCCCTAATGGATTGACGCACCTAATCATATAAAACAGGTACAAAAAAGGCGTCATCGGCGCCTTTTTTACATCGAGAAAACCTTAAGCATCAGCAGCTTTTGATTTAGGGTTCGTGATACCCAGCTTGTAAGCAATCCAGAACAGCAAACCCAGGGCAATCATCAGCGGCAGGAAGTTAGAACCCATATCCGGTGTTTGAGCACGCAGGAAGGCCGAGTATCCAAATGCGCCGACCAGGAAGCAGGCAAATGCAATTGCAGGAGTACCCTCAGCCATCGGCTTGTTCAGGTATTCCTGGTACAGGCAGTACGCCGCCAAACCAAATGCAATAACAGGGAAAACAGAAAACGAAACAGCGCTCGATGTGAAAACAGCCAATGTCGCATTACCACATAGACCCGCCAACAAAGATAGGACTAGCGTTTTACGCTCAGCTTTTACTTGTTCCTTGTTCATATCCTTTCACCAACAAAATAAAGTTAGAGTTTCTGCCTGAGCTCTCGACGCTCACGCTCTTTACGATACCAATAGGCACCCTTTGCAATCATTCTTAATTGCATGATCAGTCTTTCTGCATGCTCTGCCCGAGCATGATTATCCAGATCCAACGCCTCGGCGCCGGAGCTGAACACCAGCGTGACCGATGCTTCAGCCTGAGTGTAAGCTTCATCATGGGTAACACCGGTTTTGGCTTCTAAGTACTCGGTCAACTCAGCCACAAAGTGCTGGATCTCACGAGCAACAGCCGCACGAAACGCGGGGGAAGTTCCTGAACGCTCGCGCAAAAGCAACCTAAACACGTTCGGGCTGCTTTCAATGAATTCCATAAATGTTTCTACAGAGGTACGGATCACACTACCCTCTTTGGCAATGCGCTGGCGAGCCTGACGCATTAACTGACGAAGGATCAAACCGCCTTCATCAACCATCGTCAAACCCAGCTCATCCATATCTTTAAAATGGCGGTAAAAAGACGTCGGAGCGATACCGGCCTCCCGCGCCACTTCCCGCAAACTAAGATTAGAAAAGCTACGCTCCGCACTAAGCTGATTAAATGCAGCATCGATAAGTGAACGGCGGGTTTTTTCTTTTTGCTGAGCCCTAATACCCATGAACCTATTGTTTCTCTGTAACCTTTTTCTGCAACTATACGCGCTTTTACTCACGTCTTCAGCGTGAATCGCCATTTTAATGACGATCAAAACATAGTAATTCCTGATGCTAGCTGAATCAAAGCAGTAATTGTTACTTTTAACTACTGGCTCACAAACTGACAGACTACATCTTTACTGTCACCGTATTCTCTTTTGGTGGTATTTCCGTTCTACAACGTGATCATTCGCTACCTATCATCAACCACCGATTCTCACCACACCGACAAGAAGTTAAACTATAGCAACAGCAATGTTGCACGGATGATAAGAAAGGTAAAACCATGACCAAGTCTACAAAAAAGAGTCTCCTGCACTTTGATGCCATCGTCATCGGCAGTGGCCCTGGAGGGGAAGGTGCCGCCATGGGGCTCACCAAAGCAGGCTTAAATATCGCAATCATCGAGCGGGAAGAAAGTGTCGGTGGCGGATGTACTCACTGGGGTACCATACCATCTAAGGCTTTGCGTCATGCCGTCAGCCGGATCATCGAATTCAATCAAAACCCGCTCTACTGCAAAAACAACTCCACCCTGCACAGTACCTTTAGCCAAATCCTTGGCCATGCCCAGGATGTCGTCAACAAACAAACCCGCATGCGACAAGGCTTTTATGACCGAAACCACTGTACGCTCATCTTTGGTGAGGCAAGCTTTATAGACAACCACACCATTAAAATCACAGCGCCGGATAACAGCCACGATATCTACAGTGCTGACAAATTTGTCATCGCCACGGGCTCTCGCCCCTACCATCCTGCAGATGTGGACTTTAACCACCGCCGAATTTATGACAGCGATTCAATCCTCCAGCTCAAGCACGACCCCCGCCATATCATCATCTATGGAGCAGGAGTGATCGGCAGTGAATACGCCTCGATTTTCCGTGGGTTAGGGGTTAAGGTCGATTTAATCAACACGCGGGACAGGCTATTGGAATTTCTCGATAATGAAATCTCAGACTCGCTGTCTTACCACTTGTGGAATAGCGGAGCGATGATCCGCAATGGCGAAACTTACGAGAAAATTGAAGGGACGGAAGACGGCGTAATCCTCCATTTGCAGTCAGGCAAAAAAATGCGTGCCGACTGCCTGCTGTACGCCAATGGCCGGACCGGTAATACCAACCAGTTAAACTTAGACAAAGTAGGACTAACCCCTGACGCCCGTGGCCAGCTTAAAGTCAATCAAAACTACCGTACCGACGTCGAACACATCTATGCTGTCGGCGATGTGATTGGCTACCCGAGCCTAGCCAGTGCGGCCTATGACCAAGGACGTTTTGTCGCCCAAGCCATCACCAACGGAGCTGCCCAAGGACAACTTATCGATCACATTCCTACCGGCATCTACACCATTCCTGAAATCAGTTCGGTTGGAAAAACCGAGCAGGAGCTCACCGCAGAGAAAGTCCCCTACGAAGTCGGGCGCTCGCAGTTCAAACACCTGGCACGAGCACAAATTGCCGGGACAGAAGTCGGCAGCCTGAAAATTCTCTTCCACCGAGAGACCAAGGAGATCCTGGGGATCCACTGTTTTGGAGAGCGTGCCGCCGAGATCATTCACATCGGTCAGGCGATCATGGAGCAAAAAGGCGAAGGCAATACCATCGATTATTTCGTCAATACCACCTTCAACTACCCGACAATGGCTGAAGCCTTCAGGGTTGCCGCACTCAATGGCCTGAACCGATTATTCTGAACGACATAAAACACACACAATAAAAAACGGAGCTTTTGCTCCGTTTTTTACGCTTATTTGGCTTCCATCATCCGATTGTCAGGTGTCAGTATCGAAGACCAAGGCAGACCCTCATCACCTAAGGTAATAAAGTTAGGGTTTTCCAGTGTATCACGCTCATTGTAAGAGAGCGGCGTCAAATGGGTATTAAGGATCCGCCCACCAGCCTCTTCAACAATACACTGGGTCGCCGCTGTATCCCATTCACCCGTTGGCCCCAGGCGCAAGTAGCAATCGACCGCGCCTTCGGCAACCAGACATGACTTCAGGGCTGCCGAGCCCAATGGCACCAAATCATAATTGAGTGATGGGTCAAGACGACCTATGATCACACTGATATCCTGACGACGGCTGATAGCCACTGCAATCGACTGAGTCGGCAATTCATGCTTATGAGTTGAGATCCGTACGGTTTCCCCTTCCGGCGTCGTCTTCCAAGCTCCCTTACCTTGGTAGGCATAATATACCACTCCGGAGATCGGCGCATAAACCACCCCCATTATCGGCTGATGGTTTTCAACCAAGGCAATGATGGTGGCAAAGTCTCCACTACCGGCAATGAACTCCTGTGTTCCATCAAGAGGATCCACCAGCCAGTAACGCTGCCACTGGCTACGCTCTGAAAGCGGAATAGCTGAATCTTCTTCAGAAAGAACAGGAATATCCGGAGTCAGCTCGGTAAGCTTTTCCATTACCAGTTTATGGGCGGCCAAATCAGCACTGGTTACCGGCGTATTATCCGTTTTCAGTTGCTTCTCAAATTGTCCGTGCTGGTAAATATCGAGGATAACCTGCCCGGAAGCTCGGGCAATGTCGATTACTGAAGGTAATAGGTTCGATAAATCCATAGCTCGCTCCTACTGTGATAGTTGTTTTAATGCGAGGAAAAGCGCTGTGATACTACGTGCTTCGGAAAAATCCAGATGATGGAGCAGCTCCTCGGCCTGATTAAGCGGCCAACGTACCACTTCCAAAGGCTCGGGTTCATCTCCCTCCAGGCGCTCGGAGTACAGCTCCTGAGCCAGGAACAAGGTCATCCGGCTGGAAAAATAAGAAGGTGCCAGCACAACTTCCTTAAGCGGCTGCATACTGTGAGCCCCAAAGCCTATTTCTTCCTTGAGTTCACGGTTTGCCGCTTCGGCCGCCGACTCACCATGGTCAATCAGCCCTTTAGGAAATCCCAGCTCATACTGCTCCGTTCCTGCCGAGTATTCCCGGATCAACAACAAATCACCTTCTGCTGTCACTGGCACGACCAACACGGCATGACGACCACTCGGCTTCATCCGTTCATAGGTTCGCTCAACACCATTTGAAAATCGCAAATCAAGAGATTCAATTTTGAAGAGCCGAGATTGGGCAACCACTTCCGTCGCCAAGATTTCAGGTTTGTTTTTGTCCGCAGCCATGCCGTTATCCTGTATCACCATCCGAACCTGGATACAGATACCGCTAATCAGTATCTGCACGCCAGTAGTAGCTATTTAAGGGCAATAGCCAAGTGAAATAAAGTAAATTATGGGGAAAGCGTTAAGTTGACTAAATAACTCAACTATTAAAGGCGACCACTGTAGTTGATTTTGTAGCGTCCTTTCGGATCCGGATTACCCAACCACTTCAGCTGCTTGCCTAGCTGAGGTGGAAACTCAGCCCCTGGCTTGAACCAGCCATTGAGAGTGTATCCCTGATTGGTTGCCAATTCAGCCTGCCACTCACTAGATACCGCCACTGACGACTGATTAACAGCTGCGACAACTTTACCCTGGTCGCACTGTAAATCGGCAATCACCGGCCCAGGCTTCAGCTCACCCAACGGCGAGGTAATATTCCCAGCACTCCAAACCAGTGAGCCATCAAGTACCGAGCAATAGGGTGCCTGATACTGGTAATCTCGTAATGTCAGCTCCAGATTACCAGCAACGGTTGCTGGCACCGGTACCCTGGCATACTTCACCACCTGCTGCGCCGGCATCGAAACCAGCAGCTTCTCGGCAAATGGTCCGGCAGATGCGTAGCCAACCAGCCCGCGACCATTGAGATTCATCTCACTGCCCTGACCAAAGCGAACATTAAATGCCGGCTTACCGGTAAACAGCGACCCGACACGCATGTCCCACTGCAGGCGGCCAAAATTCTGGCCTTGCCATTCAACTCGCGAGGCCGTGCCCTGCCAAGGCGTACCACTCATTCCTGATACTTTTAATCCATGAACCGGTGGCACCTGCTGCCAAACCCAGCTAGCCGGGATATGAGCAACAAGGCTTGCTACCAATACGGCGCCAAACGAAACGCCTAATCCTAATTTATACTTCACGACTATCCTCGGCCCAGCTGTAAACGACTCACCTCAATCATACCGGCATTATCGGTTTTTGATACATCCAGGAACTGTGCATCAATACCATGCTCCTTCTTAAGGAAAGCCAGCCAGTTAACCAGAGTATTAAATGGTAAAGGCTTAACCCAAACCTGTACTGCCTCACTACGAGGTTGCATCCGGATCAACTCAATCCGGAACTGGCGGGTTGTCTCATTCACCACCTGGTTCAAGCCCTTATTGCTGACCGAACCGGTCGAACCGGACTGCCTGCGCAAGGTAGTAATCTCATCGGCTTTGGCACTGATCCAGTTCAGCATCTGGCGTTCACTCTGCAAGCGATTCTCAGCCACCTCGGCACGGTTTTCCAAAGGTTGCCAGAACCCCCAATACAACACTGCAACCAGCAAGGCGATACCACCACCTAACACCAGCCGTTGCTCACGGGCACTCAAGGCCTTCCACCACGCATTCATGATTTTCTCCTTAGCACCACAGCTCCGGTCACCTGCTCACCTTCTTTGTTCAATTGTCCTTGCTGGACTTCGAATTTTTCCGCCAGTAAAGAACGCAACTGTTCAAAGTGCTGAAATTCAGTCGAGCTAGCCTGGAAGCGCAGTTCCGAACGATTTTGATCGTATTTCAGATTCTGAATCGATAACTGGGATACCTTGCTCAGCGCAGGCTGCAGCTCGGCCAGCCAGGGAAGCAGCCCCTGCTCATTGCCAGCCCCACCAAGACGAGCCAGTTCGCTTTTCACCTGGCGTTTAAGATAACTCTGGGATGGGATCCGCTTAAACTGTGGCAAGACCTGACGGAAAATCCGCTCACTTTCAGCCTTATAAACCTGCGCCTGATTTTCCATCCGCTGTACTGATACAACATGCTCAGCAACAACGGCTACCAGCACCAGCCCGGCGGCTACCGCCACGTTTCGCCACGGTTTAAGGTGCTTACGCCATGCTGACTGAGGTTTATATGGCCCAGACAGCAAATTTACTTTGCTCGCTTCTGCCCCTAGCGCCAACAATTGCATTACCAGCTCTGGAGTTTCCGCCTGCCACTTACCCGGAACCGATTTAGGTGCCGGTGTATAATGGCGGATCAGCAACTCTGGCGAAGCGGCATTATCATCCTCCGTCTTCGACGCTTCGGACTCTGACTCCTCTTCGTCTACGCCTTGCTCAAGATCTGGTGTCACCGGTGCTTTCTGCGACAGCAGCCAACTACCTAGCCAGGAAGCTTCGGCCCCCACGCCCTGTGACTCAGACTGACGGATCAACCACTGCCCTTCCAGCTCAGCGGCTGTGTAACTGTCATTAAACAGCGGCAGACATAAACAGTCAGGCAGAAGCTTTTTCACTTCAATGCCGGCCTTATTGAGCGCAGCCAGCCATGCCTTCACCTTACTGTGCTCGATTACTGCGACATGAGCCGTATTGCCTTCCCGCCTCAGCAGGTGTACATGTAATGAGTCGACATCCTGCGCCAATTCCTCTTCCAGCAAATAGGGCAACACCGCTGCCAGCTGACGTCCGCTTCCGGACGGAATTGTCACTTGAGTCAACAGCAAATCACCAGCAGGGATCAGTGCAAAAACCGGACGCTGCGCAGCATAATCTGCCAATTCATCTAACTGCGAAAGATCAGCCAGCTGGCCAGATGCAATCACTTCTTTCTGCTGTGGCGACCAGACCAGCCATTGCACCGGCTGTTCAGGCCGGCTACTTAGCCTTATTGTCAGAAATTCGCTCACTGATTCCTCCATAACGGCGACGCACAACCGTCACCTTTTCTTGACCATCACGTTTGAGTAAGGCCACTAACCTGACTCTGGACCTATCGACCAGGATCTCTGTGTCCAATTGAAAATAATCGCTTTTCACATCCAAATGAGGCTGAGCCTGCTTTTTGATATCGGCGCTGAGGCCGTTAATTGCTCCGGAAGCCATAAAATCCTGAATATCCTGCCAACCATCATAAGGACGATCAGCAATCAGCTTCTGGGCATCCGACAAAGACAATGCCGGGGCAAACACCCCAACTAAAAGGGCCGCCTGGTGCTCGCGAATCGTATTCACATTCAGCTTCATCTCAGTGCTTGGGAGCGCACACAGCAGCGGCTTCACCTTATTATAAATCTGGGCAGTTACCCCGTTGACGGCACGAAACTCACTAACATCAGCCATCAAATCCCGTGGGGGCAGGTAAGATGGCTGGAAACCTTCATAAGTACTGTCACCTGCACCAAAGGACGAATTAACGCCTTCCGCCGCATCCACATATTCCCAGCTGGAGTCAGCCACCACTTCAGCCTCATAACTGTCGACTCCGGCCTCTTCTAAAATAGCTTGCAGATAACGAACTAAAAAAGGCTTCTTGATACTGTCAGCTTCCGGCTTAACGCCGGACAAGGCATTAAGGTTAAAACAAGCCTGACGATCGACGATATCGCCTATCGCTTCTCCGCCATCGAGCGGGTAACGCTGCCCCTCGGTGGCCCATGCCTGGCTGAGGTTGACAGTATCACTGTCATCAATGCCTTGCTGAATCGCGACCTTGCCCAGCTCTTCCATTCCCAACGCATACCAATACGCCTGCTGGTTCTGCAATTGGTTCTCTACCCGGTAGAAGTTCAGTTGCAACCGCTCGCTCATCTGAGCCGCAATCAGGGTCATCAATGCCAGCAGCATCAAAACAACAATCAGGGCGACACCTTGTTGTTTTTTCATTAGCTGCCCTCCTGCTGTTTTGCCTGCAGGACAGAAGTCGGCAACATATATATCCGTTCAATGTCGCCATAGTCTTCCAGGGTCATTTTCACCATGATCCCCTCGGGCAATGCTCCGGCCTGGCTCCATTTTTCCTGCCATTTTTTCTTGCTATAAAAGCGGAACGACAGCTTAGTGACATCGGCCAGTATCGGACGAACCAATGACTCAGTTCCGACAACGGTATCCGGATAACGAAACCACACCCGCTCAAGGGTGTCGTCGACAATCCGGTAACCGACTCTGACATTTTCACCACGAGGGAACATCTGCTGCGGATTCTGCCAACCTGTACGGGTGAAAAGGATCCCCATACTGGCTGAATCAAGCAGATACTCACCGCTGAGTAATAACTTATCCGACGAGTCTTCACCCTGAGATCGAGTTTTACGGGCGACGATCTGGCGGAAATCATTATCCATCATCACCATCGCACGCTGGATTTGCTGCAACCGCGTATTGTGTTCACGCGACAGCTGATCACTACGCTGGACGCCATTCATTACCTGGTAAGCCGAAACACTCAGCATGGCAAAGACGGCAATCGCCACCAGCACCTCCAGCAATGTAAAACCGCCCTGACGTGCGCCCTTCGGCTGCTTCCGGGGAAATTGTCGGTTAATTTTCAACATAGGTTCTCAACGTCACCACCGACTGTTTTCTTGCTTCATCTTTTGTCACTGTCACATCCAGAGCCCGCAAAAAACCATCCGCGGTTTTGGTACTTTTGATCGACCAGTACCATTCACGGCCAGCCAATTCCGACTTGCCCCGTTTTTCAGACGCAGGGATCTGTCCGGACAGTCGCATTTTGGTCAGCTCATTGTCCGCGACCATAGCCGCAAATGTTTTCTCTTCCAGGAAACCCAAGGTATTCAGATGCTGGCTGACGGCCTTCATCACACTCAGGGCCGCAGTGGCAAACACTGCCAGCGCTACCAGCACTTCCAACAAGGTCATGCCGCGATTGCCTTTCCTCATCGCGTTTCCCTTTCTTTCTGGCTCTTGATTGTTTCTCCGGGAGGAAGCAGGTACAGCTGTCCCAGCTCATCAGCCTGAACCCGCCAGAACTGATTTTCCCCATCAATTTCGAATTCCAGGGTAAATGGTGTGTATTCACCACTGGCCATCACCACCACTTGCGGCGGCTTGATTTTGTTTTTGTCAGTTTGTTCAGCAAACAAGTCTTCATTAAACAGCGAACCAGGCTTAAACAGACGATCTTTGTCTTGCCAGGAGTAACCGCCAATCTCAACCTGCAAGGTAATCGCTTTATCCAATTCCACCTCAGTGAAAAAACGGGATTCCTTAACTGGCTGCCAATCTTTACTTGTTAGCTGAAGAAACTGATACCGGTGCCGCTCAACGCGAACACCGTAGTCGATACCGTTAAGCAGGGCATCTTCCCCCAGAAGCTGAACCAAATGGTGGAAACGTGCGGCTTCCTCTTTCACAATGTCTTCCTTACTTTCAGGCAACATGATAATCACGGCCACAGCACTGGTCGCCAATAAAACCAATACCAGTAAGATCTCAATCAGGGTAAAACCTGCTGCACGCTTCTTCATTCAACTCAGCCTCTGGGTCGTCCAAGGCGGCTCCCGATACGATCAGGAACCGCTTCAGCCCTTATCGGTCATGCATATTCCAGTTACCGATGTCAGCATTCACGCCGTCACCGCCTTCCTGACCATCAGCACCCAGGCTGAAAACATCAACCGCACCGTGCTCGCCCG
The DNA here is from genome assembly GCF_947502415.1 of uncultured Photobacterium sp. Taxonomy (GTDB): domain Bacteria; phylum Pseudomonadota; class Gammaproteobacteria; order Enterobacterales; family Vibrionaceae; genus Photobacterium. The sequence continues at coordinate 85,014 of NZ_CANMZV010000017.1, read as the reverse complement.
GCATTACATAGTTATATTCATAACCCCAAGGGTCTTTCGGTAGGCGCTTGATATAACCGCCGTCCTGGTAGTTACGCGGCTCAGGGCTTGATGACGGCTTAGTCACTAGCGCATCCAGGCCCTGGTCCGTACTCGGATAAACACTGTTGTCCAATTTGTACATATCAAGCGCCTGCTCCAGGGCACCAATATCTGTTACGACTTTCTGCTGATCCGCTTTTTCCTTGTTACCTAGCAAGTTAGGCACAACCAGGCTGGCCAGAACCCCCAAGATAACAATAACTACCATCACTTCCAGCAGCGTAAAGCCGCGTTGTTTGCGTTGCATTAAAAAAACCTCCAAAGAAAAAAACTACATGCCTACCATATTGTTCAAGGCAATAATCGGCATCAGAGTGGCAATCACGATAAACATGACTATGCCAGCCATAGCGACAATTAGTAAGGGTTCAAAAATCCCCAGTGCCATATTGACCAGAGACTCGAAATCTCGATCCTGGTTATCGGCGGCCCGGGTTAACATCTGCTCAAGTTCACCACTGCGTTCACCACTGGCGATCATATGCAGCATCATGGGTGGGAACAGCTTAGTCTGGTCCAAAGATACGCGCAGGCTCGCCCCTTCTCGTACCTTATCGGCCGCTTCAAGTACCTGCTTATTGACCCAGGTATTGGTCATCACATCTGACGCGACCTTCATACCTTCCAAAAGCGGAATTGCACTGGAGGTACAAATTGAAAGGGTACGGGCAAAGCGGGAAGTACTCAGGCCACGGGCAACCTTACCAATAACCGGCAACCCCATCACCCAGCGATCCCAACGCAGACGAAAGTCCGGCTTTCTCAGTGCTGCTTTGAGCAACAACACAAGCAAGGCTATCATCAAGACCACCACCAGGCCCCAGTTCTGGACAAAATTACTGGCCGCCAGCAGTACCTCGGTAATTGCCGGCAGCTTCTGCCCCATCTGGACAAACTGATCGACAATCTTCGGCACCACCGTTGCCAGCAAAAATGCCACCACCGACACTGCCACCAGGGTCAACATGGTCGGGTAGATCATTGCCTGTTGCAGTTTACTGCGCATCTTTTGGCGATTCTCGGTGTAATCAGCCAATCGATTCAACACCGTATCCAAATGCCCGGATTTTTCTCCGGCTGCAACCATGGCACGGAACAGCTGGTCAAAAATATGAGGGTATTCAGCCATACTGTCCGACAGGGTATAACCTTCAACGACACGGGAACGTACGGCCAGCAACATCTGCTTAAGCCGCGGCTTTTCGCATTGTTCACCCACAGCCTTAAGGCACTCTTCCAGCGGCATCGCCGCCTGCACCAAGGTCGCCAGCTGACGGGTGATCAAAGACAGCTCAGTGGTACTGATCCCACGGCGCAACCGGAAGCCGCCACTGGCCCGCTTTTGCTCACGCTCCAGGGTCTGGACGACTTCGATCGGGATCAGCCCTTGCTCGCGCAACTGCTGGCGTACCTGACGGCCAGTGTCACCCTCAAGTACCCCTTTCTTCTGTCGCCCCTTGCCATCAAGCGCCTTATATTCAAATGCAGCCATCTATCAGCCCTCCCTGGTGACCCGCATCACTTCTTCAAGGGTGGTGATACCGGCTTTCACTTTTTCAAGACCGTCATCACGGATGCTAGGCGTATGCCCGCGAATGGCCTTCTCAATCGCCATCTCGCCTACTTCCGCGTGGATCAGCTCCTGCACTTTCTCATCAACAAGCAACAGCTCATGAATACCGGTTCGGCCACGGTAACCTTTATTGTTACATTGCTCGCAGCCCGTTGCCCGGTATAAGGTCAGTGGCTCATCTTCCGACAGGCCAAACAAGCGCTTCTGCTCAGTCGAAGCTTCATACGGCTCACGGCAATGCTTACACAAGGTACGGACCAGACGCTGGGCCAGAACACCCAGCAACGACGAGGAAACCAGGAAGGGTTCGATGCCCATATCACGCAATCGGGTAATCGCACCTACCGCAGTATTGGTGTGCAGGGTCGACATTACCATGTGACCGGTCAGAGAAGCCTGTACCGCAATTGATGCAGTCTCAAAATCTCGGATCTCACCAACCATCACCACATCCGGATCCTGACGCAAAATTGCACGCAGGCCGCGGGCAAAGGTCATGTCCACCTTGGTGTTCACCTGGGTCTGGCCGATCCCGTCGATATCAAATTCAATCGGGTCTTCAACTGTCAGGATATTACGCTCCCGACCATTAAGCTCCTGCAACCCGGCATACAGCGTAGTGGATTTACCGGAACCGGTCGGGCCGGTCACCAGAATAATCCCGTGCGGACGCTGAATGATATGCTGGAAACTTTTGTGGTTACCTTCCGTCATACCCAGGCTGAACAGATCAAGACGAGTAGCGTTCTTATCCAACAAACGCAATACCACACGCTCGCCATGTGATGACGGCATGGTTGATACCCGCACATCCACGGCCCGGCCACCGATACGCAGAGAAATACGACCATCCTGAGGCACCCGCTTCTCAGCAATATCCAGCCTTGCCATAACCTTGATACGAGAAACCAGCAGTGGCGCCAGTTTACGGCTTGGCTGCAACACTTCACGCAATACGCCATCCACCCGGAAGCGGATCGACAGCTCTTTCTCAAAGGTCTCGATATGGATATCTGATGCCGCTTCCTTAATGGCCTCCGCAAGCATCGCGTTGATCAATTTAATGATCGGGGCATCGTCTTCCGACTCCAGCAAGTCTTCCGTTTCTGGCAGATCTTCGGCCAACGAGAAGAAATCATCGCTGTCCGAGCCCAGATCTTCCATCAGCTGGCGAGCTTCCGACGAATCCCGCTGATAAGCTTCTGTCAGCTTGAGCTCAAACTCTTTCTCGGGAAGCTCATGGGGCATAAACGCCCCACCGGCGACCCGGCGGACTTCCGCCAGGACAGCCGCCGTTATCGAACCGGTATAATAAAGAGTCACGCCTTGCTCTGCCTGCTCCAATACCACCCGATGACGCCTTGCGAACGAGAATGGCAGACGGAACAAGGACAGGACTTCACCGACCTGGTTATCTGCTTCCATCATTAATTCTCCAGCTGAGCCACAAACGCACGTACTTCCGCAGGCAGTGAAATATCTTCACCGTACTTCGGCAATACAGGCATCTCAGCATCCGGCATCAGGCTAATACCTTTATCGGCGCGGTACAGCTGCTCAGCACGGATATAGTTATATTTGCGCTGGGTAATACCATCAGCAGTCACGCCATCACGGATAATCGTCGGCTTAATAAATACCATCAGGTTCGTTTTACCCTTGCTGGTATTGGTCGACTTGAACAAGTGGCCCAGAATCGGAATATCGCCCAAAATAGGGATTTTCGATTCATTCTCATTAACTTTCTCTTGAATCAGGCCACCCAGCGCGATCATCTGACCATCTTGCACCAATACCGAGGTTGTCAGCTGACGCTTGGAGAAGCGCACATCTACGGCACCTTCGGCGCCCAGCACGTTCGACACTTCCTGCTCAATTTTCAGCTGGACTGAATCCCCTTCGTTGATCTGCGGGGTCACATTCAGCTTGATACCCACTTCCTTACGCTCTACGGTCTGGAACGGGTTGTCATTGTTCGAGCTCGATGTCGAACCGGTCACGACCGGCACTTCCTCACCCACAATGAACGAAGCTTCGCCGTTATCCATCACCGTAATACTTGGTGATGACAGGATATTAGAATGGCGATCGGTTACTACCGCATTAACCAATGCCGTCCAGTCGCCCATCACAACACCCAGTGCAGCACCATTCACGCCACCTAACACACTACCGAGGGTAGAAAAATCACCTTTCTTATCAGGAGTTCTCGTTTCCGTTCTGTCATTACCAGCACCGGTAATCGTTGTAGAGCCTGGAATATCCTCAGCTTCCTGCAAACCGATCGCAAATTTACTGATGGGGATACCGGAGTTATCAAACTGAACAACACCACTATCTAGCGAGCCCCATTGCACCCCGAAGTTGATGCCATCACCTTCTGATAACTCAACAATCATCGCTTCAATCAGCACCTGGGCACGGCGAATATCCAGCTGGGCAATGATATTTTCCAGTGCGCGCATGATATCTGGCGGCGCAGTCAGAATTAGAGAGTTGGTATCGACGTGAGCCGATATCATCACTTCGTTCTTACTTGCCGACTTGCTACTACCTTGCTTCTCGGCCTGCAGGTTGTCCGACACCCCTTTCAGGACATCGACCATCTCTTCGGCATTGGCATATTTCAGGTACACCACTCGGTTGTTACCCGAAGTTGCCATTTCTTTGTCCAGCTGGCGGATAAGACGCTTGAGGCGATTACGCACCTTCGGATCACCCGACAGCAATACTGCATTGGTTCGCTCATCAGCCACGAGCTTAGGCTGGAGAAACTGAGGCTGCGACTTAGCGTTCGAGGACTTATTCAGCGCATCGACAATACGCACCATTTCTGCCGCCGAGGCATTATTCAGCTCGACCACATCAATCTCTTTGTCACCGGCACGGTCAACCCGCTCGATAATTTCCGCCAGGCGGTTCACAACGGCTGCACGACCAGTGATCATAATGATATTGGCTGGGTCATAGTGCACCACATTACCTGCACCCGCGTTATCATTAAGCTGACGCAGCAGCGGAGACAGCTCTCGGACCGACACATTACGCACCGCAATCACTCGGGTCACCACTTGGTCACCCTTGATTTTGTCCTTTTCGCCAACAACCGGGATCGCCGAAATCTTCGCATCTTTGTCTCGAATTACTTTCAGCACCCCGTTGTCCATTTCAACGACTGCAAAACCATAGACTTCCAGAACATTCAGGAAGAACTGGTAGTACTGTTCATCATTCAGTAAGTCATAACTACGAACATTGACCTGGCCGCGAACAGCAGGATCAACGATGATCGTTTTCTGCAAATTGCGCCCTACAATATTAATGAATTCCTGAATATCGGTTCCTTTGAAGCTGGCACTGAACTCACTTGCCATCGCAGAACTGCACAGCAAGCTTCCAGCCAACCACAGGGCACTTTTACCCATCCATTTTTTCACAAAAAACTCCTGCGTTATCTCGCATGTAACTAGCGCAACTCAATATAAATATCGTGTAACTGGCCTTCTCGCTCTACCGTCAGGGTAAAGTCCGTTGCCTGTGACAGCTCTGTCCACAACTTAGCCATAACCGTCGGATCCGTCAGGTCGTTACCATTCATGCTGACAGCCAAATCATTAGCCTTTAGCCCAACCGAATCAAATAGCGCGCGTTCTTTACCAGGGTTGACCCGGTAGCCCACCAACTTACCGTCCCGCTTCACTTGTGACAGACGGATATAGCTAAACAAGGTTTGGGGCTTTTCCAGGATTTCCTGCTTGATTCTGCTGAGATCCGTAGACGGCACAGGTTTAGCCTTCGATGCCGGAGGCAACGGCAACGGCAGTGCCCGTCCGCCCTTAGTAAACTTCACCCCATCAAGCATCAAGGTTTCATCCCTGCCGCTGTTACGAATAATCACCCGATCGACATAAACAGCCTGCAAGATAGCACGTGTACCTTCAATAGCCTCGTTTAGGCCATACGTATTCTGCTTTCCACTGTGAGTGATCACCGCCAGACTGGTTTGGGAATCAGAACTCGCCACCACTCCAACCAAAGTCAGGTTAAGGCGCGTAACCGGGGCATCTTGCTTCACCGGTTCTTTTTTAACAACGGGTGCATTTTGCTGATAGCGACCAAACAGGTGCATGTCTAGCACCTCAGACACCTGAAAGCCCGAACGGTTCGATGACGAAACAGCAACCTGCTTCGCCTGCCAAGAAGAAGGCGCTGCTGCCGGCTGAACAACAGACCAAACCAAACGTCCCAGAATCCATGCCAACATCACCACCAATAACCAAGTCATCATGCGAGTGAGTGCTGTCACTGACAACGGGTGCTTAGCCTGAAGCAGGCCCAACCATTTTGCTGCAACCATTTTAAAATCCATTAATCCTGTGGATGTAATCTAGATACGGCGGCTTGGATGCCGGATCCGGTAAGAATACCTGTTAGAAAAAAATAACGGCAGTCTTTTACTTATAAAAGATGAAATATACCAAAACAGATCACGTAAAAAATATATCTACTATCAATACACTAGACATTATGGAGCAAATATTCTCCCTTTGCTGTTGAAATCTAGAGCCAATATCACCATTTACTAAGGCTGACGCTGTAATCGCATTATGGTATTTTTAGCGCCCTTTATGGGCAAGGAGCACGTTATGGGCCAGAAATCATCTGATTCTGACACTCTCCAGGTACGTCTTGATAAATGGTTATGGGCTGCACGCTTTTACAAAACCCGTTCGATTGCCCGTAATATGGTCGATGGCGGTAAAGTGCACTATAACGGGCAACGATCCAAGCCAAGCAAACTGGTCGAAGTCGGTGCAGAAATTCGCCTGAGACAAGGCAACGATGAAAAAACCGTTATCATCGCCAAATTGTCCGACACCCGCCGGGGCGCACCTGAAGCACAAACGCTTTACCAGGAAACTGCCGAAAGCATCAAGCAACGCGAAGCCCATGCGCAGATGCGCAAGCTCAATGCCTTCGATAGCCCTAGCCCTGACAAGCGTCCTGATAAGAAACAGCGACGCGATATAATTAAGTTTAAGAGCAGTAACTAACTTTTACCTGCTGGAGTATACAAAAGATGACAAACGATAGTCTGTACCGTTACCTGTTTGACGGTGTATCTGTACGTGGTGAACTTGTTCAACTGAACGAGACATATCAGCAAATCATTTCCAGCAAGGAATACCCAGCTCCAATTCAGCAGCTGCTGGGTGAACTGCTTGTTGCTACCAGCCTGCTGACAGCAACCCTGAAATTCGAAGGTTCCATCACGGTTCAGCTGCAGGGCGATGGCCCGGTTAAACTGGCTGTCATTAACGGCGACCACAACCAGCAAATGCGCGGTGTGGCTCGCTGGGAAGGCGAAGTACCGGCTTCTGAATCAATCCACGATCTGATTGGCAAAGGCCACATGGTGATCACCATTACGCCAAACCAGGGTGAACGCTACCAGGGCGTCGTTGGTCTGGAAGGCGACAGCCTGGCAAGCTGCCTGGAAGGTTACTTCGAAAACTCTGAACAGCTGAAAACCCGCATCTGGCTACGTACAGGTGAAATAGAAGGTAACGCCAAGGCTGCCGGTATGCTACTGCAGATCCTGCCTGACGGCCAGGGCAGTGCTGAAGATTTCGAGCACCTGGAACAACTGACTGAAACGGTCAAGAACGAAGAGCTGTTTACCCTGGAAGCACAAGATGTACTTTACCGCCTGTACCACCAGGAAACAGTACAGCTATTTGAACCGCAGGACGTTGCATTCCAGTGTGGCTGTTCCCGCGAGCGTAGTGCATCGGCAATTTGTTCGATTGATCGCACCGAAGTTGATCGCATCGTAGCTGAAGAAGGCAAGGTTTCTCTGCACTGTGATTACTGTGGCACCAGCTATGACTTTGATAGCATTGATGTTGCAGCTCTGTTTGAAAATGCGGCGGCTGACAGCAGTAACCAGGTTCATTAATTATCGCCACGCATTAACACTGAAATTAAATTACAAAAGCCGGATTTATTCCGGCTTTTTTTCATTCTGAAGCACATCCCCCCCTCACTACTGAAAGCTTATAACGCGCTAAGTCACGCTTTTTTCAAGACAAATATTAATTTTGAGACCTAGCGCAAACGCTTCACATTACCGTAAAATTACAACCCACAAAACACCTAAAACTTTTACCTAACCTTAACTTTTTAATGGTTAATTTTTGATTAACATCCCTGATTTACCCCCATAGGGTTGCTAGCATGGTCAACAGTTAAACAACATCTTACCCAAGGAGCACCTATGACTGTCATGAACGTCGAGAAAAAGGTTGCAAAACATATGGATCTGTCTAAATACGGTGTCAAAAATGTTACAGAGATCATTCGTAACCCATCTTACGAAGTCCTGTTCGAAGAAGAGACCAAACCAGGCCTGGAAGGATATGAAAAAGGTGTCGTAACTGAGCTAGGCTCAGTGGCTGTAGATACCGGTATCTTCACCGGACGCTCACCCAAAGATAAGTTCATCGTCAAAGATGATACGACTCAAGATACCCTATGGTGGGCTGACCAAGGCAAAAACGATAATAAAGCCATTGGTAAGGAAGCGTGGAACGGTCTGAAAGAACTTGTCACCGAGCAGCTATCAGGCAAACGTCTGTTTGTCATTGACGGCTACTGTGGTGCCAACCCTGATACCCGACTATGTATTCGTGTTATCACTGAAGTAGCATGGCAGGCTCACTTCGTGAAAAACATGTTCATCCGTCCAAGCGAAGAAGAGCTGGAAAATTTCGAGCCGGACTTCGTCGTCATGAACGGCGCTAAGTGCACAAACCAGAAATGGGAAGAGCACAGCATGAACTCCGAAAACTTCACTGTTTTCAACCTTACCGAGAAAATGCAATTAATTGGCGGTACCTGGTACGGCGGCGAAATGAAGAAAGGTATGTTCGCAATGATGAACTACTTCCTGCCGCTAAAAGGCATTGCGTCCATGCACTGTTCTGCCAACATGGGTGAGGAAGGTGATGTTGCAGTCTTCTTCGGTCTATCCGGTACAGGTAAAACGACCCTGTCTACCGATCCGAAACGCGCCCTGATCGGTGATGATGAGCACGGCTGGGATGATAACGGCGTATTCAACTTCGAAGGCGGCTGCTACGCGAAGACTATCAACCTGTCCAAAGAAGCTGAGCCTGATATCTACAATGCCATCCGTCGTGATGCCTTGTTGGAGAATGTGACAGTCCGCAATGACGGCTCTATCGACTTCGACGACAACTCTAAAACAGAAAATACCCGTGTCTCTTACCCTATCTACCATATCGAAAACATCGTTAAGCCGGTATCTAAGGGTGGCCACGCTAACAAGGTGATCTTCCTGTCTGCCGATGCATTCGGTGTACTGCCTCCGGTCTCTAAGCTGACTCCGGAGCAAACCAAGTACCACTTCCTGTCTGGCTTCACAGCTAAACTGGCCGGTACTGAACGCGGTATCACAGAGCCAACACCTACGTTCTCAGCCTGTTTCGGTAACGCATTCCTGACCCTTCACCCAACCAAGTACGCTGAAGTACTGGTTAAGCGTATGGAAGCCGCGGGCGCAGAAGCTTACCTGGTGAACACTGGTTGGAATGGCACCGGCAAGCGTATCTCTATCCAGGATACCCGCGGTATTATCGATGCCATCCTAGATGGTTCTATCGACAAGGCTGAAACCAAGCATGTACCTCTCTTCAACTTGGAAGTACCAACTTCACTACCAGGTGTTGATTCGGCAATCCTTGACCCTCGCGATACCTACACAGATCCACTGCAGTGGGAAAGCAAGGCGAAAGACTTGGCCGAACGCTTTATCAATAACTTCGATAAGTATACTGATAATGAAGAAGGTGCATCACTGGTCGCAGCTGGCCCTCAGCTAGACTAAGCTAACCACCCAATCCTTATTGAGCCCCTCACCCGAGGGGCTTTTTTATTTATTTTTCTAGCTGATAGCACTCAAAAACAGCTTATAAACAAGGTAAACTTGCTTGCAGACCGGTAGATTTTCCGTCACTTTATACCCATAAGAAAACCACCTCGGGAAGGTTCAATGCGTCTGTTCGGAAAACTCTTCGCTACCGCACTCGTTTTATTACTGCTATGCCTAACAATCGTGCTGACTCTGATGCATACCCGACATGCGACTTCCCTCGTTAGCTATGCACTTAACACCTTTAGCTCTTATTCGATAACCGCAAGCTCGGTCAATTACAACTTCACCGACCCGTGGCACCTGACCATCAGCGATATCAACCTCAAAGATCCACAGCAAGACAGCATCAGTTTTACGACCAAAGAGCTACAAATCTGGCTCACACCCAATAAGCTCTTTAAACCTGGCTGGCACTTTGACACCATTTTAATCGACGGCCTCAGCCTTACGCCTGATTCATCACTTCCAGCCCTGCCACCGCTATATACCAATCGGTTGGCCCTGACCCGTTTCAATCTGCAAAGTCCCGAGTTGACGATTAAAAACAGCAAGCTACAGCTCAATAACTGGCGCAGCGAACCTCAGCCATGGCCTCAATTTACCGGCGACTTCCAGCTAGCAGCAAAAAAAATACGCTGGCAAGACACCACACTGAACAATGTCTTGCTCGACGGCAACCACAACCAGCAACACTGGATCATCTATGGTTTCTCGTTTAACTGGCAACAGGCAAACTTCAACGGACAGGCTGAATACCTCAATAAAACAAAAGCTGAAACCCTGATCCTACACCAGCTAACAGTCTCTGACCTGAAACTGCAAGACAACCGTCCACTCGGTATCCAGCCAGCCCACCGCTTAGCCACCAGATTCAAACATCCATCTGAGCTGCCATCCATTATCGATATCCGTCGGCTGGATATCCTCAATAGTTCTTTAGAACTACCTGAACTCACTCTTAATAACGCGGATCTGTCACTGCAAAACTGGCACTGGCCAACAACCCACTGGCAACAGCAAAATGCCCATTTCTCACTCAACGCCGACAGTCTCCGCTGGCACAATACCGTATTTGAAGATCCCCTGGTCGAGCTGGCATTTTCCCCGCAGCAAATGATTATCGAAGGAATATCGGCCAAGGTGATGGAAGGCTATATCCAGACCGACGGTACTCTGACACCGGACACCCTGGCATTGAATCAGCTAACCATCAACAGCATCAAGTGGTTCCTGCCGGAACAGTGGCCCGCTCAATTGCAGACAGCCAGCCGCCGCTTCGAAAATATCCGGCTTGCCGCATTGGATATCGGCTATGCCCAGTTTATCGATACTCACCCCGAGCGCCACTTTCAGCTGTCTGATCTCAATCTCAGCGGGCACGATCTGATCTTCCAACACCACGGCCAACCCGGCCTATGGCAGGGAGAACTGACAGCCAGCGCCGGTTTTGCCAGCATAAAAACCATTGCCATGGTCGAACCCTTGATGACCATGCACAGCCAGAACGGACAATGGCAACTGTCGGAACTCACAGTCCCGTTTCGCAGCAATGGAATACTGGAAGCCAAGGGCTCACTCAACCTGCGACAAGATGGCCACCCCTGGCAATTGCATCTCACAACTGACAGCATGCCAGCTACCGCACTATCGCAATGGCTGGCACTTCCCCTTCCGGTCAGCGGGGCTATGGATATCGAACTATCAGCCAACGGACTGAGCCAACACACAACAAGTCTGGCCTATAGTTTTGAAGGTAAACTGGATGGCAAATTCCGCCAGCTCCAACTCAAACAACACAGCACCAGTCAGCTCTGGGCACAATGGAGCGAAATGGAGAAGCCGATATTCGCAACATCCCAAAAAATGAAGTCCCAGCAAGTGAGCGCCAGCGAGCTGCACCTTAGGGCCGATCGCGGGCGGATCTCGCTGGCTCCGATATCGCTTCAGGCCACCGATTTTAACGCAACACTCAAGGGTCAATGGGATTTGGCCAAACCAAATGGCCGTGAGATAAAACTGCAGGCAACCCAAGGCTGCCAGCAGCTAATAAAAGAATGGCGGGGAGCTCAACAACAGATCTCGCAGTCATCATCCTGTGATGGCAGCAGCATATAAGTTCCAGTGAAAGTTGAGGCCAATTGCTCACCACTATAGACACAAACTTCAACAGTGACCCGGCCTTTCCGACCACTAGCCAACCGCTCGAGATCCCCCTTGAGGTTCTCGAGCGAGGCAACAGCACAGGGACGTTCCTTAACAGGGGCAACATAACGGATATGACTGTCAGCCAGGACGATATCAGCAGTCAGCTTCCGCTCTTTCAACAGCGTCCAGACAAACCCCCAGCCTGCAAGCGTAGCCATCGTAAAAATGCTACCGGCAAACATCGTCTCACAAGGATTGAGATTGGCATTAATCAGGGCACTAACCTCAAAGCGGTAGCCCGTATACTGGCTGATCCGAACCCCCATCTTCTCGCTAATTGGGATCTGATACTGCCACAACTCCTGTAGCTCCTGGCACCACTCAGGATGCCGAACTACATCCGTCATCGGCTTCAGGTGCTTGAGCATCTGCTGGTGCCGCACTGGACCACGCTCCTCCGTCAACTCGCCCTGACTGGTAAAGCCATTACGCAAATAGAAAGGGATCGCCTCCTCGCGAGCATTACAGACCAGACGCTTAGCTCCTTCCTGATGGGCCAGCGATTCCAGCGCCATTAGCACTATCGCCCCCATTCCCTGGTGGCGGTGGTCAGGATGCACAGCCATGAAACGGATCTGACCTTCATTATCCGGCGTCATATATAACCGACCGATCGCAATGGTCTCACCGTTATCATCAACAATCATCCGGTGACAGCCCATTTCGTCGTAGGCGTCCCGCTCTGAGCCAACCGGCATGTGCCAGGGCTCACGCAACATACGCCAGCGAAAATCATAATACTGGGTCAGTTCACTGTCTGTTTTTGGGGTAAGCAATCGAAACATGAAATCCTTCTCCACTATTTCTTCTAGCTATTGGTCGGTTAGTGTGGACTTACACCTGCAACCAGAAAGTCACGGGACCATCATTAAGCAAAGCCACTTTCATATCGGCAGCAAAGATACCGGTTTCAGTCTTGATATCTTTGGCCTTACAACATTCGACAAAATATTCATACAGACGTTCCGCATCCGCCGGCGCCGCACCAGCCGAAAAGCTCGGACGCATACCGCTTTTGGTATCAGCAGCCAGTGTGAACTGTGAAACGACCAGCACGCTACCTCCCGCCTGCTGAACATTCAGATTCATTTTCCCGGCATCATCTTCAAACACCCGGTAACCCAACACCTTATCCCTTAAACGTTGCGCTTTTGCTTCATCATCACCTTTTTCGACACCCAGCAACACCAGTAAGCCCTTACCGATAGTCCCTGTTACTTCACCCTCAACGGTAACACTGGCTTCACTCACTCGCTGAATAAGCGCAATCATTCTTCTTGCTCCTTTTCCTTTGTTTCATGTTTTACTTGGTTAATTTGGCTGTCCAGGCGACCTTGCGGCTCAGACTCTGACATCACCTTTGGTTGCCAGTGTACACGTTCCCCCAAGCTGGCGGTAATTTCAGCCCCCAGCAGAACGATACACCAACACAGGTATACCCAAACAAACAGAATAGGGATCACCGCCAAAGCACCGTAAATCACCTGGTAAGACGGAAAGTTGGAAATATAAAGGGCAAATCCCTTCTTACTCAGCTCAAACAAGGTACTGGCAAACAATGCACCGATCAGTGCGTGGTGTAACCGTACCTTGATATTCGGCACCAGCAGATACAACCCCAGAAAGGCACAACTGGACATAAGCACGGGCAGTGCGCGCAAAGTTTGCTGAAACAACCCGTGAACTGCCTCGCTATTGAGTAGGTTAAGAGAACCGAGGTAAGAGCTGACGGCAATACTGGTACCCACCAGAATTGGCCCCAACGTCAGCACCATCCAATAGATAGAAAATGAAATCATCGGCCGGCGCTTTTCATGCACCCGAAAAATAAAATTCAGCGCCCTGTCGATAGATGAAATCAACATCAACGCCACCACAAACAACGCCGCAATCCCGACAGCCGTCATCTTACCGGCATTGGCCACGAACTCATTAAGGTATTCTTTCACGACCTCTCCGGCCGCTGGCACGAAATTCTCAATCACAAAATTTTGCAGCAACTCGCCAAGGCCGGCGAATACCGGAAACGTTGATAATGCAGATAGCACCACAGTCAGCAGCGGTACCAGTGACAACAAGGTGACATACGCCATTGACCCCGCAGCCACCGTCAAGCGGTCATGACCAATCCGCCGGCGTAAGTACTTGATGTAAGCAACAGCAATACACAACGATTGCCGCCAATTCAGCTTGCCTGTAATCTTTTTATCAGCCATAGTCTCTACAAAATTATTTATCTGTTTTTATAGTCAAAATAGTTGGTTAAGCGGCAGATAACAAACGTCGTCCCAATCTCACCAAGCCTAATCAGGAGCCTGTTATGCCTTATCTGCTTGTCACGATGCTCAGCCTCACCCTGTTATCCGGGTGCCAGAGCGCCTATTACTCTGCCATGGAATCTGTCGGGGTCCACAAACGTGAAATTATGGTAGACCGGGTTGAAGAAGCAACAGAAGCACAGCAAGATGCTCAGCAACAATTTACCAGCGCCCTGGAAGCGCTAAAAGCCCTCACCCAATTCGATGGCGGGGAACTGGAAGACATGTATAACCGCATCAACGACCAGTACGAAGCCAGTACCGATGCGGCCGACAAAGTCAGCAGCCGAATTGCCGCAATCGAGGACGTTGCCGATGCCCTTTTTGACGAATGGCAGGACGAACTTTCCCTTTATACCAGCAGCAAGCTCAAGCGCGACAGCGAAAGAAAGCTCAACAATACCAAAGCATCCTATCAGCGAATGTTCAGTGCAATGCACCGCGCCGAGCAGAAAATGACGCCAGTGCTCAATACCCTGCGCGACAATACCCTATACCTGAAACATAACCTCAATGCTGCCGCTATCGGTGATCTGCAAGGAGAATTCAACACCCTGCAACGCGACATCGAACGAGCTATTGGCGACATGGAGAGTGCCATCGCCGAATCAGAGCGCTTCATCTCCCAGCTGAAAAAAGCTTAATCGTCTGCCAGGCGGGTCAGTATCCAACAGGTCCGCTCGGCCATCATCTCCAGACACTGCTCAGCAAAACGCGGAAATTCAGCAGTTTTCGCGTTCATCAAGCCTCAGATACAAAAAATCCCCCCATGGTAGCACCGATGGGGGGATTGATTAACGTCAGCAGTTAGCGATTATTTCGCAGAACGGCCTGCACGTTTACGATCGTTTTCAGTAAGAAGTTTCTTACGGATACGGATGTTTTCAGGTGTTACTTCTACTAGCTCGTCATCATCGATAAACTCTAGTGCCTGCTCAAGAGTATACTTGATTGCAGGAGAAAGAACCTGAGCTTCATCAGTACCAGATGCACGAACGTTAGTCAGCTGCTTACCTTTCAGACAGTTTACTGTCAGGTCGTTAGAACGGTTGTGAATACCGATGATCTGACCTTCGTAAACTTCGTCCGCGTGCTCAGTGAACAGACGGCCACGCTCCTGAAGGTTAAACAGTGCGTAAGTCAGGGCTTTACCTGTTGCGTTCGAAATTAGAACACCGTTGTTACGCTGACCGATAGTACCGCCTTTGTGTGGGCCGTAGTGATCAAACGTATGGTATAGCAGACCAGAACCTGAAGTCAGGGTCATGAACTCAGTCTGGAAACCAATCAGGCCACGAGAAGGCATCATGAAGTCCATACGAACACGGCCTTTACCATCTGGTGCCATGTCAGTCAGCTCACCTTTACGTAGACCGATATTTTCCATGATACCGCCCTGGTGCTCTTCCAGTACGTCGATAGTCACAGTTTCAAACGGTTCCATTAGCTGACCATCTTCTTCTTTGATGATAACTTCTGGACGAGATACCGCTAGCTCGAAGCCTTCACGACGCATGTTTTCGATCAGGATAGACAGGTGAAGCTCACCACGACCTGATACGCGGAATTTATCCGGGTCTTCAGTTTCTTCAACACGTAGTGCAACGTTGTGTACCAGTTCCTTCTCAAGACGCTCAAGGATGTTACGTGAAGTCACGAACTTACCTTCTTTACCAGCGAATGGAGAAGTGTTTACCTGGAAAGTCATAGTTACTGTTGGTTCATCAACAGATAGCGCAGGAAGTGCTTCAACATTGTTCACGTCACAGATAGTGTCAGAGATTTTCAGCTCACCCAGACCTGTGATTGCAATGATGTCGCCCGCCGTTGCTTTTTCAACTTCGTGACGCTCAAGACCCAGGTAACCTAGAACCGTACCTACTTTACCGTTACGCTTCTTACCGTCAGCACCAATAATAGTTACCTGCTGGTTAGGTACAACAGAACCGCGAGTTACACGCGCAACACCGATAACACCAACGTAAGAGCTGTAGTCTAGCTGAGAAACCTGCATCTGCAGCGAACCGTCAACGTCAACAGCTGGCGCTGCAACGTTTTCAACGATAGCTTCGAATAGAGGTTCCATGTTCTCGCCAGTTTCGCCTTCTTCCAGGGTTGCCCAGCCGTTCAGAGCCGATGCGTAAACAACTTGGAAGTCCAGCTGCTCATCCGTCGCACCCAGGTTGTCGAACAGGTCAAATACCTGATCCATTACCCAATCAGGACGTGCGCCAGGACGGTCGATCTTGTTGATAACAACGATTGGCTTCAGACCGTGTGCAAATGCTTTCTGGGTTACGAAGCGAGTCTGTGGCATTGGGCCGTCAACGGCATCAACGATAAGCAGAACAGAGTCAACCATCGACATGATACGCTCAACTTCACCACCGAAATCGGCGTGTCCTGGGGTATCTACGATGTTGATACGGTAATCATTCCAGTTAATCGCTGTGTTCTTCGCAAGAATGGTAATACCACGCTCTTTTTCGATGTCGTTGGAATCCATTACGCGTTCTTCAACTTCACCGCGAGACTCTAACGTGCCAGACTGCTGAAGCAGTTTGTCAACCAGCGTTGTTTTACCGTGGTCAACGTGCGCAATAATTGCGATATTTCTTAATTTATCGATCTGTGGATTAGACATGTGTTTCACATTCACTCAGAACATGCAGCGACCGGATGGTGGCTACTTGGTTAAAAAAACGGCTCATAATCTAACAGATTTTACGCCAAAACCCACGAAATATGTGATTTATATCACCAGCTTTTTTCATTCTTTCCGCTAACCGGGGCAACAACAGCTGTTTTCCGGCAGTTCTCCCCCCAAAAAACCACTCCACAACCCCACTCAGCAGTCCGCATTAATTCCCACACCTCCCGCACCGATTTAAACGCCTCGACAACCTGCCCGGATTATTATGCAACCAACCGATTGACAAGATGCCAACCTCGGCTAATAGTAAAAGCGCACCAAAAGGGTGAAACCACCATTAATCGCACCATAACGGTGCACCAATTCACCATAACAGTGCAGAGATGGATTTTCTTAGCTTGCAAATCACCGTTATTGGGCGATTTTAGGGCTTTTTATAGTTGGCACGGTTTTAGCAAAGATATATTCAGATGAACGAAAAACCCGTTCGACATTTTTTTGCGGCCAGTTGCCCAACCTAACACCGGAGGTTACTCAAGATGTCAGTAGAAAACGTACTAGCGCTTATCCAGGAAAACGAAGTTAAGTTTGTTGACCTACGCTTTACCGACACAAAAGGTAAAGAACAGCACATCTCTATCCCATCCCACCAAATCGATGCTGAATTCTTCGAAGAAGGCAAGATGTTCGATGGCTCTTCGGTTGCTGGCTGGAAAGGTATCAACGAATCAGACATGGTAATGATGCCTGATGCATCAAGCGCGGTACTTGACCCGTTTACCGAAGATGCCACACTGAATCTCCGTTGTGACATCCTAGAGCCTTCGACCATGCAAGGCTACGATCGTGACCCACGCTCTATCGCCAAACGTGCCGAAGACTACATGCGTGCAACCGGCATCGCCGATACCGTATTGATCGGCCCGGAGCCAGAGTTCTTCCTGTTTGATGATGTGAAATTCGCGACTGATATGTCAGGTTCTTTCTTCAAGATTGACGATGTTGAAGCAGCATGGAACACCGGCAGCGACATCGAAGGCGGTAACAAGGGCCACCGCCCAGGCGTTAAAGGCGGTTACTTCCCGGTTGCTCCAGTTGATTCATCACAGGATATCCGTTCTGCGATGTGTCTGATTATGGAAGAAATGGGACTGGTTGTTGAAGCGCACCACCACGAGGTAGCGACTGCAGGCCAGAACGAAATCGCCACCCGCTTTAACACCCTGACCACCAAAGCGGATGAAATCCAAATCTACAAATACGTCGTACACAATGTAGCGCACGCCTTCGGCAAGACAGCGACATTTATGCCGAAGCCGCTCGTTGGCGATAACGGCAGTGGTATGCACGTACACCAGTCACTGGCTAAAGACGGTCAGAACCTGTTTGCCGGCGACAAGTACGGAGGCCTGTCTGAAACCGCGCTTTACTACATCGGCGGTATCATCAAGCACGCCCGTGCCATCAATGCTTTTGCGAACCCATCAACCAACTCATACAAGCGTCTGGTTCCGGGTTTCGAAGCACCGGTTATGCTGGCTTACTCAGCGCGTAACCGTTCTGCGTCAATCCGTATTCCTGTGGTACCAAGCCCGAAAGCCCGCCGTATCGAAGTACGCTTCGGTGATCCGGCTGCGAACCCATACCTGGCATTTGCAGCCATGCTGATGGCAGGTCTGGACGGTATCCAGAACAAGATCCACCCAGGCGAAGCAATGGACAAAGATCTGTACGACCTGCCGGCAGAAGAAGCGGCAGAAATTCCAACGGTTGCTGAATCGCTACAGGGCGCCCTGCAGTCACTGAGCGAAGACCGCGAATTCCTGACCGCCGGTGGCGTGTTCTCTGATGATTTCATCGATTCATACATCGGCCTAAAATCTCAGGATGTTGAGAAGATCAATATGACCACGCACCCGCTAGAGTTCGAACTGTACTACTCAGTGTAAGTAACAGAGACATTACTTAACAGCGAAGATTTAGGCCTGCTTCACAAGCAGGCCTTTTTACTCTTGTCGCCAAGTCAGAAGCAGATAACTCTTACCCTATCCGTCACCTGCCATTATCAAGCTCCATGAAAACAGCTCGCTACACGCTCATACTCTTTATCATCCTAACCAGCCTGACTACCGCGACTCAGGCGACCACCATCTATACATGGGAAGATGAAAACGGCGTAGTACACTTCTCCGATCAAGCCCGGCCAGGGGCCTCCACCGTCGATATCAACGTTCCGCCCCCCAGCTCAATCGCGCCCAACAGCCAGCAAGACAAGAATCCATCAACAAAAACCCCCGCCACACCTATTCAACAAAACGATGCCTCACTTCCCCCAGCGACTGTCCGTCTGCTCTCTCCTCTTCACGAACAAACCATTCGCAACAATGAAGGGATTATCGAGATATCAGCAGTAAGTAACCGCAAACTCACCAAAGGCCACAATGCCCGCCTGCTACTTAATGGCCAACCTTATGGCAGGCCACAGGCCCAGCTTAACTGGCAGCTCCATAACGTGGATCGCGGCAGCCATACCCTTCAGGCTCAGATACTTAAATACGGCAAGGTTATTGCATCATCCGATATAATCACTGTCTACCTGCACCGGGCCTCCTTGCTTAACCGCAAACCACCGGTGATAACACCCAAGTAATCCCTGATTCGGAAACATTTTCATTCACGATACCAGGCAGACAGGCTAAACTTGATTGCACCAACATGGTGCACTGTCAGTTCACTGCACCAAACTGAACTGGCTCCAACAAGGATGATTACCGTGACTGCCGCTTTTACACCGCTAATTCTCGACAATCTGGTCACTGCGATACTGCTGCTCGACGAAGGGCTGAGTATACGTTACGTCAACCCGGCCGCCGAACAATTGCTGTCGTTCAGCAAACGCCGCCTCAACAATGCCCATTTCCCGGAACTGTTACAGCACTCTTCCCTGGACCTCGGCCTTATCCAGGCAACCTTACAAAGTGGCCAGGGGTTAGCCGACAGCGATGTGACCTTCGTTATCGACGGCAGACACTATACCCTGGAACTCAATGCCAGCCCGCTGTCATGGCAAAAAGAGCTCTTGATCCTGCTTGAACTCAAGCCTATCGACCAGCAGCGCCGGATCAGCCAGGAGCTGAGCCAACACGCCCAGCAACAGGCAGCCAGAGAACTGGTTCGCGGCCTGGCCCATGAAATTAAAAACCCACTCGGCGGATTAAGGGGCGCAGCCCAACTGCTGGAAAAAACCCTGCCGGACCCTAGCTATAAAGAATATACCCAGATGATCATCGAGCAGGCAGACAGGCTTCGTAACCTAGTCGACCGTCTGCTCGGTCCACAGCGCCCCGGCTCGCGCCAGGTTGATAATATTCATGTAGTTTTGGAAAAAGTACGCCAACTGGTTACCCTCGACAGTGGCAGTAATATTCAACTACAGCGCGACTACGACCCCAGCCTGCCTGATTTCACCATGGATCCGGAACAGCTGGAGCAGGCCATTCTGAATATCGTCAGCAATGCCGCTCAAGCACTGCAGCAACATGGCGGTGGCAACATCACCCTGAAAACCCGTACCGCGCACCAGACCCTGATCCACGGCAAGCGATACCGCATCGCCGCCAAGATCGACATCATTGACGATGGCCCGGGGATCCCGGGAGATATACAGGACACCCTGTTCTACCCGATGGTTACAGGGCGGGAAGGAGGCACCGGGCTAGGTCTGTCTATCGCCCAGAACCTGATAGATCAGCACCAAGGGAAAATCGAAGTGATCAGCTGGCCGGGCCATACCAAATTTACTATCTATTTACCGATAAAATGAGATTAAAGATCAGTACCCCTATCACCAAAGGCACGATAACCAGAGAGGACGAGATATGAGCAAAGGACTTATTTGGGTTGTCGACGATGACAGCTCTATTCGCTGGGTACTGGAACGTACCCTCAACGCGGCCGGACTAAAATGTGAAACCTTTGCCAACGCCGACAGTGTCATTGAAGCACTGGAACGCAATGTGCCTGACGTACTGGTCTCGGATATCCGCATGCCGGGAACCGACGGACTGACCCTGCTCAAATCACTGCATCAGGATTATCCGTCACTCCCGGTTATCATAATGACCGCCCACTCGGATCTGGATGCCGCCGTCAACGCCTACCAGGAAGGTGCCTTCGAGTATCTGCCCAAACCTTTTGATATCGATGAAGCTGTCAGCCTGGTCGAACGGGCTGTCACCCACAGTCAGGAACAAAAACGCCAACAGCAGCCCGAGATTACAGAAAAGGATGCACCGGAAATTATCGGCGAGGCTCCGGCGATGCAGGAAGTCTTCCGGGCAATCGGACGCTTATCACGTTCATCGATTTCAGTCCTGATCAACGGCGAATCCGGAACCGGTAAAGAACTGGTTGCTCATGCCCTGCACCGCCACAGCCCACGAAGCCATAAAGAGTTCATCGCCCTTAATATGGCAGCAATCCCCAAAGATCTGATTGAATCAGAGCTATTTGGCCACGAGAAAGGAGCCTTTACCGGAGCTAACAGTGTCCGTCAGGGGCGCTTCGAACAAGCCAATGGCGGAACACTGTTTCTCGACGAAATCGGCGATATGCCTTTAGATATTCAGACCCGCCTGCTACGGGTGCTGGCGGATGGCCAGTTTTACCGAGTCGGCGGCCACTCACCGGTCAATGTCGATGTCAGGATCATTGCTGCCACCCACCAAGACCTGGAACGACTGGTTACCAACGGTGAGTTCCGTGAAGACCTGTTCCACCGCCTCAACGTGATCCGGGTTCACCTGCCAGCGCTTAAAGACCGCCGCCAAGATATCCCGCAGCTGACCAGGCACTTTCTCCAGCGCGCCTCAGATGAACTCGGGGTCGAAGTAAAAACCCTTCACCCTTCAGCCGAGGAGCTCCTGACTGAAGTCAACTGGCCGGGGAATGTCCGTCAACTGGAAAATACCTGTCGTTGGCTGACCGTCATGGCCAGCGGTAATGAAATCCTGCCGTCTGACCTGCCACCTGAATTGCTAACCAACGAAAGTCGGCCCGCAGCCGACAGCAACAATGGTCACTGGCACTACGCGCTCGAACAATGGGCCAGAGATACACTGCAACAAGGTAATCAGAACCTGCTGGGTGAAGCCTTACCGGAGTTTGAAAAAATCCTGCTGGAGACCGCCCTGGAGTACACCCACGGCCACAAACAAGAAGCAGCCCGACTGCTAGGCTGGGGTCGAAACACCCTGACCAGAAAGCTAAAAGAACTCAATCTTTCCGCCGATTAATCAACAACAAAGTCCGGTAGTGCAGCCCAAACGCTAAAACCTTTTTTGGGCTGCCACTCCCCCAAAAGGTTTTTCTATGTCAAATAGCATTGTTAACCCCTTGAATACCTAGAGAATAGTCAATAACTTACTGATAACAACACCCTCCGTGATTGTTTTTTGAGCAAAAGCAATTCCATCCTGGTCAATTTCGAGTAAAATACGCTCACTTTCATACCAACGGAACACAACGTTTAACCTTCGCGGTTAGTATTCCAATGGCTTGAAGCGTGATAACGCAGCGCCCTGCTCTATGCATCCGCTCAAAACACCAACCAAAACACTGTGGGAACACCACCATGCTGGAAAGTATTCTTTCGTTTAGCGTGGCTATGCCTGCTGTTAGTGATGTTGCAGCCAATGGCTCAGGCCATTTCGCCGCAGGCATACTGGCATTAATAGCTACCGTAAACATGTTTAACAGCTAAGCCTGTTATCAAAAAAGCCCTCACGACTTAGGTTTTCGACCTAAGCCATGAGGGCTTTTGTATAACTGAAACGTTTAAAATCAAGTGTAATTAAATCACTCGAGAAAATTGCTGCTGGCGGGCACGATCGCGCAGGTACTTATCAAAGCACATACAAATATTACGGATCAACAGGCGCCCTTTCAGCTCGACATGAATATTGTGCTCATCCACTGTTACCAACTCATCATTAATGAACGTCTGCAACAGCTCAAGATCTTCAGCAAAATACGTTTTAAAATCCAAATCAAAACGCTGCTCAATATCCCGCATATCCAGCTGAAAATTACAGATCAGCGACTTAATTGCTTCACGACGCAGCAAATCATCAGCATCAAGAGATACACCTTTCCATAATGCCTCGCGCTTCTCATCTACGCTGGCATAGTATTTCTTCAGCTCTTTCTGATTCTGGGCATAACAATCACCGATCATCGAAATAGCCGAAACCCCCAGACCAAGCAAATCACAATCTCCCTGGGTGGTATAGCCCTGGAAATTTCGGTGAAGTACACCATTTCGCTGAGCTACCGCTAGCTCATCATCCGGTAATGCGAAATGATCCATACCGATAAACTGATAGCCAGCGCCGGTCAGAGTCGCAATGGTATCTTGCAAAATAGCCAGTTTCTCGTTGGCCGTCGGCAGATCGACATCGTGGATCTTACGCTGCGCGGCAAACAGCTTCGGCATGTGGGCATAGTTAAATACCGACAGTCGACCTGGCTTCATCATCAGTACCTGCTCCAGTGTCTGGGCAAACAACTCACGGTTCTGCTTCGGCAGGCCATAAATCAAATCCAGGTTGGTAGAGCGGAAACCCAACTCTTTCGCCCGCTCAACCATGGCAAAGATAAACGCTTCGTCCTGCTCACGGTTGACCAGCTTCTGCACTTCTTTATTGAAGTCCTGCACCCCGATACTCAGGCGGTTAAAGCCTTCGCTACGAAGGTGATCCAGCATATCCAGCTCAATCTCGCGCGGGTCGACTTCAATACTAATTTCAGCCTCATCAGCAAAATCAAATTGCTCACGCAACAGCCCCATCAGGCGGCTGACCTGTGCCTTGGTCAGGAAGGTTGGCGTACCACCGCCCCAATGCAACTGACTGACCTTGCGCTCACCGAGCAAACTCGCACGCTGGCGAATTTCCTGTTCCAGGGCATCCAGGTACTGATCTGCCTTATGCTGATGGCGAGTGATGATCTTATTGCAACCACAGTAGTAACAAAGCTTATGACAAAATGGGATATGGACATACAGTGAAAGGTTACGCTCAGGGTACTGAGCACATGCCATATCAAATTCCGCCGGCGTAAAAGCTTCATGGAACTCAAGGGCGGTTGGATATGAAGTATAGCGAGGACCAGAATAGTTATACTTTTCTATCAGTGCCTGATCCCAAATAATCTGCTCATGTGACATGACATACTTCCACTAGTCGTCTGGGGAATAAATTGCGAATGCCAAGTGTGCCATAACTTGGTAATGATGTAGAAATTTTTACTTTTTCAGCAAAGCCGAAATGATAGCTGACTCAATGCAAGGGCGGCACTGAGCCAAAGCCCTCATCCACACCGATATCTTCAGTATAGATGAGGAGAATCAAGCACTAAAATAGCCCACTTGATTTATGCCTTGAGTTCCAGAATGGTATCCAGCTCGCGCTTGATGGCATTGAGCAAGCGAGCTTCAGCTTTCATCCGCTGCAAATCAAGTTTCATACGTTCTTTCTTGTGCAACGTCTTGCGCTTATCACCACGCGGCATGTCTTTGACCACATGGTAAAGCTCATTCATTGCCGGATACTGACTCGCAAAATCCACGTGCTTTTCGGCCTGCAAAACTTCCATCAGCTTATAAAGGCGAATGGAAATCTCAGACATATCGCATTGGTCCTGCTTGCCTGCTTCAGCAATAATGAACACGCTATCCATGATGTTGGCATTGCGTTCATTGATTTTCTCGACCTGATGAAGCTTGGCTCGCTCCAGAAAAGTCTTGTGACGAGTATGCTGCTGGTACAGTTTGAACAACAGATACCCGGCATACACCGCCAGCACAGCAATAATCGTACCGGCCAGCCCTAACCAAAGCGTCATATCCTGCAAGGGTTACTCCTTATCGGATGAGGTCTCGAATGACTCACCAAAAGAATCTAAATCCATATTTTCAAACTGATCAAGCAGATCATCATCTGAAGAAACACCAGCAACAGATGCCATTTCCGGTTCGTCTTCGTCCAGCAAACCAAGCTGACTCATTAGCTGCTCGATGCGATCCAGTTTCTGGTCTACCTGCTTCTGCAGGCCAGCACCCAGCTTCTCGCCAGCTTCGATACGATCCAGCAGTACCATCAGCTGTGCATCATTTTCCAGCATCGCCAGTTCTTGCTCTGCGCTCAAACGGCGCTCTTTCTTGGTTACCGGCTTAGTATCGACAATCAGGGCTACCGGCTTTTTGCTACCGTGACGTGGGTCTTTACGCTTAGCTTGCGCGCGTGAATCTTCAACTTGCGCGGCAGAATGACGGCTGCCAGACTTCAGGCCTTTACGCTTTTTATCTTTTTGACGCTTACGCGCTTCCAGATCGTGCTGAGTTGTTGATTTCTGTGTATATGCTGCAGGTCCTTCAGAACCTGGCTTACGACTTCTTTTCTTACGGGTCATTACTGGGTTTTCCTCAGCAAAATTACATCATTTCCAACAAACTCGACTTCCAGGCTATCTCGCTGTGCCAGGTAACGGAAAGTCTCGCGGCTGAAAAAGCTCACATGGGTTGGGTCGTTCTTATAATGCCATTGCACAAAGGCATCGATATCAGTGGCTAACTTAGTCATCAAACCCAGCCATCCACCGGGTTTCACCATACCGATCAACTGCCCCCATTCCTTCGCAGGCGTATAAAAATGTTCGATCGCTTCAGTACAGGTGACAAAGTCATACTGCCGTTCCAAGGCCTCAGGCTTATGGGCAAAATACGGATCATAGATCGCCATATTATACCCCATCTCCTCCAGCATCACCGAAAGAGTCGGGCCCGGTCCGCAGCCAAAATCCAGACCGCTAAGCGGCGATGCACCAAGGCGCTCAGCCAACGGGGTTGCCAAACGACCGAGAAAACTGCGGTAACCCAGATCTTCCGGATTATTTTCATGCTGATCATAAACAGCTTTTTCATCTTCCGGAGGCAACAACGCATCAGGTTCGGCAAAAATCAATGCGCAGTCCAAGCAGCGAAAATACGCGCGACGCTTATCCTGGTGGAACGTACCGGCCGACTGGCTATGACATAGCGGGCAGGTTTGCATGACTTTCTGACTCCTCTATCCAGCCGGCAATTCATTACACCGCAGGCTGGCTCAAAATGAAGCCGGGTATCATAGCAGATTCGATGGAGAAATGTGCACTTTTGCACCACAGAGAAGGTGGCCTACAGGCCAAAAAGAAAAAAGCGACAGGTATACACCTGTCGCTCTGTGGGTCGCCATTGCTGGCTTATATCCTGTCTAGTCTGTCCTTAACCAGTATTCAAACATCCCAGTTAGACAACAATCCTTTTGTTTTTAGTGCTTTCCCTGCCAACGTTTATTGTTTTTCATCATCCTGATGAATTTTCACCGTCCTTGCGACAACATCCTGTTGCTGCGATTAATCCCTAACCGGCTTTTCCATAAAGCGTGTTACCCGTCCCGGTAACCCATTTCACCATCCCTGTGGATACACTCTCCATCGTGCACCGAGTCTTCTTCCGAAGTCTTTTCCGTAAGCGTCTTCCTGACGAATCCTACGCATCTTGCGAACTTCCCGGCCTCCCTGGCCAGACGTCCTGTGAATTCTTTTGGCTCCTTCCTATGCCTTCAATGGCGCTTTCCTATCCTTTGTCGCTTTCCCTGCTGACCCCGCCAACTCTACGCTGATTCAGGCTATATACAATATTGTTTAGTTATGCTGATTTTATGAAACAATCTCCACCTATATATAAATCACTGTTCTATAAGCAATTAACAACAGCATCCCACCACCCTTTCATCATCATCGCCCGCATCGAATGGCCGATCTCTTACAAGCTGGTCAGCTTTTCTCTCCGTCATCGACAATTTTGTTATTAACTTGCAGGGCAAAACGGCCTCAGTGTCTGACTTTTTTTGCTCCAGGTACAAAAAAGGCAGCCATAGCTGCCTTTTTCATTTGAGCAAATCATTAATGGATTTTCATAAACTCACACAATTAATGCAAACCACCCACATACTGGGATAGAGCACTAATTTCGTCATCAGTCAGCTTAGCGGCTACCGAGCGCATCATCGCATTGAGATCATTACTTCGCTGACCGGCACGGAACTTATCCAGCTGCAGCTTCACATATTCTGCATTCTGACCAGAAATTTTCGGGAAACCAGAGAGGCTGGTTCCGTTACCACGCGGACCGTGACAGGCAGTACAGGCTGCGATACCGCGCTCAGCATCCCCAAACCGATACAAACTCTGACCTATTTCAATGGAAGATTCCGGAGTGGTGTTATCAGAAATCGGCAAGCTGGCATAGTAAGCAGCAAGATCCGCCATATCCTGTTCAGTCAGCGGCATTGCCATCCCCCCCATCACCGGATCATTACGGCCCTGCTTGCCGCCAGTAGTCATTGCCTGCTTGAAATCTTTCAGCTGTTTTTCAAGATAACCGGGATGCTGACCAGCGATTTTCGGGTATTGCGCCATAATGCTGTTACCGTCTGCGCCATGGCAGGCTGCACAGGTTGCGGCTTTTGCTTTTCCAGCTTCTGCATCTCCTTGGGCCCAGGTTGAGCAACTGGCAAGAAGAGTTAATATCAGTGCTAATTTCTTCATGACATTCCGTTTATAATTATTGAGCTTCCAGTACCACAAGTAATGCTTAGTTACATGGTATACAATGCGACCACAAACCAAGCTCGATTTTCTTATATTTTACACATTTTCACAAAAAAGTAATCAGTCGACTACATGAAGACTTGACGGAGTTAACAGTGAATCAACCTCTCAACTATAGAAACACAAGATTCATCACAAGTGCACCGGATATCCGCCACTTGCCAAACGACACCGGCGTTGAGATCGCATTTGCTGGCCGCTCCAACGCAGGGAAGTCCAGTGCCCTGAACCGTATTACCGATCAGAAAAGCCTGGCACGAACCTCAAAAACACCGGGTCGTACCCAGCTGATTAACATGTTTGAAGTTGTTAACGGTTGTAACGTAATTGACCTGCCGGGCTACGGCTTTGCCCAAGTTCCGCTAGAAATGAAGCTTAAATGGCAGAAATCATTGGGTGAGTACCTACAGAAGCGAGAATGTCTACAAGGCCTTGTCGTGCTGATGGATATCCGCCACCCGATGAAAGATCTTGACCAGCAAATGGTCAGCTGGGCCGTTGAAAGTCGCTTGCCGGTGCTGGTACTACTAACCAAAGCCGACAAGCTAAAAAGCGGTGCCCGCAAACAGCAACTCATGAAAGTGCGTGAAACGTCACTAGCCTTTGGCGGTGATGTCCAAGTCGAAGTCTTCTCATCACTGAAAGGGATTGGTGTCGACCAGGTTCGCCGCAAGCTGGATAGCTGGTTTGCTCCGGAGCTGAAACGTCAGCAAGCACTGCTGGAAAGCGATGATGAGTTGCTAGAGCAACACTCTGGTGACGATGCGGAATAACCGCTGAGATGCAGAAAATATGGCTCTATGGACAGGGCCATAAAAATTCCCCACCTTCCAGGTGGGGCAACGGGAGAGAAATAGGAGGTTTTTATTTTAGTCTAGAAAGGATCAATGATTTCCCAGACCAACGCAAGTTTTTTATACCGCTTTTGTTTGTTTTTTCATCACCAGTTTCAGCTCCCTGCCCGCTTTTATCACCACAAAACATCGGCTTTTAGTGCTTTGGCCACAAAATCGCATCCAATTGTTTTCCCATGCAAAATAAGTTCTAACCGATGTTCGCTTTTAGCGTGATTATTGAAATTTAATTACAGCGATGAGATTTGGCAGATGAAAAAAAAGCCACCCCAAACCGGGAGTGGCTATTTCATGGATTTGTTGGCTAGCCGGCTTGAGAACCCGCTACCAATAACAAATATGAACAAGAAGCATGAATAATTATACCCATCTCATAATAACAATTAAAGTAATTACTCTAAACGAACAACAAAGGGTGACCCAGACTACAAATTGCAGGCCTTATTGCGGGGGATAAGATAAAAATGTCCCAATTAGCCCAAAGAGAAACCAGTTGCATTTCTATCGCCAATGTGAGCAGACATACAGGTCAAAGCAGCAAAAATAACGAAGGAAATAAAAAGAAAATGGAGCAAGGAGAGATTTTTTAGCGCTGAAATAAAAAACGCCCTGGTCAATCGACCAGGGCGGCTGAATCAGCCAAATCCAATAACGTGAAACAAAAGGTCTGAAAGATAGAACATCTTACCTCTGTACCCTACGCCGATAACTGTATATCAAATGCACAGTTTTGAAAAGACATTTTTGTAGTTTTTTTTCATTTTCTCGTAACTCAATTATACAAACAGTAATTTTACTAGTATTTATTTCTCATAAAAAAATAGCCAGCACGAGGCTGGCTATTGATTGAAACTCTGTATTTACCAAAGGCTTTGGAGGATTAGTGAGCCTGGTCCCAATTATCACCAGTACCTGCATCAGCAATCAAAGGCACATCCAATTCAGCCGCCGATTCCATCAAACGGCGAACTTCCGCAGACACACTCTCAAGCTCGGATTCCTGTACTTCAAAAACAAGTTCGTCATGAACTTGCATAAGTAGGCGAACGCGTCCTGGTTCCTGCTGCTCAACCCACTGATCAACCATTACCATTGCGCGCTTAATGATGTCAGCAGCCGTCCCCTGCATAGGCGCATTGATCGCAGCTCGTTCCGCAGCCTTGCGGCGCATACCATTACGTGACTTGATATCCGGCAGGTACAAACGGCGACCATATAACGTTTCCACATAACCCTGTTCGCTGGCAGCCGTTCGGGTACTCTCCATGTATTCCAGTACACCCGGATAACGCTCAAAGTAGACATTCATATAGTCCTGAGCCTCATTGCGTCCCATATCCAGCTGCTTGGCCAAGCCAAAGGCACTCATACCATAAATCAAACCGAAGTTGATCGCTTTCGCGCGGCGGCGCTGTTCATTGGTTACAGATTCAATCGGCAGACCAAGGATTTCAGCAGCAGTCGCGGCATGGATATCCTTACCATGCTTAAACGCATCCAGCAGGGCCTTGTCCCCAGAAAGGTGAGCCATGATCCGCAGCTCAATCTGCGAGTAGTCGACAGCCAATACCTTATAACCCGTCGGGGCGATGAAGGCCTGACGAATACGGCGGCCTTCTTCATTACGAACAGGGATATTCTGCAGGTTCGGATCACTTGATGACAAACGACCGGTCGCTGTCACAGCCTGGTGGTAAGAAGTATGTACACGCCCTGTCGCCGGGTTCACCATCTTCGGCAGCTTGTCGGTATAGGTAGACTTTAGCTTCGCCAGGCTACGGTATTCCAGGATCAGCTTCGGCAGCGGGTAGTCCAGTGCCAGCTCCTGCAAGACTTCTTCATTAGTCGACGGCGCCCCTGACGGTGTTTTCTTCAGTATTGGCAGTTCCATCTTTTCAAACAGGATGGCCTGAAGCTGCTTCGGCGAGCTCAGGTTAAACTCCTCACCGGCAATCTCAAAAGCTTTCTTCTCCAGCTCAGCAAGACGAACAGCAAGTTCCGCTGACTGAGAACTCAACTGCATGCTATCGATCAATACCCCGGTACGCTCCATGCGAGAGAGCACTGGTACCAATGGCATCTCAATATCTTCAAAGACCGATTTCAGCTTCTCGTCTGCATTCACCTTCTCAATCAACTGATTGTGCAGACGCAGGGTAATATCAGCATCTTCAGCCGCATAAGGGCCCGCCTGCTCCAGGTCAATTTGGTTGAAAGTCAGCTGCTTTTTACCCTTACCGGCAATCTCTTCAAAGCTGATAGTCTTGTGTTCCAGATAACGCAGCGCCAGGCTATCCATATCATGACGGCCGACCACGCTGTTGAACACATACGATTCAAGCATGGTGTC
This sequence comes from uncultured Photobacterium sp., assembly GCF_947502415.1. GTDB lineage: Bacteria > Pseudomonadota > Gammaproteobacteria > Enterobacterales > Vibrionaceae > Photobacterium. The sequence continues at coordinate 54,313 of NZ_CANMZV010000017.1, read as the reverse complement.
ATACTTAATACCCTGCATCGTAATATCGTAACGAGCCAGGATGCTGGCATCGAATTTCAGATTCTGACCAACCTTGTCCTGTGTAGGGTCTTCCAGCAGCGGTTTAAGCTGAGCCAGCACCCAATCACGCTCCAGCTGGGCCGGGGCATCCAAATAGTCATGGGCAACAGGGACATAAGCCGCCTTACCTTCCTCAACAGCAAACGACACCCCAATCAGGTTCGCCGTCATATAATCAAGGCCATCCGTTTCGGTATCAAAGGCAATAACATCAGCGGCTTTCAGCTTCTCCAACCAAGCATTGAATGAAGCTTCATCCAATACTGTTTCATAACCGCTACGGTCAATCACTGGTGCTACCGGCTTTTTCTCAACCGCCACAGATGCAGCCTTCTCATCAGCAACAATCTTACCGTCGCTACCATCAAGCATTTCAGTCAGCCAACGGCGGAATTGCAGTTTACCGAACAGCTTAGTCAGCTCATCGGTATCCGGCTCGCCCTTGCGCAACTGATCCGGAGTTACATCCAGCTCGACATCAAGCTTAATGGTTGCCAGCTCGTAAGAAAGGTATGCAGCGTCTTTGTGCTCTTCTAGCTTCTTAGGCATGGTTTTCGAACCGCGGAACCCCAATGGCGGAATCGAATCAAGATCGGCATATAAAGCATCCAAACCACCGATACCCGTCAACAACGCCTTGGCCGTTTTCTCACCGACACCCGGTACGCCCGGAATGTTATCGACCTTATCGCCCATCAGAGCCAAGTAATCGATGATCAGCTCAGGGCCGATACCGAACTTATCAACAACCCCGGCAGGATCCATCACCACATCAGTCATGGTGTTGATCAGCGTGATATTCTTATCTACCAGCTGAGCCATATCTTTATCACCGGTACTGATCAGCACAGGCATACCCGCTTTCGACGCTTGGGTTGCCAAGGTACCAATCACATCATCCGCCTCTACCCCGGAAATCGAGATCAATGGCAGCCCCATCGCCTTGATCACCGCATGCAACGGTTCGATCTGGCCACGAAGATCATCCGGCATCGGCGGGCGGTGCGCCTTATATTCCGGGTATATCTCATCTCGGAAGGTTTTGCCTTTAGCATCAAAGATCACCGCAATATGCTCGGTCGCATACTGGCGCAACATACTGCGCAGCATATTAACCACACCGTATACGGCCCCCGTCGGCTCACCGTCGGAATTGGTAAAGTTTGGCGCAGCATGATAGGCGCGGTAGAGGTAGGATGATCCGTCAATCAGGATAAGTGGATTTTCTGGGATAGTTGCCATAAAGATATTCTTATATCCAGGGGATGAAAGAGTTAAGGCACTAGGATGCCATGACAACCGGCAACTGTTAACTGATGTTTTCCACTAACAAGCCAATATCTGTGGATAACTTTGTTAGTATTTAAAATCAAGCAGTTGATCAAAATTCATAAAAAACAATCAATTTCCAATCAAAGCCATACCAATCAATAACTTAAGATTAGGTGCAAAAATGGATCCTCGATCCTAAAATGATCATTAATTGTGGAAAAAGTTAACAGACCGATCTGAAATAAGCTGTAATGAAGGTGAAATTAGACATTTCTGACCATAAAGGAAGCCAATATGAAGAAGATTGCGGTTATTTTGAGCGGCTCGGGAGTTTTTGACGGAACAGAAATTCACGAAGCGGTTCTCGCCCTCCACGCCATTGAGCAGGAAGGGGCGAGCTGGCACTGTTTTGCCCCGAATATCCCCCAGCATCATGTCATCAACCATCTGACTGGCGAGGAAATGGATGAGCAACGCAATGTACTGATTGAAGCGGCCCGCATCGCCCGTGGTAACATCGAGCCTATCGAAAACCTCAAAGCGGCAAACTTTGATGGCCTGTTACTACCTGGTGGCTTCGGCGCGGCCAAAAACCTGTCTGACTTTGCCTTCGCTGGCGCAGGCTGTGAAATTAACCCGGAAGTAAAAAGAGCCTGCCAGGAGTTTGCGAAAGAAGATAAGCCAGCAGGCTTTCTGTGTATCGCCCCTACCCTGATCCCAGCTATCTATGGCCCAGGTGCGAAGGGAACCATCGGCTATGATGCAGATACAGCCATCGCGTTTAACAGAATGGGGGGTGAGCATATTAACTGCCCTGTCGATGACTATGTGCTGGATCAGAAACGCCGGATCTTAACCACCCCGGCCTACATGCTGGCAAGTAGCATTTCAGAAGCGGCAAGCGGGATCAGCAAGCTGGTGAAAGAATTAGTAAAGCTGGCGTAATAGATATTTACAAATGGCAGATAAAGAAAAAGCGGCGCTACTTTGGGGAGCGCCGCTCAGCAGAATTGGTGTTCGTTTTCAGCCCTACACTAAAAACACAGACCATAGCTGAAGTACACTGGAAGCAATGTGAGCAATGTCGTGCCTTCAAACAAGGGAGCCGTTTTGCTTTCCTCCCTCGCCGAGTGCCAGTTAATAATAACCATTCTCACTTAGAAGGCAAGTATTTTATTGCGAATAATTGTCATTTAATTGCCAGCGACTTCACAAAATGCAACCGATAGTCCTCAATTCCGTCTTTTTTCTCCATATGTTCAATCTGATAGCCATTCCTTAGCAACAAACGAAGCATAGCCGGAAAACGATTCCGAGATTTCACCCGCAATTCTTCATAGTCCAGCTCCGCAGCCCACCCCTCTTGTGCCTCAAGCAGTGCCTGTGCCACGCCATTACATCGACCTTCAGGAGCAACACCGCCCAGCCAACTATAAAAACATGTTTCCGAAAGACGGTAACCAATCTTAACTCCCACTAACAGACCTTCTTTTTCTGCCACCAGGATCAACGGCTGTCGGCCTTTCAACCTCAGTTCTAAGCCTACTGCATCAGCCGGATTGGCAAATTCCTGAATGCGAGTCAACACAGTCACAGCCTCAGCGACACTTGCCTGACGTATTTTCATCACTCTCCTCCCTGTTCCTGTCAGCATAAAAAAGCCGGCTCAATGCCGGCTTCTCTGGGTAATACCAAACCATATAATAATCAGGGGCAGATCATTGTTCAGTGGGTCTAAGCCCCTGTTGAGTCTCAAGTTGAGGATTGATGGTCGTCAGGCGCTTGATCAGGTAGTTCAGCAGAACCCCATACATCGGCACAAACAAGCCAAGGCTAATGATCAATTTAAAGCTGTAATCCACCAGCGCAATTTCCACCCAGTTTTCTGCCATAAAAGGATCCGGACTCTGGTAAAAGGCAATTGCAAAAAAAGCGATGGTATCGAGCGCATTACCGAAAAGGGTCGAACAACTCGGCGCCACCCACCACTGCTTGGTCTGACGCAGATGGTTAAACACCGAAACATCCATGATCTGGCCAAGCAAATAAGCCATAAAACTGGCAGCCGCGATCCGGGCAACAAATAAGTTAAACTCACCCAGGTGTGACCAACCTTGATAATCCCCCTGGTAGAACAGCACTGACAGCACATAGGAGATCCCCAGAGCAGGCAACATCACCCGTAAGATAATTTTACGGGCCATACCAGCACCAAAAATCCGAACGGTCAGATCCGTTGCCAGAAAAATAAACGGGAAAGTAAACGCGCCCCAGGTAGTATGAAAGCCAAAGATGGTAAACGGTAGTTGCACCAGATAATTGCTCGAGGCAATGATCAGCAGGTGAAAGACAACCAGAAACGAAAGGGCCTTGCGCTGTTGCGCTAATGAAAATTGAGATGCAGTCATGATAAGACCTTTTTGTCATTGGGGGAGAGGGAACCCAAAACACTGCCGCCAGGCTCTCACACCAGACAGCAGCAACCGAAGCGGCGATTATACATTAACCACTTACGTTGCCTAGCCCCAAAAAGATCTGTTCAAGAAAGCAACCGATTACAGCCAGCCTGCCGTTATTTTAACCCGAGATCAAATCCGTTTTCCCAGCAACCGGGCCAAGAATGTCAGCGTTTCATGCCCATCAGGCGACAACCATTCCAGCCACAGGACTGACGCATAGTGCTCGCCTTTAAGCATCAGCCGGCAACCTTCGAAATCAATCAGCCAGACATGCAGATCTGCATTCACTTCCTGTTCGAACACCTTGGCACCAATTATCCCAACCAGCTGTTTGGCGACCGCAGGAAAGCTGTCGAAATCAAAATCAGGACCATCAATGACCAGCAAGCCTTGCTCCAGGTCGAGATCCCGGCAAGTAAAAACAGAGGAAGAAATTAAAATGTCCGGCATTACCTGCTCCTTTTATCCACGCAATCAGCCAACCACATCCTAAGCGGGCGAGTTTCCTGTAACCAATTGTTTCTATGAGTATCAAGCAATAAAGAAGCTATAGCCAGCCACGCGCTCTTCATGGTCTCATTGGCCCTGTTGTCCGGCTGCGAGAAAACGCATCCGTCCTTTCCCTTCTTCCGGACAGCAGGTGAAACAAACATTCTCACCAAATACGCAAGCTGTTTTGTAGCGAACTAGACATACTCAGTATGTTTCTTTAACGCATTTCAACCGGACTCAGGCAGTCCGTTTTTTTTTATTCGTCAATGCCCGCCATTAAGTGATCTTCAATCACAGTCAGGAACACATTCCCATATTTTTCCAGCTTACGGTGGCCAACGCCGTTCACTGCCAGCAGCTCTCCCGCTGAAGTCGGCAACATTTCCGCCATTTCCATCAAACTGGCATCGTTAAACACCACGTAAGGCGGCAGTTCTTCCTCATCAGCAATCGCCTTGCGGAGCTTACGCAACTTGGCAAACAACTTCTTGTCATAATGCCGGTTGGCCAGTTTGTCATTCTTGGCACTGCGGGCTGCAATATCTAATCGCGGAACCGCCAATTCCAGCTCCACTTCGGCACGCAGCACACCGCGAGCCTTCTCGGTCAGCTGCAACGTTGAACTGCGGACAATATTCTGAGTCAGGTAGCCGCGATGAACCAGCTGACGCAAGATACTCACCCAGAACTCATGATTATGCTCACGGCCGATCCCGTAGGTGCTCAATTTATCATGGCCATGCTCACGGATACGTTGGTTCTGCATACCACGCAGAACATCAACAACGTGGTTGATACCAAAACACTGATTCACCCGATAGACACAAGAGAGAGCCATTTGCGCCACTTCAACAGCTGAAAAACGCTTCGGCGGATCAAGGCAAATATCACAGTTGCCGCACGGCTCCTCACGGTACTCCCCGAAGTAATTGAGCAATACTTGACGGCGACAAGTCTGAGCTTCGGCAAATGCGCCCATAGCATTAAGCTTATGGCTCTCCACCAGTTTCTGCGGCCCCTCTTCTTTCTCATCAAGGCAGCGGCGTAACCAGGCCAAATCCGACGGGTCATAAAACATCACCGCCTCAGCGGGCAGGCCATCACGCCCGGCCCGGCCAGTCTCCTGATAGTAAGATTCAATATTACGGGGAATATCGTAATGCACCACAAAACGGACATTGGGCTTGTTGATCCCCATTCCGAAAGCCACCGTCGCCACTACGATATGAATATCATCCCGCTGAAAACCTTCCTGTACCCGGGTTCGCTCATCGTACTCCAGACCGGCATGGTAGGCCGCTGCCCGGATCCCGCTATCACAAAGTTTTTCAGTAATTTGTTCAACCCGCTTACGGCTGTTGCAATAAACAATCCCGCACTGACCCCGTACCCCACCAAGGTACTTGATCAGCTGGGACATCGGCTTGTACTTTTCCTGCAAGGTATAACGGATATTCGGCCGGTCGAAGCTGCCAAGGTAAATATGCGGCTCCGTCAGGCTCAGGCGAGAAAGGATATCCTGGCGGGTCGTTTCGTCTGCCGTTGCCGTCAGAGCCATGATCGGCAGCTGGGCAAAATGCTGCTTCAGGGTACCCAACGCAGCATACTCCGGACGAAAATCATGCCCCCACTGTGAAATACAGTGCGCCTCATCCACCGCCACCAGACTCAGCGGCATATCACGCAAACGGTCAAGGAAATCGCGAGTCATGACCCGCTCCGGTGAAACATAAACCAGCTTCACGTCACCATCCAGCATCGCGCGGTAAGTATCCTGCATCGCATCGCGGGACATCGTCGAATTAAGGCAAGCCGCCGCCACGCCATTGGCATTAAGCTGGTCAACCTGATCTTTCATCAAGGATATCAAGGGAGAAACTACCAGCGTCAGCCCGTCACGCATCAGGGCCGGGATCTGGTAGCACAGCGACTTTCCGCCGCCGGTCGGCATGATCACTAGGCAGTCACGGCCTTCGGCTACCGCCTCAATCACCTCTTGCTGGCCGGTACGAAATGTCTGGTAACCAAACACATCCTGCAAAATTTGCTCACTGGCCGGGAGGGAGACGGACTGACAAACGGCGACGCTGCTAGATGACATAAATCGACTCTTTCATTAATGAGCTAGGTATTCTATACCAATCAGATCAGTGATGGGAGCATCCCTCCCTTCACAGCCATCCGATAACCTCAATAACACCACATCCATCATGCAACCCAGTCGATCATCGCAGGTGACAGCGCTATCGAACGCGTTTTATACTGACTTTGCATATTCTTATGAAAAAACATGCAATTCATATCCGACGCATCCCCATCAGCATAAGTCGTTGCTGATGGGTATTAACAACAAGAGATTCAATGAACGAGCAAAGCCAAGAAACCCAGCGCGGAGTTATCCTTGCCCTATCCGCCTATACTATGTGGGGCATTGCCCCGATTTATTTCAAGACACTCCAGGCCGTGAGCCCGCTGGAAATTCTCAGCCACCGGGTGATCTGGTCATTCTTCTTTATCGCCGCCATCATCTGGGTCAGCAAAAGCTGGGGCAAAGTCCGTGCCGTACTGCGCCAGCCGAAAACCCTCCTGCTCCTGGTTGCGACTTCACTGCTGGTCGGCGGTAACTGGCTGATCTTCATCTGGGCAGTCAACAATAACTACATGCTAGATGCTAGCCTGGGCTATTACATTAACCCACTGCTCAACGTGATGCTGGGGATGATCTTTCTGGGCGAACGACTACGCCCGCTGCAATGGTTCGCCGTGGCACTGGCCGCTTGCGGGGTTGGTGTTCAGCTGATCCAGTTCGGTTCTCTTCCGTGGATTGCCCTGGCGCTGGCAACCAGCTTCGGCTTTTATGGCTTGATGCGCAAAAAAATCCGCCTCGATGCTCAAACCGGCCTGTTCATGGAGACTTGCCTGCTGCTACCGATGGCGGCTTGCTATGTTCTGTTGATTGCCGACAGCCCGACGTCTGACTGGAGTGTCAACCCGATGAGCACCAACCTGCTGCTCATGGCCGCCGGTATTGTCACCACCGTCCCTCTGCTGTGTTTTACCGGGGCAGCCACCAAGCTCAAACTCTCTACCCTCGGTTTTTTCCAGTACATTGGCCCGAGCCTGATGTTTCTGCTGGCCGTCACCGTCTACGGCGAAAGTTTTACACTCGACAAAGGCTACACTTTTGCCTTTATCTGGGGAGCTCTGCTGCTCTTTAGCTTCGACGGTATCAAAGGGCACCGCCACGCCAGGAAACTGGCTTGCACCAGCTGACCTTGTGGCCTAGGAAGCAAAAGTAAATTCTTGATTGCGGCCACAAAAAACAGCGCCATAATTAGACAGCCCTGATTTCCGCTCTTACGCTTTGTTAGCCCTAGTTGCATAAGAGGAACAGCCATGGAGCGGAAAATATCCCAGCTGGTAATGGCACTACTGGCCACCTCCCTGTTTATCTCTCCGGTGATCAGCAAGGAAAGCCATCAAGAAGCCCGCAAGCAGACCGCCGATGACATAGCCCCTGAGGCGGCAACCGGAATTGGCTCGCAAACGCTGGTCCGCGGGAAAGAGTGGATGGTAGCCGCCGCCAATCCGTATGCCAGTGAGGCAGGCGCAACCATATTGCGCCAGGGAGGAAATGCCATTGATGCCATGGTCGCGATCCAGTTGGTGCTCGGGCTGACCGAGCCGCAATCATCTGGTATCGGCGGCGGGGCATTTCTCGTCTATTGGGACGCCGAAAATGACAAACTTACCACCTTCGACGGCCGGGAAACCGCACCTTTCGCTGCAACACCACGCCTGTTCCAAGATAAAAAGGGTCAACCGCTGGCCTTTTTCGATGCTGTTGTCGGCGGCCGCTCTGTCGGTACGCCCGGTACCGTTAAGCTGATGTGGCGCACTCACCAACGCTACGGAAAACTGCCATGGCGCGATCTATTCACTCCGGCCATCCGGCTTGCCAAACAAGGATTTATCGTCAGCCCGCGATTGGCAGCACTCATTGCGGAGGATCAGGAAAACCTACAACGCTGGAAAGCAACCGCTGCTTATTTCTTCAATGATGACGGCAGTCCGCTCCGGGCAGGACAAAGCCTGACTAACCCGACCTACGCCGACACCCTAACTCAGATTGCCGAGCACGGTGCCAGCGCGTTTTACCACGGTGATATAGCCAAAGATATCGTCAATACAGTACGCAACGCCGAAGGGAACCCCGGTGTGCTCAGCGCTATGGATCTGGCAACCTACCAAATCAAAGAACGGGAGCCTGTCTGTGCCCCCTACCGCCAGTTCGAAATCTGCGGCATGGGACCGCCAAGCTCAGGAGCGCTGACCTTAGGTCAGATCATGGGGATACTCAGCCACTTCCCAATCGGCAAAATGGGCCACGACAATATCAACAGCTGGCGCCTGCTCGGTGATGCCTCGCGCCTGGCCTTCGCCGATCGCAGCCATTACATGGCTGACAGTGATTATGTTCCGATGCCTACTGCCGGCCTACTGGCTGCCAGCTACCTCGAGCATCGGGCAGCCCTGCTCAAAAAAGACAAGGCTCTGACCAGTGTCGAACCAGGACAGCCGATCTGGTCCCATGCGATGAACTACGCTGCTGATGAATCACTGGAGCTACCATCCACCAGCCACTTTTCAATTGTCGACCGGGACCGCAATGTCGTTTCCCTCACCACCACGATTGAGAACGGCTTCGGCTCTCGCCTGATGGTCCGCGGCTTCTTGCTCAACAACGAACTGACCGACTTCTCGTTCCGCACCCACATTGACGGGCGTCCCATAGCCAACCGCCTCGAACCGGGTAAACGTCCGCGCTCATCCATGGCCCCGACGATCGTCATGCGCGATAACAGCCCTTATCTGGCTATCGGCTCGCCGGGGGGCAGCCACATCATCGGCTACGTAGCCAAAACCTTAATCGGCCACCTTGACTGGAACCTCGACCTGCAGCAGGCAATCAACCTGCCCAACATGAATAACCGCTTCGGGGCTTTCGAGCTGGAAAAAGGCACTGCTGCCGAACAGTGGGCACTGAAACTTGAGCAGATTGGCTTCGAGGTCAAAGTCAAAGATCTCAACTCTGGGATCCAGGCCATCAAAATTGACGGCAGACAACTCACAGGGGCTGCCGATCAGCGCCGGGAAGGCAAAGTTATAGCCCAGTAAGTCAGGTCACTACACCAACGCACGGCGACCAATACCAAAAAGCCCGCCATGGATTTGCCTGGCGGGCTTTTCTCTTACTGTGAAGCAATCAGGCTGATTAGTATTACATAGGCTGAAGCTTGGCGTACTGAGTTACCAGCCACTTGATGCCTTCTCCGTTAAATGCAACCTGCACACGGCTCTGGGCACCACTGCCTTCAAAGTTGATGATAGTTCCTTCACCAAACTTCGGATGCATAACACGCTGCCCCAAACTGAAACCGGTCTGGTTAAAGTTATCATTCACCTGCGTCTGGCTGAAGCGACCGCTGCTGGCCGGACGCGACACCTGCGCTTTCATCCGAACCTCCTCGACATATTCAGTCGGGATTTCGCGGATAAAGCGCGATGGCTTGTGGAAGTTATCCTTACCGTACAGGCGGCGCATCTCGGCATAGGTGATGTACAACTTCTGCATCGCACGGGTCATACCCACGTAGCAAAGGCGACGCTCTTCCTCCAGTCGTCCCACTTCTTCAGTAGTCCGTGAGCTCGGGAACATACCCTCTTCAACACCAACCATGAAGACCACCGGAAACTCCAGCCCCTTAGCACTGTGCATTGTCATCAACTGCACCGCATCTTCAAAATCATCGGCCTGGCCTTCACCAGCTTCCAGTGCTGCATGAGACAGAAACGCCGACAACGGACTCATCTCTTCAGCTTCTTCCGGTACTTCGAACTGGCGGGTTGCCGTTACCAGCTCTTCCAGGTTTTCAATCCGCGCCTGCGCCTTCTCGCCTTTCTCCTGCTCGTACATAGCACGCAGCCCGGAGTTTCGGATCACCTCATCCGTCTGCTGGAACAGCGGCAACTCACGGGTGTCATCTTCCAGCGCATTAATCAGCTCAATAAAACGGCGCAGTGAATTGGCCGCCCGGCCAGCCAGCACCTGCTCTTCCAAAAGCGCCACACTGGCCTGCCACATAGTCGCACCGCGATCGCGGGCTGCCATGCGAATCGTTTCCAGGGTACGGTCACCCAAACCACGAGCCGGAGTATTGACCACCCGCTCGAAAGACGCGTCATCATTACGGTTCGCCATCAGGCGCAGGTAAGACAAGGCATCTTTGATTTCCTGGCGTTCGAAGAAACGCATCCCGCCGTAGATACGGTAAGGCAGCCCGGCTTGAATCAACGCCTCTTCCAATACCCGCGACTGGGCATTGCTGCGGTAGAGGAACGCCGTATCATTCAGGGTTCCGCCCTGCTCACGCCACTCTTTGATCTTACCGACCGCAAAACGCGCCTCATCCAATTCATTGAATGCCGAGTACAATGAAATCAGCTCACCCTCGGCACCTTCGGTCCAGAGGTTCTTGCCCATCCGTTCATTGTTATTGGCAATCAGTTCGTTGGCAGCATTCAGAATATTGCCAGTGGAACGGTAATTCTGCTCAAGAAAAATCGATGACGCATTAGTGAAATCTCGCAAGAAACGCTGAATGTTTTCAACCTGCGCACCACGCCAGCCATAGATAGACTGATCGTCATCACCAACAATCATCACGTTACAGTCCGGCCCCGCCATCAGACGTAACCAGGCAAACTGAATGTTGTTGGTGTCCTGGAACTCGTCAACCAGGATGTGCTTGAAACGAGCCTGGTAGTGCTCGCGAATATGCTTGCTGCGTTGCAACAACTCAAATGCACGTAGCAGCAGCTCGGCAAAATCAACCAGCCCGGCACGATCACAAGCTTCCTGATAGGCGGTATAGATCCGCTGCCAGGTTTGCTCAACCGGATCGTTGAACGTTTCGATATGAGCCGGACGCAGCCCCTCATCCTTCTTGGCATTGATATACCAGGCAGCCTGGCGCGCAGGCCACTGCTTCTCGTCCAGATTCTGGGCCTTGATCAATCGGCGCAGCAGACGCATCTGATCCTCAGAATCGAGGATATTGAAGTCTTCCGGCAAAGCGGCATCCAGATAATGCGCCCGCAGCATACGATGGCACAGGCCATGGAAAGTGCCATTCCACATGCCGGCACTGGAGCCCTGCATCAGCTCATTGATCCGGCCGCGCATTTCGGCAGCCGCCTTGTTAGTAAAGGTCACCGACATGATCGAGTATGGCGAAGCCTGCTCAATCTGCATCAGCCAGGCAATACGATGGACCAATACCCGGGTTTTACCACTACCCGCTCCCGCCAGGACCAGGTGATTACCTAACGGTGCAGCCACCGCCTCTCGTTGCTTGTCATTCAGGCCATCTAACAGAAGTGAAGCGTCCATCGTTACCTACTGGTTATTTATACAATGCTGATGATTATACCAGCTCCCATAAAGAATGTTTCGAGAACTTCATCTGCTGTTCAGCGATTCAGGCTCTCTCCTATGGGTTTACCTCATTGTCTATAAATTCACCATATTCAACCTCTTGCCCCAGATTATTTGATCTATGCTTGGAAAGGCGAAATGTTACCAGACAACCAAAAAAGTTAAAAAAAGGTGAAATATAAACCTAGTTCGCCCTTTCTTATGTTCCGAGAGCACCAACAGGTGCCACCCATAACACAAAGGGAAACGTTGCGGTAATCGCAACAGTCAGCTTATCAAAGAGGAATGATTATGAAAAAGACAACCAATATCGCCCTAGCCACTGCAGTAACGGGCCTGCTCGCACTAGCAGGTACCGCCATGACCACCTCCACCGCGGTTGCAGCAGATGCTAAAGAAAAGTGCTACGGCGTGGCTAAGGCCGGTAAGAATGACTGTGCAACAAAGACCAGCTCATGTGCCGGCACAGCAAAAACCGATGGCCAGAAAGACGCCTTCATCATGGTACCTAAAGGCTTGTGTGACCGCCTAGCCGGTGGCTCGACATCTTCATCTTAACCCCCAGCCTCACCATACAATGCGCTCAATGGAAGGAATCATTATGAAAAAGACCAACATCGCTCTCGCCTCTGCGGTTACCGGCCTGATTGCTCTTGCCGGTACGTCCATGACGAGCTCGACAGCCGTTGCAGCCGAAGCCAAAGAGAAGTGCTACGGCGTGGCCAAGGCCGGTAAGAATGACTGTGCGACCAAGACCAGCTCATGTGCCGGTACCGCGAAAACCGATGGTCAGAAAGATGCCTTTATCATGATGCCTAAAGGCTTATGTGACCGTCTGGCTGGCGGCTCTGCCGAGGCGAAATAATGAGCGGCCCGGTACAACACCGGATGGTTGGGGTGGGGCTGCGCTCCCCCCATATCACCCAGGTTCTCGAACAAAAGCCGGATATTGGCTGGCTGGAAGTGCACAGTGAAAACTATTTCATTCCTACTTCCAGCGCTCGGCAGCAACTGCGACAGCTTGCCGAGCACTACCCGATCAGCTGCCATGGTACCGGCCTGTCCCTCGGCTCCGCCGATCCACCGGATCGTCGGCATCTAACCCAACTAAAACAGCTGGTTGATGAAATCGACCCCTTTGCGGTTTCAGACCACCTAAGCTGGAGTTCGGTTGATGGCCAGTTTTTCAATGACCTGCTACCGCTTCCCTATACCGAGGAAGCCCTGACCCATTTCTGCCGCAAGGTTGACCAGGTACAGGAATTTCTCGGCCGACAGATGCTCATCGAAAACCCGTCAAGCTACCTGAGCTTCTCCCACTCGGCGATCCCCGAATGGGAGTTTATTCATCAGGTCCAGCAACGCACCGGCTGCGCCCTGCTGCTCGACCTCAATAATATTTACGTCAGTGCCTTTAACCACGGCTTTAACTGTGACCAATATATCGCGACACTGGATGCGTCCGCCGTCAAAGAAATCCACCTCGCCGGATTTACCGTCAAACAATTTGATGATGGTGAAATCTGGATTGATACCCACAGCAAGCCGGTCAGCGAGCCGGTCTGGCAACTCTACCGCCGCTGGGTTCAGCAACATGGCCGCACACCGACGCTGATAGAGTGGGATTTAGATATTCCGGAACTGCCTGTCCTGCTTGCCGAAGCCGACAAGGCAACCACGATCATTATGCAGGAGGCAGCAAATGGGCAAATCACTACCCCGTGACCGTACACTGCACCAGCTCCAGCAAAACTTTGCCGCTGCGTTGCACTATCAGCCCAGCCCGATATCGGCAGACATCGCCGACGGCCTGTTTCCGGCAGAACAGCTGATCCAAATCTACCGGAATAATTTCATCATCAGCCTGTCAGAAATTCTCGAAGTGGTGTATCCCTGCGTCAAAGCCGTGGTCGGTGAGGAATGCTTCAGCCAGCTGGCCCGTCAACATGTTCTGACCCGGCCCTTGCAGCAAGGAGATGTCAGCCACTACGGCGAAGGCCTGTGTAACACCATTGACAGCCAGCCAGAATTAGCCGAGGCAGTCCCCTACCTGGCAGATCTGGCTCGCCTGGAATGGTATATCGACTGTGCTGCCCATGCCCCGGCCATCGACCAACCGTTTCCGTTCAACAAACTGACACAGCTAACCGAAGCCACCCTGCCCCAGCTGAGCCTGGAAGTTCCGGAGCCGACATTCTGCCTCGACTCCCGCTATCCGGTCATCAGTATCTGGCAGATGATCACCGACGACCACATCGAAGCTATCGACCTGAACCAAGCAGAATCCGCAGTGATCCAACGTCGGCCAGATCAAATGGTCGTCTGGGTGACCAAACCAAGTGCTACCGCACTCATTCGGCTTAGCCAGCAACAAGGAAGCCTGGGCGAAGCCTCCGATGCGATGCTGACGATGCTCAGCGAGCTGGTGCAACAACAATTTTTTTCCGATATCCATGGTTTGCCACAGGGAGAATGAGCATGCTGAATTTCATCAAACAAGTTGACGGACTTGCCCAGCGGATCACCGACCCGCTGATACCCTTCCTGCTGTTATTCACCCGGCTCTGGGTCGCCTGGGTATTCTTCAGATCCGGTATGGTGAAGTACACCAGCTGGGACAGCACCCTGTACCTGTTTGAATACGAATACCAGGTACCACTGATCCCATGGCAGATCGCCGCCTATGCTGGTACAGCTGCCGAGCTGATCCTACCAGTATTCCTGACCCTTGGCCTGTTTACCCGACCGATGGCATTGGCCCTATTCGTTTTCAACATTATTGCCGTGATCTCCTACCCGCTCTTGTGGGAAAAAGGATTCTTCGACCACCAGCTCTGGGGGATGATGATGCTGACCAACGTGTTCTGGGGAGCTGGCCTGATCTCCATCGATAAACTGATCAACAACGAACCCAAACAAAGCCTGCTGGAATAAACCGCCTGGCTTATAACCACCCGCGATCAAAAAAGGCGATCACCGATCGCCTTTTTTATTGTTCTATCGCCTGAATTAAACCAACGCCAGTAACTGCGAGAGGGTGTGGATTTCTACATCCGGCAACCACTTCGCCTTTGGCTCACGGCGCAGCTCGCGCTGCTGATCATTGAACCAGCAAGCCTGAAAACCATTTTGCTTGGCCCCGCCGACATCAGTCACCAGGTGATCACCGACATGAAGAATGTCCTGCGTCGGTAATCCCAGCAAGGTCGCCGCCTGCTCAAACATATCCGGCTCCGGCTTAGACAGACCGTCACGCCCCGCAACCAGCACCCGGCTAAAATAGCCGCCAAGGCCGATCTTATCGGCATCGACATTACCGTTGGTGATCGCCAGCAAAGGCAGTTTTTCCGCCAGAGTGGCGAGTACTCTGTGGGTCTCATCAGGAACATCAACCTGATTACGAACAACTAATACCCGCGCAACGCCTTCATCGGCTGCCTGCTCGGCTTTCTCTCGGGGATACCCCAGTTGCATCAACCCAGCTTTCAGCACTTCATAACGCCAGCGGGTAACATCATGGCGCAACATCGGGTTCTCTGCCGCCAATGCCATTTTCAGGCGTTGCCAGTCTGCCCGCTCTACCGTATGGCTGCATGGGTGATGCTCGGCCAGCCAGTCATGCATCGCTTGCTCGGCCCGGCGGATCACCGGCCGGTTATCATACAAGGTGTCATCCAAATCAAAAGTCAGCGCTTTCGGCGGCTGAAGATTGCGATAAAACTGCATGGCAGTCCTCTGTTACGTCTGCATCGGGTGCATTACGGGCTAGCGCTTGCCCCGCTTCGCTCTCGGGTGAGCCTCATCATATACCTGTGCCAGATGTTGGAAATCGAGGTGGGTATAGATTTGGGTTGTCGATAGGTTAGCATGACCAAGCAATTCCTGCACCGCCCGCAGATCACCGCTTGACTCGAGCATGTGAGTTGCAAAGCTATGGCGCAGTTTGTGCGGATTGATATGGCTCGATACTGCCTGCTTCTGTCCCCATTCGGCCATCCTTTTCTGGACATTCCGGTTGGAGATCCGCTGCCCCAATTTAGAGACAAACAGCCCCGGCTCACCACCGGCAGCCAGCTGCCCGCGAACCTTTAACCAATGACCAACCCACTCCCGGGCCAAGCCGGCAAACGGAACGATACGCTCCTTGTCACCTTTACCGATAACCCGGATATCGCCCTTACTCAAGCTTATATCTCGGACATTAAGGTTAACCAGCTCCGACAAACGTAAACCGGCACCGTACATCAGTTCCATCATTGCCCGATCGCGGATCGACAGTGGATCGTCTTCGTCAACACTGAGCAGCCGATCCATCTCGTCGACATCTAAATTTTTCGGCAGCGGCCGGGCCTTGCGCGGCGCGGAGACCCCCTTGGCCGAATTGGCTTTAAGGAGCCCCTGGTGAACCAGGTAATCAAAAAAGCTACGCAAGGCCGACAAGCGCATCGACAAACTGCTGGCCTTCAAACCATCACGCATCCCTTTACTAGCCAGCTGGCGTACCCAACCGGCATCAACAACCCGCCAGTCAGTCACCCCCAGATCCACCAGCTGCTCAGCCATTGTGGTCAACTGACGCTTGTAGTTTTGCTGGGTATGCAGGCTCAACTCACGCTCGC
Organism: uncultured Photobacterium sp.; assembly: GCF_947502415.1. Taxonomy (GTDB): domain Bacteria; phylum Pseudomonadota; class Gammaproteobacteria; order Enterobacterales; family Vibrionaceae; genus Photobacterium. The sequence goes on along the minus strand of NZ_CANMZV010000017.1, from coordinate 37,913 downwards.
TGCGCAAGTATTCGTAAAAGCGCAGTAACGGCTTTTCCAGCCCGGATGGCAACTGGCTCAATCAATCACCTCATGGGTATATTCCCAGTGATCAATCAAACGGGTCAGCACCAGGGCCAGCTGTTCAACAAACAGGGTATCCATCGACGGCTGGAAATGCCCTCCGTCATGACTGGCAAAACTCAATACCCCAATCGGACGGTCAATACCCAGCGGCAACACCACAAATGACCCCAGATGTGGCGGCTCATGGAACAGTAACTCACTTTCCTGCTTGCGCAATCGTCCCAGATACACCGAACGATTGCCAAGATGGGCAACACGGAAGGTTTCGAAGGCTTTGCGTTTCAGGAAAAGGTTGTCATCCAGGCTATCAAACAGGCGGACACTAAAGTCCAGTCCGAGCTGGCTACTAAGCTCCTCAAGGATCACCAGTGCCTGGTAAATATTGTGAGTCTGGAACATCTTCTGCTGAGCGCGGGCAAAAATCTCAAACAACTCACTGTTTTTCCCTGCCGCACTGATCAGGGAACTGATTTCACCTTCCAGCTCGCGCACTCGGTGGCGAAGTCTATCCAACTGGATTTCGACCAGGGACACCACACCACGTTCAGAGTGGGAAACATGCAGCTGATTCAGCAAATCAGACTGGCGATTAAAAAAATCAGGATTATTAAGCAAATACTCGGCTACATCCTGATCGGTCAACGGGGTGTCTGCCATCATCGGCAGCTCATCCAGTTGGGATACATCTGTCATAATACTATCTGTCCATCAAAGACATGTGCTACCGGGCCGGTCATGTACAAAGGTTTGCCTTCACCAGCCCAGCGAATATGGAGGTCGCCACCCGGCAGGGTCACTTTCACATTGTCATCCAGCACGCCCTGACGCCGGCCTACCGCCACTGCGGCACAAGCACCGCTACCACAGGCCTGGGTTTCCCCGGCTCCTCGCTCATAGACGCGCAGCCTGATCTCGCTACGGCTTAGCACCTGCATAAAGCCGGCATTGACCCGATCCGGAAAACGTTCGTGGGATTCTAACAACGGCCCCAGGGTTTCCACATCGGCGGTGTCGACATCATCGACCACGGTCACACAATGAGGATTCCCCATGCTGACTGCCCCGCAGAACAAGGTTTTATCGCCAGCACGTAATATATAAGTTTTCTCGCTCTGTTTAGCCCTAAACGGGATTTTACTTGGCTCAAATTCAGGTACCCCCATATTGACGGTAACCTGATTATCATTTTCCAGCTTCAATACCATCTTACCGGCCTTGGTACTGACCGAAATATGGTATTTGTTAGTCAGCCCCTTCATCCAGACAAAGCGGGCAAAGCAACGAGCACCATTACCGCATTGCTCCACCTCACTACCGTCAGCATTAAAAATCCGGTAGTGAAAATCCGTTTCCGGATCATAAGGTGGCTCTACCACCAACAGCTGGTCAAAGCCGATCCCACGATGGCGATCGGCCAACCGCCTGATGGCGTCCGGCGAAAAGAACACATTTTGTGTTACGCAGTCCACCACCATGAAATCATTGCCCAAGCCATGCATTTTCGAAAAGTTTATCTGCATGATGTCCCTTATTGTTATTCTGGCAATACGTGCTCAGACTGCCACAGCTGCTCCAGCGCTTCACGCTCTCGCACCACATGGGCACACTGGCCGTCGACCATGATTTCAGCAGCCCGCACCCGGGTATTATAGTTCGATGCCATCACGAAACCATAGGCACCTGCCGAGCGTACGGCCAACAGGTCGCCCTGTTCCAGGCACAATGCGCGCTCTTTACCAATGAAATCGCCGGTTTCACAAATCGGCCCGACAAAGTCATAGGTGATTGCTTCCCCCTTGCGTGGCACAACCGGAATTATTTCCTGCCAGGCCTGATACAACGTCGGGCGGATCAGATCGTTCATCGCCGCATCAACAATGGCAAAATTCTTGTACTCGGTATGCTTAAGGTACTCAACCCGTGTCAGCATCACACCAGCATTGGCTGCAATGGCCCGGCCAGGCTCGAACACCAATTCCAGCTCGGCATGATTTTTCAGGCGAGCCAGCAGCTCGGTCGCATATTCAGAAGGCTGTGGCGGCTGCTCGTCACTGTACGTCACCCCCAGACCACCACCAACATCCAAATGTTCAATTTCAATACCTTCGGCTTTGAGAATGTCAATCAGCGCCAACAAGCGATCCGTGGCATCGACAAACGGGCCTAGCTCGGTTAACTGAGAGCCGATATGGCAATCAATACCCGTAATCTTCAGGTTAGACAGGCTTTGCGCCAAACGATAAACCTCAGGAGCACGGTCAAAAGCAATGCCAAACTTGTTATCCCGCAGGCCGGTAGATATATATGGATGGGTCTTGGCATCGACATCCGGGTTGATCCGAAGCGAAATCGGCGCCACCTTGCCCAACTCGGCTGCCACTTCGTTCAGGCGCTCCAGCTCAGGCTCAGATTCAACATTGAAACACTTAATACCCAGATCCAACGCCCGTTTCATTTCTGCCGCAGTCTTGCCGACTCCGGAGAAAACGACCTTAGCCGGATCGCCACCAGCAGCAATCACCCGCTCCAGCTCGCCCTGCGACACAATGTCAAAGCCGGAACCCAGACGCGCCAATACGTTCAGCACTCCGATATTAGAGTTAGCCTTCACCGCATAACAAATCAGGTGAGGGTGATTAGCCACCGCCTGATCAAATGCACGCCAATGGCGTTCCAGGGTCGCCCGTGAATACACATACAATGGCGTGCCATAACGTTCCGCGAGCTCAGTAAGTGCAATATCTTCGGCCCATAACCGACCGTCTTGCTGGTAATTAAAATAATCCAATGTTCTCTCTTCCCTGTCCGTTCGCCGTCGTTACTGTTGCTGTTGTTGCTCAGAGTCGTCCGGCATATATAGCGGTCCGCTCTGACCACAACCCGTGAGTGCCAACACACCCAGAACTAAAATTGCTAATAAACCTTTACGCATTTTTAAAGCCAGTGATTATCATTTGATTGCCCTCTATAATCGCACCAAGAAAACGAAAAGCAATAGGACGCAATGGGATGAATGATACAGAATTTCATAAGTTGGCCGATGAGGTCCTGATGAGCATCGAGGAAGGCATCGACGAATCCGGTGCCGACATCGAATATGAGACCACCGGTAACGTACTGACACTAGAGTTTGAAAACCGCAGCCAGATCGTTATTAACCGCCAGGAACCCCTACATGAAATCTGGCTGGCTTCCAAATCTGGCGGCTACCACTTCAAGTACCAAAACGGCGAATGGCGATGTACCCGCAGTGGTGCCGAGCTGATTGCCCTAGTAAAGCAAGAATGCTCACTACATGCCGATGAGCCGGTCAACTGGTAATCGTCTCAAGACGGACATTTCACGTTCGCCATGATCAAAAAAGCTAGCCTGTGGCTAGCTTTTTTGTTTTATCTTTTCACTGTCAGCGCGGTGAGATCGACATTGTATTGGCCGTTTCTGCTATCGGACGGCGCGGGATCTGCTGACCGCTCTTAAATGGAATCACCTGCAGCTCACCATCTTCAGTATGCACAATGTCATAGAACTGCGGCAGGTTGAAGTTAATAAAGTTCACACTGTAGCTGAAACGGTCATGAGCAGAAGTGTAGAAACGATTCACCCCGTGTACCATTTCATCTTTGTCACCACTGCACTGACGATACACTTCAATCCGGTTCGCCTCATCCAGAATATAAATATTGAACCCTGCATCACAGTCCTCAAAGAAGAACTGGATCAGGCCTTCACTGGCGTAGGAATCAACAATTTCCGGCGGGTGCGGCTCATCAGTCTTGCCCATCACCAGGTTAGCCGAGCCATTCAGCTTGTTGGTCGAGATACAGCTGTAGAAATCAACCGAGTTTTCCAGCTTCTGTACCGAAACCCCACGACGCTCGAAAAACAAACCGTGAGTCTGCTCACCGATACTAATTGCTTTGAAACGACGGCGTTTTTCCTGTTCAACCGGCTTCAGACGCATCTCGATACACTCGGCTACCAACTGATAAACCAGATTACGAATCAGACCACGCATGTGCTTGCTGTAACAGAACACATCGACAGATTCTGGCGGGATTGCGTCCTGGTGCATCTTACCCAAAATCGTCTTCAGGGCATCCAGCATGGCATTTTGACCGCTGAAATTCAGGGTACGCACCTCATTCCAGGAATTGCGGTAAACCAGGTCAACACTACCAACCAGACACTTCTGATCCGGTCCGTAACTAAAAATATCGGTATTTTTGAAATCAAACCGCACCGAGCGGTTCTTCAGCTCAGTCGTCGGATCATTTTCCAGATTGATAAATAAACCAAGCTGACGGATCTCGCACGGGCTCGACAACGCCTGCAGGCTCGGCTGCGGGCGACGGATCGGGAACGTGTTACGAATATCGCTGACCAGCTGGTAGAGCTTATCAATATCCATCGCCGCATCACGGACGACGGTATGCAGACAGGTTGACTCCGTCAGCAGACCATTAAAATAGGCCCATGCCACCAGCTTGCTGAGGTAGCGGTTATGGTCCAGCGCCGGGCGGCCGATAATGGCATAAGGGTCAAGCGAGTGCTTATACAGATACCAGCCGGAAGCATTGGTACGCCCGTCGGGCACCTGGATCAACGCCAAATCGGGTTCGTGCAAATCCGGCGATATTTGCGGGTTCAGCAAGGTCACTTTGCCCGGCAGCACCTCAAAAGCCGCATACAGCTTACGCGCCAGGATACTGATGTCTTCAGGGCTGATTGCCGAGGTAATGTTATTACGGCGGGCAAAACGGATCAGGTTACGGTAGCTGAGCATCAACGCATCAAGCAGCTCATTGTGAGCTTCCTTAACCTCCTCGACTTTCCAGTCACGACGGCCATCCAGCTCCAGCAATACTTCCTGTGGCCATTGCCAGTCCGACGTCAGTTTCTCCAATACCTTACGTCGCCAAGGCACCGAGCCAGAAGCGGGCTCCCGGGTCAGCTTTTCATGGGTTTTGAGATAAAAACAGCGGCGCACCAAGTCAAGGCGGCGGTGATCGTCAATACGCTCCAGATAACGGGTGACCTTTTCCAGCATCAGGAAATAGGCATCCATACAATATTCGGTGCGATCTTCCGAGAAGAAACGGCGCTTAGCATCAACGCTGAGCAGTTGGGTATGCGGGTACTCCCAGGAATAGGCTTCCAGCAGGATCGCCTTGAGCACCGACTTATACGGTGAATCGATACTTTTATAAAGTTGCCAAAGGCTTGAGCCGAAATATTCCTCGGCCGGGATCCGGATCAGACCGCCAAAGTCGATCCATTCTTCACGACGGATATACCCACTAGCATTGAGGTAATTGATATATTCGTCGTAACACTCTTCCATCTCCGGCGGCACCATGAACCATAGCAGGCGCAGGCCAGCAAGCTGAACCGCCGAACGGTAGAACTCATCAAGCAACAACAAGTGCTGGCTTGAACCACAGTTCTCACCGGTCATCTGCTCAGAAAAATTCTCGCGGAAACGATTTTCGTCGATCAGGAAAAAGTTGGCTTCGACCCCTTGTGACATCGCCCAGTCAGAAACCAGGGAACACTTGCTCTCGAGCGCCTTACGCTCATCGGCCGCCATGTCGGTCCGGATACAAACCCAGATATCGAGATCGCTGGTCAGACTCTGGCCCAACGAAGAAGTACTCCCCATCGCATACAAACCCAGAATCGGGCTCTGAGCATCGGTCAGCGAAGGTGGGGAAATAATAGACTGGGTAGTCAGCGCGCAGTCATTAATGAACTGCTGCTGTTGTTCAGAAAGAGTAAAGGCAGCAATACCCACCGGAACCACCTGATCCAGGTAGCCGGGTACTGACGGATGATTGTAGTGAAGTAAGACAGTTAACAGGTTGAAGACCTGCTCAGACTGTGCATTCATGGCTGCACGGGCGCGCTCCAACCGAAGCTGGTTGAGCTGGTCCAGTCTATTTCTAAGCGTCTCGATATAATTCTGCAAATTACTCTTCCAAGAGCTGCCAGCTTATAGCGGCCCCAAAAGTGTCATGGTTAGTGTAGACAGTGCCCTACACGCGAGCAAAAACGTGATCAATGTAACAGTTTCTGCACCGAGCGTAAAGTTAATGACGACTTATGACAGTTTATGAATGAAACACAAAGACACACGATAGCCTATCCTTTGAGCGATGTCGCTCAAAGCTGTCCAAACGCATCAAACTGCCAACTGCAGTATTGTAATAAACTCGTCACCTAAAGGTTATGTGAGAAATATCACATTAATGACAACCTGTATCAAGACAATACTGCTTCATCGCACTGAGGACAACAAGTGAATTACCATCAGGGCGTAGGAGTGGTACGATTACTGTATAAAAGCAAGTGATTTATGGACCTGATTCTATGACCGATAAACCGATCCGCATTGCCACCCGCAAGAGCCCGCTGGCAATGTGGCAAGCAGAATTTGTAAAAAATGCCCTGGAGCAAGCGCACCCAGGCCTGGCCGTCGAACTGGTCCCAATGGTCACCAAGGGCGATGTCATCCTTGATACACCACTGGCCAAAGTTGGTGGTAAGGGCCTGTTTGTAAAAGAGCTGGAAGTAGCAATGCTCGAAGACCGTGCGGATATTGCCGTTCACTCGATGAAAGATGTCCCGGTTGAGTTCCCGGAAGGCCTTGGCCTAGTCACCATTTGTGAGCGCGAAGACCCACGTGATGCCTTCGTGTCCAATACCTACAACAACATTGACGAACTACCAGCCGGTGCCGTAGTCGGTACTTCCAGCCTGCGCCGTCAGTGCCAGCTACGAGCCCAACGTCCTGACCTGATCGTCAAAGACCTGCGCGGTAACGTCAATACTCGCCTGCGCAAACTGGACGAAGGCGAATACGATGCCATTATTCTGGCGTGTGCCGGCCTTAAGCGCCTGAAGATGGAAGACCGCATCCGCTGTGCCATCGAGCCAAAAACCAGCCTGCCAGCAGTCGGTCAGGGTGCCGTCGGTATCGAGTGCCGCTTGGATGACCAACGTGTCCGAAGCCTGCTTGAAGCATTAAACCACCAGGAAACTGCCACCCGCGTCCTGTGCGAGCGAGCCATGAACAACCGCTTACAGGGCGGCTGTCAGGTACCGATTGGCAGTTACTCTGAAATTCAGGGCGATAATATCTGGCTACGCGCCCTCGTTGGCGAGCCTGACGGCAGCAAAATTGTCTCTGGCGAGATCAGCGGCCCGATAGCCGATGCCGAAACGCTCGGTACCCAGCTGGCTGAACAACTACTCGACGACGGTGCCAAAATTATCCTGGATAAACTGTACGGCGACGCCTGATGACAATACTGATCACCCGCCCAGCTCCAGAGTGCCACCAACTTGCCCGGCAGCTGAATGCTGCGGGGATCAGTACTATTGCCCAGCCCCTGCTGGAAATCCAGCCGGGGCAGCAACTCCCCACCCTCATTTCCCAGCTAAATCGTCTGCAACCTGATGATTTTCTGATTGCAGTCAGTGTTCATGCAGTGAACTTAGCGCACAATTACTTGATGTCACAAGGTGCCAGCTGGCCAAAAAACGTGCATTATATAGCCGTTGGGCACAAAACCGCGGCAGCATTAACAAAATGCACCGATTGTGACGTCCTGTCCCCCCAGTCTCGATGTGACAGTGAAGGGTTACTGGCATTACCCATCCTGGCACAAATACAGGGCCATCGAGTCCTGATCTTACGTGGCAACGGCGGGCGAGAACTGATCTACCAGGCCTTGCAGCAACGCGGAGCTGAGATCAGCTACTGCGAAACCTATCAGCGCAGCTGGATTGCACTGGACGGCGAGCAGCTAAGCCAAACCTGGCAGACTCAACATGTTTCATCTCTGGTGGTGACCAGCGGCGAGCAACTGGCACACCTGAGCAGTTTAGTTCCTGAAAGTAATAAGGCTTGGTTTTTTCAATGCCACCTTTTCGTACCAAGCCAACGAATCGCGGACCAGGCTCGTATGCTTGGTTTCCGTACTATTTCCACCGTGGGAAGTGCCGCCAACGGCGCTCTTTTCACTACCCTAAGCAAAATAGGCACGATGGGATAATCGGATGACTGACAAAAAAACCAATAATGAAACTCCTGCAGATAACAAGCAATCGGCAGCGTCAAAAGCTACGGATAAGCCAGGTCAATCTAGTGCCAAAGCGCAAGCACCTGAAGCCTCCACAGCCCCAAAGAAGCCGGCAGACCGCACTGAGGCCAGCCAAACTAAACCCGCTCCCCAGCCAGCCGAAAATAAAAACGGCAACAAGACTGGCGCAATTGCCATTGCCCTGGTCATAGCGCTTGGTGCGGGCCTTTACTTCCATGGCCACCAGCAAACGCAGGACCAGAATGCCAAGATGGCAACACTTCAGCAGCAACTGGAAAGCATGCAGGGGCAACTAGAGGCAAGCAAGCAAGAAACCCTTAATCAGGTCGAGACAAACCTTCAGCGCACTGATGTTTCCCTTTCCCAACAGGAAAAATCCATTACCGGCCTGCAAATGGCTCTGGCTGAAATGAAAGGCCGCCGTCCAAACGACTGGCTACTGGCTGAAGCCGACTATCTGGTTAAAATGGCTGGACGCAAGTTGTGGCTGGAGCATGATACCGTCAGTGCAACCGTGCTACTGGAATCTGCCGACCACCGTATCGCCGAGCTTAACGATCCGAGCCTGACACCGATCCGTGAAGCTATGCACAGCGATATTACCGCACTCAAAGCCGTTGCCCGTATTGACCGTGACGGCCTGGTACTGCGATTGACCAGCCTGCAAGAAACCATTGCAACACTTCCACTGGCGAATGCCATCGTACCGGAAGCTGAAGCAGTTAAAGAAGCCGCAGTATCGTCATCGGTCAAAGACTGGAAAGAAAACCTGATGACCTCACTGAAGAACTTCAGCGAGCACTTTGTTACCTATCGCACCCGCGACGGCAGCGTGATCCCGCTACTATCGCCGAAACAAGACTTCTACCTGCAGGAAAACATCAAGTCGAAGCTGGAAACCGCGATCAAATCGGTCTATCGCGAGCAGGGTGAGCTTTACAACAAGTCGCTGCTAATGGCCAAAGAATGGGCCGAGCAATTCTACGACATGGAAGATCCGGCAGCACAAAGCTTTATCCAGACCCTAGATAAGCTGGCCAAGGAAGATATCGAAGCCAGTTATCCGAATACACTGAAGTCCCAGCCGCTGCTCAACGATGCCATCAGCGAACGCCTTCGCCAACAAGTGAAACCACTTAGCACAGAGGAGAACCCAGCATGATTAAACTTCTATTGCTGGTCGCTGCGCTGATCGCCGGTATCGTTGCCGGGCCGAAGCTGGCGGGCAACCAAGGCTATGTCCTGATCTCTGTCGCCAATCAGACTCTGGAAATGAGCCTGACCACTTTGCTCCTGCTGGTGATTATCCTATTAGGTGCCTTCTTCCTGCTGGAAAACATCGTCAAGCGCCTGCTGTCACTGAGCAGCACAACCCGAGGATGGTTCTCCGGCCGTAAAGCACGCAAAGCACGCCTGCAAACCTCAAACGGCCTGGTAAAAGTACTTGAAGGTGACTGGAAGCAGGCTGAAAAGCTGGTTATCAAAGCAGCCAAACACAGTGACACACCGCTGCTGAACTACTTAGCTGCCGCAGAGGCTGCACAAGGCCAAGGCGATACAACTCAGCGCGACGAGTACCTGAAACTGGCTGCCAACATCGACGACCAAAGCCTTGCCGTTGCTTTAACCCGTGCCAAGCTTCTGTTCCGCCAGCAGCAGTACGAACAGGCCGTTGCCACCCTGCAAGGAATCAAGCAAGACCACAGCCGCAACCCGATATTGCTTGCACTGCTGAAAGACTGCTACCTGAAACTGGAAGACTGGAAACCATTGCTGGCAATGCTACCTCAACTGACAAAACTAGGTGTGGTCAACGCAGATGAAAACGCCGAGCTATATGTAAAAGCCGAATGCGGTCTGATGACTCATATCACCCAACAAAACGGCAGCGACGGTCTGATGGGCCACTGGAACAGCCTGAGCCGCAAAGCCAAGCAGCAACCTGAGCTGATTGCCTGTTTCGTCAAGCTAATGAGCAGCCGCAATGCCGATAGCGAAGCCTATACCGTGCTGCGCGATGCGCTGAAGAAAAACAACGACGAAGCACTGATCGAGCTGGTACCAGCCCTGAACCTGCCGGACTACCACCCAGCAATTGTCCGCCTGCAGGATCTGCTGCGCTATGACAGCAACAATCCAAGCACCCACAGTGCCCTTGGCCAGCTGTTCATGCGTGAAGAGAAATGGGAAGATGCCAAACAACACCTTGAAAAAGCCATTGAGATCCACCCGAACATGACCGACTACGGCTACTTAGTCGATGTAATGGAGAAACTCAATGACAACAAAGCGGCTGCCGATTTATCCCGCCAGGCCCTGACTCTGGCACTTCCAGCCAAGAGCTAATGTCATAACAACATTATCCGCTAAACAAAAAAGCACCTTCACGGGTGCTTTTTTGTGAGCCACATCATTAGCTTACACGCAAAAACTTATTCATTTGTTTCTAAGTGTTAACAGTCATTTCATCTTGTATCTATACCATTGATAGCATATAAGAGAAGGTGTTCAATACCGCTTCTAGTCGCTGATAATAGATGGATAACAGACAATGGATATGCTTCCTTGGCTAATCGTTTCTGGCATTGTTGTTTCCGTGATCACCTGCTTAATGACAGCGGTACTGATCAAAGAATCATAAGCCATAAAAAAAAGCCTCCATAATGGAGGCTTTTGCGATCTATAGATTCCATTACAGTCGCAGCGCATTTTTAGCCTTCTGTAATGCCTCATCGTAACGCTGTACTGCTTTAGCCGCTTTCTTCAGTCGTTTAAGCTTCTTCTTAGCGAGTTTCTTCAGCTGCTTGGCCTGCTTCTTCGTCACCGTCGGCTTTGACACGACATCTTCATGTTCGATCACATCAATCGCAGCCAGATGCGCCTGAGCAGCGGGCGTTATCACAACATGTTCGCCCAGCTTATGCTTTTGTTTATCTGGTGCTACAGCCGACTCAGCCTTATTCATCGCCTTCACTCTCAAAGCACTGGGCTTACACAAATACGCTTTATCACTTGCCGCACGGGCGCAGCTACTGCACACAAACCGTGGCTCACTGACAATCTTGCTGATGATCGCGAATTTATCAGCGATCTCAACCCGACTGTACTTACACAAAGACTTTGCCATCTCCCACGACTCCTTTAGGAACAGCCCGCTTTACTATCCTTAAACCGTAACACGATATCAGCGGCTTGCTATTTCATTGCTGCAATAACATAAACATCAAAGCGATTTTTCTTTGTTTCAATCGCCATCGACGGCTTTTGCTGATCCAAAAATTCAGCATAATCCGGACGCTTGACCACTACACGTTTGGTCGCCAAGGCCATTGCCGGTGTCAGCAGGCTATCAGCATCGTTATCGGCACCGACCAGGGTCTGAAATACCCGCATCTCTTTTTTCACCAGTGCCGATTTTTTCTTATGGGGATACATAGGATCCAGGTACACCACATCCGGCGCGGTAAAATCCGGATCCGCCGCCAATTTATCAAGTGCATCATGGCTCGATGCATGCAGCAAGGTCAGTCGCTCACTGATCCAATCCCCAATATCCGGATCCTGCCGGGCCCGGCGCAAACCGTCATCCAGCAAGGCCGCCACAACCGGATGGCGCTCCACCATCTGAACCTTGCAACCCAACGATGCCAGCACAAAAGCATCGCGACCCAATCCAGCAGTCGCATCGACAACCGTTGGCGTCACCCCGCCCTTAAGCCCGACAGCCTTGGCTATCGCTTGCCCCCGGCCACCGCCGAATTTGCGTCGGTGAGCCACCGCTCCGCCAGCCAAATCGACATATACCGCTCCCAGTTTAGGCTCGTCACGCTTACGCAGCTCTAACCTTTCGGCCGTAAGCTCCAAAGCAAACGTACTATCTTCATCATGGCTGAGTCCCCAGCGCAGGGCCAGTTCATCCAGCTCATGCTGGCGTTCGGGAATGTCACAAATTAGGGCGAGTTGCACAGGATTCTCCGGTTCAAAAACAACAAGCGCCGCCACTTCACAGCAGCAGCGTATGAAGGCGGATTATAGCACCGCCTCGGGCTCCTGGCGCAACTCAGTCACCAGCTCAGCCAGCGGACGGGGGCGACCATACAAATACCCCTGGGCATAATCGACCCCAAGGGCATTAAGCCGCTGCAAAATAGCCTCACTCTCTACAAACTCAGCTACTGTTTTCTTGCCCATTTTCTTGGCTAGGTCATTGATAGCCTTAACCATAGCAAAGTCCATTTCATCTTCAGCAATGCCCCGTACAAACATCCCGTCAATCTTAATGATATCGACCGGCATTCGTTTCAGGTAACCGAACGAGGACAAGCCCGAGCCAAAATCATCTAAGGAAACCAGGCAGCCCAATTGCCTAAGCTGAGTAAACAGCATAATGGCCTCACTCAGATTACCGATAGCGGCAGTCTCAGTAATTTCCAGGCACAGCTTACGGGTTGGCAGACCGGAACGACGGATTTTATCCACCAGAAAGTAAACAAAATCCCGATTGCCCATCGATTGTCCCGACAGGTTTATTGCACACAATTCAAGCTGTTCGACAGCCTCAGGGTGAGCGACCAGCCAGTCAATAACCTCATTTATCACATAGCGGTCAATCAGGTGAGCCAGGTTATAACGCTCCGCCGCTGGCATAAACAGCCCCGGCGAGATAACCGAGCCATCACGGTCTCGGATCCGGACCAGAATTTCATAATGTTGCTTGCGGCTGGTTACTGTCAGCGGTGCAATTTGCTGGGCATACAACTCCAGTCTCCGCTCGGCCAGAGCCTCGTGGATCAAGTTGACACATTCCATTTCCAGCTCACGACGCTTGAGCTCTTCATCATCGGGGTGATACAGGTGCAGACGATTTCGCCCTTCATCTTTAGCGGCATAACAAGCAGTATCGGCCTGAGCATGAACCTGTTGCGGCGAGCCCGCCGTATCATCAATCAGCCTGAGTCCAATCGAACCACTGAAGTTAAAACGAGTGGTCTGCCAGTAAAACTCCGCCTCTTCCAGCACAAGCAGAACTTCAGTTGCAAACTTCACCGCTTCCGCCTGACTGCAATGACGCAAAATAACAGCAAACTCGTCACCACCAAGTCGCGCCAGGGTCGCCTGGCTCGGGGTGATCCCCCGCAAAAGCAATGCCACTTGCTTCAAAGCTTCGTCACCGGCCTCATGGCCAGCGGTATCATTGATCACCTTGAACTGATCAAGGTCGATATAAAACATGGCATGGCGCGCGCCCTGCTCCCGGGCCTCACACAGTACGGTCTCAAGCTGCTGCTCAAAGTAATTCCGGTTATACAAATCCGTCAGGAAATCGTGGCTGGCCTGGTACTCCAACTTGGCCTCAAGTTCATGGGTCGCCGTCACATCTTCCCCAACCAGTAACAGCTGCTGCTTAAGCTGGGCCGGACGAATGGTCTCACGAATCCAAACCGTCTGACCATCAGCACACCGGTACCTGACCTGTCGGCGCCAGACCTGCTGCTCGTTGATCTCACGAACACCGGAAATAAATTGCTGCGGCACCGGAACATCATCAAAATAAAACTCCGTCACCTTGTGTCCCAACAACTGCCGCTTGTCGTAACCGAGCAGATCGGCAGCAAATTGGTTAACCGACTGAATTCGAGCCTTATTATCCAGTGCCAACAGGATCACCGGCTGCTGCTCGTAGAGCACCCGGTAGCTAACTTCACGTTCGCGCAGCTTCTCTTCCATCTGATGACGGGTTGTAACATCACGGGCCTCAAACAGTAACTGCTCTTTATCACCAACCGAGCTTGGCATCCGCTTCATGGCAATATCCAGTACCCGCCAACCATCATCACTACTTTTCACCTCGACTTCGAACCGTACCCGTTGCTCCTGCCAGGCAGCTTCAAATGCCTGGCTCAGGCACAGTGTCGCTCCCTGATTCCAGCACAACCAACGCCACAGCGGACGGTCGTATTTAATCACCGCACGTCCGACAAGGTTTTGCAGGGCAAGGTTCCCGGAGATCAGCACACCGCTGTCATCCAGCAACCCGATATATTGGAAACTCTGATCAAACACCCCTTCAAACAACGCCCGGCTTCGCTGCAGCTTCTGCTCTCCCTTGTGCAGGCGGCGGATAATAAAACCGAGCAAGATAATTATCGCTCCCATGATCACCACCGCCACCGTCAGTGCCCATAGCTCCTTCTGATAGCGATCGAGCCAACTCAAGGGCTTATTCATAACCACAATATCATCGCCGTTAACGGTCATTTCCCAACGTTGCAGGGCCTGGTAATTGAAAATCTCTTCACCTGGGGTATGGACAAAAACCGGCAGTTCCTTAATCCCGCCGTTAATGATCGCCGCCAGCAACTGGCCAGCCAGGCTCCCGGTCTCAAAACCGTCCGTCATCACGCCGCCAAGTACGCCATGCTGAAGCATAAAACGATAGGAAACATATATAGGCGCATTGGCGCGCTCAGTCAGGGATTCAAGAAAATCAGAGCTGGACATATACTTACCAGTACCGTCCTGGAAGTAACTCAAAAAGATAATAGCTGAATTTTCCGGCAGTTGGGCAACCTGGTCGTAAACTTCCAGGAAGCTCCCCTGCGACAAGCGGTGAAACACAACACCGGAAGGGTTCATCGCAATATAACGCTCCACCCCCAGCCACAAAGCCTGACCGGTATAAGTCTTATCAGCTATGACATAGATGTGCTCCAGATCCGGCTGGAGCTCGCGGGCCAGCTCAATATTATCGGAGGCATCCATGGTATCGAGTACACCGGCGACCTGACGCAGACGATTATATTTATCTGGTAAGTAATTATTGACGCCCGCCATCACCACAGGGGTATCACCAATCTCATCCGCCAACTGGTTGATCAGCCACAAGGCATGGTCATCAGTCACCACAATGGCCCGGTACTTTTTATTGGCCAGCTTAGTGCGATAAATATCAAGCAACTCGTTGAGGTAACTTTCTGACTGGTAGCGTTTACTATCCATGTAACTAACATGGAACGGGATATTATGATGCTCAATCGCTGATTCCAGTCCGGCCTGCATAGCATCCGTCCAGCTCATACCACGATGGTAGGAGTGGATGACCAAAGTGTCTTTTACCTGAGCAAAAACAGGGGCGACCAACAGCGCAAGAAATAAAACAAGAAACCGCATAAAACGTCGAGAAGATCCTATCGTTGATGTCCCCCTGCAATTCCGGCCAGACAGCCGGCACCGCCGCTCCCTGCAGCTATGAGTGGGTCATTATTTTTTAGGTACTTGAGCGCGCTCAGTATAAGATATGAACAGTGAACTATAAACAAGGGAATCAATAAAACCATGACCCAGCAACCTCGGATGGATGATTTAGACCGCGATATCCTCAAGGCCCTGATGAATGATGCCCGGATCCCCTATGCTGAAATGGCCAAGCTGTTCAACGTCAGCCCGGCAACAGTGCATGTCCGGGTAGAAAAAATGCGTGCCGCCGAAATCATTACCGGAACCGAAGTGGTCGTGAACCCGAAGCTACTCGGCTATGACGTGTGCTGTTTTATCGGCATCAATTTAAATGCCGCACGTGATTACCACTCTGCGCTGGCCAAACTGAACGAGCTCGAAGAAGTTGTCGAGGCCTACTACACCACCGGGGCCTACAATATTTTCGTCAAACTGATGTGTAAGTCGATTGAAGAACTGCAGTATGTCCTGATCGACAAGCTACAGGCCATTGACGAAGTCCAGTCTACCGAAACCCTGATCTCCCTTCAGAACCCGATCAACCGCAATGTGAAGCCTTAAAGCTAGATATAACAAAAGCAAGGCCTACAAAAGCAAAAAGCGAGGCTCAGAGGGCCTCGCTTTTGTCTAATCATCGCGACTATCGGTTACTCAGCTTGGTTGTCCAGCTCAGCCTTACGCTCGGCAGCTTCTTCAGCCAACCATTCGGCAACCGTCTTAGCAAAGTACGTCAGGACACCATCAGCACCGGCACGCTTGAAGCACAGCAGAGATTCCATAACAGTCTCGCGCTCTTTCAGCCAGCCATTCTGGATCGCCGCCATATGCATCGCATACTCACCAGATACCTGGTAAGCAAATGTCGGTACCTGAAGCTCGCTCTTAACCCGGCGAACCACATCCAGGTATGGCATACCCGGTTTTACCATTACCATGTCCGCACCTTCGTTAACGTCCATCGCCACTTCATGCAGCGCTTCGTCACTGTTGGCCGGATCCATCTGATAGGTTTTCTTGTCGCCGCCTTTCAGGTTGCCCGACGAGCCGACGGCATCACGGAACGGGCCATAATAGTTAGAAGCATATTTCGCTGAATAAGCCATGATCTGGGTATGGATATGACCGGCTTCTTCCAGCGCCTCGCGAATAGCGCCAATGCGGCCATCCATCATGTCTGACGGCGCAACGACATCCGCACCCGCTTCAGCGTGTGACAATGCTTGCTTGATCAACACTTCTGTCGTCACATCATTCATCACATAACCGGTCTCATCGATGATACCGTCCTGGCCGTGAATCGTGAACGGATCAAGAGCCACATCAGTAATCACACCCATCTGTGGCACATGCTCTTTCAGCAGGCGAACGGCGCGCTGAACCAACCCTTCCGGATTGTAGGCCTCGGCTGCACAAGTACTCTTGAAATCCTGGGAGATCACCGGAAATAGCGCGATAGCCGGGACGCCAAGCTTCGCCAGATACTCAGCTTCTTTAAGCATGAGATCGAGAGACAGGCGTTCAATACCTGGCATCGAGTCAACCGTTTCGCGGCGATTCTTGCCCATAAGGATGAACATCGGGTAAATCAGATCATTCACAGAAATCTGGTTTTCTGCCATTAGTCGGCGGCTAAAGTCATGCTTACGCATGCGACGCATACGGCGTGCTGGAAACGCGCCCTGGATAGATACAGACACTGCATACTCCTTGTTGGGATGATTCGCTTTTTGCTGATAATACCACTCTCAGTCAGAGTGCGGGTGTCCCGATTGCAAAAAATGCCCTTGTAGTTGCATAAGAAGCCGCCATCAGCTCAGCCGGATCCTGCTCACGGCACTGGGCAATCACCGAAGCAATATGCGGCAGGAACTTCGGCTCATTGCGACTGGACTTCGGTTTTGGCCGGTAGTCACGCGGTAGCAGATACGGGCAATCCGTCTCAATCATCAACCGATTCTCCGGGATATAGCGAACAATATCGCGAAGTTCAGTTCCACGGCGCTCATCGCAAACCCAGCCGGTGATCCCAATATGCAAATCAAGCGCTAAGCAATCTCTCAGCTCAGCTTCGGTTCCGGTAAAGCAATGCAAAACCGCCGCCGGCAGCTTGTCGCGCCACGGCTTTAAAATCGCCATAAACCGCTCATGGGCATCACGGCAGTGCATAAAAACGGGCATATTCAGCTCGGCAGCCAAAGCCAGTTGCGCCTCAAACACCGCCTCTTGCTGAGGGCGTGGCGAGAAGTCGCGGTTGAAATCCAACCCGCATTCACCAATCGCCACCACTTCCGGCTCACCGGCCAAACGCCGAATAGCAGGCAGGGCCAAATCGTCAACGGTCTTGGCATCATGGGGGTGAACCCCGGCCGTGCTGTAACAGTATTGCGGCCACTGGCTAGCCATGGCCTGCGCCTGCAAGCTCTCTTCAATACTGGTACCAGTCAAAATCAGCCCCTGTACCCCGGCTTCCTTAGCGCGAGCAACTACCTCATCGCGATCTTTGTCAAAACGACTATTGGTTAAATTCACCCCGATATCGATCATCTTGTTATCCGTGTCAATATTATCAATTTCATAAAAAAACCGGCCTGGAGGCCGGTTCTTCTGTTATATGCTTGGCTTAGTGCTCATCATGGCCAGCCGTTTCAGTTTCATCCTCTTCTTCCTCATCGCGGATATAGAAGCGGGAGAAGAACAGGCCTACCTCAAACAGCAAGCACATCGGTATTGCCAGCAGTGTCTGCGAAATGATGTCCGGCGGCGTCAGCAACATACCCACCACAAAAGCTGCCACAACAATATATGGCCGCTTCTGCTTCAGGCTCTGCGGATCTGTAGCCCCAGTCCAACACAGCAGGATAATGGCAACAGGGATCTCAAACGCGATACCGAACGCCATGAACAATGCCAGAACAAAGTCCAGATAACTGGCAATATCGGTCGCTACCTGCACCCCTTCAGGCGCAATACCGGTGAAGAAACCAAATACCAGCGGAAAGACCACAAAATACGCAAATGACACACCAGCGTAGAACAGCAGCGAGCTGGAGAACAGCAGCGGCATGATCAGCTTACGCTCATGCTTGTACAGACCAGGAGCAATGAACCCCCAGACCTGGTACAAAATCATTGGCACAGCAATAAACACTGAGGTAACCAAAGTGAGTTTTATTGGTGTGAAGAAAGGCGATGCCACATCCGTTGCAATCATCGTCGCCCCTTCAGGGAGACGCTCGACCAGTGGGGCCGACAAAAATGCATAGATGTCGTTGGCAAACCATACCAAACCAAGAAAAACCACTATTACACTCAAAATTGAACGCAGCAGCCGATTACGCAGCTCTACCAAATGGCTGAATAATGGTTGCGTGTCTTCGACTGTAGACATAGTGATGTAATTTAATCCTGCTTTTGAGAAGTCGTTGCTGAGGTTTGCTCGTTTTTCTCAGCATAGGGACGCTGCACCTCTGCTGCGGCTTTTTTCAGCTCATCAACAGAGTTGTTCAGATCAGGAGATAAATCCTGCATCCCCATTTGCTCGGCCTTTTTCAGATTTTCCTGCAATTCCTGAATCTTCAGTTCCTGCGAGATTTCATCTTTGACCGAGTTAGCCATATTACGAGCAGCACCCACCCAGCGCGATACCGAACGGATCGCGACGGGAAGGCGTTCCGGCCCCAGTACTACCAATCCCACCACCGAGATCAATATTAACTCCCAGAACCCGATATCAAACACGCGTTAAACCTGCTCTTTGTCTTTCTGGCTCTTCTGAGCCTGCTCGTCTTGCTGGTTGTCAGCCAGTTTCTTCTGGTCGAAATCCGCATCTGCGTCTTTCTTGGCTGCTGGCTCATCGTCACCGATTGCTTTCTTGAAGCCCTTCACCGCCGAACCCAGGTCACCGCCCAGTGTGCGCAGTTTCTTGGTTCCGAAAAGAAGAACGATGATCAGTGCAATGATTAGCAATTGCCAAATACTAATACCACCCATGCTTGTTTTACCTCAGCTTATTGTGGTTGATAACAAAAACGATATGTGTTGGAAGCATACTTTACCTGCTATTTGCGGCAAGCACGCCATCCAAGTAACCAAAACGTGCCCCCCATTGCGGCGGAAATCGCCGGATAAGTTTCAATATGATTACTAAAAAGTATGGCAGAACATACAACCAGGGTTGCACCAATGCCAAAATAGAACCTTGCATGGCTCTGATAACGCCGACTTTCCATGAAACTTTCGAAAAGTGTATCGATGCGCTGGTTGAGCGTATTGCTCTGACGCAAACTGTCGTAAAGTAATTCCGGCAGCTCAGGCAATTTTTCTGCCCAGAACGGCGCCCTACTTTTAACACCTTCGATCACCGCTTGTGGTCCAACCTGGCGAGACATCCAGTCTTCCAGAAACGGCTTGGCGGTATCCCACAGATCAAGCTGCGGATAGAGTTGACGACCTAATCCTTCCACATACAGCAGGGTTTTCTGCAGCAATACCAACTGCGGCTGAACTTCCATATGGAAACATCGCGCGGTATTGAACAGATTCAGCAACACATGGCCGAAAGAGATGTCTGCCAACGGCTTTTCGAAAATCGGCTCGCAAACCGTGCGGATGGCAAACTCAAAGTCATCAACATTGGTATCTTGCGGCACCCAGCCGGAATCGACATGCAACTCGGCTACCTTACGGTAGTCACGATTGAAAAATGCCAGCAGGTTTTCCGCCAGATAACGCTTATCTTCGCGGTTCAAGGTACCGACAATACCACAATCCAGAGCAATCCACTGCGGATTCTCGGGATTTTCACGGGCAACAAAAATATTCCCAGGGTGCATGTCGGCATGGAAGAAACTATCACGAAATACCTGAGTGAAGAAGATATTCACCGCATTTTCTGACAACAGCTTCATGTCGGTGCCATTTGCCACCAGCGCATCGACATCAGAAACCTGGATCCCGTAGATACGCTCCATCACCAACAGACTTTCACTGCTAAGGTCGGTAAACACCTCTGGTACATACAGCATGTCGCTGTCTTCGAAGTTGCGGCGCAACTGGATACCATTGGCGGCTTCACGCATCAGGTTCAGCTCATCCAGCAACGTTTTCTCATACTCCTGCACCACCTCGACCGGGCGCAGTCGGCGGGCTTCGGGCAAGAAACGTGACAGAATCCGAGCCATCCGGTACATCAGCTTAATATCCGCCTGGATCACCGGCAGGATATCCGGACGGATCACTTTCAGTACCACCTCACGGCCGTTTTCCTTCACGATTGCAGTATGAACCTGGGCAATCGAGGCTGAAGCCAGCGGGGTTTCGTCAAAATCATCAAACCAGGTTTCCAGCGGACCACCCAGCGACGCTTCAATATGTTGCTTGGCCAGCTTACCGTCAAACGGGGCGACCTGATCCTGCAGCAGGGCAAGCTGATCAGCGATATGCGGGGGAAACAAGTCGCGGCGGGTCGACATCATCTGGCCGAACTTAATCCACACCGGTCCCAATTCCTGCAGGGCTAAGCGCAGACGCTCGCCCAACGGCTTATCCGCATGCTCATTCTTAACCCAGAACAGCGACTTGCGTGCCATTTTCGGCAATTCCACCCGAGGGTCATCCGGCAGAAATTCATCCAATCCGTAACGCAACTTAACGGTGGTGATTTGGTATAAGCGTTTAAATTCCGAAGATGTGATCATGGATTAGCATTGCCCTAGCAGAGTGTTAAGGCGAGCTTCAAAACGAGCAACATCGGATTTCAGATCATCAACCTGATCAGCAAAGTAGGCAATTTCCAGTGCTTGCGGAGCCAGTTTCCACTCTTCAGTGATCACTTCAGCAAGATCGCGTTGGCGGCGTTCAACACCATTGCGAATCAACTGCGTGCCATTTTTCAGGCCACCCACTAAAGTATGGGCAACGATATCACCGGTATATTGTGACAGCTTCTCTTCGACATCCGGCTTTAGCTCACTCAGTAGTGCTGAAAATTGCTGCGCCAGCTGGATATCCCCTTCCATGGCCAGCTTGTCAGCTTTAATCAGCTTAGTCAGATTCGCTTGCTGGCGTAGCTCCGGCAACACGGTCAGGTTCAAGGCTAACTCACAATCCACATCACCTTCATAGGCGGCCAGCACATCAATCTGCTGACTGAAAACGAAAATGAGCGTCTTGCCGAACTCATTGATGGTGACGCTGATCACCTTACCGCGCAAACGTCCCAGCCGACGCTGACTTTCAGCGTCGTCTTTCAATAACGTATTAAGCGAGGTTTCTACCGCGCCGGTCACAAAAGCATCGAATGGCATAATGTCCTCAGAACTTGTAGCCTCGGTGCAAAGCAACGATGCCACCAGTCATATTGTAGTATTGAGTCTGCTCGAAGCCGGCGTCCTTCATCATCCCCTCAAGGGTGTCTTGATCCGGGTGCATGCGGATTGATTCAGCCAGATAACGATAACTTTCGGAATCATTGGCGATCAGCTCACCCATCTTCGGCAGCAGGTGGAACGAATAGGCGTCATAAATTTTCGACAGCGGCTCCAGCACCGGCTTGGAGAATTCCAATACCAGCAGACGACCGCCCGGCTTCAGCACCCGAAACATCGAACGCAGCGCCTTATCCTTGTCAGTCACATTGCGCAGACAGAAACTGATGGTAATACAATCAAAGTAATCATCCGGGAATGGCAGCTCCTCAGCATTGGCCTGAACGTAGGCCACGTTGCCAACAATACCGTTGTCACGCAACTTGCTACGGCCAACTTTAAGCATTGAGTTATTGATATCCGCCAGGACAACCTGGCCATCTTCACCCACAATGCGCGAGAACTTGGCTGTCAGATCACCAGTACCACCACCTAGGTCCAACACACGATGACCTCGGCGTACACCACTGCAATCAATGGTAAAGCGTTTCCATACCCGATGGATGCCCATCGACATCAAATCATTCATGATGTCGTACTTCGCTGCTACGGAGTGAAAAACCTCCGCGACCAAATCCGCCTTATCGTCTTTAGCTACGGTACGGTAGCCAAAATGGGTCGTGTCTTGTGTGGTGTCCGTCATGCTATATCCATCATCCTATATCTCTATAAATTACCGGCTTAGTGTACTTGATGGTCGCGGTTTGCTCAAAGCACTACGGTAAATCATTTACAGCAGAAATAGCCGGCGCTGATGACGGCTGTACATTTTCTGCAGGTGCCTCCAGGCTGGCCTGAGCCCGCTCGGCCAAAACCGGGCTAATATCCCGCTTAACCTCAACCCCGAGCAGCTTGAAACTCTCAGCCTGACGAAGCACATTGCCGCGCCCGGTCACCAGCTTGTTCATCGCACCCTGATAGCTCTGGTTTGCCTTATCGAGCGAAGCGCCCACCGCTTCCATATCAGCAACAAACAGACGGAGCTTGTCATAAAGCTTGCTCGCCCGTTCGGCAATCTGCTTGGCATTCTGATTCTGCCGCTCATTGCGCCATAGATTGTTAATCGTACGCAGCGCCACCAGCAAAGTTGTCGGGCTCACCAACATGATATTCTGATCCATCGCATCGCGGATCAGGCTCGGGTCAGCTTCAACGGCAGCCTGGAAGGCCGGTTCCACCGGAATAAACATCAGAACATAATCCAGGCTTTGGATCCCATGCAGCTGATGATAATCCTTACGGCTCAAGCCGCGGATATGACTACGTACTGAAGCAACATGCTCACTCAGAGCCAGCTCCTGCTCGGCGATAGTGTCACCATTGAAAAAACGCTCGTAGGCGATCAGGGACATCTTGGCATCGATCACCACATCCTTATCCCGTGGCAGGTGAACCACCACATCAGGCTGGTAGCGCTTGCCATCCTCATTTTCCAGGCTGATCTGAGTCTGGTACTCATGCCCTTCACGCAAGCCGGACTCGCTCAACACCCGCGCCAATACCACCTCCCCCCAATTACCCTGAGCCTTGTTATCACCCTTTAGGGCCTGAGTCAGGTTGACCGCCTCTTGGGCCATCTGCTCATTGAGTTGCTTGAGGTTGTTGATTTCATGCACCAGCGTGTGGCGCTCACGGGCTTCCTGACTGAAGTTATCCGTTACCTGCTTCTTAAAGCCTTCCAGCTGCTCCTTGAGCGGACTAAGTAAACTTTCTAGGCTCAGCTTATTTTGCTCATCAACAGTACGGGTCTTCTGCTCAAACAAGCGATTAGCCAGACTCTCAAACTGAACCCGCAGCCTTTCTTCGGCAGTTTCCAATAGGGTGATTTTCTCATCTGCCGCCTTCTGCTCTTCAAAATGACGGGCTTCCTGCTCACGCAGATCCGCTTCCAGCCCAGCATTGGCTGAACGGGCATTCTCCAGCTGCTCAGACAAATACTGCTTCTCGTTTTTCAACGCTTCAAAATGGCGCATTTTCTCCAGAGCCGCCGCCAACCGGGCATGCATCTGCCGCAGCTCCATAGACAGGCGATCCCGCTCGACATCCAACTCGTCGATCTCCTGGTTACGCTCAGCCAGCTGCGCCAGGTACTGCTCTTCTCTACTCTGGGCCAGTCGGTTTTCCGCATCTGCCTGCTGGGTAAGTAGTTGTTCTTGCTGCTGCCAACGGCCTTTCATCCATTGCGCCGTGATCACACTGGCAATGGTTGCGCCAGACAACGCCGCAACGACGGCAAGCCCAGGCCCGGTAAGCCATTCGGTTATCATGATCTATCACCCCAAATTAAACGCATTCTTGCGGGATCATTCTCGGTTCGGTATTGGCTACAGGCTAAGTGGATACTGGATAAATGTCCAGCCATGAAAGCGTTATCCGCCGAACTATCAGCAGAAGAAATTCGCACCGGATTGGGCTGGCGGTCACAGCTTGGATAAGCAGGTTCTGGTCGGGGATCCGGCAATCGAATAGACTGACCGACGTTAGTATGACGAATAACCCGTGCTGCTCCCTCCTCCAGGACAGCCACTTGAGAATGGAAAGAAGATGAACGAACGTTATGCGCTCGGATATGGATTAGCCGCAGTGCTGCTGTGGTCAACCGTCGCCACAGCTTTCAAAATCACCCTCGAGTATTTCACCCCTCTCCAGATGATGGTCACCGCCAGCCTCGTTTCAGCCCTAGCTCTATCAGCGATCGCATTTTATCAGGGCAAGTTGCATCTGCTCGGCCGTACTTTTATGGCCCGCCCGCTCTATTACCTGCTGCTTGGACTAATCAACCCCTTTGCTTACTACCTGGTCCTGTTCAAAGCTTACGA
Source organism: uncultured Photobacterium sp. (assembly GCF_947502415.1). Classification (GTDB taxonomy): domain Bacteria; phylum Pseudomonadota; class Gammaproteobacteria; order Enterobacterales; family Vibrionaceae; genus Photobacterium. Next base: position 13,265 of record NZ_CANMZV010000017.1, on the reverse strand, counting down.
CCTGCTACCGGCTTCACAAGCTCAGCCCCTGAACTACAGTTGGGCCATTACTCTGACTCTGATGGCGGCCATATTCCTGGGCCAGAAAATCCGCAAACAGGATTGGGCTGCCTGTATTCTTGGCTACCTTGGCGTCATCGTTATTGCAACCAAAGGCGACATCATGGCATTGCAATTCGATAACCCGGCCGGTGTAGCACTGGCCCTGCTTTCAACCCTGCTCTGGGCGATGTACTGGATCCTCAATACCAAAAACCAGGCTGATCCGGTTCTCGGTGTCCTGCTCGGTTTTTTGCTCTCGCTGCCGTTTTCATTCGGCCTCAGCCTCTATAGCGACACCTGGCAGACAGTACCGTGGCAAGGATGGGCAGCCGTCAGCTATGTCGGGCTGTTTGAGATGGGTGTAACCTTCGTCCTCTGGCTCAATGCCCTGAGGCTGACCCGCAACACCGCTCGGATCAGTAACCTGATTTTCATCTCACCGTTTATCTCACTGATGTTGCTCGCCACCATTATCGGCGAAGAAATCCATTCCTCGACACTCGCCGGATTAGTTCTGATTGTCTGTGGCCTGCTGGTCCAGCAATGGAAAAGAAAGAAAACCGGCACAGCCAACTCTTCATGTGCAGAATAACCGCCACAAAAAGAAAAAAGCCTGCCACATGAGTGGCAGGCAAATAAAATAAGGGTTGTCGAGACCCGGCGCCCTAAAGGGGAGGCGTCTAATTATCAATTCAGATTCATTAACTGCTGGCTATCGCCGCGTGCCAGCGATGTCCCAGCTTCGACCACAAAATAAACAAACCAGGGATCAACAGCCACATCTGTAATGTCAGCAACATCGGTGGTGTCAGATCCAGACGCTGAGTGATACTAACCATCACCCCGGCGCCACTCATCTGGAACAAGCCCAACAACGCGGCGGCTGTACCGGCACGGTCACCAAATGGAGCCAATGCCTTACCAGCTGCAGAGCCAAGCACAAAAGAAAAACCAACCGAAGCCATAAATATAGGCACCATAAACGCCCAGGCTTCGCGGATATCACTCAGCACCAGCATGACAGCACCCGAGCCAACAAGAATCAATAAACCCAGATTCAGAGTGTTGCGGGTACCAAAGCGATCCATATATTTCGGCGCAACCATACAACCAAAGATATTGAGTGCCGCGTTAACGCCAAACCATACTGTAAACTGCGCCATGCTCTGATCCATCTCCACCATCAGCCAAACCGGAGCCGAGGTCACATATGCCAGAATTACGGCCATCGATAACATGCACAGGGTCGCGTGGAACAGAAACACAGGCTCGCGCAGCACCGACAGGTAACGGTCAACACTGATCAGTGCGCCGTCGGTTTTGGTATTCGCCGGACGGGTTTCCTTAAAGAACACGGTCAGCATCACACCGGCTACCAACGCAAAACCCGTCATAAAACTGAAGTTAGAGCGCCAGCCGAACTCATGGGTCAGCCAGGAGCCCACCAGCGGTGCCAGCGCAGGAATAAAGCAAATAGCGCCGTTCAGGTAACTGATCATCCGGCTACTGCGTTCCGGACCAAAACTATCACGCACCGCCGCAAAAGCCGCCACCGATGTCGCACAGGCCCCAAATCCCTGAAGAAGGCGCGCCACCAACAACAGATCCAAGGTCTTAGCCCAGTAGGCCATTGCTCCGCTCAGGCCATAAATCATCACCCCGCCAAGGGCGATCGGGCGACGCCCCAAACGGTCAGCCAAAGGGCCGGCCAGCAACTGGCCAAGGCCGAGACTAAACATAAACCAGGTAACAGTATCCTGAACTCGGGCATTATCGACCGCATAGGTTTCCGCCATCGCCGGCAGTGCCGGCAAATAAATATCAATAGCCAGCGGGCTAAAGAGAACAAGGAGTACCATCAAGGCAACCAATCTTGTTCCTGCTTGTGAGGTTTCAGGCTTCATGTAACTTTCCTTTCTTTTGATGGCGGCAGTCTAAGCCTTTAGTGATATGAACAGAAATGGTTTATATTCAAATCAGAATTTCCCATAAGGAATATCACTCACATTGAGGTGTTTGCAGTGTCTTTCGAAAAACTAACCCGTCTCGATCTCAACCTGCTGGTTTTCCTCCATGTCTTACTGGAAGAATGCAATGTCACCCATGCAGCCAAGCGACTGAACCTCAGCCAATCGGCGGTCAGTAAGAGCCTGATGCGACTCAGAGAGCAGTTCGACGATCCGCTGTTTACCCGCTCGGCTCATGGCCTGATACCGACTCCGCGCGCCCAAGCCCTGCAACCAGCGCTTGAGCATCTGCTACGGGAAGTTGAGCAGATGACAGCACCTTCGGAGTTCATTCCCGCCACCAGTGAGCGTCATTTCCGAATGGCCCTGGTCGAAAGTGCCTACCCTCTGTTGCTGCCCCAGTTCCTTGGCGAAATATTCAGCAAAGGCCCAAACATCACCTTTGATACCCAAGCTTGGGAAAGCAATACCTTCGAGCGCCTGCAGCGGGGTGAAATCGACTTTGGTATCACCGGCAAAGATCTCAACCCGCGCGATGCGATGCTAACCCTGATGCCGCCCAAGGACATTATCTGGCAGGAGCTCTATCGGGATACCCAGCGCTGTATTGTCCGTAAAGGCCACCCTATCCTGAACCAAAGCTGGGATCAGGAAACGTACCTGAAACAGCGGCACATTCAGGTGCGATGCGATGGCAGCGATCGCTGGCTGCTCGACTACAAACTCGCCGATCAGGGGTTGCAGCGCGACATTGCGATCTATGTCCCGGATTTCAACAGTGCCGCCAGCCTATGCACTCATACCGATTTGATCTTTACCGCACCAAGCCACTTTGCCAAGCACATCGCAGCCCAGCTCGACTTGGTGGTTGTGCCTCTGCCATCAGAACTTCCTGCTATGGCCTACACCCTGTTTTGGCATAAACATCAAGAAAAAGACCCGGGGCATAGCTGGTTGAAAGAGCTAATCATCACAAGATGTCGTGATTTGTCTGACACTTAATTGCAGCTCGACAACAAACGCGTTAACGTAACTGCATCGAACGGCCTTGCAGCATTATCGGACCTTTTCGAGGCCGCTCTTTTCTTCTTCCGTCAGCAAGGACGGTGACTTACTTAAAGGAAAAAACCATGCAAGCTGTTATCTCACAACGAGTTGAGCAGATCCGCCAATGGTTGGCTGACAGCCAGCTCGATGCGCTGCTCATTCCTCATGAAGATGAATACCTAGGCGAATACATCCCAGCTCACAACGAACGCCTTCAGTGGGCCACTGGTTTCACGGGCTCGGCAGGTATGGCAGTGATCACCCGCGACAAGGCCGCAGTATTCGTTGATGGCCGCTATGTTGTCCAGGTTCGCAAGCAAGTACCGGGCGATGTGTTCGAATACCGCCACCTGATCGATGAACCACCGATGCAGTGGGCACAAGAAAATCTTGCAACTGGCAGCCGTGTTGCCGTCGACCCACGCCTTCACAGCGGTGCCTGGCTGGACCAGATGACCGAGACACTAGCCGATAGCCTGGCCCTGGTCTGCATCACTGCCAACCCGATCGATACCCTGTGGCACGACCGCCCGGCAGCCACCTTATCCAACGCCAAACTGATGAGCCTGGATTTTGTCGGCAAGAGCAGCACCGACAAGCGTCATGAAATCGCAGCCGTTCTGACAAAACAAAAAGCGGAAGCTGCCCTGTTGACTCAAATCGACAGCATTGCCTGGCTTCTCAATATCCGCGGTAGCGACATCCCTTGCCTGCCTGTACTGCTGTCGACAGCCATCATCCACGCCGACGAGAGTGTCGACTTCTATATTGACCCGGCTCGTCTGCCTGCTGAATTCGCCGCTCATGTCGGTGAAGGCGTTCGCATCCACCAGCCAGAAGCACTTGAAGCCGGCCTTCAAGCCCTTGGCGGAAAAGATGTATTGATTGATCCGGCGACCAGCAATGCCTGGGCCAGCCAGGTACTAAGCGTTGCAGGTGCTCGCCTGATCGCTGCAGCCGATCCTTGCCTGTTACCAAAAGCGGCGAAAAACCCGACTGAAATCGCCGGCATGAAAGCCAGTCACATCCGCGACGGCGTCGCGATCAGCAAATTCCTGGCATGGGTAGATAGCCAAGTTGCAGCCGGTAACCTGTTGGATGAAGGCACTCTCTCCGACAAGCTATGGCAAATCCGCAGCCTAGACCCAAGCTGCACAGATGTCAGCTTCGATACCATTTCTGCCGCTGGCGGCAATGCGGCTATGTGCCACTACAACCACCTGAACCAACCAGAGCCAAGCGTACTGGAAATGGATAATGTTTACCTTGTAGATTCAGGCGGCCAGTACCCAGACGGAACCACCGATATCACCCGTACTATCGCCATTGGCCAGCCGGGTGACGACGTGAAGAAAACCTTCACTCTGGTACTGAAAGGCCATATTGCACTTGCTTCAGCCCGCTTCGCAAAAGGCACCAACGGCTCACAGCTTGATGCTCTGGCACGCCAGCACCTGTGGGCGCACGGCTTTGACTTCGACCACGGTACCGGCCACGGTGTCGGCCACTTCCTGAGTGTCCACGAAGGCCCGCAGCGTATTTCCAAGGTTTACAACCCGACAGCCCTGCAACCAGGCATGGTGCTTTCTAACGAACCGGGTTACTACCGTGCCGATGCCTTTGGTATCCGTATTGAAAACCTGGAGTTAGTGGTAGAAATTGAAACACAAGGCGATATGACCGTACTGGGCTTCGAATCACTGACACGAGCTCCGATTGATCGCCGTCTGGTCGACCTGTCACTGATGACCGATACCGAACTGGCGTGGCTGAACAACTACCACCAGACCGTATTCGATGTTATCAGGCCATCACTGGAAGGCGATGATCTGACATGGCTACAACAGGCAACCGCACCGCTTACCCGCTAAGTTCATCACCGCTTTCAAGCTAAAAGCAAAACGCCCGCATTCACCAATGCGGGCGTTTTTTAGAACCAAATAACAACAGTTCTAGCCTGAATAGGCGTGATGCCAGTCTTTCCACACCACCTCAAACCCATGCTGCTTCACAACTTGAGCGACCTCTGCCACCGAACGGTCATCACTAATCGAGAACTGCTCCAGCTCGGGTTCATTATCGGCGTAACCGCCGGGCTGGGTTTTAGATCCCGCCGACATACTGGTGATCCCCAGCGGCAGGACATTATCCCGAAACGGCGGCGATTCACGAGTCGACAAGGAAAGCTCCACTTCCGGATTCAGCAAACGGTAGGCACAAATCAGCTGAACCAGCTGACGGTCAGTCATCACCGACTTAGGTTGTAGTCCGCCTTCACAAGGACGCAGGCGCGGAAACGAAATGGAGTAACGCGTCTGCCAATAGGTTCGCTCCAGGTAATCCAGATGGCTGGCGACAAAAAAACAGTCGGTCCGCCACTCTTCCAAGCCAATCAGGGCACCAATGCCTATTTTGTCGATCCCCGCTCTTGCCAGGCGATCCGGCGTCTCCAGCCGGTATTCGAAATCCATCTTATTGCCGCGCAAATGATGCTCTGCATAAGTAGGAGCACTGTAGGTCTCCTGATACACCATGACGGCATCCAGCCCAAGGGTTTTCAGCTCAGTGTACTCATGCTGGTCCAGGGGCTGGACTTCCATCGCCAGGTAGCTGAATTGCGCCTTGACCGCAGGAAGAGCCTGACGGAAATAATCCATTCCCACCTTGCGCTCATGCTCGCCTGTTACCAGGAGTACGCTGTCAAAATTCATCGCCTTGATAGCCTGGCACTCACGTTCAATCTCCGGCACAACCAGTGTCCGGCGCTTGATCCGGTTCTCCATTGAAAAACCGCAATAAGTACAAGCATTGGCACACAGGTTCGACAAATACAGCGGCACATAAAAAGAAATCGTATGACCGAAACGGCGACGCGTCAGAGCCGCTGACTGTTGGGCCATTTGCTCAAGATAAGATTCAGCAGCCGGAGAAATCAGCGCCTTAAAATCTTCCAGATCCCGCTTGGGCTTGCGCAATGCCCGCTCGACATCAGCAGCAGTTTTGCTGTAGATAGACAGCCGGATATCATCCCAGTCAAGCTGTTTCCAGACATCAACATAACTCATGCGCGCCCCTTCATGCGGTTTGCTCCAAAAACGCCGTCAGCGGACTTGAAGCAATCGCATGATTTACCGTCCCGGCAAGGCCAGCTTCATACGCCATCAGTCCGCTTTCCACCGCCAGTTTAAATGCCCGCCCCATTGCGACAGGATCGGCAGCAGCCGCAATCGCAGTATTAACCAGTACCGCATCCGCCCCCATTTCCATCGCCTCTGCGGCATGAGACGGCGCACCAATCCCGGCATCAACAATTACAGGCACCCGCGCCTGATCAATAATAATTTCCAGGAAATCACGGGAAGCCAGCCCCTTGTTCGAACCTATTGGTGATCCCAACGGCATCACCGCAGCACAACCGACCTCTTCCAACCGCTTACACAGTACCGGATCGGCATGACAATAAGGCAAAACAATAAACCCTTCACGTACCAGTTCTTGTGCCGCTGCCAGCGTTTCAATCGGGTCCGGCATCAGATACTTAGGATCTGGGTGAATTTCCAGCTTCAGCCAATTAGTTCCCAAAGCTTCACGGGCCAGCTTAGCTGCAAACACGGCTTCTTTGGCATTTTTTGCCCCAGAGGTATTCGGCAGTAAATTCATCCCAGCCTTCAACAACGGAGCCAAAATGTCATCATCTCGATTTTCAATATCGACACGCTTGAGTGCCATCGTGACTAACTCTGATCCCGAGGCAATAATCGATTCGGCCATTACCTGGCTATTGGCATACTTACCAGTTCCCGTAAATAAATGAGATGAAAAAGTCTTGTCAGCAATAGTGAGCATTTAGCCTCCGGCAATAGCTTGAAATATGGCAATTCGATCGCCTGTTTTCATCTGGGTGCTGTCCCACTCACTGCGGGCAACAATATCATCATTCAGGGCAACCGCCGTTGCCTGCAATGGCATGTCCAGTGTAGTTAGCAGCGCAATCAGGCTCTGTCCTTGCGGGCACTCGACAGGTTTGTCGTTCACCTGCACCTGAATCACTGTCGTCGTGGCAGTCATAACAATTCTATTCTCCTGTACTACATACCGGGCACTGTTTGTCTTGAGCGAGGTTAAATCGGTGCCAAGCCATCGTCAGGCCATCAAATTGCTGCAACGCACCAAATGCCACCGCACCTGCCCCGGTAATCAGCTTGATACACTCCAACGCCTGCATGGTTCCCATCACACCTACAACAGGCCCGGCAATGCCCGCACTACTGCAATTTTGCGGCTCCTGCGGGGCATCCGACTGTAACGGAAACAGGCAGTGGTAACAGGGGCCATTACCTTGGCGGAAATCAAATGACATCAGCTGCCCCTGCCAGCGAATGGCAGCTCCTGAAATCAACGGCTTTTGGGCCATAAAGCAGGCTTGGTTAACAGCATGGCGGGTAGCCAGATTATCCGAGCAATCGAGCACCACATCAGCCAACGCCACTTCCATCGCCAGCCTCTGTCCAGCCAGCCGCGCCTGCACCGAACGAACCCGGATATGAGGGTTAAGTGCTGTCACTTGTTCAGCCGCCATCAAAGCCTTACTCCGACTCTGGTGACTATCGCGATATATCACCTGTCGCTGGAGGTTAGAGCTATCCACCTCATCATCATCGGCAATGATGAGGTGCCCGACACCAGCTCCAGCCAGATACAATGCGGCAGCCGAGCCCAGTCCGCCGGCTCCGACCAGCAATACCTGAGCCTGCCCCAGCAACAGCTGCCCCTGCTCCCCTATCTCAGGCAGCATGATCTGGCGGTTATAACGTAGAAAGTCCTGATCACTGAGCATCTAAGCTTTCCTTGACTGGCTCATGGCGAACAAGCAACTGGTTAAAGGCATCAACGGCTGCCTGAGTATCTTCAGCCTGGGTGATAGCCCTTACCACCGCAACACTACTGACACCGGTGCGCCAAACCTTTTCAGCCCGGGACAGATCGATACCGCCAATCGCAACTGTCGGAAACGCATCCCCAATTAACTTCTGATAGAGTGCCAAGCGATTCACCCCTTGAGGCTTCGACGGCATCTCTTTGGTCGTTGTCGGGAAAATATGTCCTAAAGCAATGTAGCTCGGAGAAAATTCAGCAGCTCGCAAAATCTCGTAATAACCGTGAGTAGACAAGCCTAAACGCAAGCCTGCCCGTTGAATGGCAGCCAAATCTGCCGTTTCTAAATCTTCCTGTCCCAAATGAACACCATAGGCGTGGTGCTGGATAGCCAGCGGCCAGTGATCATTAAGATAAACCTGCGCCTGATGCACTTTACCAACCTCGATCACCTGCCTGACCTGCGCTTCCAATGTCGGGTCTTCAGAATTTTTGATCCGCAGCTGAGTTGTCATCACCCCCAAGGCAAGCAGGCGTTCAACCCATACAGCCGAATCGACAACCGGATACAGTGCCAACTTCGCAACATCAGTTGCGGCAAACGGCGCTACAGCCACCTCTTTACTAATCCATCCCAGCTCGTCTAATTCTGGGTGATTCGCGGTCAGCGGGCGGGGAAATAACTCACGGTTCATCGGCCAGCCAATTTCACCATAACCATCGACATGGGTTTCCAAGTATCCTCGAGCGTGAGCGCGAGCCAGGGTCACCGCATCTTCCAGCGGGTAATCCAATGCCAGAGCGGCCAATAACATCGCCCGCTGCGGCTCGTTAGCTCCGGCATGATGACAATACACAGCCCGAGCCTCACCATTGTGATGCCAGATATCAACACAACCTCTATCTGTCGGTAGGCCACTGACGATCAACAATGGGTTTCTGGCAACTTTCTGTTGCATTTCACTTAACGACGGATAAGGTGCTATCCACTGATCCAGCACCTTATATCCTTCAATATCAGCCCCATCCGGATTAAAGGCCAAACTGAACTGACGCTCTTCAAACTGAATGTCGACCGCTTCCGAATCGCTCCATCCGACGCTGACCTGCTCTCCCAACTGATACTTATCAGCGGCAGCCAGCAAAGGTTCCACATGCATCAGCAGCGGAGTTAGGCTATCGGGCAAACATAAAGAGCTCATTGACTATCCTCTTGAGTAGGGTGGTACAACTCACTACCCCGGTCCCGGAATTCAGAGGCTTTCTGCTGCATCCCCTTCAACGGGTCATCCAGCACCTTGATTGCCAGGTCGTTATCTTGCTCAAGATTACTTGCATAATCTCGCACCTCCTGCGAGATCTTCATCGAACAGAACTTTGGTCCACACATAGAGCAGAAGTGAGCCACTTTGCCGGATTCCTGGGGTAGAGTTTCATCGTGATAGGCTCGAGCCGTGTCCGGGTCTAAACCTAAATTAAATTGGTCTTCCCAGCGAAATTCAAAGCGTGCTTTTGATAATGCATTGTCACGAACTTGCGCACCTGGATGACCTTTTGCCAAGTCTGCCGCATGGGCACATAACTTGTACGTGATCAGCCCCACTTTTACGTCTTCTTTATTAGGCAAACCCAAGTGTTCTTTCGGTGTAACATAACAGAGCATAGCGCAGCCATACCAACCGATCATGGCAGCCCCAATCCCTGAAGTAATATGGTCATAACCCGGCGCTATATCGGTCGTTAGTGGGCCCAGGGTATAAAATGGAGCCTCATGACAGTGTGTGAGCTGCTCTTCCATGTTTTCTTTAATCATGTGCATCGGCACATGCCCCGGACCTTCAATCATGACCTGAACATCATATTCCCAAGCAATTTTAGTCAGCTCTCCCAAGGTTCGTAATTCGCAAAATTGAGCTTCATCATTAGCATCAGCAACCGACCCCGGCCGTAGGCCATCCCCCAAGGAAAGGGCGATATCGTACTGAGCACAGATTTCGCAGATTTCACGGAAATGAGTATAAAGAAAGCTTTCCTGATGGTGGGCCAGACACCACTTGGCCATAATGGATCCACCGCGCGAGACAATTCCAGTCACCCTCTTTGCCGTCATCGGGATATAACGCAACAACACACCGGCATGGATAGTAAAATAGTCGACACCCTGCTCAGCTTGTTCGATCAAAGTATCGCGGAAAACATCCCAGTTAAGGTTCTCTGCGATCCCGTTAACCTGCTCCAACGCCTGATACATAGGGACAGTACCAATCGGAACCGGACTATTTCGGATGATCCATTCTCGGATTTCGTGAATGTTTCGCCCGGTCGACAAATCCATGACTGTATCGCCGCCCCAGCGGGTCGACCACACCAGCTTCTCGACTTCTTCTTCAATAGACGAGCTAACGGCAGAATTGCCAATATTGGCATTGACCTTAACCAGGAAGTTACGGCCAATGATCATGGGCTCAGATTCAGGGTGGTTGATGTTAGATGGAAGGATTGCCCGGCCAGCGGCTATCTCCTGGCGAACAAACTCCGGCGTAATATCTTCAAGTAATTGAGCACCAAAACTCATCCCCGGATGCTGTTGGTTCAGGACTTGATCTCGGTATTTGGCGCGCCCCATATTCTCACGGATCGCAACGAATTCCATCTCAGGTGTGATGATACCCTGGCGAGCATAATGAAGCTGGGTGACACAACGGTCAGCTTTCGCCCTGCGGATCCGAGCCAGCTCGCCAAAACGAAGTTCATCTAACGTCTCATCCGCCAAACGGGCTTTCGAAAACGTCGAACTCATCTCATCAAGCAACTCGGTATCTCCGCGCTCAACAATCCAGCTTTTTCTTATTGATGGCAGGCCAGCGTATATATCAATGTCACAATTCGGATCGGTGTAATAGCCGGAAGTATCGTAAACCCGCACGGGCTCATTCGGCTCAAAGATAGAGTGGGATTTTGTGCCACCCACCAGGCTATCCGATAACGTAATTTCACGCATCGGTACCCGAAGATCAGGGCGACTACCTTCCACATACACTTTTTGAGCGTTGGGATAAGGTTGGGCTGTGAGTGAATCGATAAATTGTTTAGCTTCCAGTCTCGCTTGTTTGCGACTCGACATAGCAATTTCCTTGTTTCTATAAAGGGAAGTTGCTTGACGGATTGGTGCATAAACAAGAGGCGTGCACGTAGGGTGTGCAGCGTCGTCTGTTACCGCAGCTATGGCCACTATACAATTATGGCGCAGCTATACAGATGAGTTATCTCTTGTTCCCTTCGCAGGTATTAGCCCGATCAGGTTCTACGGATCCCGCAATGCGGTCTCAGCCAAATGGCACTCCGACAAGTTAAGAGCTGAGTATAGGTAAGCAACCTGTAGCCAGCAAGCGTAAATGACAGAAATTCTTAAACTTGAACCAAAACAAATCAGGCCGCACATTTGTGCGGCCTGACCGTTATTTAATGAATTTCTTCGCTAAGCTTTTCAGTAAAGATGAATGAGTTTCTCGCAATTCACCCAGCTTATGGGTAATTGCCGGAGCCCCATCTAAGTCGAACAGCTTAGGAACCGCCACTCGCTGTGAAGAATAGATCCCAGTATGGCCACTAAAGTAATAAGCTGTATAACAGGCAATGGCAAAATACAACATATGATCCGCGCCAAATAGCTCCACCCCCATGATAGTACAGGCAAGAGGAGTGTTGGTCGCCGCCGCAAATACAGCTAAAAAGCCCAAAGCCGCAAATAAATCTACCGGCGCCCCTAAAATCCAGGCCATGGTATTACCCAATGTCGCCCCGACAAAAAACAGTGGTGTCACCTCGCCACCTTTATAACCTGCAGCCAAAGTAATAGCGGTCAGCAGTAGTTTTAGCAACCAGCTATACCACTCTGCACCACCTTCCTGGAAAGCACTCAGAATGCTGACACCACCTTCACGGCTTGAATAAACACCAAGACCAATATAGTCATGGTTACCAATCAAATGAACCGCAGCAATCACAATCAAACCACCAACCACGACAATCAGATAAGGGTTCTTCAGTGTAGCCTTGAAGATATCTTTAAACGCATGGGTCAATTCACCAAACAGGTAACCAGCCAAGCCGAATGCAACCGCCGCCAGAACAATTTTCGCGACCATCAGGATATCAACCTTCACCGCATGTTCGAACAGGGTAATGGTCTCAAGGAAGTCAATTCGGTAATGGGTATGATGCGCGCCCCAGGCACTACAGACGACATCAGCAAGAATAGCGGCAAACAAGGCAGGAATGATTGCATCATAGCGAAGACGACCGATAGCCAACACTTCGAGGGCAAAAATAGCCCCTGTTAGCGGCGTACCAAATACAGCCCCGAAACCTGCAGCCACACCGGCAATCAAAATCAGACGGGTATCAGCTTCATTTAACTTGAAGCATCTAGCCAACCAATGAGTTGTTGCCCCACCAATTTGCACGGCAGTTCCTTCGCGACCAGCTGAGCCGCCAAACAGGTGAGTAATAACCGTTGTAATCAACACCAATGGCCCCATCCGAGTTGGGATACCAGCCCCCGGCTCATGGATTTCATCCATGATCAGATTATTACCACCCTCTGAGTTTTTACCCAGATTCCGGTAGCAATAAACAATGACAATCCCAGCTAACGGTAGCAGATACAGCAGCCAAGGGTTATCAATTCGGGTCTCTGTGGCAAAGCTTAAGCTCCACAGGAAAAAGGCGTTAAGAGAGCCGACAATTACGGCAACAGGAATAATAAGGAGCGTCCATCTTAAGATCTGGACAAATATTTTGGGGTTAGCGCTTAATGGGTGTGCCATACCAGTTATCTATCTTTATCAAGGTTATCTTCAGGATAGATGCTATGACAAATGACCTAAGCCCCTACCATAGACGGATCTATCCTACTACAGCAGGAGTCATCATCTCGGTAGAGCGGTTAAAGGTGGAACTCCATCACCCGTCATGAACAAGGCAGTTCATCAACAAGAAGGGATGCTAACGAGAAATAAGGGAAGCAACAAGCCTAAATTCAGGTATTCAACCATCAACTGAACTTTGCTTGATATAGAGCAGAAAAACCAATATTGCAGAAACTACAAATGCAAAAAGCCCCAGCATTACTGCTGAGGCTTCGAGAGTGGCAGGGGTGGAGAGATTCGAACTCCCAACACGCGGATTTGGAATCCGCTGCTCTGCCAATTGGAGCTACACCCCTGTAGTTGTTTTTAAGACTTAACTTTGTCTGAATAAGTGGCGGAGCGGACGGGACTCGAACCCGCGACCCCCGGCGTGACAGGCCGGTATTCTAACCAACTGAACTAC
>NZ_CANMZV010000016.1 GCF_947502415.1 uncultured Photobacterium sp. | reverse complement strand
AGTGTCGCCATAAGATCACCCGATAACTCGACAAATAACTAAACTATAGTTCAAATCACCAAGTTGGCATCACGACCAAATTATGAGACAAAATAGTGGTTCTGGGTCAAATGTTATTGTTTGATACGGATTTATAGGAATAGGATTATTTATTAAATAAAAGTTCAATGAGCTTTCTTGTTTTTAGTGGCACAACGAGGTTGTCTGGATAAATGATGTATAATGCTGTCTTCCATGTATATTTGGATAAAACGCTTAATAGTGCACCATTGTTAATATGGGGTTCAGCTATAAAATCTAATGATACTGTAATTCCAAGGCCTTTAATTGCGAATTCTGACAGTAATAACTCACTGTGTGATTCTATATATGACTCTATATATGGGGAAACCTCATCTGAAATTTCCTGATTGTTGTCTGTAAATGTCCACTTTTTATTAGTTAGGCAATGAGAGTAGTTCATACATCTATGATGAACTAAATCTTGAGGGTGGATGGGTTCACCATGTGTTTTAATATAATCAGGAGATGCCACAACATAAGTTGAAAGGTTTTTTACTTTTCTACATTTATATGAACTGTCTTCAGGTTGGCCTATATAGAAAGCAACATCAAAACCTTCTCCTACTAGGTCACCAATATTATTATCAAAGACAATATCCAAATTAAGGTTTGGGTAAGAGACCATTAATTTGGATATTATATTAGTAACAAATGGGTCATGTTCAAGTACAGGTGGCATTTTTAACCTGAGTTTACCCCTTACTTCTCCTTTTCTATCATCAATATACTCATAGCATTCATTGATACTAGAAAAAATTTTTATACAGTGATTGTAAAGGTAGCGCCCCTCATCGGTTAAGTTAATGGTTCTTGTTGTTCTTTGAATAAGGGTGCAATTTAAACCTTCTTCAAGGAGCTTTATATGTTTGCTAACAACAGATTTAGAAATGTAAAGTTTATCTGCTGCAATAGAAAAAGAATTGTATAAAACCACATTATAAAAGGTTTTTAATAAGTTAAGGTTTAATGAATTCATGTTAATCTCCTTTGTTGCTAATATTATACATATAAATTAATACGTAAAGAGAGAAACGTCTTGTTATTGTTTCCAAGTCGGAAACATATAATTCACTTATGTGGTTCATGAATAGGAGAGCTGATGTTGGAATACCCAAGGAGCGTGGTTTGCCCCCTGAGTATTTTTACCTGATTTAAGAATCAAGGGAGTGAGTGGTTACTGGTTTGTATTCCAGCCAATAGCAATATTGCGATAGCGGATGGTCTGTTTTTTGGGGCCACCTGCTACATGACGATAAGTATCAAAGTTGGAAACGAGTTGCAGCGAAGATAGCTTATCTACAGGTACCAGTTGGTGCTCAACGGTCTCGAATGCTCGGCCTGCGAACTTGTTGGCATTGGGCTTAAAGTAGGTAACATCATTCATGAGGAAATTTAGAGTTCCCTTACCTTCCTCATTCATTGCCATCGTTTGCTTAATGCTGTTCCAGTTACCGGCATTGATATATGGGTTATTTTTATAGTCCAGCCACTTCAAATTAGGGTGTGGTGGATTGGTGAACTTGGCTGACAACCGCTTGTATTTGTTTGTTGAGTAGCGAAGGTCAGACAATAGTGTGTCGTCTTCGTTGAGACGGATACCCGGCAAGTAGATATAGTCACTATTGTTGCCTGCTGCAATATCTTTTTCAATCTGCATATCGTAGGCAAAACAGGCGCCGGTTGGTGTCACGTCACTGCTGATAGGATAGGAGATTTTAAAACCGGTACCGTTGCCCGCATCGGCTGTTGAAGCGGCATTTGCAACATAAGTAACCTGCAGGACAGGTTTGCCGCCATACGTGACAATCGAGATATTATCAACACCAAAATCATAACTTACAGATCCTGAAGGTAAATCGCCCAACTGGGCTGCAATGCCATCAAGAAGCTTTTGTCCTTCAAGTCCAACGAGTTCGGGCAGATCAAGTGCTCGTGTTTTCGTAAAACCATCTGAACAGGCATTCGGTGTTTCCTTTTGTTCTGGCAGCGAGACTTGCTCATCATTCCACCCCAGTATGATGTTTTTGATTTGTATGCGCTGCTCCTGCAGGCTTTGCGGTTGATCTGACTTATGTTTGTAATGACGATATATCTCGAACAGAGCTTTTAGTTTATAAGGGTGATAATCATCAATGATAACGCGATTGTCGACTGGACCTCCAGTTTTGGGCTGTAGAAGGAAACCATTATATAGTGTGCTCAGAGAACCATTGTCGCGTTGTGAAGTAGGATCGTCGGAAGCAACATCATTTGCAACCAACTGTTGTTGAATTTGGTTCCAGTGCCCGGCATTTACCTTGACACCGTTACCGTCAAGCTGTAACTGCTGGTTAAAATAGGTGTTGTCTGTTGGATCCGAATAGCGGGTATTGAGGTAACCATAGCGATCTGTGGTGTATTTATAGGTAAAGCCCGCTCCTGGAGCACTGGCTTTGTTTTCAACCATCGGATCGCCACTGGTTAAACCCGGTAGGAAAATATAGTCTGGGCTTTTCTCAATATTTCTGTAACCCAGCGATGTATTAAGCCGGAGCTTGTAACTGAGCGTTGCTTTTTTAACGAGTCCGTTAGGTAAAGTGATGATAAAGCCAAAACCATTTTTGACCGTATTATCTGATGACGGCTTCCCAACGGCTTCTTTGTCAAGAATGGTTTCAAGGACATATTCACCATCGCTTTCTACAACCTGCAGGTTGACTTGATCCCAGTTTTTATCCCCTGTGCCCCAGCGAGGTGTGACTTTATATGAGGAAGGAGCAAATCCAACGTTTCGTGCAGTGGCACCAAGAGTTGCATTAAGCTGCTTCTCTATACCATGGATAAGCGCGGAGCCGTTTAAACCAGCTAATGATTCCAAATCTAGGCTGGAGATGTGGGTGTAATCTGTCAAATTCGGCTGCAGATCGGCGGGAGCTTCATGGGATGTAGCTCCCGGCTTTTGTGAGGTCTTCCCGCCTGTCGGGCGATCATTAGAGCTGTTGCCGCAGCCAAAGAGCGTCAGTACTACGCTGGCTGTAATGATGCAATAAAATATGGGTTTCATAATTTCACCTAGTGTGATTGATTGTTTTGTTGGTTGTTTGGTATTAAGGTGAAGCTGTAACTGCGTCCACGAAGTCCGTAAAGCCCCGCTTTAATCTGTCCGTCGGAGCCGAGTGAAATCCGCTGCTCGGGATCACTTTCCAGTGAAAATTCACCATCGAGCTTAAATGACACCTTTCCCCAGCTGCGGGTTGGATCTGAGAGAGCAATGGCCCAGGCATCACTGCCGGTTTTAATCATGATTGACATCGGATCATCTGCTATCACTGGGCCTGCCTTGGCCTCATCCCAGAAATTCGCCGCAAACAGCGCAAGCGAGGGGTGTTCAACGGCTTGTACTTTGCCGGTATTGGCTATGACAGTAACGGCAGGCAGGTTGGCAAACTGTGCGGCAGCCACTTCACTGGTATCGGGAAGCAAGGCATAGGCGTAGCTGGTCGTTTGGGCGTGAGGCAGACTCGCCGTGACAAAGCAACCTGAGATAGCCCCTTTATTTTGTCCGATCTCTGACCAGTTGGCTTTCCGGCAGGCACGGGTAACCGAGCCGGACTGGGGCTGCAGCATGATATAGCTCAGGAGGTTACCTTTAGTCGGCAATGAGATATTGATCTGGCGTAACTCACCGTTGAAGTCGGCACCGTTTTCCAATGGCTTACCATTTACTGAAACCTGTGTACTTTCGCTGATTTTCCGGTTTTCCATAGTGGTAAAAGCATTGGCGTCGCTGTGGTTTTGGATGTCTGCTCCCAGTGAGATAACTTCATTGTCGAACATGAACCAGGACTTTTTCGCATGTAGCTGGTTATTCCAGTTGTAGAAGTCCATTCCGGCAATACCGTAGTTACCGAGCTGGCTGCCGCCGACCCATTCGGTATTGCTTTGTCGGCCGTCTCGCTGGACACTGAGCTGGCCGGAACAAGGCTTCCGAACGACATCAAGCGATGTTGTGCCGGGAAGCCGGTAGGCATCTACCAAAGGCCAGTAGCCGGTATAGTGGTCAAGCTGCTGGTTGTAGAGGTAGGTCATGCCATCGGCGGTATGCCACCCCTTGAGGTTTTCACCGTTGATACATTCATAGTTACCTACTCGATCAGAATGCATGGCCAGCGTAAAACTCCATGTAGGCCGGTGATGGACAATCCGATCCATATCGGCAAATTGTTTGTGCTGGTTTCGAGGCGGCAATACCGCAATTCTGGGATCGTTAAGGATCTGCCGGGCCAGTTGGTGAGTACTGAAAAATTTCGGATTGTTGAAGAAGTCGGCAAAGGTATCTTGTTGGATCTGGGTTTTAATCAGTGCTTTTAGCCGACTTTTATACTCTTTCGGAGCGCCGGGAACATAGAGTAGCATCGCATTCAACATGGCATGGCCAACCTTATGGTTTTGGCCGGAAATGCGTGAAATTGCCCGCCCGTTGACCATATCCATCATCCGGCCGTCAATAAGCAGAGGAGCGAAGGCATCCAGTAGTAGGGGATAGATTTTTTGCAGCCCAGGATCGGTTGCCTGCCAGGGGGTATTGGCAACTAAGCCGAGCAGCATGCCAAGGCCTTCAACCATTACTTGGCCGTAGGTGCCGCTGTAGGGCAGATCTTTGTGTTGAATAAAAGAGCCGTCAGGGTAAAAACCGTCTCCTTCGTCAACTAGAGGCAGTACGCTTGACAGGGCGCTTACTGCGCTTTTAATTTCATCTGGATTATTATCTAGAATACCGCGGATCAGAACGATTTGTGCATTGTCAGTCCGGTTACCGCCGGTTGATTCGAACATTAGCGGGCTGGACGAGTAAGGAGCACCATACCCTTCACTTAGGTGAGTCGGACGGGGGACGAAGTAGCGGGAGGTTTCAATATACCGCTTAACCAGTTTTGTCGGTACGTCATCATAGAGGATGACCATGATATTGTTGGCCACGCGACCGATGCCTAACTGCCAGTGCCACCAGTTTCCCCATTCGGCGGCTCCCACATGATAGTAGTGGTGGTTAAGTGTCGTGAGGCTATCAATGAGGGCATCACGAAGCTTTGGGTCTCCTGCCAGTTTGCCGCCGGGCATTTTATAAGCGCGGGCAAGAGTAAAGAGGCGTTTATAGGAGGCATAGAGCTGTGCCCCCAGTTTTAGACGACCATCACCGGAGTCAGCGTCCAACGGGATGTCCTGCCACAATCCGTTTTTTGAAGCTGTCAGGTTTTTCAACCACCCTTCGGCCTGAGTATTAATTTTTGCAACGGCGCGCTTAAGGCCTTGATCAAAAGTCTGAGCGGGATCGCCAAGAAAATAGTTGGCCCAACGACTGCGTAACGTTGCCAAATAGGTAGATTCTGAAATTGCTGAGGTTGTGTCAGTTACTGGAGTTGTCGTAGAAGCCATAGCTGGGAGTACAATGGCACTGCAACAGCTTAGTGCTGAAATTAGAATAGCAAGATTGGAGTGTTTCACTAGCAAGTTCCTTTTGTTTGAATTTGGTCTTGTTGTGAATAATTAGAAAATGCGTTGAATACCTAGCTTGAAAAAGGACTTATCTCGGTCTGGCAACTCGTCTCCCTGGGGAGAGTGTTGGTGTTCAACTTGGTAGTAAGTTTCATAGGTGATGTGCCACTTTCCTGAAATACCAACGTTCCCATATATACCTGCCCGGGAGTAATTGTTGTTTCGGCTTAAGCCCCAGCGCTCTGGGTCGTGATGGGAACGATCGGTGATAATGCGGCCCAGTCCATAGCGGATGAATGGATTTATCGTAGCGCGGCCATATTTCTTTGTGTAAACCAACCTGAATTGCCAGTACTTCACATCGTAGTTATTTTCGAAACTGTCAAATTCGTTATAGAAGTGTGGTCGAATGGCAGAGCCGTCATTGAAGCGGTGCTGCAAACCAAATTCTGCCTCATAGCCCCAGTCAACATAATGTTGTGCAGCAGAATCACTCATTCTTTTTCCGCGGCTGTCGCCGATATACCAGTGTCCGTTAAAAAACAGCTGGTTTTTCTGAGTTAGAAAGTAATCAACTTGAGGGTAAAAGCGGTATTCGGTTTCATGGCGGTCAATATCATAACCGTTATACCTAATGCCAAATCCGGGGCGAAACCGCCATGATCCCCGCCGGATCATTTTTGTGTAATGAAGCTCGAGTCGTTCTGTTATTGAGGTTGTGGTGTTATTCGTAAACAGATCTTCATTTGGATAGATTTTCGTAAATGCACGACCCCAGATATTCCATTTATTATTACTGGGCGAGTGGGAAAAACGTATGTACGGTGTTTCTGAATTCAGGCGCTCATAGTTGTATGTCACTCCTTTGTCTGTCTCGTCGAGGTACTGTTCGTACTCAGCTCCGATCTCGACCCAGCTTCTGGCGAAACTGGGGCCAGGAATCATCATTAGTGATGTACCTAAAAGAACAAATGTGTAAGCACTTCGTTTCATTTGTTACTCTCTGTTATGGGTTGATTAGCTTAAATTCCTTTGAACAGTGAGGTCAGGTTGATAGAGTGCATTGATTTGCACTCAATGTTTCATATGCTCTCATTTCATCTCAATTGTTGCCATTTTATTTCGTTTGCTATGCTTGATCAATGCGTTGACATTGACAACCAGATGTTGATTATGTTGTTTTTTTTTGATGAATGGGTCACATTTCCTTCCATTTTTCTATGCACCCAAATGGTTATAGGGGCAACAGTGCAGTTGAGCAGCTTCTAGAGCGGGAGCTATTTAAGCTATTGTTTTTAATGGATGGTGTGGCTTGGTCTTTTTGTGTCTTTTGGGGAACAAATAGTTATTGCATGTCAATTAATTACTGGTTGGTAATGCTGACGTGACTGTATAAAGCAGGTATCATTAGTGGTTGGTTTCAAGTTTAAAATGTGAGTTATGTTAAACTAATCACAAAAGACAGTTGATTGTTTTAACATCAAGATTAAAATGGCGGCAAATAAAATCAATTGACGATTAGTGATAAAATTTGTCAGGTTTTGTAGATGTCGCGACCTCCGGAGAGCATCATATGAAAAGTGCTATTGAGCGACGAATGGAGATCGCTAATATTGTTGGCTTGCAAGGAAAAGCTTATGTAGAGGAACTGTCGAAATTGTTTAATGTTTCCGGTTCTACTATCCGGGCAGATCTGCGGTTTTTAGAGCAAGGCGGTTTTATTATCCGCTCCCATGGCGTAGCCATTATTAATAAAGGCCCGGTATCTAAATTTGCCACAAAACCTCATGCTGATTTTACTCAAGTGCAGAGTGAGAGATCGTCTGCTGCTGAGTTTGAGAAGGGGGAAAAGCATGATTTGTCCTTTATCGACTCAATCGGTGGGATCCTTCAGACATTACTGAAATCGAATGATACTGTGTTTATGGATGGCCATGACATGATTCGGCAAGCCATGAAAGCGGTGCCTGATTTAGGTCCTGTGGTGGTTATGACCAATGACATAAATCTGATGAGTAACTTGATACACCATAAGAATATAAAAGTTATCATGCCGGGCGGGATTGTCGAACCAGAGAGCATGAAATTTGTTGGCTCACAAGTCCTTAGCAATCTTAAAAGGTATAGGTTTAACAAGTCAGTTATCAAAGTTGATGGATTTAATAAAAAACTTGGTTTTTTTGCAAAGTCAGAGTTTGAGGCCGATATGGTGAAGCTGCTGTGTGAGCTATCTGAAGAAGTTATTGTCGTGACTGAGTCGAAACAACTGACCTCCAGTAGTACATTTTGGATAGGTGACATTGACATCATTGATACATTGATAACAGATCAAGGGATTAGTCAGGACCATATCGATTATTTTGAAACTAACTCTGTAAAAGTGATCATGTCAAAAGAGTAATAATTTACAATGTCACATATTATTAATGCTCGAGCTGGCTTTTCTATAACAGTGCTTTTATTAAAGTCTGTGTTGTTATAAAACATGGAAATGTTCGATAGCTTACGTTTGGTGGGTATTTTATCGGCTGTTCAACACATGACTGAAAGCACAGGAGAGATAGTTTTAATATCACTAAAGTGTTAGCTTATTAGCAGGAATTTAGTTATGTTTGAAGCACTACTTGTTGGACTTTGGGCTATGTTGTGTGGCATTGATAAATACGATGTTGCACTGAATATACACCGCCCGTTAATTACAGGCCCTGTCGTAGGTCTTATTATGGGGGATGTGCAAACAGGTCTTATTGCGGGCGCGACAATGGAATTAGCCTGGCTTGGATTAGTCCCTAATGCTGGTTCCCAGCCGCCAGATGTAAACATCGGGGCTATTGCCGGTACAGCATTTGCTATTAAGCTGGGTATCTCACCAGAGGCATCACTTGGGATAGCCATTCCATTTGCAATGGCAATGCAGGCATTGCTTATTTTCCTGTTCACATCTTTTGCTCCTGTAATGCAAAAATGTGATAAATATGCAGAGCGAGGTGATACTCAAGGTATTGATAATATGTTGTACCTTGGTTTGGGGCTACGTTCACTTCTGTTTGGTATAGTGGCATTTGCATCTGTTTACTATGGTACGGCGGGGGCTGATTTTATTGTTCAGTATTTACCTCAAGATATTATTGACGGTATGGCTGTAGCTGGTCGCATGATGCCAGCAGTTGGTTTTGCGATGCTTCTTCGCACTATGTTTAATGTTAAGTTGCTGCCTTACTTCTTCTTGGGTTTTATATTGACGACCTATCTGAATCTACCGATTATTGCGATTGCTATTACTTTCCTTTGTCTTGCGATTTTGGATTTCTATCAACAAGAAAAGAAAGAAGGCGGAAATTCGTCTTATTCAGATAACATAGGGACAATTAATGATGAGCTCTAATGTTGAACTGTTAGAACAAACTTTTCCTCATATTGAAAATAAAAATATCATATTGAATGATGATGTTGATGCCTATCAAGATAAAGAAGTCAGGAAAGTTATAACAAAACGCGACTTATGGAAAATTGGTTTCCGTGGCTTATTTATGGAAGGTAATTTTAACTATGAGCGTATGCAGGCTGGTGGCTTTTGTTTTTCGATGATCCCGGCATTGAAAAAAATACATAGCAACCCAGAAGACTTAGCCAAATCGCTAAAGAACAATATGGCATTTTATAATGCTCACCCGAAACTGTTCACCTTTCCTCTTGGCCTTAGTATTGCCATGGAGGAGAATAAGGAAAAACCATCGACCATTAATTCGGTAAAAGCCGCAACAATGGGGCCGACAGGCGGCATTGGTGATGCTATTGATCATATGACAATGATGCCCCTTACCTTGGGTATTGGTGCGGCGATATCACTTCAGGGGAGTATTGCCGGACCATTTGTGTTCTTTGCGTTATATCAGTTTTATCACTTCTTTGTTTATTTCTGGTTGCTATTCTTCGGCTATAAATCAGGCGTCGCAGCGTTAGATAAACTTTCAGCACAAGCTGAAAAGCTGGGACGCTCGGCAAATATTATTGGTCTTGGTGTACTTGGGGCCATGTCGGCAAGTTTTGTCCGAATATCAACGCCGCTTGTTATTCATGCAGGTGAAGCGAAAGTATCAGTTCAGACTGACCTGTTTGATAAAATTATGCCGAATATTTTGCCGTTAACCTTTGTCTGGATTATGTTCTATTTGGTACAGAAAGGTAAATCACCCAGCAAGCTGATTTTCATCACACTGGCTGCAGGTATTACTGGTCGGTTGGTTGGCGTTTTCTAAATGATAACCGGGTTGTAATAATACTAAACGGATGATAACTGTTTTATTGAAGCAGATTATTGTCTAGTTTGGTATCAGCTCGGTAATACAAAGGGTCATGGCGTGATGTGCCTGTTGCCTTGTCATGCCTTTTTTCTGATTTAGATAAAGCAAAAGTTTTGCGACTTTGTTGCTTTTTCGAATATTCCTTTTCTCCTCAGCTTTCTTCTCTGTTCGTTCAACCTACTAAAATCCTTGTGTAATATTTTGCTTAGAGTCCTAGACCGGAGCTTCCCTGCGGTTCATAAATATTTTGAACGCAGTAGTCTTAAAATTCCTGTATTTAACGCTGATTGCTTAAATTGTTCTTCTGGTAACAAAGATTAGACTGGAAGTGCCTATTTTACAGGGGCCGTCCAATGCTCTCGAACAGCGAGTATTTTCTTAGCTATATATGAAATACCAATCCTTTTCCTAACGAGTGTTGTGATTCTTCATGTTTTGCCACTTGTTATTACTTTTACTCGTTTACGTTTATTTGCCTGGTGTGCTGATATCGGCAGGCAGCCATGAGTAATCATGATGTTGCTCTAATTTGATAAATAGGTCAAATATTTACTTTCCTGACGAATCGAAATAATGAGTAGCTGGCTGCGAGATGTTTTGCTAGTCAACTAAGTCATTGTTTTAAATCTCTTTGTAGTTGCTGTTTTTTATTTGCTGAGGGTTGTCGGTTGCCTGTCAATTAGGGGTAGGTGTTGCTGACGAGGATCTGTAAAGCTGACTTCACGGGAGGTTAGATTCTCGTTGAATTTGTGAGTTTTATCAAATTTATAACACAAAGCGATTGATCGTTTTAGCAGGGCGATTAAATATGAGTGCAAATGAAAGCAAATGGCAGGTTGTGGGAGTGTTGTTTGATTTGGTAGGTTTCATGATCTCAGAAGAGGTTAGCATGAAAAAGTCAGTTAAGAGCACCAGACAGTTTTAAGACCGATGTTGTCATTGCTTTCTGTTCAAAAGTAACGAAGGGGGCGTGAACGACGATTTAGCCCCATCAATTCGTAAATTTGTAATTCAAGATAAGTAAAGAGGTTGGACATTATGACAGCACCAAACATTGTCTGGACGCGTATCGATGAACGCTTGCTTCACGGCCAGATCCGTATTACCTGGGGTAAGCACACAGAAGCCAATTTGATCCTTGTTGCCAATGACGAAGCGGCAGACGGACCGAATGCCGCTTTTATGCAGGCAGGCATGAAAGCCTCGGCCGGTGGTGAATATGCAGTTCGCTTTTTCAGCATTCAGAAAACCATCAATGTGATCGGTAAGGCTTCGCCGAAGCAGAAGATTTTTATTTTGTGTAATAACCCGACAGATGTTGCCCGTTTAGTTGAAGGAGGTGTGCCTATTACGCACTGCAATGTGGGCAACATGCACTTCCATGAAGGCAAACGACAGATTGCCAAGACTGTTTCGGTTGACGACAAAGATCTGAATGCCTTTGAACACATGGTTGAGCGCGGTGTGACATGCACGGTGCAGAACACGCCGGATCAAGCAGAGGTAAACGTGCTTGAACTTGCCATGACAACGGCATAAACCGCGCCATTCTCACGGTAAACAGAGATTTTAAAAGGAATAAATCATGTTTTTTGAAGCTTCGCTTGTCGCAATATGGGCGTTCTTCTGTGGTATCGATAAATTTGATGTCGCGCTGAACATTCACCGCCCGTTGATCACTGGCCCAGTTGTCGGCCTGATCATGGGTGATATGCAAATTGGCCTGATTGCCGGTGCCACCCTGGAATTGGCTTGGTTAGGCTTGGTGCCTAACGCCGGTGCTCAGCCGCCTGATGTCACCATGGGTACGATTGCTGCAGTGGCTTTTGCGGTAATGACTGGCCAGTCAGCAGAAGTGGCAATGGGCGTGGGGATGCCTATCGCGGTTCTGATGCAGATGCTGATTATCGGTTTCTTTGCAGTGACATCTTTCACCATGGGCAAGGCGGACGAATTTGCCGAGCAAGGTGATGCAGGCGGTATCGATCGGCTACTGATAACCACTATCTCTCTACGTTCTTTGTTATACGCCTCAGTAGCTTTTGCAACCGTCTATTTCGGTGAACATGCGGCATCCTGGATTGACGAAAATGCACCAAAAGTACTGCTGGAAGGTCTGGGCATCGGTGCCAAGATGGTTCCTGCTATCGGTTTTGCCATGTTGCTTAAAATTATGTGGTCGAAAGAAGTGGCTGGCATATTCTTTATCGGCTTCGTAATGACCACTTACCTGAAACTGCCAATCATGGCGGTAGCAATCCTGGGCGCAGCCGCAGCAGCACTTTACTTCTTTTTCAGTGCAACTAATGGAACTTCAAACAATCAAGTCGAGGAATTCGAAGATGGCATCTGATATCACAGCAGGCACTCTAGCCAGTAAGAATACAAAGGTTCACGAAAGTCTGGTTGATGATATTGATTCATACGAAGACACCACGCCGCGCAAGGTTATTACCAAAAAAGATTTATGGCTTTGTGCAATCCGTGGCCTGTTCATGGAAGGTAACTTTAACTTCGAACGTATGCAGGCGGGTGGTTTTGCCTACTCAATTATTCCGGCACTGAAGAAGATCCACGGCAACAACAAGCGTGATCTGGCCAAGGCGCTGAAGAACCACCTGCAGTTCTTCAATGCTAGCCCTAAGCTGTTCACCTTCCTGCTCGGTACCGCCGTCGCGATGGAAGAGAACAAGGAAAAGCCGTCTACGGTCAACGTAATGAAAGTGGCCGGCATGGGGCCGACTGGTGGTATCGGTGATGCTATTGACCACATGACCCTGATGCCGCTGACACTGGCGCTGGGTGCTTCGATTGCGATGGATGGGTCGATTGCCGGTCCGTTTGTGTTCTTCTTTCTGTACCAGATTGTCCACTTCGCGGTGTACTTCGGCCTGATGTTTATGGGTTACAAAGCCGGTACCGCAGCCATGGTCAACATGAGTGATGCGACTGAGAAGCTGGCAAAAGCGGCCAATATAATGGGTATCTTTGTTATCGGGGCGCTCTCGGCCTCCTTTATTCGGGTGCAGACCACCGCATCGCTCGAGTTGGGCGGTAAGGTCGTCGAACTGCAAAGCGCCTTGTTTGACAAGATCATGCCGAACCTGCTGCCGCTGGCACTGGTGTTCTTCATGTTTAAGATGGTGAAGGGGACTGGATTCTGGGCCAAGCCGCCGGTGCTTATCTTCTCAACCTTGGGCGCAGGGGTTGTTGGTCACTTTTTCGGCATCCTTTAACGGGCTCTCTTTATTCAGAATCTGAGGGGCACAAACGCCCCTCTTCAAGGAGATTTTCATGATCGGTATTGTTGTTTCCGGCCATATAAATTTTGCGACAGGTATCCAGTCAGCCGTTAATGCCATTGCTGGAGAGCAAGAGCAAATGCGTTTTATCGATTTTGTCGAATCGATGTCGACAGATGAGCTTGAAGAAGTGCTGAGCCAAGCGGCCAAAGAAGTGGATTCGGGCGAAGGCGTGCTGTTCCTGACGGATATTCCAGGCGGCTCACCGGCCAACCGTGCTCTGAATATCATGCTCAATACAGAAAATGTTGAATTGATTGCAGGGGTAAATTTGCCGCTAGTGGCCAATGCCGCGTTTGAGCGTGATGGTGTTTCTTTATCGGAGCTGGTGGAAACCTTGCTGGAGATCGGCACATCTTGCATGAATGATATGCGTAAAGAATTAGAAAAAGTGATGGCATCAGAGCCAGAGCTTGATTGTAAAGGCGGGCTATAACTCATGAAGTTCCGTTGTCGGTGATTGTGCAAGGCACGCTTATTCGGGGGAGTTGGCCATTTAACAATGGTTGAGCCCCAAGAAAATATTGAAATAAAGAGGTTTTATCAATGGATGTTCGTCAACCAATTCATAGTGATCACGCTAAGCAGCTTGATACAGCAGGACTGCGCAAAGAGTTTCTGATTGATGATATGTTTCAGGCAGGTCAAATTCAGCTGACCTACAGCCATATCGATCGCATTATTGTCGGTGGCGCGGTACCAACCAGCCACTCCCTTGCGTTGGAAGCCGGTAAAGAAATCGGTGCCGAGTTCTTCCTTGAGCGACGTGAACTGGGTGTGATCAATATTGGTGAGCCTGGTCTGGTTATCGTTGACGGTGAAACATTTGAAATTGGTTCTCGTGAAGCGCTGTATGTGGGGCAGGGTGCCAAGGACGTGAAATTTGAAAATGTAGTAGCGGACAAGCCTGCCCGTTTCTACATTAACAGCGCACCGGCCCACATGACTTATCCAACCCGTAAGATAACCCGCGAAGATGCGGCACCGGAAACCCTGGGCAGCACGGAAAACTGCAACGTGCGCACTATCTATAAGTACCTTCATCCAACGGTGCTGCCGACCTGCCAGCTTTTGATGGGGATGACTGAACTGGCTCCGGGCAGTTTGTGGAACACCATGCCTTGCCACACCCATGAACGCCGCATGGAAGTGTACCTGTACTTTGATATTACTGCTGACAATGTGGTTTTCCACTACATGGGCGAACCACAAGAGACTCGTCATCTGGTGGTGCGTAACGAGCAGGCTGTGATTAGCCCAAGCTGGTCAATTCACTCAGGCGTAGGTACTTCTGCATACACATTTATCTGGGGCATGGTGGGTGAAAATCAGACATTCCATGACATGGACGGTGTTGATATGAGTGAGCTTAAATAGCTTCAAATGATTACAGCGGCACGGCTGATGATCCCCCTCATCAACCGGACAGCCCATTAGTCAGGTTTATGCCGTGCCGCTCCCTATAAGGAAATTCTATGAAACAGTTTGATTTGACAGGAAAAGTAGCCATGGTTACTGGTTGCAATACCGGTCTTGGTCAGGGCATGGCTTTGGGGTTAGCCAAAGCCGGTGCCGATATTGTCGGCGTCGGCCACATCCCGGCCCCGGAAACCCAGCAGCAGGTTGAGGCTCTGGGCCGTAAGTTTCACTACATCACCGCCAACCTGATGGCGCAGGAAGGTCTGGGGCAACTGGTTGCTGAGGCTGTCGAGGTGATGGGGCAGGTGGATATCCTGGTCAACAATGCCGGTATCATCCGTCGTGAAGATATCCTGAAATTTTCGGAAAAAGACTGGGATGAAGTCATCAACATCAACCAGAAGACCGTATTCTTCCTGTCTCAGGCCGTAGCCAAACAGTTCGTCAAACAGGGCAACGGCGGCAAAATTATCAATATTGCATCGATGTTGTCTTATCAGGGCGGTATCCGTGTACCTTCTTACACCGCCAGTAAGTCTGCGGTGATGGGCCTGACCCGAGCGCTGGCCACCGAGCTTGCCGAGCACAAGATCAATGTTAATGCGATTGCACCGGGCTACATGGCAACAGATAACACTGCGCAGTTACGTGCCGATCAAGCACGAAATGCAGCAATTCTGGAGCGAATTCCTGCTAACCGTTGGGGATTGCCTTCGGATCTGGAAGGTCCTGTTGTGTTTCTGGCTTCAAGTGCCAGTGACTATGTTAATGGCTATACCTTAGCCGTGGATGGTGGCTGGTTGGCCCGTTAACAAAGGTGACAATAATGGAAAAGAGCAGTGTTTATCAAATCATGAAGCGGGTTTATCTTTGGCAGCTTGCCAATCGTACTCGCTATGTCACTCGTAGCTCGGGCAAGAAGCGCTTTCTCAAGGCAACAGATTGGGAGCGTGGTGTTTTTTGGGCATCGGTAGCTACTGCCTGGCAGGTTACTGGTGATGAGGATTATTTATCAGGCTTGATGGATTATTCCCTCAATACCGGCTTTCGCTCCGGCCCTCTGCCTCGTTTTGCGGACGACCATGTTTGCATACAGGCCTATCTGCCGCTGTATCCGGTTGTTGATATTCCGGAAGCTGTGGAATATGCAGGCAAGGCGCTGGATATTATGCTTGACGAGCCTAAGCCAGGGCGTGAGGACTGGTGGTGGTGTGATTCTTTGTTTATGGCGCCTCCTGTTTTCGCTGGCATGGCAGCCCAGACCGGAAACCGAGCATATCTCGATTATATGGACAAAGCATGGTGGGATGCTGTTGATCATTTGTTTGATCCGGAAAGCGGCCTTTACTTTCGTGACCAGCGATATATCCCTGATGGAAAGGGAAACGAGCTGCGCGAAGCCAACGGTGAAAAAGTATTCTGGAGTCGGGGTATTGGCTGGGTACTGGCTGCCGTTCCTCGTATTATGGCTTATATGCCTGAAGATTTTCCTTCCAGAAATCAATATTTGGCTATGTTTACTGCATTGGCTAAAGAGGTGATCAAATATCAACATGAGGATGGATTCTGGCGTGCAAGCCTGTCAGATCCGGACTCTTTCCCAGCGCCTGAGTCTAGCGCCACTGCTTTATTCTGCTACGGGTTGGCGTGGGGAATCCGTCATGGCTATTTAGAGCGCGATATTTACCTGCCAGCAGTCAACAAGGCATGGGTAGCATTGGAATCTGCGGTACATGATGATGGCATGATTGGCTGGGTTCAGCTTCCTGCTTTCAATCCGAGAGATGTTAAGTTCGAGCACAATATTGATTACGGGGCTGGTGCCTTCCTGCTGGCTGCCAGTGAAATGTGTCAGCTAGATACTTAACCAGTACGTGATAATAAACTCGAAGAGTTTGTTATTTTCCATGAATAAATCATATAGCCCCCGCAACATCTGCTGCTCGGGCTATTGCTAGGATTTACTGCATGAAAATAAGTTCGATTGCAATATTGGGCGAGTGCATGGTTGAGTTGAGCGAAGTTGGTGGCCTGGTGGGGCTGGGCTTTGCGGGTGACACATTAAATACAGCCATTTATCTCAAACGTCTGGCGCCTTTAGTTGATGTTCATTACGTTACGGCAATTGGCAAGGATAGTTACAGCCAGCGCATGCGGGCTAACTGGGCGAGCGAAGGCCTGGAGACGCATCTTGCTATGTCGTTTAGTGATAAATTACCGGGAATTTATGCCATTGAAACCGATGAGTGCGGTGAGCGCACTTTTAACTACTGGCGAAGCGAATCTGCCGCTAGCCATATGGTAAAGCACCCTGAATTCCCAGAAGTCTGCTCTCAAGTTGAAAAATTAGATGCCATTTACCTGAGTGGTATTTCTCTGGCTATCGTGTCTGATGAGGATAAAGCGACGCTGCTCAAAGTCATAAGCCGGTTAAAGCAGCGTGGTATTTATGTTGTTGTGGATTCCAATTATCGCCCTCGATTATGGGATGCCTGTCAGCATGCCCGGCAATGGATGACTAAGTTATACCAACTGGCCGATCTGGCGCTGGTAACAGCCGATGACGAAATAGCACTGTGGGGGGGCTCGGAGCTTGATGTGATACCTCGCTTAAATTCTTTTGAGATCAGACAATTGGTCGTTAAAAGAGGAGCGGAAGGTGCTTGCTGGCGCGATGGTCAGCGCAGCGGCACGGTCGAGACGGAAAAGGTGGGAAATGTCATTGACACTACAGCAGCCGGTGACTCTTTTAACGCTGCATATCTCGCTGCATGGTGTTCCAGCATGGACATGGCGAAATGTTGTTATTGGGGTAATAAGCTTGCTGCACAAGTCATTCAGCATAAAGGTGCAATTATCCCAACAGAACATATGAGTTATTTAACGGAGTTAATGGGTATTGAACATGATGAATAATGAATGGATCGAGACATTACGTACACTGCGAGTAATGCCAGTTATCCAGATTGAAGATGCAAATGATGCGGTAAAATTGGCGCAAGCTCTGTCAGAAAATGGTCTTCCGGCTGCGGAAATTACATTCAGAAGTGATGCAGCTGCGGAGTCGATTCGCCGAATCCGTGAAGCTTTTCCTGAGATCATTTTGTGTGCTGGTACTGTCCTGACAACAGATCAAGTCGATCTGGCGGTTAAAGCGGGTGCTGATTTTATTGTCAGCCCTGGTTTGAACCCAACTACGGTTAACTATTGCCTAGAAAAAGACATAAAAATAATACCGGGTGTAAACAGTCCTAGTCAGGTAGAGCAAGCGCTAGAGCTAGGGTTGTCAGCCCTTAAATTCTTCCCGGCTGAAGCGTCTGGTGGCCTGAATATGTTGAAATCGCTAACAGGACCTTATGGTGCTATTCAGCTGATCCCCACCGGCGGTGTAAAACCGTCTAACTTACTGGATTATCTTGCTATTCCACAGGTGATTGCCTGCGGTGGTACTTGGATTGCACCGACGGCCGCTATTCGAGATAACGATTGGGAAACTATTGCGACGAATGTTCGTGAAATCTGCAAGCTGATTAAAGCCTAAAGAGGCAATAATGGGGATGGCAAAACATGTAGCGGTATTGCTTACTGATTGTTCAGGAAAAAGTGGACTGGCAAGCAAGCCATATCTATTTTGAACATTGGCCACTATAAGCAAGTAAAGTTGCTGTGATTTCTTGATGGTAGTTCGCTATTTTGTGAAAAGGTCTATTAAACTAAAAGCCCTGACTGGTTGAGTATGGTTTTACATGAATAGTGTGTTCAATTGGTTCAAGTTGATATTTATATCTTTAGAGTTTAAAAGATAAGACTAAGGGGCGCCAATACTGACTTTATTGTTTCTGTCTACATTATTTTGATTGCATTAAGATGGACAACATAATCCCTATCTCTCCGCTACTTTTGAAGAAGCCGCTGTAAGTTCAGCGGCTTTTTTGTATCTGAAATTGGTGTCAAAGAGACCGGGTGAAGAACCTGATGCTTCATCAAACTTCACTAGTTATTAATATGAAAATAATTGAGAGACACACTCTAGGAAAGAAACATATAGATATCCGGCCTTAATGCTGTCATGTAATACACCAGAAACTACTAGTTGGGGGACTTCAGTTCTAAATCTAGTTAGTGAGGGCTGAATTTCGTGGGTAATCAAAATTAATTTGCCAATCATAACTACTAGCATGCCATTTAATCTCATCTATCATTGCTTGTGCAGCAAGGCTCAAAGGGCGTTTTCTTAACCGAACTAAACTATAGTTACCTACTGGTAATGCCTCCTCAATGGGTAATACGCAGTATTTATTCTGGTACTCGTTTTTGTTCAGTCTAGCAAGGCTAAGTACGGATAAGTAGTCACCATTTTGTACCATATTCATAATACACACAATTGAATCGGCAAAGATTGGCATTTGATCTCCAGTCGGCAGGATGTTGCTGAATTGTTTTTTTAATGTATTGTAATAGCCCATTTGGGTTTCAGGTAAAAGCCATTTTGCATCTTTTAATTGCTTTAGAGTCTTACAGTTTGCTAATGGGTGTCCTTTTCGCGCCACAATACCAAACGGCGCTTCAAATAGATGCTCAGTAACAAATTCACATGATGGTACATTTTCATCTAATGAGCCAATAGCAAAGTCAAGTCGACCATCTCGTAATGCAGGTAATAGGCTAGATAGCTGTCCCTCTTTAATACTTATTTTGGGTGTGGGGTGCTTTTTTTTAAAATCCGTAATAATAGATTCCAATATTGTTATTGCAATTATAGGAGACAGGCCAAAAGAAACCTGTGACTCAGATTTAGATGAAATTTGTTTTGCTTCATTCACTGCTTGTTTTAGTTCTTCTAAAATCAAATGCGAATATGCAGAAAAAGATTTTCCTGCGTCGGTTAGTTGAATTCCATCATTACTCCTAACTAACAGCGTTACACCTAATGTCTGCTCTAACATTTTTAAAGAATAGGTCAAGGATGGCTGCGACAAGTTCATCTTTTTTGCCGCTCCATTTATGCTTCCGCACTGAATTACTTCATTTAGAACCTTTAATTGCTGCAATTTTGGTAGGTGGTCCATTAACAATAACCTATAAATTCTTCATATAGCACTAAAGATTTCATTATAACTAAGAAATAAATAATTTTGTTATGATATAAATCATGCGCATTAGGCGTTATTAATAAAGTTAATATGTGGCATGCTAATGACAATGGATACGAACAAAATGTATTCGTATAGATGGCTTGTTAAATGCTTTTAATAAGATTGTAACTTAATGTGTTGAACATAACCCTCTGCCTAAAATAATTAAAGGTTATCCCATGGTTTTTCTATCAATAGCGGTTATATTTCTGGCTATTTACTTATTAATAAAACAATTTGAAACACGTATGGTTCTCATTGGAACTGGTACTTTACTATGCCTGTTAGCCAATGATCCAATGAGTGGGTTTACTGCATTTAGTAAATATATGGTTTCAGCTAATTTAATTATGGCTATTTGCTCAAGTATGGGCTTCGCTATGGTTATGAAACATACAACGTGCGATATTCACTTAGTTCGAGTTTTATCAAAACCATTATCCAAGTTAGGTTTTTTCTTAATTCCAGCAACGGTTATTGTGACATATACCATTAATATTGCGATTCCATCCGCAGCTGGTTGTGCTGCTGCCGTTGGCGCCACATTAATTCCGTTACTGCTTTCATCTCGGATTCATCCGGCAATCGCTGGTGCTGCCGTATTGTGTGGAACAATCGGTTCATTACTTAGCCCTGGTTTATCGCACAACCCATTTGTCGCAGAAATGTCTGATCTTAGTGTGGTTGAGCTGATTACCAGACATAGTCCATATAGTATTACTGTAGGATTCATTGCAGCTATTTCACTAGCTGTCGTAGCATTTGTTCGAAAAGAATTTAATCTGACATCAAGCACTGTATCTCAAGAGCAAACAGTGCTTGAAAAAGCCAATCTATTATATGCCTTTGCGCCATTTATTCCCCTGATTTTGTTGGTGATTGCAAATGCAGAATTAATTAGTAATTTTGATATCAATGTTCCTACAGCTATGATCATTGGTGCGATCTATGCGATGGTTGTCACTCGAGGTAACCCTGGTGAGGCAACTAAATCTTTCTTTAACGGCATGGGAAGTGCGTATGGTAATATTCTTGGTATTATTATTGCCGCAGCCGTCTTCTCTCAAGGTCTAAAATCTTCTGGTTTAGTTAGCCTCTTTATTGACTTCTTAGTTCATTCTCCTGAATTTGCTCGCTGGGGCGGTACGCTTGGACCATTCCTAATGGGGATCATGACTGGTTCTGGTGATGCGGCAGCTTACGCTTTTAACAGTACTGTGACTTCACAAGCAGCTGTATTGGGTTATCAAATTCCTGATTTGGGTATGGGTGTAGCAATCTCGGGCGCTCTGGGGCGCACCATGTCACCTTTAGCTGGTTCCGTGATCGTTTGTGCTGGCCTTGCTGGAGTGACTCCGTTAGATCTTGTAAAAAGAACCGCTCTCGGTATGGTCACGAGCGTATTTTTCATTGCACTCTTCATGCTCTAATCAAAGGTATTCTCATGCAATATATTGATATAAAAACATTAATAAATTGGCGTCGTGACTTTCATCAGTACCCTGAAATTGGTTGGTCTGAATTTTTCACTACCGCTAAAATAATGACAACACTACAGTCTATGGGATTAACAATCCAAACCGGTAAAAGGGTGATTAACCCTGACTTTATCCGTGGCCGCAATATGGATGTTGTTGAGCGTGGCCTGACTTTTGCCCGAGAGTATGGTGTTAATGAATCTATTCTTGAACAAATGGATGGTTATACTGGTTGTGTTGCTGAATTTGATACGGGTAAACCCGGTCCAGTTGTTGCGTTACGCTTTGATATCGACTGTGTCAATGTAACAGAAACCCCTTCATCAGATCATATTCCAAATAAATATGGTTTTGCTTCTCAATGTACAGGATTAATGCATGCATGTGGCCATGATGGTCACATGGCCATTGGGCTCGGGGTGGCCAAATGGTTAGTCGAAAATAGAGATTTATTATCAGGCCGAGTTAAGCTGTTATTCCAACCTGCAGAGGAAGGAGTCCGTGGTGCCAGTGCAATGGCAGAAAGTGGCATTATTGATGATGCGGATTATTTTTTAGGGATGCATTTGGGGTTTATCGCAAAATCAGGTGAAATTGTCGTTAATCCTAATAATTTCTTATGCACGACGAAATTCGATTTTCGCTTTTATGGAGCTCCTGCTCATGCTGGCGCGGCACCGGAAGAAGGCAGAAATGCATTAGCTGCGGCATGCAATACAGCAACGCAAATGCTAGGAATTTCCCGGCACGGTAAAGGAATGTCGAGAATTAATATTGGCGTAATTCGTGCGGGTGAAGGTAGAAACGTGATCCCTGCTTATGGTGAACTACAAGTTGAAGTCCGTGGTCAAAACGATGAAATTAACCAATATATGAGTGAAAAAGTGCAGCGTATCGCAGAAGGCACGGCTCATAACTTTGACGTTAAACTTGAAACTGAAATCATGGGTGAAGCTGTAGATCTAATTAATGACTCTGAGCTAGTCAATATCCTGTCTGATGTTGTTGAGGAATATCCTGAATTAAAAAAAGTTTCAGACCGTTCATTTGGAGGGAGTGAGGATGCAACAGTTTTGGCTAAACGTGTTCAGAAGCTAGGTGGAAAAGCACTTTATTTTATAGTGGGATCAGACTTAAAAGCCGGTCACCATCAAGCAGAATTTGATATTGATGAAGAACAATTACTGACTGGTTTTCAAATGTATACGGGGTGCCTGAAGAAGTTGCTATCTTAATGTGATGTTGTTGTGGTTGAACAATTGCCTCCTTCAGTCTAATTGGAGGCGGCAATTATAATAATCAGTGTCGTATATTAACTGGTAATTAAATGATTTTATGTTTTACCGTGGGCTGTATTGTTATCACCTAAGTATTTTAAGTCTTGTTCAATGAAGCAAACTAAAGCATCAATCATATAGGAATAAAAGCTTAAATTGTTCTTCTGTTCTCTAATTCGATTTCGCCATAGATGAACCCATGAGAGCAAGTGATGCTGAAGAAATGACTGTTGTTCAGAAATAAGTATGACAATTTTATTTTCGTCCCTTTTCATATTTGATAATAAGTTGTCTGAATGTATCTGTTTGAGTGACAACGTAGACATATACTGCAATTCGGAAACGATATGATCACTAACGTTGTGGTATGGATCAAACGGTTTAACATTGCTGTTTTTATAACATTGAATAACGGCAGTACGACAAGACGATGGTTCTAAATTTTCACGATAAAGATGCTCATAGGGTGGTGGTGGGCCGTATTCCTGGGCGATACCTGTAAATAAACGAGCATAATCAACAGCCATATGAGTTAACCCATTGTTTGGTAACTTTTCGTTCTTAATAATCCATGTTTGCATGGGGGTTAAAAAACCACATTTTCCTGCTCGTTTAGCCCATTGATTTAGTTGCTGCCATGTTATTTCATTTATCGGTTGACTAATTAATCCTGCAAATAGACCATATGTATGGCTGCGTAATTCTAAGTATTTTATATTAATCATCATCAGTATCTTTTTTTGTGCTGCCACTATACCAGGCAGTTCCCATCCCACCTGGTTGGTGACATCCCATACAAACAGATTTTTCAATGTGCCCTTTATGTTTGGGTGGTAATGTGTTGTATTTTGAAACGATTAAATAATCTGGCTTATATTCATAGGGCGAATGGCAATTCCTGCAATCCATAAACAATTTATCGACATGAATAATATGAAATCGTCCATCTCTAGCTGATACTGAATATATGTCGCCAACATTGATTCTGTTTTTCCTGATGCTATCACCTAATCTGGAATATTTGATAGCTTCAGCGCTTTTTTCTGTATCGTCTTGAGCTCTAACAGAAGATGTTAGTAAGTAATAAATAAAAAAAGAGGAAATGA
Organism: uncultured Photobacterium sp.; assembly: GCF_947502415.1. Lineage (GTDB taxonomy): Bacteria > Pseudomonadota > Gammaproteobacteria > Enterobacterales > Vibrionaceae > Photobacterium. Next base: position 95,848 of record NZ_CANMZV010000016.1, on the reverse strand, counting down.
ATAAAACTAGTATTTTTATGATTGTCCTTTTTACTTTTTTATGCGACAGCGACTGAATAGACATTAGTCACTTCCTCCGCTTGATATATAAAATACTCGCGGCAATGTGCCATACTCTTTTTTCATTTGTTCCGCTTTTTTCTCACCAATCCATTGGGCCACTTTACTGTTGGAATCATCGACATTACCAAATACACGCGCATCGACAGGACAGACTAAATCACATGTTGGTGTGTATTGAGGCTCAATGCCTACTTGCTCAATATGATCATCGGCAATGGCTTTTTCTATTTTATGCCAACAAGATGTACATTTTTGTGCGACACCTTGTTTCTTCCGCTGAAGTGGATGTTTGCTTTCTACCGGTAACGCTTCGTAAGGTGTCGGGTCTTCATTTTCGTATAGTGTTTCGCGTTTTTTCTGGAATTGGGGGACGCCATAAGGGCATACTGATTCGCAATATCCACAACTAATACATTTATCATAATCAAATAGTACGATGCCGTATTCATTTGTTGTGATCGCATGTACATCTATTTCATGACAAACTTTTTCACATGGTGCATTTTCACAATGCATACATCCCATTGGTACAAATTTTTCGCGAACATTTGGGTATTTTCCTATTTCGTAATTGTGGACCACTTGCCAGGGCGTTTCAGGAGCACATTGGTTTTCGACACTGCATGCCGCAGAACAGGCTCGACATCCAATACACCGATCCAAATCAATAACACGTACAAACTGAGTCATGATTTTATCCTTCAAGCTTTGTACAATTTACATTTGGTATCATTAAAACTATTCATTCCTGATACCACATCAGGGTGAAGTTCCAGCACTTGATTTATGAACACTCCCTTTTTCGCATATTCAGGTAATCCCTGACTTTGCTGGCCAAAATGATAAGAAACGCCGACAGTGTCTGGTCGTATTCCCTGCGTTAGCAATGCCTTTCCCTTAACTTTGCCAACACGCGTTTCGATGACTACGATATCGCCTTCCCGAATTCCTTTCTTTGCCGCTATATTGGCATTTATAACAACACCGTTTTCTTGGGTATCTGGCCCCAGCGCATTAAGAATGGGGTTGGTTGATGTATTGCCAGATTGATTTCTGAACATGTATTTAAAGGTGATTAAATAAAAGGGGTAGTCTTTTGCTTCACGGTGCGGAGTTGGAAAACCATGCTCTTTTAGTGGGATAGGAGACAGGCTCAGCGCATATTCTTCAAGGTCAATGGACTTTATATTATGCTTCGCGACTTGCTGTCGTACCTGAGCCAGGCTATCGACTAATTGGTCTGCGTAAAACTTCATTTTGGGTTTACCAGGGCCGCTAAAGGCTTTTTCTATCCCTCCGAGATAGGTATCTGAAGGGGTGAGGTGTTTACCCACAAATCCATTTTTCATTGCCAATTGAAATGGTTTACCTTTGGTTTTTTCTTTCCAAATTAATTCGACGGCATCTTTTGCGCTGTAATCTTTTCCCTTCTGGAAGGGGTGTTTTTTTAATCCCCATTGAGCATTAATCTGATCGATGTAGTCGTCGAGAATACCGAGGCGTCGCGCTAACTCCCAGAGGATGCTGTAACCATCATGTGCAAGATTATACGCATTGGTTGCTGGTTGTCTGATGGCACTATGTTTGGCGTAAGGTGTATAGCGGGTAGGGGAAAAATGCCACGACTCAAGATAGGTCAGGTCGGGTAAAACAATGTCAGACATACATGCCGTTTCACTCATGACAATATCAATGCAAACATTGAAAGTTTTGGTGAGCGATTCAAATTGAGGTTTGGTGTCTGAAGTTGAGAAAGGCCGGTTGGTAGCATAAAAAATTTGCATCTCCGGTAAATAAGACAGCCCGTAACTCTCGGGGGCTAAGATCGATAAAGCGACTTGCTGAGCTACATTATGAGTTGCATGTGGAAAGAAGACACTTTCCTGTAAATCGATCCTTTTGGGGGGGTATTCAGCTTTAGATGCCTTGAAGTACTTCGGTTGTTTATAAGCACTGTGTAACTGAGTGCCACCGACAGCATCAATACTCCCTATTAACATTTGAATAATTAGTGCGGCGCGCCAATTTTGTACGCCATACTGTTTGGCTGATAAACCGCGGAATGTATGCAGGGCCACAGGCCGGTAGCGTTTTCGTTGCCCGTTCACAATAACAGTTGCGCCTATCATGGCCTTTTCACCAATTAACCGCGACAATTCTTGTACTTGTTTTGCAGGAATATCTGCGATCTTTTCAACATATTGTGGCGTAATGTCAGAAACACTATCAGCAAATGTTTCGAAGGCCGTTATAAGCTGACGACCTTCGTGTTTAAACCGCCCACGCAGTGCAGGTTTGACTTTATCGGTGAATGGTTGGGCTGATTGGCTGGCAGTGTCCCAGACGAGATAGTCCCCGTTTGGGTTTTTGATGGCGTTACCTTGCTCGTCAAGCAGAATGGGGGCATTGGTGTACTGGATTAAAAACGCTTCGTCGATAAATTGATTGGTGATGAGTTCCCTGGCTATGCCCAGTATCAAGATAATGTCTTTTCCAGGTCGAACCGGTATCCATTTGTCTGCTTTGGATGCACATACCGAGAGTCGGGGTTCTATAACCACACTGTACATCCCATTTTCTTGGGCATCTAATGAGGCATGGTCGAGCCAGCGGGAAAATTGCTCGGCTTCAAAATAGTTGGCTCCGAAATTAATAAATAAGCGTGTTTCCTTCAAATCCGGTAAAAAGCCGTGGTAACCCCATGTCAACTCATCAGCAACATGTCGTGCTGCTTCACAGGTTGTTGTTCTGTGAACTAGGTTGGGCGTACCAAATGCCTTTGCAAAGGCTTTCGGGAATTTGTCACCAATCAGGTACTTACCATGACCATGTTGCCAAATGAGTTTTGCCGGGTTATCTCGGTGAATTTTGTCCATCTTTTTGGCAATGGTACTAAAGGCTTCTTCCCAGCTTATTTCAACCCAGCCAGGATCAACATTCAGGCCCTTTTTCTTATTTGTCCGTTTTAGCGGTTTTTTTAACCGGTAAGGATTGTAGGTATTAAATAATCCAGAAGCACCTTTCGGGCATATACCGTGGTTGTAATACTCTTTACGTGCATTGTCTGGGTATATAGCACGGATGACTCCACCGGTTCTTTGTATATCGATACCACAAAAATTGACGCAATGAACGCAGGTGGATTTTATGCTATCCGTGGCTGTCGGACTCCAGCCAATTTTTCCTGAAGGTGCCTTTGCTGCACTTACATTTAAGCTACTGATAATGGGAACTGAGAGGCCTGCGGCCGCCAGTCCTTTCATAAAATCGCGTCTGTCATGATCCATATTGCCCTCCTGCCATAAAACTATAGTCGCTCTGCTGAAGTTACAGAGGTGCGTTTATCATTGGGCCATAGTTCAGACCTTAGGTTTTCTTGGCTTCTATGCTCCGGAGGAGAGGCTTTTTCGTCAAAATTGGCGTTTTCGTCTCAAAAAATAAAATCACAAGAATGGTGAAAATGGGCATATGGCCGACCAATTCTTCCAATCCGGACAGTACAAATGTGATGATAAAAATTGTCAGTAAAAGTCCGTAAATAATTCTGTTGGCTAGGTTGGTGATTAGCAATAATCCGAGAATGATTTCGCTGATACCGACAAAGAATACAAAGTGAAGGTTGCTGATCTGGACCAAATTCAGCAGAGGAAAGAAGTTGTAATAGTCATTTTGATCAATAAAAGCCAATGCCATGCCTGGTAGCATTAATTTATTGTGAATACCCAGTTCGAGGAGCTGGAGTCCGAGTCCGATTCGAACAAGGTGAACAGCTATTTTGCGCCACGCTGCTTTATGTTGCCTGAGCGATAGGCAGAATTTACTGTCATTATTGTTCAGGCTAGGGCCGATAAAAATTAGTGCCAGGCCGACGAATAAAAACTCAAAGACATAGTCAAGTGCAATAAAAAATGGGAAGAACAGAAATAATCCTAGTGATGTAATGACAATAGCAGCTCCTGTCAGGCTAACGGAAATAGCCATTAGTACAATAGCGGCGGTTTGAATGAGTACGCCGAAAATAGCTACTTGTGGTGAAAGGTATAAATTGGGCGCAAGAAACTCTCCGAGTAGAAGATTGACGGCGAGGTAACAGTTAATTACCAGAATCAGGGTGTACCACATCCAAGGGTATGCCGATACAATAGGTTGAGTTAATCCTGCTTTGAATTTGTTTGGAAGAATCGGTATATAGCTGATGGCTGTTGCGAACATAAAAAGGGTGAGGGTACCGATCGCTATCGCTAAAGAGATAGTATCGTAGGGAAGTGTAATATCCGGGTTGGTACCATCAGCGATAAACCAGCGTACATGGGCAAGGCTAGTGTGGCTATAGAAAAGAGCGATTAGGCTTATAGTAAGAGTTAGCCACGGTTTTTGAAAAATAGAATAAGTTCGGCTCATTGTTCTTCTCCTCAGTTTTTATTATTCGGCAATGGTTCTTTGCTCTATTCTTCTGTCAGCGTTAAAAGAAAGGCTTCAAGTTGGTTTAGTTGGTACGGCAACAGTTTTAGTGGCTCTAAATCAGTGTGAGTGCCAAATGGTGAGGTAGCTCTGTTGTAGTAATGAAGGACTTCATTGAGGGTGGCAAATTGCCCAGAATGCATATAAGGGTTTGTTTGGGCTATATTTCTCAGGATAGGGACTTTGGTTGCACTTTTTAGTTCATTGCCGTCTTTTTTGCTGAAAATGAGCTCTTTACATTTTTCTGGCTTGCTGTCGCTATACTCGCCAAGGCAGTTAAATGGGTTTATAAGCGCCTGCTTGATCCCCTCTAGCCGCCCTTTATCTGCTTTAGGATGAGGTTGTGGAACGGTTGTGGCGTGAAAGTCACCGTTTGAAAACAGCGCACCGTTATGGCAGCGTAAGCATTGCCCTTTTTCGCTAATAAAGAGTTTGAGTCCGGCAATTTCGTCAGGGTTCAACAGGCTTTGTTCATTTGAGAAACTAGGACTATTGGTTGATGTGATTTGATCTATGAAACGGTCAAAGCGGGCATCTTTCGGCCACAAGGTTGCCTGATAAGAGGCTAGCAACTTTCCGATATTGCTATAAACATGGTTAATGGCTTTTTGGATATGCGGTGCTAGCTGTTGCCATTGTTGTTGCTCTTTCGGATATTGGCTGATAGGTGATGCCTGGGCTGGTAATGCAGAATTTATTAGTTGGTCTGGTAAGTTTCCAAATATTTCCTGATAGAGCTCAGGGTAATGATTGAGCACGTATTGGACATATTGAGTGCGAGTTCCGCCATGTTCAATATGATCTTCAAGCGGAATAAGTGCTTGTGCCCAAAGGCTATCCGCACTGCCATCCATCATAAACCAGTTGAAGTTTGCAACGCCGAGTAATGTCGGAACCTGTTTATCTAACGAAATATCACTGTCTGTCGGTAGGGAAAAGTAGTGTTCTGGCTGGTGGCACGTAGCGCAGGCTATTTGCTTTGAACGGCTTAATTGAGTGTCGAAAAACAGGATCTTTCCTAAAAGTTCAGCCTTGGGATTGTTTAATAGCTGGTTTGACGGATCGTTTATATCCCTCGTTTTCGGGAGGCGCAAGGAGCGGAGAATAGCTAACTCCGAAACAGTCCAATGGTTTATTTGAGGCTTTGGTCTATATGCAATTAACCCGCTTGTAATTACAAATGCACCTAAGCTAATACATATGATTATTCTATTTGCTGTTGGCATGGTTAAGCTCGAACTCTATTTGATATTTAAACGGAAAATCCGAATCAATATTTATTAGCTCAAGTTGCCATTTCCCATGCATATTAAATTTCATGCCATCAATGAGGTATTTACCCGGTTCATTTTCACCGATTAATCTTGGTTGTGTAGGTAAACCGTGTTGGTGGTTTGGCATCCCTCCTTTTACATCAAATTGTAATCCTTGGATGGGATGGCCATTAATGTCATTGATAGTAATTAGCCACTGATGGATCTTGTTAAGAGTGACTGTTTTTTCTGCAGGTTCAGCTGTGATTGTGTATAAGGGGTGGTGTACTGTTAAAGGAAATTCTGATGAAGCCTCTGATGGGCTGCTTGTTAAAATTAGTAATAACAGGACTGCACATTTATATATCACAGCAACCTAGCTTTTATGGCTTATGTTTATTGCTTGAAGTATTGTGCTGTGAAGTGTTTGGATCAAGCTCAATATCAAGAATTAATGGTTGGTATTTAACGCTTACGAATGGTAAATAATTGCATTTACTATTTGTATGTGATTGCTATTTTCATTATGTAGTATCTGTACTGCTACTTCTGTGCTTTTAATGAATGAGTTCTTATTGGTGAGTGAATTGATATATTTACAATATTTAATGATTTTTCGGTTACTCACAAAAAACTTTTTCCACTAAGATTTTTTAATGCCTCAATGGCCTTTTCTGCATCATTACCAATGGCGGTAAATGTTAGTTTGTCACCATAACTGATACCTAGCATGAGTATTCGAGAAAGACTTTTTGCATTCACTTTTATGCCTTCTTTACATAGTGAAACTTCAGCATTAAAAGAGCGTAGTGTAGTGACAATGGTTGCGGCCGGGCGGGCATGAAGGCCGTGAGGGTTACCTACTGTCATGGTAAAATTATGGGTATTATTGTTTTTTGTTACCTCGTTATTTTCTGGAACAGCAGAAAAGTTCTTTTCTTCAGGTACCGACATTAGTGGGAGCTTTTGTTCCAGAGCCTGATACTTGGCAACCAGCGCACCATGCGCTTCTTGAATTACCGTTTCTAATGGCATTCCGGCTGCAGCCGATACGCTGGCGGCGATAGCTCCTTCGACAATAGGCGCGGCACAGGTTTTGACGTTGATAGCTTGTTCAGGTTTGAGTAATTCCAAAGCGGTTTCGGCGCTTAGAATAGCACTACCTATATCAACAAGAATCAATATGCCATCGTCAGTGTAGACTGATTGGATAGCATCCAGAACGGCGATGGGATTTGTGCCTATGGGGTTGTTGGGATCGTCAATGCCAGCGGCGATAGCAACGGTTATTTTATCCGCTGTCATTGGTGAGATCAGCTCTACAATACCTTTTGCGAGTTTATGGCTGTGTGAGACAAGCACTAGGTTAACCATATTCAAATTCACGTTATGAGGGGCGTGAGATTCGCCACTTTCTTTACAGCCTTATGTTTTGATAAGGGTCTCATGCAGATTCCACCATTGGCTGTTTGATTTAGCAGCCCCATCTCAATGCTGGAGTATGAACCGGCTTATCCCATAGCGATAGCATTTCATCATCGGCATTGAGTAATGAAATCGAGATACCTTGCATATCGAGTGAAGTACAGTAGGCGCCGATTAGGTTACGTTCGATGCTGAGCCCTTTCTTTTCTAAAATTTCTGTTACTTTTCTGTAGACACAGTACAGCTCAGAAAGTGGTGTGCCGCCCAGGCTATTTACCAGAACAATTACGTTATCACCCTGAATCAGAGGGGATGTCGTCCAACTTTCCTCTATCCATTCACCTTGCTCATTGTCCCAACGGTTTACGTTTCTTACATAGCTAGTGTTGTCCAGCAGACGCTCCATCATTTCACTGACCATGCTGTCGCTGTCAGTAAACGGCATTCGTTTGATTCCGGGCTCACCGTGGATCCCGATGCCGAATTCAACATCGTTATCCGCCAGGGTAAAACCAGGTATGCCTGCCGCAGGAACAGTGCAGGCAGAAAGGGCAACACCGATAGAGCGCGCATGATTGGTGATACGTTTTGCAAGCTTGCTGCATTCTTCAAGGCTGTAACCATCTTCAGTTGCGGCACCAAGGATTTTTTCTGCCAGTACAGTACCGGCAACGCCACGGCGCCCGGCAGTATAGAGGCTATCTTTTACCGCAACGTCATCGTCGATCAGGGCTGCTTGAACTTTATAGCCATCGCCGTGAAGCAGTTCGACGGCGGTCTCGAAGTTCATTACATCCCCGGTGTAGTTTTTGACAAGGAATAGAATACCTTCTCCGCTTTCAACCTGTTTGGCGCATTCGTACATTTGATCGGGAGTAGGGGAGGTGAAAATCTCTCCCGGGCATGCCGAATCAAGCATCCCAAAGCCTACAAATCCGCTGTGCATTGGTTCATGGCCGCTTCCTCCGCCAGAGATCAGTGCTACTTTAGGTTTTTCAGGCTTGCGCCTGGAGATATAGAAAGGATCCAGGCTAACGATGAGATCAGGATTTGCGTTGGAAAACCCTTCAAGTTGCTCCCGAACGATGTTATCAACTTGGTTGATCATTTTTTTCATAGCAGAGCCTTTCTCTGTCTGAACACCTGTCTGTTTATGTTAGTTGACGTTAGTCGATTTTCCGTTCTTTAGTTTGGCTGTTCGTCTCTATTGAGGGTGATCTTATTACTTGTTTTTTGCGGTACCAATCAGATCTCATTGTTACCCATTTTTCTCATCCGTAATATTTTTGCTTTGTTTTCTTTTGCTTGCAGCAGTTGAGTGGATTGTTTTGGCTAAGCTAATGAGTATGAGATTTATAATCCGAATGGAGTAGCTGGCAATCTGTGCTAATTGTCCTGATAGCAAAACAGATATGTGTGATATTTGGCTGAGAAGTGGTTTGGTTATTTATCTCCTTTTGATAGGGAATAATAACGATGGGGTCTGGGCGGCCGAAGGGGGAATGAGCCATTATTGGCCCGGAGCCAATGCATCTGTGATTGACCGAGCCCCTCCGCCTTCTGAGTCTTTAGTAGTAAAGGTCTTTACCAGTCATCATGAAGGAAGAATCAGTGGAAATGGGCATTCTGTGCCTGTTGGCAGGTATACAGCAACAGATGTTGATATTGAATCACAAAGGCTGGCTATCACTGTTAATTGGAACCCTGGCTGGGAAATTGCCGAGAATTGGACATATGCGCTGGGGATGAGTCTTCCTTATATTTTGCAGCAGGTGACAGCGACTGTGGGGAGCGAAAGTTTAGGTGTTCGGGAGACGCATAAAGATAGTGGGGCAGGGGATACCCTTTTGTCTCCGGTATTATTGTCATACGCTATTAATAGAATCTGGTGGGGAGATGTTCGATTTAATATCTATGCACCAACCGGACGCTATGATGCTGAAAGTTTGGCGAATACCGGAAGTAACTACTGGACGTTTGAGCCTGTTGTTGGCTTGATTCATGTTGAGCCTGCGGTTGGCAGAGAATTCTCTGTATTTAGTAGTGTGACGTTCAATACCAAGAATAGGGATACCGATTATCACAGTGGCGCTCAGCTTCATTTGGAGTCGACCTATGTTCAATACGCAATTCTGTTCGGTGGTTTTACTGGAATCGGTGTGAGTGGTTACTTATTTCATCAGCTAAGCGGAGACAGCGGAATCGGTGCAAATCAGGGGGAATTTAAGAGTCATGGTACTGGCTTTGGGCCGGTGATTAGCTATCGTAGCTGGTGGGGCGATTCAGAAATTATGGCTGAGCTTAAATGGTTATCCAGTGTTGAAAATACAAGGTCGCCGGATGGGGATACCTTCTCATTGAAGTTCAGTATGGCCTATTAAAGATTGCAGGTAGTCTACTCTAGGAAATGGTAGTGGTGATGATTTACTGCCTGCAATCTTTATCTCTCTTAATATTTAAGTTCTCAGATTAAAAATAGCCATCGGTTTAACAATCTGCTATCAAAGTCAAAGCGCGTGACAGAGAGCTGTTAATTCTTGTGGCGAGTGAATCATAAAATCCGGTTTCACCGACCAGTCATCTGGGTTTGCTCCGCTGTATGCTGCTGTTACCGAAATGACAGTGGCATTCTGACCTAAAGCAGACTGGAGGTTCAGGGCAAACTGAACATCTGCTTCATGATCGCCGACATACATCAGTGCTTTCTTGCTTGGATCGTTAAACAATTTCTCAAGGCAAATTATGCCACCTTCCGGTGACGGTTTTTGGCTATGGCTTGGGACATCATCGTATCCCACAACGGCTTTAAAAAAGTGTTCAACCTGAGAGTCAGCTAAGACATTATAGATGTTTTTTGACGCGTTTTGAGAGCAGATCCCATGGGGAATGTCGGCAAGGTCGCGAACAGTATCGTCGATACCAGTGAACAGCCTGACAGGCGTCATATTCGTTAATTGATGCTCAGCCCACAATGAACCGGCAGTCAGCATTTCCTGTTCGGTCATGCCGTAGTATTTGATATAGAGTTCCTGCCAGTTCTTGGCAGCGTGGTTCGCCTGATGGTAAGCCGCTTCATTGCGTAAATAATCAGGGAGGTTATTATCGGTTAAATGAGGGGCAACAATCGACAAGATATTTTTTGTGATATCGATATTTTTAGGCACCGAGTTAACGATGGTTCCATCATAATCCCAAAGGATCGCATCCAGTTTCATTATTTCCCTCGTGGTGATTCGTTCTGATGGCTCTAAACATAAAGATGATTAAAGCTGTTGAACAGCCTAAATATGTCTACCAGCGGAAACGGTGAATTCTTATTTGATATGGTTGCTCCGGTTTATGACAAACGAAAGATACGAAACCATTTTATTGAGTTAAATCAGTTAGGAAAAAGTAAGCATTAGTAATTCGTAGCTACTAGTTATGCCCCGTGGTCAGTCGGGAAATATGCCCTTTTATATCTAGGGAGCAAGCTTAAGGTGCATTCCTTGATGAGACGTGATCTTAGCCAGAAGAGCAGGGTTAGTTAATTTAAACAGAAACAACCAATAGATGGTTGTTTCTGTCTGATTGAGATTTGAGAGCCGGTTACTTATTCAGGATGAAGGTTTCAATCACTTCTGCCACACCATCATTATCGTTGGTATCTGTAATGTGGTCAGCAAGCGCTTTGGTATCTTCGGTTGCATTACCCATAGCAACGCCAAGACCGGCATACTTCAGCATGTGGTGATCATTACCAGCATCACCCATGCAGATCACTTCGCTGGCATCTATGTTCAGATGCTCAGCAAGTTTTGCAACACCTGTACCTTTGTTGCTGCTAGGGTTCATCAGCTCAAGGAAGAAAGGAGCACTTTGTACAATGGTGTATTGCTTATAAAGCGAAGCCGGTAGTTTTTCAATGGCCGCAGATAGAACTTCCGGATCAGCAACCATCATCACCTTGATGATTTCTTCGTTACAGTCCAGTTCAGCAAAATCGATTTCTGTTACCGGAACACCGTTAATGGTTGACTCGTGCTGAGTGTAGGTGTTGTTTTCTGGTGTGATCAGGCCGCGTGTCGGAGAGAAAGCATGTACATAAGCACCTAAATCACGACCCAGGCTGGCAATATTTTTTGCATCGCTTCCCTGCATGATTTGTCTGTGAATAATTTCCTTGCTTTCTACTCGCTGTACCAGTGAAGCATTGTAGCTCAGTGCGTAGTCTTCATCGCTGGTCATGCCTAGTTCGTTGAGGTAATCAGTAAGGCCTTCCAGAGGGCGGCCTGAAGCCAATACGACTTTAACACCTTTTTCTCGAGCTAGTTTGATTGCCTGCTTGGTACGTTCAGAAATCTCTTTCTGCGAGTTTAGCAGGGTGCCATCCATATCAAGTGCAACCAGTTTGTACATGTTGTGTATCCGCATCCATAAAATTTTAGAAAGCGCATAATACTCAATTTTTGTGACCAGCTCGACACTGGATTATGACGAAAGTGTGATCATCTGCGGTTGATTTGATTTCAGATAAAAAAGCAGCTCGCGAGGAGCTGCTAAACAGGAGGAAGTGGTGGATAGAAGGTAATTACAGCGCTGATTCCAAAATGGCTCGGCTGTCAGCAATGGTGATATTGCTATGCTCACCCAAGGCTTTCATGCCGTGTTTTTCCAGGCTGTCGACCAGAATATCAACGGCTGATTTATCCAGTTCTACATCGCCCAGGCTGGTAGGTACTTCCATTTGCTTGAAGAAGGCAATAGTTTGAGTGATGGTTGCATCAATACGCTCATCTGTGCTGCCATCTTTGATACCGAAAATACGCTCGCCGTACTGAAGTAGTTTGGCCTCTTTGTCAGCTCGACGTTCTTTCATGACAGCTGGAAGCACGATACTTAAGGTGCGGGCATGATCGATGCCGTAGTTACCTGTTAGTTCGTGACCAATCATGTGGGTTGTCCAGTCCTGCGGAACACCAACACCGATCAGGCCATTCAATGCTTGGGTTGCTGCCCACATGATGTTAGAACGTACATCCATATCATTCGGCGTTGCCAGAGCTTTCGGACCTTCTTCAATCAGTGTCAGTAACAGGCCTTCTGCGAAACGATCCTGAACTTTGGCGTCAGCAGGGAAGGTCAGGTATTGCTCCATAACGTGAACAAAAGCATCCACTACACCGTTAGCAACCTGGCGAGGAGACAGGGTAAGGGTTGCCTTTGGATCCAAAACAGCAAACGCAGGCTGAACCAGTGGAGACATAAATGCCAGCTTGTCTTTTCCTCGGGAAACGACAGCGCCCATGTTATTTTCAGAGCCGGTGGCTGGCAGCGTCAGAACACAAGACAAGGGAACAGCTGATTGAACCGTTTCGTTACGAGCCAGGATATTCCAAGGATCGTCGCCTTCATAGTTGGCAGCCGCGGCAATGAATTTCGTGCCATCAATTACTGAACCACCACCAACGGCAAGCAGGTAGTTATAACCTTCAGCCTTGATCTTATCGACGGCTTTCATCAGGGTGTCATACTGAGGGTTGGGTTCAACACCTTGGAACTCACCCCACTGATGGTCTTTAAGCGCCGCTGTTACCTGATCGTAAACACCGTTTTGCTTGATTGAACCACCACCATAGATCACCAACACTTTCTTGTCGGCAGGGATTTCGGCGGTGATGTTAGCAATCTGGCCCTCGCCGAAGTGAATGCGGGTGGGGTTGTGATAGGTAAATTTGTTCATCATGGCTCTCCAGTGTGAAACTGTAGTGCATGCAATTTGTGAAAATATTGCTTGATACAGCTCGGTTTGATTATTTCTGATGACATTGCTTGAGTACGTACAAATCAATGTGTTTGTTTATACGCAACGAAACTTTATGGACTTAGTTTAGGGGAGAAAGGACTACTATTTAATACACAATTCTGTCAGAAAGTTGCCTATTCCTACAATTTAAAATGAAACTCTTGCTTTAGCCATTATGTTGGCGATGATGGGATTGAGATGAGGGGATGGTATGAAAAGTAACGAAAATTTAGCCGAATCATTGTGTGTTAAGTATGGGTTGGAACAACAGTCCGGGCTGGTTGAAACCTGCTTACCAGGAGTGCGTTTATTCCGGATAACTAAGTACCATAAGGTAACGCCACAGATGTATCAACAAGGTGTTGTGGTCATTTTTCAGGGGAATAAAGTTGGGCATCTGAATGATTACCGTTTTGAGTACGATACGGAACAATGCCTGATTGTGGCGACACCGTATCCTATTGCCTGTGAAACCTTTGCTTCTGAACACGCTCCATTGATTGGGATTGATATAGAGTTTGATTTGCCGATGATTCAACAGCTGGTTGAGATGCTTGAACAAGATGGTGATTCGGACATGCTGCAAGTGGATCCGAATGGTCGAGGTGTAGCTGTATCAGAGATAACTCCGTTGATATCAAATTGCATGTCGCGCTTGTTGTTTGTGTTGCATAGCACTTTGGACTCAAAGGTATTGGGGCCTCAATTATTACGAGAGTTTTTCTATTTGTTATTGCAAGGGCGGCAGGGGTATTTACTTGCTCAATACTGCAGGCAGGATAGTGCTCTTTCGCGGGTTTCTAAAGTGATCAACCATGTCCAGTCTCACTATGAGCAGAAACTTGTCATTGATGACCTTGCCAGCATGGCTGGTATGAGTGTATCGGCCTTTCACCGTGCGTTTAAGCAAGTTGTAACAGATCCACCTCTGCAGTACATAAAGAAAATTCGTTTGAATAAAGCGAAATCGTTAATGATACAAGATGGTTTGCCTGCCAATGTTGCTGCCGGAAGAGTGGGTTATGAAAGTGCGACACAGTTTAGCCGTGAATTTAAGCGTTATTTTGGTCTACCACCGAGTAAGGCTGCAGAATTAGGTTCGCTGTGATTGATTATAATTGTTGAGCTTTATTCTAAATTGGTGCGTTGGATCCTATTATTTTAAAAATATGAGTGATTAAAACCATATTATTAGGTAAGTTTTCAATGATTTTACTTTCATATCCTGGTTAATATGTCTGTTTGCCGTTTATTATGTAGCGTTACATTTTTATTCTTTCTATCTGGCTGTAATTCTTTGTATCAGATTGCTAAAGAAGCCCACCTAATTCAAAATAGTTATGTAAAGTATCAATTAAATATTGATAGTGATTCAAAGGAATCTACTATTTTAGTCGTTTTGATGGCTGATAGGTTTGCTGATCAAGTTAATGGTTTTGATGCAATGATTGGTCAATCTGAGATGACGGTACATACAACTGTGTCAGATAAATTTTTATTCATATTTGACGATAGGAATATGGATTTACACTTTCAACCAAGTGAGCCTTATTCTTTGGTTGAACTTGAGCCTTCATCAGATTTGAAAATTGGCCCCGTTATATTAAGCAATAGTGGTGAGTATCCCCATCAATTGATTGGAAAATCACTGAAGAAGGTGGTGAATATTCAGGTAAGCATTGTTGCTAGCGGTGAAGTTACAGATTTATCAGACTCACGTTTTAGTGAAAAACAGGCCGAGATCGGGTTATGGAAACCATATACTTTTTTTGAAAATGGCAACTCGGGATTATTCTTTTTGTCTGACTTTGACAGTAGCAAGATTCCAGTGTTGTTTATTCATGGAATGAAAGGAACCCCAAGGGAATTTGCTTCAATTATTGAGTCAATTGATCGATCTCGGTATCAGGTATGGGTGGTTAATTATCCTTCTGCAGTGCCTTTGTTATTGGTTTCACAAGGGCTCAATAACATGATGAGCTGGATAAGAAAGCAATACCATTTTAATGGTATACATATCGTGGCGCATAGTATGGGGGGATTGGTATCGAAAGCGTATATTAATCAGTGTACAAGAAATCGAACTTGTAATGATATTCTCAGCTTTACTTCGATATCGTCGCCATTTGGTGGAAACAAGGCTGCAAGTAAAGGTACTAAGTTTGCGCCAGTTGTTGTTCCTTCTTGGTATGATCTTGATCCAGAAGGAGACTTTATCAAAAGCTTGTTTGCTCCTCAGGCTACGTTACCGCCACACTTATTAATTTTTGGCTATAAGGTCCGTGGTGTGTTGAACGTTGAAAGTGGCGATGGAGTAATCAGTTTGTCCAGTCAGTTGGAATTGCGTGCCCAACGGCAAGCAAAGCGTATTGTAGGGTTTAATGAAGACCATGTGAGCATTTTAAAAAATCGAAATATCCAAAAAGAATTAAAAGAGTTTTGGTTAAATGCTGAAAATGGTTAATCTGAGTGAAATCTCGATAACATTCCCCCCGCAGAAAGTTTAATGTCTTCCAAGAATTCTATCGGTAATCTGGTCTTCAGGTCTAGTAAGATTGATAAGGAATATTTTTATTACAATTCAATTAATTGCTGATTGGTAACAGATATTTGCTTTGTCCGGAAGGATTTGTACAATGAGCATGATTTTGGGGATAGGCTTGGTTGGTTTTCGAACCATTGGTTGGCGACTACACTGATCAAAGAGAGACTTTTCTGCGGAGGTTTTCATGGGTAAATGTTCTCGTAACTGGGTTGTACGGCGGTTATGCGAGACACTTTTGTTATGTACTTTTGGTTTTGCCACTCATGCAATTTTGGCTGACTCACAGGATGTGAGATGTGATATTTACCCTAATGGCGCCGATAAGCCTTCAGGTCGATATTTTTGTGTTTTTTCTCAGCGCCAGGGCTATATTACAATCGATCGTGCTGATGGTGTTTACTACGACTTTATACCGGCAGGAGATGGAGCTGGTAAGTACACCGATAGCTATGGTAATCCGGTTTACCGCCAATCAGGTTTGGGTAAAGATGGGTATATCTTCATAACCAAAAGTGAGTCTGTGTACGTGTACTGGAATACGGCGGGCCTGGAGCAATAATAACTTAGCTATTTGTATTTCTTAGATAACCCCTGTCATTTTACTTATCAACGATTCTTCACCTCACAAAGTATAACCTCCATTATCAGAATAATAAGAAAGCGGGATAGCCGTAAGGGCTGTCCCGCTTTTATGCTTACCTGCGCCTGATGCTGATGGTTGGCAGGTAATCAAGAAAGCTATTCAATCTGCCCTCTGATTTCTCCTTCCGGATTAGCCAAAGTATGGACGTTGATATAGTGTCCGCCATCAAGTAATGTTGTGGCTGTTTCTTCGTCCAGTACAAGATTTTCAGGTGTTATCCAGGCTGTCACATCACCTTCTGACTGACTTAGTTCGACAATCACATCTCCATTGTCACCGCTTTCACCTTCATGGATATGTACGGCTTCTATACCACCAATGCCTGTTGTGACTATTCGGGCAACCAGTTCTTTGGTCATTTGGTTGAAGGTTGCATAGCCGTTGCCGCTGGCTTCGGTATCTATCGGCGGAACTTCCTGATCACCGTTCAGCGGGAACGTGAACAGTATGAAGTCTTGACTCAGTACCTGTCCGCGGATTTCACCACTTGGGTTGGCCGGGGTATGTACGTTGACATAGTGACCACCAGCCAGCAGCTGTGTAGCTGTTTCTGCATCAAGCGTTGTTCCGTTAGGACTTTTCCAGAGAGCGACATTGTCAGGATCCTTTTCTAGACCGACAACAACCTGTCCATTTTGACCGATGAAGCCTTCATGCAGGTGGGCTGCATCAGCATCATCAACACCGATAGTCAGCACTTTGAGATCCAGTTCTTCTGTTACGTTGTTGTAGGTTGCATAACCGACTCCGGATGCATCTGTTTCAACGACAGGGACTTCCTGTTCTCCATCGAGAGCGAATGTAAGTAGGGTAAAATCATCAGTAAGGATTTGACCGCGTATTTCGCCGGGAGAGTTGGCTGGTGTGTGAATATTGACGTAATGGCCTCCACTCACAAGGCGGCTTGCAGTAGCTTCATCTAGCACGGTATTTTCTGGTGTAATCCAGATGTTTTGGCTGTCGCCTGCGGTAAGGTCGATGAGAACTTCTCCGTTTTCACCGATAAACCCTTCATGGATATGTGCTGCTATTGCGTCATCGGCATTCTCGGTAATTACAATTAAATCTACCGCATAAGTTTCTGTATTAAGAGTGGCGTAGCCATTGCCTGAAGCCTCGCTATCAACAGGTGGAACCTCTTGGGCACCATCAAGACTAAAAGTGACTATGCTGGTATTGCTGTCGACTATCTGTCCTCGTACTTCTCCGGTAGGATTGACTAGGGTATGTACATTTAGATACCACAATCCTGCCAATAACTCTTCAGCAAGTGTTTGCGTGATTTCTGTTTCCGCAACAGACATTGTACCGTCGCCGTTGTTGACAAAATCAAAAGCCACCGGTCCGTTGGTTCCTATTTTTCCTTGGTGGATGTGTGCAGCCTGAACATCTGTAAGCATACTGATATCGAGTTCAGCACTGAGATTAAAAGTATTGTTATCTGAAGTATCAGATGAGCCTTCATCTGCTTCTTTCTTCGTCAAATCCAGGTCGAAAAGATGTGAGGCACTATGGCGGACATTGAGAGTGACGACTGCTGAGGCTTTAGATTCTGTTGTGACTGGTGGCACTTCTTGGTTGCCAGAAAGAGTGACATTAAACGTAAGTTCTTCTTCATGGCAGCCTAGCAAAGAAAATAAGGCCAGCATGATAGCAAGACAGAAATTTCTACTCATAGTTTTGTACTCCTAGTGGTATCACTATTGATACGCCCAGGAGAGTGTAGACAGGGCGACAATTCTTGGCTTTGAGACTGAGTCTTACCGTTAAGAGGTGGCGGTTCATAAAGCGAGAAGCCGTTGTAAATCTGAGATTAATGATTGTTATCCAATATGTGATTAGTTCACGTTAAATTCTTATTAATGAAACCACATTAATAAGAGCTCTGACCTGCTTGATATGGCTATTATTGACTATTGCCAAGTGGTATATTTTTGCGCTTGAATTTATTTGATATGTTTATAAATAATCATAATTACTATTTATTTTTTGCTTTCGGGGACAATGGTTAATGGCTTATAAAAAGGATGCTGAAGCGGGACAGGCCGTTTATAGCAGAAATGTATTATCAATTTATGATTTGTGGGTTCTGGGTATCTCAAATTCATTTATCTGGCGCTGTTCTACCCGTAAGTTAGGGGCTTTTTTTCGCCGTCATGTGTCATTGAATCACTTAGATGTCGGAGTAGGGACGGGGTACTACCTGGACAAATATTTACCAGAATCACAACGGCGGGTTGGTTTGCTCGATCTGAACGCAAACAGTCTTGGTTATGCGTCACAGCGTATTGCACGTTTTAATCCTGAACGTTATCGAGGTAATGTTTTGGAGCCGCTTGATCTTACATGTGAAGCGTTTGATTCGATCAGTGTTAATTACCTCCTTCACTGCCTACCTGGTTCGATAGGTGAAAAATCCATATTGTTTAAACACCTCAAACCGTATTTGAATGAAGCTGGTGTGATTTTTGGTAGTACGATCCTTGGTGATGGTGTTCAGCGGGGTATGACAGCGAAAAAGCTTATGTCGGTCTATAACTCTAAAGGGATTTTTGACAATAATCAGGATAGCCTAGAAGGCTTACGAGAAGCTTTAGAAAGTCACTTTTCCCAGGTTGAAATAGTGGTTGTCGGCTGTGTTGCTATGTTCAGGGCATCTGTATAAGTTGGTCAGTTATTAAAGCCTCCGCAAAGGAGGCTTATTCATATTGATTTATTTCTTAGATTTAATTTCTTTCAGCATTTCTTTGATGCGTTTATTCGATACACGTTTAGCCATATAAACTCCTTTTAAGATTACAAACACCACGGACTAACCTGCGGCTATCGAATAGCGATCTTGTTTATAGTGGCTCTAACTGCTGGAGTGGTTTATCCCCTAGAGCGGTAATCCCGCAGGTATGAAACCAATATACCTCACCGATTTTTGATGGGAATCCCTTTATTACCTTGAATCATAAACGAACTAGATATGCAGTAGGTATTATATGGTCTTTTGTGTGTTACTTTATATTTATTGTGGTTGTTTCTATTAAGAACTCAGGGAAACATGAGATTTTTTCTTTGATTCTACTATCTAAGTGATATTTTATCTCATTTGCGAAAGTGTGATGAGATTCAAATTAGTTTAAAAGGAAAAGCCATTCCAGTGCTCATTTCTTGAATTGAATATGCCAGAGCCACTCTGGATATATTGCTTGATGCTTTTATTGTCAATGTGAATAATTGCCGTTCAAACAGAGGGTTATTAAAAGAAATAGCTTTACAGGATAAGTTTATAACGGTATTATTCGCCGCACTTACGGAGAGATGGCTGAGTGGTTGAAAGCACCGGTCTTGAAAACCGGCATACGTTTGTAGCGTATCTAGGGTTCAAATCCCTATCTCTCCGCCACATTCTAGAAGTTGAGCTAATAGCTGGGCTTCGTACAGAATTGGAGCGGTAGTTCAGTTGGTTAGAATACCGGCCTGTCACGCCGGGGGTCGCGGGTTCGAGTCCCGTCCGCTCCGCCACTGATTAAAGCCCTTGTCGAGAGACAAGGGCTTTTTCACGTTTAACGCTCACGAAAGTACTTCTCACTTAATTTTGTGGGACTGGGCGCCTCTCCTGGAATGCCGGAGCATCGATTTTGTCTTGTAATTGCAACAGTGAAAAGCAGCCTGTTATATACCCTTAAAAGTGTATTTGGAGAGGGATATGGTATATGAGGGGGATTGCGTTCTTATCTTTCATTTGTTTTCTCTTATTTGTTCAAGGCTGTGCCAATCGTTCGTTTTACTTACCTTCAAAATCTGATGAATTAAATCCTAATGTCCGCTGGCTGAAATCTGCTTCCGGTAATGATCTTGCCTATTTATGGCTCCCTTCTCAAATATCGCAGAATAAAGGCCTGATACTGCATTTCCATGGTAACACTGGTCATATGGAGCAAACCAAGGAGAAAGTAGAGTGGTTGGTTGAACATGGATATAGCGTATTAATTTTTGATTATTCAGGTTTTGGACACTCAACAGGTTATGCGACAGATATCGCTCTTTACCATGACGCGCTTTCGATACTTGAATTTACTGACAAGCTTCGGAGTCGTTTGATGTTGCCGACGTTCATTGTTGCGACTTCTACTGGAGGGAATATATTTCTTCGGGCATGGGCCGATAAGCCGATAGAAATAGAAGGTATTATTATTGATTCTTCTTTTACCAGCTATGTCGAAGAGGCAGAGCATGTCTTGAAACAAAGTTTATTTGGCCATTTCTATGATTGGCTGGCAGGCATTTTAATGCGTGACGATTATGCGGTGGAATCAGTGTTCGATCAATTACCAGAAGCGAGAACACTCGTAATTCACTGTATTGAAGATGAAGTAGTACCGATTGAATCAGGAAGAGAAGTGTATACAAGGCTTGGTGGAGAGAAGCAGTTTTGGCCAATAGATCGTTGTGCTCATGCAAGAGCAATGACGTGGGAATTTCCTGATATTCAGATGCGGCTTGTGGATTGGCTGGAAGCAGCCACTTCCGCAACGGAAGTGGCGCTTACAGAAAAATGGGAAACGAGTTAAGCTAAGTTTTGCTATGTACTTTTATTTTGCCTTTTTCAGTTCCAGTAGTGTATGGCCAAGGCCAATATCATCGGTACGCGTAACAACTTCAAGCCCAGCTTCAGCTACCAGCTCTAAGAAATCGTCACTGCGGTAGAAGCGGCTGTTACCGTTAGCCAGGCAAGTGAAGTACAGAGAGGTGGCATTCAGGCTGAAAGCCGCTGCATCATAACGCTGTGCATCCCAAAATAGCTCCAGGATGTAGACTGTGGCATCTTCGGACATCGATTTACGTACACGGCGAAGAATGCTGAGGATTTCCATCGGAGAGAAGCAGTCCAGGAATTGGCTCATCCACCAGACATCAGCACCTTCAGGAAGAGATTGCTCCGCATCCAGCATGTTAGCCGGGTAGCCTTTAACTCGGTCTGCAAAGCCTTGCTGATCGGCATTGGACATGGCCATATTAATTTGCTGAGGAAGGTCGATGATGGTCACTTCAACATCTGAATCATAGTTACAGCATTGAAGAGCCCATTTTCCGGTATTGCCGCCGATATCAAACAGTTTCTTTGGTTTGTTGGCAAAAACTCGCTCAAGTAAAATCGGGAATGAGCGGTCGGAGTAAAAATGGTCGAAATTGAACCAGCTCTCTTTCGCTTTTTCAGGTAGTCGAGACAGGCCTTCATAAATTGTCGGCCAGTCACCTAGCTCTTTCAATCCTGCTGGGGTTCCCTCTTTAATCGCTTCTGTTAGGTGCATCATCGCTGCATAGCAAACATCAGCGGTGAAATCTAAATTAGCACGTGTCATGCCGTCATTGACCAGGAAATAGCCCAAGTTTGCCAGAATGTAGTTAGGTTTATTCCAAGTGACGATATGTGCACTTAAAGCCATGTCAAGCAAGACTTTTACGCCATACTCTGACACGCCAGTTTGTTCTGATATTTCTTTGGCATTTAGACCAGTTTTACCCGCATTATCAAGTGCGGTTAATATGCCTAGATCACGTAAAGTACGTGCGGTATGGAAGACAATCGGGGCAAATGCTAATTTTTGAGCTTCTGTTTTTGCTTCCAAAGCATTAAGCGGATCATTTTGGTATGAAGTCACAAGAATTTCCAACTACTTTTATGATGATGAGTATAGTCCGTTAAGGATCTACATCCATTTAGATCTGATTAGGATATATTTTGTATTAAAGTAACTTGTCGTTTCAAGTGCAGTTATCTCAAATATCACCAAATTTAGCCATCTTTCATTTAGATTATATACGGATGGGAATACGGTAGCTGCTCTTACAATAGTTTATTGGCTCGTAATCTTATGTGTAATTGTCATATTGCGTGAGAATAAAATGGCTTTACATAACGTATTAATCACGCTTCATATCGTGTTGCAATATTTAAGTTTGCTATGGTTGTGAGAATACCGTTTCTTACTTATTATTATACCTGTGTCGGTTTTTTGACTCTAGTGCTAGCATCTGATTGATTTGTATCGATTATTCTGATGGGGTGCAATGTGCGCTTTTCTTTCTGTTAGTTAAAGATAGTGTTTTATATTGGTTTTATAGAACGGCTTTACTATTGTTTCCGCTCATGTTAGGAAACACTTTTTTGAAAAGGTAAATGTGATTTAAACGTTGGATCCTTGAAGCGTATAAATTTTAAATCTAGCGGCAGCTTATTCGAGTAGAGAATTTGTTAATGTTTCCTCTAGCTATATTGCTGTTATTTTTACATATTTTGAGCCTTTAGAGCCATAGAAAAAAATGATTTTAAATTTCGTGAAATAATACATACCCAAAGGAAGTGATAAATATTATCCTATCTACTTTGGATAAAGACTTATCAGTTTTAACTGGTTGAAAGTTAGACACTAGAACAGATGAATAGCGTAAGATTTAATATTGAATGTTGGCAGGCACTTTCTCCTGGTTTGGGGGATATCGATGCTTGGAAAGCATGGGTTGCTAGCGAAAAGCAATGGCCTGAAACATTATCGCCAGTTCCAGTGACTGATATTCCTCCAATGCTACGTCGCCGGATGAGTTCGCTGAGTAAAATGGCGATTCAAACTGCGATATCGCTAGCTAAAGACAGTGACATTGATTTTATTGTCTTTTCTAGTCGGCATGGAGAGCTTGAGCGAACAGCCAAGCTATTAAGAGATATTTTACAAGGCGAGGATGCTTCACCGATTGCGTTTTCCCAATCTGTTCATAATACGGCTGCTGGTCTGTTTACGATTGCGACCAAGCAAGCGATTCCTGTAACTTCGCTAGCTGCTGGTGAACACTCTTTACATTCTGCCATTATTGAAGCGTCCGCATATTTGGCCGAAAACCCGCAGCATCGTATTCTTGTCGTTGATTTTGACGAGCCTTTGCCTGCGCCCTATCACAGCTTTGAGGTCAAACAACATCAAGCTTTTGCCCTGGGGTTGATCCTAAGTAACGGAAGTCAATATCAGCTATCGTGGCAGGCCGGTGATCAGTCTTTCCCTTCATCTGCGACTCTGCCGCAAACGCTAGACGTGATAGCTAATTTAGTTAGCGGCAGCCATGCATGGACAATAGATGGTAAACGCACACAGTGGCATTGGAAGTGTTGATTCATGGAACGAGCGTCAATCTATTCTTTAATTTCAAAACGCATTAATAAGATCTGGCGGATAGCAGCTACAGGGTTGTGTTTCTCTATCTTTGGCCTGGGCGCACTGTGCCTAACGTTTATTGTTTTCCCTTTTGTAACTTGGTCCATTTCAGAACAGAAGAAGCGGGAGATGCGAGTACAGTCAATTATTCAGCGTTCTTTTGCTTTTTTTTGTAGTACCATGCGCTTCTTTGGCGCGATTGACTACGAGTTTGTTGGTGAGAGTGCGTTGCAGCAGGATCGAAACTGCATGATTGTTGCCAATCATCCAAGCCTGATTGACTATGTACTGATTGCCTCACGATTACCGCAGTGCGATTGTCTTGTCAAAGCTGCGATATGGCATAACCCTTTCATGAAAGGGATAGTGAAAGCCGCTGGCTATATACCGAACCGTGATCCTGAAAGCCTTTTAGATGCTTGCAACGAACGACTGGATGAAGGTAATGTACTGTTGATTTTCCCGGAAGGAACACGTACAACGCCCGGTGTTAAGTCTAAATTACAACGTGGTGCGGCGCAGATAGCAGTACGTACCCAAACTGATTTACGCATGGTTCATATTACCGTAGAGCCGAGCTTTTTGACTAAACAGACAAAGTGGTATCAAGTTCCCGATACTAAACCTTTTTTCCGGGTCGAAGTAAAAGATAAAATTGAGATAGAATCATTTCTTCTTGAGGCAGATTCGCCCACAACTGCCGCAAGGCAGCTTAATCGCCATTTGGCAGACGTTATTTTTCCGATACAGGAAAAGTGTGGAAACTCTATATAGACAAGTAGGTTATTGTGGAATCATTACATAACGAACTAAAAGCTTTGATTATTGAAGCGCTTAATCTTGAAGACATTACTGTGGAAGATATTGAAACAGAAGCACCGCTTTTTGGTGACGGCTTGGGATTGGATTCGATTGATGCGCTTGAGCTAGGCTTGGCGATCAAGAAAAAATACAACATCGTGATTGATGCAGATGACACAAATACACGAGAACACTTTGCCTCTGTAGCTAACTTGGCTAACTTTATTTCTCTTAATCAAGCTTAAGTACGTGGACGTGTAAATTTATGACTGAAGTAAATCGTAACGAAGTGTTCGAACAAGTGCGTGATGCATTGGTAGAGCTGTTTGAAATTGATGCTGAGGACATTACGCCGGAAGCTAAGCTTTATCAAGAGCTTGATCTAGATAGCATTGATGCTGTTGATCTGGTTGTTCACCTTCAGAATCTAACTGGTAAGAAAATCAAGCCAGAAGAATTTAAAAGTGTTCGTACCGTTGATGATGTAGTTGATGCGGTAACTGCTCTACTGCAGCAAGCTTAATGCGGTTACTGACCGCATTATCGGCGATTGTCCTGCTAGCTTATCCATTTGCTGTGTTTTTTGGTCTCAGCAAATGGGGGCTCGGGACAGTTGCCGGAATTTTAGCTGTTCTTTTCCTGATCCGACTTGTTGCTGGTGGCCAGGCGCGCTTAAAAGAGCTCAAGTATATCGCCTGGATCAGTGGTGGTGCCGGAATTACGTTGACCCTTCTGGGGACTTTATTTCGACAGCAAGGCTGGTTGACTTTCTACCCTGTGATTGTCAATTCACTAATGTTCGGCCTGTTTATGGCCAGTCTGTGGCAAAAACAGAGCATCATTGAGCGTTTTGCTCGTCTGCAGGAACCTGATTTGGCTCCGAGCGGAGTGGTGTATACCCGTAAAGTTACCAAAATATGGTGCGGCTTTTTTGTCCTAAATGGCACGGTTGCGTTGGCAACCTGTTTTATGCCGTTATCGGTATGGACACTGTACAACGGACTAATTAGTTATTTGTTGGCGGGTTTATTGTTTGCTGGCGAGTGGTTAGTTCGCCAGTGGCTGCTTAGAAAAGAAATGGATGTAACTAACTGAGTGAGGCTGTGAAGAAAACCGGATATGACTAACTTTGTTGTTGAAGACGCAATTCAATCTAATGCTATGTTCTGTTCATTGTCTGAACTATTGGTGTCTGCTCGGAAGGGCGAACACCCAGTAGCCCGAGGTGCTGATGGCGAAAAGACCTGGGTACAATATCAAGCTGACGTTCAGTCATTATCATGCCAGTTAAAAGCGAGCCGACATGTACGGTGGGCTCTTTGTTTTGATGATAGTTACTACTTTGCCGTTGCCTTTATGGCTGCTGCGCATGCCGGTAAAGAAATCATTCTGCCGGGTAATCATCAACCAGCAGCGCTGGCAGAACTTGTCTGTCACTTTGATGCACTTATTCATGACCGGAAAGAACTGACTCACCTTGAGTGCGCGCAGGCGGTGCTTCCAGCGGCATTAGCTCCGGATTCAGAGACCAACTCCAGTTTATGTTCATTTGAGCAAGCTTCCAGTTACAAGCTTGCGTTGAATGAAGTCAAAATTATTCTGTTTACATCCGGTTCTAGCGGAACGCCTAAGGCAATTTTTAAGACGCTCGACTTAATCGATGCCGAAATAAACCAGTTAGAGAGAACCTGGGGTAAGCAGCTATGCGACTCTTTTGTCGTGAGCACGGTATCTCATCAACATATTTACGGGTTGCTTTTCCGTGTGCTCTGGCCTCTGTGTGCCGGTCGTTGTTTTGAACGAACTGATTTAAGCTACCCGGAACAGGTGATGGCATCAGCAGATCCTGATACAACATTGATCACGAGTCCCGCTTTACTTAAGCGCCTTAATAACGAGGTTGGTACTAAGCCTTACCGTGCGGTATTTTCTTCCGGTGGCCCTTTGGCCGAAGCCGCGGCGCGACGAAGTTTCGAGTTGTTTGAACAATTACCTTTTGAGGTTTTCGGAAGTACAGAAACCGGTGGAATTGGCTATCGCCAACAGCAGCAGGCAAGTACTCCCTGGCGTTTTTTCGATGCCATTGATGTTGATTTGAATGCCGAGGGATGCCTACGTTTGTGCTCACCTTTTATTGACCCGAAAAGTTGGTATCAGACAAGTGATCAGTGCCAGCTGCTCGGTGACCGCCGATTCATGCTGATGGGGCGCACCGACCGGGTTGTTAAAGTAGAAGAAAAGCGTATTTCATTGACAGAGGTCGAGCAACGCCTTTGCCAGCTGAGCTGGATAGATGAAGCGGCTGTATTGACGCTGGATGATAGCAATAGGCTGATTATTGCCGCTGTGATTACTCTAACCACTGAGGGAAGGCTGCATATGGAAGCAATCGGCAAAGGGAAATTCTGGCTGGCGCTCCGGCAACAGTTACGTCAGTGGCTTGAACCAGTTGGTATGCCACGTCGTTTTAGGGTAGTGGATGAAATCCCTTTAAATAGTCAGGGTAAGCGACTCGTAAAGGATCTGGAACAATTTTTTAAATAGCGCATATAGCTATAACAAATCACCAAATGGCAGAAAAACAGTGAATAAACGTAAGCCGACCATTATCGAACAAAAAGTTACTGACAACAGTGCGGTACTAACGCTAAAAGTGGATGCTGACATCGTTGATTTTCAAGGGCATTTTACATCATTCCCACTTTTGCCCGGCGTTACTCAGATCGACTGGGCTGTTTATTACGGAAAAACCTTGTTGAATACGCCTGCCAAGTTTGCAGGAATGGAAGTGATTAAATTCCAAGAGCCAATTTTACCTGATGGTATTGTCAAGCTGACTCTAGACTGGTCTGCAGAGAAAGGAAAGCTGCATTTTAGCTATAGCTCGGCTAATGATGGTGAGCCCGAAGGCGTAACTCACTCTTCAGGGCGGATCAAACTGGTAACAGCGTAATGACTACATTTCACCCTTGTTTTCTTATTCCTTGCTATAACCATGGCAGGACTGTCCCTGCGGTCATTGATTCGCTGCTAAGTTTTCAGTATCCAATCATTATTGTCGATGATGGTAGTGATTGTGATACAAAGGCTATTCTCGCAGAGCAGGCAAAAAGAGAAAATGTAACCCTTGTTACTTTGTCAGAAAACCAAGGTAAGGGAAGCGCGGTGATGGCGGGAATTTACGAAGCGTTCCGGCAAAGCTTTACACACGCAATTCAAATTGATGCTGACGGTCAGCATGATCTTGATGCCCTGCCTAAATTAATTGATGAATCTTCAAGCCATTTGACTTCATTGGTTTCCGGTCAACCTGTGTATGATGACTCAGTTCCGAAAGCGCGTCTCTATGGCCGCTATGCAACCCATATTTGGGTTTGGATTGAGACTCTGTCATTTGCCATTAAAGACAGTATGTGCGGTTTTCGTTCGTATCCGATAGGGCGTACGATTAAAGTGCTGGAGCGCAACAAGATTGGCCGCCGGATGGACTTCGATACTGAAATTTTGGTCCGGATGTATTGGGACGGCTGTGATATTCGATTTGTTGATACTAAAGTAATTTATCCTGAAGGTGGCATTTCTCACTTTGATGCCTTATGGGATAACATCAAAATCAGCGCTATGCATACCCGGTTGTTCTTTGGTATGTTGCCACGTATCCCGGCTTTGCTTAAGCGTGAACCCGGTCAGGTACATCATTGGTCTTCTCATGCCGAGCGTGGAACTATTCTTGGTATCAAAACCCTGCTTTTCGTGTATTCGTTCTTGGGGCGACGTGCTTTCAATTTCTTATTGAAGCTGGTTATTGCCTATTACCATAAGGCAGGTAAGTCGGCTCGGCTTTCCTCTGAGGAATTTTTGGCTCAGCTGAAAACATATGCGTTGGAACAAGGCATCACTCTGCCTTCGAATTTGAACAGTTATCAGCATTTATTGTCATTTGGCCATACCATGCTCGATAAATTGGCTGCGTGGAAAGGCGATTTTTCATTTGATAACTTGACGGTACATGGTCAGGAGCATTTTGATGCTATTACTGCGGAAAAGCGCGGTATTGTGATCCTGGGATCTCACCTGGGTAACCTTGAGCTGTGCCGAGCCTTAAGCCAAAACTATGAAAATGTGAAAATCAACGCTTTGGTTTTTACTGAACATGCCGAGCGTTTTAATGCCGTGATGAAAGCGGTAAACCCGAATTCAGATCTGAACTTGATCCAAGTTAGCCAACTTGGGCCAGATACGGCAATTTTACTGCAGCAGAAGCTTGAACAAGGCGAGTGGGTGGTGATTGTCGGTGACCGTACATCTGTAACGAAAGAACAACGTGTGGTGTGGGCTGACTTTTTAGGTAAGCCTGCACCGTTCCCTCAGGGCCCGTTTATGTTGAGTGCCGTATTGAAGGCTCCGGTTTATTTGCTGTTTGGTTTGCGGGATGACAGTAAGCCAACGCCGCACTTCAACGTTTACTTTGAGCCTTTCAGTGAACAAATTAAATTACCGAGAGGGCAAAGGGAAGAAGCCCTGAAAGCCGTAGTAAGCCAATATGCCAGACGTCTTGAAAAGTATACTCTTCAGGCCCCTCTGCAGTGGTTTAACTTTTTTAACTTCTGGCAGTTAAGTGGAAAGAAAGATGCGAAATAATATGCAACAAACAATTAAATTTGGTGCTGAGCGCCTGACCATTGAAGACGTCATGGCCGTGGCAAATGGGTCGTCGGCTGAAATGAACGGCTGCCCTGAATATCAAGCTAAGATCGACCGTGGTGTTGCCTTTCTTGAGCGGTTGCTTAAAGAAGAAGGTGTCATTTATGGTGTAACTACCGGATATGGTGACTCATGTACCGTTGCGATTCCGCCAAACCTGGTTGATGAACTGCCATTGCATCTGACTCGTTTCCACGGTTGTGGTATGGGTGAGAACCTGGATCACCAGCAGGCTCGTGCTGTGTTAGCAACGCGCCTGTGTTCTTTGTCGCAAGGGGTTTCCGGTGTTTCTCACGATCTGCTAAATCAGATCGTTACGCTGATCAACAATGACATTGCTCCGCGTATCCCGCAGGAAGGATCGGTTGGTGCCAGTGGTGACCTGACGCCGCTTTCTTATCTTGCCGCGGCATTGATTGGCGAGCGTGAAGTGCTCTACAAAGGTGAAATTCGTCCGACGGCTGAAGTGTTTGCCGAATTGAATATCACACCAATCAAGCTAAAGCCGAAAGAAGGCCTGGCATTGATGAACGGTACATCAGTGATGACGGCGCTGGCATGTATTGCTTATAAGCGCGCTGAATATCTTGCGCAGCTGGCGACAAGAATTACCTCAATGGTATCAGTTGGCATGCAGGGTAATGACTTTCATTTTGATGAAGCCCTGTTCGCGGTGAAACCGCACCCGGGTCAGCAGCAAATCGCTGGTTGGTTGCGTTCGGATCTTCAGGCGGATTGTCCACCACGTAATAGCGACCGCCTTCAGGACCGTTATTCGCTTCGTTGTGCTCCGCATGTGATTGGGGTACTGCAAGATAGCCTGCCGTGGCTGCGTCAGCTTATTGAAAACGAACTAAACAGTGCTAACGATAATCCGATCATTGACGGTGATAATGAGCGTGTGCTTCATGGTGGTCATTTCTACGGTGGTCATATTGCTATGGCGATGGATACGCTGAAAACAGCCGTTGCTAATATTGCTGACTTGCTGGATCGCCAGATGGCCCAATTGATGGATTATAAGTTCAACAATGGCCTGCCTTTTAACCTGACGGGTGCAGAAGGTGAGCGCAAGCCTATTAACCATGGTTTTAAAGCGGTTCAGATCGGTATTTCTGCCTGGACGGCTGAAGCATTGAAACACACCATGCCTGCAAGCGTGTTTTCTCGCTCGACAGAGTGTCACAACCAGGACAAGGTGAGCATGGGGACGATTGCTTCACGTGATTGTTTGCGCGTATTGGAGCTGACTGAGCAGGTGGCTTCGGCGTCATTGTTGGCCGCGACTCAGGCTTTGGAAATTCGCAAGCGTCGTAATGAGCTTGATGAGCAGAATATGAGCCTGGCGCTGAAAACGATGAATGAACTGGTGCTTAGCGAGTTCAGTTTCGTAGAGGAAGATCGTCCGCTGGAGCATGATCTCCGCCACTTTATGGCTAGGATCCAACAGCAACACTGGATGCTGTATTAATTAAGCAAGGGAAGATGATGACAGAGAATATGCCGGCATTGAGTTCTGAAGTTACTATTTTGACGTCTTTTCAGGATGCGGACCCGATGGGGGTTGTTTATCACGGTAATTATTTTCGTTTTTTTGAAGAAGCACGTCGGGTGCTGATGGGAAAACTCAATTATAGCTATCATGAGATGCAGGAGTCTGGCCATGTATGGCCAGTCATCGACACCCGGGTTAAATACGTTAAACCAATCCCTTTTAACCATGAAATCCGTGTTGTAGCGACGCTGACGGAGTGGGAGAACCGCTTGCGGGTTGATTACGTGATCTATGATGCGAAAAGTGGTGATCGTATGACCAAGGCACACACAATGCAGGTGGCTGTGAGTACAGAGGATGGTGAAATGAGCCTTGTTTCACCGAAGGTATTTACTGATAAGGTAGAAAGTTGGTATGCCAGCACAAACTAGTTATCGTTTTGCCCGTTTAAAGCTTTATGTTGCTGCCTGTGTTTTAGGGTTTTCTTCTTTCATTGCCGGGGGCTTTTCCCCTGCTGTTAACGCGATAACCCTACCTCAATTACAGCAGCAATTGTCGACCCAGACATTAGTGCGTGGTGATTTTGAGCAGGTTCGAAAAATGGAAATGTTCAGTGCGCCGCTGAAGTCTGAAGGACAATTTTTATTGGCACAGGAGCAGGGGTTGCACTGGCAGCAAACCCAACCGTTCCCGGTGTCTTTGATCCTGACTCAGAACAAGTTGAGTCAGCAGTTCGGCGATAGCAAGCCGCAGGTGGTTGCTGCGGAGCAAAATCCGATGGTGTTTTACTTCAGCCATGTATTCCTGTCACTGTTTAAAGGTGACACCAGCCAGCTTAACGAGCAATTTGATATCAAATTGCTTGATAGTGGCTCTGAGGATAAATGGTTGTTGGTGCTGACGCCCAAATCAGCACCATTGAATGCCGTATTTAAGACCATTCGCTTAACGGGTGATCGCTTTATCGAGCAGCTGACTTTGACAGAGGTTCGCGGAGACGTTACCGATATAACGTTTAGCAATCAACGTACAGCGCCGACAGAATTAAGCGAAAACGAACAACGTGCCTTCAAATTCTAAACTTGCATCATTATGGTTGTTGATCATGCTGGCAGTCGTCGGTGTGTTCGGCAACCAATTACTTGTGCGTCAACAGGCGCCGATTGAAACCAATATTCTCGCTTTATTGCCTGAAAATCGACAGGATCCTGCTGCTCAGGCTGCCTTTGATCAGGTCGCTGCCAGCATGAGCGATAAAGTATTATTTACTATTGGCAGTTCGAGCAAATCGCAACTGTTTGATGCCGCTGAGCACTTTTCCCAAGCACTTAATGAGTTGGGAATGTTCAGTGCTGTTACCGCAAAGCTTAGCCAATCACAGCAGCAGGCATGGGGCCAGCTCTATTTCCATAAACGGGCACAGTTTCTCACTCCAGAACAAAAAATCAGCTTACAGAATAATCCGACCGGGCAGGTACAAACCGTGCTTCAAGCTTTGTACAATCCTTTTTCGGGGGTCACAGGCAGGGAGCTGCAGTCTGATCCGTTTTTGCTATTTCGCGATTACTTATCTCTGCTGAGCAAACATACCGGAAATGTGACTCTGAAAAATGGTTTTCTGTCGACAAGCTATCAGGGGCAGGATTATGTCTTGATCTCGGCAGATCTTGCCGGATCGGCCTACAGCCTTGATTTGCAGGAGATGCTGCCGGCGTTGACTGCACTGGAAGCTGAGGTTGGTGATGAATACGGAGTTGAAGTTCTTCATACCGGTGTGATTTTTTATGCTGCCCATGGCACCAATAGTGCCAAAGGTGAAATCAGTACCATAGGTTTGGGCTCTTTGCTGGGGGTTATAACCTTGCTGCTGGTCGTTTACCGCAGCCCGTTACCGCTTGCGCTGGCCCTGTTGTCAATTAGCTGTGGTTTGCTAACCGCCTTTGTACTTACTGTGGCCGTTTTCGGCAAGGTCCATTTATTTAGCTTGGTATTTGGGGCTAGCCTGATCGGTGTATCAATTGACTATGCATTCCATTTTTTGACAGAGCGGCTTTCGGCAGGCAAAGACTGGAACCCTCGTCAGGGGCTGAAGCATATTTTTGCAGCCATTTCCCTTGGCTTGGCGATGAGCTTGATTGGCTATTTGTGTATGATGGTTGCGCCATTTCCGGGCCTTCAGCAATTGTCGCTGTTTTCGGCGGTCGGTTTGGCTGCGGCATATGCGACGGTGGTGTGCTGGTATCCGATATTGGCCGCACATCCGGGCAAGTTAGTGCCGATCCCGATGGTTGGTTTGATGGAGATGTGGCTACAAGCCTGGAAAAGTCGAACCGTAAGGTTAGCTGTTCCGGCGCTTTGCCTGATTATGGCTGTAATCGGCTTATCCCGTGCGGGATACAACGATGATATTCGTCAGTTACAGGCGATGCCAGTGAGTTTGAAGCAGCAGGAAGAAACGATTAAAGCGATTTCCGGCGTTAGTGGCAGTCAGCAGATGCTGTTGGTTAGGTCTGGCAGCGAAGATGAGTTGCTGGTTCAGCTGGAGCATGTTGGTACTGAGCTTGATAAGCTGCGTATTGAAGGGGCTTTAGAAGGCTACCAGAGTATTCATCAGTACGTACCATCAGAGCAACAGCAGGCAGAGAACTACGAACTTGTGCGCCAGCTTTATCAGGCGCAGGGGACGTTGCTGAGTCAGACTCTTCAGCTGAACTCCGATATTGAGCTTGAGCAGGACTTTAAACCTTTAACAGTCAGGCAGTTTCTTGATTCACCTGTTTCATCCCCATTACGATTTTTGTGGCTAGGTGAGGTTAATGGCTCGCAATCTGCGGTGATTTTGCTCAAAGGTGTTGAAAATCATGAAATAATTCAGACGCTTGCCTCAGAAAGCACTGCTGTGAGTTATCTCGATAAGGCGAAAGAGGTATCTTCAATTTTTGCGGAGTACCGTTCTCGCATTACACAGCTATTGTTCGCTGCTGTAGGCGTTATCCTGGCGATCCTTAGCTGGCGATATGGATTGAATAAAGCTGTCAGGGTTATTACCCCGCCTGTGATTGCGTGCTTTATTGGCATTGCTGTTACCGGATTTTCAGGAACACCACTGAACTTGTTTAATTTGCTTGGCTTGTTCTTAATTCTGGGGATCGGGATAGACTACACCCTGTTTTTTGCTGAGCATTCCAAGTTACGCGATACTGAAGCACACAGTGTGAGAGAGGAGCGCAGTACTATTGATGCTCGCAGTAACAGTGGGGCACACAGTACCTTGCTGGCGATAAGCTTGTCTGCAATTACAACGATTTTGTCTTTCGGCTTGCTGGCATTGAGTGAGACGCAGGCGATACACGGCTTCGGTATCACAGTGTTAACGGGAATATTAACGGCTTGGTTATTGGCCCCGCTTGCTTTGGGCGGTGAGGCTAAAAAGCCAATAGAATTAGCGAACGAGGTACAACGTTAACATGAGCAGACAATGGAAGCCCTGGCTTCTGGCAGGAATACTGCTGGCGGTACTGACTGGCTGTGCTAATCAGTCATCGACTTCGCCTGTTATGCAGAATCAGGTAGAGATCAGGCCCGGCATGCAAGTGACTTTGCCGGAACCTGAGCAACTTGGGAATACGTTAATTGCGAGTCAGTTAATCACGGCGCAATGGCAGGATCAGACTAATCAATTACCGGTTCAGCTAGAGGTGAGCAGAGATAAAATTGTACTGGCCGGTTTTTCTTCCTGGGGGGCTCGAATTTTAAGTCTGACTTACCAGGAGAAGGTAATCGAAACTCAGGTATTACCAGGACTGGGAGAAACCTTGCCTAAGCCTGAGCAGGTACTTTTCAATTTGATGTTGACACTGTGGCCTGCTGAATCCTGGCAACAGTCGTTACAAGCGGTAGGGTGGCGTTTAAAGGATTCACCTGAGCTGCGACAGCTAATCGATGATAAAGGTGATGTTGTGATAGAAATTCATTACAACTCTGTACCTCATCTTGATGGCGACATCCTGTTTAAAGATAAAAAACTGGGATACCTTATCTCAATTCGAACCTTAAATTACAGCCGATAAAAAGTGCGAAGAATCGCGATGAATATAAAAATATCGAAATATACTTCAACCCCGATTTATATCCACGGATGTGGTTTTAACTCAGCGTTAGGACTCACTAAGCAGGATATTCATTCTCGGCTGAAGCAGGGAAGCTCTCCTGATATGCTGCCTGTTTCCGGTTGGCTAAACAATGGTGCAGATACAGTTATTGGTAAAGTAGTCAGTGAATTACCGACTATTCCTGAGCGACTGGGGCATCACACAACTTTCAATAACCGCCTGGCCCTTTCTTCTTTGCTGCAAATTGAAGAAACGGTTCAGCAAGCCGTTGACAAATATGGTCGCGACCGTGTTGCGGTGATCGTCGGTACGAGCACATCAGGTATTGCTGACGGCGAGAAAGCGTTATCCGCCCATATTGAGAATGGCGAGTTCCCGGAAGGCTACCACTATCGAGTGCAGGAAGTGGGCAATATCGGGGAATTTGTTGCGGATTATTTTGGTATTGAAGGCCCTGCTTATACCTTATCAACGGCCTGCTCTTCGAGCGGCCGTGTCTTCTTATCTGCCCGTCGTCTGTTAAAAGCTGGGATTGTTGATGCCGTAGTTGTCGGTGGTTCTGATTCACTTTGCCGCCTGACTCTTAACGGTTTTAATGGCCTGGATGCGCTATCGGATTCACTTTGTAATCCGTTTAGTGCAAATCGCAAAGGTATCAATATCGGTGAAGCGGCAGCATTTATGCTATTGTCGCTAAACTCAGATGATTCTGCGGCTGCTGATGATGTACCGGCCATTGCCTTGCTTGGTGCGGGAGACAGCTCCGATGCTCACCATATCTCAGCTCCGCATCCTGAAGGCAAAGGAGCGGAAGAGGCAATGCGTAAGGCGCTGGCTGATGCGGGCTTACATCCGGAAGATATCGGTTATGTTAATGCCCATGGCACGGCGACACCATTGAATGATGAGATGGAAGCTAAGGCGATCTACCGGATCTTTGGTGATCAGACGCCAGTTAGTTCAACCAAACCGTTAACGGGTCATACACTGGGCGCGGCTAGTGCCGTTGAGGCGGCAATTTGCTGGAATGTCCTGCGTCACCAGTTACCATTGCCTGCACAGATCAACGATGGCCAGATTGCTGACACATTGGCCCCGGTTAAGTTGGTAGAAGCGGGAACTGAACTCGCTAAGCCAGCGATTTTAAGTAATTCATTTGCTTTTGGCGGTAATAATATCAGCCTGATTTTTGGATATGCCCATGACTAACATACCTCACCTACACCAGTTACTGCCTCATGATATGCCAATGGCATTGGTGGATGAGCTTATCGATGTTGGCGAGACTTATATCCATTGCCAGGTTACGCCATCGGAGAGCAACTTATTTTTTGATAGCGAATCCCGTACAATTCCAGGCTATGTCGGCATTGAATTTATGGCACAATCTGTTGCCGGATGGTCCGGTTATCACGCCTGGAAAAAGGGAGAAGTTTCTCCAATTGGTTTTTTACTGGGCTGTCGCCGCTATCAGGCAGACGCCAGTGCATTCAAAGAAAATGAGGTACTTGATATTTATGCAGAGCAAGTGATGGAAAACAATGGCATGGCTGTTTTTTCATGCCGAATTGAACATCAGGGCAAGGTACTTGCTTCTAGCCAGCTCAATGCATTCGTACCTACAAAAGAAAAGTTAGATCAAATGCTTAATAGGAACCCTTCATGATTCGACAGGTTTTAGTTACAGGGGCGAGTAAAGGCATCGGACGCGCTGTCGCTACTCAACTCGCAAAAGATGGGTTTGCAATTATTGTTCATTATATGAGTGATAAAGCCGGTGCCGAATTAACACTGGCAGAAATTGAAAAAGCCGGTGGTACCGGACGCCTGATCCAATTTGATATTAGTGACCGCGCACAATGCCGCGAGCGCCTTGAGGCAGATATCGCTGAGCACGGTGCGTATTACGGCGTGGTGAGCAATGCGGGAATTACTCGTGATACTGCTTTTCCGGCCATGACCGAAGAAGAGTGGGATGGGGTAATTCATACCAACTTAGATAGTTTTTATAATGTTTTTCACCCATGTGTAATGCCGATGGTGAAGCTGCGTAAAGGTGGCCGTATTGTTACCTTAGCTTCTGTATCGGGGATCATGGGCAACCGGGGCCAGACTAATTACAGTGCAGCGAAAGCCGGTGTGATTGGTGCGACCAAGTCATTGGCATTGGAGCTGGCTAAACGTAAGATCACCGTAAACTGTGTGGCACCGGGCCTGATTGATACCGGTATGGTTGATGAGCACGTTAAAGAGCATGCGCTGCCGCAGGTGCCGCTGCGCCGTATGGGCGAACCGGAAGAAGTTGCAGGCTTGGTGAGTTATTTAATGTCAGATATTGCGGGTTATGTAACTCGTCAGGTGATTTCGGTGAACGGAGGTTTGGTATGAGTCGTCGCGTAGTTGTTACCGGTATGTCCGGGGTTACTGCTTTGGGTAACGATTGGCAGAGCATTGAGCCGAAGCTGCGTGCTTGCGAAAATGCATCACAATATATGCCGAGTTATGAGCAATATAATGGGCTGAATACCAAGCTGGCCGCGCCAATCGATAACTTCACACTGCCGGCTCACTATACCCGCAAGAAAGTGCGCGGTATGGGACGTGTTTCTAAGCTATCAACACTGGCTAGTGAAAATGCCTTGATTCAAAGTGGGCTTATCGGTAATGAGGTTCTGACCAATGGTCAGACAGGCATCGCTTATGGTTCATCTACTGGCAGTACGCCAGCGATTGGTGCGTTCGGTGTGATGCTGAATGAAAAAGACACCAAGGCAATTACGGCTACAACTTATGTTCAGATGATGCCGCATACAACAGCAGTAAATGTTGGCTTGTTTTTTGGCCTGCGTGGTCGAGTCATCCCGACGAGCAGTGCTTGTACTTCGGGCAGCCAGGCGATTGGTTACGCCTATGAGGCAATCAAGCATGGTTACCAGACAGTGATGGTTGCTGGTGGTGCTGAAGAGTTGTGCCCGACTGAATCGGCAGTATTCGATACCCTTTTCGCGACAAGTTTGAAAAATGATGCGCCGAAGTCGACACCGCGCCCGTATGACACTGAACGTGATGGTTTGGTGATCGGAGAAGGTGCCGGTA
Source organism: uncultured Photobacterium sp. (assembly GCF_947502415.1). Lineage (GTDB taxonomy): Bacteria > Pseudomonadota > Gammaproteobacteria > Enterobacterales > Vibrionaceae > Photobacterium. The sequence continues at coordinate 58,266 of NZ_CANMZV010000016.1, read as the reverse complement.
CGCTGGTTCTTGAAGAATATGAGCATGCAGTGGCTCGTGGTGCGAAAATTTATGCTGAGCTTGTTGGTTTTGCAAGTAACTGCGATGCTGCACATGTTACTCAGCCTCAGATGGAAACCATGCAGCTGTGTATGGAAATGGCGCTGAAAGACGCAGATCTTTCTCCGCTAGCGATTGATTACATTTCAGCTCACGGTACGGCAACTGAAAAAGGCGATATTGCTGAAAGTAATGCGACAGCCAATATCTTTGGTGATAATGCGCCAATCAGTTCCCTTAAGAGCTACTTAGGACATACGCTTGGTGCATGTGGTGCGATCGAAGCTTGGCTTAGCCTGGAAATGATGCATACGGGTTGGTTTAGTCCAACGTTGAACCTGGACAATATTGATGATCGTTGTGGAAACCTGGATTATATCCGTGGTGAAGGACGTGAGATTGATTGTCAGTACATCATGAGCAATAACTTTGCGTTTGGTGGCATTAATACATCACTAATCTTCAAGCGCTGGCAGGGTTAATTACCTGTTTAATGCCTTTTCAATTAAAAGCCCTGCTCGTTTAAGCGGGGCTTTTTTCTAGCTGTAGATTAGGATTAACTACCACGTTTGCCACGTTTTTTCACTTTAAGGTTTATCCCGCTTCTGTTATTCCTTAAACTTGCATTCAATTTGATTGAATAGCTGGTTGGCGGTTGCTAGCCAGTCAGTAATAATGAAAACAAGCAAGGTTAAAGCCTGAGGGATAATTAATGACAAAAGCAAAAATCGGTATTGTAACGGTCAGTGACCGCGCAAGTGCAGGCGTGTACGATGATATTTCTGGTAAGGCGATTATTGAAACACTGAATGATTACCTGACATCAGAATGGGAGCCTGTTTATGAAGTGATCCCTGATGAGCAGGATATTATCGAAGCGACACTGATCAAAATGGCGGATGAGCAAGATTGTAGCCTGATCGTAACAACCGGCGGTACAGGCCCAGCTAAACGTGATGTGACGCCTGAGGCTACCGAAGCGGTTTGCGATCGCATGATGCCAGGTTTTGGCGAGTTGATGCGTGCAGAGTCACTGAAATTTGTCCCGACGGCGATTTTGTCTCGCCAGACAGCAGGCCTGCGCGGTGACAGCCTGATTGTTAACCTGCCGGGTAAGCCGAAATCTATTCGCGAATGTCTGGATGCGGTTTTTCCTGCTATACCTTATTGTATCGACCTGATGGAAGGTCCATACCTTGAGTGTAATGAAGAGGTTATGAAGCCTTTCCGTCCGAAGAAGAAATAGAAGACGAAATATTGGATTGAAAACTGGCAACTAATTAGTTGCCAGTTTTGTATGGAGGGTAACCCGTGAAGTTGAAGGTAATTGTTGCTGTATTATGCCTTGCTGTGACTCCGGCTCATGCCAGTTGGGAGGAATTTAAGGAAGCGGCGTCGGATCTTGGTCAACAGGTCAGTGAAGGTTCGAAAAAAGCCTGGCAGGATGTTACTGACTTTTCCAAAGAGACCTGGGATTCTGTTTCAGAGTGGGGAGAGGATGCATTTAATACCGCTGGTGAGTGGACCGATGCATCGATAGAAAAAGGTGAAGAATGGCTTGAAGCCGGTGAAGCAAAGCTTGATGAAATGCTGGAGCCTGAAACCCCGGAAGAGGCTCGTTTGGCGTTAGATACTATGTCTGATACGGCATTGGTACGTTTGTTTAACGAACAGCCGTCAGCCAAGTTGTTATTTGATAGTGCTTATGGTTATGCCGTGTTTGATTCCCGTAAGTTTTCTTTAATGCTTCACACCAACCAAGGGGCGGGGGTAGCGGTCAATCGGAAGACCGATAAGCGAACATACATGAAAATGTTTGGTGCTGGCTTAGCGCTCGGAATTGGCGGCAAGTTTTACCAGCAGTTGATCTTTTTCGAAGATAAGAAAACCTTCGACAGTTTCGTGACAGATGGCTGGGAAGCTACGTCAGAAGCGGGGGTTGTCGCCGGAACAGACAGTGCAGAGCTGGCAGCTAAGTACAATGGTGGTATGGCGATTTATCAGATTGGTGAGAAAGGTCTACTGCTTGATGCCAACATTTCCGGTTCGAAATATTGGGTTGATGAGGAGCTGACACAGTAACTTGGTAAGGGGACTCTTTCTTACGCCCTTAAAAAATACGCCTATCAAATAGTGATAGGCGTAGAATAAAGTATAAGGAACAACATATTTGTTTAAAGCATGAGCAGTTTATCGCTTGAGTGAAAAATGCTCAATGATCGTTTTTGTAAAGTTTGTATGTATTTATGTTAAATCGGTTTGGTGTTAAAAACTTAGCTGATGAAAGTTTTTTCACTGAATGCCATGTTTTAATCACTATGGATTTTATATGCCTTTAAAAATGCAGTGCCTCAACATCCAAAATTAATGGAAATATGGCTTAAAGTACTGCAGATTAAAGGGGGAAGTTCTATTTAAACAGGTGTTTTAGATAGTTTTTGATTGTTAACAAAAATGATAGGTGTGGTTGATTCTGATGTGCCGCATCAATGCCTGTGTAGTAAGCTTTCATAAACAATGAACGATAATCTTCACTATTCTTTATCGACTTCTTTTTTGTATCTTCTGTTGACGTTTGATTCTCTGTGAGCAGCTCGGCTGTTTCTGCTGCTTTATCATTGGCATAGCTGAAATCAATACCAGTGAAGCCTTGTGCCATAAACCACAATGATGAAATAACACTAAGCTCGGCCTGATTGAGTGTTGAAAACTTGCTGGCATGTTCGGCGCCGACGTTATCGGTGAACATAGTTTGAAGTTCGGAAATTTTTGGCTGGGTGGCCTGATAATTATCGAATGCTTCTTGGTGAGCTTTGGTAAGTAGCCCCAGAGCCATATCATGGGGTGGTTTATCCGGCTTGTGTTGGCAGACATTGTCAAAGAACGCTGAACTATGATCGATAAATTGTTCCAGCAAAGAGGTTTCCTGCTCAGTGAAGCTCAGAGAGTTAAGTCCCATCTTTTCCAGTTCTTTGAGTAAGTTAGTCATTATTAAATATCATCTTGAAAGCTTTAGCTTATTATACCCAAGTAACTTCAAGATGCTTGTTCAGTAAGAGTTTATTGGTTCTTCGGCAAGACGATAATTTGAAAGCAGAGTTTTTCTTCGTAAAAATAATGAGCCCCAAGGCAGTGGATGGGGCTCGTTGAGTTATAGGGTTATGGCCCCAAAAAGGGACATAAACCATTATTCACGCCGATGATTAGCGATGGTTAGCCATGCGTTTGAACTGGTGGCGTCTGCCACGTAGTGTGATGCCCATTCGCATGATATTTTCCGGAACAGCAATGCCACCGTAGCCGCCATCGCCAATGTGAACGATATCAGCTCCCGCGCCTTTAGATTCAATGGTGACCTTTTCGATATAACTTTCTGAAGCGCCCTCTTGTGAGGTTCCAATGGCAAGCATACCCAGCATACCGGCTTCATGGACTGCATCCATGACCGTTGAGGCTAGCGCCGGGTTCATTCCTGGAGTCGTGTAAGGAGCCGGGAACATCATGATGTCAGCGCCAGCTTCTGCAAATTGAGGAATGAATTCCAGGTTATAGTCGTTACCTACGCCGCCTCCGTGCATTTTGCCGGCGATGATCAGGATGTCTTTCGATACTTCGCGGGTGAGTGCTATCGCATTAAGAATTGTTTCTTGCGAGACCATCATTCCCGGGTTACCTGTCAGCATGATGTAGTTCATGCCGAGTTCAACAGCCTTTTCAACGGTCTCTTTTGTTAATGAACGGCCGATATTGATATCGGTGAAGCCTTGAGGCACGGGCTCCAGGTTACAGCCGATCATGCGTCCGGAAAGCTGTTTGAGTTCTTGTACGGTGAAATGATCAGCGCTTCCATGATCTGCTGCACCGTTAACTTCCGCGCGAGGTTCCATTAGATCGAGGCAGTTGAGGGTGATCATGTCAGCGCCAAAGGCGGCGGCAATTTCGGCTCCGGAGACGAGGTCAACCGGCGGAGCCATAGAGGTGACATTTTCAACCATCATGGAACGCCCTTCAGAGCGACGGATGCAATCGACAATATCGGTACGACTCATATTGGCGATATCGTGGCGTGTTAAATCAAATATACGCTTTTTCATTTTCTGACAATTCCTCTTTGTTAGCGATAATCGAGTGGATCGCAATGATTTCTGTTGCCAAATCACGACATAGCATGGTCGTCATTATGTGGTCCTGAATATGGGTCAGGATTAAAGTCATAGTGACTTTTCCTTCTCCTTCATCAAAGCCAATAAGTCCTGTCTGTGTCCGGTGGACATCGGCCAGAGCATCATCTGCAATGGCAATCATTTCTTCAGACTGGGCAAAGTCACCTTTTTTAGCTAAAGAAATGGCATTCATTAATGATGCTCGTGCTTCTCCAACTTTACAGAGCAGCGTCATCAAAAATTCTTCGGTGATATCTTCTTGCTTGTTAATTTCAAATGTCATGATTAGGCCTTAGATGGTTTTAATTCCATTTCCTGTTCTTCAGTCGCTTTTTCTTCTTCAAGAAGTTGCTTTTCGTGAATCTTGAAGAACGGATAATAAATAATGACACTGACAAGAACACAGAGGACAACAACAAATGCGGCTGTACTTGAATTTGTTGCAATTACAGCACCGATAGGCGCAGGCATTGTCCAGGGAGGTAAGGCAATAATTTTTGAAATTATTTCCGTTTTAAATGCTGCCCAAACGATACAGGTATTAATCATTGGCGATAGCATCCAAGGAATGAAATAGTTAGGGTTCATTACAATTGGGGTGCCGAAAATAACTGGTTCATTAATGTTAAATGTACTTGGAATAATCGACATTTTACCGATAGTACGAAGGTGAGTTGATTTAGAACGCATCATCAATACAACAAAACCCCATGTGCCACCAGCACCACCAACGAAAATAAAGAAATCCAGAATTGGGTTTACGAATATTTTAGGCAGTTCCTGACCTGCTGCCAATGCTTCCTGGTTTAGTCCAAGGTTGATAATTAAAACCGGATACAATATCCCGGTAACAACAACGGATGAACCGTGAATACCACCGAACCACAGTAGCTGAATCATGATAACTGCCAGCAGACAGGCAAAGAACGAGTCAGAGGCTGAAACTAGTGGTTTGAAGATCTCCATAATGGCGGTTGGGATGTTCAGATCATAGTTTGATAGCATGGCATTAATCGAAACAACGACAATACAAACAATCACAACCGGAATGAGCAGGTCAAATGACGCTGAAATTTTTGGTGGTACGGCATCTGGCATTTTCAGGCGAATGTTTTTGTCTCGTAAGAACCGCTGTAGTTCAGGCACTAATAAGCCTGTAAGAATGGCGGTAAACGCACCGGTACCGCCCATGTTAGCGATTGGCATAATGCCACCGATATCATCAATGAACTGCACCGGAGCAACTGCCAGCAGGAAGGTGAACAAGGATAACAGGCCGGAGTTCAGGGAGCGAAGACCATATGATTCTGCGAGGTTATAGCCGATACTGAAAGCGGCATAGACAGCAAAGATACCCATGCTGATCTGGAAAGATGCGAGGATGTTTTGCTGGCCGATCTTGTCTACTAAAGAGTGCCAGCCGTCGAGGAAGAAGTTTCCTTCTCCCGGTGGGAAGGCTAAAACAAGTAACAGGGAGCCGACAATCAAAAATGGCATTGTGGCGACGAAACCATCTTTGATTGCATTAATATGGCGCTGGCAGGAAACCTTTGCCGCCATGGGGGCGACAACAGCTTCCACAAACTGCATGACCTTATTAAAGATACTCATTATGTATTCCTTACTTTATTGAGTTGTAGAGTTCTACAGCTTGCTTAAGAATGACGTCACCTTTCATCATGCCGTAATCCATCATTTCAATAAGTCCGCATGCTTTGCCTTTTTCTTCTGCTCTGGATTTAAACTGTTCATATTGGAATTTAACCTGAGGGGCAACCAGGCAGACATCATTTTCAGCAAGGGCTGGTTCAAACTCAGAAATAGAATAAGCGTTAATAGAACATTCGATACCTTGGCTCTTGGCTGCATCTTGCATTTTTTTTACCAGCATACTGGTAGACATGCCTGCGGAGCAGCATAGGAATATATTCATAGTGGTCATCCTTGTATTTCTTTAATAGGTTAGGGTACATATGAATATTAATTTTCAAAATATTGAAAATAAATGTTTGCGCTCACATATTCTTATCCTCAATATTTTGAATATATGTTTTTGTGAATTAAATTCCACTTGTTTTGATATGTTTGTAAGTATTACATTTGTTAGGTGGTGTAATATTTGCACCTTAATCTAGAATGAACTTTTATGTTGTTTATGAGGTTTGTTTTTATTTTTTTCCTTTAGTCTGGACTAACAAAAAATGGTCGCGACAAAATATCGCGACCATATATTCTATTTGGTTATAGAGGTTGATAAATTAACAATTGCCAACAGGTTTCCAAGGGCCTCCTAAGTCAGGTTTATTCCCTTTAGTCCACCAGCTTGCTTGGTATATTCTCCCCTCGTATGTTACGCGATCTCCACCGACATATACGGCATTACTATCCCAAAGGGCCGGGCAGGATGATCCTTGTTCGAAGCTTACACTCAGTTGGTGGTTGCCTTTTACCGCAGAGAAGGTGTAGGAGTTTGCTGCCGGATAAGTAATACCGTCAACAACAATTGATTTCACTTTATATCCAGCATCAGGGATAAAGTTGATGACGAAGTCTGAGCCACCTTTAGCCTGCAAAACCCCATCAACGCCAGGAACTGGAGAAATCGTACCACCAGAACCATCAACAGATACGCTAATATCGAACATTACAGAAATGTCGGTTGTGGCTTCACTGTAGTTACCTGAGAAGCCCGAGAAATTAGCTGCACTAAGTAGTTTGACATCAGTGTTATGGAGAACAATCTTCTTCTTATCACCTTTGGCATAGGGTTCTAGCAGCGTAATAACGACATTGGCGCCTTCTTGGGTCAGTTTGAGGGCTGAGAATGGAACTGGTTGATTGCTTGGTACTGTGAGGACAGTTTTTTTGACGTCAAAAGTTTTGACAGTCAGCATCATGTTCCAACCCCAGTTAATGTGGTTAAGTGGAACAATGTAACCAAGGCGGTCGTACCCACCGGTGATGTTAACAAACATCTCTGGTGTAAGATCTGCCAATGTTAGTCCTACTAGCTCATAAGAGGCATAAATTCCGCCATCTTCTGCCTGTGGACCAATGATGACAGATCTTTCTGTTTCATAGGCTTTAAGGTGTTTGAAGCCGATGCCTGCACTACCTTCAATTTTATCAACTGCAGGGTTGAAGCCTTCAACGACTTGCTTGCCGGTGTTCCAAGCCAGTGTGTAAACATCTGACTTTTCGATAACAGCTGATGGGTTTGCCTGTACATCTTTAGCAGCAACGCCTTTAAGTACCACTGTTTGTCCGGCAAACTGCAATTCACTGTTGCCGTTAGCATCAGTCACTGTAAGGGATGCTAGCGGATCTGCCGCTTTCCATCCACGTAGAATGATTAGATCTTTGTTAAGAACAAAATCGGTAATGGTTGTTGTCGAACCGTTTTGCTCGTTTAGCAGTATTTGGTTGTTGCCGCCGCCGGTAATGACGGTGTCATTGCCCCAACCGGCAGTAAGTACTTCATCATAGATGGAACCGTGAGTAGTGCTGTCTCCCGGTACATCAAATAGGGTATCGTAGTCACCAAATTTATGTACATACTTGGTGATGCAAGTTCCTATTTCATCGCAGGTAATTTTATCTTTGGTCAGAAGTGCGCCAGTACCCCAGGCTCCACGTAAGTGTGCTGCAGCCAGGATACCTGACATCGTTGCCTGTACCTGAATTGGTTGGCCGTTGTCATCTTTATCTGGCCAGCTTTTCGAAAGGGCTTGCTCCCAGGTCATATTGGCATCTGACAGCAATTTAGAAATGATCTTATAGTTGAAATGCATTGCATCCCGGATCACTAGTTCCTGTTTTTCAGGTAGTAACAAGTCGTTGAAGTTATTTATGCCGTTTTTACCGACAAACTTACCTTCCCAGCGGTTTGTATCAGTGACGTAAACCTGATTGCCGCCCGATCCTGGAATTTCTGAAAGCGCCTCGGTTTTACATCCTATCCATGTGGAATCAGGAACAAACATGTAGAAGCTGTCATATTTTTTACCGTCGATGGTCACAGTATTGGGGCTGTAGTAGCCGGCATCAATAAGTACGGCTTCACCTAGCTGATAGCCGACAAAGCCCCATGCATTCATTGAGTTGTATTGCATTGAACGGAACATGTCGCGGTTGTGTGGAGTGGCAGGGTTGTAGATGTCGTCGATGCCGAGTTTCTGGAAAAACTGATTGATGGTGGTTGGCTCCGATATCATCATACCGGTAGCACAATCCCGGACTAAGCGACCTGGTTTTGTAACTTTGGCATAGGTGAATACGGGGTTGTCTAGGTTGTCGTAGTAGAAAGTGCTCAGGCTCGGGTTTATGCCTGATTCAAAGTCTCTCAAACTATCGAGAAAGTCTTGCATACCGCCGTTTGAGGCAAAGGCTGCGGGAGCTAAAGCCAGCGCAATTGCCACGGTTATGGTCTTCTTGAATGTCATTTTTATCTCCTTGGTAGGATACAGTAGGTAATGTTTTTTTGTTATTGGTGTTACGTGTTATTCGAAAGGCAAATGAATCAGATCGCCCGTTAAATTTGTCACGCTGTTAGAACGCTTCTGAGAGTGTGGGGGTTGCCCTCTTGATTTTCGTTGCTATCACCGGACAACCGAATTCTGGGAAAGGGGCGCCAAAGTAAGCTGCGACGCTGGCACCAATATCGGCCATCGTTTCGCAGGTATCGAGCTGAACGCCTTTTACTCCGGGGCTATAGACCATCAACGGCACTTGTTCTCGGGTATGTTTGGTATGGCCGATGAATGGGTCATTACCATGGTCGGCCATGACAACCAGCATATCCCCTTGCTCCATCTCAGCGATTACCGAAGCTAATCCCCGATCTGCTTTTTCTAAAATTGTCCAGTAGCGCTTGGGATCCTGCTGGTGGCCGGAGAGATCAGTTTCCTGCACATTGGCGCAGAAAAAACCTTTATCGTATTGGTGCAGATCATTGATTAGCAGTTCGAAAACTCGATCGGTATCAACGACAGAGGTAAAAGATGTGCCGGTGTCGTTCTGGACAATATCGGCAACTTTACCGTAGAGGTAAGTATGAATACCTGCTTGATTCAGCTGATAGGGCACTTGGGTTTTGGCATTGACACCATAGCCAAGGTGGACAACCTGGAATCCATTGTCGTAAGTACCGGAATCGGGCGCATTGACACCGATATACAATTCCTTGCCACTTTTATCGGTTTTGGTTTCTATGGCATTCAGGATGTTCTGTATTGTCGGGACGAATCCACCAAAAGCGATATTGCGACTTACCGCATTGGCAGAACGAACTACTTGTCCGATTTTTTTGACGTCATCGAAACTGATCTGGCCGAAATTCGCTGTCAGGTTATAGACTTGACCCAGATCGGCTTCAAGGTTATCACCGATTACAACACTGCCATTGACCATCAGTAATTGCAGTTGTTTCCGGCTGATTCGCTCAACTTGATAGCCGGCTAGATTGAGCGCTTCTTCTATATCATCAATGGATTGCTGAAACGGTTTGATCATGGGCGGCTTGGGGTGTGTGCCCATGATTTCCTGGTGACCCATGAAAGTGTCACATCCGTAGTGAGCGAGCTTTGATTTTCCCCAGTTTGCGTCTGGAGCGAGGTTCATCACCGAGTTAGTTGCGCCGACAATATTGATTAGCCCTAGTTTTTCCAGTGTCGGGAGCCTTTTGAGCGGAAAATGATTCAGTAGTTTTCCTGCCGTATTGGCGCCCAGATCTTGTGGGCGGACTGTTGCAACATCCGGCATTTCACCAATGCCAAAACCATCTAATACCACGACAATAAATTTAGCCATGTATCACCTCATTACCTTGTGCATCGAATAAACCAAGCAGCTTCGGAGCATTGCTTGATAGTCCCTCGACAAGAGCAACATCACTTCGTGTAACAAAAACTTGTGTGCGAAAGGCCATGACGACAGGAGTCCCAATAGCGCAGGGCGAATCGAACTGTAGGTAATAGTCGATATTGGATTCATCCCCGTTGCTGATATTGACGATCGTATCTTTGGTTTCGGCCTGTATTTGTTCTCGGATTAGTGCACTGGTTAATTGGCTTCGGCTGTAATAGCCGCCACCGTAGCAATAACTTTTTCTCCCGAAATGGTGCGAGACTTCGCTGATATACAGCATGGCGATCTTTTCCGGCTGACTGCCATCCAGATTGGCAGGAATGGTTCCGGTCAGGGCATGACCCGGTTCACCGTGCGTTCCGGAGAAGTGCTTAATATTCGGTATGGTTTCGCAGCAGGTTGCTGAAGGGGAATTGAGTTGAGTGAAACGGTAACCCAGTTCGTCAGCTTGTTGTTTAGCCGCGTATAGTGTCTTGATATTCGGTGTTGGCTCAGTACTATGTGTTTTAGGGTTATAGAGGAAGCAGGGAAAATGGGTCAGTCCCGAAATATGAAGGTTCGGTAGGGCAGAAATTTGGGAAATGACCCCTTCGAGTGATTCGATGGGAAAGCCTGCTTCCTGGTTAGGGTACAGCTGATCACTGGAACGGAAGAACTTCAGCAGTATGCCTTGGGTTCGGTTGGCCTGTTGAGCAGCGGCTGAAACCTCTCGTGCTTTTTCAATGGAATAAACAGTGATGACTTCTGGTTTGATCTCGGAAACGATAAAAGGAATGTAGCGACTCGGAGGTTGAACTAAGTGGCCTATGTGGCCAATTTTCACTCCGGCTTTGTGAAGTTGCCGGGCCTCTTTGAAATCGACGCAGACAATACCATCGTATCCCAGTTCATCGACAAGCATTTTTGCTAACATTGGATTTCGGCCAAATTGTTTGGTCATGCCATAGAGATGAATGCCATAACTATCGGCTTTGTCTTTTATTAAACGGGCATTTTCTTTGAACTGGTCGACATCGATGACATAGGTATCGGGCAGGATCGACCCATCTTCAAGCAGCTTAATGGCTCCGTCAATCAGTGCCGGATTTTGTTGTATTAACGTATTTAGAAACATATAAGCACCTTTTTAATGACGATAAGAGCCAGTCCACAAGGGTAACCATTACGTCACCATGATTGTGGAAGGGGAAGTCAGACTGGCTCTTTTACCCGTTAACTAGATAGCGAACAGACCGAATACGTACAGCACATTCAGTGCAATACCGGTTAGGATGGCGGCAACCGCCGGTGCTGCGATTTTGAGGATCGGGCGTCCCATGACTTCGTTAAGGAAGAACAGAACAGTGAAGATGGTCAGGCCGGTTGTTGATCCCATTTTCATTACAGCCAGCACTCCGCCAATCAGTAATGCAAACTCCATCAGGGTATTCATTGAGTTTCGAATGTTATCCGAAGCGTTGCGGATCGATGGGAATTGCTCCAGGAAGTGGCCAATTTTACGAAGCAGGACAATTTCAATGCAGATAGTGATTGCGCCGAGCAAGGCTGCAACGGGAATGTTTGGCGCCAGGTAGCCGACGACGAACACAAAGGTCATACCGACGACACCGTATACCCCGGTAGCCAGTGCTGTTGTGGCGATGAGTGGCACAAAGCCAAGGCCGCGCATGAATTCAGAAAGAGCGACTTGTTTGATTGCGGCATCTTGCTCAATTGGGTCGGCGATTTTGTATGCGTCAGCCAGAGAATAAATAGAGACTTCTGAGCCGGCAAAAATACCCGCATTGGCCACGATTGCGATGAGTGCACCTGTTGCAGCCAGAAATGGCATGTTCTTCATGATTCGCTTGGTGCGCTCTTCAAACAGGCTATGCATGCCGGACATATCGGGTGGATTGATCCCGTTATTTTTGTTTTGGATGTCTTTATGGATGGCGGTTCCGACAAGCATTACCATACCAACAAAAATCTGGATAGATTCTGGATAGATGCCCGTATATTTTATGATCAGTAACCGAGATACCAGAACGACGGCACTGGCTAGAGCTCCTGCTTTCCAGCCAAATTGGTAGAAAATAGCCAGTAGCGGGAACAAGGCAAAAGCGGTCATGACTGGTGTACCAAGCTCGCCCAGCGCACCCAGAGCGTCTATAGGTAACCCGGTTAATACGGCATTAACACCACTGAGTGAGGTGACGACAAGAACGCCCCATAAACCACCTCCAATCGCCGCAAGTAATCGGCTTCCGAGCATGACTCCGATGATATCGGTAGGAAGGAATAGCAGCCAGGGGTTGAGCAGTCCTGTCGACAAGGTGAAAGATATCCCGACAGAGGCAACAAAGCCGATCGACAAGCCGAAAGCCACAGAACCGGCATCGCGTCGTGTCATGTTTCCTTCGACCAGCTGTGGCAGTATTGGGCGTATCCCGTCATGGAAGACAGAAGCGCTCATGTTGGCGATAAGTGCCGTCATGGCACAGAGCGTGGCAACTAAGCCGATTTGCATTATGTCCATGTGATAGCCTTATTTATTAGCGAGTGAAGTGACGAGCATGGGGACTGCGTGTTCAATATGTTCAACGGATAAGCCGAAGGCTACTTTGCCTTCGTCAATGAAGCGTTGAACTTCATCTTGTTTGGCTTTTATTGCTGGTTTGGCAATAGTGCAGCTCTGGGTGAAGCCAATAATAGCGATAGCGATGGACAGCGCAGCGCCTGCGCCGGTGTTACAACAACCGATGTAGTAATCAAGCTCGCCAGATTTCACTTTCATTGCAGCATCCATGTCATTGAGGATGTGGCATTCAAATTGGCCGGGTGATGCCATATCAATTTGTTCTTTGATTTGCTCGCGTTGTAGTCCTGCAATACCAATCTTTTTCATAACGGGAACCTTCTGTTTAACTTATTTTTATTGGAAAAGTGTGTAGGGGTTGTGCTTTAACATGGCGTTGATTTCTACCTGACTGATGCCAATTTCTTTGAGCATCGGTACAAAGGTTTCGATCAGGTAGCAAAAGCCCAGTCCGCCATTTTGTTTCAGGTGCGAACGACGGGTGATATCCATTGATAACATCACCCGATCGAGTAAACCGCGCTCGGACAGTGCTTTGAGCATTGCTAAGCGCTTGGTATCCGGGTAGTAAGAGTTTTTACCGATAGTGTCGAATTGGATGTGGCAGCCCTGGTCAAGTAACCAGAGAATTTCATCAAGGTTATCTTTCAGGTCACAGTGGCCGATAGTCACCTTTTCCATATCAACACCGAAGTTTTTGAACAACTCGATTTGCTGTCGCCCCATTGTGCTCATGGACTGGTGGGTAGAGATTGGACGGCCTGTTTCGTAGTGAGCCATTGCCGCAGCTTCAAAGACAGTTTTTTCGGTTTCGGTGAAGGTGTTTTCGCTGCTGCCGATTTCGCCGATGACACTGGCTTTAAGGTTGCTACCATCAATGCCGACAATGATTTCCCTAATCATCTCCTGACTAATCTGTTGGGCTGATTTGGAATAAAGCTCAGGTGGAAAGAAGCCATCAATGTAATATCCGGTCGACAGGAGTACATTTATTCCTGTTTCGAATATTAAACTTTCAATAAATTGAGGATTTCTTCCCATAAAGGAATTTGTTACTTCGATAATGTTATAAACGCCATGATCAATAAGATCGCGCATTTCATCTTTGATCAGTTCATATTGATCAAGACGACAGTCGATATCACCTTTTTGTGGTGATAAATCGATATGTAGGTGCTCATGGCAGTAGGTATAGCCTGCATTATTAATCAACATGCAGCCTCCTTGGTTTGGCTTGCACAGTGCAGTGAAAAGAGGTTGCTCAGTAAAAATGAGTTTTCTGTTTCCGGAACATTGCTGATATTAAGTGAATCAAGTATTTCCTGATTCAGGGCGTTGATTTGTTCAAAACCCTCGTCCGATATAATTTCATCGAAAATGTCCGGGTCTAAGCCTTCGGCAATAGGATCACCAGACTTGATACGATCATAAGCCCTTGCCAAATGCGTCATGGCCATTTGGTACTGTTCATTACTCTCATCAACATTGAGATGGCGGGAAATAAGCTCTACGGCCAAAGAGGTAGCCTGATAAGCATCCTGGCTGATTACATTGGCTTGTAGTAACAAGGTTAGGCGATCCTTCATTGCGCACTCCTGTTGTATGAATTAGTAGCTAGGGGTAATGTCGCCCCTGACAACTTGCTGTTGGTGGTCGAGTAACTCAGGAATATTGATTAACTTACGGAGCAGCGTGCTGATGTGCGGCGCTTCCCCGCTGACCAGCATTACCGCTTCAGAGGCTAAGGTACACTGCTTGATATGATCCAGCGGTTGTTCCGTCAGGCCGTATTTTTCCATATCGATAGCTTCAGGTAGCCAGACAACAGCATCGATTTCACCATGTAATAGGTGTGTAAGGCTGTCTGCGTAATTGATTTCGACGATTTCTACTGGCTTATGCTCAAACACAAGTTGAGTGAGTATTTTTTGGTCTGGTGAATCCTGGTCGACACCAACTTTTTTGATTGTGTCGTATTCGCCACTTCGGTAAATAAGTCTGTGCTCATGCGAATAGGAGTTTCTGCCAAGGTCTATGGCTGTAACAAAGCTGTCAGAGTAGGTTTGCGCCGCCAGTTTGGACATAATGGCAATATCATAAGTGCCGGCTTTTAGGCATTCCGCCCGCACATCTGCGCCGCGCATGTGGGCAAAATACAGCGGCAAATCTCCAATTTGTTTTTTTAGTCCGCTGGCAAGGCCCTCATAATGCTTGGTGTAGGGGAGGGGCATAGCGCATACAACATGGAAAAAACCGGCAAGCTTAACCAGAGCCTGATAATCCAGTTTAGAAATGAAAGTGCCATTCCTGCCCTGTTTGGATAATACGACAGCGCCTTGTTTTTCTATCGTGCTTAATGCTTTTTGAATAAAGCCGACGGAAACTCCAATATCTTCAGATAAAGAGTCTATGGTCCTCAGTCGGTCATTGACTGAAGTTGTCATTAAATACCGCGCAATATTAATTATTGCGGCCCCTTCTTTGCTGATGTATTGAGTTGTCATAGTAACAATATTTTAATCTTCAATATTTTGAATGTTTAAAATAACAACAAAAACTGCTTGTTTATAGACCAGTTTATAGAATATGAGATCTAGCTCTTACTTAAGCTTTTAGGGCGTGATGGGGGTAGCAAATATTGTGAATGCCTTACATTTCAGAACTTAATATAAAAAAACATTTGAAAGAATGAGCTGGGGTGAGTGATGGTGTTTGTTTTCAACTTGTTGAATTTAAATGGTTTTAATGACTACTCTTAGCGTTTGTTTCCGTATTTGTTTGTTTGTGATTGATAAATAGAATAATCATTCTAATCAAATTTGCTAAATTGGGGGGATGCGTTAGTGCTGGTGGCTTTTTTGTAATGTTTTTCCGCTAATGGAGAAAGGTAATGACGACGTTTTATGAACTCTCTGCGAATAGTATTCGCGGTGAGGAAATTTCCATGAATGAATACGCTGGCCAAGTAGTGCTGGTAGTGAATACGGCTAGTGAATGCGGTTTTACTCATCAATATAAAGGGCTGCAGGAGCTTTATGCCAAATATAAAGATGAAGGGTTGGTTATCTTGGGATTTCCATGTAATCAATTTGGTGGTCAGGAGCCGGGTGAAAATCAGCAAATAGCTGAAGCTTGCCAGATAAACTACGGTGTTGATTTCCAGATGTTTGAGAAGGTTGATGTTAACGGTTCAGAAAGCCACGAAGTCTTCCAGTATTTGAAGAAAGCATTGCCAGGATTATTTGGTCAAAAAATAAAATGGAACTTTACCAAGTTTTTGATTGGCCGTAATGGTAAACCGATTAAACGTTTTGCCCCGAATAAAGCGCCGGAATCTATAGAGCAAGATATTGTTCGCGAATTGAAGGCGTAAGGCTTAAGAAGCTGGTCTTTATTGTAGGTTGTTATATATAAAGCCTGATATTGTCAGGCTTTTCTTATTTAGCTCCTGCGAAATATAAGGCTTTGTAGCTTTTGATATTCTTAGGATGTGTAAAAAGTCCTATTTGATGTATAACCTGCTTTTTTGTCTCTTTGTGGTGACGTTCTGTGATGGCTTTTAGCTGGGAAATGGCCTCGTGGCTTGGGTTTGATGCAGGATGATCGTTAAGGTAATGCTCAAAAAAGTGCTGCTGAACGGATGAATCATTAAATTCACCGAGTTCATCCTGTAGCTGCTTCAGGTGTTTTATTTGTTCTTTGCCGACTTTTGTTGGAAATATTGGGGAGAAATACTCCAATAGATAGCGTAGTTTCTTACAGCAAATACGCAGCTCGTGGATAGATTGATCCGGACTGTTGCTTGTTAGTTCATTACAAAGTGTTTGTACTTCATCAAAATGTTTCCAGATTATATCTCTACCGAAATCCTGGCTGTGAGCATGCCCCTTTGCTGTTGTGCAGAATTCAAGTTCGGCAATGAGTCCTTTAACTAACTGGCATTGTTGGTCATAGTTATCTGAACGCAGCCATTTTTTTAGTTCTTTGTGGGTTTTCCTCCGCATGTGCTGTAATTCGTCAAAAAAACAGGTCAGTCCTTGGTGATACTGGTGATCAAGGCATGAGAAGTAGTCATCCATTTTAATAAGGAAAACATCCAAATCCCTGAGCAGATTCGTTTCTAACATCATGGTTTTGAGCTCTGCTTTTAGCATGTTTTTCTGTTCAGGTTTGAACAGGGATTTTAGCAGGCTTATTAATGCACGGCTGCGCCTGAGGGCAACCCGGTATTGATGCAGAAACTCAACGTCATCATCTCGGATAATGCCTTTTTCATGCTGTCTGGCATGGTTGTATTCTGATTTTAAGAAATGGAAAGTAGGCAGATAAATGTCAGCGTTTGCTGACAGTGATATTTCAGGTTTTTTCTTTTTGGGTAATTTGAGCTGATCACGCTTGTTTACATTCATTTTTTCACCTCTTTACTAAATCTTAGTCGCTACTTTAGAGGTGAGGAGTAAAGCTTCTGAAACTGGTATCGAGATTGCAAAGTTACTAATTACCATCGGCCTAAAATTAGCTTGAAGCGCAGGTTGAAATGCTACGTAGGGTTACTTTTTTAAGTGGCAATTTGAGTTTACGTACGTTATTTACATTGGCTTAACAGGCTTTCGGGTTCAAATGTCTCATCTTATGCCGTAACTGCTAATCCTATTAATAAGTAACAGGTTTGAATGATCACGCTTATTGATCATAGCAAGTGAGGATCATGCGGATGAGCAAGATAATTGATAATCCGATGGGAACGGATGGCTTTGAATTTGTTGAATATACAGCGCCAACACCAGAGGGGATAGCAAAGCTGAAGAACCTGTTCCGCCTGATGGGCTTTGCTGAAGTTGCTAAGCATAAGCACAAGGTGGTCTGGTTGTATCGGCAGGGTGATATTAACTTCATTGTAAATGGTGAATCACATTCACAGGCTGCAGGTTTTGCAGGATTGCATGGTGCCAGTGTTAATGCGATGGCGTTTCGTGTGGGCGACTCCGGTCAGGCACTTGCCTATGCTGTTAATAAAGGAGCAAAAATTTGTGCCCCGCAGACCGGGCCTATGGAGCTGAATATCCCGGCGATTTACGGTATCGGTGACTCATTGATTTATCTGGTAGATCGTTATGGTGAGCATGATATTTACGAGATTGATTTCGATTATTACCCTGATTACTTAGCGAGGATGGATAAACAGGATGCTGGCCTGGAAGTGATTGATCACCTTACCCATAACGTCAAACGCGGCAATATGGATGTTTGGGCTGTTTTTTATGAAAGGATTGCTAATTTCAGGGAAATTCGCCATTTCGATATTAAGGGTAAGATGACCGGCCTGCTGTCACGGGCAATGACATCACCTTGCGGCAAGATCCGGATACCGATCAATGAATCGAGGGATGATAAGTCTCAGATTGCGGAATATCTGGAGCAATATAATGGCGAGGGGATTCAGCATATCGCTTTAAGTACTCAGGATATTTATACCACGGTGCAGAAGCTTAAAGATGGCGGTCTGGCCTTTATGGATACGCCGGATACCTATTATGAGAACGTTAACAAACGCCTTCCCGGGCATCAGGAAGATGTTGCCCGTTTGAATGAATTGAAGATCTTGATAGATGGTGATGAGACCGGCATTTTGCTTCAGATCTTTACAGATACCGTAATTGGTCCTGTTTTCTTTGAAATCATTCAGCGTAAGGGGAATCAGGGGTTTGGTGAAGGCAATTTCCAGGCGCTGTTTGAATCCATTGAGCTGGATCAGATCCGCCGGGGCGTGCTGGGTGCGGAAGATAATTGACTGCCGTAGAATTCTCTCAGGGTATGAGTTGGCAAAGGTCGGTCTTGCCGAGTTGAGCCGTTATAGCTGGCTTTCGATAGGCATCAGGCCAGAAAACCAAGCGCCTAACCGAGACCAAAAGCCAGCGTAGGGCTCTGAGGTATAACGGACGCCTGTATGGTCATCAACCCAAATAATCTCGTCATCATTCAGCTCTAGGCGATAAGTGTTTTTTATGAGCCCTATTCCCATTTGTTGATAAATATATTCGACAAATTCAGGTGTATCAAGAAAAACGCCCATTTCAGTATTGATATACGCCGAACGCGGATCGAAGTTAAATGAGCCGACAAAAATCTTGTGCTGGTCAATGATAAATGTTTTTGCATGCAGGCTGGTTCGGGAGCTACCTAGCCATGAGCGATCTTTCTTGAGGCTGGAATCGACTTTAACTTCGTAAAGTTTCACGCCACCTTTGAGTAGTGGTTTACGGTATTTCGCATACCAGCCATGAACGGCAAAAACATCATTCGAGGCGAGTGAGTTAGTAATTATGGTGACATTAATCCCTTTTCTTGCTGCCTCAACTAATGCTTCCGTGCCGTTTTGAGTCGGAACAAAATAAGGTGATATCAGCAAAAAGTCAGATTTTGCTTGCTGTAAGACGGCTGAGATCTGGTGTAGTAACAGTGCATTGGTATCTTTGGCATAGACTTTTGATGGCATGTCATAAATCACTTCAGCCTCAGCCAGATAAAAATTCAGAGATTGATTTTTTACTTCCTGGGCAAGCGGTAGATCGGATAATGCGTTGATATAATCTGAATTTTTGAAGCGGTTCTCTAATGATTGTTGCCACTGTGATAGCTGCACTCGTGTGGGAGGTTGAATATTATCCACCAGATGCTCGATAGGTGTGGCTGGGCGGCTGTTCCAGTACAGGTCAAACTGACGGGCGATATCAGGAACCGCGGAGCCAATTAGGAGCAGGTCAAAATCACCGAAATCAACGGCATCGTTAGCGGCAAAATATTCGTCACCGATATTTCTGCCTCCGGTTACAGCAAAGGCGCTATCTGCGACAAGTGCTTTATTGTGCATGCGACGATTCAGGCGGTCGAAATCTCCGACAAATCCGAGCATCCGGAAAGTCCGTTGCGTAAAAGGATTAAAAAGGCGTAGTTTAATGTTGGGGTGGCTGGAGAGGGTTGCCAGTACGTTATCATCTCGGGCTTGCATGTCATCGAGCAATATACGAACGCGAACACCTCGTTCGGCTGCCTGGTAGAGCGCCCATGTCATCAGTGAGCTGGTATGGTCGTCACGGTAGATGTAGTACTGAAGATCAATACTACTTTCAGCACTCTGGATTAAGGCGAGCCGCGCCAGCAGCGCTTCCTGTCCGTCACCAAGAGGATAAAACCCTGAGAGGTTAGGGGTGCCAACAAGGTATGGACGGCTATAGGTGGCTAACGTTGTGTTGCGGTTGAGTGGAATGGCGGTACTGAATTCTTTTTCATGGTGTATTTGTTGAGCGCAGCCGACAAGCAGTGTACCTATCAGACTGAGCTTAAGAAGCCTGAAGTTAATATGGTGAGTAAGCTGAGGCAGCAAGAGATAAAAAGGCTTGGCAAAATTTTGGGGCTCCATGTCCGATAGCCTTGAAAGATGATTATTCTATGTAGCTAATTGTATTGTGATTGCTGCTATTCTGCGTAGTCTTATTTATATGTGCGTAGTAGCATCTATCGGATAATTGTTGCTAACTACTTGGCAGGAACGTCGTGTAGATAAAATGGATTGCAAGAAAAAGCCCGCAGTACTTACCAAGTATAGCGGGCTGTTTTATCTGGCCTGAAACCTAGCTTTCAGATACTCCGTGCCACTGATAGTGGTTGTTGGGTTTCTTACTGACAATACCATCTTCCAACAGTAGCTTGAAGATTTCGTCGACTTCTTCGCTGCTGATTTTTAGGAAGCGGGTTACAGCTCGTTTGGTGCAGTTAACTTGATTGTTACTCAACGCGTCGATGGCTTTTTCATAAGATGTCTTTGGTATCTTTGGTGTTTCTGGCTTTGCATCCTCTTGCTGAGGTGCGTCAGATTCAAAGATATCACTGCTGTTTTCCATCTGGTTGGTCAGTAGTTCCGGCTCTTTTGGTTCAGTGTTGAAAGTATCAATAGTGATTGGGTTGAGCCGATGGAATTGATTTCTGAATCGAAGCTCTTCACCGATCAGGCCAACAAAGAAAGCCGCGAAGAAATCGAGTAGTACGGACAAGAATACGACCAGCCCTAACTGTGCCGTTTGTGTCTGCACATTGAGCGACTTGGCAAGGCTGTCAATCAGGCCAAGTACTGAGCCTTGGCTAACCACAGGCAGACTGTCACGTTCGACAGCAAGTTGTTGTTGTTGCTGGCGCAGTTTGTCATTTTGTTTCTGGATGCGGGCAACACCGGTTGCGATACGCGCCATCTGGATATATTTCTTGGCAGCAACGTTGTTTAGATCAATCTGTTTTTCGATGGCATCGATTTGCATGTTGTAGCTGTTAATTTTGCTTTGTTGCACATTGACGTGGCTCTGTGCCTTGTTGGTTGCACTGTTGATCCCGCCGACTGAACCGCCAATAGAGATAGCAGCCAGCACTGCATAGAAGGCAAAAGCTGAGAAAGCGCCTGTGTAGCTGCGTCGGGCACGGCGTTCACCAAATTCATACCAGGCAAAGAATTTACCTAATTCGAAAATTACGGCCAGCCCGCCAAAGAGCAGTTGCATCATTGGGTCTTCGTCGATCGACAGGAATAGCAGTAAAGAGAAAATAATTGAAGCTAAGATTGATGCACCGGTAAAACTGTATACAGTGCACATCGCAAATGTTCCTTTCGGAAAACGTACGGGTAGATTGTCGTTGTAAAGCATAATCTGGTTCTTATCTATGAGCATGCTGGCTCATAATTTCAGCCCGTCGGTAAATACCGCCGAGCAATAAAAAAGGTGGCTAAGGATACCTCAAAACAGGACGCTAGCCTTTATAAAATAAGGTATTCGGCCATTTTTTTTTGCGTATTTTTGCACAGCGCTTTCATAACTGAAGAAAACTTAGTCAAAGTTGAATGGCAGGATTTTTAAAGTTCGCATAATTTGAGCTATAAAGGCGTTGGTATAGGCGCTGGAATAGTGGTTAAGCTTACTCAATGTTAGATGGATTTGGCACTTTCTTTAGGGTGTTATATGGTTAATTCATACTTAGATTAAATGCTCTATTGGGGTTTGCCATAATGGGCTATGAGGTTAATTTGCTTTTGATATAACTATTACAGCAAGGAGTGCAAATGAAAGAACTATTGAAAGACTATCCCGTTATTACTGAGATTCCGGTTGCATGGGGTGAAATGGATGCCTTCCAACATGTCAATAATGTGGTCTATTTTCGTTATTTTGAAACGGCGAGGATAGAGTACTTCCGTGAAGTCGCACTGATGGAAGAAATGTATAAAACCGGTATTGGCCCGGTATTGAGTGAAACAAGCTGTTGTTTCAAGTTGCCGGTGACTTATCCGGATACTTTGTATATTGGTAGCCGCGTGTCAGAGTTGCATGATGATCGTTTTACGATGGAGTATGCCGTTGTTAGCAAAAAACTGGGTGCGGTGGCGACATTTGGTAAGGCAGATGTCGTAATGTACGATTTCAATAACAAGCAAAAAGCTAAGCTTTCGTCCTTGCTTGTAGACAGTATTCAGGGGATTGAATCGCAGGTGGCGATTCAGCAAGAAACACTATAAGTTTTAACATTCATGAAATGGTAGCGAAGTTACATTGTTTTACCTGAGCTGTCGTTATTTTCTATTCAGCTATTCAGCTATTCAGCTATTCAGCTATTCAGTGATCAGATCATCTATCACAGGATGTTTTAGGTGTCAGTAATGGGCAAGTCGAAGAACAAAATTACAAACTGGAAGCAGTACAACAAAGTATTGGAGCAACGTGGTTCAATTACATTCTGGGTTGATGACTCTGCTATCGACTCTGGGTATCATTTTAGATCGCTCTCAGAAACTGCCATGTCGAGATATAAAGGACTAACCAACGGTACGTTGACGCTCCGTAGTTACAACGGTCAAGTTGGTGAAGCCCTAGCTAATGTCAAAGCAATAAACAAAGTCATAAGTCTAGGTATGCCTGAAAGAAAAGTTATTGCCTAACATGCAGCCAGTTAGAGCTAGATCTGCATAGAGCCTGATTTGATCAACAACACCTTGATAAAGTGCACAAAGACTTTTATGGCCGGCTTTTTGTGTTAATGGGGCAGAGAAAAGCTCCCCGTTAGCAGAAGTGCACACGCGTTATTTAAAGGCGCTCGATAGAGGCATTTATTAAAGCTGTTGATAAAAGCATCTGGTGCCGGTGTCCTGGATGTTTGATAGTTGGCCAGTTAAACTGACCAGGTTCAAAGTGCAGGCTTTTTATTAAACCATTCATAAATAAAATTATTTAATACTTTGATACGTTCTGGTTGATAACGCTGTTGGTTATAAATCAAGTGAACAGGAATTGAGTTGATATTCCATCCGCTAACTGCTGGTAATAGTGTTTTATCTTTAAGATCTTTTTCAATATATAAAGAAGGCAATCGGATAATACCGATGCCATCTAATGCACATTGGCGAAGAACCCGACTATTATTACAGTTCATGACCGGGTTGATATATATATCTTTTTGCTCACCTTCTGAGTTTTGAAATTGCCATTTTACAATAGGGCCAGCAACGCATCGGTGTTTGTTAAGATCATCGGGATGTTCCACCATTCCATGCTTATTTAAATATTCTGGAGATGCAAACAGTCCCATATTCATCGTCATTAATGGACGAGAGATCAGGCTTGAATCTGTTAACTCTCCTGCGCGAATAACTAAATCATACTGTTCATCAATTAAGTTAATGTGGCGGCTTTCAAATGAAAGGTTTATCTGGACTTCGGGGTACAGTAATGAAAATTCGGCTAATGCCTTAGCGGTATATTCTTCACCAAAAACACCGCCCAGACTGTTGATATAAATCTTTCCTGTCATCGCATTATTCATTTCTAATGCGTCAGAAGCTGCTTTATCAATGGCTTGCAGAGAAGATCGGCAAGTTTGATAAAACATTTCACCGGCTTCGGTGAGTTTTTGGGTGCGGGTTGTTCTGGTTAGTAACTGGGTACCTAAGTCTTTCTCAAGCTGGCTTAGTTGTCTGGATACATGTGCACGGGAAGAGCCAAGCGTTTCTGCGGCTCTAGTTAAATTGCCAAGTGAAACTATAGCGACAAAAGTTTTGATATCAGACAGAGAAAGATTGTTGTTCATTAGGTAACAGTGATTTGTGCGTTGATATATATATTATCAATGGTAACAGGTTTATTATTCACTTTCTCGTTAATTTCCAACATATCAATATACAGTTCAGATGCGCGATTATTTTGCATTTATATTCCTCTTGGGAATTATATTTATGCAGATAACGGGTGGCGCGCATATTTGATGTGGTTGAAATAAACTCAGTTTGTATCATAAATACAGTGGCTATTATCAAGTCATGAAGATTTTTACGTTAAAGTATTAAAATCAAATGATTATTGTTTTGCGCTGTATTTTTGATACTGTTATTAATAATCAGACTCAATATAATAAAATATGAAACATATTAAAGCTTTAGCTATTTTAAGTACACTTTTTGTTGCCTCATTTACTCAAGCAAATGAAGTTCGCGGTTTTTATGTAGGGGCTGGTGCTGGCTCAACGGTTTTAAATGATCTTGATGATTCACTGAATGGCCCTGTTGATTTTATTGATGTTAATACAAAACAAAAGGTTACAGGTCAAATGAGTGTAGACTCTGATGACACGACCTTTAAGTTGATCGCTGGTTATCAGATCAACCGTATTATTGCGCTTGAGGCTCAGTATACAAAATATGGTGATGTTAATACGACAATTAGTATCAAACATAACGGACAAACGGCAAGTCCTAAGGTGACATCATGGGCTCCTGAAGCATTGTCATTCTCTGCTAATGCTGGCTATACATTCAATAACGGCTTGCGTCCTTTCGCTATTCTTGGTCTGTCTGTAGTTGATGTTAATCAATCGGTTGAACTATATGAGGATGATGTTAACTCTGGTATTCGCTATGGTTTCGGTCTTGAGTATACGCCGCCAATGATGAATAGAGTGAGCGTCCGAGCTGGTTATGAAGCGGACTTTTTCTATCTTGATAGTAAAAATACGTATGACCTTGACGACTTTATCCTTTCTTCTGCTTATGTGAGCCTTTCATATAAGTTCTAAAGTTTGTTAGCTGTTCGAATGAATTGAGGCTGTGTTTTAAATCACAGCCTTTTTTTGTTTGTTAGTTTTATTTCGGTTACAACATATTTTACTGTCCTCACTATACTTTGATTATAAGGAGGAGGGAGATATGTTCATCGCGATAGAGCACGAGATTACCGATCCGGAATTATTTTGGCAGAAAGCGAGCGGGGCATTGAGCCATCCTCCATCTGGTATGCGACTGCATTCAACCATGGTTAGTGAGTATCAGAAAATGTGCCAGTGCATGTGGGAGGCTGAGTCTATCGACATGGTGAGAGAGTTTCTGGAACCGGAATTGGCGAACTCTAGTGTGAATACTTACTATCAGGTAGATCCAGATAAAGCGATAGGCTGACTCGAGATTAGCTAACTTATGTTAATTCTCCTTGAGATAAAAAAAGGCGAGCTTTTAGCTCGCCTTTTTTATAAGTGTAGGTCGAAGGACTCGCTACACAAATTTATTAGGTTATTTACCCGCAATACTCAGCTTGCTGAAACGGATTTTAGGAGCGAAGAAATCACGCTCGTAGTCGTGGGTCAGGGTGTTGCTGACTGCATCGATTTCTTTGAGTAGCTGGTAGAAGTTGCCAGCAACAGTGATACCACGCACCGGCTGGATACGCTTGCCATCTCTGCACAGGAAGCCACTGGCACCAAACGAGAAATCACCGCTGATTGCATCTGCACCTGAATGAACGCCTTGAAGCTCGACAAGCTCAAGGTATTCGCCTGCTGTAATTTCGGCTTCACTGCTGGTTCCGGCAGCAATAACCGTATGACGGGATGATACGCCAAGGCCACCTTTGGCTGAGCGAGCCGCGTTGGCTGTGTTCTCAATACCAAAAAAGTTTGCAGTATGGCTGTTGTGCAGCAGGCTTTGCAGCTGCCCTTCACCAATCAGGATGGTATCGCGGGTGGCATAGCCTTCGCTGTCGAATGCTTTAATTGCCGAGCCACCTTCAATGAATGCAGTGTCGGAAACGGTCAGTAACGGGCTGGCTACCTGGGTGTGAAGAGATTCACGCCAAGGGTTGATGCCTTTCATTGCTGCTTGTCCAGAGAAGCACATACCAAAGGCGCCAAACAGGCTGCTCAGACAGCTCAGATCAAAAATAACGGAATAGCTTCCGGTATTGACAGGCGTACCGTCAAGCAAGGCTTTCGCTATTTCATAGCCATGGTTAATACAGTAATTTGGATCCAGTTCGTCAAAGCGACGGCCTGATGACATACCGCCATGCATTGATTGCTTATCATCTTGCTCATACAGGGTATAAGCGTAGCAGTAGGTCGAACGCTCCTGGTGCTGGCACAAAGTACCTTTGGTATTGGCTAAGATAATACGGCTGTCTGATTCGCCAAAACCATTGTACGGTGCAGCCTTGGCGTGTGGCAGGGCCACGACACCACTTTCCAGTGATAGTGCCAGCTCGATTTTGTCATCGACTGTCGTTTCATTTTGCTGATAGATTTCAGCGACATCAGTGGTTAACTGGCTGTTTTCGCAGCTAATGGTCTGATGCTCATCTTGCTTGGTGTACTTGGCATTCAGTAGGGCCTGCTCGACCATACTGTCCAGGCTGGAGGATTCAAGGGATTCAGAATAGCTGGTGGCGATACGCTGGTCTTTTATCACCCGCACACCGATTACCTGACCAGACGTTACTTTGTACTCGTCCAGCTCGCCTGCATTGGCTTTCAGCGAGAAGTTGTTGCTGCAATTTGCAATAACATCGGCTTCGGCACCAGCTGATTTTACGCGATTGAGAACCTGGTCAATTGCATGCTGTAGTTTGTTTTGATCGGCCATTAGTTGCCACCTCCCACAAGAATATTGTCAACTTTCAGTGCTGGCTGTCCGACAGTTGTCGGTACAGAACCACTGACCGAACCACACATACCGGCTGCCAGTTCAAAGTCTTTACCTACCATGCTGATTTCTTTCAGTACTTTAGGGCCGGTACTGATCAGGGTGGCTGATTTGAGTGGTTTGGTGATTTGGCCGTTTTCGATCAGGTAGGCTTCCTGTACTGCAAAGTTGAATTCACCGGTACCAGGCTGGACTGAACCGCCGCCCATCTTCTTGGCATAGATACCGCGCTCAACACTGCTGATCATCTCATCCAGCGAACTGTCGCCCGGCTCAATGAAAGTATTGCGCATACGGGAGGTCGGGGCATATTTGTAGGATTCACGACGACCGGAGCCTGTGCGTGCATGGCCTGTTTTGAGTGAGCCCATGTGATCGACCATAAAGTTGGTCAGCTTCCCGTTTTTGATTAGCTGGGTACGCTGGGTTTCCATTCCTTCGTCATCAATGTTGATTGAGCCCCACTCGTTAGCCATGGTGCCGTCATCAACTGCATTAACGACAGGGTTAGCGATCATTTCGCCCATTTTGTCATGGAAGACAGATGCTTTTTTGGCAACAGAAGTGGTTTCCAGTAAATGTCCACAGGCTTCGTGGAAGATCACGCCGCCAAAACCGTTACCGATGATCACCGGCATTTCACCGGAAGGGCAGTTTTCGGCAAACAGTTTGACCATGGCTTGCTTAGCAACTTTCTGGCCGAGTTCACGAGGATCCAGGCGGGTATTGAATTCCCAGCCTGTTAGTGCACCAGGGGCTTCAAAACCGGTAGACTGTTCGCTGCCGTTTTGTGCAATCGCTGTTGCTGCTACTCGGGTGTAGTGGCGGGTGTCACCAATATGCAGACCCGTGGAGTTGAAAATTTCGATTTGCTGCTCGCGTTGGAGGATACGGCCGATGAACTGCGAGATTTTCTCGTCTTCATGGCGGGCAGCTTTGTCGGTTTCCTTCAGGAAAGCGATTTTTGCTTCCAGGTTAGCATTCTGACTTAGTGGAAACTGACACTGGTGTTTATTTTCGTAACGACTGAGATTCATCGCCGCCGCATTGGCGATTTGGTCGCGCTTGTCTTTGGCTGCCAGCAAGCTGGTGACACGCTTGAGCTCGTCTTCATCGGTACTGTTGGTGTAGCCATAAAGCACCTTATGGCCGAAAAACAGACGGACACCAATACCGAAATCGATTCCCGAGTTTACTTTGTCGATATCGCCGGAATTGAGTTCGACTGAGCTTGATTGGTGATGTTCGACAAATAATTCAGCAAAGTCAGCACCCAGGAATAGTGCATGATCAATGACCGCTTTCGCAGTAGCAGGGTTTAGCATAGTTGCTCCTTGCTTGTGATTAAGTCCATGGTTAACCAGTTAAAACCATGGACGTAACTGTATTTTCCTACCTATTCATTTTTAGCATGAAATCAGCAAGTTGAATCGTTTAATTATGATTTGGCTGTTATCAGTGAGCACAGGATCTCTTCTAACTCATCCCATGGCAGCAGTTCTTTATCTATAATTTCGATGCGAGACTCAAAGCCTTCAAGCGATAGCTCGTTGACTGTAACCACTTGATTCACAACGTTAAAGGCAAAGCAGCCGCGTTCTGTGTTAACAACCGCTTTTACGCGCTGGGCATTGACATTGGAAAACAGCGTAAATAGCTGTGAGAAATCGAAGATCTGATCCGCGGCGAAAAACCAGCCGCAGCTGCGGTAACCCTGGCCACTGTTTTCTTTGCGGACGAAGGTTTCACCCGGCGCTAACTCAAAACCCGGTAGCGGGGCTGCTTCTTCATTATTGTGGTGATGATGATGGCTGTGTTCTGCCTGTCGTTCGGTGCGATCGATGTCCAGCCAGCTCAGTTCAAGCTCGCCTTGTTCTACTTGTCCGATAGCCTGTTTCTTCGGCTCACACTGTTCGACATAGGTTTCAAAGGCCAGAATGTCGTAGTCGACGCATTCGTCGATCTTATTGGCAACCACCACATCAGCAAGGGCAAGCTGATCCTGGAAGTTCTGGTTATCGGTATACAGTGTGTCGGCGAAGTGACGAGGATCAACCACCGTAATCGTTGCTTTCAGGTCGATATAGTTACGGTAGGTATCTGAAGTCAGCTTATTGATGATTTCTTTTGGGTGGCCCAGGCCAGTCGGTTCTAGCAGCAGTCGATCCGGTTTTTGTGCCAGCAGGGCATTGATACCGACAGACATCGGTAAACCGGCAACACAGCACATGCAGCCGCCCGGTACTTCCTTAACAATGGCGCCTTGCTGATCCAAAATAGCACCGTCGACACCGACGTTGCCGAACTCGTTAATTAGGATTGCCCATTTTTCATTTTCTGGCTTGCGAGCCAGTAGAGAAAGGATTGAAGTGGTTTTCCCGGCACCTAGAAAGCCGGTGATGATATTGGTCGGGATGCGCTTCATGTTGGTAACAGTTCTCCTTATTAATACCAAACGGAACAATGGGTTGCTGCGCAACAGGTCATGATTCCGTTTGGTATGAAAAAAGCTATCATATCACTCAATAACTCTGTTCGAATGGGTTCATGCGATTTATTTAGTAACAACTTGTAGTTCAGGCCGATTTTTATACTGTTCCAGTGCCTGGGGGTTAGCCAGTGCGCCGACATTCCTGACCGGTTGCTGGTGAACAACATTACGAACAGCCAACTCGACCAGCTTTCCTGATTTAGTGCGGGGAATGTCTGTGACCTCGAGGATAACAGCCGGAACGTGCCGTGGTGAACAGTGCTCCCTTATTTGCTGACAGATAGTAGCCTTCAGCTTATCCGTTAACTCATAACCTTCGGTTAGCTGAATAAACAATACGATTCGAAGGTCATCTTCCCACTTTTGACTAATGACAACAGAATCCGCTATTTCCTTGAGAGGATTGACCTGGCGATAGATTTCAGCGGTACCGATTCGTATCCCGCCAGGGTTAAGTACTGCGTCGGAGCGGCCGTAGAAGATCATGCCGCCGGTTTCGCTAAGCTCGACAAAGTCACCATGATGCCAAACACCGTCGAATCGGTTCCAGTATGCATTGTGGTAGTGGCTCCCGTCCGTATCATTCCAGAATCCGATGGGTTGGTTAGGGAAGCTGTTACAACAAACTAATTCACCTTGGTGCTGGTACAGATGGTGCCCGTTATCGTCAAAGACCTGAACATCCATACCGAGGGCGCGGCCCTGGCACTCACCACGATAGACAGGGTTGAGCGGGTTGCCGATGGCAAAGCAGCCGCAGATATCAGTACCGCCGGAAATAGATGCCAGTTGAAGGTTGGGTTTGATGGACTGGTAAACATAGTCAAACTGTTCCGGGGCCAGGACTGAACCGGTTGAACACACTGTGTTGAGAGATGTCAGATTATGGGTTGATGAAGGCTGATAACCTTGTTTTTCCAGAGCTTCGAGGTATTTTGACGCGGTGCCGAACAAGTTAATTTCCTCTTCTTCAGCCATGTCCCAAAGCACTTTGCCATTTGGATAGAAAGGGGAACCGTCATAAAGCACCAAGGTTGCGCCTGAGGCTAGGCCGCTGACCATCCAGTTCCACATCATCCAGCCGCAGGTGGTGAAATAGAACAGCCTGTCTCCCGACTTTATATTGCAGTGCAGCTGGTGCTCCTTGAGGTGGTTGAGCAATGTACCGCCAGTGCTGTGAACAATACATTTGGGTTTTCCTGTGGTTCCTGATGAGTAAAGGATATATAGCGGATGGTTAAAGGGCACGGGATTGAAAGAAATGGTTTGCGCGGGGTATTTTTCAAGTAATGCAGGCCATGATGTAACAGTATATTGATGCTTGTCGGTTATTGTCTGAATTGTATCAGTATCTGTAAAGGGGATGATTAGTAGTTGTTCAACAGTCGGTAGCCTTGCCAGTATGGCCTTAACCTTGCTCAGGCTATGATGGTGGTTGCCATTGTAAAAGTAGCCATCAGCACAAATCAGCACTTTGGGACTGGTTTGCCCGAAACGCTCAACAACACTGTCGATGCCGAAATCAGGTGATGTTGATGTCCAGATAGCCCCTAGCGAGGTAGTTGCCAGCATGGCAACAATGGCCTGGGGAATATTCGGGATATAGGCCGCGACGACATCGCCTTGATTTACACCGTTTTCTGCAAGGAATGTTGCTACTTGCGACGTCTGGCGGTATAGCTGCTGCCAGCTTAGATGTTGTTTTCTCTCTGGTACGCCTTCGCAGTGAAATACAATGGCATCGGCTGCGGCATGGCGGTTCCAGTTTTTGAGCAGGTTTTCAGCAAAGTTAAGGGCTGAGTGCGGAAACCATTGAGTCTCTTTGGCAGGGAGTTTGCTGTGCGGTGGACAGAAGGTGATTGGGGGGCGCTTTTTTCCTTGAACCCGGCAAAAATCCCAGACAAGTTCCCAGAACTCCTCGCTATGTTTAATGCTCCATTGGTGGAGTTGGTTGTAATCGTGAAAGAGGGTGTCTTTTTTTTCACTGAGTTCGACCATAAATCGATAGAGCAGGCTGTCATGAATACGATCTTTTTCCGGCATCCACATGATTTGCGGCAGGGGGACGGCTTGTGTCCGAAAGATCGATTTTTCATTGTTTTCTGTCATTGTGGATGCCCTTGACTATTTCTGGTTGTCCGGATGTGCTTTTACGAAAGCACTAAGCTTCTGGCACTGAGACTCAATCGCCAGCAGGGTTGGGTAAGGACTGACATCGAAATGGAACCGTCTTGCGTTGTAAAGCTGAGGGATCAGGCAGATATCAGCCATGGTTGGTGTACTGCCGCAGCAAAAAGGATGTCCCTGTCCATGCAGCAAAGATTCAAGGGCATGAAAGCCACGATTGAGCCAGTGGTGATACCAGATCATTTTCTCGTTCTGGTTGACGCCAAATTCGCTGTCGAGGTAGTTCAGTACCCGTAGGTTGTTCAGCGGATGGATATCGCAGGCAACAGTGAGGGCGATTTCCCGGCATTTGGCTTTTTCCCAGTGTGAGGCGGGGAGAATTGGCGGTGATGGATAGACTTCCTCCAAGTATTCCATAATTGCGAGAGACTGGCCGAGTAAACCAAGTTCAGTCTCAAGTCCCGGAACTTGGCAGCTTGGGTTGAGTGAGGCATAGCGCGGGCTATTTTGCTCATTGTCAGTGAGCGAGATAGGGCACAGCGCATGGCTGAGTCCCTTGAGGTTTAGCGCAATTCGTACTCGGTACGAAGCCGAAGAGCGGTAATAATCATAAAGTTTCATCGTTGCTCCGCCTGTATTAAGTAGGTTTGTGGTGATTCAGGTCTTCGTCATGGTAACGATGTTCGTAGCGCACCACCTGTTGTTCAATCGCGCCAAAGATTGAGTGGCCGTTGTTATCAAACATCTCTATTCTGACGGTGTCGCCAAAGCGCATGAAAGGAGTCAGGGCTTCGCCATGGTCGATGATTTCGAGCATTCGTCGTTCAGCCAGACAACATGAGCCGGCGCCTTTATCTTTGTTTGAGACAGTGCCTGAGCCAATAATGGTTCCGGCGCAGAGTGGGCGGCTTATTGCGGCATGTTGTATAAGTTCTGCGAAGTTAAAGGTCATATCGGTGCCGGCATCGGGCTGGCCGAATAATGTATCGTTGTAGTGAACGGTCAGGCGGTGATGAACTTTAAAGTCATGCCAGCTATCACCAAGTTCATCGGGAGTAACGGTGACCGGGGAGAAGGCCGAAGCAGGTTTGGACTGGAAGAAGCCAAAGCCTTTGGCAAGCTCGGCCGGGATCAGGTTACGCAATGAAACGTCATTGACCAGCATTAGCAGTTTAATGTGGCCATGAACTTCTTCTGCTCGGGTCCCCATTTCAATATCATCAGTGATAACGGCAACCTCGCCTTCGAAATCTATTCCCCAGTTTTCATCGGCAATCTTGATATCCTGCGTAGGCGAGAGAAAATTATAAGACATTCCTTGGTACATCAGGGGATCGGTCCAGAATGACTCGGGCATCTCAGCACCACGGGCCTTGCGAACCAGCTCGACATGATTGACATAGGCGCTGCCATCGGCCCATTGGTATGCCCGGGGGAGCGGAGAGGCGCAGAGTTTCGGGTTAAACGGGAATACGTCGTGAGCGACGCCGTCATTGAGGTTGCGATATAAGTGCTGTAGGTCGCCTTCAACCTGATCCCAATTATCGAGGGCGAACTGTAGGGTAGGTGCAATGTCATGGGCGTGGACGGCTTGGGTCAAGTCTCGTGAGACAACCACCAGTTGTCCGTCACGGCCATGGTTTAGAGAAGCTAGTTTCACGCTTGACTCCTTATTTACATTGTAAATTTTTTCGGCAGTTTTCATTCCGTTCAGTGTGGTTTATTTCTTCTGCTGCCATGAATAAACATAGTCTTTGTTTTCAGCGTCTTCAGGTAAATCGGCAATTTCCAGTGGCCAGCGGGCATCAAGCATCACTGCTACTTCACCGGTTTCCTTTTTCGGGTTTTCCATACTGGTTGCCAAGGCTTTTGGATGCGGGCCGTGCGAGAAGCCACAAGGATGGTGGGTGATCATGCCAGCCTCAATATTGTCACGGCTGAAAAAATTGCCTTTATGGTAGAAGAGCACTTCATCGTAATCATCATTGTTGTGGTAGAAGGGGACTTTCAAGGCCTCGGGATCACTTTCTATCGGACGTGGTACGAAGGTGCAGATCACAAAACCATCGGCAACAAACGTCGTATGGGCCGAAGGCGGTAGATGATAGCGATGGCTCATTAGCGGCCTGATATCCCTCCAGTTCAGTTTGAATGCTGTTAAGTTGCCTTTCCAGCCCTGAGCATCAAGCGGATTATAGGGATAGGTGATGGTATTCATGGTATTGCGTGCTTTAAGCCACACTTGCCATTGTTGTTTATTGTCCTGCTGGGCCAGAAAATCGTCATCTATACGGGCGTATTCTAATATTGCGGGATCATAGACAGCATGCTGACCGACCAGCCCACGCTCAGCCATTTGGTAGCTGCTGTTGGTAGCTTCGATAAGCAGAAGGGAAATCGGCTCACAGGTTTCTATTCGCCAGCTTGTTGCCCTTGGGATCACAATATAGTCACCGTCGCGAAAAGAGAGGTGGCCGTAATCACAATACAACTGGCCGCTGCCAGCATGGACAAACAGTACTTCGTCGCCGTCTCCGTTCCGAACTAAATGATCCATACTTTGCGTGCTGTTCCATACCCGCATTTTAAGGTTGTTGTTATACAGAACTAATGTTGCGTCCCAAGGGGTGTTTCCTTGTTGTCTGAGTTTGGTGGTATCGATAGCCCTCGGGCGAAGCGGCCCTTCCCATGCGATCCAGCCGGTAGGCGGATTAGCGTGGTACATATGACTGGCCGGGCCGAAGAAGCCTTCCTTCCCGCATTCACGTTCATAGGTCGCTTCGGGTAAATCGCAGTGAGCTTGCCGGGAAGCTTTCCCCTCGACAATAGGAAACTGAAACCAGTGCCGCATCACCCTATCCTCAGTTATCGCCGACCTGCTAAAATGCAGGTTAACTTTTTGTTAATCAGATGCGTTAAATCTGGTTGAGCATGGCGAATCCGACAACTAAAACCAGATCTTATTACTGTAAATTGTGTGCTGATAATTTTACAAAGCTGCGAGTAGAACCGGCTTGTCTGTTGTAATGATTGGCGGGTTATTTACTTTGAACATTCTCAATAATAAAGCTTGATGTAAAAACAATGTTACATCCAATATTGATTTGATTGTCGTTGCCAGCTTCTAAATTAGCTTGAGTTACACCTAACCTTAATAAAGACAGCGAGTTTTCACTGTTTGTGTCTGAGGTGTAGAAGGGAAAGAATCGAATAATGCCATGGAAAGGTTTACTTACAACAAGCACTAAGTATGAAGTAGGTTTTTTATGGGTACTGCGACGAAATATGTATCAAAAAAGCCGGATGAAAACGGTTTTATTAACTGGTCTGAGGAAGAGAATCGGGTTTGGCATGACTTGGTGACGCGTCAGCTGAGTGTGATAGAAGGCCGTGCCTGTGATGAATATATCAATGGGTTAGCTTTGTTGGATTTACCCATGGATCGAGTACCGCAACTGGCAGAAATCAATTGTGTTCTTAAACCGGCGACTGGCTGGGAGTGTGTTGAGGTGCCGGCCTTGATCAATTTCGACCGTTTTTTCAGTTTACTCGCGACAAAACGGTTTCCGGTTGCGACATTTTTACGATGCAGGGAAGAATTTGATTACCTGCAGGAGCCGGACTTTTTTCATGAAATCTTCGGTCATTGTGCAATGCTGACCAATCCTGCCTTTGCTGAGTTTACCCACACTTATGGCCGGCTAGGCTATCAGGCCAGTAAAGAGGATCGAGTTTACCTGGCTCGTTTGTACTGGTTTACCGTTGAGTTCGGGCTACTACGGCAAAACGGTGATATTAGGATTTATGGAGGAGGGATTTTGTCTTCACCCGGAGAGACAGAATATGCGGTAACCAGTGACAAGCCTATTTACCATGCATTTGATCCGGTTGATATTATGCGTACGCCTTACCGGATCGATATCATGCAGCCTATATACTTTGTTATTGATGGTATAGCGCAGCTTTATCAGCTTGCTCAGAAAGACATTATGGGCATGGTGCAGCAAGCTAAAAAACTGGGGTTGCATGCACCTGTATTTCCACCGAAAAACAAGGAGACAATTGGAGATTATGTCTGAATTACATCAACTCAAATGTGAGGCTTGCCATGTCGGGGCACCAATGCTCACCGATCATGAAGTAATAGAGCTTTCACAAAATGTACCTGATTGGAATGTGTATAACCGGGAAGGAATTAACCAGCTGGAACGGGTTTATACCTTTAAGAACTTTAAGCAGGCATGGGCATTTACAGACAAGATAGCGGAATTGGCAGAAGCGGAATTTCATCATCCGGCTATTACGTTGGAGTGGGGGAAAGTAACGGTGTGCTGGTGGAGCCATTCGGTAAGAGGCTTGCACAGAAATGATTTTATCTGTGCCGCGAAGACGGATTTGGTATACCAATCATTGAACGCATAATTTTAGACAATGTTTGATTAATATAACCATATGTTTCATGTGGACAATCGTTTCTTAACTATACTGAATATTAGAAGTACTTACGCTTATGTTCCCTCTATATGTTTAAGATCAGCCTTTTATACATTTGCTCATATGAGCTTGTTGTAACTAGACGTTCACTTTATCTTGCTTTACTTAGCCTCCTTTCTGGGAGGTTTTTTATTTTTATTACCTGTACTGGTTGTGAATCATATTGGCATCAGTTTGGTGTAAAAGAGGTTACTGGTTGGTATTTATACATTTTTTATCACCTTGCTTGCAGGTATTTCGCTGAGGTTTTCTATACTGATTTGAAAGAGCGTAATGAAGGTAGATGATGAGCGGGCCTCCGGTGTCTCAAATATATATTGGCTGCGAAGAGTGCGGTTTGGTCACCGAGCTACCAATTTTGGATGATGGACAGAAGGCGTCCTGTCCTCGCTGCGGTCATACGCTGGCTAAACACATAAGTTTGCCGCTACAGCGCCCGTTATCGTATGGCGTAGCCTGTCTGATTATGCTGGTGCTGAGTATCAGTTTTCCCTTTATGTCGTTTAGTGTTCAGGGGATCAAGCAAGAAATCTCGCTGCTTCACGCCGTAGAAATGCTCAATAATTTTGAAAATAGCTTGTTGGCGGTTTTGCTGCTGCTTACCGTGGTGCTCTTACCTGCAGTGTATATTTTTATTGTGCTGTATTTGTACTGGCTGGCGAGAAAACGGCAGGCCGAAGGCAAACCCGCCGGAGAGAGCCTGCACAATATGCGTCTTTTCCGCAGTATGTGCCGTATTGAACCTTGGCTGATGGTCGATGTTTTTTTAATTGGTGTGCTGGTTAGCCTTATAAAAATCGCATCGATGGCTGATGTCGGTTTGGGAATGTCTTTTTGGGCGTTCTGTATTTATACCATGTTGGTGATTAAGTGTGTGTCCATGGTTGATAGAACCTGGCTCTGGTTACAGATTATGCCGATGCATCCGCTGCCGGGAGTGATCCCCGGAGACAGTCATCACTCTGTTAATCATGTCAGTTGCCATATTTGCGCCCAGTTAAATCCATTGCCTGATAGTGGTCACGCGATTTGTATCCGTTGTGGCGGCCTGTTGCACCCGTATAGCCCGCGACACAGCCTTCAGCGCTGTTGGGCTCTGCTGGTTGCTGCTGCGATATTTTTTATTCCGGCAAATTTGTATCCGATGATGTATACCGTGAGCCTCGGAAAATCGGAAGGTTCAACCATTATCGGGGGGATTGTATTGCTATGGCAGTTGGGTTCTTACCCTATTGCAGCGGTGATTTTTCTGGCTAGCGTGGTGATCCCGCTAGCCAAGATTTTTGCTTTATCCTGGCTCTATATTAATGCGCAGCGCGTGAGTGATCTCGATTCGCGGCAGGCGATACAGAGGTTACGCATGTACCGGATCACAGAGTTAATCGGGCGATGGTCAATGATTGATATTTTTGTTGTTGCCATATTAGTCGCTCTGGTGCAGTTGCAGAACTTGATGGCTATCTATCCAGGGCCTGCGGCACTTTCATTTGCCTGTGTTGTGGTATTAACAATGCTGTCGGCGATGGTGTTTGATCCTAGGGTATTTTGGACTGAATCGGAATCTCCCCCACGCTTGGAAGCGACGGAGCAAAAGAAGGCAGACTATGAATGATGACAAGTATCAAAAGGCGGATGTGCAAAACCTGAAGCAGATTTCTTCTATCTGGCTTGTACCTGTCATCGCTTTAGGGATTGGTATCTGGATGCTGGCTCAGTACGTGACCAGCAAGGGGCCAGAAGTAACGCTTTTATTAAGTACTGCTGAGGGGATAGAGGTTGGCAAAACGGAAGTGAAGGCACTGAACGTGACTGTGGGGGTGATCAGTGATGTTCGGCTGAATGATGATTACAGCGCCATCATTGCCACGGCGCAAATTAATAAAGATGCTGCCCGTATGTTGCGTGAAGATACTTTGTTTTGGGTGGTAAAACCCCGGATTGGTAAAGAGGGGGTCTCAGGCCTCGAAACTTTGTTATCTGGCGCTTATGTTCAGTTGCAGCCTGGTAGCGGGAAAGAGGAAAAGTTTGAATTTGATGTGTTGGAAGTACCGCCGGTTGCCCCGCCGGATGCAAAGGGATTGAGGTTGGTTCTCTATCATAAGGAAGCGGGTAAGCTTGGCGTGGGCGATCCGGTGCTTTATGAAGGATTCACTGTCGGTAGGGTCGAAAAGATGACGTTTGAACCGGAAGCCAAGAAGGCCAATTACCAGCTTTTTATCTTTGAGCCATACGATAGCTTGATCCGCAAGAAAACCCGTTTTTGGCTGACATCTGGCGTTGATTTGAAAATGTCGGCAGAGGGATTCAGCCTTCAGATTGGCTCGATTGAGTCTCTTATCACTGGGGGCGTTAGTTTTAGGGTGCCTAAAGGCAATGAGCCTGGTGAACTGATCACCAAAGATATGTCCCGCTTCAGGCTTTATAACAATCTCAAGCAGGTGCGTGAGCGATTTTTTGATGAGTATCTTGAATATGTCATGTTATTTGATGAATCGGTTCGCGGATTAAATCCAGGAGCGCCTGTGGAGTATCGGGGGCTTCGGATTGGAACTGTCAGGAAAGTACCACTTGAATTACCTAGTGATCGGGATGGCTTTTCTAACAGACAGATCCCTGTCCTGGTTCGAATAGAATTGGGTCGGATATACGGGGAAGTGGAGGAAGAGAGCTTGCCGCGATTGAAAATGAGCCTGGAACAAGAGTTCAAGCTCGGGCTTCG
Source organism: uncultured Photobacterium sp. (assembly GCF_947502415.1). GTDB lineage: Bacteria > Pseudomonadota > Gammaproteobacteria > Enterobacterales > Vibrionaceae > Photobacterium. The sequence continues at coordinate 19,791 of NZ_CANMZV010000016.1, read as the reverse complement.
GGCCTCGCTGAAAACGGGAAACTTGTTAACGGGTGCCTTGTTGGTGGACACTGAAGTTTATCCTGATGAGGTGATGCCTGAATTAGGCAAGTATAGTAAGTACGATATTTTTCCGACCAAAGCTGGTGGTTTTGCTCAAATACAGAAGCAACTTGGTTCGATACTGACAAAAATCGAGGAATTACCCGTAGAAGACACCTTGGTGAGCCTTAATCTGAGCCTTGATGCTTCACAGAAAACATTATTGGCTGCGGAAAATATGGCTAATGAGCTAGCGGTATTGCTGGCACAGAAGGATACAAAGGCAATTCCGGGGGAAATTCGCGGGAGCTTACAGCAAATTCAAGATACGTTAAATGGCTTTGGCCCTGATGCAGAGCCTTATCGTAATCTGGAACAGGCTTTAGCACGCTTCGAGCAGGTCATGCTGGAGCTTCAGCCAGTGCTTCGCCAGCTTAATGATAAGCCAAATTCTTTGATATTTACCGGTGAGAAAGCGAAAGACCCGATTCCGGTTAAGGGGGCTAAGTAATGCATAAGTGGCTAATTATATTGGCAGGCTTGCTTAGTGGGTGCAGCAGTCAGCCTGAGGGTGTCAGCACTACCTTTTTATTGCCTGTTAATGGGCAGGAAAAAGGGCGTGAAGAACAGCTGATTGTTAATGGCACAAATCAGCCTCTGTTGGTGATCCGTCCGGTGGAAATGGCCGAACATCTATCGGGTACTGGCTTGGTGTACCAGTTGAGCGAAACGGAAGTTGTACAGGCGCAGCAAAATTTATGGGCCGAGTCGATTAGCAAGCAACTAACACGCAGGATCAATCATGATTTGCGTTATAAGCAGAATCGGTATTGGCCAACGGAACTAACCCCAGCACTGGCCACGTCAGATTTGCCCCGTATTCAGGTTAGAGTTAGTCAGTTCAACGGACATTATTCAGGAATGGCAAAGCTAGCTGGCGAGTGGTTACTGTTAGATAGCGACGGCAATCTGCGTGGCGTGTATCCGTTTTCTTTTCAGGTGCCTCTGGCGCAAGATGGGTATGAAGCTCAGGTAATGGCCTTGTCGGAAGGGCTTGACCGGCTGACAACGCAAATTGCGCAGCGTTTGTCGCTATATACTTTTAGTTCCTGAATTTGTTTGATTTAAGGTTGTGCTTTTCTAGTTGGTGCATCGGTACTCGCCATTGTGCCGGGAATAGCCTAATGGCGAGTGGCCATTTATTGAGTTGCTTCTCTTTGATTGGTTCAGTGAGCCTTACTTTTGCTGGAGGCGGTAATAGCCGTTGATCCAGCACTCTGGTAGGTTTTCGCCTGAAGGGAAAGACAAATTATGCTTATCGACTGTAACTGGTTCTGCGAGATCTTCTCCGGACTGGTACTGAACAGTCACATGCTGTGAGAAAGGGTTGATCAGTGATGCCATATCGACAACATCGACCAAATCTCCAGTGCGCGCCTCTTTCAAAAACATACTAAAAATCTCCACCGTTAAATAATGATTAATTGCTTAACGGTTTAAGTATGGTCGATTTTACTTTTTTTGCGGCGAATGTCGTTGCAGTCTACGGCTGTGCTTTTATCTCAATAAACTAGCGTTAGTTAACTGAACACGGCTGGATCAGAGATTATGATGTGATGTCATAACATTTGGCTGAATTGTGGAGACAAAATGAGCCGGTATTACTGGGGTGTGGATTTGGGCGGCACTAAAATAGAGTGCGCAGTAATGTCTTATGATGATGATCAGTGTGTCTTACGCGAGCGAATAGCCACTGAAGGTGCGCGGGGTTATGAGCATGTTTTGTACCGAATCAAGCAACTTATTGAACTATGCGCTGAAAGAGTGGGTGAGTATCCTGTGCGCGTTGGTTTTGGAACGCCGGGTGTGCTGGACCCGCAAACTCGAGTAATGAAAAACTGTAATTCCACATCACTTAATGGCAAAGCTCTGGATAAAGATCTGGAGCAATTGTTACAAGTGCCGGTGAAATTAGCCAATGATGCCAATTGTTTTGCTCTGGCAGAAACTCATCTAGGGATAGTCAAACAAGTTAGACCCGATGCCGAAGTGGTGTTTGGGATCATAATGGGAACTGGGGTTGGCTCTGGTATTGTTGTTAACGGTAAAGTTCTTTATGGCTGCCACGGTATTGCCGGAGAGTGGGGGCATAATGTACTTGAGCCTAATGGCGAGCCTTGTTATTGCGGGAAAAATGGTTGCCTGGAAACGGTAATTTCAGGAAAGGGATTGGAAACCCATTACCAGAAGTTGGCGCAAAGAGGGTTAAGCTTGCCGGAGATTGTGGAACAAGCTGAGTTGGGTGAAAGTTTCGCGCAACATACAGTTACCCGTTTAATTGAAAAGTTCGGACTAGCTGTAGCCCAGATCATTAATGTTATTGATCCTGATGTCATTGTCGTGGGGGGAGGTGTCGGTAATATTGATGCTTTATATGAGTATGGGCCAAAAGTTATCGAGCGGCATCTGTTTAACCCTGCCTTGAATACGCAAATTGTTAAACCGGCACTGGGCGATAGTGCTGGCGTATTTGGTGCTGCGATGCTGGTAAGGTAATACAGTATTGGAATATAAAGAAGAGGCGATAGCACCTCTTCTTTATGGATGCATTTGTTGAACTTGTGTCAGCAGCGATGCTGCGATAGCGCTAAAACACAAAATTTATCATCAACGTATAAAGTTGAACGTCTTTATCTTCTCCGACAAGTTTTGGCGGTCTGACAAATTGCCCGGTGTTAAATTGCTCATAGTTTTCGTTAGTCATGTATACGCCCTGCCATTCAGCGTTAAGTGAAATGGAGTAGGTGATGTCGTAGCGAACCCCCGCAGTCAGACTATTGGATTTTCGTCGGTGGTGGCTTTCTCCGTAGACAAGGTAAGGGGTAAAGTCGCCAATATTATATGCTCCGCTTAAATACCAGTTTGTTTGGGTACTATCTGTTTGCATCTCCGTCATAAAAAGCCAGTCATCTAGGCTGTACTCGACGCCGAGAGTGTAGATATTTAGTTTATCTATAGACGGAGCCATTAGAGGGGTCATTTCAAATTGTGTGTGCATAAAGCCAGCATGGATACGATAGTTAAATCCGCTGACATCCATCGAGATACCGGCAACTCTCTCTGTATCAAATGTGATCTTGTCTGGGCCAACTTCGGTGGTATTGTCACGCTCGAACCCATAATAAGGTGACACTGTCACTGCTGTGTCGTCAGAGATATCTGCTTGCCAGCGTGCTGATAGGCCATCAAAGAAGGTAAAACCGAGAAGGCTGTCGTAGACTTCTTGTGGCGGGCGGCTCCAGGTATAGGCCTGGCCGACATAGTAATATTCAGAAGCCAAGAAAAGCGGGATCCTCAGGCGTCCGCCTTTGAAAGTCAGATTATCATCTTGGTAAGCAAGATAAGCCCATTCTAATTCCGGATCAGACCAGTTATCCTGTGGGCGTTTTACTACCTGTACAGAAGCATTAATATCATCCGTAATTAGCCAATCAGCCTGAAGACCAAAGGTCGTGTCACAGTCGTAACAGCTATTATCTGTAATTTCTCTGTGAACAAAGAGTGGAGTAGCGTTATTTGATTTGGTGACGGAAGTAGAACCAAAACCGCTAACGGAGAAGTTATCAGTGATGTCGATAGTTGCAAATGAAGAGCCGGCAAAACTGAAAAGTGATAGTGTTAAAATGTTTGAAAGCTTCATCATCTTACTCTCCCTGTAAGATTGTGATGAGAATGTTTGCACCAGCGGGAACTGAACTGACAGGCGCATATGCGATTCCATTAGGATTGTTATTTAACCATTCGATAATCTCTTTTATATCGTCACTATTGAGCTCTTTAGGTGGTGTTCCTTTTCCTGAGAAGGACAAACTTGCCCAATAACCATTCATCTGAGAAATGGACTTTCCAAGTAACATATTATAAAAGTCTTCTCTTAATATTGAGGTTTCAGGTAAATCAACCAGAACGATTTTGATACTGCCATTTAATTTCTTCGTTCTTCCCTTATAGAGCATTCGAGCCTTGCTTTTTGTAAGGTTTGGTAACTCGCTATTCAAAGAAAATACTGCAAACTCGATATCCTTTGCATTGTCGCTGGCTGAAAATGTTGAAAAGGATGGGAAAAACAAAAGTCCCCATAATGTAATAAGGGATATAAAACTTTTATACTTCAGTCCTTTGTACATTAAAAAATCCAATTTGATAAATTTATCCTGCTATAAATAATAGTATACATGTATGTAGGTACAAATAGTCATGAGAGGTTTCTACTAAAGGAGAGGATATGAGCCTGTTAAATAAAATATCAATAAAAACAAGGCTTTTGTTATTGGTTGTGCTGCCGCTCACGTTTTCTTCGATATTTACGGTTTTGGAATTAAAAGAGCTGTATGGGAAAGTCAGAGCATTAAATATTCTTGTGGCAGAAATCAAACTTCTCGATGAAACCTCTATTTTTGCATCGTCAATTCATGAGCTAAGAACAGACCGACTTCACAATAAAAATAATATAGATGCGAAGCGAAAAGCTAAAGAAGCAGTATCGGATTATTTCAGCTTGATTGATAACGTATTTCAAGGTGGTGAAAAAGAAAATGCCTCAATTGTTGTTCAAGATATGATGGATGCCATGGCGAATTTCGATAGCGTCGGTAGGGATGAAATTGATGACTGGTCGAATTGGGCGACAGATGTGATTGAGCAGTCAATAAAAAACTTGGAAAGAAATGTTGTAGATGTTGGTGAAAAAGAAATTGAACAGAAACTGCTTGTTTTATATCAATTGCAGTGGTTACAGTTATGGGCTCAGCAGGAAAATTGGTACATCCACCTTCTTATTGATGGTGTTGCAGAAGATGAAAGTGAGTTTAAGAGCCTATTAACAACAACTATTGAGAGGCAACAGCTATTTATTGACCGATACCTTTCAATAAATGCAACGCCTGCACAGATAGAGTTGCTGAGCAAAACCTTTGTTAATCCGGCTTTTGCTAATAGTTATAAGTTGCGCAATGCAATATTAACTGATATTGAAAAAGATCATGAGTTGAATTATGGAATGAAGGCTTTTGATGAGCGATTTCGGTTGATTCAGTTTGTAGTCTATGAAATTAGCAACCAACTAGTATCGGAAATAAATTACTTGGCAGATTTTGCCAAGAAACTAATGCTTTCATATGTGATCCTGATAACACTATCTCTTATCTTTATCTGTTATTTGGGCGGTAATCTAGCCCGGAGGGTTATTTTCTATTTAGGTCATATAATAAAAATCATGACTCGTATAGAGGAAGTGCCTGATAGCAAAATAAAAGTAATTGAAGATGGAAATGATGAGTTTACATTTTTTTCTAAGCAATTGAATATGTTAATCGAGGAACGGTGCCATAACAGGCATATTCTTTTGAAGGCTAAAGAGGAAGCGGAAAAGGCCAATATCGCCAAAAGTACGTTTTTGGCCAATATGTCACATGAAATACGGACACCGTTAAACGGTATTGTCGGTATGTCGGGCATATTGGCTGAAACTAGCCTGAATCCCTCTCAATCTGAGTATCTTCAGACAATAGAAACATCTTCGCAGACCTTACTATTGTTGATTAACGATATCTTGGATTTGTCCAAAATCGAATCTGGCAATTTGGTTATGTCACCATATGAATGCAATGTTCGAGAAATTGCTTACGATACTACCAGTATTGTAATGGCTAAGGCTGCTGAATCGCATAATGAATTGAGGGTCATGGTAGATTCAGAAATTCCGGATTCAGTGATCGTGGATGAGCATAGATTACGTCAGATCTTGATGAATTTAATGTCTAATGCCGTGAAGTTTACTAAAGGTGGGACAATCAGCTTAGTCATTGATAGCCGAGAGAAAGAAGAAAATATAATGGCATTGACGTTTTCAGTAATGGATACCGGAGTTGGTATTGCTGAAGATAAACAGAACCAGATTTTTGCACCATTTGTTCAGGAAGATGGCTCAATTACACGTCGTTTTGGTGGTACAGGGCTGGGGCTGACTATTTGTCGTCAGTTAGTTGAATTAATGGGAGGAGAGATTCAGCTCTTCTCCGAAAAAGGCGTGGGCAGTAATTTTTATTTTTCAATCGATGTCGAGATTGGTACGGAAGTAACGAAATCAATCCCAGAGCTATTAGGTAGGCGCTGTGTGTTGATTACTGATGATCGCCATGGAGGTGCCTGCGATATTGTGGCGGAGTGTGACAAATGGGGAATGAGTTGCGACATTCTTAAGTCAATATCGTTACTGAGTGAAGACCATGATGTTTATGATCTCGTGCTGTATTGTCCGCCGGAACATTGTGAATATCGAGAAGAATTTGCTGTTATTCGACAGAGATTGCCTAATGCGGCCTTAGTACTATGCCGACACCATTGCAGAGATAGTCATGATTTTGGTTCAGATGTGGATGGTATCGTGACATTGCCTTTGTTGGGTAATCGCTTTAGCAAAGCTTTGAAATTGGCTGTATCGAACGTTGGTATACAGCCTATTGTTAAACCAGATTTTATTTCACCTGCTTCAATAGAAGCCTCTTCGGAGGCTGGTAATGATGACTTGGCTGATGTAGTACTGGTTGTGGAAGATAACCTTGTGAACCAGAAAGTCGCTTCACTGTTTTTAAAAAAAGCGGGTTATCAATATGAACTGGCAAATAACGGTCAGGAAGCATTGGAGGCCGTTAAGCAAGGTAAGCGATACACTGCGATTTTGATGGATTGCATGATGCCGGTAATGGATGGGTTTACTGCAACGAAGGAGATTCGGCGTTGGGAGAGTAAGAAAAATTCAGGTTATCGGTTGCCAATTATTGCGCTTACGGCCAGTGTATTGGATGAAGATATCAAGAAGTGCTATGACGTCGGAATGGATGATTATATCGCGAAGCCGTTTAAGAAAGAAGTGTTGCTAGAAAAGCTTGAACAATGTGTTCAGTCAGTTAACTGATTATGCAAATTAACTGCAAATCATAAACATGAGGATAAAAGCAACGATAAGGCTTGTGAGTGGTTTGGCCTTTTACCGATTTTATTTGTGAGATATCTCTTACAAATACGTGGGATAGTAGAATAATTATGTTTGAGATTTAGTTTTTCATTTAATTAAGTTCGTTAATGTTCAATGGTTTAACGTTATAGTCTGAAATTTTATGTGATTTTGAGAAAAAAGTGTGACGTTAGGGTATTGCTTCGATTCTCAATTATCGTAATCTTAACTCTGTCGGAAGGAACTGACGGAACGGAACAGGAAAGCAGCCAGGGATGTTGGCAACCTCAGGATGAGGACGGTAGATCAGGATGATTTATCGAACATGGACTGTGAAGGGATAATCGGATGGAACCGATATGGTAGGTAGGACACTTGCCAGTCAGGACGACAAAAAGGACCGCTTCAGGAAGAAGTATGGGACACCTCCAGGAAGGAGAAGAGAGTCGAAACAGGACGCTTCGACGGGTCAGGGTTAGACCAATAGGACATCTCTAGGATAGAGACTAAAGGACTATGCTGAAGGAATCAGCCTAATCACGGAATGATGCAGGGAGCACTGTAGTAGCCGGATTGCTGCAGGTAAGACCTAAGGGCGCGACAGATGTCGCGCCCGCTCTTTTTTGGGTAAAAGAAAAACAGAACGCCGTGATTATTATATCGCGGCGTTGTTGTTTCTAGCTTGCCAGTACCGTTGTTTTACGACGGATGCTGGCTAACAACATATAGATAGCTGTGGCTAGCAACACGACAAAGAAAAAGTCCATCAAGCCATTGGCTTTTGACATGAACTGATTAGCTCCCACCGGGCCCAATGCAGAACCAATACTGTAGCTAAATAGCATGACCTGCGTTGCCGCAACAATGAATGAAGAGTCTAGGTTGTCACATGCCAGGGTGATTGAAATTGGGTAGAGGGCAAAAGCCGACATTCCCAATAGAGCTAATGCTCCGGCTAGCAGTAAATAATGTTCCGACAGGTAAGTCAGGCCAATTGCAAATACCCCTAATAGCGACATCATGGCAAGTAGCAAAGTCTTGCTCATTTTTACAGATAGTCTGCCGATGATTGGCTGAATAATCATACCGCCAAGGATTATTGCGGCCATTAAGACACCAATTTTATCAGTATCAAGTTGATTTTGTTTTAATGCTAAAGGCATCAGGCCGTAAATACTACCCATTACCACGCCTGAAGTAATACAACCAATAATCGCGGGCTTACTAAGGCGACTTATTTGCCTGGCAGATAGGCTTTGGTGTTGGGTAATGTTTGGCTGCCCCTGGCGTATCATCATAGGTGGCAGTATCGCTGCAAACAGTAATACCAGAACGGTAATAAATGGTGCAAAGCCTTGTGTGCCGATGATGCCAACACCAAGCTGTCCGATAGTTGACCCGCCATATAGTGAAGTCATATAGATGCCAAGGCGCTTTGCTCTCTCTTTTGCACTATCGCCGATCAGCAGCCAAGACTCCACAACAACAAAGATACCTGCGACAGCCATACCAGCAATTAACCGCATTAATAGCCAGGCATCTTTGTTGGGAAAAAGAGCCTGAATAACAACAGTGGTTGCTAATAGTACGAGGAAACTAATAAATGCAAAGCGATGACCAATCTTGGCAATAATTGGCTCGATCATCATTGAACCAACTAATAAGCCAATATAATAAGTGCTTGCTAACCAGCTTGCATAACTTGTCTCGATCTTAAAACTTGCCAAAGAAAGGGGAATTAAGCTCATTAGGTAGCCGGAAGCAATTGCAAATAAAGTCAGTCCTGCAACTGGCACAAAAATGCCTTCGCTTTTGCGACAAGTAGTGTTGAGTGTCACTACCGTAGTCTCCACATAAATAAATTAAGTTATAAAAATCCATTAACAACAACATGTTAACCATAATAATGGTTAAGTTCTAAGAAAGCAGGATGCTTCCACAGGGTGTTGGCAAGGCAGCAAATAAATGGTTTTCGGATGAAAACGGGGGGGAATATGAAGGTTTATTTTGAATTCGTAAAATGAGAAAAACTAATGTGATGGCACTGTTTTTATTATTTGAGGTAAATTTGTAGATTAATAGTTAGAGCTATGTCCATTTTGGGGTTTTAATTGCTGTAAGAGTTTTATTTATACGTATTTAAATCAATTGGTTACTTGTTTTTATTGTGGTTTCTTAATTTTTACTTATCAAGTAATGATTAGAGCTGTAAAAGCTGATTTTAAGTGGTTTTTTGCGCTAGCAATGAAAAAAAATTTTGAAGGGCATCATATTTAGATAAATGGAAGGGGGGATCTAATCAGAACACTTAGATTTTGGGTCGTGGAGCATCGCAATAGTGCAAGTATTCCTCTTTATGGTGCGTTGTGGGACGCTGATTTTTTTAAGTTATTGAATTTTAAATGGCAAAAAGTTGGCGTTAGATTTGCTATATATCTAATGGACGATGGCACTTCGGCTCTCAGGCTGACCTTTTTCTAGTCCCTTGCAGGCTGAAAGACGAAGCACCGTTGTTAGTCGGTACATAGTCACTTTGTCTGATGACGTTACAGTACTGCTCCCCAGTAGCGGGGGGAGCAGTACTTTCTTTTTTCTAACTCAAAGTATAGTTTCCGATTGACTGCCGGATACGTTTGAAGTGTGAAAAAAGCGACTGTCTTTGGGAAAGAAGGCAATCTCTCGGATTGAATACACATAAGCTCAATATGGGGCAACTGAAAAACAATTAATGCTTTGATGTAACAGATAATATTAAATTAAAGCCAGTCAAAATGACTGGCTTTAACCCTGTAAATAATTCAGTTTTAAGCTAGCTTGGTTTTAGCGCTTATTACGAAGGTAACGCTTGCGGCGCTCTTCTTTTTTCTTCGCTTTTTCTTCAGCTTTACGCTCAGACTCAACAGCGACATCAATCAGCTCTTGGGTGATCATCTCAGGGCGTTCCATCGTGATATGACCAAGCGTGCCATTACGTAGCTCATTGATAAGAATTTCAGAGGCTTTGTGAAGATCGACTCGGCCACCACTTTTCAGGCAGCCACGTTTACGTCCGATCTCTTCCATTAATTCAATTTCAGTTTCTGGTAGTTCATCATCAAGGTTATATCGCGCCTTGATTAGCTCCGGATAGGCTTCTTTCAGGTATTCAACAGTGAAGAATGCCACATCGATATAGTCCATTGCCGTATCTTTAACGGCACCGGTTGCGGCCAGGCGGAAACCACTGTGTGGATTTTCAACTTTAGGCCACAGGATCCCCGGCGTATCAGACAGGACAATGCCGTTTTGCAGGTTAATACGCTGCTGCTGGCGGGTTACTGCTGGTTGGTTACCGGTTACTGCAATTGTGCGGCCTGCAAGTGTATTGATGATGGTTGATTTACCCACATTCGGGATGCCCATGATCATGGTACGAATGTTTTTGCCCATTTCCTCACGGTGCGGTGCAAGCTTGCGGCAAAGCTCGGTGATTTTGTTTACTTCGTTAATGTTTTCGGTAGTGATGGCAATCGCTTTTACACCTTGCTCTTTTTCAAGGTGTTCAATCCACATCTGGGTCATTTCTGGGTCGGCCAGGTCTCGCTTGTTCAGTACTTTAACGACAGGCTTGGCGTTTTTTTCACGAAATGTTTTGATCAGCGGGTTTTCACTGCTGAAAGGAATGCGCGCATCAAGTACCTCAATGATGACATCGATCTTTGGAAGTACTTCTTCGATCTCTTTACGAGCCTTGTGCATGTGGCCCGGGAACCATTGGATAGTCTGACTACTCATTTGATTTTTAACTCTTTTTTATTTTAGCTGTGCCGTTTTGGGTACTAAAGACGCGAGCTAACGATATGGGGTAAGTAGCCGATGACGGCATAAGGCTTTTTAGACTTGTTGTGTCAGGCATTTTGTCACCAGTGCTTACGAATATGCAGATATTGAAACTTGAGGGTGAGTTTAACGTACTGGGAGCGAGACATAAATCACTTTAATATCTGAATGCTTTTATAGCAGAAACGTCGGTGTAGTTGGGTGTTTTTTATATACCATAGAGGGGGGAATGCTCCCCGCTGAGCTTTGGTTGCGAAGTTTATATTTTGTATCTACTCAGCAATAGGTACATGTGTGTAGTGTTATGTGCTTTGACTAAAAGTTGATTGAGGTACAATGGGCCTCACTAAAAACTAATATAACGGTTTACCATGACAGCACTAACGACAATGACTTTCTTTGAACGTTTTGAAGCAGATATCTTAGCGAATAAAAAGACGATAACGATTCGAGATGAGTCTGAAAGAAATTATGAGCCAGGAACGATAGTTCATGTTTCCACTTTTGAAGATGGAAGAGAATTTTGCCATTTAGAAATTTTGTCGGTAAAGCCAATCTTGTTTGATGAGCTATCAGATTTTCATGCGGAACAAGAAAACATGTCCTTACCTGTGCTTAAAGAGGTAATTCAAGAAATCTATCCGGGTATTAAGCAATTGTATGTTATCTCATATAAGCTTGTGGATTAGGTCAACAAATAGTTGATGCGTCATAAATTATAAAAAAACTTCTAATGAAGACGTATTCTTTAGTTATGATTCTAAAGTTGTTTTTGTTTGATATTAAACCTGCACAAAAGGTTCGCAGTTGAAGGCTGGAAGGCCAAAAGCTCTAAGTGCGTCGATATAGCAATTTAACCGAATCTGTCCGATAGGGTGTGCTTCGGTCAATAATCCGTCGTTGACTGCACAATGATTAAAAGTAATTGGTGTGCTTTCTCTTTTAGTTTTCAGGATCTCAAATAGGATTTGCGAGCGGTGGACATGGTTTGAGCCACTGATGATCGTTGCGCTTCGGACTTGCATTTTTTCCAAAATACCCAGGGTGAAAATGGCATTATCGATGGTATTGATAGCCTGATCTTCTTCGATGATACGTTTTGCCGCCAAACGATTTTCTATGAGCCAGAGCTTCATCTGCTGCGACTCTGTCTTTCCGTTTTTAGCAACTCCGCCTGTCACAACAATCAGGCTGGCAGGAAACTGTTGTGATAATTGTTGGGCAACCTTTAGACGCTGAACCAGACGGTTAGTCATGGTTCCATCGTTATTTAGCATATATCCCATGATTATAATGGCGTGTTTACCGTTTGGTTGTTGTGTTGATTTGAGGCTATTCCTACCAGAAAGGTAGCAAAGTGGCTTCGTTAGTATGGCGCAGGTATGCGCTAAGAGGTGCTGAACTCGATTTGTTTGCTCGGTATTGATTTGTCGAAACTGGCTGAGGTAATTGTCAGCCGCTTTTATGTCGCCATTATAATGATGCCAAACTGTTAGATAAGTAAGTGCGATACATTGCTCATCGCTCGTTGTGGCTGAAAGCAGACTCTGTTGGTAGCCTTTAAGAGCCTCGCTGATTTTTCCGCGAAATGACTGCATATTAGCAATGGTTAACGGCAGTCCGAAATGTTCGGGTGAAAGAGAAATAGCCTGACAAAGGTAGTGTTCGACAGCTTCAAGGTTAGTGACTTTCCTGCCGTTAAGCGGGTAATTGTTCCTGTTATTACTGTTATAGGCATTCAGTGCATTTTTCAGGCTTTGAGTCATCATGAGCCTAATTGTCCTTTTAAACTCGCCCTTCGGGAGCGCTCTGGTATTACTTCCATCTTTTGACTTCAGGATAATGCTACAGCTTGAGTATGAATTCAATTTTGAACGAAGAAAAATAAAACCGCCTGTGATGGCAGGCGGTTTACGGACTATTTCGAGGTACTTATTACTTGTTAGGTAAATCTTTTTCCCATTGTATTAGCTTACCTTTCGGCCAATGGGCACCGATGTCGTGGTATTTTTTCTCAAGCAGGTGACGCTTGATTTTCAGGGTTGGGGTCAGCAAGCCGTTTTCAATGCTCCATGGTTCCTCAACCATCAGTACACCCTTGATCCTGGCGTGAGATTCCATCTCTACGTTAATGGTATTGATGATCTCAGTGACCTTGCGTTCATAACGTTCATAGTCAAAGTTAGGGAAATCATGTGGAATAGCAAGTAAGATTGGACCAGGCATACCAGATCCGACTACACACATCATTTCTATATTGCTGAGCTCGAACAGGCGTTTTTCAATCGGAACAGGGGCAACAAATTTACCTTTGGCTGTCTTGAATGTATCGTTCTTACGCCCTTGGATAGAGAGGTAGCCTTCATCATCGAGGAAACCAATATCACCGGTATGTAGCCAGCCGTCATCATCAAAGCACTCTTTGGAGGCTTCTTCGTTTTTATAGTAACCTGAGAACAGGCCAGCACCTCGAACCAGAATCTCTTCATCATCCGCAATTTTAATCTCAATTCCTGGGCCGGCATTACCTACCGTACCGATCTTCTCGCTACGGAATGGGTGGTTAATGGTGCTGTAGGCGAAAGATTCAGTCATACCCCAGGCTTCCGTGATATGAAGGCCGATACTTTCATACCAGCGAAGTAGTGCCGCAGAGACTGGCGCTGAGCCACAGCCCAGGACTCGGGCTTTGTTCAAACCAAGGCCGTCGGCCAGCTTGCGTTTGATTACGCCGGAGATAAACGGGATTTTCAGTAAAATGTTTAATTTGCCCTGTGGCAGTTTCTCCAGAATGCGCTGCTGGAATAAAGTCCATAGGCGTGGAACTGAAATAAACAGGGTTGGGCGTTGCATCTTCATATCATCGATAAAGGTATCCAGTGATTCAGGGAATGCTACTTGCATCCCAGCCATAACCGATGAACCAAAGATGTATACACGCTCGGTAATATGAGCTAGTGGCAGGTAGGAGAACAGGCGTTCGTCATCTTGCATACCGATATGGTCAATTAACCGCTGGGCAGTCCAGGCAAAAGCACCGTAGGTCAGCATTGCACCTTTTGGCAGTCCCGAAGTACCAGAGGTGTATACAATAGACATCAAATCGTTGGGTTTGTGTTGAGGACGGTCTTTACTTGGCTCATTTTCTGAGAGCAAGGTATTTAATTCGTATTTACAAGGAGGCGCACTAGGGTATGGGAAAGAAACTGTCGGTAAAGCAGGGTATTTTTCTAGAATTAAATTAACGGCTTTACTGTCATCCAGCTTACCAATCAAGAGTACTTTTGACTCACTATGAGTTACACAGTGTTCGATGGTTTCAGGCCCGGCTGTGGGGAAGATTGGGACGCTGATGTAACCACCCAGCATTAGTGCGAGGTCAGTAATGAACCATTCGGCGCAGTTTTTTGACATTAGTGCAACACGATCACCTGGCTGAACGCCCATACTGCGTAACGCACTGACGAGACGAAGGGCCTTGTCCGCAACTTGAGCATAGGTGAAGTCGACGAACTGGCGGTTAATAATCTGACGAAGATAGATTTCGTTCGGGCGTTCTGCTGCCCATTTTAAAATCATCTCATTCGGTAGGGGCTGCGTCATGATTGTGTCTCTTATGCGTTCCGTGGGCAGAGGTAAAGTCATAATATCGTCCTTGTTGATGTTACCACTTTGTTAATTTAAAGCTCTCTTGGCTAGGCCGTCAAGTACCTGTTTTTCATGAAAGTCCTGTATCAAAGTATGAAAAAAGAGTGACCGATGTCAAATAAATTTAACCTTTTGTTAATGTTTCGATCGGGAAGTTTAAACAAGTGTATGTTTTTCTTGTGGTCTTGGAAGCTTTATGTGCAGGTTGGTACTTATGATAAGGCGAAGGCTAGCGGATGATTTCTGCTTTGTATTGTTGTGAAATTAGTTGAGTACAAATCGTTATTTGTTATGCATCAATGCTATTAACAGTCCGATAAATGTGCTCTATTTGCCTGAATTTATAGTCATTTTTATAATTTTTCGCATAGGTATTCAGGTTTTTCGTGTTATGGTTTGAAAAATAGAAAAAATCAGCAAGAATACTAGTTAACAGGATAGCATTTTGTAATATTGCTCGAACAGCAACGGATAACCATAACTTGAGATATTCCATCGGATAGTTTTTCGATGGTTTTTTGTTGATGTAATAAAAAGTATAAAGAGTCAACTCATTATGCCAAAGCGTAGTAAAGAAGATACAGAGATTACAATCCAGAAGATCATGGATGCTGTTGTAGATCAGATCCTGACACTGGGTTATGACAAGATGTCATACACAACATTAAGCAAGCAGACAGGTATTTCACGAACAGGTATTAGTCATCACTTCCCTAAGAAGAAAGATTTTGCTAATGCTTTAGACGGACGGATTTTCCGTTTGTTTGTCGATAAGCTTGATTTAGAAAATGGTATGGATGGATTCGTCAAAAGCTGGTTAGCCGCGCTTGACGATGAGAAATTCCGTGCGACTTTACGCTTGCTTTTCCATCACATTGCTTCTGCTGAAGAAACGGATGAGTTTGCCAAACGTGGTATTGAGCGCCTGTATGCGTTGTGTCAGGAGCGATTTGGTGACGGTAGCGACAAAGAGCTTGAGTGGCTTTTGGGTAAGTCACTAATTAGCTTAGTAAAATAAGTTAACGTCTTTAGTATAAAAAACAGCTTCCAAGTGGAGCTGTTTTTTATATGGGATATCTTGTGAAAAAATACTGGGAAGTTTGGCCTGGTATTTTTTCCTCTACCTCTACGTAGTAGGTTTTTACTGTGATGACAAGATAAGCCTGCTTATGCTGTGTATAATCATAGTGTTGTATTTACCTAATAATGAGAAAATATATGCTTAAGTATATTATGTTGGCGCTGGTGGGTGTTGGTATCTATATCGGTGTGACATATAAAGATCAGATTGAAGATTTGACCGATTCTCGCTCAATGGAAGAGGTTCAGGACGTTTTTGAAGATGCCAGAGATCAGGCTGAAGATACGGCAGGTGAGCTAACTGATAAATTTGAAGAGCTAAAGTCAAAGGTTCAGTAGCATTAAAGTAAAGCTAATGCGTGATTGTCGCTGTGGCATTAAGGTAAGAATAAAAGAGGCAGCCAGTTGGCTGCCTCTTGTTATTTATGATGTGTGTGTTTGCTTATTTTTTTATGATTGCTGCGCCGCTTCAGGCGCTTCCATCTTTGCTTCTGAGGCCTTACATGCAGCAGCAGTGAAGATAACGTCTGTTGAGCTGTTCAGCGCGGTTTCAGCAGAATCCTGAATAACACCGATGATGAAGCCAACAGCGACAACCTGCATTGCAACGTCATTAGAGATACCAAACAGGCTACAAGCCAGAGGGATCAGCAGTAGTGAACCACCGGCAACACCTGATGCACCACATGCCGATACTGCAGCAACAACACTCAGCAGTACTGCTGTTGCCATATCAACCTGAATACCTAGCGTGTGTACAGCAGCAAGAGTCAGCACTGTGATAGTGATTGCCGCACCACCCATGTTAATGGTTGCACCCAGTGGGATTGATACAGAGTACGTATCTTCGTGCAGGTCAAGGTTCTTACACAGCTGCATGTTTACCGGAATGTTTGCTGCAGAACTACGTGTGAAGAAAGCAGTGATACCACTTTCACGCAGACAGCGCAGTACCAGCGGGTATGGGTTTTCTTTAGTTTTGTAGAAAACAATCAGCGGGTTAACAACAAGCGCGATAATCAGCATAGAGCCCAGCAGAACGGCCAGCAGGTGAGCATAACCAGCAATGGCAGAAAAACCGGTTGCTGCGAAAGTGTTAGCTACAAGACCAAAGATACCGATAGGAGCCAGGCGGATAACGAAGCGAACGATCATTGTGATGCCGTTTGAAACGTCATGGAAAACTTGCTTAGTGGCATCGCTTGCCTGATGAAGGGCAAAACCTAGTGCGATAGCCCATGCCAGGATACCGATGAAGTTACCCGTCATTAGAGCGTTAACTGGGTTATCAACGATCTTGAATAGCAGAGTATTGATAACTTCAGTAATGCCTTCCGGTGGAGTGGCACTCGTTGCACTTGCTACCAGAGTCAGAGTGGTTGGAAAAAGGAAACTCATGATAACAGCAGTCAGGGCAGCCATCAGTGTACCGAACAGGTACAAAACGATGATTGGCTTCATATTGGTATGAGCGCCTTTCTTCTGGTTTGCGATAGAAGAAGCGACCAGGATGAATACCAGAATAGGGGCAACGGCTTTCAGGGCGCTAACGAAAAGACCACCAAGAAAACCGACTTTGACGGCTGATTCCGGAGCGACTGACGCAAAGAGGATACCGGCGATGATACCAACGAGAATCTGGATAACCAGACTTCCGTTAGCAACTCGGGCTAAAAAGGGTTGTTGTGCTTGGTTCATACTAATTCCTGTATAAATTTATTATATGGTTGAAGCATTATATTTTACTCACAGAATTGTTTTTAACAGGAACGTTGTAATTTTTCCACCATTCTTTTGGTGAACTTTAACTTTACATGCTGTTAACGTGATATTTCACTGTCAGAGGGTAGCGCTTTAAATACGGGGCTTTCATTTAGTAGCACGTTAACAACAGCTAACAGGCGGCAGCTGAAAATTGTTAATAAAAAGCTCGCGTTAGGCGCGAGCTTTTTATTTTTAAGGATTGGCAGGGCAAATAATTGTAATTATCTTTCAGGAACCAGCGGGGCTAATGCCTGATTTTTAGTGCTTACATTCTTCTTTGTGGGTTTGTTACTTTTGAGTGAGCGAATCAGCGCCATCAGCTCTTTGTTGTCCCACTGTTCGGGCTCTTTGCCAAAGTGCGCATTCATCATTGCTGTGACTTGTTGATGAAGTGCTTCCTGCTGAGGATGCTCAGGATTACTCTCAGCCCACTGTTTGTAATAGGTATGGACTTTAATCGGCTCCTTAGCTTCTGCTGCTTGCTTCATCCCGGCAAGGGGAGTAGAGGGAACCATTCTTTGCCCACTGCCAGGCATAGCCACAGTCTGTTTTGAGAATCGTGTCTTTAGCCACAAAATAGTAGTGATTAGCCACAATGTGGCAAACAACGCTGTCAGCCATGGCCAAAAGCCGGAATCTATTACTACCTTAGTGATCACCTGAGGCTCTACTGGGGCTGTTTGCTGATCTTGTGGGGTAGAAACCGAATTGCTAACAGGTGGCAGGACAACATTATTGGTGTTATCTCCTGGCAGGATGTTCAGTTCCATCCCTTCGATCCTGCTGGTTTCCTGTTTATCAGCTTGAGTATTCCACCAATTCACAGCCAAGGAAGGTAGTGAGAGTTTGCCTTCAGCTCGCGGGATGATCACTTGTTTAAGTGTCATCACCGTATATTCCCCCTCATTGCCGTAAACTGGCTTTTCATCATAAACTTTCACTGTTTTCGGGTACGGCAGAGTCAGGTTTGGCATGTTGCTCTGTTCTGCATTTTTGATCCGCAGACTAATGGTGCGGGTCAGAGGCTCACCGACTTTTAGCTCAGCTCCTTCTGGTTGCCAGTCCTGCTCAAGATGAAGATCTTCTGTTGGGATCCATAATCCTTGATATCCGGCAGGTTTGCCTTTGATACTAAGAGTAATGTCGTCTGTTTTCTGGCTAACAGGAACCTGCAATCTGGAACCAAACCCTCGACCACCTTTAATCACGCTACCGTTAAATGCGGCACCATTGAGTACAATTGCCCCCGGTTTTGTCGGAGTGATTTGGTAATCACGCAGGATGATCACATAGCGGCGACCGTTCAGCACTGTTTCTGTCTGGCGATCATCACCGATTTGCCTTATCTCAAGCCCGTCACCGGAAGGCGGGGTAAGTGACGCCTGGCTCATTTGTTCACCGATGCGAAGACGGACTTTGTAGCGAAAACTCTCACCGACATAGAACTGCCTTTTGTCCAGCTCCGCATCAAGCCGGATTGCTGGCTGATTAAGCGGCTTGGAGCTGGTTGTGCTGCTTTTCATCGAGGTGATGACAATTGGATCGGTTGTTGTTGCACCAATACGGAAACTAGGAATGGTGAAGTCACCAATCTCTTTCGCCGTGATGGCAACGCGCCATTGTGTGTTGCGAGTAACAACACCATTGATCATGGATGTGTTACTGCTGACACTTGGTGTGCCATAGATAAAATTTTGATCCAGTGATGAAAGGTCTAATGCGTTGCTGTTGACGCTGTTATCAATGGCAATAGTCAGCTGAAACACTTCGTTGACGGCAACGATGTTTTTAGACACGGTTGCCACAGCTTGTGCTGCCTGAGCTAACGAGGGCGTCATTATGGCTGAAACCATAATCAGTATGCCGTAGATAATCCCTCTGTTGAGACCTGAACTGGCCCGGCGAAAGCTGCCGATGAGTGGGATGCAGTTGTTCTTCATCATATCCATTTCTGTATTACCATGAATTCTCAGTCGCTTTGGGAGCGTCTTTTTGACGAGCCTGTAAAATCAGCTGGGCACGAATCAGTGCGCTGGTATCATCAGGTACTTGTTCCAGCTTTTTTAAAACCGGATCGCTGGCTGATAGTGAGCTTTGCTGTTGTCCGTCATTGTTCAGAGCCGCCATGCTTTTGTCTGGTTTGTCACTCTTCTCATCGTTATTAGCTGTTTGCTGAGCTAACGCCTGTTGAGGGTCATCCTTAGGGTTTGACGGATCTGCTTGTTGATTCATTTCATTTGAAGCAGCAGAGTGCTGTTTGTCCTTATCGCTTTGTTCGCTGTTGCCATTTTGTCTCTGTTGCTCATCACGCTGGTTTTTATTACCTGCCTGTTGAGATTCTTCACTCTGGCTGTCAGCATTCTGCTGATTCTGCTGATTCTGCTGATTCTGCTGATTCTGCTGATTCTGCTGATTCTGCTGATTCTGCTGATTCTGCTGATTCT
>NZ_CANMZV010000015.1 GCF_947502415.1 uncultured Photobacterium sp. | reverse complement strand
CGGGGGCCGGATTTGAACCAACGACCTTCGGGTTATGAGCCCGACGAGCTACCAAGCTGCTCCACCCCGCGTCCGTATCATCAAAAACAGTAAAACGATAACTGCCTTCGAGGCTGCGCATTATACGAGGAAAATTTATGGATGCAATAGCTCAAAAAACAAAATCCGTAATTTTTCCCGCAAACGCTTATTTTACAATCAAATATTGAAAATATGCTCACGATAGTAGCGTAATTCCGTAATCGAATCACGAATATCATCTAATGCCAGGTGACTTCCTTTTTTATTAAAACCAGAAAGAAGCTCTGGTTTCCAGCGGCGGGTCAATTCTTTCAGAGTGCTGACATCTAAATAACGGTAGTGGAAATACTGCTCCAGCTCCGGCATATGCTTATATAGGAAGCGGCGATCCTGACCAATACTATTGCCACAGATCGGAGACGCGCCCTTCGGTACCCACCTTTCCAGAAAAGCAATGGTCTGACGAACCGCTTCATCTTCATCAACCTTACTCTGGCGAACCCGCTCGACTAAGCCGCTATTGGTGTGTGTGGTCGTGCACCATTCGTCCATTTTTGCCAATTCAGCTTCCGGCTGATGAATTGCCAACACCGGACCTTCTGCCAAGATATTCAATTGTGCATCGGTCACTATGGTTGCAATTTCAATAATTTGGTGCGTTTCCGGATCCAGGCCGGTCATCTCCAGATCGATCCAAATTAAGTTCTGATCGCTGATTGTCATTGGATATTGCCTATTTTGTGAGTAAAACATGTATGATAATAACAAACGGAATCATTATCTGAATCCTAATCGGGTCAGATAATCAATCCAATGGGTATATTACCGTAAGCCAACCAAACTGAACGATATTCTTGTGGCAAAAAAGAAAAAGCTGACAAAAGGTCAGAGCCGTCGTGTTCGCTCTAACCAAAATAAACGACTACGTCGTGAAAAAGATGACGTACAGTGGGACGAAGCCCTGCTGGAATCCGCCCGTGAAGGCCTTGTGATCACACGTTTCGGCCAACATGCCGATATCGAAGATCCGGAAACAGGCATCATCCACCGCTGTAACCTGCGCCGGAGCATCCAAAGCCTGGTATCTGGCGACCGTGTAGTTTGGCGTCCTGGGGTTGAAGCCCTTCAAGGGATTGCCGGAGTTGTCGAAGCCGTCCATGAACGGGAATCGATGCTTACACGCCCGGACTACTATGATGGTGTCAAAGCCGTTGCGGCCAACGTTAACCGAATTATTATCGTTTCGGCGGTACTGCCGGAGCTATCTCTGAACATCATCGATAGATATCTAATCGCAGCGGAAACTGTCGGCGTTGAGCCGCTAATCGTACTGAACAAAGTCGATTTGCTAGACAACGAAAACCGTAAGCGTGTAGAAAAGATCTTATCGCTTTACCAAGATATCGGCTATGAACTTCGTTTTGTCAGCACTAATACCGGCGAAGGTATGGAGCAGTTAAAAGACGATCTCAAAGGCCATATAAGCATTTTTGCCGGCCAGTCCGGTGTGGGTAAATCCAGTATGGTCAATGCGCTGATGCCAGAGGTCGACGCTGAAATCGGCGATGTCTCTGAAAACTCAGGGTTGGGCACGCACACCACCACCGCAGCCCGCCTCTATCATTTCCCTGAAGGCGGTGATCTGATTGACTCTCCGGGAGTTCGTGAATTCGGCCTCTGGCACCTCGATGCTGAACAGGTAACCGAAGCCTTTATCGAGTTCCGCGATTACCTTGGTGGCTGCAAATTCCGCGACTGCAAGCATGGTGACGATCCTGGCTGCATCATTCGCGAAGCGATGGAAGAAGGCAAGATCAGCCGAGAGCGCTTTGAAAGCTACCATAAGATCATCGAAAGCATGTCGGAAAACGTGGCCAACCGCCAATTTTCCCGCAACAAGCCTGATTAAGCTCCCTCCTCCTCTGAAAACAGGGGAGGAACTCGCCTCTGGCCACTGACTTTCCTGACTATTTTAGGTATTATTATCTGTTGTAGTTATTCTTTAAATGTAAAAAGAGTAACCAAGCTGTTGATTAGTTGACACTTTCTGGAAAACACACCGTGCAAGATAATCTTAAAATCGGCCTGCAGTACTGCGCGCCAAAACATGCTCTGACCCGCCTGGCGGGTAAACTGGCTTCGCTAAAAGCTGGCATGCTGACCACCGCTGTTATTCGCTGGTTCATCGGCCGCTACAAGGTTGATATGTCTGAAGCACGTAACCCAGATCCTGCGGCCTATGCGACCTTTAACGATTTCTTTGTTCGCGAGCTGAAAGACGGCGCGCGTCCAATCAACGACGATGCCAATATCATTTCCCATCCGGCAGATGCCTGCGTAAGCCAACTTGGTCCAATCAAAGAAGGCCGCCTGTTTCAGGCCAAAGGGCACTACTTCGATGCTGTCGAACTACTCGGCGGTGACGAAACCCTGGCTGAAGAGTTTAAAGATGGTGAATTTGCGACACTTTATCTGTCGCCACGTGACTATCACCGCGTTCATATGCCTTGTGACGGCATCCTACGCCAAATGATTTATATCCCGGGCGATCTGTTTTCGGTTAACCCGCTAACAGCGAAAAACGTTCCGAACCTATTTGCCCGTAATGAGCGCGTAGTATGCATTTTTGACACAGCCCACGGCCCGGTTGCCCAGGTACTGGTCGGTGCAACTATCGTAGGTAGTATCGAAACCGTCTGGGCTGGTACCGTGACTCCGCCAACAGGCCCGGAAGTACGCCGCTGGGATTACCCGGCAACAGGCGACCAAGCAGTTACTCTGAAAAAAGGTGACGAAATGGGCCGCTTCAAACTAGGCTCAACCGTGATCAACCTGTTCCCGAAAGATATGGTTCGCTTCGTCGAAGACATGAAGCCAGATCAGCCTACACGCATGGGTCAACCGTATGCCGAGTTAAAGCAACCAACTGAAACAGAAGCATAACCACTTAACATTTTTAAGCAAAAGGGGCTTTCAAGGCCCCTTTTTTAATGAAAAAAATTGACCATAACGAGGAAATTTTCGCCGCTCAAATAGTATGCTGATTGATAACCTATAATTACAAGCAAACCGACATACTATGAAGAAGATATCCATTGCGCAGCTGTTCAAGCTGTTGATCGCTTTCGGGATCCCTCTCGGTCTTTTGATGCTCCCCATAGATACCATCCCGATAGAGGGCCTCACCCTTATCCAGCACCGGCTGCTAGCCATTTTTGCTCTTGCCGCACTCCTTTGGGTCCTTGAACCCGTCCCTGTATTCGCCACATCCATCCTTATTATCGCCCTTGAGTTAGTCATGATCTCCGACAAAGGACTGCACCTATTTCGTACCCCGCCTATCGGACACGAAATGGGGGAAATGATTAAATACACGGATATTTTCGGCGCCTTCTCCTCACCAATAATTATCCTGTTCATGGGTGGCTTTGCCCTTGCCATTGCCGCCTCTAAATATGAGCTGGATAACAACCTTGCCCGGGTCTTACTCAAGCCCTTCGGTACCCAGCCCAAGTTCATCATGTTGGGGCTGATGCTAATCACCGCAGTCTTCTCCATGTTCATGTCGAATACCGCAACTACCGTCATGATGCTGGCTCTGCTGGCCCCGATTGTGGCTTCTGTACCCAAAGGTGATATCGGGATCAAAGCTTTGGTACTCTGTATTCCTATCGCAGCCAACACTGGTGGTATCGCCACCCCTATAGGCACCCCGCCTAACGCTATCGCACTGCAATACCTCACCGGCGAACACAGCATCAATTTCCTTGACTGGATGATGATCGGCCTGCCGTTTGTCATCTTGCAACTGGCATTTGCCTGGTGGTTGTTACAAAAACTATTCCCGTCGACCCAGCAGCAAATGACACTCAAACTTGATGGCTCATTCCAGACCAGCTGGCAAGCCATCGTGGTCTACATCACTTTTGCCCTGACCATTATTATGTGGATGACAACCACGCTACACGGCATGAATACCTACGTCGTATCGATCATCCCATTGGCTGTCTTTACCCTGACCGGGATAATGGGCAAGGAAGAACTGAAACTCATCAACTGGGACGTACTCTGGCTGGTTGCTGGTGGTATCGCTATTGGCCTTGGCCTGGACAAAACCGGTCTCGCCGCCGCCCTTGCTCACGCCGTTGACTACGATAGCCTGTCACCGATTGCCGTAATGCTGACTCTGTCGATTATTTGCTGGTTGATGGCCAACTTCATGTCCAACACCGCAACAGCCAACCTGCTGATGCCGATTGCCGCAGCTGTCGCGGCCTCAATGGATAGCCTTGTCTCACTCGGTGGTCTGCAAGGTGTTCTGATCGTCGTCGCCTTCTCTGCATCACTGGGCATGATCCTGCCCGTATCGACACCGCCAAACTCGCTAGCTTACTCAACCGGACTCATCGAAAGTAAAGATATGGCTAAAACTGGGACGATTCTAGGAATTGTCGGTCTCATTGTGGTTTACGCCGGAGCCATGCTGCTGACCTAGAACTACGCCACCCCAAAGGCAAACACGCTTGCCTTTGGGGCACATGCTTTGTCATATCACCTTTCACACCATTTGGTACTAAGGTCACACTTTTCCCGGCAGATACCGCTAATGATTAGAAACTCACTGCCGATAAATTAAGCAGCTTATGCCCAGTCTTTAATCATTATGCCGACAACAACAACAATGCGGTAGAGCGCGAGAACCACGATGAAAAATACGATCAAACTAAAGATACAGATCGCAATTGCTGTGATTATTGCATCTGTCAGCGCCGTACAGACATGGATATCCATTAACCAACTCAAGCAAGAAACGACCGCTGAGATCAATAGTCAAATGCAGGACATCGGCGAGGCCACCAGCCGTTATGTTACCGACTGGCTAAAAACCCGTAGTGAAATGATGCTGGCCAATGAATCTCTGATAGCTAACCGGTCGAATGTAGATCGCGAGCTTCTGCTGACCAAGCGTATCGGTCAATTCCTGTCTGTCTATGCCGGGTTTACTGACGGTAACATCGCTTATGGTGACAAGGCGGAAGACTGGCCAAGCGACTATGACCCTCGCACCCGCCCTTGGTATCAAAATGCCATGAATGCCGGCGATCTGGTACTAACTGAACCCTACCAGGACTTTGACGGTAGTATTGTCGTCAGCTTCGCCAAAGCCTTCGAAGGACAGTACCGCGGCGTGTTAGCAGCCGACCTGACCGTGACCCATATCATTGATCAGATCCTCAACCTCAAGCTTGATCATAACGGTTTTGCCTTCCTGATTGACGGCAACAACAACATCGTGGCTTATCGCAATGAGAAGCTCAGCCAAAAGCCAATCACCCAACTCGACAATGAGCTGACACCGGCTCTGCTCAACCAACTGCAAAACGAGCAATCTATTCAGACAATTCTGTTTGACGGCGACAACCGGGAAAAACTGATCCATGCCACACCAATTGCCGGCACTGATTGGACACTGGCTCTGGTTGAAGACAAAGCACTGGCCTTTGCCTCAATCGGTGAGCAGGTTAAGTTTGTCCTGTTTGCTTCTGTTCTGCTTTACATCGTCATTGCAGCCGTAGCGACCATCATCATCAACAACCTGCTGCGCCCGCTGACCGTGCTGAACCAGTCAGTCAGCCAGTTAGCCCAGGGTAGTGGCGATCTCACCCAGCGAATCGAAATCAAACGCATGGATGAAATCGGTGAGCTGGCCGAAAACATGAACCGTTTTCTGGCCCAGCTGCAAACGATGATCAAAGGAGTCGTCAACCAATCTGAAACTCTAGGCCAATATGCGGAACGCTCAGCCCAACAGAGCAACTTGGCATCAGAGCGCGTTGCCGATCAGCAAAATGACGTCAACCAGATAGCAACAGCAATCCACGAAATGTCCGCAACCTCAGGCGAAGTTGCCAGCCATGCCGAAATGACCGCAGCGGCAGCTCAGGCATCCACCTCTGCCTGCGAACAGGGGCAACAAGTGATCGGCCATAACCGAGATGCCATTACCTCGCTGGCTAACCAGGTGCAGGATGCCGCCAATGTTATCCACGAGCTGGAAAGTAATGCGCAGGGTATCAACCAAATCCTGTCAACAATCCAGGGCATTGCCGAACAAACGAACCTGTTGGCACTCAACGCCGCTATCGAAGCGGCCCGTGCCGGAGAGCAGGGGCGGGGCTTTGCCGTCGTTGCCGACGAAGTCCGGGTTCTGAGCCAGCGTACCCATGATTCGACCGAAGAAATTCGTAGCATGATTGAAACCCTGCAGCAGAATACTCACCAAGCCGTTGACAGCATGCAGACCAGTACCGAACTGGCAAACCAAAGTGTCGGCTATGCAGAAGCAGCCAACGAGAGCCTCAACCAAATCACCCATACGATTACTGAGATCTCCGATATGGCGACCCACATCGCCAGCGCTGCTGAAGAGCAACGTGCCGTCAGCGAAGATATCAGCCGCAATACCCAGGCTATCAAAGAAGCCTCTGATCACCTTGCCGAACAAACGGCGCAGGTCAGCCAAAGCAGCCGGGAAATGAATGAATCGGCTGAAACAATGCGCAGTGATGCCTCACGCTTTCGGGTATAAACTCGTTCCCTCCATCTGACCGCCGAACCTGCTCGTTCGCAGGCTCGGCAACAATCACTCTATTAGCTTCCCGAGCCTCCATTCCACACAAGCAACACCTGCAAGTGATAATCATTTGCATTTAAACCTTGAGTTGCTTATAATTTGTTCCGCTTCGATAAGACGCCTTGAAATCCTAACTTGCCGCCTGTCGATGCAATACTAGCTGTTCCCCCTAGCTTTCTGGTTAATAGTCTGAAAGCGATTGTCGTATTTTATGGCTCAGGTACGGCAAATACCGAAAGGTATCATTGGGCACCCTCTAGGCTATATGGCCACTCTTACAAACGGCTAAAAATGAAAAACGCGGCAATCGCCGCGTTTTTTATTTCACTTGATATTATCAGGATCGGATGTCAGGCGATCTGGATCGGAAACGCCGTCACCTGATCAATATGATCCAACCCCTGCGCCAGCATGATCAAACGATCAATCCCCAACGCCACTCCAGCACAATCTGGGAAACCGGCACGCAAGGCTTCTACCAAATGATGGTCTATTGGCTGTGGCTCCAACCCCATCTTCAGGCGCTTGCGGTTATCTTCTTCAAAGCGAGCCAGCTGCTCGTCACCATCAGCCAATTCATGGAAACCATTCGCCAGCTCGATACCCTTAAAATACACTTCAAAACGCTCCGCCACCCGCTGATCATTTGGGCTAATCTGAGCCAATGCCGCCTGCGAAGCCGGAAAATCATACACAAAGGCTGGTACCTGCTGGCCAATTTTGGATTCGACGCCAACGCTGAATAGCAACTGCAATAAAGTATCGCGATCTTCTTCAAGCTCAGCAATATCTGAAAGCCCAAGCGTACTGGCCGCCACTTTCAATTCAGCCATGCAGCCTTCCAACGGGCATACACCCAACACATTGAGAAATGCTTGCTGATAGGTCATTCGCTCTGCCGCCTGGCAACCAAGAACCAACTGAAGCAGTTCGTCCATTTCATCCATCAAGTTATGGTGGTCGAAGCCGGGACGGTACCACTCCAGCATAGTAAATTCGGGATTGTGAAAACGCCCCGACTCCTCATTTCGAAATGACTTACAGATCTGGTAAATCGGGCCGCTACCAGCAGACAACAACCGTTTCATGTGAAATTCCGGGCTTGTCATCAGGTATAGAGGCTGACCTTTGGCGTAGCCAGGCCCCACAAAGTCAGTCTTGAAAGTATGAAGATGAATATCTGTCACCGTCGCCTGGCTCATAGCTGGAGTATCCACTTCCAGCACTTGGCGTCGGAAAAAGAAATCACGAATAGAGGCGATAGTCGCAGCACGCTGTTTCAGCTGTTCAATAGAGGCCGTCGGTTGCCAATGCAAAGTCATAGCATCACTTCTTAATATACAGGTGATTATTTTGCCGCCCAGTTTACCAAACTCCCCTTAAAGCAGCAGCTAGATCCCATGACCATGATCCTCTTGATGCACGATTATGACTAATTATGAATAGATACACATTTAAAAGGTAAATGCAATCACAAGCCAGATTACCAAACAAGCACAACTAAATAACATTGCAAACACCAAACCGACATAAAACCAACATTAATTGGCTATGCAACCCTTATAATCATTCAGTTCTTTTTTTAAATTAAAGGTTTATAACAAAAACACGAAACACGCCCTTAATGAGCCAGAAACAATTAACACAATACAAAACGATGAATTAACAACCATAAAACATTACACCTTGTGACAATAATCACAGTTTTTGTAATCATCTTATACTTTTGGGCTATTTCCATAAAAAAGCTGCGTCTAAATCAAATTTTCTGCCGATTTTGTTTCATAGAATGACCTCAGGATTTCAAGGATAAGTACGCTTTAGCGTACTTTTTTAAATTTTATCGTCTTACCTTCGGAGGATAGCTGTGAAGACTATTACCACAGATATCGCTGTAATCGGCGCAGGTGGTGCAGGCCTACGTGCTGCCATCGCTGCAGCAGAAGCAAATCCAGACTTGGAAATTGCACTGATTTCTAAAGTTTACCCAATGCGCTCTCACACCGTAGCGGCTGAGGGTGGCTCCGCTGCCGTCATCAAGGATGAAGATAGCCTGGACAACCACTTCAACGATACCGTTGGAGGTGGTGACTGGCTATGTGAACAGGACGTTGTTGAATATTTCGTAGAAAACGCGACTCGCGAGATGACCCAGCTTGAACAGTGGGGTTGTCCTTGGAGCCGTAAAGAAAACGGTGACGTTAACGTTCGGCGTTTTGGTGGTATGAAGGTTGAACGTACATGGTTTGCGGCGGATAAAACCGGCTTCCACATGCTTCACACACTGTTCCAGACTTCTATCAAATATGATCAAATCAAACGTTATGACGAGTACTTCGTTGTTGATCTGCTGGTTGAAGAAGGTGAAGTTCAAGGTCTTATCGCTATCCACATGTCTGAAGGCGAACTGATCTGCATTAAAGCAAAATCAGTTGTTCTGGCAACGGGTGGTGCAGGCCGAGTTTACAACTGTAACACTAACGGTGGCATCGTTACTGGTGACGGTATGGCTATGGCATTCCGCCACGGTGTACCACTACGTGATATGGAATTCGTTCAGTATCACCCAACCGGTCTGCCTGGTACCGGTATCCTGATGACCGAAGGTTGTCGTGGTGAAGGCGGTATCATTGTTAACAAAAACGGCTACCGTTATCTGCAAGATTATGGCATGGGCCCTGAAACTCCAGTCGGCCAGCCAAAAAACAAATACATGGAACTGGGTCCTCGTGACAAAGTTTCTCAGGCTTTCTGGCACGAGCAGCAGAAAGGCAACACAATCAAGCACCCACTGGGTGATGTTGTACACCTTGACCTTCGACACTTGGGTGAAGAGTACCTGCACGAACGTCTGCCATTCATCTGTGAGCTGGCTAAAGCGTACGTTAACGTTGACCCAGCGAAAGAGCCAATTCCAATTCGTCCAACCGTTCACTACACCATGGGTGGTATCGAAACTGATAACCACAATGAAACCCGAATCAAGGGTCTGTTCGCAGTGGGTGAATGTTCTTCTGTTGGCCTGCACGGCGCAAACCGTCTGGGTTCTAACTCTCTGGCAGAGCTTGTTGTATTCGGCCGCGTAGCGGGTGAAGGTGCAGCGAAGCGTGCAGAAGAATTCAAAGGCTGGAACGAAGCGTCAATCTCAGCACAGATCCAGGCTGTTCAAGAGCGCATTGACACCCTGATGGTGCAAGAAGGCGACG
Organism: uncultured Photobacterium sp.; assembly: GCF_947502415.1. GTDB lineage: Bacteria > Pseudomonadota > Gammaproteobacteria > Enterobacterales > Vibrionaceae > Photobacterium. The sequence goes on along the minus strand of NZ_CANMZV010000015.1, from coordinate 112,982 downwards.
AAAACTGGGCTGATATCCGTACTGAAATGGGTCACACCATGGAAGCCGGTTGTGGTATCTACCGCCAGGAAGATCTGATGCAGGCGACAATCGAGAAGCTGGCCGAGCTTCGCGAACGCTACAAGAAAATCAGCATCAAAGACAAGGGCAAGGTATTCAACACTGATCTGCTATACGCAATCGAAGTGGGATACGGCCTGGAAGTGGCGGAATCAATGGCTCACTCTGCAATTCAGCGTCGTGAATCACGTGGTGCACACCAGCGTCTTGATGACGGTTGCACAGAGCGTGATGACGAGAACTTCCTGAAGCATACGCTAGCCTTCTACAACGGTGATAAGGCACCTCGCATCGAATACAGCGATGTGACAATCACTAAGTCTCAGCCAAAAGCCCGTCTGTACGGTGCCGCGGCAGAAGAGGCAGCAGCGAAAGAAGCAGCAGAGCAGAAAGAGGAGCAGGCATAATGTCAGGCAACCGCATCCAAAAAGTAGAAATTCTGCGTTATGACCCAGCCAAAGACGCAGAACCGTACTTCGAAATGTTCGAAGTACCGTTTAACGAAACCATGTCTGTGCTAGACGCACTGGGTTACATCAAAGACAACCTGGATAAAGATCTGGCTTACCGCTGGTCTTGCCGTATGGCGATCTGTGGTTCGTGCGGCATGATGGTCGACAATGTACCAAAACTGGCGTGTAAGACCTTCCTGCGCGACTACCCGAATGGTGTGAAGATCGAGCCGCTAGCAAACTTCGCTATCGAAAAAGACCTGATTGTTGATATGACGCCATTCATCGAGCGTCTGGAAGCCATCAAGCCTTATATCATCGGTAACGACCGCAAGCCGGAAGACGGCCCGAACAACCAGACTCCTGAGCAAATGGCAAAATACAAGCAGTTCTCTGCCTGTATTAACTGTGGCCTGTGTTACGCAGCATGTCCTCAGTTTGGCCTGAACCCAGAGTTCATTGGCCCGGCAGCACTAACGCTGGCTCACCGTTACAACCTTGACAGCCGTGACAACGGCTCTGATGAGCGAATGAAGCTAATCAACGGTGAAAACGGTGCATGGGGCTGTACGTTCGTCGGTTACTGTTCTGAAGTATGTCCGAAGAGCGTTGATCCAGCAGCAGCGGTTAACCAAGGCAAAGTTGAATCTTCTAAAGATTTCGTGATTGCCATGTTGAAACCTCAGGAGGCATAAGGATGAGCAACCGTAAACCTTACGTTCGTGAAATGAAGCGTACCTGGTGGAAGGATCATCCTTTCTACCGTTTCTACATGGTTCGTGAAGCAACTGTACTACCATTGATTTTCTTCACTATCTGCCTGACTTTCGGTCTTGGCAGCCTGGTGAAAGGTCCTGAAGCCTGGGCTGGCTGGCTAGAATTTATGGCTAATCCGGTTATTGTGGTTCTGAACTTCCTGGCGCTTGCCGGCAGCTTGTTCCACGCACAGACTTTCTTCAGCATGATGCCTCAGGTTATGCCTATCAAAATCAAAGGCAAAGCGCTGGATAAGAAAATTATTGTTCTGGCTCAGTGGGCTGCAGTTGCTGCAATTACACTGTTCGTTCTAGTACTAGTTTAAGGAGAGCCACGTGGTTAATCTAAATCCTAAACGTTCTGACGAGCCGGTATGGTGGGGTCTGTTTGGTGCAGGCGGTACTTGGTTCGCTATGCTGACACCTGTGACTGTCCTGGTACTGGGTATCATGGTACCGCTTGGCATGCTTGATGCCGAAGCGATGAGCTATGAGCGTGTAACAGGCTTCGTAACCAGCATCATCGGTGCGCTATTCACTATCGCAACGCTTGCACTACCAATGTGGCATGCAATGCACCGTCTACACCACGGTATGCACGATCTGAAATTCCACACAGGTGCTGCAGGTAAAATCGCGTGTTACGCGACAGCATTCCTAGTGTCTGCGCTGGCTGTTATTTTTGTCTTCATGATCTAGAGTCATAAGATATCCGCCATGTTCTAAAAGCACCGCCAGCGCGGTGCTTTTTTATGTCCGGAGAAACACACTTGGCCTGTTTCTCCAGGCAACAAAAAAGGCCGCCTAGGCGACCTTTTTCAGCGGCAAGCAGTGATTATTTCACACGGCTTACGTATTCAGCGCTACGAGTATCAACTTTGATCACTTCGCCGATCTGAATGAACAGAGGTACACGAACAACGGCACCAGTGTTTAGAGTTGCAGGCTTACCGCCAGTACCCTGAGTATCACCTTTCAGACCTGGATCAGTCTCAACCACTTCCAGCTCAACAAAATTTGGTGGTGTTACAGTGATTGGATTACCGTTCCAAAGCGTCAACGTACAAGTGTTGTTTTCTACCAGCCACTTCGAGTTATCACCAACAGCTTTTGCATCCGCAGCGATCTGCTCGAATGTTTCATTGTTCATGAAGTGGTAGAATTCACCATCGTTGTATAGGTAATCAAGATCGATGTCGATTACGTCTGCAGCTTCAACCGACTCACCAGATTTGAAAGTCTTCTCAAGAACCTTGCCTGAAAGTAACTTACGGATCTTAACGCGGTTGAATGCCTGGCCTTTACCTGGCTTAACAAATTCGTTTTCGATAATGACACATGGTTCATTATCAAGCATAATTTTCATTCCGCCGCGGAATTCATTGGTGCTGAAAGACGCCATTCTTATCCTCTTAACATCTTCGAGTTGTATTTAATGCCGCACATAATAACCCGAAACGCATCAACTGTTGAGCAAAACTGGCTTAATGAGCTTGCTAATGCGATTTCAGACCCCTTTCTACTACTAAAAAACCTCAAAATCGATCCCGCCCCATGGGAAAAAGGGCTTGCAGCCCGAAAATTATTTGCGCTACGTGTCCCTATGAGCTTTGTCGAAAGAATGGAAGTTGGCAACCCCTACGATCCATTGTTGCGCCAAGTGCTCCCACTGGAAGAAGAGTACGATGTACATGAAGGCTACTCGCTTGATCCACTGGAAGAGCAGGACAATGTCATTCCCAGTCTGCTGCACAAATATAAAAACCGAGTACTGCTGATTGTCAAAGGCGGCTGTGCAGTTAACTGCCGCTATTGCTTCCGCCGCCATTTCCCCTACCAGGACAACAAAGGCGGTAAAAGACAATGGCAGACAGCTCTGGACTATGTCGCCGGCACCCCGGAAATCAACGAAGTGATCCTCTCGGGCGGCGATCCACTGATGGCCAAAGATCATGAGCTGCAATGGCTGGTTGAGCATATCGCCCAGATCCCGCACATAAAGCGACTGCGGATCCACTCCCGCCTGCCGGTCGTACTACCATCACGGATCACCGATGAAATGTGCAATCTACTCCAACAGAGCCGCTTACAGGTCGTGCTGGTAACACACATCAACCATGCCAACGAAGTCAATGCTGAACTGCGTCAGGCAATGACCAAACTGAAACTGGCTGGTGTTACCCTACTCAACCAAGGCGTTTTGCTAAAAGGTGTAAATGATTCAGTCGGAGCCCTGAGCCAGCTGAGCGAGGCATTATTCGAAGCGGGTATCCTGCCCTATTACTTACATGTTCTGGATAAAGTTCAGGGCGCAGCCCACTTTATGGTGACAGACGAACGAGCACGCCAGTTAATGTCTGGATTACTAGACAATGTTTCGGGCTATCTGGTGCCAACACTGACCCGTGAGATAGGTGGTCGCCGCAGCAAAACCCCGCTCGACCTGCATCTTGAATAACGATCACCTTCCCCCTCTACAAAAACAAGGTTTTGTGTCACTTTAGGCACAAAACCCTCTTGCTTTCTCTTAATTTTCAAAAAGTAGCAGAAAAAAGCAGCTAACGGTTCTTGTTCACTTAAGCCTTGTGTATTTTGCGTCGCCTCTTACATAAGCAATACAAATAAATGGAATAAAAATCACGTTCTCATAGAAGACAAACACAACATGAACCTTAAGACCAAATTATCTGTCTGTTTTACTGTTCTTTCTATCGCCATTATTTTGGTGTTATCAGGTTTCTCGTATCAAACCCTGGAAGAGTCCACACTCAACAGACTAGATTCCGAACTAGCAACAGCGGCTTATGCGACTCAAAAAATTGTAGGTGATGACCGTCATGATCATCTCGATAAGGCCCATAGCGACTACGACAAAATTTCAGGGGATTTGACCGACTTTACCATGGCGTCAAATCTTGACTGGGCCTACACCACCATGATGAAAAACGGCCGGGTGTACTACACCTACGTCAACCAAACAGAAGAAGAAAGACGCTCAGGCAGATATCAGAACTGGTATTTAGAAGAATACAAAATCGTACCAAAGATGCTGCGTGAAGCGTTCCTGACCGAACAAATTCAGTTTGAAGAATATCAAGGTGAATTCGGACGCTACCGCTCGATTTTTGTTCCATTTCGTAACCATCAGGGCGATCTTTATATCGTTGGAGTCGACATCTCTCTTCAGGCCGTCGATACAATGTTAAGCAGTAAACTACAGCAAGTTTGCATTACCGCCGTGATAGTTCTGGTCCTGGCTCTGATTGCGGCTCAACTGTTTGCCAACCGTCTTGTGGCACCAATCAATGCCCTGAATCAGGTTTTGCTAAATATCGCCAACGGTGACTGGAACCTAAATCAAAGAGTAACGGTAGCCAGTAAGGACGAAATCGGCGTGATGGCCAACTCGTTCAACACCTTCATGGCCGCGCTGCGTGAGCGCTTGCTGGAAGTAAGCCAATCAACCGAAAGCGTTGCCGCAATTACCACCCAGCTTGACCATCTGGTACAGGCCGTTACCGACCGTTCAGTCGAACAGGCTGAGAATGTCGGCAACAGCGCAACAGCTATCGAAGAACTGGCAACCAGCTGTCAGAGCATCTCGGAAGTGGTCAGCAGCGCCAACCAAAAAATGACGCACTTTGAAGAACATACCCAAAACACTGTAGCAGCGATCAATCATGCAGTTACGGGAATGCAAGGTGTCCAGAAAGAAACAAACTCAGTTGCCGAGAAACTACATCAGCTTGACAGCCGTGCCAGTGAAATCAACTCGATTGTCGAAGTCATCAAAGGCATTGCTGACCAAACTAACCTGCTGGCTCTGAACGCAGCCATCGAAGCAGCGCGTGCCGGAGAGCAAGGCCGCGGCTTTGCGGTGGTTGCTGATGAAGTTCGCCAACTGTCTGAACGCACAGCCAAAGCGACTGTGGAAATTGGCACCATGATCAATACAGTTCAGAGCGACACCAGCAATGCCACCGACACCATGCAGCAGGCTGTAGAACAGGTCGACAATTGTGTACAACATGCCGACCAGGCTAATGACTCACTGAACGGCTTTCGCGCAGAAATCTCGACGGTTACCGAAGGGATGGAAGAGATCTCCGAGTCGGTCAAAGAGCAGGCTTTTACCTCTGAACACCTGTCATCGAATGTTGCCTCACTGAGCAGCAGCGCTGACGAAAACCGTTTATCAACAAAAGATGCACAACAAGGGGTTGAGGAGCTTAAGCGCAGAGCTACTGCGCTTCGCGACGTTGTGCGTTTATTTACGCTATAGCTTCACCCCATAACAAAAAACAATCCATAACAGGAGACATACCTTGAAACTGAAACTTAGCCTAGTGGCACTAGCCCTTATGGGTCAAACTGCAGCGCAAGCAGCACCTCTGCTGGTAGATTTTAACAACAGCGAGCGCGAAGAGCGTGTTCAGTCTAGCAACGCTTGGCTAGAAATCGATACTCAGGCATTTTCTGACAACATTCAGCTTCTGCAGAAAGATCTGAAAGCTAACACTAAGATCTGTGCGATCATGAAAGCAGATGCTTACGGTAACGGTATTGCAGGCCTGATGCCTACAATCATCGCGAACAACGTACCATGCGTAGGTATTACTAGTAACGAAGAAGCACGCGTTGTTCGTAAGCACGGCTACGAAGGTAAAGTGATGCGTGTTCGAGCTGCTAGCAAAAACGAAATCGAAGGCGGCCTGGATTACGAAATCGAAGAACTGATCGGTACTAAGATGCAGGCTGATCAAATCATCGACATCGCAATGAAAAACGGCACAACTATCCCTGTTCACCTTGCACTGAACACTTCAGGCATGGGCCGTAACGGCCTGGATCTGACTACTTATGAAGGTCAGGTTGAAGGTGTGGAAATCGCTAGCGATCCTAACCTGAAAATCGTTGGTATGATGACGCACTTCCCGAACGAAGGTCTTGATGAAATCAAGCGCAAAGTTGATCGTTTCAAGGTTGAAACTAAATGGCTAATGGACAGCGCTGGCCTGAAGCGTAAAGACATCACTCTACACGTTGCTAACTCTTACATTACGCTTAACCTGCCTGAAGCGCACCTTGATATGGTTCGCCCAGGCGGCATGCTTTACGGTGACTACCCAGCAACAGCACCGTACCAGCGTATCGTATCTTTCAAAACTCGCGTAGCATCACTGCACCACTTCCCAGCGGGCAGCACTATCGGCTACGGCAGCACAAAAGTACTAGAGCGCGACTCTATTCTGGCTAACATGCCTATCGGTTACTCAGACGGCTTTGCTCGCTCTCTAAGCAACAAGGCTGATGTACTGATCAACGGCCAGCGTGCTCGCGTAATGGGTATGGCATCAATGAACACTACGATGGTTGACGTTACAGACATCGCTGGCGTACAGCCTAACGACGAAATCGTTGTATTCGGTAGTCAGGGCTCAGAAAAAATCACAGGTGAAGAGACTGAAGAGAAAAGCGGTCGTATTCTACCTGAGCACTACACAGTATGGGGTGCAACTAACCCACGTGTTTACCGTTAATCACTAACGTAAATATTTTCAAGGCCAGCCTCATGCTGGCCTTTTTTCTGCCCGCTTCCCCATCAAATTTTCCCATCAATACGATAAAAAAAGATCATCATCAATTAGCTCGCTTTTTCCCCCGATTGGGCGCATAGTCGCGCTCCAATCAGTCGGCAGGGAAGATAGCCAAACTTCTCCGCTTTACTGCCATATCCACTTATTTTTTACGAGTAGCGCAATGAAAATTGGCATCCTGTCCCAGAACGAAAATTTATACTCCACCCGTCGCCTTCGCGAGGCCATCGAGCAGCGAGGCCACCAAGCAGTCATTATCAACGCCCTGCGCTGTTATATGAATATCAATTCGGTTCAGCCTTCAATCCATTTCGAAGGCAGTGACCTGACTGACTTCAATGCGATTATTCCACGTATCGGTGCCGATATTACGTTTTACGGCTGCTCGGTGCTGCGACAGTTTGAAATGATGGATGTCTTTTCGGTCAATCAATCGATAGCAATCTCCCGCTCGCGGGATAAGCTCCGTTCACTGCAGCTACTTAGCCGCAAAGGAATAGGAATGCCAATTACCGGTTTTGCCAGCAAGCCTGATGACGTGCCGGATCTGATCAAAATGGTGGGCGGAGCCCCACTGGTGATCAAGCTGCTCGAAGGCACCCAAGGCATTGGTGTGGTGCTAGCCGAGACTCAAAAAGCCGCCGAAAGCGTTATCGAAGCTTTTATGGGGCTGAAAGCTAACATTATGGTCCAGGAATTCATCGAAGAAGCCGACGGAGCCGACATCCGCTGCTTTGTTATCGGGGATAAAGTCATTGCTGCTATGAAACGCCAGGGCGCAGAAGGGGAGTTTCGCTCCAACCTGCATCGAGGAGGCAGTGCAACGCTAATCCGCATTACGCCGGAAGAGCGCAAAACCGCAGTAGCCGCTGCCAAGGCGATGGGATTGAGCGTCGCTGGTGTCGATTTACTACGCTCGAAACGCGGCCCTCTGGTCATGGAAGTGAATTCCTCTCCGGGGCTGGAAGGCATAGAGACGGCAACCGGAAAAGATATCGCCGGCATGATTGTCGAATATATTGAAAAGCATGCTGGCCAAAAACGAAGCCACCGCTTGGTGCATCAATAAACAAGCGATCAAGCCGGACAACCGAAAATCGCGAGCCCTTGCCACTCGCCGTCCCAAAGCAGCCTGTTGGCTGCTTTTTTTCACTCATAATTAAAGGAGAAACACACAATGTGGCCTGACATTGAGCCTTTTGCATGGCCAGCATTATTAAAATGTGCCATTTGCGGCACGCTGATTGGATTGGAGCGCCAACTGCGCGGCAAACCGGTAGGGATCCGCACTGCAACCTTAATCATTGTTGGCACCTATTGCTTTATTACCCTTGGCCGCACTCTTTCAGCCAGCAACGCTGATCTTGCCCGGGTCATGTCTCAGATTATCACCGGCATAGGCTTCCTTGGTGCCGGGGTTATGATGAACAGAAACGGACAAATCCACGGCGTGACCTCAGCCGCCGTTGTATGGATGCTGGCAGCCCTTGGAGTCACCATTGGCCTTGGCTATGGACAAAGTGCCGTACTAATGACAGGCGTAAGCATTGGAGTACTACTCGGCGTGGACAAACTGGAAAATAGCCTTCGTTTTTTACGAAAAGGCGTCCATGCTCATTTATCCGATCGCCGTCAGCGCAAAAAAATTAAACGCCACCAGCCATCAGCAGAACGTCAATAAGATGTGCATATTTTAATTTACACCTTAAAGCTGAACAAAAAATCAAAATCATTAAATAAATCACAAATCAGAAGCAAGATACTGATTTCTAAAGAATTTAACATTGTTCAGCTTTTCCGGCTTTTTCCTTTGAGAGCTCATCATGACTCTTTCTTATTCGCTTGTGCAGTTTCACGCCCCAAAATCAGCTTTTCGCTGAGCAAAATTAACCCCACAATATAAAAGCCCCACAAAACACTATAATCAACTGATTTTAAACACTTAAAAACACGTGCAGCTTTCTCAGCTTTTTTCCAGATAAAGTCTGTTCATCAAATCCAAGTCTTTCCCAATCAATCTTGTACACCTTCCCCCCCCTTTAACAGCGAAAAGGTAAGCAATATCACAGCCATTATATAAAAGAACACCACCAAGAGTTAAGTGATTGATTTTATTGGGTTGTTTTTATGTGCAGCTTTTCAGGCTTTTTTCCTTGTGAACTCTGCACAATATTTTTCCGAGGAGGGCACCAACAATGTACAGCTTTTATTTCACTGAACACCAAAAAGATGAGCTATTTCACAGCCACGTTACCAGCGCGATACCATCACAACCTAATCCATTGTTTTTAAACAGATTTAATTGACGTACAGCTTTTTGAGAAATTTATCGTGTGACCTGTTTGGTGCGAGGTGCGAGGTGCGAGGTGCGAGGTGCGAGGTGCGACAGGATGAATTTCCTATAATCAAAGACAAGTATTATTTCTCGTCACTTCTGAGATGCAGATAGAAAATGAAGACAAAAAACGGAGGCCGCAGCCTCCGTTTTCTACCAATATCAATTGGTGGTTTATCTCTAAGCAGAATGGGTTGAGAGCAAGAAGAAAACGCGCAGTTTATAAAGCATAAATGAGCATTTTCGACGCCGCTATCGAGCTATTCTGCGACGAGATAAAGCAGCTATCACATCATGCCGCCCATACCACCCATACCACCCATGCCGCCCATATCAGGCATTGCTGGGGCGTCTTTCTGTGGCTGGTCAGTAATCATTGCTTCTGTAGTGATCATCAGGCCAGCAACAGATGCTGCAAACTGAAGTGCAGAACGAGTTACTTTAGTTGGGTCAAGGATACCCATCTCGATCATGTCACCGTACTCACCCGTTGCCGCGTTGTAACCGTAGTTTGCTTCGCCAGCACGTACATTGTTAGCAACCACAGACTCTTCATCACCTGCGTTCTTAGTGATCTGACGGATAGGCGCTTCCATTGCACGAAGTGCTACGCGGATACCCACATTCTGCTCTTCGTTATCACCTTGCAGCTCAACAACTTTAGATGCCGCACGGATTAGCGCAACACCACCACCGGCAACAACACCTTCTTCAACAGCAGCGCGAGTTGCGTGTAGTGCATCTTCTACGCGGTCTTTCTTCTCTTTCATTTCAACTTCAGTTGCTGCACCTACTTTAATAACGGCTACACCGCCAGCCAGTTTGGCTACACGCTCTTGAAGTTTTTCTTTGTCGTAATCTGAAGTCGCTTCTTCGATCTGCTGGCGAATCTGAGCTACACGGCCCTGAATCATTGCTTCTTCACCAACACCATCAATGATAGTCGTGTTTTCTTTGGTGATAGTAATGCGCTTCGCCTGACCCATATCTTCTAGCTGAACTTTCTCAAGCTCCAGACCAACTTCTTCAGAAATTACAGTACCTGCAGTCAGTACCGCGATGTCTTGCAGCATTGCTTTACGGCGGTCACCGAAACCTGGTGCTTTAACTGCAGCTACTTTCACGATACCGCGCATGTTGTTCACTACTAGTGTTGCCAGCGCTTCACCTTCTACATCTTCAGCGATGATAAGAAGTGGACGAGATGCTTTTGCAACCGCTTCTAGTGCAGGCAGTAGTTCACGAATGTTAGATACTTTCTTGTCAATCAGCAGGATGAATGGGTTTTCCAGGTCAACAGAACCCGCTTCCTGGTTATTGATAAAGTATGGAGACAGGTAACCACGGTCGAACTGCATACCTTCAACTACGTCTAGTTCGTCATGAAGCGCCTGTCCTTCTTCAACAGTGATAACACCGTCGCGGCCAACTTTTTCCATTGCTTCAGCAATGATGTTACCAACCGTTGCGTCAGAGTTTGCAGAGATAGTACCTACCTGAGCAATCGCTTTAGTATCAGCACATGGAACAGACAGCGCTTTCAGCTCTTCAACAGCCGCAATAACAGCTTTATCGATACCGCGCTTCAGATCCATTGGGTTCATACCCGCAGCAACTGCTTTCAGGCCTTCGTTTACGATAGCCTGAGCCAGTACTGTTGCAGTAGTTGTACCGTCACCCGCAGCATCGTTAGCCTGAGACGCAACTTCTTTAACCATTTGCGCACCCATGTTCTGGAATTTGTCTTCCAGTTCAATTTCACGCGCTACAGATACACCATCTTTAGTGATAGTCGGTGCACCGAAAGATTTGTCCAGTACTACGTTACGGCCTTTAGGGCCCAGCGTTACTTTTACAGCGTCAGCCAGAACGTTTACACCTTCTAGCATTTTAACTCGTGCGTCGTTACCAAATTTAACGTCTTTAGCAGCCATGTCTTTCTTCCTTTCTTAATTTTTAATTCGTAGTGATCGGATTATTCAACGATTGCCATGATGTCGTTTTCAGACATGATCAGGACTTCTTTACCGTCGATCTTTTCAGATTTAGTGCCGTAGCCTTCTGCAAAGATCACAGTATCACCAACTTTAACGTCCAGCTGCTGTACTGTGCCGTTTTCTAGGATGCGGCCTTTACCTACTGCCAGTACTGTACCGCGAGTAGATTTTTCGGCTGCCGAACCAGTTAGAACGATGCCACCAGCAGACTTTGATTCAACTTCTTGGCGCTCAACGATAACTCGGTCATGTAAAGGACGAATGTTCATCGGTCGTCTCTCCTGATTTTGGTAATATCCATACAATTAATAAGGTAAGGGGAATCGCATCCCTTACTTTTTCTGATACTTAGACATGTTGGGACGTTTTTCTAGATCCCAAGCCCCAGGGGGTATTTTTTTCAAAAAATTCACTGAGAATTTTTGCCCGATCACACTCTTTGCTTTAGGGTAAGCGAGCATCCCACTTCCGAGACCAGTATGTCGATAGCAAGAAAGGTAGATAAACACGGGCTATTGTCCGAGCCCATCCCTCTCGCCCTGCGCCGATTAACCATTCCTATGGTGTTCGGCATGGTGGCGATTCTGATGTTTAACCTCGTCGACACCTTCTTTATTTCACTACTGGGCACCGAGGCATTGGCTGCGGTCAGTTTTACCTTCCCGGTAACCTTTGGCCTGAACTGCATCACCATGGGTGTTAGCGTCGGAATATCAACCAGTATTGGCCGCCTACTCGGAAGCGGCAACAATCGTGATGCAGCACGGTTCGCAAGCCACGGATTATTATTGGCCGTCATCCTGATGATAGCCGCTTCCAGCCTTGGCCTACTGACTATCGAGCCGCTGTTCTCGCTGATCGGTGCCACATCTGATCTCTTACCCATCATCAAACAATATATGGGGATCTGGTATCTGGCCATTCCATTGTTGGTCATACCGATGGCCGGTAACAGTGCGATCCGTGCTACCGGCGATGCAAAAACTCCGGCAAAGATCATGATGCTGGCTGGCGTGATCAACGGTGTACTGGATCCTTTACTGATCTTCGGCATCGGTCCGTTTCCAGAGCTGGGTGTTCAGGGGGCAGCAATTGCCAGCGGGATCAGCTGGGCCTTTGCCTTGGCCAACTCCCTCTATATTTTGATCAAAAGAGAAAAACTGCTGGCTAAACCGCAACTCGACTGCCTAGGCAACGACTGGCGTCAAACCTTGCAAATCGGTACGCCGGCAGGCCTGTCCAATGCCCTAAACCCACTATCAGGCGCTTTATTAATGTGGCTACTGGCAGCTCAAGGAACCGCATCCGTCGCGGCTTATGGTGCAGCCATGCGAATAGAATCCATTCTGGTCATTGTTATGATGTCGCTAGGCTCAGCCTTGATGCCGTTTATGGCCCAGAACCTCGGCGCTAAACAACCCCATCGCGCTTTCCAGGCCCTGTTTACCGCCATGCGCTTCGCCATCATCTTCCAGTTTTTAGTCTTTATTATGATGGTACCGCTAAGCTGGCCGCTATCCTCATTATTTAGCCAAGATAGCGCCGTTCAACAACAACTCTGGCATTATCTGGTCGTCGTCCCATTCAGCTATGGCATGCAGGCGGTTTGTATGCTGTTGATCAGTGCGCTTAACGCCATGCACAAACCAGTGCATGCCCTGGTCTGGAACCTACTGCGGCTATTTGCCTTCTTACTACCGGCAGCATGGCTGGGCAGCAAAATAAACGGAACGGAAGGGCTGTTTATCGGTATCGCCATTGCCAACTTGATCAGCGGGATCGGGGCCTATTTATACGCAGTAAAAATACGGCGAACCACATACAGAAATCTGGTCAATATCAGCTAAATTGCTCTCATTATTTCCCCACTTGAAATATGAACAGCATTAACAGTATGAACAGAAAAGGCAGCCTTTGGGCTGCCTTTTGTATTCAACCAAGCACTTATCACTTAGTGCAACCTGTGGTTGCTGTCGTTCTCTTTATTTTCATCTTTACGCTCGAACTCACCATCAAACACATCGCCATTAGAAGGACGACGGCTAAACGGATCATTTTGCTTCTCGAACGGGTCCTGGCTGTCATAGCTCTGGCTATTACCGAAACCGGCACTGAAGCCTCCGCCCATCCCCTGAACCTTAACCCGGCTCATTAGCTGCTTAGCCAGCATAGCGCGTGGCGCTGGCAGCAATACCAGCATACCTAAAGCATCTGTCATAAAACCAGGTGTTAGTAACAATACCCCGGCCACTGCCAGCATCACCCCCTCAACAATCTGCTGGGCAGGCAACTCGCCTTGCTGCAAGCGGCTTTGCACTGACATCAACGTCGCAATTCCCTGGCTCCGTACTAACGATGCCCCGACAATTGCAGTCACTAAAACCAATGCAATCGTTGGCCATAAGCCAATAAATCCACCCAGCTGGACGAACAGGGCGATTTCAATAATAGGAACAACGATAAAAAGAAATAATAAAACAGGAAACACGACTCACCTCTTTGTGGTTGTTGTCTCTTACAAAAGAACCACATAATTCTAACAAGGTCACAAGAAAAAATAACCCTCATCTCTCTCCTTTAATATTGGGAGCAATCCGACACTTTTCAACCACCCGAATGTAACAGAAAGCAACCATAATGAATTAGCTTAACCGTAGCTGAAGGAGCGACACAAAAGCTTCACATCCTGTCATATTCCGTCATTATTCAACATAAACCACAGGATGAAAATTAACAGTAAACGTGAAGCTGATCGCGTTTTTGTGCAAATGTTTTCAACCACCTTAAAAAAGTGATCTTGGTTATGTTTTTACCCCTAAAGGGGAGTATTATCAGCTCCAGACAAAAGGTGTCAGGTACGATCATCTAGCCAAAATCTCTACGGAACGGACTCTTGACTTTCAGAATTGGCTCAGCAATTGATTTTTATTAGCAGATTCCACTTTTTAAGGCTACGTTATGTCTCAGATGATTGATCTAGAAAAAAATGAAGCAACACTTAACGTTGCAACCCGCATCGAAGAAGATCTTCTTGGTGAACGTCACGTCCCAGCCGACGCATACTGGGGTATTCACACTCTTCGTGCAGTAGAAAACTTCAACATCTCCAAAACGACTATCTCTGACGTACCAGAATTTGTTCGCGGTATGGTTTTCACCAAGAAAGCTGCGGCAATGGCGAACAAAGAACTGGGTGTTATTCCGTCAGATGTAGGCGAATACATCATCAAAGCGTGTGACCAGATCCTTGAAACAGGTAAGTGCATGGATCAGTTCCCGTCAGACGTTTTCCAGGGTGGTGCCGGTACTTCTGTTAACATGAACGCTAACGAAGTTGTAGCAAACCTTGCACTTGAACTAATGGGCAAGGAAAAAGGTGAATACGACATCGTTAACCCTAACGACCACGTAAACCGCAGCCAGTCAACTAACTGTGCTTACCCAACAGGTTTCCGCGTAGCCGTTTACAACAGCATCATGAACATGATGGAAGCGCTTGAGTACCTAAAAGCAGCATTCGATGCGAAAGACAACGAATTCGCCGATGTGCTGAAAATGGGCCGTACTCAGCTACAAGACGCAGTTCCAATGACTGTCGGTCAGGAATTCCACGCATTCGGCGTACTGATCAAAGAAGAAATCAAAAACCTTCGCCACACTGCACAGCTTCTACTGGAAGTTAACCTAGGTGCAACGGCTATCGGTACCGGTCTGAACGCAGCAACTGGCTATCAGGAACTGGCTGTTCAGCGTCTTGCTGAAGTCACTGGCCTTCCATGTGTAGCGGCAGAAGACCTAATCGAAGCAACATCTGACTGTGGTGCATACGTGATGATTCACGGTGCCCTGAAGCGTACCGCCGTTAAGCTATCTAAGATCTGTAACGACCTACGTCTTCTTTCTTCTGGTCCTCGTACTGGCCTGAACGAAATCAACCTACCTGAAATGCAGGCTGGTTCTTCAATCATGCCAGCAAAAGTAAACCCAGTTGTACCAGAAGTAGTAAACCAGGTTTGCTTCAAAGTTATCGGTAACGACACAACTGTGACTTTCGCAGCCGAAGCTGGCCAGCTTCAGCTAAACGTAATGGAACCAGTGATCGGCCAGGCTGTATTCGAGTCTATCGAGCTACTAAAAAACGCCGCTATCAACCTGCGTGACAAGTGCATCGACGGCATCACTGTGAACAAAGACATCTGCGAAAGCTATGTGTTCAACTCAATCGGTATCGTTACTTACCTGAACCCATTCATCGGCCACCACGAAGGTGACATTGTAGGTAAGATCTGTGCCGAAACAGGTAAGAGCGTGCGTGAAGTGGTTCTAGAGCGTGGTCTGCTGACTGAAGAGCAGCTAGACGACATCTTCTCTGTTCAGAACCTGATGCACCCAGAATACAAAGCAAAGCGTTATAACTAATAAATAGCGCAAGCGAGATATAGAGAAACAACAAGGCGGGTTTTCAGGACGAGGATCCGCCATTTTTTTGCTACAAATTCCCCTTTTATTTTTTTTATTTTATTTTTAAAGACAGGACAATCCTATGATTGGTGTAGAACTATTTGTCGTTCTCGCGTTCATTTACCTGGGCGCAAGAATCGGCGGTATTGGTATTGGTTTTGCTGGCGGTGCTGGCGTATTGGTACTTTCCCTCGTATTGGGTATGGATGCAGGTAATATTCCTGTAGACGTTATCCTGATCATCATGTCGGTTATTACGGCCATTGCAGCAATGCAGGTTGCAGGCGGTATGGACTGGCTGGTTGATCTGGCAGAAAAATTTCTGCGTAAAAACCCTAAGCGCATCACTTTCTACGCGCCGATGGTAACTTATTTCATGACTCTGCTTGCAGGTACCGGTCACACTGCTTTCTCGACCCTGCCGGTAATCGCAGAAGTTGCTAAAGAGCAAGGTGTTCGCCCTTCTCGCCCACTTTCAATTGCAGTTGTCGCTTCACAAATTGCAATTACCGCATCGCCTATCTCCGCAGCAGTTGTATTCTTCTCAGGCATTCTTGAACCGCTCGGAGTAGGCTACCTCACCCTACTAGCCATTTGTATCCCAACCACATTTACGGCTTGTATGGTTGGTGCCTTTGTATCTAACTTTATCGGCTGCGAGCTGAAAGACGACCCGGTTTACCAGGATCATCTGGCAAAAGGCCTGATCAAGATCCAGGGGGCGACCAAACGTGAAATCCTGCCAACGGCGAAAACAGCAACCTACATCTTCATTGCTGCAATCATCGCTGTTGTTGCTTACGCAACCATGATTTCCAGCGCAGTAGGTCTGATCGAGAACCCAGCTCTGGGTCGTAACGATGCCATCATGGTCTTCATGCTGACAGCAGCAATGGCTATCGTAAGCTTCACTAAGATTGACGCATCGAAAATCGCCAATGCTGCAACGTTCAAATCTGGTATGAGCGCATGTGTGTGCGTACTGGGTGTTGCATGGCTGGGTGATACTTTCGTATCCGGCCACATCGGCGAAATCAAGGAACTGGCAGGTGAAATCCTGGAACAGTACCCTTGGATGCTAGCTGTTACTCTGTTCTTTGCTTCTATGCTGCTTTACTCTCAGGGCGCAACAACCACAGCCCTGATGCCTGCAGCACTGGCAATTGGCGTTGCACCACTAACAGCAATTGCTTCTTTCGCAGCAGTAAGTGCACTATTCGTACTACCAACTTACCCAACCCTGCTGGCAGCGGTTGAAATGGATGAGACAGGCTCAACCCGTATCGGTAACCTGGTATTCAACCACCCATTCTTCATTCCGGGTGTGGTAACGATTACAACATCAGTTGCACTAGGCTTCCTGATTGGCGGTATCTTCCTGTAACGGCCACCCGCAATACGAATAAACTAAGGCTGCCTTCGGGTGGCCTTTTTCTTTAAAAACCAATATCGTTCCTTACCTATAGCACAAGTAAGCCATTACTAACCAAGCATATTAAGCAGCAGAAATAGTGATAAATTCAGTTACTTTTTTGCAGAAAACAGAACAGGAAGTGGAAAAGTAAGACAGGAAAGCCCATGCAGCTAGCATGCATTAACGTAACGAATTTTACTGTCAATGAAACCAAACGCTGAATAACACGGTCTGAGGGGGTATAGTAATAGCTCCCTCTCTGTACCAGCAGGGATGTTCTGCATACGAGTCTGACTTGAATGATGAGATTGATACAACACAACGGGTTATCCCGATTTACAGCCCTTATCGCGCTAATAGGGGCCCTATTAACCAGTATTGCCAGCCTACCTGTTCGGGCTGAGTTTTCTTTTGGCTTTAGCGGTAACAATAACAATCAATTTGTTACGGTCGACGAAGCCTTTCCTTTCAACTTCAGCCAGCAGGGAAATATTGTTTACCTCGACTGGCAAGTCAAACCCGGTTACTACCTGTACCAGCACCAGCTGTCAGTCAGCTCCGATAATGCAAAACTCGGTACGGTCGAAATCCCGACCGGACAGCCGTACAAAGATGAATTCTTTGGTGACGTCAATATCTATACGGAGCCGGTTACTGTCACTGTCCCGCTGCTTGAAGCCAGCAGCAACTCAACACTAACCGTACGCTACCAGGGCTGTGCTGAAGCCGGTTTCTGCTACCCGCCGGAAATCCGCCAGGTACCACTCTCAGCCTCGCTTTCGGGCACAGACGCAACGCCACCAAAAACAGCGAACAATACCGCACCCCGTGCTGAACCAAGTGCAAACACGAAAGTAAGCACTAACATCCAACCTCCGACAGTTATAACAAGTTCACCGGATTCACAACAAGATCAACTGGCCAGTGCCCTCGCCGAGCAATGGTGGACACCACTGATATTCCTCGCCCTAGGTGTTGGCTTGGCTTTTACCCCGTGCGTTCTGCCAATGTACCCAATCTTGACTGGCATTGTGCTCGGTGGCGGCCAGCTTAGCCATAGCCGGACTTTTCGCCTGTCGTTCACTTATGTTCAGGGGATGGCGCTGACCTATACCCTGCTAGGGCTGGTTGTTGCTTCCGCCGGTATGCAGTTTCAGGCCGCATTACAGCACCCTTATGTCCTGATCGGCCTGAGTGTTCTGTTTGTCCTGTTGGCACTCTCTATGTTCGGAGCCTATACCCTGCAGCTGCCGAGCAACGTCCAGACCTGGCTTAGTACCCTGAGCAACCGTCAGGAAGGCGGCAATACCAGCAGCGTGTTTATTATGGGTGCTATCTCCGGTCTGGTGTGCTCGCCATGTACCACCGCACCTCTTTCGGGTGCCCTTATCTATGTTGCCCAGAGCGGCGACCTGCTGACCGGAGCCGTCGCCCTTTATGCTCTGGCCATCGGCATGGGGATTCCACTGATTCTGGCGGCTATGTTCGGTAATAAGCTACTGCCGAAAGCAGGCAACTGGATGGTACATGTCAAAGTCTTCTTTGGCTTTATCCTGCTAGCGGTGCCGATTTTCCTGCTTGAGCGCATCCTGCCGCACGATCTGATCCCATACCTGTGGTCGACGCTGGGTATCGCAGCCTTTGGCTGGCTGTACCATGTTAAGAACACCTTGGCAGTATCTTGGCGCAGCAGCACCTTGGCCGTCATTGCCATTGTCGGTCTGTTTGTTTCAGCCCAGCCGCTGTACCAGCTATGTACAGGCACGGCTCCATCAACCGCCCAGCAGGAAATCGAAGTCGAATTCGAACGTGTTGCCACCATCGACGATCTCAACCTGGCACTCGCGGAAGCCAAAGCTCAGGGCAAGCCGGTGATGCTCGACTTCTATGCCGACTGGTGTGTAGCTTGCAAAGAGTTTGAAAAATACACCTTCCACGATCCGGCTGTAGCGCCGAAACTGCAACACTTTGTCTTGCTGCAAGCTGATGTCACCAACAGCTCGCCGGAAGATATTGAGCTATTAAAGGAAATGGATGTACTCGGCCTGCCGACTCTGGATTTCTGGGACGGTCAAGGCAATCACAATGACCGTGCACGTCTGACCGGCTTTATGGAAGCCGCACCGTTTATCGACCATCTGGAAAACCACCAGCTGATGAACTAAAGCATTAGATAGCGTAGGTAAAAACTAAAAAGGAGCACTCGAGGTGCTCCTTTTTTAATTCAAATCCGCTTTTTGCAGCCGCTCATAACGAGCCACGATGTCTCCCGACGTTGCATCACCGTTTTCATACTGCACTCGCAGCTCATTAATAGCATCAAACATAGATTTACTCATCTGGCTGGAACTGCAATCTGGCGTCCACTCCAAGATTGAGATCATCACGCGAACGGGCTCCTCAAGATCAAGTTTAACCAGGTAGTCGCAACAGCGATGAACATGCCGCTGAATCCGTGGTGCCACAACCTGAGCCCCATCCATATCAGTATCAGGGAGTATGATTGCAAACTCATCACTGCCAACCCGTGAAATAAAATCACGAGGACGATAAATCCCACGACGCAGCCCTTTCGCTACACGCTTAAGCAGGTCTTCGTAGGCTTGATAGCCACACGTCATCGTATAGAGCCGCATCGGCTCTACACTGACGATCATCAAAGTCAGATCACTGTTATGGCGACGAGCCGCCATGATTTCCCTATCCAGCATCAATTCAAAGTGTCGATTGTTTTGCAGCCCGGTCACCGGATCAACCAATGCCACGGAAGCCAACTCCTTACGCAGACGTTTTTCTTCAAACTCATGCAATACCGAAGAATGAAACCAGTGATACAGACATTCCCTGATCACTATCGCTATCAACAAGCGACTGGCCAGGCTCAGGAAGGAGATCGCCTCATGCTCTAACTCCGAATATATCCCGGTAAAAAAGAACGAACCTAAAACCGGTAAAACCGCCAGATACATTGCAGGGCGGTAGCTAAAAAAAGCCACCACAGACAGAAAGACAAACAAATCGCCATAAACATACAGCGTGGAAAAATAGGCTTCATGAAGCAGCAACGGAAACAATACTGCCCAGCCGATACCCAGCAGTCCGGCGAGTGCCACCGAGACACTTTTCCAGCTAACCTTGATGGGAATGAACTGCACAACGACCCACAGCAACAACGCCACCAGCCCCAGCACCGCAACGACGCCACTGAATGCAGATTTCACCTCGCTGGATATCGCCGGCTCAGCCCAGAATAGCTCGACCGCGACCAAGCCCAGCAGCAAAACCGATGTAGCTGTAATCAGTTTCCAGCCTTGCACCTGGCGTTCAAACCGCTGCTGCTCTAAATAGCCAAGGCCATTACTCCTTGAATCAATGTGACGGATCATTCCCTGTTCCCAATATTGATTAGACTCATCATAATAAGCGACTTATTTATTAAGTAACTTAATAATACCTCAGCTACCGCAATTGTGGCTCCCAAGAACAGATCCAGCTCTGATCTTGAGTGTTACTAAATTGATCTGCCTAATTTCCGGTGATAGCGTTATTAAAACAAAAACAACCAGAAACGATTGCCATGGACGCTCAGTACACTATTGTTATTGCCGACGATCACCCGCTATTCCGTAATGCGCTGTTTCAGTCTGTGCATATCGCTATCAGCGGTGCCAACCTGCAGGAAGCAGATTCCCTCGACACCTTACTCTCCCTGCTCGAAAAAGATCCTGATGTTGACCTGCTGCTACTTGATTTAAAAATGCCCGGCGCCAACGGCATGTCCGGCCTTATCCAGCTCCGCAGCCAGTATCCGGATCTCCCTATTGTCGTCGTCTCTGCCAGCGAAGAAACCAATATCATCCGTCAGGTTCGCAGCCACGGCGCTTTTGGGTTTATTCCCAAATCCAGTGACATGCGAGCCTTGATTGCCGCTCTGCACCAAGTGCTGGAAGGTGAACCCTATTTCCCCGAAGGACTCGGTGACGATGATGACGAAATCAACGAACTGGCCGAGCGTATCGCAACCCTCACACCACAGCAGTATAAAGTGCTATGCATGCTGTCTGATGGCCTGCTCAATAAACAAATTGCTTTTGAACTCAATGTGTCGGAAGCGACAATCAAAGCACATATGACCGCGATTTTCCGCAAACTCGGAGTCAAGAACCGTACCCAGGCGGTGATCCTGCTGCAACAGATGGATCTCACATCCTAAAGGCACGAAAAGCATCTAAAAACGTTAGACCTTTGGCTAAAGCCCCCCCCCATAACACATCAAAACCTCCACCCTATTTCACAAAATCGCCGTTATTACGGCGATTTTGTCGTTTATGTCTCGACTAAAGTTGCACTGTTAGCTTGCAGGATCGTTGCTATTGTCACTCCGTAACATTTTTCTAACCTGGCTTTTTTATCCAGCATTAAATGACGTGAAAGGAGATAACAATGGCGTTTGAATCCAAGGAGCAGGCTCAGGCCTACTGGAAAGAAAACCTTGCCACGATGGGCTCGCTACTGGCGATCTGGTTCCTGTTCTCTTATGGCGCCGGCATACTGTTTGTCGATGCCCTAAACAGCCTCCAGCTTGGTGGCTTTAAATTAGGATTCTGGTTCTCGCAGCAGGGTTCAATCTACACCTTTGTTGCCCTGATTTTTGTCTATGTAGTGCGTATGAACGCGCTCGACCGTAAGTTCAACGTACACGAAGACTAAGGGGTTATTCATGGAAATCCAAACCTGGACATTTATCCTTGTGGGCATCACCTTTGCCCTGTATATCGGTATCGCTATCTGGGCCCGTGCCGACTCGACCAGTGAATTCTACGTTGCTGGCGGTGGCGTCCACCCGGTTGCAAACGGTATGGCAACAGCCGCGGACTGGATGTCAGCTGCATCGTTTATATCTATGGCCGGTATCATCTCCTTTGTCGGCTACGACGGCGGGGTTTACCTGATGGGCTGGACCGGTGGCTATGTCCTGCTGGCACTGTGTCTTGCCCCTTACCTGCGTAAGTTCGGCCAGTTCACAGTACCGGACTTCATCGGTGAACGTTATTATTCAAAAACAGCCCGTATGGTTGCCGTCTTTTGTGCCATCTTCGTTTCGTTTACCTACGTGGCAGGCCAGATGCGCGGAGTCGGTGTGGTATTCGCCCGTTTCCTCGAAGTTGATATCAATATCGGTATTATCATTGGCATGGGAATCGTCTTCTTCTACGCCGTGCTTGGCGGTATGAAGGGGATCACTTACACCCAAGTCGCCCAATTCTGCGTCCTGATTTTTGCCTTCCTGGTTCCGGCGATCTTCACTTCGATCATGATGACAGGCAATCCGATCCCTCAGATCGGAATGGGATCAACACTGACAGGTTCGGAAACCTATGTGCTGGATAAACTCGACGGCCTGACGACGGAGCTCGGCTTTACCACCTACACCGACGGCTCGAAGAGTATGGTTGATGTATTCTTCATTTGTGCCGCACTGATGGTAGGCACCGCCGGGCTACCACACGTGATTATCCGTTTCTTTACCGTACCGCGCGTAAAAGACGCCCGTATCTCGGCAGGCTGGGCACTATTGTTCATATCAATGCTTTATACCACCGCTCCGGCAGTGGCCGCCTTTGCCCGCGTCAACATGATCGAGACCATTAACGGCCCGGATCAGCAAGGTGTTGCCGCAGTGGAGGCTCCGGGCTGGGTAACCAACTGGGAAAAAACCGGTCTGGTGAAATGGGAAGACAAAAATGACGACGGTAAGATGTTCTACTCGGGCGATGAGCGCAACGAAATGAGCGTCAACCGCGACATCATCGTACTGGCAAGTCCAGAACTGGCAAAACTACCAAACTGGGTAGTGGCACTATTAGCAGCTGGTGGCCTGGCTGCCGCACTATCAACCGCAGCAGGTCTACTGCTGGTGATCTCAACCTCAATTTCTCATGACCTGCTGAAGAAAGGCTTAAAACCGAATATGACCGACAAGCAGGAGCTGCTCGCAGCTCGAGTGGGGGCCGCAGTGGCGATTATTGGTGCAGGCTATCTGGGTATTAACCCGCCGGGGTTCGTAGCTCAGGTAGTTGCCTTTGCCTTCGGACTGGCTGCCGCTTCCTTCTTCCCGGCCATCATCCTTGGGATCTTCTACAAGAAGATGAATAAAGAAGGTGCCATTGCCGGCATGGTATCAGGCATTGTGTTTACCGCGACCTATATCATCTACTTCAAGTTCATCAACCCGGCGGCCAATACACCTGACAACTGGTTCTTCGGGATCAGCCCTGAAGGCATCGGTACATTGGGTATGTGTCTGAACTTTGTGGTGTCAATTGCGGTCAACAAGGTGACGTCCGAGGTTCCGAACGACGTACAAGAGATGGTGGAATCTATTCGTTATCCGAAAGGTGCGGGGGCAGCACAGGAGCACTAAACCGACATAATAATACCAATATATAAACAAAACGGAGCATCTTGATGCTCCGTTTTATTGTTTGTATTACGCAGAGTTTATATTATGCTAGGATCTGTATTACCACAGGCCTTTTTTCTTAACCTTCTGCATATTAGCAATGGTTTCAGTCAAATCTGGCTGCTCTTCCTCTGCTTTTTCAGCAGGAGCACCTGCCACCGGAGCGACAGACAGCTTCTTAATCAGTTCGCTTTGCGCTTTGATCAGGGCCTTAAGTTCAGCAATTTCACGTTTCTGGTTGGTAGCACGGATTTCATCCGTAAGGGATTGCTGAAGTTCAGAAAAGTCAGGCATCTCAACGTCTGAAGCGGGCTCTGTTACGGCCGGAGCTTCAGGAACTGCTGGTGCAGCTGGTGGTACTGATCCAATTGATGAGACAGATTCAGCCAACTCGGTACATAAATTCACTAATGTCTGGCGGGTTTCGTCCAGTTCCTGTTGAGTCTTCTGCTGGTTCAGCAGTAACGCTTGTTCACGCTCTGATGACTCAGCTCCCTGGCTCTCCAAGATCTGACGCGTTTCAGTCACCTCCTGCAGAGTCTTTTGCTGACTCAGCAACAAGGCTTGTTCATGCTCTGGTGATTCTGTTCCCTGACTCTCCAATATCTGGCGCGTTTCAGCCAGCTCCTGCTGGGTCTTTTGCTGATTCAGCAACAACTCTTGTTCACGCTCGGCAGATTGGCTGGCATGACGCAAATGATCTTCGTTCGTCTGACGCAGTTCATCACGCAACGACTGGATCTCGTTGAATAGCGGCGTCATATCAACCGCAGCCTTGATAGCATCAATATCCTGACGAGAAATTTCCGGAGCATGACCTGGCGCCATAGGCACAACTAGACCACAAGCATCTAAATGCTGCTTCAGAGTCGCCATTTTGATGGTGTCGTCACCCAGGCAGGATGACAGCCCGGCAGCCAATGCCGGACTGAGCAAGTGAAGAAACATCCCCGAAAGATAGATGTTTTTATGCATATGCAGGCTGTTATGGAGATCCATACCAGCCTCCGGATTATCGAGCATATCTTTACGCTCGTTAACCCATTTCTGCATAATGGCGACCGCATAGCGGTCGGACAATGAGTTGACAGGATTTAGATAAATCGAGTAGTTAACTCGCTTTAACTGACTACTCATCTTCTACCTCAATAAGGGTTTCACGCTCGATGTGTACCTCTTCCTCTTCAGTATTGTAGAGACACAACTCACGAGCCAGTGCCGACTGCGAATCATTGATTAGCACGACACGATCACCCAGGGTTTCATACGCCGCTTTGATAGCCGGATAAACCAACGGAGCACCACCACCGACCAGGTAAACTCGGTTAGGGTTCTTAGAAAATTTCTTCGCTTCATAGGCAACTGCATTACCCAGCTCATCAATCTTGATTTCAATCTTTTCTAAGATACTTTCAAGCTTAGATTCGTCATTCACGACTTCTTTAACGAATTCCAGATCACCACGGCGCTTGATCAGCTCATTAGCAACCAGGTAGCTTGAGTCACTGTCCGCAGAAGCCAAGGCTTTGCGAGCAGCATCCGTCACCATACACACGCCAATTTCATTGTTACCGTAAATCGCAGACACATCGTCAAATTCACCAACAACGATACCCATATCCAGGGTCGTACCGCCGCAGTCGACAACCAGAGAACGTGTAAACTCATTGCAGTTTGAGTTGATCAGGGTAGACATTACCGCCGGTAGACTCTCCGGCATGACTTCCACATCAGTCACTTCAAAAAGCTCACCCTTGTTCAGGCTGATTTCGCGCATCAGGTTTTCGCGCTTCTTGGCAATTTTCGCTTCGTTGCGCTGGCAATCTTCAGAGTTATAGAACTCAGTGATCGGCAGAGTAACCACCAATGTTACCGGACAAGGCTTCAGGCCTGTTTGCAGCAGGGCATGGTGGACAGCCAGCAGATTCAGATCGTCGTACTGGTAATCAACGTGCGTGGTTTCCAACGCCTTATCAGACGTCGCATCGTATGTGTACTTAGTTGTACCGATTGTGTAGTTATATACTTTCTTATCGCGTCGCAGCGCTGCACTCTTCCAGTCTTTACGGAAAGAGTTCGGTGACACGATGGTTTTCAGCTGGTTATTCTCAATCCAGCTCACCTTCACATTTGTCGAACCATCATCAACCGCAATTTTAAACGCAGATACCGTCATAACTTTTCTCACAATAAAAATTAATCACTAACAACTCTAAAATCAGTTAATTCATATCACACATGAACTAATTAAATCTTAGTGAAGTTTTCACACATTAAATGCAACAAGTTTTATCTATTGATAGATATAATAAATAATACTTAAAATGGAAAAACAACCATTTTAAGTATAAATTCATGACACCTTAAGCAGCATCAAAGGTAGCATCTTACGATCAACATTCAAACTCTTCTGAATTCCCGCAATTCCCTGACTCCAGACCGGGCGATGGCTTCTTGAGCGATGGTAAGTTTGTACAGCCAGAATAAGGTCATTATCTTGTAGTGGACGCATGGATGCAATGCAGCTCAATGCCCCGCGTAACAGGAAAAAGTCAGTAACTAATTCACTGAATACCTCATACATATTATTTGCAGGAAAATCATATTTATACATCCCATAAATAAAATAGTTCAACCAAATATAAGGCTTATCATTAATGTAATCTTGATAATGGCCATTAAACCCCTGAAGCAAAATCTCTTTTTGCTTATTAATATCATCGCCTGCAGGTTCAAAAGCATCAACCAGTTGTTCATGTAATAAATGCATTCTTTTGATTGCTTGGCTCTGGTTTTCTACGACACCAAGAGCGAAGTGAACATTAAATACTTTAATTAGTTGCGAAGCATGTAAATCCAATGCTGAATCCATACGGGAATATAAATCACTAAATTCACCGTTAGTGATTTTTTCACAACAATAGGCAAAGGTCTGGTTAAATTCATCAATATTGGATTGATGCGCATCCAGATACTTTAGCGTCATGCCAAGCAAAAATAACCGCTCTTCCAGCGAAAGGGAATCTAGCAGCAATACATCAAGAAACAACTGGCGAACATTGTCATACCACTGCGGACGCTCATATGTTTTTGGCTTAAATGTATCATCATGCACCTCCTCACAATGGAAGTTCATGGCTGATGGATTAAGTAAAACCTGACGAGCAGCCTCCGGACAAGATAGGCTCAAATTTGCCTCTATCTGCGGCCCCCGAACTTCGACTAAACGCGGATAACTCTGACACGTATAAGAAAGTCGACTATGACCATGCGCTTTATGTACTTCACACAATCCGCTCTTTTCTCGAAAAGGACAGACACCATGGTCATCAAGCTTTATCTTGGCATAGCTAGCTTCATTCCTAGTTTTTACAATTACTTTCTTTGACTTTAGCTGAAAATCACTTTTTTTGGTCATGAAGCCATAGGTCGACTTATCGATGTGAATAGTCCAACCGTGACAGCAGTGATCCTCACATTTGTCAGCAATACAGGCGAAATTTTTCACAAATTCAGGGGTAATTACAGTTTTCATTGAGCTTCTCAGTTCACAAGCATATCAAGGCGTGAGACCGGACGGTTCGCTTCAGCAAAGTTTCTTGCGTTTTTCACCGCAGTGCCTTCACTCTCATCAATTTGACCTTTCCCAAATAACAGCGCCAACTGGTCATCAGCATCCTTGGTTAAGACCATCATTTCGATCCGGCGGTTTTTCCCGCTTCTTGTATCTTGTTTATTAACTGGCGTTCGCTCAGCCATAGCCGCTACCTGCAATACGTTAGTATCAGGCAATCCTGAATCTACCAGTACCTGATGTGCTTTCAACGCACGGGCCCCTGACAAATCCCAGTTATTGTAATCACTACTCTGGAACTTAGTACTATCAGTGTGACCACTGATTACGATCCGGTTTTGTATCTGTCCCAATATTGGCGCGATATTGAATAGCATGTCTTCAAAAAATGGCGTGATCTTAATACTGCCACGCTCATACATATAATGATCATCATCATCCTGGATCAGAATTCGTAGCCCCTGAGGAACAATCTCCAGCATAATGTTGTTAGATGCTGATAACTCTTCCGCAATCTGGCTAATCGCCTTTGCCAATACCGCCAACTGCGGTGTAGACAGGTGCTGACCTGCCAACGCTGAATTCAGCTTACGATCCCGTCTGCCACTTTGCTGGTTTTCCGATGCCTGCTTGAACATCGACTTGCCAAAACGTTCATCACCAGAATTCAGCTCACTCATCGGTTTTTCAAACGGCGACATATTGCCGTCGAAGTCAATCGGGAACGGGCTGTTGGTGATTTCGAAAACATTATCGAACACCGTCGCCGTCTGAAGGCGCTGTTCAATCTCTATTCGCTCTTCCTGGGTGGTGATCCCCATCAGCCAAAGCACCATGAAAAACGCCATCATTGCCACGGCAAAATCGGCAAAAGCTACCTTCCAAGCGCCACCATGATGTTCATCATGATGACCCCGGCCTTTTTTCTTAACTATTATGATGTGATGATCTTTACTCATGTCTGATTACTGCCCAGTCATCCAGCCTTCCATTACAGAAAACGTCGGCTTGTACTCGGTATGCAATACTTTACGTCCAGCATCCAACGCCAACAACGTTGGCTTGCCCTGAACCTGGGCGACTAAAATCGCAGTAATCATGTGCAATGCCATCATTTCTTTTTTCACCTGGTTGGCAATCGTTGCAGCTAACGGTTCAAACACCGCATAACACATCAAGATACCGAAGAAAGTACCAACCAGAGCTGCCGCTACTTTTACCCCAATCAAGGCCAGATCACCACCAATGCTCTGCATTGTCACCACGATACCCAGTACCGCCGCAACGATACCGAAACCAGGCATTGCCTCACCAACTTTTGCTAGTGCCTTTGACGGGCGCATCAAGTCTTCTTCCAACGTGTGCAGCTCCAGATCCAGTACCGCTTCCAGATCATGGTGGTTGGTTTTACCCATCGCCATCATACGCAGGTTATCAGTAATAAAACTAACAATAACATTGGACTTAGCCACTTCCGGATACTTAGCAAAAATGGCACTGCTCTCCGGATTCTCAATATGGTCATCAAGCTTCTTGATACCATCTTTTCGAATCACTTCCAGCAATTCATACATCAACTCCAACGTCGACTTATAAAAGTCCGGCCCATAGCCTTTACCAAAAGACATCTTGAGACGAGTTGCCGTATTTTTTAATACATAGGTAGGATTCGAGATCACCATTGCCCCGAAGCCTGCACCAAGAATAATGATGAATTCAGCTGGCTGCCAAAGCGCCAGAAGACGTCCCGATGCATGGGTATAACCGTAAACAATACACCCGAAAATAATGACAAAACCGATAATAATTTGCATCTTATGACTCCGTTAAACTGACTCTTGCCAGTCAGTTAACATACTGTTCAGACTTTTCAGTGCCTTTTTGTGGATCTGACTCACACGTGCTTCAGTAAGCTCAAACACCAAGGCAATTTCTTTAAGATTCATTTCATGCTCATAATAAAAACTCAGAATGAGCTGCTCACGCTCGGATAAACGAGCCAGTGCTGCTGCCATTGCTTGTTTTAATTGACCACGCTCATAGGTATTGCACTGAAAACTCAAGCCAAAAAACTGCTCGCCATCCTCTTGCAAGGATTCAACACTACCCAGGCTTTCAGCCTGAGTATCTAATCGGCGCTGCTGTACTTCAGTCAGCTCAATACCCATTTCATCCGCCATCTCCTGCTCGGTCGGAAGTCGCCCTAACCGACGGCTCAGCTGACGTTCGATATCTTTAAGTTCGTAGCTGTTCTGGCGCGAGCGGCGAGAACGCCAGTCCATCCGGCGTAACTCATCCAAAACCGCACCACGAACACGTTGCACAGCAAGGCGCTCTAATGCTGTATCCTCTTCATCCGGGTAACGACGAATAACATCAAGCAAGGCCATCAGACCGATTTGCTCCATATCTTCCAGCGACATCACAGTCGTTACCTGGGCGGTCAAATGCTTCACGACACGTTTCACCAGGCCGACATTTTTGTTTACCAGACGTTGCTCTCGCGATTTCTGGCCTAACTGACGACTCTGCTGATAGGCATGAAGCCCTTGGGCTTCATAGGACATAGCTGCACTGTGCACATCAAACTCCTTACTGAATCACCATCTTAGTGATCAGCACTTGATCGATACCGTTACTACTTGCCATGTCGTTCATTACGGTCTGAATTTTCTCCCGTAATGCAACCTGTAATGGCTTCATTACACCCGGCTGGGCTAAATCGTTATAGTGTTGCTCGCTAAGCAGGGTGATAATGGCATTACGAACAACCGGCAAATATTCCTGAACCAAATCCAGCTGATCCTGGCTATAGCTCATAATAGAAAGCTCAAGCATCAGGTAATGAACACGGTCATCGCCCGGAATGCTCACCACAAACTTCGTCAGTGGCATAAACACCGGCTTTTTCACAAGCGCTGTAGGCGGTAAAGCCTCAGGCACTACGGCTTCAACCTGCTTGGCCTGCTGCTGGAAGTACCACCAACCACCCGCACCGGCTAAGGCAACAACCAGTACAACCGCTGCAATAATCAGTGGCAGCTTACTTTTGGCTTTTTTGTTTTCATCTTTCATATCAACACTTTAAACATTACTAAACCATGGATTCATAACGGCCGTCCAACCCGGGGGCTGACGTTGAAGACGTGTCTTCATGCTGTGTAATGTGGTTGGACATTACACCCGGCTCATCATCTGAGCCAGACTGCTGCTGAGACTGCTGATACATTCCGCTAGATACAGAAACATCTGCCAGCTGCATCTGACTGCCATCAAAGTCAAAACGCAATCGGTCAGCGTTGGCAGCCAACGCCTCACGCAATTGAGGATGGGCCGCTGTAAAGTGAACCGAAACCTTGTCGCCTTCCATACGTAAGTTGACTTCCAAGCGTCCCAGTTCTGGCGGATCCAGACGGACATGAGCATGCTGGATCTGATCTGTTTTGCTTAGCTTCATTCGTGAACGTAGCTGCTCAACCAGATCACGGCCCCATTCCGGCTCCGTAATATCAACACTGGCCTGAAACTGCTGTGCCTGTGTATTCGCGGACGCAGCCGTTGCAGAAGGCTGCATCGCAGCCTGCGTCAACATATTTAGATTACCGTTCATCGCGCTATGTACATGGATAGTTGGCGTCGCCAGCGATGTCGCAGCCAGCTTATCGACCAAAGAGCTATCAACCGAAGTTAGCATATCTTTGTTCGCCAACATTACCTCATTGGTTGGTAGTGCAGCGCCTTTCGCCAGCGGTAATGGCTCTTTACCCAGCAATTGTGCTTCGTTGGCAAGCAGCTGCGCCTCTTTAGACTGTGGTACCACGTTAGCACCCGGCATCACCTGCTGTTTGATCACCCGCTGCATCTGCTCAAGCAAATCAACTTTACCTGACTCCGAAGCACCTTGAGCTATCTGCATCGCCTGACCGGTCATTGCAGCGGCCTGCAATTGCTCCGCAGATAACTCCCCTTCTTGCGGAAGCTGTGCTTCCCCTGAGGAGGTCACCTGACCAAGTAACTGCTCGACCTGCACGGCCAGATCTTCAGCCGATAGCGACTGAGACGGTAATGGCTGCCCAGCAACTAATTGAGGCTGTGCCTCCAAGTCCGCCTGCGCATCATCCGAGTCAGGCTTTTGTTCAAGACGTTGCTCAAACTCAGCAAAACTCATCGGCTGCTCCGCATCAGGACCATTAGGCTTAACGCTAGGCGTATCTGCAGAAGTAGCCGCTTTGGCTACATTTTTTACTGCTACATTGGCTGTAACTTGCATGTCACTCTTTATTATTTTTGATGTTGCAGATAAGCATGCATACCTTCCTGGTTGCTTGCCTGCTGGTTAATTTGCTGCTGAATATGTGCTTTTTCACGCTCTCCGGCAGCAATCATGGTGTCATAAAGTGCATTTAGCTTTTGAAGCTGAAGCTTCTCGGCTTGCGTCAATGGCTGTTGCCTGATTTTAGGAATGGCACGCTGCAACTTGCTGTCCAGCTGTGCCAAAACATCCCAATCCTGAACCGCTAGAGCCCGCTCAAAACTGTCGTGCAACCCCTTCAGCTGTTGCTCAATCTTCACCGGCAACCTGCACACGATCAGGTTTCAATACCACCCAGCCTTCAAGGATTTCATTAATCAGGCGGCTAACTTCATCAAGACCTTCGACATCGTTGCTGATATTGCATTCAAACAAGCGACGGCCACAGTAGTCATACAAGCGGAATAATTCTTGTGTAACCTCTCCACCCTTGTCTTCATCCAGAACGGAACTCAAACCATTCAGGATGTCGATACACTTGGAGATCATCATGCCTTTATCGGCAATCTGGCCGCGTTCCATAAAGCCACGGGCACGTCCCACGTTTTCCAACAAGCCTTCCAGCAGCATCTGAATCAGGCGATGCGGGCTAGCCGATGCCGCCTGGGCATGATTCTGTGAATGTTGATATGCACCTAAGCCTTCGTTATTCATCATCTATCACTCTAATTAGCCCAACATGCCAATCAACATGCTCTGGGTTTGGTTCATATTGGCAATTTTACTGTCCATTTTTGCGTAGTAGTCACGTAAAGTGATTGTTTTAGCTTCCATGCGCTCATCCAGCTGTGCACGCTCTTTGGTCAGGCGTTCATTGTTATATTCCAGCTGGTCAATACGACGGTCGAACGTACCACCATTTTTGTGGTAATCATCCAGCACCGTCTTCATGCTGTCCATCATTCCTGTCTGAACGCCATCGCCCAAGAACAGTTTGGAAACAGCCTCGAAATCATCTTCCAGAGCCTTGTCCAGCTTACTCTGGTCAATTTCAAGCGTACCCTGACGGGTTGTCTTCACACCCAGCTGCGACAGGGTCTGATAGGTTGATGAAGTGTATTCATCACCAATCACCGAACGCAAACGGCTAACCATGCTTCGGGTAGCAGAATCACCCGACAGTGCTGCAGCTCTGTCTTCACTCGATTTGGTATAGGTGTTAACCGTTTCCATCACCGAGTTATAAGCTTCGACAAAGCTCTTAATATTACCCTTGACCGATGCCTCATCACGCTCAACCTTGACATTAACCGTACCGGTATTTTTCAGGTTAAGGGTGATCCCATCGATCACGTTTTCCATTTTGTTAGTGGCAGAAGTCAGGGTCATAGAGCCGTACTTCACGGTGGCATCCTGGGCGACCTGTAAATTCTTCTGGCCATTTTCAGGCAAAGCTAAATCCAGGCTATTGCCGTTGGTAGCCAAGCCGCCAACCGTAATTGCGCCAATTGCATTCGCGATAC
The DNA here is from genome assembly GCF_947502415.1 of uncultured Photobacterium sp. GTDB lineage: Bacteria > Pseudomonadota > Gammaproteobacteria > Enterobacterales > Vibrionaceae > Photobacterium. The sequence goes on along the minus strand of NZ_CANMZV010000015.1, from coordinate 80,099 downwards.
CGGTATCTTTACCGTTCAATACCATACTGATACCGTCACCGGAACGTACCAGCGTCGCCTTAACACCGTCATTATCTGGATCGTTGTTAATCGCTGACTGGATCTCTTCCAGCTTGACGCCCTGCGCCGGGTCATTAAGGCGATTAATTTCATCCTGATATTCTTGCTGCAGGCTGTTGTAGTTATCCAGGCGCGTCTGATCAAATTTCGAGTTTGCCGAGTTAGTCAAAATGTCATCAGCAATGTCACGATCAGCCTGAACGGTCAGGTCTAAATTCAAGTCGTATTGATCAGAGATCTTCTGATAAACCTGATCTGTGTGTGCATTTTTCTTGTCAGTATTCTGTGTCACCAGGTCGCTTTTCAAGGTGCCAATATTCAGGTTGACCGCACCAAAGCTGATCGTCCCTGCCGTAAACATACTGCCCTCGGTTACCTTGAACAGCTGCTCACGCTCTGCCTGCGCCATCTGAGTAACTTCAAAACCGTATTCGCCCGCAATCGCAGCGTCATCAACAGTTGCTGACAGCACATCTTTGTTACTCAGCGATGCCTTCAGCTTTTCCAGCTCACGGCTGGAGTTCAGACTCTCGACCTTATCCCGGAAGGCGTTAATTGTGCTCTGAATTTCTTTCAGTGCATCCATTTCGGCATTGTTCATGCCTTCCTGGCGATTAAGCTGGTTTTCTTTAGGTGCCCGTTCAGCTGCAATGATCGCGCCAATCATGCTTTCGTAATCAATACCCGAGCCTAAACCTGTCATTAGCATATTCTTATTCTCCGTCGCGGACGCCTTTCCCGGAACCAGCCAGCTAGAACACAGTTAAAGCAAAATCCATACCATAGTTAAACTATTGATTTTAAAAAGCTTTAGATAAAAATAAAGCGGAAGTAAAACTTCCGCTCGGAAAAAAAAGGCGGCCATTCTCGCCGCCTTTGATTCTGCTTACGTTAAAATTAACGTAGTAACTGAGAAACCATGCTTGGCATCTGGTTCGCTTGTGAAAGCACAGTGATACCCGCCTGCATCATAGTGTTCTGCTTAGTCATGTTTGCAGATTCTGCTGCGATGTCAGCATCCATGATGCGACCTTTCGCTACAGACATGTTCTCTTTGATGTTACCCAGGTTGTTGATAGTAGACTGGAAACGGTTCTGAACAGCACCCAGGTCAGCACGGATACCGCCAACGTTCTCAAGCAGAGCATCGATTTCAGTAACTGCAGTACCTGCACTTGATTCAGATTTGATATCACCCAAAGCAGAGGTGTTCAGATCTGAAGCCTTCACTTCCACACGGATGGTGTTGGCACCGTTACCAGAACCGCCAGCAGTGTCTTTAGCATACTGATTTAGCGCATCTGTAACAGTATTCATCTGAGCTACTGTTGGAGCACCAGCATCAACTGCAGTCATATAGGTTTCAGCGGCAGTTGCTGCAGTTTCCAGCTGGGTCATTTTAGCCGCAAAGTCATCTGGCAGGTCGATTTTATCTAGCGTGGTAGCAGCAGCTGTGATGGCTGCACCATCTTTAGTTTCTGTGATACCCATAGCTTTAAGAGCTTCAAACATGTCTGCATCAATGGTTTCATTGCTTGCAATTGCAGGATCTTTCAGTGCTGTTGCACCATCTTTGATCTTTGTTAGAGTCGCCGTAGTTGTGGTACCGAATGCTGAAGTCAGTGCATCTGCGATATTTGCACGGTCAACCAGGTTACCTTTACTGTCGTCAACAACAGCAGCAAGTGCACCAGCAACACCTTTGTCTACTTCCGCACCAACCTGGAAGTTAACGCCTGTAGCCAGCTTGTCGAACAACTTCTCACCTTTACCGAAAGTAGTCGTATCTGTAATACGGTCCAACTCTGTAGTCATCGCCTGGAATTCTTTGTCCAGCGCTTCACGGTCAGATGCTGAGTTAGTACCGTTTTTAGACTGTACAGAAAGGTCACGCATACGCTGTAGGATGTTGGTGTACTCTTGTAGAGCACCTTCAGCAGTTTGTGACATAGAGATACCGTCATTCGCGTTACGCTGCGCCACACCCAGACCGTTGATCTGAGAAGTCATGCGGTTAGCAATCTGCAGACCAGCAGCATCGTCAGCCGCGCTGTTAATGCGCAGACCAGTAGATAGACGGTTAAGTGAATTGTTCAGTGAACCTTGAGTGCCAAGTAGGTTACGCTGTGCATTCATTGATGCGTAGTTAGTGTTTAGGCTCATTGCCATGGGATAGATCCTCTATTCAGTGTAATAACGAGCCATGTCAAAACGAGTGTCGATGTGTTTGAGTCGAGTATCGAATGACAGTGCTTCTCTCTTTGTTACTTTTAAAATGCGACCTGTTTTTGGATTGCTTAAACCTTTTTTTTGACTTTATTTATAAAAAACGCCATAAAAAGTGATCTTGTTCCCAATCATCTGTAAACCCGCCATTTTCCGGCTTTAGCACGGCCAATTTGTTTATATCCATTGCAATCATGCTGTAAGAAACACAAATAAAAAAAGCGAGCCTAAGCTCGCTTTTTCTTTTCAAATCAATCATATAGGTTCAAGCATTGAACAAATAATATCAGGTTATGGCTCAAGTAGCGCCACCACATTATATCGAGAGGCATTTGCCTGAGCCAGCAGGGTCGGAACCGCATTATCCATTAGCTTTAGCGATACATTTTCAGGCGCTTCCAACCAGCTCGCTTCAATCACGCCATCACTGCTCACTAAGCCCGATTTCATCATATTGGTCGTAACTAGACGTTCCAGATCCTGGCTCACCTGTCGCTGCACCTTACCCATCTGACTCAATGCCTGTTGAACCTTCTGCATCATGCGTTCAATATCAGCTAAGGCCTTACGGGTAGACTGTGGCTTAGCGAACTCCAAATCCTGAGGCTCGACAGCCTGCTTATCATGAGGTTCCAGCTTGGCCTTCACAGGATTGCCCGCCGGCAGTATTTGCCCGCCGCCCGACATCCAAACACCTTTTTTAACTTCCGGCCACTGCTCTTTCGGTACAGAAAAAGCCAAATCACCATACTTATCCACATCAACCTGGATATTACGTGGCGCAAATGCCTGATTCATATTATCGGCAATCTCATTGATATTTTCATCGTTATCAATGCGAACCCTAACCGAACCCGGCGTCCCGGAATCAAACTGGAAACGTAAAATCTCATCTTGCTGACGCATGGTATTCAGACGCAGGCCTTTCATTGAAAAGCCTTCTTGTTGCGGCTGCTCACTAAGACGTGGCGTCAAATCATGATGCAGTACCGGCTCATTTTCATATTTGGTTTCACGCGTCAACTTAACCAGTTTATTTTTCAGCTGGTGCAATGTTTGCTGCAGCTGATCTTTTTTATTTTCCTGGACATTAAGTGAACGGCGAGCAGCCTGGCGTAATTGCCCAAGTAGCTCACTGGCTTCTTGCAATGCCTTCTGAGTACTCTGAGCCTGAGCGGCTTGACGGTGCGCCAGGCTAGTCTGAACTAAAAGGCTCCCCCGCTTATTTCCTGCCAGGTTTGAGTGTTGTTGCTGTTGTTGTTTTTGCTGTTTTTCACTGACCTTAGGGACAACAGCAACAGGTTGTTGTTTCGCAACGCGATCTGCCGACGTACTGTCGCCACTTCGTAGGGTATTGTGGCTAGAGGTAATTTGATTAACCAATGTGGCCTCGTATTTTAATCTATAAAGGTCAGGGTTGAGCTATCTGGCCCAATCGAGTAACCCGATTACATCAATTTAAACAGGGACAAGTTCTGAATTTTGCTATAGGTCATCTGAGTGGCCTGTAGTGCAGCCATTTGAGTGTTCATTTCCAGAATCGCCTCGCTGTAATCCAAATCTTTTACATCACCGATCAGTTTTTTATTCAGCAACTTATTGTCTTCATGAGAACCTTCAATCCTGGTCAGCGAGTTACGCTTACCACCAATATCGGCCCAAACTTTATTAATCGAGTCCAATGCAGTATCGATCTCACCTTGCGCTAAAGTAACTTTAGCTGTAATAGCGTTACCACTAACAGCCGGATCACGCAGCGCTGAAATCGCCTGATCAAGCGTATTGAATATATCATTTCCACCGCTAAAGAAAATCGATTCTGCCGTTTGGTTAGCAGGGATTGTGGTTGATTCCGCCACTTGTACCATTCGTTGGTCAGCATTGCCCATGTAAGTATACTTACCCGTAGCAGGATCTTTAGCAATTGGTTGAGTATCAGTTTTTGTACCAGAAAAAATGTAGTCGCCATTCGGGTTCTTGCTGTTAGCAATGTCTGCTAGCTGTTCCAGAATCGAATCCAGTTCAGTCGCAATCGCCTCTCGGCCCACCATGGTACTATTGCTGGCATTATTTACACTAACAATCAACTCCTGGGCGCGCAATACCGCATTGTGCGATGCATCCAGATGTGACTCAGTCTGGCCAAGCTGAGCTTCCATGTTCGTAATGTTTTTCTGAAACTGGTTAATATTGGCCTGCTCGCGATCGAGCATCATCAGCTGAACTGAGCCTAATGGGTCATCCGACGGTTTAAGCATTCGCTCTTGCGAAGTTAACTGCATATAGTTTCTGTTTACCCCGGAAGTCGAGGTCTGCATGCTGGAGAGCATGACAGTATTAAGCTGGGCCGTACTTAAACGCATATGACTACTTTCCTAATTATTCTGGTCGCGGTTAGCGGAACATGGACAACGTGACATCAAAAAGCTGCTGTGCCGTTGAGATCACCTGGGCATTAGCCTGATACATCTGGGTATAGGTCATAATGCTGGCCGCTTCTTCATCCAGATTAACCCCACTGATAGTGGCGCGATCGCCCTCGGCTTGTTTTACCAGCGACTTAGCCGCCTCTGTATCCGATTCAATCTGAGCTGTTTCAATCGCCCAGTCACCCATCATACCGGTATAGCTACTATGAATCGGTTTACTGTCCAGCTTCGCAATCGCAGTCTTAAATTTATCAGCCTCTGCCGGCGTCAGCTTCGTTGTATCAATAGATACCGGAGCATTTTTCAAGTCGATCAGCTGCTGCAGGGTTTCACTGTTACCCGGCTCACCGGCCTTAGAGGCAAATGCCAATTGCTTAGGGTCATCAACCAATAATGTCAGATTCTTTGCAGCGCCTTCGATCTGGTCCACGCCACCAAACACTGCTTGCCCTGGGTTATCGTTGAGATCAAAGCCTTTAGCATGAGTTTCATTGAATTGAGTCGCGAAGCTGTATGCCATCACATCCAGCTCTTGCTGCAACTCTTTCAGCTCACCGTCACGGTATTGGATCAAACCACCCAGGGTACCGCCCATTTTATTGTCCAGCGCCAAACGACCATTACCTCGTTGCAGCTCCAGGCTACCATCCGGAGTCTGGTTCAGTTTGCTGGCCTGACTGCCATTAACCAGCGGCTGGCCCTGATCCAACGTGACAGTAATCGTACCATCGTCGTTATAGTTGGTATTCACATCCATCATTGATGACAGTTGGCGAATGGCCTCATCACGGGAGTCCAACAGATCCGTCATCTCATTGTCAGCACTGTTGCGCAAGCTGTCATTCATTCTGGCGATACTGGCAGTCAACGAGTTGGCTTTCGATAACGCTGCATCGAGCTGACCATTAACCTGCTTGGTCTGGTTATCCAGCTGCGAATTCATGTTATTAAACCGCTGAACCATAGATTGGCTCTGGCTAAGAATAGTCTGGCGGTGAGCGACGTCTTGCGGAGCTGTTGATGCCTCACTCAGTGCGGCATTAAAACGGTCCAGCCCCTTATTGATGCTTGAACTCTCATTATTCAGCAATATTTCGGTTTTCGACATGTACTGATGACGAACAGAGTTATAACCCCAAGAACCTTTTTGTTTGTAAATCTGTTGGTTGAGATAATTATCAGCCATGCGCTCGACACTACTTACCCCAACACCAGCACCACCGTGACTGTTCACCTCGGCACCGAAACCGACACGCTGACGGCTGTAACCAGCAGTATTCACGTTGGCAATATTGTGTGCAGTGACCGACAGCCCCGCATTGGAGGAATTCAAGCCTGATAGGCCGATATTAATTATGCTCATAACTCTTCGTCATCCAGATGGTGATTCAATTGCTGCGACAAGGGAGTCACCCCACGCCACCACTGAGGCCGTTCAACCTGGCTATAGTTGATTTCAGCATCGGTTAACAGCGGGCTTGCCGATCTCGGCAGGATTTCCTGCCCTTCATGTTGGACCATAGCGACCGTTTGGTGCTTCGGCTTAAACGCTTCGTGCTGTCCAAGTTGCTTTACCAGCATGTCGGCAATGCCAAGGCTCTGTTGCTGGCTCATTTCTACCGCAATCTGGCTATCGTGCATTGAACGGTAAAACTTCTGCTGCCGGCTGTTGAACAAGGAATCTTCCTCGTCATACATCGCATCAGATGCCTGGCGCATATGCTTGAGGACGGTCTGTAAAAACACCGCCTCGAACTGCCCAGCCGCCTGCTCCAGTGCTTCCATCTTGTCGCCATTGGCTTTGATGTTCTGCAAACTGGTCAGATCGTTATACATTGCAGTATGTGTTTCGTTATCCTGAATTTTCATTACAGCACCACTAGCTCACCATCAAGCGCACCGGCTTCATCCAGTGCAATCAGAATTGCCATCAGATCGTTTGGTGTCGCGCCCAGGCTATTCACCGCATCGACAATCGTCTGCAGTGATGTCCCCTCACCGCTGTCAGGCCAGATGAAGACCTTGCCTTTCTCTTGATCAATCGACACATCCGACTCTGGTGTTACCGTAGTATTACCGCGACCAAAAGCATTCGGCTGGCTCACGTTATAGCCTTCAGCCACACTCACGGTCAGGTTACCGTGGCTGACTGCAGCGGAATGTACCCGCACTTCCTTACCCACGACGATAGTACCGGTACGGGCATTGAAGACAACCTTGGCTTTACGTGGCCCCGGATTAACATCCAGGTTTTCCAGCATCGCTAGGAAAGTAACACGCTGGCTTTGCTCATGCGGTGCACGCACTTCAATACGGGCATGGCTCTGCGCCACAGCGACCCCCGGGCCAAAAACTTTATTAATTTCTTTTTCGATATTACGGGCAGTATTGAAACCAGGGCGCTTAAGATTAAGCACAACATCGGTAGCCGTCAGGAACGAAGATGGAATTTCACGCTCAATGATCCCACCATTAGGGATCAAACCCGCTGTCGGGATATTAATGGTGATCCCACTGCCGCTATTGCCTTCAGCCTTCACACCACCAACAACCAGATTACCCTGCGCTACCGCATAAATTTGCCCATCAAGACCTTTAAGCGGAGTCATCAACAAGGTACCGCCACGCAAACTTTTTGCATCACCGATAGAAGAGACTGTGATATCCAGTTCCTGGCCCTTACTTGCCAATGGCGGAATCGTGGCATGAACAGCTACGGCAGCAACGTTCTTCAGCTTCGGATCGGCATTGGCAGGCAGCTGAACCCCGAACTGGCTCAGCATGTTCTTGACAGACTGGGAGGTAAATTTAGTCTGGCTCTTATCACCTGTGCCGCTCAGACCGACAACCAGGCCGTAACCGACCAGCTGGTTGTCACGCACACCCTGGATATCTACCAGGCTTAATAGCGGTCGAGCCTGCCCCAACAAAGGAAAAAGGCAAAAAAGCAGACCGATAATTATTTTTTTCATCGCCATTAGATAGGGAACCAAGAGCTGTTAAAGAATCGGGATAGCCAGCCGGCTTCGTTGGCATCAGCCAAGGCACCGCGGCCGGAATAGGTGATACGGGCATCACCCAGACGCTGGGAAGACACGCGGTTTGAACCGTCAATATCATCCACCCGCACCAGGCCAGAAAGACGAATAAACTCGTCTCCCTGATTGAGCTTGAGCCATTTTTCACCACGGACTCTCAGCACACCGTTTGGCAGCACTTCTGCCACCATAACGGTAATGTTGCCCGACAGGGAGTTTTGCTGCGAGCTTGATGACGAGCCCTTAAAATCACGCTCACCATTAAGAGAAACCTGCCCCTTGAGATAAGTCGTCCCGGCAAGAATCGGCGGGGCTATTGACGCGCTACTTTCTTTACCAAAGCTAGTGCCGGCCTTTTTACTGGAGCGAGTCTGCTCGTCCAGTTCAACCGTCAGGATATCGCCGATTCGAAAAGCACGGCGATCCTGGAACAGTGCCATCCCGTAGTTGGCACTGAACAGGCTCCCGTCCGGGTCGACTTTGTATTCAGGAAAATCCATCGTCGACTTGATCTCTTCCGGCTGAACATCGACGAACGAAGACACCGGCGCACAGCCAGCCAGCAGAAGCAACCCAAGAAAATATATTACGCGTAACATGCCCCAATACTCACATTGATTGGCTGACGAATTTCAGCATTTGATCGGCACTTGATACTACCTTGGCGTTCATCTCATAAGCGCGCTGGGTAGTGATCATGTTGACCATTTCTTCCACCACGTTCACGTTAGAACCTTCAAGGCTGAACTGGCTGATCTGACCCATACCGTCTTCACCGGCAATACCTTCAATCGGTGCACCTGATGCGCCGGATTCTTTAAACAAGTTACCACCTAAAGCCTCCAGGCCTGCCGGGTTGGTAAAGTTTGCCAGGGTGATCTGACCAATTTCCTGTGGCTGAGGATCGTCAGATGTTGTAATCGACACAATACCGTCAGAGCCAACACTGAAATTGGTCGCATTATTCGGGATCTCAACATTCGGCATCAGCGGCAGACCAGATGCAGTTACCAGTGTACCTTCCGAGTTGCGGTGGAACTGGCCGTTACGGGTATAAGCCGTATTACCGTCTGCCAGCTCAACCTGAAAGAACCCTGAACCCAGAATTGCCATATCAGTCGACTGCTCGGTATTCTGGTAGGCACCGGTTTTCATCAGCTTCTGAGTACCAATAGTGCGAACACCATTACCCAGCTGCAAACCACCCGGAGTTTCATTTTGCTGATCAGCCATCGAACCCGGCTGCTTTTTCATCTGATAAAACAGATCTTCAAAAACCGCGCGGTCCTGTTTGAAACCGACGGTGTTAACGTTAGCCAGGTTATTCGAAATAACCTGCATTTGGGTATCTTGTGCCGCCAGGCCTGTTTTACTGACCCAAAGTGCTGCGTGCATGTTGCTTTGCTCCTAAAAAATATTCCGCCCCTGCTGCCAGGGACGACTATCAGCCTGATAAACCGGAATTAACTACCGCGAACAATTCGGTTGCCGGCATTAGCCAAACTTTCTGCTGTTTTCATCATCTTGATCTGAAACTCAAAGTTCCGCGACAACGAGATATTACTAACCAGCGCATCAATGGCATTAACGTTACTGCTTTCCAGGTAACCCGAGGCTACTGTGACGGTTTCGTCCATCTCGGCTTCACCTCCAGCGCCTGCGACTCGAAATAAGCCATCTTCACCTTTACGAAAGTTTGCTAAGTCCGGCTTCACCAGTTTCAAACGACCAACTTCCTGAACCAGACCACCACCTTCAGGCACAATTGAAATCGTGCCGTCGGTGCCAATATCCAGCTGCTTATATTGCGGGATAGCAATCGGGCCACCGTCCCCCATCACCGGGCGGTCACCCAGCATCAGCTCGCCTTCTGCATTCAGGTGAAAGTTACCTGCTCGGGTATAGGCTTCATCGTTTTCACCGGCCTGAACCGCAAAGAAGCCCTCACCGCGAATCGCGATATCAAACGGATTATCAGTATGCTGCAGAGCACCACTGGAGAAGTCCGTACCACCAGCACGTGCCGCGACCAGAGTTCGGCTTTGAAAGCCATCTCCCTTAACAGCCACACTTTCCGCCTGCTCAATATCAGCACGGAAGCCGGAAGTGTTAACGTTAGCCAGGTTGTTAGCGTGCACCTGCTGCGCCATCATCACCCGGCTTGCGCCAGACATGGCAGTAAATAGCAACTTATCCATACCCTGCTCCTAAGGCTTATAGATTCTGGAACAGGATCTGGGTCATTTCCTGCGATACCTGAATGGTCTTCGCATTCGCCTGGTAGTTGCTCTGCGCAGACATCAGGCCAACCATTTCACTGGTCAGGTCTACGTTTGAGTTCTCAAACATACCAGTACGAAGCTGACCCAGCTGGCCGGAGCCAGCAATGCCCGTCAGTGGCGCACCGGAAGAGAAGCTCTGGGTCCAGCGGGTGCCACCAGCCTGCTGTAGACCTTCCTGGTTTGGGAAGCGAGCAAGAACAATCTGGCCCTGAGCCTTGGTCTGACCGTTGGAGTAACGCGCGTACACAGTACCGTCAGCTTCAAAGTACCAGCCCGCCATCTTGCCCGGTGCATAGCCATTCTGCGAGTTCTTGTTGATAGAGAACTCACTGCCGTACTGGCTCACTTCCGCCATGTCAAATTTTACAGTTTGTGCATTGGCGCCATTGGTTGGATTAATTGCCAGGTCTACATTGGCCGGAGCCAACAGCTTACCGGTCGCATCAAACGTCACATCAACATCTTTTAGAGCCAGAGCAGCCTGATCATCTACCTGATAGTGAGCCTTCCACGCGTTAGGACCGGTTTTCACGTAGTACTGGGTCACTTCATGCTCGGCACCGATGGAGTCGTAGACTGTGGTGGTCACACTTGATGTGAAGGTGGTCGGATCTTCTTTATCAAAAGGCTTAACTGCCGGGTCAATCGCTACCGAACTCGCATCCAGGTTCAGGCCCAAATCCACCTGAGAGGTAGTTTTGGCAGCCATATCGCCGGTTTCAACGGTTAGTTCGCTCATCGTACCGTTCTGGATCTGGCCGCTTTCGTTCGCGCCGTAACCCTGCAGGCGGTAACCATCAGCAGTTTCAATGTAACCGTCAGCACTCAGGTTGAAGACACCATTACGGGTGTACATCTGCTGGCCGTTGTTCTCCACCATGAAGAAACCTTCACCGTTGATCGCCAGGTCTCCATTACGGTTAGTTGGCGTGGTTGCACCGCCCATGAAGCTCTGGCGAACCGCTGCGACTTCCACACCGTTCATCTGACCACCACCAAATTCAGGAGCATAAATATCCTGGAATTCAGTACGTGATGACTTATAGCCAGCTGTGCCGACGTTGGCAATATTGTGGCTGATGGTGTTCATTTGCTCTGAGGTGGACTTCAGGCCACTCATACCAATGTTAATTGACATAACCTTTCCTACTTAATTCTTATTCGCTGACTTACTTACGCTGTAATTTCACGCATATCGTACATAGACATTTTGCCCAGCCCTTTCAGGCTCAGCAGGATAGTGCCACCATCGGATGGGATGTTGACTGACTCCACCTCGGCCGCAATCATCATTTTTTGCGTCCAGGCGTCATCACCTTTTTCAGCAACTACTTCAAAGGTGTAATTACCCGATCCCAGCTTATCGCCATCGATCTTAAATTCCGCCATACCGGAACCACGAGGGCCCAGCTTAATCTCATCAACCACTTTGCCTTTCTCGTCGTACACCATCACTTTGGCGGTATCAACCGGCTTGTCGAACTGAACACGGCCTTCAAGCACCTGGCCCTCAGCTACTTCCACTTCGCCCCGGGCTTCCATTAGTACTTTTTTACCAACCAAGTTGGTCGCCTGCAGCATCTCGACATTTTTTGAGCCGATGTTCAGGCTAGTCAGGCCTTTTTTCAGGCTTTCCAGACTCTCAACAGCAGACATCATACCCAGTTGACTCAGGTACTCGGTACCATCAGTCGGATTCAGCGGGTTCTGGTGCTGAACCTGCGCTACCATCATAGTCAGGAAGTCATTACCTGACAGGTTGTTACCGTTACGGGCTACCTGAGCCTCTGGTGAGGCCGACTTCTGGTTATACTGACTAGTCGTTGTAATTTGTGGCAAACTCACTTAGGTCTCCTAACTCATCTTGCCCAGGCGCAAAATACTCTGTTGCATGCTGCGAGCACGGCTCATTACATCAACGTTGGTTTCAAAATTACGCGATGCAGCCATCATGTCCGCCATTTCCTCAACTGCATTTACAGTCGAGTGAAACACGTAGCCTTCGGCATTCGCTTGTGGGTGGTTCGGATCATAGCGGCGACGTAGCGGCTCATTGCTCTCGACCACGTCGTCAATTTGTACCTTAGAACCGGCAACCGGGCTGTTCAGGTCAACCATCACAGTTGAAAAAACCGGTCGCTTAGCGCGATAGCCGGTTTTCTCCGAACCTGATACCACGTCCGCATTAGCCAAGTTACTGGCCACCGTATTCAGGCGAACGGTCTGTGCCGTCATTGCTGAACCGGCAATGTCATAAATCGTTGAAAAAGACATAGCAGTTACTGTCCGTTAATGGCTTTTTTCAAGCCGCTTAGTTTCATATTCAAGAAAGTGGTACTGGTTTCGAAAGCCATCGCATTCGAGGCGAACTTTGACTGTTCCACCCCCAGTTCAACAGTATTGCCATCCTGAGCCGGTTGGTTCGGGTTGCGATACAGCAGCTCGTAATTCTGAGGCTGTGGAGAACGACGGCGCGCCAGATGCTTGGCTCGGGCATCATTGGCGACATGAGCCATCGCATCTTCAAAACTGATATCACGCGCCTTGTAGTTTGGGGTATCGACATTCGCCAGGTTACTCGCCAATACCTTTGCGCGTTGAGTTCGAAACGCCAATGTATTAGGGTGTACCCCTAGTGCTTCTTCAAAATTAATTGCCATTGTTATTCGCCGTTGTACGCAATTACAAACCGTCTCGATGGTAAAACTGTAACTGTATAAAGCACGAAACGTGCCAATTTCATTTGCAATATAAATCAAATACTTATGGTCAATGCGCTGTGTATTCAAAGCTAAAGCGGAAGTGCCACTTCCGAGCGGAAATAGTCACCACCCTCTTGTTGCTGAGTGGATTATTTCCTGCGGTCAGCCTGAGTGCTGACACCGGAGAAAAAAGTGCAACCGAGCATGCCGTAAAGCGTTTTCTGGAACTGCAGGTCAAACGCTACGCTGCCAGCATCGGTAGCCAGGATTACCAAATCACCCTGAAACCTCTCGGGGAGCTACCTCACTGCGATGAAACCATTAGAAAAACGCTTAGCGAACCTGAACAGCCTATCGGCAGGCTGACCGTAACCCTGGAATGCCACCAGCCGAAATACTGGAAGGCAAGAACCCGGGCGGAAGTGAAAGTGTATCTTCCGCTGGTTGTTGCCAAACGTACACTCAGCCGCCACCAAACCATTGCCTTTGACGATCTGAGCCTGAAACGCAGCAATATCGCCTACTTACGCCGAAACTACTTCACCAGCCCCGGCGACCTGATCGGCCTGACCAGTCGCCGCAAGATAATTGCGGGTAAAATAATCAGTCCGAAGATGGTAGAATCGCCACAGCTGGTCCAGCGCAATGAAGAAGTGATCATCGAAGCCACGCTCGGTACGATGACAGCTAGGATGAAGGGAATAGCATTGGAGTCGGGTGCCAAAGGAAATACGATCCGGGTCCGGAACCTGTCATCCAACAAAGAGATTTTTGCGACGGTCACCGGCAAACAAAGAGTTAAAACGACCTTTTAGGTAACGTTCAATAAAATCATTTAAGTGTTCTGTTAACTGGTCGCTGTAAATCAGTAACCACAACATCTTTTTAAATGTGAAGGCTATGATTGGAAAAATTTCTCACTCACAACCTGTCGCAATGCCGACAGAAGCGACCAGCAAAACAGCTGCAAGCAAACAAGCGACACCTGCACAAGTTGAGCTTAGCCACGAGATGAAGTCACTACAATCTGCAAAACAATCGATGGAATCAGCACCTGACGTCGATATGGATAAAGTTGCGGAAATGAAAGCAATGCTGAAATCTGGCAACGTTTCAGTCAGCTTGGACAGCCTAGCTGACAGCATGATCGACTTCTATCAAGGGTAGAACTCATGAGCAGCAAAACGCAGCTAGTCAAAGCATTACTCGGCGAGCTGGCACAAGATGTAACAAGCTACCAACACCTGGCACAACAGCTTAAGCACCAGCAAGCTTTGTTGGTCAACCGCGATAGTCAGGCTTTGCTGTCACATAATGTCCAACTCCAGCAACTAATGCAGCAGCTAGGTGAACATGCCAAGCGCCGTAGCGAATATCTGGAATCTTTAGGGGTAAGTGCCGATGATGCCGGCATGAAGCGCCTGATGGCCGCACTGCCAGCTCAGTTCAGCCAACAAGGTAACCAGTTATGGAAAAAGCTCTACGAACTGACACTTCAGTGCCAAGAGCTGAACAATGCCAACGGACGTGTACTGGCACAACAAAAGCAAATGATTGATAAGTTGCTGAAACCAGAGCAGCAATTCTGTTATGGTCCGGGTCGCTGAAAGCTTTCAACAGATAGCTATCAGCGACATCAACGACGATGAAAAAAACGGTTCATCGAGAGTTCGTCTAGAACTTTCTGTTCCTGTCGATCCTGCTTAAGCTGGATCTGGGCCATACGCTTATCGATAATTTTATCGCCCATCTTGACCTGGCAATGTTGCTCGACCAAGCGCGCGTTCATACTACGAAGTTCTACTTCTGAAAGTGCCAATTCCTGACGCTGTAAGTTAGTCAAGTTATCCAGCTGATGACGAAAACGGCCAATGCCTTTCAACAGCAAAGCCGAAGCCTCGCTCCCACTTTCAACTGAATACTGTCCGGATAAGCTTTCCAATAGCTCCAGCCGCTGCTGGTGTGCCTGAGTTTGGTGATTCAGCTCTGTATAATGCTGCTGCAGCTCATCGAACTTTTTTTGCTGTTGATCCCGCCAGCTCTCAACCACTTTCACACGCTTCAACATGGATTAGCTTCCTCCAACTAACTGCATCAACTGCTGCTGACTCTCTGTAAGCGGAACCGAATCGTGGATCCCCTGCTGCAGAAAACCGCAAATCTCAGGGTAATAATGCACAGCCATATCCAGGTTCTGATCCTGGCCCTGCTGGTAACCACCGAGGGAAATCAAATCCTGTACCTGACGGTAACGGGCATACAGCTGCTTCACCCGCTGAGCTTTTTTAAGCTGCTCCGGCGCAACTACCTGTGGCATCGCACGACTTATCGACTGCTCGATGTCAATGGCAGGGTAATGCCCTTGCTCGGCCAATTCGCGATTAAGTACGATATGACCATCCAAAATCGCACGGGCCGCATCGGCAATCGGATCCTGCTGATCATCACCTTCCGACAATACCGTATAGAAAGCAGTAATCGACCCCCGCTCTGTCGCGCCGTTACCGGCTCGCTCAACAAGCTGAGGCAATAAACTAAATACTGAAGGCGGGTAACCTTTGGTTGCCGGTGGCTCACCGACAGCTAGGGCAATTTCACGCTGAGCCTGGGCATAACGGGTCAGTGAATCCATCAGCAACAGGACATCATGGCCCTGATCGCGAAAAAATTCAGCGATCCGGTGGCACAACACTGATGCCCGTAATCGCATTAGCGGCGGATCATCCGCCGGTGAAGCAATCACGACCGCATTTTTCATTCCTTCAGGACCAAGCGAGTGCTCGATAAATTCACGCACCTCACGGCCACGCTCACCGATCAGGCCAACCACGGTGATTTCTGCCGAGGTATTGCGTGTCATCATCCCGAGCAACACACTCTTACCAACACCACTACCGGCAAACAAGCCCATACGCTGACCCTTACCAACACTGAGCATACCGTTGATTGCCCTTACCCCGACATCGAGCTGGGTGGAAATGGGCAAACGTTGCAGCGGGTTAATTGATTCGCCATGAAGATTAATACGATGCTCGACCGCTAACTGGCCTTTGCCATCTAACGGCTCACCAAGGCCGTTAAGCACCCTGCCGAGCATATTAAAGCCAACATTAATTTTGCTGTCACCATGAAGGGGCAGTACACGGCTGCCCGGCCTTAAGCCCGTCGTGTGACGGATAGGCATCAGAACTGAGGCGTTACGGTCAAAGCCCACGACTTCCGCTTCCACCAAAGTACCGAGTTCTGTTTCAATCATACAGCGCTGGCCGGTGCTCAACCGGCAGCCTACGGCTTCCAGAGTCAACCCTGCCATGCGGGTCAATCGGCCATAGGTGCGGGCAACCGGCACGTCAGGAACCTGCTCGACGGCCGAGGATAAGCGAGCATTTAGCTCCTGAAAAATATCACGCATCAGTTAATAGATTGTCTCGTATTGATTCCATGCATGCTTCAAGGCGCTCCTCACTATCAGCGAACGACTCTGAATCACTTGTTACCACGCGGCAGCTACCTACTGCCAACGACTCATCCGGTTTTAGGTTCCAGCTACTAATCTGTTCCGGTACTAAATCCACCAGACGCTGACAGTCTTGCGGATTCAGGTAAATCTCAAGTTCCGGCTTATGCTCCGGCATCTGAGCCAGGGTCTCTTCGATCAGGTTAACCATCTGGCTTGGCATCAATGTCAGTTCAGCCCGGATCACCTGACGCGCGACTTTCTGAACCAAGTCGCAAATCATCTCGCTTTGCTGGCGCACATGCTGGTGAAAAACCTGCTGGATCTGCTGCATCAGCTGATCAACAGAAGTAACCGTCCCCCCCATCTGCTGCTGCACCTGGGTAACACCTTCACGGACACCTTGCTGGCGACCTTGTTCCAGCCCCTGCTGCTCACCGGCTTGCTGTCCCTGGGTCAGACCTTCCTGATAGCCCTGCTCAAAACCTTTTTGCTGACCGTCCTGAAAGCCATCATTGAACTCATCCTGGTAGGAAGAGCCACCCGCAGACAGATCATCACCGAACAAATCTTCTTCCGGCTCAACTAAGGGCGGAAAATGATAATTGCGGTACTGACCCATCTGAGGATGAAGAATTGTGACTGCCTGCTTCTTCATACCTACTCCACAACCGGTTCACTAAACAGCTGCAGCTCGATCTCGCCATTCTCAGCAAGCTGACGCAATGTTGAAATAAGCTCAGTTCGAGCTTCTTCCACTGCACTCAGGCGTACTCGACCCTTGCCTTCCATCGCCTCACGCAAGTACTGCGCAGCACGCTTCGGCATAGTGCCAAAAATCTTGTCCTGCAGAACTTGATCGCTGCCTTTCAGCGCCGTTGCCAATAGCTCCTGATCGACTTCCTCGACCAGGCGCTCCAACGTATCTTCGGTCTGACGAGACAGGATATCGAAGTTGTACATCTTGCTTTCAAGAGTCGAAACCAGCTCAGGATCGAGCTCTTTAAGACCCAGCATCACCTGCTGGCTCTGATCGCCCTTCAGGCGATTGATGATCTCGCTCGCCTTCTCAGTGCCGTCAACCAGAGTACTGTTCTGCTGACCAACCTGAGCCAGGAACTTCTCAAGCAAGACATGCACCTCGTCAATCATGCTCGGGTGGATCTCTTTTAAGTTAGCCAAGCGGTAAAGCAGATCATCCAGATTCTCGGTTGGCAGGCGCGCCAACAACTGGGTCGCCACCTCAGGTTCCAGATAAGCCAGGAACACCGCTTGCATCTGCGGGTGCTCACCCGAGATCAGCTCAGCCAGCTTGGCTGGCTCAAGCCACTGCAAACGCTGCAAGTTATGCTTGAGCGAGTCGCCATAAATTGAGTCCAGCAAAGGCTGGGACAGCGACTGCCCCAGCGCCTTGTTCAATGTCCGCTCAAGATAGCTGCGTGATGCACCTGAGATGCCCGACTCACTCTTGAAGTCATTAAAGAAACGCTGAAAGACCTGCTCAGCCTGAGTCTTTTTCACCGCAGGAATGTTAGCCATCGCTATCGATAGCTGGCGTACCTGTTCGCGATCAAGCTGTTTAAGCACATTTGCTGCCGCTTCTTCGCCCATACTCAGCAACAGAATCGCAGCTTGTTCTATTTCCGGGTTATTCTCGGTTGTCATCATCTTTAGGTGTAATCCATTGTTTTACAACATGAGCAACTCGCTCTGGCTCTTTCTCTGATAGCATCTGAAGGTAAGATGACTGCGCTTCCAAGCCAGTTTCAGGACTAGGTAGCTCAGGTAATTCTTCGTTAGAAACCACAGAACTCAAGCTTGCAGCTGAATCCTGGGTTGCAACCGCATTAGTCTCTGCCTCTTCTGCAGTGATTTCATCAGCCACCGATGCAGATGTAGGAGCAATGGCCATTGATGCCTCACTCTCTGGCAAGCTGGCCGCTTCAGGTACGGTAAGTGCTGTAGACTTACTTGCACCAGAAAGCTGACGGATAGCCGGACGCACCACAACCAACAGAATGACCATAGCCACCAGTGCCGACAGCAGATAACGCAGGTAATCAAGCCAAATAGGTTGCATCCACCACGATGGTTCATCGGCCAACAGGTCAGCATCAGCATGGCTGAACGGATAGACCACGACACTGAACTTATCGCCACGGGCAATATCAACCCCCATCGAATCCGCCAGCATCTGCTTGATATCATCCAGCTGTGCAGCTGTAAATGTCTCAGGCTGGCCATTCAACAGTACCGATACACTCAGGCGTTTTAGTTGCCCTTGCTGGAACAGTGTGTGCTTCAGAGTACGGTCAACAGCGAAATCCCGAGATGACTCACCACGTTCGTTGCCCTGGTTTTTATCTCCATTCTCTTCACCTTCCTCCGGCGGTCGGTTACTCAGCGCACCGGGGATCCCTTGAGCTGGCTTGCCTATCCGGCGGTCATAACTATTGTATTCATTCTTTACCGTACCATCCGGGGCATAAATTTCCTCGGTTGCCTCGGTGCGGTCAAAATTAATGTCGGCAGCGACTTCCACCTGGAAATTTTCCATCCCGACCAGTGGGCGTAACATACGTGAAGCTCGCTCAATATAGCTGCGCTCTAGCTTCTGGACATATTCCAGGTAGCGGCTGCTATTACGGCCGTGCGTGCCGTCATCATTAATTACAGCTGACAACAGGTTACCTTGCTGATCAATCACGTTGACGCGCTCAGAGCTCATGTCTGGCACACTGCCAGCAACCAGATTGACGATCGCCGTCACCTGTTCAGTGTTCAGGCTCTGCCCCGGGCGCAGCGATACCACGACTGATGCCGATGGCTGCTCTTTTTCCCGGCGGACAAACAGCGTCTGCTTTGGAATTGCCAAATGCACGCGAACATTGCTGATCGGATCGAGTGCCATGATGCTACGTGCCAGTTCGCCTTCCAAGCCATGGCGATAACGGGCATTCTCAATAAACTGGCTGGTCCCCAAACTGGAGTCTTGTGACAAGATCTCCAAGCCAGTCGGCAGCTGAGCCTCAATACCAGCAGCAGCCATTGCCATACGGGCCTGTCCAAGATTATTGCGCTCAACCATGATGGTGCCTTGCTGGGGATCGAGATAGAAATCCATCCCGTTCTGTTCCAGTACCGACAAAACCTGGCCACGATCAAAATTTTCATGCTCGCCGTACAATGGACGATATTGACTATTGCCCTGCCACAAACCAATAACCACCACGACAGTCACCAAGGTCGCAATCACCCCCAGTAACACAATCAGGCGGGCACCGGAAAACAGCTGCCCTATACTTGAAGGGCCAGCCATGCCGGCCAGCCTTTGTTTAATTAATTCTGTCACTTATATAGTCTCTTTACACCGGCATTTTCATGACATCATCATAAGCTGTCATCAGCTTGTTACGTACTTGCACCAGGGCTGCAAACGATAGGCTGGCTTTCTGACTGGCAACCATGGCACCAACCAGGTCATCACTCTTGCCTGTATCGACGGCTGTCATCCTGGCAGAAGCTTCTTTACCCTGCTGATCAACACTACTGATAGCCTGTGAGATAACATCAGTAAAATTAACTGGATTCATCTGATTAACCGTCATTGGATTTGGGGCAATCTGCATTGGCTCCAGCGTATTAATCTGCGCCTGAATCTCATTCATTTGGCTTAGCGGCAATTGCATGCTCATTACTTTATCTTGCATATCTGGTTCTCATGTAATGACGGTTCAGTTATGAATAATTGATATTGGCTGCAGCAAAATCCGTATTTTGCCCAGTTATTATTTTTTCTATATCCAGCCCCTGCTCTCGCATTGTCTGGATTTTGTATCGCAAAGCTCGAGTCGATACACCAAGCTCTTCAGCCGTTTTACTGCGATGGCCATTAAAACGACGTAATGTTTCGATAATGGTGTCAAACTCAGCCAGCTTACGGCTCTTCTGCAAATTCGGCTTGTCATCGCTTTCGGCAGCCGATTGCCTCACCGGCACTGTTTTCGTCTCAACAATAAGCTCAGGTTTGAAGCTTTGTTGCTGCTTCATCGGTAACATCAAATCCTCGCCGCGGATCAAACAGCCTCGACTCATAACCAGCGCTCGCTGAATCACATTTTCCAGTTCCCGCACATTTCCCGGCCAGTCATAGCTGCGCAATGCAAGCTGTGCCTCTTCAGTAAACTCTGTCGTGATCTGGTCGTTTGGCATATGTCTAGCTAGCAAGTGTCGTGCCAGTGGCACGATGTCTTCCCGACGTTCTCTTAGTGTCGCGCAGTACAACGGAAAGACATTCAGGCGGTAATAAAGGTCGGCACGAAAACGGCCTTCAGCAACTTCCTGCTCCAAGTCACGGTTTGTCGCCGCCAATACCCGGATATCCAATTTGATTTTCTGGTGACTGCCAAGACGCTCGACTTCGCGTTCTTGCAATACACGCAATAACTTAGTCTGCAATGACAACGGTAACTCACCAATCTCATCCAGCATCAGGGTACCGCCATTAGCGATCTCCAGCTTACCGGCCTGGGCTGACGTTGCACCGGTAAAAGCGCCTTTGGTGTGACCAAAAAGAATCGACTCAATCATGGTCTCTGGGATAGCCGCACAATTAATTGCAACAAACGGTCCGGCAGCTCTTGGCGATGACTCGTGGATAAAACGTGCCAGCACTTCTTTGCCGGTACCGCTCTCACCGTTAATTAATACTGAAGCATCAGCCTGGGCAACCCGTTGTGCCAGTTGGAACAATTGCTTGCTCTGGTGTGATTCTGTCACGATTGCCTGGCGCTGCTGTTCAGGCTGAAGACGCTGGACAAGCTGGCTCAAGTGCATGTGGCCAAACGGGATCAACAGGTAATCCATCGCACCCTGCTGGAGTGCTCGTGTTACCTGGGCGACATGCTGCAGCTCTGAAACCACAACCACTTCCCCTTTGTAACGAGGCTGTACCAGCTTGATCAGATCTGCGGCTTCCGTCCCGTCCGCCAACCAAGCCGGTACCAACACCAAATCCCAGTGATGTTGTGAAAGAAGGTTAAGACAGTCAGCCAAATCAGCTGTCTGGGTTAACTGGTATCCTTTAGCTTCCCCCTCGGCCAGTACCTGCTCTAAACCAGGGTGGTGGGGGTGAAACATTAAAACTTGCCAACTCTTCTTCATTTACTAACCTGCCGCAGACTTTTTAATTAAACGCACTGTTACCCGTCGATTTTTTTTCCGCCCTAATTCCTGAGCGTTATCGGCGATAGGATAGCGATCGCCATGAGAACGAATTTGGATCATCTTGTGGGGAATACCGAACTCAATCAGCGCTGCCGCCACTTCTTCGGCACGCTCCCGAGACATTCTCAGTTTCACACCAGTACGGCCACGGTTATCTGAGTGGCCATCAATCAATACCTTACTTATCGAAGCCGTTTCCTTTATATACTCCGAGATACCGCGCAGTGCCCGAAGGCTTTCTCTAGAAACACTGGTCGAGCCCGATACGAAATAAAACTCGCTGTTCCTGACTTGCTGATAGTTAACAGGCAGCAGGTTATTACGGCATTTTAAAAATTCTTCTGCAGGTTGCAGGAAATTAATATTGGATAAAACGACACCGTCAGTTATTTGACGCTCATCTTTTAAAAGGACTTTGATCCAGGTTCCATTTTTTAATTTATCGAAAACTGAACCAGCCTGATGAATAACTAACTCACCAGTGATCGGCGAAAAATCAATCATTCCAATATCATAAATAGGTTTTTCCGATCCGGTAGCCCAAACCGGTGATATTTCATAAATCGAACGATATGCAACTTGTTTTTTCAGCTCATTCGATTTAATTTCTAGCCGTGTTTCTTCACCTGCCTCGGCAATAATTTCAGCTATACCAAAAGTTTCTATTTCGTGAGAAATAGAGCACATTGTTTTATTACCATTATATGTCCACTGACTATTATCCAAGGCCGATATTCTTGTCTTTTCTTGGCTATAACCTTGAGTAGAAGCCAGTAACATCAATAAGGTAGCAACGCTTCGTCTAACCATCACAGAGCCTAAATAACCGTTATAAATGTTTCGTGGTAAAGAGGGGCAAAACTACCCCGGCCGCTGGGTGTACCATCGACAAAATCAATTGATTTTTGGCTATTCTAATATTTGACTATTGCAAACACTTTAAGCCACAGAGAAAAACAATAAGAAAACAACACCTTAAAATCCATCACACCAGCAGAATTTTCCTTATATATAGGAGGGTTTTGCTTTCTGTTGATGTTTGGGCGTCAAATTTATTTATTATTATGGTGAATGAGAAAACATTCGAGTTTATCTGTCAACTGTCAATAAAATGAACACAGACAGAATAACGCACGGTAATATTTTGACGTATGCATCAAACAATATATTTGTTTGACAAACCTATTACTCAAACGGTAGTCTCCCGCGCTTAACAGACACTGTAATTAATGTGCCCGACAAAGTATATCGGAAAAATAATTTGACAGGTAACAAAAATCACGGAAATATTGGGTTTACATCTGCTCAAGAAAAGAACAGATTGACCAATAACCACCCTTTTGTTAACATTCTTACATGTACTGCAAAAAACCGTTAATAATTAACGATGTGTTTATTGTGACGTTAATTCCAATATTTATATCAACGTCGTTTTATTAAAATAAATAGTCGCTTAATCGAACTATAATAAATAGTCGTTTTAGCGAACTAATAATAATATTAAAAACGATATTTAAACTTTAATTATCATATTCAACGTAATTTATACATTTCACGTAAATTCATTGGTTGCCATAGGTTATGACGAAAAAGAGCAAAATTATCTCAGAACTTGACCAGGTTGAAGTTCGAGCTTTTGATCTCGCGAGCCCAGAACACCGTATTGGCGCCCTGCAAGCCATTATTGATAATGTCTGCAAGCAATTCGAAAGATCGGCGCGCCAATCTTTCCATCATTTGTTGCGTCACCCCGTTGAATTCCGCTTCGAGCAACAAGACACACTCAAGCTGCAGGATTATTTGCAGCAATTGAAGAAGCCAAGCCTATATCGGGAATTTACTGTCAGCCCCCACGATTTGCATGGTGCCGTCTCTATTGATGGCGACTTGCTGTTCTTTATGGTGGATTTATTCTTTGGCGGCAGCGGTAGTAACAAACGCCGCCACAGTGATATGAGTGATACAGAACTGCGTCTAGTCGAGCTGTTCTTCAATCAGGCACTGGAACAATTTGCCGGCGGCTGGCACAGCATCACCAGCTGGCACAGCACACTGACAGAGAAAAACACCCTGCGCCTTGGCAACCCAATGCAGAACAACCAGCTGTACCAGGTTTGTCGCTTCACGATTGAAGTCTGCGGTCATCAGGGCTGGTTTGATATTGCGCTGCCTTTTGGCGGTCTGGATTTTTTGCGCGATCAGCAATGCAAACCTGCTGATGTCGAAGCCGACCCTGAACTTCAGGCGAAAATTCAGGAGAAACTGTGTCATGTCCCGATGCACCTAATGACCACGCTATGTGAGAAACGTCTGGCGCTGGGTGAAGTAATGGATTTGAAACCTGGTGATGTTATTCCTGTAGAGCTTCCGGGCGAAGTAACCGTCCGCGCAGGTAAAACATCCCTTTTCAAGGCCCGCATTGCGGAAAACAACTCAAGCCTTGTACTGCAAGTTCAAGATGTTATTAAACAGTAACAGGAACCACCATGTCTGAACAAACCAATGATCTGAATATTGACCTTGATGAACTGGACCTCGGCAGTCTAAGCCAGGAGCCGATGCATGGCTCACAGTCCACGGCACCGCAGGACATGTCGTTTATCCGCAATATTCCGGTTAACCTGACCCTTGAGGTTGCCAGTACCGAACTGATGGTTGGCGATTTAATGAATGTCTCTCTGGGTACCGTTATCGAACTGGACAAACTGAGCGGTGAAGCGATGGATGTTAAAGTGAACGGTACTCTGCTGGGCCATGCTGAAGTGGTTATCGTCAACAACAAATACGGACTGCGTCTGGTTAATGTTGTTGATGACAACGATATGCTAAAAGGGCTGACCAAGTAATGCGTCGACTCTGGGTAATACTGGTATGCCTGCTGCTTAGCTCTCCGGCGCTAGCGCAGGATCTGTCGCTGCTGACTATCAACGGTCCTGACGGACCGGAAGAATACAGCGTCAAACTGCAAATCTTCCTGCTGATGACCGCCCTGGCATTTTTGCCGGCAATGCTGCTGATGGTTACCAGCTTTACCCGGATCATCATCGTATTGGGCATCCTTCGACAAGCTATGGGTCTGCAGCAGAGCCCACCTAATCGGGTACTAATCGGTATCGCCCTGACCCTGTCGCTGTTTATCATGCGGCCGGTACTCTATGATGTCTACGACAACGCCGTGGTTCCCTACCAAAATGGAACCATGGGCATGGTTGAGGCACTGAGTACAGCTGAAAAACCTTTGCGCCACTTTATGCTTCAGCAGACCCGGGAAACGGATCTGGAGCAAATCCTGCGCATTGCCAATGAGCCGGCACCGAATAACATGGAAGAGCTCGATTTCCTGATTGTGATGCCAGCCTTCATTCTCAGCGAGCTGAAAACCGCGTTTCAAATCGGCTTTATGCTGTTTATCCCGTTTTTAATCATCGATATTGTGGTCGCCAGTGTCTTAATGGCGATGGGTATGATGATGCTGTCACCCTTGATTATTTCGCTGCCGTTCAAGCTAATGATTTTTGTCATGGTGGATGGCTGGTCTATGACCGTTGGTACACTTAGCGCAAGTTTCGGATAGATTATGGGAACAGAATTTCTCGCTACATTTTTCGGCGAGGCATTAATGATCATCGTCAGCATGGTCTGTGTGATGATCATCCCCAGCCTGATTATCGGCCTGCTTGTCAGTATTTTTCAGGCTGCGACCCAGATCAACGAGCAAACGCTCAGTTTCCTGCCGCGCCTGCTGATGACACTGGCAATGCTAGGCTTTGCCGGCCCATGGCTGCTGCGCACTCTGGGCGACCTGTTCAACCGCTTATTCCTCAACATCCCGCACCTGATTGGCTGATGCAATGTTAGACATTACAGCCGCTCAGCTAACCGCATGGCTTGGACAGATCTGGTGGCCGTTCTTCCGCCTCAGTGCCGCAATGATGCTAATGCCGATTTTCGGTGGCAACGGCGTCCCGGTACGTGTACGTGTTGGCCTTGCTTTCATGCTGAGTATGCTTGCTGCACCGCTAATGCCGGCAATGCCCAGTGTCGACCCGTTATCACTGGATGCACTACTGCTGGCTGGCCAGCAAATGATCATCGGTGGCCTGATGGGGCTGATGCTGGAACTGCTGTTTGCCGTCTTTACCACCATGGGCCAGATCCTGTCGATGCAGATGGGTCTGGGTATGGCGATGATGAACGACCCAATCAACGGCGTCAGCATCCCGGCGCTGGGTAAATACTACCAGGTCTATACGTTGTTGCTGTTTCTGGCCCTCGATGGCCACCTGGTAGCACTGGATATTTTAGTTCGCAGTTTTGAAGTATGGCCGGTAGGCGAAATGCCGAGCCAGGATGCACTGTACAGCGTCATCATGCGCTTTGGCTGGATGATTGCCGCCTCCCTGTTACTGGCCCTGCCCGCTGTCTGTGCCATGCTGCTGGTCAATGGCGCGTTCGGCATGATGAACCGAGCGGCACCACAGCTTAACGTTTTTGCACTCGGCTTTCCGATGACCATGATGCTCGGCCTGATCTGCCTGCTGATCACCACATCAAGTATTCCGGAGAACTTCACCCGTCTTTGTAGTGAAACCCTGCAGATGATGGCTAACATGGAGGCGCGCTGATGAGTGACAACAGCAGTCAGGACAAAACGGAACAACCCAGTCAGCAGAAACTGCGCAAAGCCCGGGAAGACGGTAACCTGCCCCGCTCAAAAGAGCTGGTCACGGCCCTGATGACGGTCGGCGCCGCCCTGTTACTAACCGCTTTTTCCAGCTCCATGGCCGAAATGTTCAAGGTGATCACCAACCTCAATATGGTATTACCGAAAGAAGCCGCCTTTGAAACGGAATATATGTTCAAGCACCTGTCTCAAAGCCTGACGACCATGGTGAAGGCCATCGGCCCAATGCTAGGACTACTGATGTTTATCACTGTCCTGGCCAATATTATCCGGGGTGGATGGAATATCTCCGGTAAAGCAGCACAGCCTAAATTCTCTAAGCTCAACCCGATCTCGGGGATAAAGCGGATGTTCTCAACCAAATCGGTGGCCGAGCTAATAAAAAGTATTCTTAAAGTTACGCTGATCAGTGCGACCCTTTACTGGCTGCTCAACAGCCACCTGACACAAATAGTGATGCTCCAGCGTATGCCGCTAACGGAAGCAATCTTACAAACCGTTGACCTCCTATGGCTGGGGCTGTTCAGCTTCGGGCTAGCCCTGTTGCTAATAGCCGTATGCGAGATGCCTTATGCCGGCTGGGAATATACCAAACAGCTGAAAATGACTAAGCAGGAGGTCAAGGATGAACACAAGAACAGCGAAGGTAAACCGGAAGTTAAAGCTAAAATCCGTCAGCTACAGCGCCAGATGTCGCAGAGACAGATGATGAAAACCGTACCGCAGGCCGATGTCGTTATCACTAACCCGACTCACTACGCCATCGCCCTGAAATACGATCTGGATAAAGCCAATGCGCCTTTTGTCCTAGCCAAAGGGGTGGATCAGACAGCACTGCAAATGCAGCAGATTGCTCGCAAGCATAATTGTCCGGTGGTCGAAATCCCACCCCTTACCCGTGCAGTGTATTACTCCACGAACGAATGGCAGGAAATTCCGGCCCCGTTATATATCGCTGTCGCCCACGTACTAACTTTTGTATTCCAGATGGAACAATACAAGCAGGGACGTCAGTCCCATGAACCTGAATTCCCACAAGTCACGATTCCGAAAGAATTACGTCGATAACAGGAACTGAGCTGAAATGAAACAAAAACTCACCCCGTTACTGCAGCTACTCGCCAAGGGACAATTAGGGATCCCGCTGCTCCTGATGACGATACTGGCGATGGTGATCCTGCCTATCCCACCATTGGTGCTGGATATGCTATTCACCTTCAACATCGTCCTGGCACTACTGGTAATGCTGGTCAGTGTCTACAGCAAGCGCCCGCTCGATTTCTCGGTTTTCCCTAGTATCCTCCTGGTCGCAACCTTGCTGCGCCTTGCATTGAACGTAGCGTCAACCCGGGTAGTATTGCTCAACGGCCATGACGGTGGCGCGGCCGCCGGTAAAGTTATCGAAGCCTTCGGTGACGTCGTGATCGGCGGCAACTATGTCGTTGGTATGGTAGTGTTCGTGATCCTGATGATCATTAACTTCGTCGTGGTCACAAAAGGTGGCGAGCGTATCTCGGAAGTAAGCGCCCGCTTCACCTTGGATGCGATGCCTGGTAAACAGATGGCGATCGATGCCGACCTGAACGCCGGTATTATCGACCACATCCAGGCCAAGACCCGCCGTGAAGACGTTGCCCAGGAAGCCGATTTCTACGGTTCAATGGACGGTGCTTCGAAGTTCGTCCGCGGTGATGCCATTGCAGGGATGCTGATCCTGTTTATTAACATCATCGGTGGTATCAGCATCGGTGTGTTCCAGCACGGCCTGTCGTTTTCCGACGCCTTTCAGACCTTCGCCCTGCTAACCATCGGTGACGGTCTGGTTGCCCAGATCCCGTCACTACTATTGGCTACCGCCGCTGCAATCATCGTTACCCGTGTAGCTGACAGCGACGACTTGTCCAAGCAGGTCAGCAAACAGATGCTGGCATCGCCAACCGCTTTGTTCGTCGTTTCCGGCATCATGCTGATCCTGGGTCTAATCCCGGGTATGCCTCACATGGCCTTCCTGTGCTTTTCCGCTTTAATCGGCCTGACCGCCTGGCGAATGCGCTCTTACGAAGCGCCGACCAAGCACGAAGATCTTGAGCGGGCAGAGCAGATTGTCGAACAGCACGAACAACCTGAAAACAAAGAGCTGGTTACCGGTGATATTCCCATTGTTCATGCCATGAGCCTGAACGTCGGCTTCCGCCTGGTCAACCTAATCGACCGTCGCCAAGGCGCCGAGCTGCTCAATCGCCTGGTCGGTATTCGCAAGACCCTGACCGAACAGCGAGGTTTTGTGATCCCGCAAATTCATGTCAAAGATGATCTGGGCCTTGAAGCGAGCCAATACCAAATCCTGGTCAGAGGGGCGAAAATCATTCAGGCGGATCTTGAAATGGATCACTTGATGGCGATCAACCCGGGTCAGGTTTACGGCAATGTCGACGGTATCCTGACTAAAGATCCGGCCTACGGAATGGAAGCTGTCTGGATTGCACCGTCAGACAAAGACAAAGCCGTGAACCTCGGCTATACCGTGGTTGACCATGCGACAATTATTTCGACCCATGTCAGCAAAGTGGTCAACGATCATATCGATGACATTCTGAGTCCGGAAGAAGTCTCTGGCGTCATTGACCGCCTGGCAAGCATCAATGCCAAACTGGCTGAAGACCTGCAAAAGAAGCTCACGCCGCAGCAGCTGCTGCGAGTATTCCGCCAGCTAACGATTGACGGCGTATCCCTGTCGGATATCGTCACGATTGCCAACTCCCTGGTAGAATCGGCGGAGTTGTCACAGGATCCGATCCTGCTGGCTGCCGACGTACGTTGTGTGCTGCGCCGAGTACTACTGGGCAACCTGATCGGCATGCGTGCCGATGTCCCGGCCGTCACCTTGTCGAATGAACTGGAGAATGTGTTGCTGGGAGCCCTCAGCCAGGCTCAGTCCGGCGGCCATGTCCAACTGGACGGCTTTGCATTAGAGCCGACAGTAATCGAAAAACTGCAGCGAACCCTGCCGGAAGTACTCGATAATATGCGCCTGCACGGCCATACCCCGATCCTGCTGGTACTGCCGCAATTACGCCCGCTACTGGCACGTTATGCCCGTGTTTGTGCTCGCGGCCTGCATGTGCTGTCGTTCAATGAGATCCCGGATGATAAGAGTGTCTCCGTGGTTGGCAATATGGGCTAATCCCCCCACCCCGCACTAAAAAGTCTCCTTTACAACAGCGCCGACAGTTATGTCGGCGCTGTTTTTTACTCTTTGCTAACCAGCAGCAGGCACCTGCTGATTAAGTAACGCCCTTAGTTTAAGCGGCTTCACGGGCTTACTGACAAACCTAAAACCATGGGCTTTTACAGCCAACTGCGTTTCTTCGGTACGGTCAGCGCTGATCACTACCCCTTTGAAAGTTTTACCTAGTCGCAAGCTACACTGCAGCAAAACCTGCAACCCCGTTTCGTTATTAGCCAAGTGGTAGTCACTCAACACAAAATCAGGCAACCAACCATCATCAAGCTGCTGCATCGCACCCGCAACCGTTTCAGCCAACCGGACTTCACACCCCCAACGAGCCAGCAGGTTTTCCATTCCCAACAAAATATCCGGCTCATTATCGACACATAGCACATTGAGCCCAGCCAGCGGTGCCACCTTAGCTGTTACCGGCTTCTGGTGACGTTTTTCCTGGGACTGAGCCATTTGCTCAGCCAGAACACCGCGCCGGACACTCAGGGCAAAGACCGTCCCTTTCCCCGGCCAGGAGCGCAGCGACAACGAATGATCGAGCACCCGACTGATCCCACGGGCAATTGCCAGCCCAAGTCCGAGACCATGA
Organism: uncultured Photobacterium sp.; assembly: GCF_947502415.1. GTDB lineage: Bacteria > Pseudomonadota > Gammaproteobacteria > Enterobacterales > Vibrionaceae > Photobacterium. The sequence continues at coordinate 50,165 of NZ_CANMZV010000015.1, read as the reverse complement.
TCGCCCCTTGTGTGCTCTATCCGGGTGAATTCATCAAAAATATGGGCTTGTTTCTCTTTCGGGATCCCCGGCCCGTCATCCCAAACCTCGACCAGCAATTGCCCCGACTTTCTGCGTACCCCCAGCAGCACCTTGCCATTCGGGTTATAACGAAAAGCATTAGTAAGGAAATTCTGCAGGGCCCGACGGAGCAACTTGGGATCAGAAATAACCACGGCATCGCTATTAACCACCTCGAAGGTGATCCCCTGCTGACAGGCCAGTGCGCCGAATTCCACTTTCAAAGTATCAAGCACCTCACTGACCGGGAACGGATTAACATGAACCTGCAACTTACCAGACTCCAACCGTGAGACATCAAGCAAATCACCGATCAAATCTTCCGCCGCCCCCAGCGCACTTTCGATATGGTGAGCCAACTTCATTGTTTCTGCTTCTTTTGCGACTTCAGCCAGCGAAGAAGAGAACAACCGAGCAGCATTGAGTGGCTGCATCAAATCATGGCTTACCGCCGCTAAAAAACGTCCTTTCGAGTGAGCCTGTTGCTCCGCCTGCTGGGTAGCCGATACCAACTGACGGTTCAGTGACTCCAGCTCCCGGGTTCGTAACCGGACCCGCTCCTCAAGGTGCTCATTCGCTTCTTTTAGCGCCTGCTCGGCCTGACGGAACGCGGTAATATCCGTAAAACTCATCACAAATCCGCCGCCCGGCATCGGGTTGCCTTGTACCTCGATAACCAGGCCATCCGGCCGGGTCCGGGCCGATGTATGAGCAGTACCACGCTTCAAGTGTGCAACCCGCTTAACCACATGGGCTTCAATATCTCCCGGACCACACAGCCCCTGCAGGGCATTATGGCGGATCACATCGGCAATAGGCCTGCCGACCTGAATCAGTCCCGGCGGGAAAGAAAACATCTCCAGATAACGCTGGTTCCAGGCCACCAGCCGAAGCTGTTTATCAACGACGGTGATCCCCTGGCTGATATGCTCAATCGCCCCTTGTAACAGGCCACGGCTAAAATCAAACAGTTCAGATGCCTCATCAACAATGGTCGCAACTTCTTCGAGCTGCATGTTGCGCCCCTGTAAGGCAGAAGTCAGCACCAGCCTGGCCGAAGATGCACCAAAAACCCCGGCCAGTACCCGTTCGGTATGACGGATCAATGCCGCCGATGCCTGCATCTGAGGCATAACTGCTTCCTGGTGCTGTTCGGCATACTGACGGAAGGCATGACGTACTCGCTTGCGTCCGACAAAACGGGCTGCCAACATTTCCAGCTCAGCAATTGTGACCCGAGTCTGGTAAAGGCTGCCATCTTCAGTTTCTGGTAAAGGAGCATCGACAAACGTTGCAGCCTGCAAACGCTCACTAAGTGAAGAGCGGGTTGCCAGCGATACAAGTACATATAGGAACAGGTTAACAACCAGGCTCAGCAACATTCCCCAGTCAACTGAAGACAGATCATGGAGTAACGGCCACTGCGGCGGAGCCAGCAACCACAGCAACAAATTATTATCCGCTGAACCGGCCAGCATATTAGTCTGGCCCATCATGGTGATCACCCATATTGCCGAGCCCCCTAACAGACTGGCAAGCACTCCGTTACGATTACCTTCACGCCAGTAGATCCCCCCAAGCAGCGGTGGGGCAAACTGGGCAATCGCTGCGAACGATAACAATCCGATAGCCGATAACGACTGAATTTCATCAAGAGCCTGGTGAAAACCCCAAGCCGCCAGCAGCAACAGCAGAATCAACGCCCGCCGGACATTGAGCAGCAAACCAGAAAACGCGCTAAAGGCCCGGCCTGATACTCGCAGCCGCCGCAGCAATAAAGGCAACACCAGATCGTTGGAAGCCATAATAGCCAGTGCTATGGTCGAGACAATGACCATCCCGCTGGCTGCCGATGTCCCGCCGAGAAAAGCCAACAGGGCAATACTGTCAGCCCCTTGCTGCAAAGGCAGGCTTATCACATAGGTATCGGCTGCTATTCGGGGCAGCAATGCTTGACCTGCCAATGCCAATGGCACAACAAACAAGCCCATCAACATCAAATAGAGCGGAAACACCCGGCGGGCCACATGCAGATCCTGAGCCCGGCTATTTTCCACCACGGTAGTATGGAACTGACGCGGCAGGCAGATAATTGCGGCCATAGTCAGGATTGTATGGATCAGTAAGCTACCGACATGAGGAGTATGAGGCAGCAGGTAGGCCTGCTTAAGTACCTGGAGATCCGGCAGCTCAAACAAGAGACCGCACGCAAAAAAGCCGACAATAAGAAAAACGGCCAGTTTAACCAGCGACTCAAACGCCACCGCCATCATCATTCCGCGATGGTGTTCGGTGATATCAATATGCCGGGTACCAAACAAAATGGTAAAAGCTGCCAGCGCCAGGGTAACCAGCCAGGCAATATCGCTATCATCAAGCCCACTGGGCTGACCTAAATCCGGGGCGACCAGCTCCAGTCCCATGGTAATCCCCCGCAGCTGAAGGGCGATATAAGGCAATATGCCGATCACAGCAATGACAGTTACCAACACTGCCAACCCTTGCGATTTGCCATAACGGGCCGCGATAAAATCGGCTATCGAGGTAATGTGTTCCCGCTTGGCGATCAGGATCAACCGCGCCAGAATGCGCCAGCCAACAGTAAACACCAAAATCGGAGCAAGATAGATAGGTAAGAAGGACCAAACATTCTGGCTGGCCTGTCCGACCGTGCCATAAAAGGTCCATGATGTGCAGTAAACTGCAACTGAAAGACTATAAATCCACGGCCGCAGACCTGCCATCCACTGCTGTTTCTTATCGCCATACCAGGCAATCAGAAACAGCAGCCCCAGATAGGCAAACGAGACCGGCACGACAATCCATCCCTGTGCCATGATACTTCCCTGAAAAATTAAGAGTGAGTAATACCAAAAACCAATTATCTGATTAATTTACTCTGGTATTGCCATGGTATCGAATCCACAGCCTCCCTCTCTATCAAGGTGATCACAGTTCTTGGCCAGGTATGCCGTCGCCGGTCTTGATCCTTTATTTTGTAACAGCTTAGCTACTTGTCACAGCATAGCTGCTCGGCTGAGGTTCAAGCTTCATAAACAGAACAGGCACGCCCATCGCGGCCATCAGCCAAAACATATCCGCGCCCCATACGCCATACAACCAACCGCTCACAGCTGTCATCAGAGCCATGAATGCCCCCAGCGGCAAGGCGTTATAAAGCGCCTGCAATGCCACCACCTGGTTACTCTCAGCATTCTGGATATAGCGGATTGCTGCCAGATGTGCCGCCGCAAAGGTCACGCTATGGAGAGCCTGGGACAGCACCAGTACAGGCAATTCTGTCATCGTAGCTGTGATACCCCAACGCAACAGTACCCCCAGCGCAGCCAAACGGAACATCGCCGACACACTCCAGCCGGCAAACAACCGCTTACTGAAGGCAAAAAGCGCCACTTCGGCAACCACACTGAAACTCCACAGGTAACCGATCACCGCTTCGCTGTAGCCCACATCTTTCCAGTAAATCGCACTGAAACTGTAATAAGCAGCATGGCTGCCCTGCAATAAGGCTACAATAACGAGAAATTGCACCACCCGACTATCACGCATCATCTGCATCAGAGCTGGGCGCGCCTGATCATGTCCTTCCTCTGATATCGGCAAAATAGTCGGCTTACGCATAGAAAACAGCAAGGTAACCACCAAACCAGCCACCGCCACCCAAGGGATCACATCCGGATCATATTTGGCTGCCAGCATTCCGACCGCCGTCGAACCAGCAATAAAAGCAATTGAGCCCCAAAGGCGGGTTCGACCATAGTCTAAATGATCATCTTTGGCATAGTGATTTGCCAATGCATCAGAAAGCGGCACAATCGGGCCAACCAGAAGGTTAAAAACAATTGTGACAATAGTGAGCGCCCACAAACTACCTCCGCAGTAAATGAAAACAATGCAACTGATCAAGGCGGCAAAAGCCAGCCAGCGCAGCGCAGGGATTAAATGCTCAACCTTGTGAATGCGGGGCGTGATCACCAAATTTGCCAGACAGCGGACGGCAAGCCCAACCCCCAGCAACAAGCCTATATTTGAGGCACTTACCCCCAGATGGGCAAACCACAACGCCCAAAAAGGAAGATACACACCATAGTGGAAGAAAAAACCGAGCAGATACTGCGAGGTCCATCCATAGGGACTACTTCGAAACATGCCAAGTCCTATATGCAGAATGAAGAATAAAAAGAGCGCCTATTATGCCGAATCAGTCACGCCGCCCCAATGAAATTATCAGACAAATTTCCTTCCTCTTTTTCAGTTTTATGGGACAAAGCTAGACTAAAGTCGGCTGGAACTCGGCAGCATCCTGGGCGACACTGCCAGAGTTGGTAGCAAAACCGCTCCCGTCTGCGATGCAAATAACAACCGGAGGGTTGCCATGCCAGATACGTTTGATACCTCACTGCCCCCCTTTGACCGTCTCAATGACGAACAAAAGCACACCCTTCGGGAAGCACTGGATATCGCCTACTACCGCGGCGGCGATATTATCATCGAGGCAGAGGAGTCCTGCGCCCAGCTATATATCATCATCAAAGGTAGTGTAGAAGAAGTCTCAGCAGATAATCAGGATGTCTTCGCCCATTACACAGTCGATGACATGTTTGATGTCCGCTCCCAACTCGAACACCATAGCCGCCACCGTTATACCGCTCTGGAAGATACCTTGTGCTACCTGCTGCCCCGGGAAATCTTTGTCAGGCTCTACCAATCTAACGGGCAGTTTTCCGCCTATTTCGATAACAACCTGGCTCGGCGTCAGCAATTATTGGAAGACGCCCACCGGCAACAAAACCTGGCCGAGTTTATCCTGACCAAAGTCAATGATGACAATATCCAGCCCTGTCTGATCGTCCCGCACGACACCGACCTACGCACCGTCACCGAACAAATGCGCAACAAAGGTATGGATGTCGCTCTGGTCGAACTCAATACAGCTATCAGTAAAACCATCAATGCAACCAACCAATACGGTATCGTTACCCGCACTAATCTGCTCCATGCCGTAATGCTGGAAGCGCTGCCGGCATCAACCCCGGTAAACCAAATTGCGACCACTCCGGTAATCAGCGTCAATAAAGGGGACTTCCTGTTCAATGCCATGCTCGCGATGACCCGAAATAAGGTCAAACGAGTATCAGTGCAGAAAAATAACCGGGTTATCGGCATGTTGGATCTCACCCAGGTACTGAGCCTGTTTTCTACTCACTCCCATGTCCTGACATTACAGATCGCCCGCGCTAAAACCATCGAAGAGCTGGCTCTGGCTGCAAGTAGCCAGCATCGCCTGGTCGAAACCCTGTTCAACGATGGTATCCATACCCTTTTTGTCATGGATCTCATTGCCACAATCAACGAACAAATTATCGAAAAAGCCTTCCAGCTAGTCGTCCCACACTCTATGCACAATTACTGTTGCCTAGTCGTCATGGGCTCGGAAGGACGAGGAGAACAGATCCTTAAAACTGACCAGGACAACGCCCTCATTATCCAGGACGGCGTCGACTGGCCGGACTGCCAGAGGACGATGGAACAACTCACCCATACCTTGATCCAGCTCGGCTACCCGCGTTGCCCCGGAAAGGTAATGGTTAACAACCCCAAATGGGTCAAACACCAAAATGAGTGGCTGCACACCATCAGCGACAATGCCCGTATCGGCAACGAAAAGACCATGATGGAGCTGGCAATCCTGGCCGACAGCCATGCAGTCGCTGGCAACCACGGACTGCTTACCCCGGTAAAAGCCCAACTCCACCGACAGCTCAATGGACAGGAGCTATTGCTGGCCACCTTCACCCGGCCAGCACTGAAATTCAGTGTGCCGCTTACCCTGTTCGGCAAACTCAAGTCCGGCAAGGAAGGGGGGAATATCAAGCGCGGCGGGATTTTCCCCATCATCCATGGTATTCGCGCCCTTGCCCTGGAAAACAATATCGCCGACAACAATACCTTCCTGCGAATTAAACAACTTGAACAATGCAACGTTCTCGAACCCAGTACCGCCTCAAACCTCAGTGAAGCACTAAAGCTTTTTATTAAACTCCGGCTTCGACAGCAACTGAACCACCCACATCACGGCCTGCAACAACACCTCGACCTCAATGTACTCAGTCGTACCGAACGCGATTTGCTACGTCACAGCCTGCATGTGGTCAAAAAATTCAAGGAGTGGCTCGGCTACCACTACCAAATCAGGGATTAAAACTAAAAACGGAAAAACAAATTTTCATAAGCCAAAGGCAAAGTTATGATAAATACCTTACGACGATTGTGGTACAGACATAAGTTTACGCACAGCCCTTACCGCACCTTGTTTGATCGCTACCGGGGTGACGAGCTCGTCTCACTCGACTGCGAAACCACGAGCCTTGATCCAAAAAATGCCGAGCTGGTTACCATCGCCGCCACCCACATCAAGGCGAACCGGATCCTCACCAGCCAGTCTATCCACCTGACCCTGCAAGCTCCCGGCAGCCTTGACGCCAACTCGATTGCCATCCACCAGATCCGCCACCAGGATCTCGGTGAGGGGCTGGGCGAACAGCAAGCCCTGACAACATTGCTGGAATTCATTGGTAACCAGCCTCTGGTCGGGTATCACATTCGCTATGACAAGACCATTCTCGACCGCTACTTCCTGCGCCTGTTTGGCTTTGCCCTGCCCAACAAAACAGTTGAGGTCAGCCATCTGTATCATGAACGACTCGAGCGCCTGCTCCCCAATGCCTACTATGAACTGAGTTTGGAGGCCATCAGCCGCCACCTCGACCTCCCAATCCCACAACGCCATGATGCCCTTCAGGACGCAATTACCGCCGCGCTGATCTATGTCCGCTTGAAACATGGTGACATCCCGTCACTACGTTCCGCGTAAACCACCGACTCGGGTTACCGGCAACATTTTTATGCTTTTTTGAACTAAAACACCTCTTTTCCCCTTCGTTTCCCTTCAGTCATCCTAAAGTCTAATTGTGACTATTCGGAATCTGACAGAAGTTATTAATTACACACAACAAGAATCAGCCCGTCCGGAACGGACATTGACGGGAACACAAGGAGAAAAGAATGAGTGAGGTTCATATCTATCCGGTCTACAAGGAAATCGCTGCCAAGACCCATATCAACGACGAGCAGTACCGCGAAATGTACCAACAGTCCGTGATCAATCCGGAAGGATTCTGGCGCGAACACGGCAAGATTGTTGACTGGATCAAGCCTTTTACCAAGGTCAAAAACACCTCATTTGACACCGGCCACGTCAGTGTCAAATGGTTTGAAGACGGTAGCCTCAACGTCTCAGCCAACTGTATCGACCGCCACCTGGCTACCCGCGGCGACCAAACCGCAATAATCTGGGAAGGTGACGACCCAACCGACGATGCCACCCTGACCTACAACGAACTGTACGAGCAGGTTTGCCAGTTTTCCAATGCGCTAAAAAGCCAGGGCGTTCGCAAGGGCGATGTCGTCTGCCTCTACATGCCGATGGTTGCCGAAGCCGCTGTCGCCATGCTGGCCTGTACCCGAATCGGCGCCGTCCATACTATTGTATTCGGAGGCTTCTCACCGGAAGCCCTGGCTGGCCGTATCATCGATTCCGACGCCAAAGTAGTTCTCACCGCTGATGAAGGGGTCCGTGGCGGCCGCGCCGTACCATTGAAAAAGAACGTCGATGCCGCCCTTGCCAACAGTGAGGTCACCAGCGTTGAAAAAGTCATTGTCCTCAAGCGTACCGGCGACGAGGTCGAGTGGGATGACAACCGTGACGTCTGGTGGCACGATGCCACTGCCGTCGCCTCAACCCATTGCGAACCAGAACCGATGAACGCCGAAGATCCGATGTTCATCCTCTATACATCCGGCTCAACCGGCAAACCTAAAGGAGTGCTGCACACCACCGGCGGCTATCTGGTCTATACCACCATGACCTTCAAATATGTCTTCGACTACCAGGAAGGGGAAATCTACTGGTGTACCGCCGACGTCGGCTGGATCACCGGACACAGCTACCTGGTTTATGGTCCACTGGCGAATGGTGCAACCACCCTACTGTTTGAAGGGGTGCCCAATTACCCGTCGACCAGCCGCATGAGCGAAGTTGTCGACAAGCACAGCGTCAATATCCTCTATACCGCCCCAACAGCAATCCGTGCCCTGATGGCAAAAGGCAACCAGGCCATTGAAGGCACTCACCGCTCGACCCTGCGAATCTTAGGTTCGGTCGGCGAACCAATCAACCCGGAGGCCTGGGAGTGGTATCACCGCACCATCGGCAACAGCTTCTGCCCGATTGTCGATACCTGGTGGCAGACCGAAACCGGCGGCATCCTGATCTCCCCACTCCCCGGTGCTACCGAACTGAAACCCGGCTCAGCCACCCGCCCGTTCTTCGGCGTCCAGCCAGCCCTGGTCGATAACATGGGGAATATCCTTAATGGCGCTGCGGAAGGAAACCTGGTGATGATAGACTCCTGGCCGGGACAGATGCGCACGCTATGGGGCGATCATGAACGCTTCGAGCAAACCTACTTCTCAACCTTCCAAGGCATGTACTTCACCGGCGATGGTGCCCGCCGTGACGAAGACGGTTACTACTGGATCACCGGTCGGGTCGATGACGTACTGAATGTATCTGGCCACCGTATGGGAACGGCTGAAATCGAATCGGCCCTGGTCGCCTTCGACAAGATTGCCGAAGCCGCGATTGTCGGGGTGCCCCATGACATCAAAGGACAGGCAATCTACGCCTATATCACCCTTAACAACGGCGAAGTCCCGAGTGCCGAACTGCATAAAGAGGTCAAAGAATGGGTGCGCAAAGAAATCGGGCCAATCGCGACTCCAGACTTCCTGCACTGGACCGATGCCCTGCCTAAAACCCGTTCAGGCAAGATCATGCGCCGTATCCTACGTAAAATCGCCACCGGCGATACCAGCACTCTGGGCGATACCTCCACCCTGGCAGATCCAAGTGTGGTCGACAAACTGATCGCCGAAAAACAAAAAGTACTGTAACCAGCCATTGCTCCCAAGCCGCCTTCGGGCGGCTTTAACTTTTCTACTGTCCACATTAGCACGACTAACAAAATCAACGACTGGTTACAAAGTCATCGTGTCAGATCGCGTACTTTCTCAGCCAAACCGACTACACTAAAAAAGATTTTCTCTCCCAAACCAGACCGTTTCTACATTCAGAAATAGATAAAAACGGCACAGGGAATAAAAATCGCGAACTCTACTATAACTTGAAAATACCCGGCTGAACTCTACAGCTCACAGCCATCTAATGTAGTAACTCATTTATTACAGCGTACAACCGTCCACAAAAAATGTAGTGATTAGACCAGTATTTTGCTGCGATTTGCATTGAATTCTCTATAATTGCTCACCGAGCGTGTTTTGGCAGCTAAAATTGGGACACAAGGAAGCAAATTTGCAGTTTTCTGCAGATTGTTAGAGTAAAACGTCAAAAACAAGTGATTTAACGTCAAGATGTCGACCATTCAACGAATTTTACTGATCAACGGCCCTAACCTAAATTTATTGGGCCTCAGAGAGCCAGGCCACTATGGTCAACATACCCTGGCTCAAATTGTGACGAATTTAACTGCCAAAGCAACTGAGCTTGGTGTGACGCTTGAGCACATTCAGTCCAATGCAGAACATGAATTGATTGATGCTATCCATAATGCCCACGGCAAAGTGGATTTCATCATCATCAATCCGGCCGCCTTCACCCATACCAGTGTGGCGATCCGCGATGCTCTGCTCGGGGTCAACATCCCGTTTATTGAAGTGCACCTGTCCAATGTCCATGCCCGAGAGCCGTTCCGCCATCACTCTTACCTCTCAGACGTTGCCGTTGGGGTAATTTGCGGACTCGGCCAAGACGGTTATGAATTCGCCCTGCATGCAGCAGTTAGACGCCTGCAAGCAGAAAGCTAAATGAACAATAGAAAAGAGAAAGATAAATGGATATTCGTAAGATTAAAAAGCTAATTGAACTGGTTGAAGAGTCTGGTATCTCTGAACTTGAAATCTCTGAAGGCGAAGAGTCAGTACGTATCAGCCGTAACTCAGCTGTCGCAACAGTTGCAGCGCCTGCACAAGTAGTTGCAGCGGCTCCTGCGCCAGCAGCTCCTGCTCCAGCTCAAGCAGCCCCTGCAGAAGCACCAGCTGCGCCGGCAACACCTGCAGGCCACCAGGTTCTTTCTCCTATGGTCGGCACTTTCTACCGCGCACCTAGCCCTGAAGCAAAAGCTTTTGTTGAAGTTGGCCAGAGCGTCAATGTAGGTGATACGCTGTGCATCGTTGAAGCGATGAAAATGATGAACCAAATCGAAGCTGACAAAGCCGGTACAGTTGTTGCGATCCTTGCTGAAGATGGTGATGCAATCGAGTTTGACCAGCCTCTAGTTATCATCGAGTAACCGGGGCCGTGTATGTTAGATAAATTAGTTATCGCCAACCGAGGCGAAATCGCATTGCGTATCTTGCGTGCGTGTAAAGAACTCGGCATCAAAACTGTTGCTGTTCACTCAACCGCTGACCGCGATCTTAAGCACGTTCTTCTCGCTGACGAATCGATCTGTATTGGTCCGGCAAGAGGTACTGACAGTTACCTGAATATTCCTCGCATCATCAGCGCCGCTGAAATCACCGGTGCTGTAGCAATCCACCCAGGTTATGGCTTTCTGTCTGAAAATGCCGACTTTGCCGAGCAAGTAGAGCGTTCCGGCTTTATCTTCGTCGGTCCGAAAGCAGAAACCATCCGTATGATGGGTGACAAGGTTTCCGCGATCACGGCAATGAAAAAAGCTGGCGTTCCTTGTGTTCCAGGCTCTGACGGCCCGCTGGATGATGATGCAACGAAAAACAAATCCTTTGCTAAGCGCATCGGCTACCCGGTAATCATCAAGGCATCCGGTGGTGGCGGTGGTCGAGGAATGCGAGTTGTGCGTACCGAGTCTGACCTATCCGAAGCCATTGCGATGACCCGCGCTGAAGCAAAAGCCTGCTTTAACAATGATATGGTTTACATGGAGAAATTCCTGGAAAACCCTCGTCATATCGAAGTTCAGATTATCGCAGACGGCCAAGGCAACGCGATTCACCTTGGTGAGCGTGACTGCTCGATGCAGCGTCGCCACCAGAAAGTTGTAGAAGAAGCGCCGGCACCTGGCATTACCGAAGAGATGCGTAAGTACATTGGTGAGCGCTGTACCCGTGCCTGTATCGAGATCGGCTACCGCGGTGCCGGTACGTTCGAATTCTTGTATGAAAACGGTGAGTTCTACTTCATCGAAATGAACACCCGTATCCAGGTAGAGCACCCTGTGACAGAAATGGTTACCGGTGTCGATCTCATCAAAGAACAGCTGCGTGTTGCTGCAGGCCAGCCACTGTCATTCAGCCAGAATGACATCCAGCTTCGTGGCCATGCCATCGAGTGCCGTATTAACGCCGAAGATCCAGAGCGCTTTTTACCTTGCCCGGGCAAGATCGAGCGTTTCCACGCGCCAGGCGGCATGGGTATCCGTTGGGAATCCCATATCTACAGCGGCTACACCGTGCCTCCGCACTATGATTCCATGATCGGTAAACTGATTACCTTCGGTGAAAACCGTGATGTGGCCATTTCGCGTATGCGTAACGCCCTGGGCGAGATGATCATCGATGGCATCAAGACCAACGTTCCGCTACAGCAAGACATTATGACTGACGAACACTTCCAGCACGGTGGAGCAAACATCCACTACCTGGAGAAGAAACTCGGTCTGCAATAAATTTGCTTCCGATTAACACAAAAGGCTGCCTCGGCAGCCTTTTTTAGGTCAATGATGGCCAATTTGATGTGGTTTCTAGCGCTACCCTCTAAGTTTTGCCACAATACCCCACCTTTATTTGTATGAACATTACTCAATCTCAGTATTATCAATCACTTCTATGAGTAGTGTAGCTAAACGACTGGAGACTTCGGCATGAAGACGCTCTCTGCGCGTTATCGTCAGGCTCACAAAGAAGCCAAATGGGCGATAGGCCTGGCACTCGCCTATTTCATCTGGTGGTATTGCTCAGCCTATGCCTTTGCACCAAACAACGTCCACGAAGCCTTACCTGAGCTGTACTGGGGCTTCCCGCTCTGGTTCCTGCTGGCCTGCATCATTGGCCCGGTTATCTTTACCCTCCTGTGTGGCCTGATGGTGAAGTACATCTATCAGGATATGTCACTGGAAATCGAAAAGGACACGGCCGATGAATAACCAATTACTAATCCCACTGGTTCTGTATCTGGCCGCCGTGTTCGGACTGGCCTTCTTCACCCGTCGCCACCGCCACTCCGGCAACGGCTTCCTCAATGAATACCTGGTCGGCAACCGCAGCATGGGCGGCTTTGTTCTGGCCATGACGCTGGCCGCCACCTACGCCAGTGCCAGTTCGTTTATCGGCGGACCGGGCGCGGCCTACAAAATGGGGCTCGGCTGGGTATTGCTGGCAATGATCCAGCTGCCGGCTGCCTGGCTGACCCTAGGCGTCCTCGGCAAAAAATTCGCCATTGAAGCGCGCCGCCATAATGCCCTGACACTTAACGACATTCTCTATGCCCGCTACAAGAATCGGGCTGTAGTGATCTTTGCTTCGCTGGCCTTGCTGCTGGCTTTCTTCGGCACCATGGTTGTGCAATTTGTTGGTGGTGCCCGCCTGCTGCAAACCGTCACCGGGCTATCCTATTCTCACGGCCTGATGCTGTTCACCGTCACCGTCGGACTCTACACCACCATCGGTGGCTTCCGTGCAGTAGTGATGACCGACACTATTCAGGGCATCATGATGATCATCGGCACCATCGCCCTGCTGATCGGGATTGTTCATGCCGGCGGCAGCTTCGGTGAACTGGTCACCGAGCTGCACCAAATCAACCCGGAGCTGGTGACGCCTTTCGGGGCCAATCACTTCCTTTCCCAGCCATTTATGCTCAGCTTCTGGGTACTGGTCTGCTTCGGCGTCATAGGTCTGCCACATGCCGCCGTCCGCTGCATGTCGTACAAGTCCAGCAGCTCGCTGCACAAAGGAATGGTGATCAGCACCGCAATGGTAGCCTTCCTGATGCTAGGCATGCACCTGGCCGGTGCCCTGGGGCGTGCTATCGTGCCGGATATTGCCAGCCCGGACCAAATCATGCCGACCCTGATGATGACCGTGCTGCCGCCAGTAGTTGCCGGGGTATTCCTAGCCGGGCCAATGGCTGCAATCATGTCGACCATCGATTCTCAGTTGATCCAGGCTTCGGCTACCCTGCTCAAGGACCTGTACCTTAACTACATTAACCCGAAGGCAGCCGAAGGACCTGAAGCCGAATCGCGCTTGCCTAAGCTGTCGCTGTGGGTTACCGGTATCTTCTCAGCCCTGGTATTTATCGCCGCCACTAACCCACCGGATATGATCATCTGGCTCAACCTGCTTGCCTTTGGCGGTATGCAGGCCGTATTCCTGTGGCCACTAGTCCTTGGGCTTTACTGGGAAAAGGCCTCCGCTGCCGGAGCATTTGCCTCCATGGTTACCGGCCTGGTGTGTTATGCAGGCCTGTCTGTGGTTAAACCGGATCTCAGCGGAATGCACGCCATTGTCCCGACTTTAGCCTTAAGTTTGGTCACTTTTGTACTCGGCAGCCTGCTCAAACCTGTCGCAGCACCTAACCCGCAACATCAACTCTGATTCACCGCAAATCACGACAAGATAGCACCTCATGGTGCTATCTTTCTTTCTCTATCCTGCACCACGATTCCCCCGCCAGGCCGACGAAGTAGATGCGGACTGACTAAATTTTATGCTAGACTCCGCTTCCTTGATCCGTAGCCAAACAAAAAGCGAACTAACCATGCCTTGGATTCAAATAAAACTAAACGCGACAGCTGAAAATGCCGAAACAATTGGCGATATGCTAATGGAAGAAACTGGCGCTCTGTCTGTCACGTTCCTAGACGCACAGGACACCCCGGTTTTCGAACCGCTACCAGGTGAAACCCGCCTGTGGGGTGATACCGATGTCGTTGGTTTATATGATGCTGAAGCCGACATGGATTTCGTGCTCACCATGCTGAAAGACAGCCCGCTGATCGCGGAAGACTTCGCCTATAAAATCGAGCAACTGGAAGACAAAGACTGGGAACGTGAGTGGATGGAAAACTTCCACCCAATGCGTTTCGGTCGCCGCCTGTGGATCTGCCCTAGCTGGCGTGAAGCTCCTGAGCCTAATGCGGTTAACGTCCTGCTGGATCCAGGTCTGGCATTCGGCACAGGTACCCACCCGACCACTTCACTGTGTCTTGAGTGGCTTGACGGCCAGGATCTGACCGACAAAACCGTGATCGACTTTGGCTGTGGCTCCGGCATCCTGGCCATTGCCGCAATCAAACTTGGTGCTGCAAAAGTTATCGGTATCGACATTGACCCACAAGCTATCCTAGCTTCGCGTGACAATGCTGAGCGCAATGGTGTGGCTGACAAGCTAGAATTATTCCTACCTCAAGATCAGCCGGAAAACATCCAGGCCGATGTGGTGGTTGCAAACATTCTTGCCGGTCCACTCCGCGAACTATCTCCGGTGATCAAAGGGCTAGTGAAAGACGGCGGTAAACTGGCAATTTCCGGTGTGCTGGAAAGCCAGGCTGAAGATGTTGCATCTTACTACAGCGACGAGCTGACACTGGATCCGATCGTTGCACGAGAAGAATGGTGTCGAATTGCCGGTCACAAGGCATAATTAACACAGTACTGGGCGCTATTTTTCTGCACAGAAAACACCCAATCGATTGAAAGTCATACAATTTTGCAAATCAAAAACTAAATGCTCAATTATTGGCCTTTTCAGAAAGGGAAAAAATGCGTAAAATGCGCGCCCTTACTGGCACAGTCAGGAACAGACGTTTGAAGATCGGTCCTTATCAACTAAAAAATCAGCTGGTAGTCGCGCCTATGGCGGGTGTGACCGATCGGCCATTTCGTGAACTATGCCTGCGTTATGGCGCAGGTATGGCCGTGAGCGAAATGATGTCTTCTAACCCAGACTTATGGAAAACGTCCAAGTCCCAGAACCGCATGGTTCACGAAGGTGAATCGGGTATTCGCTCGGTTCAGATCGCGGGTTCAGATCCAAAGCTGATGGCTGAAGCTGCGCAGTTCAGTGTTGAAAACGGTGCTCAAATCATCGATATCAACATGGGTTGCCCGGCCAAGAAAGTCAACAAGCGACTGGCGGGTTCAGCTTTAATGCAGTATCCCGCACTGATCGAAGAAATTCTTCGTAGCGTCGTTGATGCCGTCGATGTACCTGTCACGCTGAAAACACGTACCGGTTGGGATCTTGATAACCGAAACTGTGTCGACATAGCAAAGCTCGCCGAACAATGCGGCATCCTGGCGTTGGCCCTTCACGGTCGCACCAAGGCCTGCATGTATAAAGGCGAAGCGGAATATGACTACATCAGAGCAGTAAAACAGGCTATTTCCATTCCGGTGATCGCTAATGGCGATATTGACTCCCCGGAAAAGGCACGCTTTGTACTGGACTACACCGGTGCCGATGCTTTGATGATTGGCCGCCCTGCACAGGGTCGTCCATGGATTTTTCAGGAAATCCACCATTACTTAACAACTGGCGAATACCTGCCAGCTCCGTCTATGGACGAGGTTGGCGGCATTATGTTAGGCCATGTTCAAGAACTCCACCGTTTCTACGGAGAGTATTTAGGGCTGCGCATTGCACGTAAACACGTGTCTTGGTACTTAAAAGAACATGCACCTGCTGGTGAATTTCGCCGGACCTTCAACGCAATCGAAGATGCCCAACAGCAACTCGATGCGCTGCAAGGCTACTTCGAAAACGTTGCATAAATACTAGAAGAGCTTACAGAATATGTTCGAACAAAATCTGACTTCCGAAGCATTAACAGTGACAACTGTAACTTCACAAGACCAAATCACACAGAAGCCACTACGTGACTCTGTAAAAGCGTCACTAAAAAACTACCTTGCTCAGTTAAATGGTCAGGAAGTCGATGATCTGTACGAGCTAGTGCTTGCTGAAGTAGAGCAGCCACTACTAGACACTATCATGCAGTACACTCGTGGTAACCAAACTCGCGCAGCAACCATGATGGGTATCAACCGCGGTACACTTCGCAAGAAGCTAAAAAAATACGGTATGAACTAAGCCAGTTGGTTTAGCGCACAAGCTTTATTAGGGCCTACACCGCATTGTGTGGGCCTTTTTTATATCAAGGTGAGTTGAAGGTTACAAAGCTACAGATAGTCACACAAATACGCTGTGGCTTGCGTGACTTTGACATTAAAAGATGAATCCCCAGGAACTTCAAAGTCATCGCCGGCATGATAGGTTTCCCAATCAATATGGCCCGGCACGTTCACCCTGGTTCTCAAAACCAATCGACTGCACCTAGCCTTCAAAGTATTCATTTACCTTTAACATGACATTCCTTATCAATAACCAACTGATTACTCGAAGCTATCATAGTAGATAGTACTTCCCCTAATGAAAATAAAATCCAATTATCCATTATCACAGCCCTTCTCCAGCCACAAAAAATTGCTACACTGGACTTCCATCAGAGAACAGAATGAAAACAGACACAATGACAATAAAGACCGTATTTATCGGAATTATTAGCAGCTTGCTCCTGCTCGGGTGTACCACCCAAGATAAACAGACACTGAAGGAAGGCTTTACCGAAATTGGCCATGCCACTCGTGATGCAACTCGAGCAACAGGCCACTTCTTCCGCGACACCACCAAAGACGTCATTAACAATGTCCAGACCACCAGTGCTTCAACAGAAGAATAGGTAAGACTTACACTTCCCCTTTACAACGTCCCGAGCAACACTCGGCAGAGGCGCTTGACTGATGCTCCTCATCATCATGCTCACTCAGTGCCTCCAGAATCGAGCAATGGCTGGCGTCATCGTCAGCATGACCGCAACAGGCATCATTGATTTTCTTCAAAGCGGTACGGATTCGCTTTAACTCAGCCATTTTCCGATCAACCTCATCCAGTTTAGCCTGAGTAATCGCTTTAACCTCAGCGCAGCTGTGCCGGCAAGCTTCCAGCCGGATATCCAACAGCTCACGGATCTCATCCAAGCTCAGCCCGATAGCCTTCGCCCGTAAAATAAACTTCACCCGAGACAAATCATCTTCACTATAAAGCCGATAGCCGCTCTCGCTGCGACCAGCAGGCTGCAGCAAACCATTCTTCTCATAAAATCGTAAGGTATCACTGCTGACATCACACTCTTTTGCCAACTGTCCGATCAAATACATACCCGAGCCCTTATACCCGACACCAAGCTACCCAATAAAATTCCGCGAAACCCCCAAAAGCAAACGTTTGCGCAACACTGTAATTCATGTAAAATACCGCCATCGATACGGCTAAATAACCATTATCGGGAGCTGGTACTCCACCGATTCTAGCTGAGGATATTTGCCAAAATCCAGTGTCATAACTGCAATGAATTTTGGCAAATATTCCCCCGTGTATAAAAGAGATGGTAGCAATGGAAAACGCTCGTCCTATTCGCCGTGCATTGATCAGCGTATCAGACAAGACTGGTATTGTTGAATTCGCACAAGCTCTTGCCAACCGTGGTGTTGAGATCCTTTCTACTGGCGGTACCGCCCGCCTGCTTGCCGAGCAAGGCATCAAAGTAACAGAAGTTTCAGATTACACTGGTTTTCCGGAAATGATGGATGGCCGGGTCAAGACCCTTCACCCGAAAGTACACGGCGGCATATTAGGTCGCCGCGGCCAGGATGATACAGTCATGGCAACGCATGACATCAGCCCGGTTGATATGGTAGTCGTCAATCTGTATCCGTTCGCCCAAACAGTAGCCAAGACAGGCTGCTCATTAGAAGATGCGGTAGAAAATATCGACATCGGCGGCCCGACCATGGTTCGCTCTGCAGCGAAAAACCACAAAGATGTCACCATTGTCGTCAATGCCAAAAACTATGACCGGGTACTGGAAGAAATGGCTGCCAACGATGGCTCACTGACCCTAGCCACCCGCTTCGACCTGGCTATCACGGCCTTTGAGCACACCGCAGCTTATGACGGCATGATTGCCAACTACTTCGGCACTATGGTTCCTTCTTACGGCGACCCAGCTCTTCATCAACAAGGGCTAGAAGGAGACAAACCTTCTCCTGAAAACAAAAGTAAATTCCCACGCACTTTCAACCAGCAGTTCGAGAAAAAGCAGGACATGCGCTACGGCGAAAATAGCCATCAGGCCGCGGCGTTTTATGTTGAAAGCCACCCACAGGAAGCTTCTGTCGCAACAGCCCGCCAGTTGCAAGGTAAGGCCCTTTCCTACAACAACATCGCCGATACCGATGCCGCGCTGGAATGCGTCAAAGAGTTTGACCAGCCAGCCTGTGTCATCGTCAAGCATGCCAACCCGTGTGGCGTGGCATTGAGCGACAATATCCAAGAAGCGTACGACCGCGCTTACCAGACCGACCCGACATCAGCCTTTGGTGGCATCATTGCGTTCAACCGCGAGCTGGATGCCGCAACAGCCCAGGCCATTGTCGAACGTCAGTTTGTAGAAGTGATCATTGCCCCGACCATCACAGCCGAAGCTGCCGAAGCGGTTGCTGCGAAAAAGAACGTTCGCCTACTAAAATGCGGTGAGTGGTCAGGCAAAACCACCGGCTTTGATCTCAAGCGTGTTAACGGTGGCTTGCTGGTTCAGGACAGCGACCAGGGCATGGTAAACCAGGCAGATCTCAACGTGGTGTCCAAACGTCAGCCAAGCGAAGAAGAGCTGCGTGATGCCCTCTTCTGCTGGAAAGTAGCTAAATACGTTAAATCCAATGCCATCGTCTATGCCAAAGGCAACATGACCATAGGTGTAGGTGCTGGCCAGATGAGCCGGGTCTACTCAGCCAAAATCGCTGGGATCAAAGCTGCGGATGAAAACCTGGAAGTTGCTGGCAGCGTGATGGCATCCGATGCCTTCTTCCCGTTCCGTGACGGTATTGATGCTGCCGCCGAAGCTGGCATCACCTGCGTGATCCAGCCTGGCGGTTCAATGCGCGATAACGAAGTCATTGCCGCTGCCGACGAACACGGCATGGCCATGGTCTTCACCGGCATGCGCCACTTCCGCCACTAATCTTACTCTTCATATTTGGCACTGTGGCGTCGTTAACTGCTTTCGCCCACAGCACCAACTCTTTTGAGTAAGCAATATTTACGAATTTTCATTTTAGATACGAGAGTATTTGAAATGCGTTAGAGCAAGTCAGTGCCTTTAGTTCAAGGAAAAAGCGCGAGGTTTATAAGTATAAATGAGCACTTTTGACACAGAAATAAAGTCACTGACGCCGCTATAAGGATTTGAAAGATGAATGTATTGATTATTGGTTCTGGCGGCCGCGAGCACGCCCTGGCATGGAAAGCAGCTCAGTCAGAACGTGTTGAAAACGTCTTCGTCGCACCGGGCAATGCAGGTACCGCCCTTGAGCCGAAAGTAGAAAATGTCGCTATCGGCGTTGAAAATGTTCCGGCATTAGTCGAGTTTGCCAAAACCAACCAGATTGAACTGACCATTGTCGGCCCGGAAGCGCCGCTGGTCATCGGCGTGGTCGACGCTTTCCGAGCTGCCGGTCTGCCGATTTTCGGCCCGACAGAAGCCGCAGCCCAGCTGGAAGGCTCCAAAGCCTTCACTAAAGACTTCCTGGCTCGCCACCACATCCCGACGGCAGAATACCAAAACTTCACTGAAATCGAACCGGCACTGGCTTACCTGCACAAAAAAGGCGCTCCTATCGTCGTCAAAGCTGATGGCCTGGCCGCAGGTAAGGGCGTGATTGTCGCCATGACCTTAGAAGAAGCAGAAGCGGCGGTACACGACATGCTGGCAGGCAACGTATTTGGTGAGGCTGGCCACCGGGTAGTGATTGAAGAGTTCCTTGATGGTGAAGAAGCAAGCTTCATCGTCATGGTCGACGGTGAGCATGTCCTGCCGATGGCCACCAGCCAAGACCATAAACGCGTGGGCAATGGGGATACCGGCCCGAATACCGGCGGTATGGGCGCCTACTCCCCGGCCCCCGTCGTCACTCAAGAAATCCATAATCGGGTGATGGAAGAAGTCATTTACCCGACAGTCCGTGGCATGGCGGCCGAAGGAGCCCCTTACACCGGTTTCCTCTATGCCGGCCTGATGATCATGGCCGATGGCACACCTAAAGTAATTGAGTACAACTGCCGCTTCGGTGATCCGGAAACCCAGCCAATCATGCTACGTATGCAATCTGATCTGGTTGAGCTCTGCCTGACCGCCATCGCCGGCAAACTCGATACTGCTGAATCGAAGTGGGATCCTCAAGCCTCTATCGGTATCGTACTGGCCGCTGGCGGCTATCCGGCAGCCTACAACAAGGGAGATACTATTTCTGGCCTGCCCCAACAAGAACAGGAAGGCGAAAAAGTTTTCCATGCAGGCACGGACAACCATAACGGCGAGATCGTCACTAACGGCGGCCGGGTACTGTGCGCCACAGCTATGGGCACGAGCGTTTTAGAAGCTCAGCAGCGTGCCTATACACTGGCCAAACAGATCTCATGGAACGGAATGTTCCACAGGGATGATATTGGCTTCCGTGCGATTGCCCGCGAGCAACAAGCCTAGCAACGTACAAGAATCCTCAAAAAACAAAAAATAAAAAACGCGCTATTTAGCGCGTTTTATTGCTTACAAGCTACCAGCTGCTACTTGTCTAGCAGCTTCGGGGCAGCATGGCACTGCTGGCTGCTATCAGACAGCATCAGCAACTGGCTGGCCACCAGCTTATTACGGCGAACCTTACCCACGACAGCCATAAAACGATCTTGGGATAACTGTTGCTCAATAAAATCCGGCATTGCAGTTTCAAACGCCACACTCAGCGGTTTGTCATCACCACAACGCAGGAAGTGCTCTCCCTGCCAGTAACCCTGTACCAAAAACTGACCATCGCGGCGCTGCTGCTTCACCACCTCTGTGGCCTGCTTGGCTTGTTTGGTCAGCTGATAAAGCTGAGTATCGGTTAACGGCAGCACGACCCCATCAACGCTATAGCGCTGAAACACGGCACTGCCTTTGGTATCGTAACGAACATGAAGCGAAAAAGGCTTAATTTCCTGCCCTCTAAGCTGCCTGCCCTGACGCTTGATTTCTCGAAGATTACCTTCCCGCCAGCGGTATTCTGACTGGTATTGGCCGTAATCCCCCATAATCACGACTTCAGCCAGGCTCACCGGCCGATTCTGCTGGAACGAATACCAATAGAGTGATGTAGCATCGCCAAACGTCTGGCCTGCAGTATGAGTCAGAACTGGGGTAATAGAATTTTCAGGAACGGTGGTGGTTTCACATCCAGCCAGGAGCGAAATAAGAAGAAATGGAATAAGACGTTTCATAAGAAGAACTCCGCCAGATGAATCACCTGGCGGAGTATAGATTATTTCACTGCGTCTTTCAGTGCTTTACCAGCTACGAAAGCAGGAACGTTTGCAGCTGCAATCTGGATTTCCTGACCAGTTTGTGGGTTACGGCCAGTGCGTGCTGCACGGTGGTTTACTTTAAATGTACCAAAGCCAATTAGTTGAACCTGGTCACCTTCCTTCAGCGCGTCAGTAATACCGTCTAGAGTTGACTCTAGGGCAACTTTCGCTTGAGCTTTAGAAAGATCTGCTTTTTCAGCGATCAGGTCAATCAGTTGGGTCTTGTTCATTAGGTTTCCCTTCTAAGGTTTTTCATCAGACGCATCAACTCTAATTCAAAAGAAGCCCGTGTGGCAAAGGTTTGTCGGCTATCCTGCGGTTAGGTGCGGGCTCTTTAACCATAAACTGAGCGCAAGTTCACAAAATGTTACTAACTCACAGGTCAAAATAGTTGTATTTCTTAACCTGCGCACCGATTAATATAGGCGTAATTCCCTAATTAGCTGACAAGGTAAGCATGTTACTCCTTACGATTTACATCGCAATTGCTATCGGTGTTTCGTTCCTCTGCTCGGTACTTGAAGCCGTACTGCTCAGTATTTCACCAAGTTATATCGGCACCCTACGACAACAAGACCATCCGGCAGCCCCTCGACTTACGGCTCTCAAGGACAATATTGACCGACCGCTGGCATCAATCCTGACCCTGAACACCATCGCCCACACCATCGGTGCTGCTACGGCGGGTGCACAGGCCGCCGTGGTTTTTGGCAGCCAGTGGCTGGGAGTATTTTCAGCCGTGCTGACCATCGGCATCCTGCTATTCTCTGAAATCATCCCTAAGACGATCGGAGCCACCTACTGGCGTCAGCTTGCTCCAACTTCAGCTACAGTCCTACGCTGGATGGTATGGGCTCTGACGCCGTTTGTCTGGGTGTCAGAGCAAATCACCCGCCGCCTGTCACGAGGCCATCAGGCCCCGAAACTCCGTGACGAGCTGTCTGCAATGGCGATGCTAGCCAAAGAATCCGGTGAACTGGCAGAAGGTGAATCAAAAATTATGACTAACCTGCTACAGTTTCGTGATATCAGTGTCACCAAGATCATGACACCACGTCCAGTACTGTTCCGCGTCGAGGCTGAACAGCCTATTAATGAATTCCTGTCGGTGCACAAGGACAGTCCGTTCTCACGCCCGCTGGTTTACAGCGAACAGAAAGACAATATCCTCGGTTTTGTCCACCGCCTGGAACTCTTTGCCGAAAGCCAGGCTGGCCGCGGACAAAAAGAGCTCGGCACCCAGATGCGCCCTCTGCCGGTGATCATGAACACCGCCAGTGTTCCCAAGGCATTCGAGCAACTGATGAAAGAGCGTTCGCAACTGGTACTGGTTGTCGATGAATACGGTACAGTCCAGGGACTTGTTACGATGGAAGATATCTTCGAGCACTTGGTGGGCGAAGAGATCGTCGATGAAGCCGACAAGAACACCGACATGCAGCAGCTGGCCTATCAGCGTTGGGAAGCATGGAAGAAGCTCCACGGTGTAATTGAAAGCAAAGACGACGAGTAACCTATCTCGACAAATACAAAGGGGCTACTAAGTGGCCCCTTTTTGTTATTAGCTTACTTTACCCTTAAGCCACTGCCACCTGAGCACGCCGTGCGCCCATCAGCGACACCAACAAGCCGATACCTATTGCAACCACCGTCGGCACAATCCAACCGGCAAAGTAACTATATAACGGCAGGTGTTGCTGAAATGCCTGCTCCCAAAACACAGGCATACGACCAAGAATATGAACAGCATCAACACAACCAAAGACCAACGCCGTAACCACGGTAACCAATACCATAGCCGGAGCCAAAGCCTTACGGGCAGGTACAATCAGCAACAAGGCAATCGCAATGGGATGCAAGGCCACCACAACAGGCAACGTGATCGCCAACAGCTGCTCCAGACCGATGTTGGCAATTAAACCGGCCAGCACCATTGCCACCCAAACACTCTTACCGTAAGTCACCTTAGTAAAAGTACGGCTGTAAAACTCACTGCCCGCGGTTGTCACGCCAATCGCTGTCGTTAAACAAGCCAGTACCATCACCATACCCAGCAATACAGTGCCGGATGCACCGAAGTGGTGAGAGGTAAACGCCGTTAAGATATCTCCACCGTTAGTGAACTCAGCTCCCAAATTCGAACTGGTTGAGCCGATATAAGCCAGCGACATATAAACCACCGCCATCGCAACGGCATATATCATCGCCGCCATCAGGATGTACTTCCCCGTTGCTTTCGGGCATTCAACACCCATTCCCTGAATTGCCCGGAAAATGATCCAGCCAAAACCAATAGAGCCCAGCGCATCCATTGTCATGTAACCTTGAGTTAGTCCTTCAGCAAACGCACCATCAATATACGGGCCGCTGGCACTCATCACCTCACCAGCCGGATACAGGAAAGCCGTTACAGACAAAACAGACAAAATCACCACCAGCATTGGTGTCAGCCACTTACCCAAGGTATCCACCAGTTTGCCCGGAAATAATGCAAACATGATAGTCGCGATGCAGAACACGGAAGAGAACGGCACCAAGGCTGCATCACCGATAAAAGGGGCAAAGCTAAACTGGTAAGCCACGGTGATGGCCCTCGGGATCACAAACGCCGGACCAATCACGATAAACACTATGACCCAGAAACAAGTTGCCAGCGGACGAGGCAATGCTGCTGTCAGGTTATCCGAACCGTTCACGATAGCGACCATCACCAGTGCCAGCGCCGGCAGGCCAACACCGGTCAACAGGAATCCTGCCATCCCGCCCAAAAATTGTTCACCAGCCTGAAAACCCAAAAACGGCGGGAAGATCAGATTACCGGCCCCCAAATACATGGCGAATGTCATAAAGCCTAAGGCTGCGATATTACGTGCGCTTAACCGTGTCGTTAACATGAAAATTCCTCACACTATTTTCAGCTTGGAGGAAACGGGAAGGAAAAGGAGAACGAGGGGAAAGATCCTGCCAGCTTCTTCACAAGCTGACAGAAAAAAGATAAAACCTGTCAGCTCCGAATGAGGTTCAGAGAGAGCAGGAGGAGTGCACGAGCAACAATAGCGACGTGGCGGCTATTGTTTACTTTGACTGAAGGCTGGAATGCTTTCATGCGTTAGTCCTACTTCGACAGGTTGGGTTCATGCCGCCTGACATTGATGTCATCGGCTCTTTTCCTTTTATATACACCGCCAGATACATTGCACAACCCCATGCAATAAAATAAGTAGAATTGGTTATATCTAAATCGATAAGCAGCAAACAAAGCCATTATGTACAACAAAAACTAGAATAATCGACTTAACAAGCAAGCAACAACACAACCTTTCCAGCAAGAAACCGTCTGCCTGTCCGTTCAGCCAATCAAAAAACAGCTGATAATAAAAAAGGAGCCAACGGCTCCTTTTCTTCAGAATCTGGATAACTTGAATTACAACTCGATACCAATATTACTGACGGGTTCGTCACGCAACTCTTGACGCAAGCCTTTGATCAATTCTATATCGCGTTTTTCGGCTTCTTTCAGTGCACGGAAAATAGCCCACTGCATATCCCACTCAGCACAAACAGCTTCGTTCTCTTTCTGATTTTCGTTAGTCACTTCAATACCAGACTGGGCAAACTCAAGATCGGCCACCGTTTCAGCCGAAAGCGCACTAAGCTTAACCAACGTTTCCAGCATCAAGTCACGATCCAGCATTGCATGAAGCAAGTCGGCCAACGCCATACAAGCATCAACAGCCGGGTTAACTGCATACATATCATAGTCATCTGAACTTGGTACCAGCTCTTCAAGCTTTTCTAGCTGGTTTTCAAAGTTAATCTTAGCGGTTTTGACCGTCAGAATTTCCCAGATACTATCCAGAATAGAGCGGTATTTCTGCGCATCCGCAAACTCAGTTTCCTGGCAAAAGAACGCATAGTTAGGGTACATACGCTCACACAGGGAAACCATAAAAGTGATGTGTTGCCACGGTTCTAATTTTTCTAATCGAAGCTGAACTGGATTCTTTAGCATGGGATAATCTGCAGATAGTGATTTGCATCGAAGTTTACTTGTATACCTAAGCCACTTCAATATACAGATGCCTGCGGAGGCGACAGAGTTCCTACATGCGTAAACAACAACTTGATAACCTGCTAGATCAAATAAGGCAGTGTGAGATCTGTAAGGATCATCTCCCCCTCGGCCCGCGCCCTGTGATCCAGGCCGCTAGCAGTGCGAAACTAATGATAATCGGGCAGGCACCGGGCACCCGCGTCCATGAGAGTGGGATCCCATGGAATGACCCTAGTGGCGACCGTCTACGTCACTGGCTGGAGCTCGACCGGGAGACATTCTACGATCCGCAGCAAATCGCCATCATGCCAATGGGATTATGCTATCCCGGTAAAGGCAAATCCGGCGACCTGCCGCCACGGCCAGAATGCGCTCCACAGTGGCACCACCAAGTCTGGCCGCTACTCCCCGAAGTGAGGATGACCCTTCTTGTTGGTCAGTATGCACAGCAGCATTATCTGAAAGACAAGCCAAAAACCCTAACTGAAACGGTTCGTGCATGGCGTAATTGGGCCCCGAAATATATACCGATGCCTCATCCATCACCACGCAATACCCTGTGGCTTAAGCGCAACCCATGGTTTGAAGAAGAAGTGGTGCCGTATATCCGCGAGTATGTCCACCAGCAGCTCGGGGTAGCGAGAGGGTAACAATAAGAAAAAGCCCACACAGTTAAACTATATGGGCTTCTCACTACTTATATTTTCATAACATGTTTACTCAACACTACGGGGGTCAAGAGCAAAAGAGCTCCAAAACTCAGCAGTGAAGAGTCAGCGTGTTATTTATGGTACGGCTTGGACAGCTCATGCACCGCATCAACAAACACACCGGCATTTTCTGGCGGCACATCAAGGTGAATACCGTGGCCAAGGTTGAACACATGGCCCGTACCTTCATCACCGTAACCTTCCAGGATTGTTGCCACTTCCTGACGAATGCGTTCTGGTTGAGCATACAAGATCGACGGATCCATGTTGCCCTGCAGAGCCACCTTATCGCCTACACGGCGCTTGGCATCAGCAATATTGATTGTCCAATCCAGGCCAACTGCATCACAGCCTGTCGCCACGATTTGCTCCAACCACATGCCGCCATTTTTGGTGAACAGAGTCACAGGTACACGACGACCATCGTTTTCACGGATCAGACCATCAACAATCTTGTGCATGTAGCGCAGTGAGAACTCATTGTAATCACGTGGCGTCAGTACACCGCCCCAAGTATCAAATACCATGACAGACTGCGCGCCAGCTTTGATCTGCGCGTTCAAGTACTCAATCACGCTATCAGCTAGCTTATCTAGCAATAAGTGCAGCGTCGCTGGCTCTGCGTACATCATCTTCTTGATCTTGGTGAAAGCTTTCGAGCTACCACCTTCAACCATGTAGGTTGCCAGTGTCCACGGACTGCCAGAGAAGCCAATCAGCGGTACTTCACCCTGTAGATCTTTTCGGATCTGGCGCACAGCATTCATTACATACTGCAGTTCACCTTCCGGATCCGGCAACCCAATCTTATCGACATCAGCTTTACAAGTGATCGGACGCTCGAATTTCGGCCCTTCACCCGCTTCAAAGTACAGGCCAAGACCCATCGCATCCGGAATAGTCAGGATGTCCGAAAACAGAATTGCAGCATCCAACGGGAAACGGCGCAGCGGCTGAAGTGTCACTTCACTCGCCAATTCTGCATTTTTACATAGCGACATGAAGTCACCAGCAACACTACGTGTAGCTCGGTATTCAGGCAGGTATCGGCCAGCCTGGCGCATCATCCATACAGGTGTGCAATCTACCGGTTGCTTCAACAGCGCACGTAGGTAGCGGTCATTCTTTAATTCGCTCATTCTGGGCTCCACGGGTTAATTCTGAGGCGTATTGTATCACTCCATGGCAGCAACAAAAGAGTCCATTTGTTAAGCAGGTCATGTTTATAGCAACAATCTGTTCACGATATTTGCGACTCCCTATGCTCCCATGGTACAAATTTCGCGCGCTAGCAATAATAACAATGACTTTGCTCGTAGAGAGCAAAATAACTGCACCTTATTCCTCCCCTTACGGAGGTTTTTTTTATGTTACGAGTCCGCCATTAACGTTAGCGTATACTCAATCAAGGTCCTGGCTATCGTCCCCTCCGGAGCCAACAGCGGTAACTCATCGCATCCGGCCCACACAGCATCAGTCAGCTCTTCATAGTCAGGATTCAGCTCGCCACTCTCATAGTCGGCCAAAAAGCCCATCATCAGATTGGACGGAAACGCCCATGGCTGACTGCCAAAATAGCGAATATTGGAGATTTGAATGCCGGTTTCTTCCTCCACTTCGCGAGCCACGCATTGCTCCAGCGTCTCACCTGCTTCAACAAAGCCCGCAATCACAGTGTATAGACCTGTTTTATGTCGAGGGTGCTGAGCCAGCAAAATTTTGTCTTGTCGCCTTACCGCAACAATGACGCAAGGGGAAACGCGCGGATAGTGGCTACTCTGGCAATTTCGGCAACGCATCGCAAATTCATGTTCAGCAAGCTCACACTGTCCCCCACAGGACGGGCAAAATGCCTGAGTATGAAGCATATGAGATAACTGAGTCGCTTTGCCGGCCAAATTAAACAACTCGCCATCAATGCTAAGTAAATCACGCTGAGAATAAAAATCCTGTTCCTGAGCATTTTCAGTCGCTTCCAACCAATACACAGGCTTTCCGCGGTACTCACCAATAGAACGGGCCTGTTCGCAGTCCATCTCTAACTGCTCCGGCATCATTAAAGGAAGTGTATGATTAACCAGATATAATTTACGGTTTCTAACAATACACCAATACGCTAATTCTTGATTATTTAACATCGATGTCACATCCATCCTTGCAGGGTTTCTTTTTTACTGGCAATCTAAACCTAATAACGGAGTTAATCCGTAATACAAGGTTCTCTTTTTTAAGAGCTTCACTGGTATCTTTCTGTACCGCCTTGTGTCGGTACTTTAGATCATGAGGGCATGGTCATGTTTAGCAAATTCGAGCAAGTACAAAAACAATGGGGCGGCACCAGCGATGTTATCGATCACTGGTTGTTGTCACGTCAGCAATTACTGATCGATTACTGCAAGTTAGCGGGGCTTCCCCCCTTCGAAAAAAAGGGACGTCAGCTACCTACGTCTTCCCAGCTCCAACTCTTCAGCCAACAATTGGTCGACTATATCTCTGAAGGTCACTTCAAAATTTACGATATGGTGATGGAACGCTGGAATGCAACCGGGTATTCACCAACCGAAGATATTTCCCAGCTCTACTCACAAATCACACAGACCACCGATCCACTGCTGAATTTTACAGATCGCTATTGCGCCATAGAAGAAGATGACGAATTACCGGACTTCGATAAAGATCTTTCCGCTATCGGTGAGCTAATCGAGCTGCGCTTTGCACTGGAAGATAAATTAATCGAGTTGATCAGCGAAAGTCTGTCTTGCCCGCCGGGAGCTTAATCGCTTTACCGGACATAGCCGATAACACTCTGTTACCTGCCTTGTTGTCGTTTAGGTAACAGTCCGGTTAGCCATGTGACGGGAAAATCCACTAGCAGCGTAAATAGCTCACGCTAAACTAGTCTTTCCATGCCCTCGCCCGAAACACATATTCTGCCGGAGCGATTTGCTCCGGCTTTTTTATACTGCTCAAATAAAACAAAAAGGCACCCAAATGGGTGCCTTTTTCAAGCTTACTCTAAGGACGAATCCAAATTAGTTTTCGTCGCTCAGACCTGCGTTAAGCAGTGCAGCAAGATCCTGAGATGCTTGCTCTGCATCTACCTGAGGTGCTACAGGTTCAAGCTCTGCATCACGCTGACGCTGACGCTCCTGGTGGTACGCAAAACCAGTACCAGCAGGGATCAGACGACCAACAATTACATTCTCTTTCAGGCCACGTAGTTCATCACGCTTACCAGAAACCGCAGCTTCTGTTAGTACGCGAGTCGTTTCCTGGAACGATGCTGCTGAGATGAACGATTCTGTTGCCAGAGACGCCTTAGTGATACCCAGTAGGTCACGCTCGTAAGTAGCAGCTAGCTTACCTTCAGCTTCAAGCTTACGGTTAGCAATAGTTACACGAGAGTACTCTAGCTGTTCACCAGGTAGGAACTCAGAGTCACCAGAAGTAGTGATAGTTACCTTACGTAGCATCTGACGAATGATAGTCTCAATGTGCTTATCATTAATCTTAACGCCCTGTAGACGGTAAACTTCCTGAACTTCGTTTACGATGTATTCTGCTACTGCGTGTACACCACGTAGACGTAGAATATCGTGCGGAGCCTCTGGACCATCGGCGATTACATCACCACACTCAACCTTCTCACCTTCGAATACGTTAAGCTGACGCCACTTAGGAATCATCTCTTCGTATGCGTTACCTTCTGCAGGTGTGATGATCAGACGACGCTTACCTTTCGTTTCTTTACCGAACGAAACAGTACCTGTGATTTCCGCTAGGATTGCAGGCTCTTTAGGCTTACGCGCTTCGAACAGGTCAGCAACTCGAGGTAGACCACCGGTGATATCTTTAGTACCGCCAGATGCCTGAGGGATACGTGCTAGCGTATCACCGATACCTACCATTGCACCGTCTTCAAGCTGGATGATCGCTTTACCAGGCAGGAAGTACTGAGCTGGCATCTCTGTGCCGGCGATCATTACATCGTTGCCGTTCTCGTCAACAAGCTTAACGGTTGGACGCATGTCTTTACCTGCACCTGTACGCTCTGCAGCGTCAAGAACAGTGATCATAGACAGACCTGTTAGCTCATCAGTCTGACGAGAAACAGTTACGCCATCAATCAAGTCAACAAACTGGATACGACCTGCCACTTCAGTGATGATTGGCATTGTGTGTGGGTCCCAGTTAGCGATAACTTCGCCAGCTGCAACTTCCGCACCGTCACCCTTAGTCAGGTGAGAACCGTATGGTAGTTTGTAGCTCTCTTTCGTACGGCCGAACTCATCAATGATGGTCATTTCAGACGCACGAGAAGTGATAACCAGCTTGCCTTCGTTGTTGGTAACGAACTTAGCATTCTGCAGTTTCACAGAACCGTTGTTCTTAACCTGGATGCTGTTTTCAGCCGCTGCCGCAGATGCCGCACCACCGATGTGGAACGTACGCATCGTCAGCTGTGTACCAGGTTCACCGATTGACTGTGCTGCAACAACACCAACCGCTTCACCCTGGTTAACCAGGTGACCACGAGCAAGATCACGACCGTAACAGTTCTTACAACAGCCGAAGTCGTTTTCACAGGTAACAACAGAACGAACTTTAACTAGGTCAACAGAGTTGGCTTCTAGGATGTCACACCACTTCTCATCAAGTAGCGTGTTACGCGGCGCAAGTACTTCTTCAGTACCCGGCTTGATAACATCTTCAGCAACAACACGACCCAGAACACGCTCACGTAGTGGCTCTTTAACATCACCACCTTCGATTAGAGGCATCATAGTGATACCCGCGTGTGTACCACAATCATCTGTTGTGATAACCACGTCCTGCGCAACGTCTACTAGACGACGAGTCAGGTAACCGGAGTTCGCTGTCTTAAGTGCGGTATCCGCCAGACCCTTACGAGCACCGTGAGTAGAGATGAAGTACTGTAGTACGTTCAGGCCTTCACGGAAGTTCGCTGTGATTGGCGTTTCGATGATTGAGCCATCCGGCTTAGCCATCAGACCACGCATACCCGCTAGCTGACGAATCTGTGCTGCAGAACCACGAGCACCTGAATCGGCCATCATGTATACGCTGTTGAACGATTTCTGCTGTTCTTCTTCGCCGTCACGGTTAATAACAGTGTCGAAAGACAGGTTATCCATCATCGCTTTAGCAACCTGCTCGTTGGCTGTTGCCCAGATATCGATAACTTTGTTGTAACGTTCACCGGCAGTAACAAGACCAGACTGGAACTGTTCCTGGATTTCCGCAACTTCTGCTTCAGCTTCTGCGATCTTGGTATATTTCGCTTCTGGCACAACCATATCGTCGATACCAACAGAAACACCAGACAGTGCCGCGTAAGCAAAACCTGTGTACATGATCTGGTCAGCGAAGACTACAGTGTCTTTCATGCCCAGTTCACGGTAACAAGTGTTAAGCAGTTTAGAAATTTGTTTCTTACCCAGAGCTTCAGTGTTTACTAGGCTGTATGGCAGACCTTTCGGTACGATAGTCCATAGCATTGCACGACCAACAGTCGTATCAATCAGCTTAGTATCTTCAGCTAGGTTACCCTGCTCGTCTTTAACGAACTGAGTAATACGAACTTTAACGCGAGCATGTAGCTCAGCATTACCTGTACGGTATGCTTTTTCAGCTTCAGCAGGACCTTCAAGGTACATGCCTTCGCCTTTCGCGTTAATCTTCTCACGAGTCATGTAGTACAGACCCAATACAACGTCCTGAGAAGGTACGATGATCGGATCACCAGATGCTGGTGATAGGATGTTGTTCGTAGACATCATCAGTGCACGCGCTTCAAGCTGTGCTTCCAGAGTTAGAGGTACGTGTACCGCCATCTGGTCACCATCGAAGTCGGCGTTATATGCCGCACACACTAGTGGGTGAAGCTGAATCGCTTTACCTTCGATTAGTACTGGTTCAAATGCCTGAATACCTAGACGGTGCAGTGTTGGTGCACGGTTAAGCATTACTGGGTGTTCGCGAATCACTTCGTCCAGGATATCCCAAACGACAGCTTCTTCACGCTCAACCATCTTCTTAGCAGCTTTGATTGTCGTAGCCAGGCCACGAGTCTCTAGCTTACCGTAGATAAATGGTTTGAATAGCTCAAGTGCCATCTTCTTAGGAAGACCACACTGATGCAGGCGCAGGTATGGACCTACGGTGATAACAGAACGACCTGAGTAGTCTACACGCTTACCAAGTAGGTTCTGACGGAAACGACCCTGCTTACCTTTGATCATGTCAGCCAAAGATTTCAGAGGACGCTTGTTAGAACCAGTGATAGCGCGGCCACGACGACCGTTATCTAGCAATGCATCAACAGATTCCTGAAGCATACGTTTTTCGTTACGTACGATGATGTCAGGAGCAGCTAGATCCAGTAGACGCTTCAGACGGTTGTTACGGTTGATTACGCGACGGTACAGATCGTTCAGATCAGACGTTGCGAAACGGCCACCATCAAGCGGTACCAACGGACGTAGATCCGGCGGTAGTACTGGCAGTACAGACAGGATCATCCACTCAGGGTTGTTACCTGACTGTAGGAATGCTTCTACAAGCTTAAGACGCTTGGTTAGTTTCTTACGCTTGGTTTCAGAGTTAGTTTCTTCTAGCTCTTCGCGCATTAGTTCGATTTCAGCATTCAGGTCCATGTTGGCCAGCAATGCTTTAACCGCTTCTGCACCCATCTTAGCGTCGAACTCGTCGCCCCACTCTTCAAGTGCATCCAGGTACTGCTCTTCAGAAAGCAACTGGCTACGCTCAAGGTTGGTCATACCTGGTTCGATTACTACATATGATTCGAAGTAAAGTACACGCTCAATATCACGTAGCGGCATGTCCATCAACAGACCAATACGAGACGGCAGTGACTTCAGGAACCAGATGTGGGCTACAGGAGAAGCTAGCTCAATGTGACCCATACGCTCACGGCGTACTTTGGTCTGAGTTACTTCAACGCCACATTTTTCACAGATAACACCACGGTGTTTAAGGCGCTTATATTTGCCACATAGACACTCGTAGTCTTTTACCGGGCCAAAAATACGTGCACAGAAAAGACCGTCACGCTCAGGCTTAAAGGTACGGTAGTTGATGGTTTCTGGCTTTTTAACTTCACCGAAAGACCATGAACGGATCATGTCTGGAGAAGCTAGACCGATTTTGATTGCATCAAACTCTTCGGTCTTGTGTTGTGCTTTCAGAAACTTAAGTAAGTCTTTCACATTCGGCTCCTGTGAGGAGTTGACCCATAAAGGCGCCAGTCTGCTGGCGCCTTCATATTTATACCGGAGTAACTAATAAGTATAGG
The DNA here is from genome assembly GCF_947502415.1 of uncultured Photobacterium sp. Classification (GTDB taxonomy): domain Bacteria; phylum Pseudomonadota; class Gammaproteobacteria; order Enterobacterales; family Vibrionaceae; genus Photobacterium. Next base: position 16,407 of record NZ_CANMZV010000015.1, on the reverse strand, counting down.
TAACCAGCCTAACTTATTCGTCTTCCAGCTCGATGTTAATACCCAACGAGCGGATTTCTTTCAACAGTACGTTGAACGATTCCGGCATACCTGGTTCCATACGATGGTCGCCATCGACGATGTTCTTATACATCTTCGTACGGCCGTTAACGTCATCCGACTTAACAGTTAGCATTTCCTGTAGAGTGTAAGCTGCGCCGTAAGCTTCCAGCGCCCATACTTCCATCTCACCGAAACGCTGACCACCGAACTGAGCTTTACCACCCAGCGGCTGCTGAGTAACAAGGCTGTAAGAACCGGTAGAACGGGCGTGCATCTTGTCATCAACCAAGTGGTTCAGTTTCAGCATGTACATGTAACCAACAGTTACAGGACGCTCAAACTTATCACCGGTACGACCATCAAACAGTGTTAGCTGACCAGACTCTGGCAGGTCACCCAGTTTCAACAGCTCTTTGATTGATGATTCCGGAGCACCATCAAATACAGGCGTTGCAATTGGTAGACCGTTACGTAGGTTCTTAATCAACGTACGTACTTCGTCGTCAGATAGCGCAGCGATATCCACTTCCTGGCGCGTATCGCCCAGATCGTAGACTTTCTGCAAGAATTCACGGAACTTGTGAAGCTCTTGCTGCTGCTTCAGCATCTCGTTGATCTTGTCACCGATACCTTTCGCTGCAAGACCCAAGTGAGTCTCCAGGATCTGACCGATGTTCATACGAGATGGTACACCCAGTGGGTTCAGTACGATATCGACTGTCTGACCTTTTTCATCGTACGGCATGTCTTCAACAGGGTTGATCTTAGAGATTACACCCTTGTTACCGTGACGACCCGCCATCTTATCACCAGGCTGGATACGACGCTTAACAGCTAGGTATACTTTAACAATCTTAAGTACGCCCGGCGCTAGGTCATCACCCTGTGTGATCTTACGACGCTTAGTTTCAAACTTCTTATCGAACTCAGCTTTCAGTTCATCATACTGCTCTGCAAGCTGTTCCAGCTGGTTCTGCTGTGCTTCGTCATCAAGAGTCTGTGCAAACAGCTTCTCGCGGTCCATTGAAGTCAGTTTGTCTTCGCTGTAACCCGCAGAAAGTAGAAGCGTACGAACACGAGCAAGAAGACCACCCTCAAGGATCTGGAATTCTTCTGTGATGTCTTTCTTCGCTTCTTTCAGCTGCATCTCTTCGATTTCAAGCGCACGCTTGTCTTTTTCTACGCCATCGCGGGTAAATACCTGAACGTCGATGATCGTACCAGAAACAGAGTTTGGTACACGTAGCGAAGAGTCTTTAACATCAGATGCTTTTTCACCGAAGATCGCACGTAGTAGCTTCTCTTCAGGAGTCAGCTGAGTTTCACCCTTAGGTGTCACCTTACCAACTAGGATGTCGCCACCCTTAACTTCAGCACCGATGTAAACGATACCTGATTCATCCAGCTTAGATAGCGCAGCTTCACCCACGTTAGGGATATCCGCTGTGATCTCTTCTGCACCCAGCTTAGTATCACGCGCCACACAAGATAGTTCTTGGATATGGATAGTTGTCAGGCGATCTTCCTGTACAACACGCTCAGAAACTAGGATGGAATCCTCAAAGTTGTAACCGTTCCAAGGCATGAACGCGATACGCATGTTCTGACCAAGCGCCAGTTCACCAAGGTCTGTTGAAGGACCATCAGCAAGTACGTCACCACGAGACACAGGCTCACCAGGCATCACAGTTGGACGCTGGTTGATACATGTGTTCTGGTTAGAACGGGTGTACTTAGTCAGGTTGTAGATGTCGATACCCGCTTCGCCTGGTACCAGCTCGTCTTCGTTAACTTTAATAACGATACGAGATGCATCTACTGACTGTACTTGACCGCCACGCTTAGCAACTGCAGTTACACCGGAGTCAACCGCTACGTTACGCTCGATACCAGTACCAACTAGCGGCTTATCAGCACGTAGAGTCGGAACTGCCTGACGCTGCATGTTCGCACCCATAAGGGCACGGTTCGCATCATCGTGCTCTAGGAATGGGATCAGAGATGCTGCCACCGATACAACCTGGTTGGTTGCAACGTCCATGTACTGAACATGGTCACGTGGGTGCAGACCTGATTCACCTTTCTGGCGTGCAGTGATCAGTTCGTCAGCGAATGAACCGTCTTCATTAAGCGCGGCGTTCGCCTGAGCGATTACATAGTGACCTTCTTCGATAGCAGACAGATAATCGATTTCTTCGGTTACCTTACCATCGATAACTTTACGGTATGGAGTTTCCAGGAAACCGTAAGGGTTACACTGAGCAAATGCTGACAGTGAGTTGATCAGACCGATGTTTGGACCTTCCGGCGTTTCGATCGGACATAGACGACCGTAGTGGGTCGCGTGTACGTCTCGAACCTCAAAGCCAGCACGTTCACGAGTCAGACCACCTGGACCAAGCGCCGAGATACGACGTTTGTGAGTAACTTCTGACAGTGGGTTGTTCTGGTCCATAAACTGAGACAGCTGAGAAGAGCCAAAGAACTCTTTTACTGCCGCAGAAATTGGCTTCGCATTGATTAGGTCTTGAGGCATGATTGCATCAAGATCGCCCAGGCTCAGACGCTCTTTAACAGCACGCTCTACACGAACTAGACCAACACGGAACTGGTTTTCTGCCATTTCGCCAACAGAACGAATACGACGGTTGCCAAGATGGTCGATATCATCGACTTCACCACGACCGTTACGGATTTCGATCAGTTTCTTCATCACTTCGATAATATCGCTGTGATCAAGGATGCCAGGGCCAGTTGTCTCTTCACGAAGAAGAGAGCTGTTGAACTTCATACGACCAACAGCAGATAGATCGTAACGATCTTCTGAGAAGAACAGGCTTTCAAATAGCTGTTCTGCTGCTTCACGTGTTGGCGGCTCACCCGGACGCATCATGCGGTAGATTTCAACTAGCGCACTCAGGCGGTCAGTCGTACTGTCGACACGCAGGGTCTCAGACATGTACGGACCGAAGTCCAGATCATTGGTAAATAGAACTTCCAGTGACTTGTGGCCAGCTTGAGAAAGCAGAGCCAGTGTCTCTAGGCTTAGTTCTTGGTTCGCTGCTGCGATTAGCTCGCCGGTCTCTTCGTTCACGTAATCACGTGAAGCGACTTTACCCACGATGTATTCAACAGGAACTTCAATGTGGTCAACGCCGTCTTTGCCTAGCTGGCGAATGTGACGGGCTGTAATACGGCGGCCTTGTTCTACATACAGCTTACCGTTTGCTTCAATATTGAAGCTTGCAGTTTCGCCACGTAGACGCTCAGGCACAAGTTCCATAACCAAAGACTTGCCTTGTACTTCGAAGTTTACTTTATCGAAGAACATGTCAAGAATTTGCTCGGTTGTGTAACCTAGCGCGCGCAGAATAATTGAAGCTGGAAGCTTACGACGACGGTCGATACGTACGAATACGTTATCCTTAGGATCAAATTCGAAATCCAACCATGAACCACGGTATGGGATTACGCGTGCGTTATAAAGCACTTTACCTGAGGAGTGGGTCTTACCCTTATCGCTGTCGAAGAAGACACCCGGGCTACGGTGCAGCTGGGATACGATAACCCTCTCGGTACCGTTAATAACGAATGTACCGTTATCTGTCATGAGCGGAATTTCGCCCATATAAACTTCTTGTTCTTTGATGTCTTTTACGGTGCCAGCAGGTGCGTCTTTGTCATACATAACAAGACGTAGCTTTACTCGTAGAGGTGCAGAATACGTTACGCCACGAATCTGACATTCTTTAACATCGAAGACCGGCTCACCGAGACGATAGCTAACGTATTGCAGCTCGGAATTGCCGTTATAGCTCTGAATTGGAAAAACAGAACGAAAGGCAGCTTCTAGACCGTAATGCCCTTCTGGATCCTGCTCGATGAACTTCTTAAAAGACTCAAGCTGGATCGACAGCAAGTATGGTATGTCCAAAACTTGTGGACGCTTACCAAAATCCTTACGGATACGCTTTTTCTCGGTATAAGAGTAAACCATAGGTTCCTCAGATCGCTGATAAGTGATCCAAACTGCTCAAAACGAGGAGCAGTGACTAATAACATTGTTTGTTGTAGGAACAGCGTTGAAGGTTCAAGGCTGCTTTTTGCATAGTTAGTGGTTGCAAAACAATGTGAAAAACACCACTAGCCTACAGCGCAAAAAGGCCGGTGGCATTTTTGCCACCAGCCATTAGCCAATTAAGGCTAAGAAGTTAAGTAATTATTACTTAACTTCAACAGAAGCACCAGCTTCTTCTAGCTGAGCTTTAAGAGCTTCAGCTTCAGCTTTGTCAACACCTTCTTTCAGAGGTGCTGGAGCGCCGTCTACAAGACCTTTAGCTTCTTTAAGACCTAGGCCAGTTGCGCCACGTACAGCTTTGATTACTGCAACTTTGTTTGCGCCAGCGCCAGTTAGGATTACGTCAAATTCAGTCTGCTCTTCAGCTGCTTCTGCAGCTGCGCCGCCCGCTACTACTGCTGCTGCAGCTGTAACGCCGAATTTTTCTTCCATAGCTTCGATTAGCTCAACAACCTGCATTACAGACATTTCTGCAACTGCGTCTAGGATTTGCTCGTTAGTGATAGACATAACAATTCTCTTTAAAAGTCAACAATTAGTTTAAATAGCAATCAGTGAAAAGCAAGGCCAATTAAGCCGCTGCTTCTTCTTTCTGATCGCGAACAGCTGCGATAGTACGTACCAGCTTACCAGCAGACGCTTCTTTCATGCACATCATTAGGCGTGCAATCGCTTCGTCGTATGTTGGTAGAGTCGCTAGTACTTCAACGTCAGCAACAGCGCCTTCGAATGCAGCTGCTTTAATCTCGAATTCTTTGTTCTCTTTAGCGAAGTCTTTGAAAAGACGCGCTGCAGCACCTGGGTGCTCATTAGAGAAACCGATCAGTGTAGGACCTACGAAAGTCTCAGAAAGACATTCGAAATCAGTACCTTCCACTGCACGACGAGCTAGTGTGTTACGAACAACTTTCAGGTAAACGCCGTTTTCACGAGCTAGTTTACGCAGAGAAGTCATCGCACCCACAGCAACGCCACGAGAGTCAGCAACAACTGCAGACAGGGCACCATTGGCAGCTTCGTTGACTTCAGCAACAATTGCTTTTTTGTCTTGAAGGTTCAATGCCATTGGATTTGCTCCTGGATTTATAGCCGGGTTACCCCGGACAGTACACCACTCACTGCCAGTATGGCAGGAGAGTTTTTACGGCGCAGATCCAAGAAAGACATACATCAATCATGTTCTGGCACCGTCTACGTAGGTGTTATTAAGTCTGACTCCGAAGAGCTGGACGCCTACGGTCTTGGACGAAGGCTGAACCGCACAAGGCGATTCAGCCTCAGCCATGAATTCGGAAACGCCAAATTATACACTAATTTGACGTTTCTGCAAATTACTGTGCGTTAGTTTCCAGAGTATTCTGGTCTAGCGCTACACCTGCACCCATAGTGGTAGAGATGCTTACTTTCTTGATGAAAGTACCTTTAGCAGAAGAAGGCTTAGCTTTCTTCAGAGCAACTAGAAGTGCTTCTAGGTTCTCTTTAAGGTTTGCTGCGTCAAAATCCACTTTACCGATAGTAGTGTGGATGATGCCGTTCTTGTCGTTACGGTAACGAACCTGACCAGCTTTCGCGTTCTTAACAGCGTCAGCAACGTTAGGAGTTACAGTACCAACTTTAGGATTTGGCATTAGACCGCGTGGACCAAGAATAGTACCTAGCTGGCCTACAACGCGCATTGCATCTGGAGATGCGATAACAACGTCAAAGTCCATCACGCCTTTCTTAACTTGGTCAGCAAGTTCTTCCATACCTACTAGATCAGCACCAGCTTCTTTAGCAGCTTCTGCGTTTGCACCTTGAGTGAACACAGCAACACGGATATCACGACCAGTACCGTGTGGTAGTACAGTTGCACCACGTACGTTCTGATCTGATTTACGTGCATCGATGCCTAGGTTCACAGCAACGTCTACGCTTTCTACGAATTTAGCAGTAGCTAGTTCTTTTAGAAGAGCAACAGCTTCGTTGATGTCGTACTCTTTAGATACGTCAACTTTGTCACGGATAACGCGCATGCGTTTAGTCAGTTTTGCCATTGTCTTAACCCTCTACCACTAGGCCCATTGAACGAGCAGTACCAGCAATCGAACGCTTCATAGCTTCGATGTCAGCACCAGTCATATCTGCAGCTTTAGTCTCAGCGATCTCTTGGATCTGAGCATCAGTTACAGTACCAACTTTCTCAGTGTTCGGACGGCCAGAACCAGACTTAACGCCAGCAGCTTTCTTAAGAAGAACAGCAGCAGGTGGAGTCTTAGTGATGAACGTGAAAGAACGGTCATTATATACCGTGATAACAACTGGAGTAGGAAGACCTTTCTCGATTGAGTCAGTCTTAGCGTTGAACGCTTTACAGAATTCCATGATGTTAACACCGTGCTGACCAAGAGCTGGACCAACTGGTGGACTAGGGTTTGCTGCACCAGCTGCAACCTGCAGCTTGATGTACGCTTCTACTTTTTTAGCCATTGCTATTTACCTTAATTTGGGTTCAAACGTCTATTTTTAAAATAGACTCCCCGTCTAACGAAAGGGCGCGAAATTATAGTCCAATTTCACGCCCTTGACAATACAAGCTGACTATTTATTGATCAGCTCTTTTCTACCTGGCCGAACTCCAGTTCAACAGGTGTTGCACGGCCGAAGATCGACACAGAAACCTTCACGCGGCTCTTGTCGTAGTCCACTTCTTCAACAGTACCGTTGAAGTCTGCAAACGGACCGTCGGTAACACGGACAACTTCACCTGGTTCAAATACAGTTTTATGAACAGGAGCTTCACTCGCCTGTTGAAGACGGTTAAGAATAGCATCCGCCTCTTTATCAGAGATAGGAGCTGGACGGTCTGAAGTACCGCCAATGAACCCCATTACACGAGGAATACTACGTACCAGATGCCATGTTTCGTCGTTCATCACCATCTGTACTAGTACATAACCTGGGAAGAACTTACGCTCACTCTTGCGGCGCTGGCCTGCACGCATCTCGACCACTTCCTCTGTTGGTACTAAAACCTCATCAAAGTAATCTTCCATGCTATGCATCTTGATATGCTCACGTAGCGATTGTGCTACACGACCTTCAAAGCCAGAAAAGGCTTGTACTACATACCATCGTTTTTTTGGAGCTTCGCTCATGAACTCTTACCTCACACACCGGTAACTAGGCGGACTAGACGGACCATGATGCCGTCGATACCCCACAAGGCTAACGCCATAATGACAGTGACAGCTAAAACGATAAAGGTTGTCTGCGTAGCTTCCTGACGAGTAGGCCATACTACCTTGCGGACTTCCATGCGCGATTCACGAGCAAACGCAATCGCGGTTTTACCTTTTGCTGTAAGTGCAGCAATACCACCAGCCGCAGCCACAAGGACTACAATAGCAGCAGCGCGTAGCACTACAGAAACATCACTGTACAGGTAATTACCAACCACAGCGGCAGCTAGCAAAGCAAATACAGTGACCCACTTTAGGCCATCCATACTGCTAGGGCTGCTTTGGTTTTCGGCATTCGCTTTCATACAACCAACCTGTAACTAGTCTCAATATAGACGAAAATAACCCCGCAAGTGCGAGGCCATATAATGAAGGAAAGCAATAATGCTTTAATTACATAAAGAAAACTTCATCTCAGTAAACTTTTATTCTGCGTTTTTGGTCAAAAAACAAGCTAACCAAAAGTCAAACGCAGAAAAAGGGCATCAAATGATGCCCTTTTTGGTGCCTTGTCGTCAAATATTATTCAACGATTTTAGCTACAACGCCAGCACCAACTGTACGGCCACCTTCACGGATTGCGAAGCGTAGACCTTCGTCCATCGCGATAGGAGCGATTAGAGTAACAACCATCTTGATGTTGTCACCAGGCATTACCATTTCAACGCCTTCTGGTAGCTCGATAGTACCAGTTACGTCAGTTGTACGGAAGTAGAACTGTGGACGGTAGCCTTTGAAGAATGGCGTGTGACGGCCACCTTCGTCTTTAGACAGAACGTATACTTCTGACTCGAAAGTAGTGTGAGGAGTGATTGAACCTGGCTTAGCAAGAACCTGACCACGCTCAACTTCGTCACGCTTAGTACCACGTAGAAGAACACCAACGTTCTCACCAGCACGGCCTTCGTCAAGAAGTTTACGGAACATCTCAACACCAGTACAAGTAGTAGTGGTAGTTTCTTTGATACCGATGATTTCTACTTCGTCACCTACAGTGATGATACCCTGCTCAACACGACCAGTTACAACAGTACCACGGCCCTGGATTGAGAATACGTCTTCGATTGGAAGAATGAACGGACGGTCGATCGCACGCTCTGGCTCTGGGATGTAGTTATCTAGAGCTTCAGCTAGTTCAATGATCTTGTCTTCCCACTCTTTCTCGCCGTTTAGAGCGCCAAGAGCAGAACCCATGATTACTGGGCAGTCGTCACCTGGGAAGTCGTACTCAGATAGAAGTTCACGAACTTCCATTTCTACTAGTTCTAGTAGCTCTTCATCGTCAACCATGTCACATTTGTTCATGAATACGATGATGTATGGGATACCAACCTGACGGCCTAGTAGGATGTGCTCACGAGTCTGAGGCATTGGGCCATCAGTTGCAGCAACAACTAGGATACCACCGTCCATCTGCGCAGCACCAGTGATCATGTTTTTAACGTAATCGGCGTGTCCTGGGCAGTCTACGTGTGCGTAGTGACGAGTTGGAGTATCGTACTCTACGTGAGAAGTAGAGATTGTGATACCACGCTCGCGCTCTTCAGGAGCGTTATCGATAGATGCGAAGTCTTTAGCTTCACCACCGTATACTTTTGAAAGAGTAGTACAGATAGCAGCAGTTAGAGTAGTTTTACCGTGGTCAACGTGGCCGATGGTACCAACGTTAACGTGCGGTTTAGTACGTTCAAATTTTTCTTTAGACATGGATAGTCCCTCTAGGCACGGCATTTGGTGGCATTACGACCACACAACCAATCATGGGTTTGTAGAGTATATATCAAAAGGATTGAAGTGACTTGGAGAGAGAGTGGTGCTGATAGGCAGATTTGAACTGCCGACCTCACCCTTACCAAGGGTGCGCTCTACCGACTGAGCTATATCAGCACACAAGAAGTGTGGAGCGGGCAGCGGGAATCGAACCCGCATCATCAGCTTGGAAGGCTGAGGTAATAGCCATTATACGATGCCCGCAAAACTCGTCGCTCGTTAAGCTATTCAATCATTTGAAAATGGTGGAGGGGGAAGGATTCGAACCTTCGAAGGCGGAGCCGTCAGATTTACAGTCTGATCCCTTTGGCCACTCGGGAACCCCTCCAGGGGTGTTGCAAAAAACTGGTGCCGACTACCGGAATCGAACTGGTGACCTACTGATTACAAGTCAGTTGCTCTACCTACTGAGCTAAGTCGGCGTAAGTGCTGCGCATTCTAGAGAATGATTTTAGCCCTTGCAATACCTTTTCGTGCTTTTTTTTGATGTTTTTTATCGAGCGCCGCAATTTTGAGCACTATCGACATTTTGCATACAAAGCAAGGCCTTCCAATACCAATTCCGAACGATGGCGGTAATGCTTGGCCCATGAAACAGGAAGATGACGAACACCACCACCGCACAGTACTACTTCAGGCTCAACTTTCAGCTTTTCACGCGCCTGCGACAAACCGTATTCAATCAGCCCCAGTAATGCAGCCCGACAGCCGTTTTTTAGGCCATCAGCTGTATTATCAGCAAAAGTCAGCGCATCCGTGTGGTCTCGGTCAGAAAACACCTTGGTGGTATTTTCCAGCACCGACTTCATCATCAGCTGATAGCCCGGAGCTATCCACCCCCCTAAGTGCTTGCCGTCTTCAGAAAGAACATCAAAAGTCAGTGCAGTGCCGATATCAACAATCACTGTCGCTCTTTTAAACTCCTGATGGATAGCCACCAAGGTTAACCAACGGTCAACACCAAGATACTGGTACTCGGCATACGCATTTTTCACACCGAAATCCTTGCGTAGTGTTTTCACCTGCATGACAGGGATATCTGCCAGCTGGGCAATCCGTTGGATAGAGTTATCCACCTCAACCGGTCCGACACTAGCAAAAACGATTCTGTTAATTCCTTTTTCTAACAGTGGCTCCAGAACCATCTCAAGCTGGCCGCTAGGATAGCGCCCCAGCAGTTCCATATTGCCATCGTCAAATAGTTGGGCAACTTTGACATAGGTGTTGCCCGCTTCAATTAATAATTGCATTAACAACCTCTAAGGCTGATTTCACCACCGATATAAGGTGTAAGGCCTTGATCGGTTTCCAGTAACAAAGCCCCCTGACTATTGACCCCGCGGGCTACTCCTTCAACCACACGCTCGCCAATCAACAGTTTCACAGGACGATCCAAAAAGTTATCAAGTCGGTTCCAGCGTTCAATAAATCCTTCAAGACCCACTTGTTCATATTCTTCAAGCGTTTGATGCAGACGCTGAATTAAAACTGATGCCAGTTGATTGCGCTCAGGTAAACCATCACAAGCCTGGCCGAGATTAGCCCAGGCCTGGTCGATCCCAGCGCCTTCCTGCTCCGGCATTGCAACATTCAGCCCCATACCAATAACAAGATGGGCAGCTTCACCGGCCTGCCCCGTCATTTCTATGAGAATGCCTGCCAGCTTTTTATCTTGATAATACAGATCATTCGGCCACTTAACTTTAATACCGTCAGCACCCAATGATTGCAGTGATTCAGCAATAGCCACGCCGACGACCAGACTCAACCCCATCGCGGCGGCCACCCCGGCATCCAAACGCCAATACATAGAAAGGTACAAGTTGCTACCAAACGGAGACAGCCACTGCCTTCCCCGTCTTCCGCGTCCGGCTTCTTGATATTCAGCCAGGCAAACAGCGCCTTGAGAAAGCTGACCAACGCGATCCAACAGATACTGATTTGTTGAATCTATAACAGGTATGAGGACCAAGCTCGGGCACTTTACCTGAGCTAAAATTTTATCGCAATCAAGGAGTTCCAGTTTAGAGGCTAGGCTATAACCCTTTCCCTGCACCCGATAGATATCCAGGCCCCAACTTTGTAACACCTTGATATGTTTGCTTATAGCTGCCCTTGAAATATCAAGGGATTCGCCAAGCGCTTCACCGGAATGAAATTGACCATCAGAAAGCATCGCCACCAGAGCCAAACGAGTAGAGTGATCTTTCATGACAGCACCTCGTTCAGGGTAGTTTCCTGACAAGCATTCATAAAACGCACTTCATGATCAAGCGAAACACCAAACTGCTGCTTAACGGTCCTGACTATATGGCTAGCCAAGGAAAGGACATCGCCTGCTGTTGCATGACGATGGTTTACCAGAACCAAGGCTTGCTGCTCATGTACTTTTGCACCACCTACCTGATAGCCTTTCAGTCCACATTGATCAATCAACCAGCCTGCAGCCAACTTATAAGTACCATCGGCCATTTCATAACTTGGCATACTTGGATACTGTACCAGGAGCCTATTACGCTGATCGTGCTTAACCACTGGATTCTTAAAGAAACTACCCGCATTACCCAATACGGTAGGATCCGGTAGTTTCGCCTTACGAATACGACAAACTTCATCAAATATTTCTTGAGCTGTAACTTGCTCGGCATCAAACTGCGCCAACGGGCCATAACAAATATTTGGCTGCCAGATCTTAGGCAAACGCAAACCTACCGCTGTAATAGCATGGGTATTCTTCAATGCATGCTTGAAAATAGAGTCACGATACCCAAACTGACAATCTGATGCCGAAATCCGAGAGAGCTTACCTGTCTCCAGCTCAATCACCTCGACATACTGGCAAACATCCTTAAGCTCTACACCATAAGCACCAATATTTTGGATCGGTGAAGAACCGACACAGCCTGGGATCAAAGCAAGGTTTTCTAATCCCGGCATGTTATTCTTAACTGTCGAACGCACCAACTGATGCCAATCCTCACCAGCACCGACATGCAGCAAGTACGCATCAGCTGTTTCGGTAATCTGAACACCAAGGATACGGTTCAAGATGATGACACCGGCATAGTTTTCACAAAACAAGATATTACTACCCTGACCGACGACCATCTTTGGCAAAGCCCGGTACTGATCATCCCGCCATATTGCCGCCAGCTCCTGAGGCGACTCGGCAACAATAATTTGCTTGGCTGCCACCTCGATACCAAAAGTGTGAAAAGGTGCCAGTGACCTTTCTTGCAAAACTTTCATGCTAATATCGAACCATACCTTTTATACTATTGGCTGCATTTTAACTGATTCAGCTTCACAGCGCAGTGTTTTCCCATGATCAAGCTAAGATTCCACCTTCTTGAACCCCTACGTTTTCCATTAATTAATCGCTTCTATAAATCTTTCTATCCAGCAGGCAAAGCTAAGAAAGACGAGATTATCTGGATAGGAGAGGATAACAGCAGCATTATCTGCTGCGTCAGATTCAAGCAATTCGAACACTATCAGTTACTCACCGGCATGTTAGTACACCCAGAGAAAAGAGGTGGGGGGGTTGCCAAACAATTACTCACTGCAAGCACAGCACAAGTTACGCAAGCTCCTTGCTTTTGTTTTGCCTATAGCCACCTCGAAACCCTCTATCAACAAGCTGGCTTTATCGTAATAACAGATAGTGAATTACCAGAGCCCCTGGAAAGCCGCATCCGGCGCTACCGTCAAAACGGTAAAAATCTCATCGCAATGCGCTATCAACACTAAATTTACAGTTATTCAGCCTATCCTTGACACAACATGACATCGGTATACATAGTATTCGAGAATTTTCTGATATAATCGCTCTCTTATTTAACAGATTTATCTTAAATTGATCGCGTAAACGAGGCGATAATGGATTCAGCTATTGCTAATAGGCAACGCATCGAGCAACTGCCGTGTATTGCACACAAGCCGGAAGATTTAGAGACACTTCTAGACGCAGGGGCTTTCCGCGAACGTCTACATCAGGAAATCACCCAAGCCAAAAAACGCATCTATCTTGTCGCGTTATATCTGCAAGATGATGAGGCTGGACGTGGGATCCTTACAGCACTTTACGAAGCGAAACAGGCCAACCCTGATCTAGACATAAAAGTTTTGGTCGACTGGCACCGAGCTCAACGTGGGCTCATTGGTGCAGCAAAATCCGACGGTAATGCCGCTTTGTACCGGGAGTTTGCCGAAAAGTACCATCAGAATATCGAGATACTTGGTGTACCAGTACGCGACCGAGAGGTATTCGGTGTCCTACACCTGAAAGGTTTTGTTATTGATGATAAAGTCATCTATAGCGGCGCCAGCTTAAATGATGTCTACCTTGCACAGCATGAACGTTATCGTTACGACCGTTACCATGTTATTCACAATGCTCAACTTGCTGACAGCATGGCTCAATTCATTATTGAGACCCTAGTGAACAGCGATGCGGTTAACTGTCTGAGCCAGGTTAAACGTCCTGAAACTAAGGCGTTAAAAGGGGCAATCAAAAGCTTCCGTAGCCAACTACAACGAGCTAACTATTCATTCGCACCTGAGCCTATCACTAACAACCAAGTAGGCCTGACGCCTCTTGTCGGTCTGGGCAAACGTAAGAATAAGCTCAACCAGCACATCTGTACTCTCATTGCGAGTGCACAGAAAGAACTGACTATTTGTACCCCATACTTTAACTTCCCGCGCACTATCAGCCGAGAAGTCAAACGTGCACTTCGCCGCGGAGTCAAAGTTACTATCGTCGTGGGTGACAAAACCGCTAATGATTTCTATATCCCACCGAGTGAGCCGTTCAAAACTATTGCTGGCTTACCTTATCTATATGAAGTTAACCTGCGCAATTTTGCGAAGCAAAATGAATCGGCTATTGCCCGCCGTCAGCTAGCTATCCATCTATGGAAACACGGCGACAACAGCTTTCATCTCAAAGGCATTTGGGTAGACCGCAGCTATATGCTGATCACTGGTAATAACCTTAACCCTCGAGCTTGGAAACTCGATTTAGAAAATGCCATTTTGGTACATGATAAGCAGCAATTATTAGCAGAGCAGAAGCAAAAAGAACTCGACTGTATTTTGGGCCATACTCAACTAGTCGGCAGTTATAAACTTATCGAGAAAGTTGATACTTATCCAGCACCAGTCAGAAAATTGATTAAGCGGATCCGCCGAGTTAAAGCAGACCATATTCTTAATCAGATTCTATAGAGATAACGACCATGACAATCGCCGCGATTGACGTTGATCCACAACGAACATTCAGTCCGCTTTGCCCCGATGAACTTCCGGTGCCTGAAGGGGATCTGATTGCTCCAGAGCTCAATGCACAAGCGGCGTTTGCTGATCTTCGTGTTCTCACTAAAGATGCGCACCCTGCCAATGCTGTCTGGGTGGTTGATAGCCACGACAAAATGCTTCATCCACTATCACACCCTAATGCTGACTTAACTTGGGTCGCTCATGCCATTCCTGGAACTCTTGGTTTTGAAACTATTCCAGGGTTACCTCCTGTGACTGACTATGATCATGTGATCTGGAAGGGTATTGAACCCAACCTTCATCCTTATGGTGCTTGCTACCATGATCTACAGGAAAAGCTAAGCACGGGGTTGATTGAGTGGCTTGAAACCAAAAAGGTAACGACTGTCATCGTCGGAGGCCTAGCAACGGACTACTGTGTCAAAACAACTGCGCTACAGCTACAAAAGAGCGAAAAATTCAACGTGATTGTCAATCTGGCAGCTTGCCGGGGAATATCTCCAGATACAACAGCTTCCGGTTGTGATGAAATGCTCAAGGCCGGTATTCTCATCACCCAGCAAACCGACGAAATAGCCCAATACCTATCATGACAGAGGCCTCACAAATAGAGGCTTTTGTATACATTGTATAAGCAGGTTATTCCTGAACATTCCCCCAGATTTACCACTCATCTCAGGAATAAGTACCGCCCTTCACTGCAACTACATGCCAAGCTAATACCAATTTGATTAATTTTATAATCTACTCTCACTTATTCACTAATAATTACAAAAATGGACTCATACCAACCGACGAAAAATATGATCTAATTGAGGCTCGCGCGCATGGATAGCCTCAAGAATACTGATTTCAAAGCCCTTGCTAGAAACTATTCAAATGAAAATGCGGCTACTCCCATTGGCCCTCTTTCAAAAAGGGCACTTTCACACCCAAAGTTAATCAACCTGAACTCGGGATAAGAATTCTGGGAACTAATAGCTGGTTCCGTGATCAGTTCTTTCAACCAAGAAGAAGGATTAATCACAAAGAAACCAGCTATGGACAAGTTAGTGGACTTATTTTGTCATGCCGATGATTTTTGCCAAGTTTTCATACCTCAATGGCAAAAATTACAACTAGAAAATAGTGAAAGAAAGCGGAATCGACAAAGCCGCATGTCACCCAGCGAAATCATGACCATTATCATCGCTTTCCACATGCCACATCAGCGTGATTTCAAAAACTTCTATCTCGGTGTTATCCGTCGCTATTACAAAAGTGACTTCCCTGCCTTGCTGAGCTATACGCGTTTTTAGAAATGATACCGTCGATATTAATCCCTTTAAGCTCTTACTTTACTCATTTGAAGGGGCAACGCACAGGCATTGAGTTCATTGATTCAACCAGTCTCAAAGTATGTCATAACATGCGCATTCCAAGGGCTTGCTGGACAAGCTATACGCAGATAAGGGCTACATAAATAAGCAAAGAGGATTTGAAAGAATAGGGTATTACACTTATCACGGCGCAGAGGAAGAATATGAAGCCCAAGCTGTTGGCCGCATGAGATAGAGCTATGCTAACCAAAAGATTCATCATTAATCACAATCAACGACCAATTGAAAAATATCTCCCAAATAGAACACTCTCGGCACAGCAGTCTTCACGGTTTTATGCTTAATTTACTCAGTGGCTTGATTGCCTACTGCCTAATACCATTCTAGGTAAAAATGTGATCTGATTAGGGCTATCTGCTTTGTCTAAGTTATTGCCATGGATAGCCTTAATAATATCGACTTTAAATCTCTTGCCAGAAAACAAGCATCTATTCAAATGAAAATGCG
The DNA here is from genome assembly GCF_947502415.1 of uncultured Photobacterium sp. GTDB lineage: Bacteria > Pseudomonadota > Gammaproteobacteria > Enterobacterales > Vibrionaceae > Photobacterium. Next base: position 190 of record NZ_CANMZV010000015.1, on the reverse strand, counting down.
CTTGTTGGCACTTGCTCATTTCCAAGATGGCCATTCACGCACTCTAATTGCTAAGTTCCTAAAGGTTAGTCGTATCAGCGTAAACAAATGGATTCAGATTTTTCTTGAAGAGCGACTTAACGGATTAAAGGAAAAACCTCGCACTGGACGCCCTCCTTTTCTCTCTAATCCAGAAAAGCAACAGCTTGCC
>NZ_CANMZV010000014.1 GCF_947502415.1 uncultured Photobacterium sp. | reverse complement strand
CGCTCGACTTGCATGTGTTAGGCCTGCCGCCAGCGTTCAATCTGAGCCATGATCAAACTCTTCAATTTAAGATTTTGATTGGCTTAATGAATACTGATAATTATCTATAAAAGATAAGAATTGACTGTGCCGATCTAGCCGAAGCCATTTCGTATTGGTCACTCAGTTCATTGATGCCATATTTGCTTTCACTTCCCCGTTTATTTTCACTTTTTAAAAGTGAAAACAAAAAGGAGTGAAGACAAAAGGTTTGACTAATCATTTTACGAGTGCCCACACAGATTGCATGGTCAAATTGTTAAAGAACAATCCGCTACGTCGTCGGCTTAAGTTGCCGTACTCCGTGTCGGTGAGATGGCATTATAGAGACTTCGATCACGTTAGCAAGGGGCTTTTTGAAATAAATAACTAAAAACACACCAACAGAACAACAAGCAAACAAAACAAGCAAAAGCGTTCATCTTTTGCGCAACACTACAAGTTCGCTATAACCTATTCTCTCTGCAAATAGTTCTAAGAGCTAACAAGAGGTAATATTTTTTGAAACTTCACATACCCAATATAAACCAGTCATGGCACTAATCAGCTCAAAAGATTAAATACGGCGATTAGCATTGCTATAAATAGAAGGGAAAAACAAACGGCAAGAAAGCCCAGATACAACAAAGCCCCAACCGAAGTTGAGGCTTTGCTATGAGATATGGTGCCCGAGGGCGGACTTGAACCGCCACTCCCGAAGGAAACGGATTTTGAATCCGTCGTGTCTACCAATTTCACCACTCGGGCAAGTGCTAGGTATTATACGAATATGAGCTTGATATACAAGACTTTTATTTATCTATTAGCGTGTAAACCACTTCACAATGCTCATTCTGGCTTCTTATTAAGCCTTTCAACCTCTTGCTCTCGCATCCTGAACTTCTGCAACTTTCCTGTCACTGTCATCGGGAAACTGTCAACAAACCGGATATAAACCGGGATCTTGAAATGAGTCAGCTGTCCCTCGCAATAGGTGATAATATCCTTCTCTGTCAGGTTCTCTCCCGGATGGAGCTGGATCCAAGCCGCCACATGTTCACCATAATAAGCATCCGGCACCCCAAACACCGCCACCTGCCGAATTTTAGGATGAGCAAAAAGAAACTCCTCGATCTCCCTCGGGTAGATATTTTCTCCGCCGCGGATAATCATCTCCTTGATCCGACCTGTTATCTTCACATAGCCATCTGCATCCATTATTCCTAAATCTCCAGAATGGAGCCATCCATGATCATCAATAGCGTCCCTAGTCCCTTTCTCATTGCCATAGTAACCTTCCATCAGGTGATACCCACGGAAACAAATTTCGCCCACCTCCCCCAGCGAAACTTTGGCTCCCGTCTGGAGATCGACCACCTTCACTTCCTGATGAGGTAAATTTTTTCCGACCGTTTCAGTTCGTCGCTCTAGGCTATCATCCTGTGAAGTCAGGTGAGTCAGAGGTGACGCTTCCGTCTCGCCGTAACCAATAAGGATCTCCCGGCAATGCATGTCTTCTATCACCCGTAACATCAATGATGGAGGACAAGGTGCACCAGCCATGATGCCAGTGCGCAAGCTACTCATGTCATAGCAAGAAAAATTACAGTGCTCCAGCTCAGCGATAAACATCGTTGGAACACCATGCACAGCAGTACACTTTTCATGGTCAATTGCCTGCAACACAGCCTCCGGCTCAAAATGCTCTGCCGGAATCACAATGCACGCGCCGACAGAAAGACAAAGCAGATTAGCTAACACCATACCAAAGCAATGATAGAAGGGCACAGGCACACATAATCGGTCACGCTCAGTGAAATGCATCGCTTTGGCCGAGAAATACGCGTTATTCAAAATGTTATGGTGAGTTAGTACCACCGCTTTGGGAAAGCCCGTCGTCCCGGAAGTATATTGAATATTGATCGCCTCATCGCAATCGAGGCTGGCTATCACTTCAGATAACTCTTGCTCTGATACTATATTCCCAGCTTTTATTACATCATTCCATATAGCAAATCCTGGTGCTGGGCGATCTGTTTGTATGGGATTCTCCGGTTCAAACACCACCACCGTACGCAAGAACGGTAATTGTCTGTTATTCAAGTTCGATAAGCCTGAACCAGTCTTTAGCTCCGGAAGCAATGAAGTCAACATCGACAAGTAATCACTGTCTCGAAAGGACGGGATCACAAACAGCCCTTGTACAACAGAACACTGCAATGCATAGGCCAGCTCCCGCTGACGATATGCCGGATTAATATTAACTAAGATTATCCCGACATAGGCTGTCGCCATTTGCAACAACAACCACTCCAGATTATCAGTCGACCAGACACCAATTCGTTCGCCTTTTTTAAACCCGGCGCCCAACAGCCCTTTTGCCAATAATCGAACCGCTTCGTCCAGCTCTCGGTAAGTCAGCCGACGTCCCTGAGCAACAGAGACGACAGCCTCCTGTTCGGGGTAACGTGCAACAATACCCGCAAAGTGTTCAGGAATAGTTTGCCCGAGAAGCGGCTCCGTACCGCCGCGGTGAAAATAGCTTTTTCCCGCTTCAACCATTTTGCGTACCTCACCTATTGCCAAACCATCAAAGGAAATGAGGCGCTGTCGAAAACAGCGAATAACGTCGATAGGACATCGCCAGTTTTAAGCGCTCCTTAGCCAAAGCCATTGCGGCTTCTCGGGGTAACATCGGTTGTGCCTTGATGCGCTTAAGTACTTCTTGAGCGTTGCGCCTAACTTTCTCTTCGATAGCAGCAAACGCGGCAGGCTGAGTGGCTCCGTGGTATTCCATCGACGCACAAATCACACCACCAGCATTGGCAATAAAATCAGGAAGACACAGCACACCATGCTGGTGAAGGTAGGCTTCAGCAGCAAGTGTACAGGGAATATTGGCCCCCTGAACCACAGCCTTGGTCTTTAAACGCTGAACATTCCCCTCATGAATCACATCCGGGCGTGCTGCAGGGATCCAAAGTTCACATTCCAAATCAATTAGACCTTCAGCAGGAAGCTCCATCGCATCATTGTATTCAATAACCGACTTGCCCTGCGCCTTTAGCGAGATAAGTTGCTCAACATCAAGGCCATTTTCATTGCTGATAGCTCCTCGTGAGTCTGACACCCCCACGAGCAGGGCTCCCTTTTCAACCAGAAAACGACTTGCATGCTTGCCAACAGCACCAAACCCTTGAACCACAAATCTTGCCCCCTGCATTGAAAAACCACAATGTTCAGCAACAACATCAACGGCATGACTCAATCCCCACCCCGTCGCGCCCAGCTCGTCAAGCGGTATTCCGCCAAGTTCACGAGGCAACCCTACAACCCGGCCAACTTCATCCCGGATCCAAGCCATGCACTCTTCGTCCATCCCCATATCAGGTGCAAAGATATAACTTTCTTCATTTCGCAACCCCTGACAAAAGGCACGGACCAGTGCCTGTTTTTTCTGCTTGGGCATTTTGGGGTCGGCGCATATAACCGCCTTGCCACCACCATGAGGTAGCCCGGCAGCCGCATTTTTGAAGGTCATCGCCCTGGCAAGACGAAAACACTCATCCGTCGTAACATCCGCAGCCATTCTGATACCACCAATTGATGGCCCCATCGCCACATTATCAACAACCAGAACGGCCTTAAGAGAAAGAGAAGGCTCATACAAATGAATCACCTTAAACGGCCCGAATTCATCTGCATATTGAAAGCTTGCATCCATGTTAATACTCGCCAGTGACAATTTACCGTTTATAAAACATAGCTAAATTGGCGTAACTTGGATGTACAAATTAAGGGAAAGGCGAGGCTCAGGCTGGATCGATAACTCTATCGCTTCTACGAAGACACAACTCAGGTTGAAAATAACGAGCCGCTAGGCAATCTTCTTGGTGAATATTGCTAATCAACAATTCAGCGGCAGCCCGAGTTATTTTACTGATAGGAAGCAATACTACACTCCACAAGGAGGCCCCAACCATTTACAAGCAACCTAAATGAATGAAGACATAGCATTACACCACATCAAAACGATTTGCCTTTGATATCAAGTGTGTAGTTCAAGATAAGAGCAAAAAAAAGCACAGCTAAGGCCAAGACTGAACACTAGAGAGCATCAAATCGGCAATAGTTTGCTTTAAAACCACAGAAGAAAATTGAAGGCCAGATACAACAAAGCCCCAGCTTTGGCTGAGGCTTTGTTTTGAATCTGGTGCCCGAGGACGGACTTGAACCGTCACTCCCGAAGGAAACGGATTTTGAATCCGTCGTGTATACCAATTTCACCACTCGGGCAGATGCGGCTCATTATACGGATACCGATTAGGTGCGCAAGCCTTTCTTCTGCTATTTGCCCGTATTTCTGTTTGTCTGGCTTATATTTAACCAACAACTAGCAAAGTAGCCAATTTTCACGCCAACCAACCAATCAATCAATATGCAAAGTTAGCTATAGTTAACTGTAATAGTCTCGCAGCAAACGAAAACTATTCCTCAGCCATAACGTTTTACTCTTAAATGAGTAATGATGACGCCACAGGCCAGAAAACACCCCGTCTCGACGTCGAATATGCAATATCGTTTCAGCCCCAAGATTAACGCATATTTCGGGGCAAACGTCAGTCAGCTGGGTAAGTGATACTTTGGAGCCGACACACCGAGGTAAATGAGACAAGGTGCGCACCGCAACCGCCAAAGTGGTGATGTGTGTCAGGGTAAATACCAACAGCTCGCCCCGAGCAGCCAGGTGAATGGGCAATCCATTCACCTCGATATCCATCTCACCCAGAAGCTGCCATTGCATCACTAGTCCTCCAGGTTACGCCCCCGGATACTGATACTGCCGTTGAACTTCCAGATAGAGTGCTCCGGTTTATCTCCCGCACCACTGGGAACACTGACCTCGACATTATTGAAATCATAAGTCAATTCGGCATGGCGTTCAGTCAGCTTGTCATACAAGGCACCGGCCAAATCAGGCCAGTTAGTGGTGTTTTTCTTTTCTTCTGCCATCATGCTTCTCCTCGTCTCCGCACAGGGGCTTGAAAATAAAGAATAGCTGCTAAATGCTGAACTATCGGCTTTTCCCTGTCTCATTTCCAGCAGCGCGACCATTCACCTTAATTCATGAAGTTGCTACACTGCGCCCAGCTGTTCGCTCTTTGTTGCTGAACTGACCCAGAACGATGAATTTCAGGATGCCGCATTCCGAAGAGCCGACCAATAACTTAACTTGGTGTAGAGATGAAACAGAAAAAACAACAGGACGTTAAACTGGCCAAGCATTATCCGGGGCTATTTCGCCGCCTAGGTGCCTGGCTCTACGACTCTCTGGTCATTGCTGCGGTACTAATGCTTGCAGGTGGTGTCGCTATGGCGATTGCCGCACTGATGCTCCATCTGGGACTGCTGGAACTGGGCAACTATCAAGATGTCAGTGCTTACATGACTCAGCATCCGGTGGTCGGGATACTTTATACCGGCTACCTTGCCCTGGTGATCATTAGCTTCTTTGCTTACTTCTGGTGCAAGGGCGGACAAACCCTGGGGATGCGTGCATGGAAGCTAAGGCTGCAAAACAAAGACGGCTCCAATATCCGCCTGACCCAAGCCCTGATCCGAATGGGGACATCGGCCTTTGGACTAGGTAATCTGATTGCTCCTTTTAGTCAAGAAAAGCAATCTTTCCAGGACATCATGGCCGAATGTGAAATGGTTGTCCTGTCGAAGGTAAACTGAATAAAAAAGAAGGAGCCAATCGGCTCCTTCTTTTTTATAACTTGTTTTACAGCTTACGTCTGAGCAGGTAGAGGGTAATAAACAGAAAGACCAGGCTCGGGCCCATCGCGCCGATGACCGGGTGCAGCCGATAGACGATACTCATTGGCCCGAAGAGCTCATTAGAGATATAAAAAGCAAAACCGAAGATCACTCCGGACAGTACCCTTGCCCCCATGGTTACCGAGCGCAACGGACCAAAAACAAACGACAGTGCCAATAACATCATCACGGCAATCGACACCGGCTGCAGAGCTTTACGCCAGAAAGCCAACTCATAACGAGAAGCATCCTGTTTGGATTCTTTCAGGTATGAGACGTAATCATACACCCCTGACAGTGCTAGCTCTTCCGGCTTCACGGTTACAACTGCCAACTTGTCCGGAGTCAGGGTCGTTTGCCAAGGCAGCGAATCAAATTCACTATTCGTCTGTTTCACAGCAGAAATATCCGTGACAGTTACTCCTTCCAGCAACCAACCGTCCTTCTCACTATACTCAGCCGACTTGGCAAAAATAGTCTGAATCAGCTTATCTTTCTCATCAAACTGCCACACATTGACCGCATCCAAATGGCTCTGCTCATGCACCCGGCCAATATAGATAAAGTCGTTACCATCCTTTGCCCAGACCCCGCGTTGCACCGACAGCATGCTCCCGCCGGATGTCCACAATGCCCGCAGCTCACGCGCCGCCTTCTGCGCTTCCGGCGCGCCCCACTGGCCAAGCAGCATAACAATCAGCATCAGTGGTACCGCAGTTTTCAGCACTGACAAGCCGATATCAAGCTTAGAAAAACCCGCGGCCTGCATCACCACCAACTCGGAGCTTGAGGCCAGCGTACCAAGGCCAATCAGTGCCCCCAGCAATACCGCCATCGGGAAAAACATCTCAATATCACGCGGCACACTCAATAACACATAAGCCAGCGCCTTCCAGAGATCATAAGTGCCCTGGCCCACCTTACGCAGCTGTTCTACATATTTGATGATGGCCGACAGCCCCACCAGCGTCGACAAGGTCAGTGCCGTTGTCGCAATAATCGTTCGGCCAATGTACCAGTCAAGAATCTTAAACATTTAGCCGCGTCTCCGTAATTTTTCTCTCAGCACCCGAACCGGCAAGGTATCCCAGGTATTTAACCCCACTGCGATGAGGAAAATCACCGCATTGATCGCCCACAAACCAATAAATGAAGGCAAATTCCCATCTTCAATCGCAGATTTTCCTGCACTGATAGACAAAAAGTAAGCCAGATAAATCAGTACTGCCGGGAATAGTTTGGCAAATCGCCCCTGACGCGGGTTAACCGCTGACAGCGGTACCACCACCATGGTTAGTAATGGAATACATAAAAATAACGAAACCCGCCACTGGAACTCGGCCTTTGCTGCCAGCTCCGGACGCTTCATCAAGTCAAGTGTCGGCAAGGCATCCCAATCACGACGTTTTTCACGTACAGCACGCTGGCCGATCAGAGCCTGGTAGGCTTTAAACTCAGTAATGGAATAATCCAAACGAGTCGGGAAACCTTCATAGCGGGTACCATTTTTTAAATCCAGTACCTGGCGGCCATCATCAAGCTCACTGACATAACCGCGATCCGACACCATCACACTCGGACGCAGGGCGTCACGGGCCGTAACCTGAGCCACGAAAACGTTATGCAGACGAGAGCCACTCTCGGTAATGTCATTAACAAACACCACGCCTTTACCGTCCGGCGCTGCCTGGAACTGGCCCTTCACCAGCAATTCCAGTCCGGAGTCAGCCTCAACCTGCTCCATCACCCGGGTTTCCTGCTCCACACTCCACGGCGAAAGCCACAGCGAATTGAACGCAGCAAAAGAACCTGTGATCACGGCCAGCCATAGTGCCGCTTGGATCAAGAACTTATTACCGATTCCGGTTGCATTCATCACGGTGATTTCACTTTCGGCATACAAACGCCCGAAAGTTAACAAAATCCCGATGTAAAGACTCAGTGGCAACATCAATAATGCCATTGACGGCATGTACAGCCCCATCAAGGTCAAGATCAAATCACTAGGGATCGAACCCTCGGTGGCAGAAGCCAGAATACGGATGAATTTCTGGCTGATAAAGACAAGAAACAGCACAAAAAGCACTGCAAATTGGCTCTTTAATGTCTCACGCGTCAAATACCGAACAATAATCACGCTTTAAATACCCATAGAAAACTTGTTTTTTTGCTGGAATCACTATAATTTTTCGGTTAATCAGTTATTTTTTAATCTTTCGGCTAATTGTTAACCTGCACTTTGATCCTATACCGAAACTGCGGTCCAGCAAGTAAGTGCGGTATTATCCAACATTTAGCTTTAATTGTCTTTATAGGATGTAGGAGTACGCATGGAGTTCAGTGTAAAAAGTGGTAGCCCCGAGAAACAGCGCAGTGCCTGTATTGTCGTTGGCGTCTTCGAACCACGTCGCCTCTCTCCAATTGCCGAGCAACTCGACAAGATCAGCGATGGCTATATCAGTTCCTTGCTGCGCCGTGGCGATTTAGAAGGCAAGCCGGGCCAAATGCTGCTGCTTCACCATGTACCAAACGTATTATCAGAGCGTGTATTACTGGTTGGTTGTGGTAAAGAACGTGAGCTGGATGAGCGCCAGTACAAGCAAATCATCAAGAAGACCATCAGCACCCTTAACGAAACAGGTTCGATGGAAGCGGTTTGCTTCCTGACAGAGCTGCACGTTAAGGGCCGAGATACCTACTGGAAAGTACGCCAGGCCGTCGAAACCACCAAAGACAGCCTGTATACCTTTAACCAGTTCAAGAGCAACAAACCGGAAACCCGCCGCCCGCTGCGTAAACTGGTATTCAATGTACCAACACGCCGTGAATTATCTCTGGGCGAGCGTGCTATCACTCATGGCCTTGCTGTTGCTTCTGGAGTCAAAGCGGGTAAAGACTTGGGGAACATGCCGCCAAACGTAGCAAACCCAGCTTATTTGGCCTCTCAGGCCCGCCGTCTGGCAGATGATTTCGATACAGTAAGTACAAAAATCATCGGCGAACAGGAAATGAAAGAGCTGGGTATGACATCTTACCTAGCCGTCGGCCAGGGCTCGAAAAACGAAGCCATGATGTCGGTAATCGAATACAAGGGTAACCCGGACCCGGAAGCTAAGCCTATTGTTCTGGTCGGTAAAGGCCTGACATTTGATTCTGGCGGTATCTCTATCAAGCCATCAGCCCAGATGGATGAAATGAAATACGACATGTGTGGCGCAGCGACAGTTTTCGGTGCAATGAAGTCACTGGCAAAACTGAACCTACCGATCAATGTCGTCGGTATTCTGGCTGGCTGTGAAAACATGCCCGGCGGCGGTGCATACCGTCCGGGCGACATCCTGACTACCATGTCAGGTCAGACTGTTGAAGTACTGAATACTGATGCGGAAGGCCGCCTGGTGCTATGTGATGCGCTGACTTATGTTGAACGCTTCGAGCCTGAATGCGTGGTCGATGTGGCGACCCTGACCGGTGCCTGTGTGGTTGCTCTGGGTAATCACATCAGCGGCTTGATTGCCAACCACAACCCGCTGGCTCACGAGCTGATCAACGCATCAGAACAAGCTGGCGACCGCGCATGGCGCCTGCCGATGTCTGATGAGTACCAAGAGCAGTTGAACAGCCCGTTCGCCGACCTTGCCAACCTGGGTACACCAGGAGCCGGCACCATTACCGCAGGCTGCTTCCTGTCTCGTTTTGCCAAGAAATACAACTGGGCACACCTGGACATTGCCGGCACAGCATGGGTCGGAGGCAAGGCGAAAGGTGCGACAGGCCGCCCTGTCCCGCTATTAGTCCAATTCTTGCTAAACCGAGCTGGCCTAGAGAACGTCGAATAAGACAAAGGGGGGCCAGATGGCCCCCTTCCTATATAGAGTAAACCTGATGACTCATGCTACTTTTTATATTATCGATGAGAAGCACATTGAAGCCGATAGCGACTATCAGATTCATTTTGCCTGTTATCAAGCAGCACTGAGTTACAGGCAAGGCCACAAAGTGTACTTACTGGCTGAGAGCAAAATTCAGGCAGAACAAATAGATGAATACCTTTGGCAGCAAGAACCCGATAACTTTGTGCCACACAATCTCATTGGCGAAGGCCCTCGCGGGGGCGCACCGGTCGAGATTGGCTGGCCAGGGTTACGACACAGCGGCCACCGAGGGGTATTGATAAATTTGAGCCAAGAAGCACCAAATTTTGCCGTAACCTTCTCACAAGTGGTAGACTTCGTTCCTTGCGACGAAAACCTCAAGCAGCTGGCTCGTGAGCGCTACAAGGCTTATCGCCTTGCTGGCATTCAATTGCAAACCGCCGCTGCCCCTGAGACGCCCTAATTCCACATAGATCCTTCTAAGAGCGCTATGGAAAAGACATACAACCCACAATCAATTGAGCAAGCGCTGTATCAGCGCTGGGAAGAGGCAGGTTACTTCAAGCCTCACGGTGACACATCTAAAGATGCTTACAGCATCATGATCCCACCGCCAAACGTCACTGGTAGCCTGCACATGGGCCACGCGTTCCAGGATACCATCATGGATACCCTGATCCGCTGTGAGCGAATGAAAGGCAAAAACACCCTATGGCAAGTCGGTACCGACCACGCAGGTATCGCAACCCAAATGGTTGTGGAACGTAAGATTGCAGCAGAAGAAGGCAAAACCAAGCACGACTACGGCCGTGATGCCTTCATCGACAAAATCTGGGAATGGAAAGGCGAATCTGGTGGCACTATCACTAAACAGCTTCGTCGCCTTGGTGCATCAGTAGACTGGGATCGTGAGCGCTTCACGATGGATGACGGCCTATCTAATGCAGTTCAAGAAGTCTTTGTTCGTCTTTACGAAGAAGATCTAATCTACCGTGGCAAGCGCCTGGTTAACTGGGATCCGAAACTGCACACTGCAATCTCTGATCTGGAAGTTGAAAACAAAGACAAAAAAGGCCACATGTGGCATTTCCGCTATCCGCTGGCGGATGGTGTGAAAACCGCAGAAGGCAAAGATTACATCGTTGTAGCAACCACTCGTCCAGAAACCATGCTGGGTGATACCGGTGTTGCAGTGAACCCAGAAGATCCACGTTATAAAGATCTGATTGGCAAAGAAATCCTGCTTCCAATCGTTGACCGTCGCATCCCAATTGTGGGCGATGAGCACGCCGATATGGAAAAAGGTACTGGTTGTGTGAAAATCACGCCTGCCCACGACTTCAACGACTACGAAGTTGGTAAGCGTCACAGCCTGCCAATGATCAACATCCTGACCTTCAATGCAGACATTCGTGATGCAGCTGAAGTTTTCACCACCAACGGTGAATCAAGCGATGTATACGGCACTGAGCTTCCAGCTAAATATCACGGCATGGAGCGTTTCGCTGCACGTAAGGCAATCGTTGCTGAATTTGATGAACTTGGCCTGCTTGAAGAAATCAAAGATCACGACCTGACCGTACCTTACGGTGACCGTGGTGGCGTTGTTATCGAGCCAATGCTGACTGACCAGTGGTACGTACGTACCGCGCCGCTTGCAGAACCAGCCGTTAAAGCGGTTGAGAATGGTGATATCAAATTTGTACCAAAGCAGTACGAAAACATGTACTTTGCTTGGATGCGTGATGTTCAAGACTGGTGTATCTCTCGTCAGCTATGGTGGGGCCACCGTATCCCGGCTTGGTATGACAACGACGGTAACGTCTATGTTGGCCGTACTGAAGAAGAAGTCCGTGCAAACAATAACCTGGCACCAGTAGTTGTTCTTCGCCAGGACGATGACGTTCTGGATACCTGGTTCTCATCGGCACTGTGGACATTCGGCACACAAGGCTGGCCTGAAGATACCGAAGCACTGAAAGCCTTCCACCCTTCAGATGTATTGGTATCAGGTTTTGACATCATCTTCTTCTGGGTTGCCCGCATGATCATGATGACCATGCACTTCTGTAAAGATGAAAGCGGCAAGCCACAAGTACCATTCAAAACTGTTTATATGACCGGACTTATCCGTGATGAGAACGGCGATAAAATGTCGAAATCTAAGGGTAACGTTATTGACCCTATCGACATGATTGACGGTATTGGCCTAGAAGAGCTAGTAGAGAAGCGTTGTGGCAACATGATGCAGCCTCAGCTGGCAGCGAAAATCGAAAAGCAGACTCGCAAAACTTTCGAAAACGGTATCGAAGCCTACGGTACAGATGCTCTGCGCTTTACCCTGGCAGCAATGGCATCTACCGGCCGTGACATCAACTGGGACATGAAGCGCCTGGAAGGTTACCGTAACTTCTGTAACAAGCTATGGAACGCAAGCCGTTACGTACTGATGAACACAGAAGAGCAAGACTGCGGTATGAACGGCGGCGAGATGGAATTCTCACAGGCTGACAAGTGGATCGAATCTCAGTTCGAGCTGGCAGCCAAAGAGTTCAATGCCCATATCGAAAACTTCCGTCTGGATATGGCAGCGAACACTATCTATGAGTTCATCTGGAACCAGTTCTGTGACTGGTATCTGGAACTGACCAAGCCTGTTCTTTGGAAAGGTACTGAAGCGCAGCAGCGTGCGACTCGTCATACACTAATCACCGTGCTTGAGAAAACCCTGCGTCTGGCTCACCCAGTGATCCCATACATCACCGAAACTATCTGGCAGAGCGTGAAGCCGCTGGTTAATGACGTAGATGGTGACACTATCATGCTACAGTCGCTGCCACAGTTCGATGAAGCGAACTTCGATGAAGCTGTAATTGCTGATATCGAGTGGGTAAAAGCGTTCATCACTAGCATCCGTAACCTGCGTGCCGAATACGACATCGCACCAAGCAAGCCGCTTGACGTGATGATGAAAGCGGCAGATGAGAAAGATGCTGCTCGCCTTGAAGCAAACCGTACGGTTCTGATGTCACTGGCTAAGCTGGAAGGTATCAAAGTACTGGCTGACGGTGAAGAAACGCCAGCGTGTGCCACAGCACTGGTTGGCAAATCTGAACTGATGATCCCAATGGCCGGTCTTATCGACAAAGATGCCGAACTTGCTCGTCTGGCGGGTGAAGTGAAGAAGACCCAAGGTGAAATCAAGCGTATCGAAGGCAAGCTAGGTAACGAAGGTTTTGTTGCAAAAGCACCTGAAGCCGTTGTTGCTAAAGAACGTGAAAAGCTTGAAGGCTACAAAGAAACTCTTGTTAAGCTAGAAGAGCAGCAAGCGACTATCGCAGCACTGTAAGATCCAGCCCTTAACGTACTAAACAAAAGCCGACGAAAAACGTCGGCTTTTTTGTATTTGTAAGAACCTGTTATCAAACCTTATCAAACCGATACTCAGGCTTATTCTTCGTCTTCTAACTCTTCTTCGTCGTCTTCGCCCGACTCAAAGTAAGTGCCCCAGCCGTCGTAATCAATATTGTGCTTTTCAGCCAGCTTGATCATCTTCTCAGCCTGCTCATCAATCAACTCAACCTTAAGAGCAGATTCCATGACAGCATCAAAACACACAACCTTGCCGCCACCGTCTTCCGGAGCAAGCTCCAGCTCTTCAGCTTCCTGCACTTCAAAGCCCATTTTGAAGGCCTCTACCGCTGCACCTTCCAGTTCTTCAAACGTATCCGCAGAGAAGTGGTGCTCAATGGTATAAAGGGCTTCAGGTTCGCTGCCATCTTCCAGCAATGCTGCAATAATATCGCGGGTTTCTTCCTTCTGCTCTTCAATCAGTTCTGCATAAGACATGGGGTAACTCCACCTATGGAATAAATTTTCCCGCAAATATCGCACGGATTGGGGACAATTACCATGCTGCAAATAAAAATTGACGTGAATCAAACTTAGGTTCAATTTCACTCGCCAAAAGGCAGCAAATAAAACTGCATAATATTCCCAATTATGCGAACAGACTGAATGAAACCGATTGCGAGTTTAATACAGAAAAACGCATAACAAAACAGCCCCACCTGGCCAACAAACTGCTTTACCGCCATTATTTGTGGCATTGAAAAGACAGCCTTTAAAAGGCCATGCATAAAGCCCTATCTCGGCTGCAATATGTATTAGCATATTCATCCATTAATTGATGAAAAATACCCTCACAGGCCAATTCGGTGAATTTTTTACTGCATAATCGCCCCCCAAAAGTGTGAACAAAACCAAAGTCAAAACCCGCAGGGCAGCATAAAATCCACATGCAAAACAAGAATAGACTCGCGGCAAAGACTGCTGAGCTTTTATATTTTTTCGAGAGATACGATCATGAGTAAGTTCTACCCCAGCAAAGAGCCAGGACGCCGACGGCGCACCTCGGCACGCCGCCTTAGAGGAGCTCTCACTTATCAGACCTGTTCCAACGGTGATACAAGCCAGAGCGAAGTATTGGCCGCGTATCACCGTCATAGGTCGGATAATGAAGGTTTCTGCCGAGCATCTGACCCACATCATCCTTTAGCGACAATGTCCTGCCTGAGCACATCACAAGGCATGGATAAGCAAGGCGCACTTAGCAACAGTTATCGCTAATTAGCTAACGCAAACATCGCTGATATTACTTCCACTGAACAAGCTGTTCAGGGAGCACCGTCATGCCAAATAACGCATTTGGCACACAGAAATACCCCTTTGTACTGGCAACAGTCATAAAGGCAAGGAGAGAACAATGACGACGCAAACCGTAAACAAAGAAGAAAAAGGTGGCTTCTTTGCCAACTTCAAATTCCCTTCCGCTTACACCATTCTATTTGCACTGATTGCCGTTGTGGCACTGCTAACCTGGATTGTTCCGGCTGGTCAGTATGACCGTGTCATGAACGAAGATCTTGGTAAAGAAGTTCCTGTAACCGGTACTTATCATGCCGTAGAAAACAACCCGCAAGGCGTGGTTGACGTGCTGTTAGCACCGATTGACGGCTTCTACGATCACAACACTTATGAAGCGGCGGCAATCGACGTCTCCCTGTTCATTCTGGTGATCGGTGGCTTCCTTGGCCTGGTAACTAAAACCGGGGCAATCGATGCGGGTATCGAAAGGGTAACAGCTCGCCTGAAAGGCAAAGAAGAGCTGATGATTCCGATTCTGATGGCACTCTTTGCTGCCGGCGGTACTATCTACGGCATGGCTGAGGAATCTCTACCATTCTACACCTTACTAGTACCAGTAATGATGGCAGCACGCTTTGACCCAGTCGTAGCTGCAGCAACCGTACTGCTAGGTGCTGGTATTGGTACTCTTGGCTCTACCATCAACCCATTTGCAACGGTTATCGCAGCGAACGCCGCAGGTATCCCATTCACTGACGGCATCATGCTTCGTGTAGCAATGCTGGCCATGGGCTGGGTGATCTGCGTGGGCTATGTCATGCGCTATGCGAAAATGGTGCGTGCAGACAAGAGCAAGTCTATCGTTTTCGACAAGTATGAAGAAAACAAAGCGCACTTCCTGGGTAACCAAACTGGCGAACTTCTAGAGTTCACTACAACCCGTAAAATTATCCTGGCAATCTTTGCAATTTCATTCGGTATTATGATTTACGGTGTGTCAGTTGCAGGTTGGTGGATGGCTGAAATCTCAGCGATGTTCCTGGCTTCAACTATCATCATCGGCCTAATTGCCCGCATGAGCGAAGAAGAGTTCACTTCTAGCTTCATCGACGGTGCGCGTGACCTACTAGGTGTAGCCCTGATCATCGGTATTGCCCGTGGTATCGTGGTAATTATGGACCGCGGTATGATCACCGATACCATCCTAAACTCTGCAGAGCACGCAGTAACAGGCCTGTCTTCTATCGTGTTCATCAACGTGATGTACTGGTTGGAAATTCTACTATCATTCCTAGTACCTTCATCTTCAGGCTTGGCTGTACTGACAATGCCTATCATGGCACCACTAGCCGACTTTGCTGGCGTAGGCCGTGACCTGGTAGTAACGGCATACCAGTCTGCTTCAGGTATCGTGAACTTGATGACACCAACTTCCGCGGTTGTTATGGGTGGCTTGGCTATCGCACGAGTTCCATACGTTCGCTGGGTGAAGTGGGTAGCTCCTCTACTAGGTATTCTGACTGTCCTAATCATGGTAATGCTAAGTATTGGTGCAATGATTTAATTGCAAACAGCTTAGATACCCTTCTAAAAACCGCCTTCGGGCGGTTTTTTTTACTCCTGACATAGAACTACACAAGATGACCGCAAATAAAAGGTACAGTAGGGAATCAACAAAGCCCACTTAACGCACCTCCCCTCTTTTAATACGCTGACAACGCCATTATCAGGGGTATATATTCGGGGCTGAACATCAAAAAAAATAACATAAAAACAATTCCTCATTCCCATCAAAAACCATAACCCACTAACAACGTCCATATTCAAAGCGAAATATTCCAACTTAACGAAATAGCGTTGTTATAAATTTAAAATAAGGGTTAACTATAAATGCACACCTAATATATTCGCTCAATTATCAAGTTTGAAAATAACAACACTCCTATTTTCAGGAAATAAACCACCTCCACTCACCATTAACCCAATCATAAAAACAAGAATAAAAGCTCTAAAGCCTTACTGTATAAAAACTACAAAACCGACACTCATCAAATTAAAAGGAAAAATATTTGTTACCAGACAAGTAACAAATAGCATTTATTTAAATAGACAAACGAATAAACTGCATAAGATCGGTGTATTTACAATTATCACGTCAGAAAAAAAATGCATAAACTTCCCACTAGAAACACAAAAGCGATTAAAAACAGCAAGATAACCAACAAAAAAGCATGCATAAATCATAATTACCACATAAAAACCCACCTCTGAAAACTAGCTACAAATGCATGAATAATGTTAATAAAAACGGTGACTTAGGTTGGCTAATTAATAACTGAAGTGTGACAAATGTCTAAGACTCTAATTAACGAAAGAGTAGAATCAATTACAGAAACGACGCGAAGGATTAATATTTAAATTAATACCTCCGAAAAAAAACAAATTAAGCCCGCGATTTTACGCTGGCATAAAATAGAGAGATACGATTATGAGTAAGTTCTATGTAGGTTCTGAAGTAGGTCAATTACGTCGCGTACTTCTTCATCGTCCTGAGCGTGCATTAACTCACCTAACACCTTCTAACTGCCACGAGCTACTGTTTGATGATGTACTATCAGTTGAACGTGCAGGTGAAGAGCATGATGTCTTTGCTAATACTCTTCGTGAGCAAGGTGTAGAAGTATTCCTTCTACGTGACATGCTAGCTGAAACTCTAGCAGTACCAGAAGCGAAAGAATGGCTACTAGGTACTCAAGTTTCTGATTACCGCTTCGGTCCAGCTTTTGCTAACGATGTACGCTGCTTCCTAGCAGACCTACCAAACCAAGAGCTAGCTTCTGTCCTACTTGGCGGCCTAAGCTACGCAGAACTGCCAATTAAGTCATCTTCAATGATGCAGGGCATGCATGCTCCAACAGATTTCATTATTGAACCACTGCCAAACCACCTATTCACCCGCGATACTTCTTGCTGGGTATACGGCGGCGTTTCAATCAACCCAATGGCGAAACCTGCACGTCAGCGTGAAACAAACCATGTTCGTGCTATCTACCGCTGGCACCCAACCTTCGCAGGCCAGGACTTCATTAAGTACTTCGGCGACGAAGAGAAAATCTACGACAACTCAACCATCGAAGGCGGTGACGTACTAGTTATCGGTAAAGGCTCTGTGCTAATCGGTATGTCTGAGCGTACAACTCCACAAGGTGTTGAACAGCTAGCATCTAGCCTATTCAAGCACGGTGAAGCGAAGCAAGTTATCGCAATGGAACTTCCTAAGCACCGCTCTTGCATGCACCTAGACACAGTAATGACTCACATGCGTGAAGATACCTTCTCTGTTTACCCAGAAGTTATCCGTAAAGATGTGAAGTGCTGGAGCCTAACAGGCGACGAGTCTGGCGCTGTGAACGTGAAAGAAGAAGGCTACTTCGTAACGGCAATCGAGAAAGCACTTGGCGTTGATAAGCTAAACCTTATCACTACTGGCGGCGACAGCTTCGAAGCAGAGCGTGAACAGTGGAACGATGCGAACAACGTATTGACCGTGAAACCAGGTGTGGTTGTAGGTTACGAGCGTAACGTTTACACCAACGAGAAATACGACAAAGCTGGCATCACAGTTCTTCCAATCCCAGGTGATGAACTAGGCCGTGGTCGCGGTGGTGCACGCTGCATGAGCTGCCCAATCGAGCGTGACGGCATCTAATCCTCCGGGAACCCAAGCGAAAAGCTAAGTAAAACAATATGGCCGGTATCCAAGAATACCGGCCAACAGAAAAACCAAGAGAGACGATCCTATGACCAAGCAAACTGTTGTTGTTGCACTAGGCGGTAACGCACTACTGCGTCGCGGCGAGCCACTAGAAGCAGATATTCAGCGTCAGAACATTGCTACAGCAGCAAAAACTATCGCAGATATCGCGAAAGAATATAACGTAGTGCTGGTTCACGGTAACGGCCCACAAGTTGGCCTACTGGCACTACAAGGTCTGGAATACAAAAAAGTTAGTCCATACCCACTAGATGTACTGGGCTCAGAAACCCAGGGCATGATCGGCTACATGCTGATGCAAGAACTGAAAAACCTACTTCCAGAACAGCACATCTCGTGCATGCTTACGCAAATGACTGTGGATCCAAACGACCCAGCATTTGCTGACCCAACGAAGCCAATCGGCCCGGTTTACGAAGAAGCAGAAGCTCGTGAGATGGCTGAAAAATACCACTGGACAGTAAAACCAGACGGCCAATACTTCCGCCGTGTAGTACCAAGCCCACAACCTACCGGTATTGTTGAAGATGACGCAATCACAGCCCTGATCAACCAGCAGCACCTGGTGATCTGTACCGGCGGTGGCGGCATCCCAGTCAAGAAAGAAAACGGCAAGCTAGTTGGCGTAGAAGCTGTTATCGACAAAGACATGTCAGCAGCATTCTTGGCAAAACAACTAAATGCAGACGCACTGCTTATCCTTACCGATGCCGATGCTGTGTTCCTGGACTGGGGCAAGCCTACGCAAAAAGCATTGCGCAAAACCACACCGAGCGAACTGTCACAGTACGCCTTTGATGCAGGTTCGATGGGACCAAAAATTGATGCATCTTGCGAGTTTGTTAAACAAGGCGGCAAGCTGGTTGGTATCGGCTCCCTTCAAGATGGCCTTAACATCCTGAAAGGTGAAGCTGGCACAAATATTATTGCAGAGTAACAGAATAGTTATTCACATAAACACCATAATACGATAAACAATAGATAATACAGGCCGGCCCAATCCCCATCATCAAACAGGGCATTGCCGTCGGCCAGAGAGATACAGATTCTTAAGAGGAAAACATCATGGCTTTTAATCTTCGCAACCGTAACTTCCTAAAACTTCTAGACTTCACTCCTCGTGAAATTCAGCACATGCTAGAGCTATCTGCAGAACTGAAAAAAGCGAAGTACAACGGTTACGAGCAGCCTCGCCTAACAGGCAAGAACATTGCTCTTATCTTCGAAAAAACGTCAACTCGTACTCGCTGTGCATTTGAAGTTGCCGCTTTCGACCAAGGCGCTAAAGTTTCTTACCTTGGCCCAACAGGCTCTCAAATCGGCCACAAAGAATCTATGAAAGATACTGCACGTGTTCTAGGTCGCATGTATGACGGCATCGAATACCGCGGTTTCGGTCAGGAAATCGTTGAAGAGCTGGGCACATACGCTGGTGTACCAGTATGGAACGGCCTAACTGACGAATTCCACCCAACTCAAATCCTGGCTGACTTCCTAACTATGCAAGAGCATGGCCGTGGCAAGCAGCTACACGAAATAACATTTGCATACCTAGGTGATGCACGCAACAACATGGGTAACTCTCTAATGGTTGGTGCTGCGAAAATGGGTATGGACATCCGCCTGGTTGCTCCTAAAGCATACTGGCCTGAAGAAGAGCTGGTTGCTCAATGCCGTGAAATCGCAGAAGAAACTGGTGCGAAAATCACTCTGACTGAAGACGTACAAGAAGGCGTTAAAGGTTGTGACTTCCTATACACTGACGTATGGGTATCAATGGGCGAAGCGAAAGAAGCTTGGGCTGAGCGTATCAACCTAATGCTTCCTTACCAAGTAAACATGGACATGATCAAAGCAACTGGCAACCCGCATGTGAAATTCATGCACTGCCTACCAGCTTTCCACGGTGAAGACACCACTGTAGGTAAAGAGCTTGCACAAGAATACCCAATGCTAAAAGACGGTGTAGAAGTAACGGATGAAGTGGTTGAGTCTAAGCACTCTATCGTATTCGATGAAGCTGAAAACCGTATGCACACCATCAAAGCAGTAATGGTTGCAACTCTTGGTCAGTAATCAGCTCTCTTGAGTTTTTAAAACTCCCATAATGCATACCGGCCTTCGGGTCGGTATTTTTATATAAAAACCCTCCTATATAACACCAAGCTATTTTAAACATTATTCACCAGCCTGCTCAGCAGGCCAATTAAAAACACAAAAAACCCAATTTATTCAAGCAATTACAAGCAAAAAACAACATTCAACCACAATACTGATTTATGCATAAATTCCCATAAAATGAATAGATAGCGCAAACGCTTGCGCTCACAAAAAATGGGCGTATAATCCTTCGCAATTTGTCTAGAGAGAGATAAAAAATGCGCCCTGTTGTCGAACACAACTTGATGTACTACCGCCGAAATTCGGCGATGGTACCATTTTTTATTTTTCCTGTTATTCGTAAAAGAGCCTCCTTTTTTAAGGGGGCTTTTTTTTGTCTGCCATTTGCCAAACAAGGCAAGCAGATTCATATCGTTCATCATAGTGATATATAGAGGGAAGAGAAGCCATGGCGAATTCGCTGTTTCAAAAGCACATCATTTCCATCCCGGAACTTAACCGAAATGAACTGGAACTAATTGTTGAAACCGCAGGCAAGCTAAAAGCCGAGCCAAACCCGGAGCTACTGAAAAACAAGGTTGTTGCAAGCTGCTTCTTCGAGCCATCAACCCGTACCCGCCTATCATTCGAAACTGCGGTACAGCGCCTGGGCGGCACTGTTATCGGCTTCGACAACGGCGGTAATACATCACTGGCGAAAAAAGGCGAAACACTGGCCGACTCTGTACAAGTTATCTCTTCGTACGTCGATGCCTTCGTTATGCGCCATCCGCAGGAAGGTGCTGCACGACTGGCTTCAGAGTTCTCCAACAATGTACCGGTAATCAACGGCGGTGACGGTGCCAACCAGCACCCAACTCAGACTTTACTTGACCTGTTCTCGATTTTTGAAACCCAAGGTCACCTGGATAACCTGAACGTTGCTTTCGTCGGCGACCTGAAGTACGGCCGTACCGTTCACTCACTGACCCAAGCCCTGTCGAAATTCAACAATGTAAACTTCTTCTTCATTGCACCTGAAGTACTGGCGATGCCGGATTACATCTGCGAAGAGCTGGATGAGGCAGGCATCAACTACAGCCTGCATACCAACATCGAAGACGTCATTCCGCAGCTGGATATCCTGTACATGACCCGAGTCCAGAAAGAGCGTTTTGACGAATCTGAGTATGCTCACATGAAAGCAGCTTATATCTTAACAGCCAGCATGCTGACAGAAGCCCGTGCAAACCTGAAGATCCTTCACCCGCTGCCACGTGTCGATGAAATCACTGTTGACGTCGACAAAACCAAGCACGCTTATTACTTCCAGCAGGCTGAGAACGGCGTTTATGCACGCGAAGCCCTACTGGCACTAGTACTGAACAAACAACTTTAAGCACAGGAGATGACAGCAATGGTGAAAGAAACTCAACTGCAGGTAGAAGCGATCAAAGACGGCTCTGTTATCGACCATATCCCGGCTCATATCGGCATCAAGGTCCTGAAGCTTTTCAAGATGCACAAAACCAATCAGCGCGTTACCATCGGTTTAAACCTGCCATCTTCAGCCCTAGGCGCAAAAGATCTGATCAAGATTGAAAATACATTCCTGACAGAAGAGCAAGCCAACCAGCTGGCTCTGTATGCACCGAAGGCAACCGTCAACCAGATTGAAAACTACGAAGTCGCGAAAAAACTGACCCTGTCGCTACCAGAGCAAATCAATGCGATCTTCAAATGCCCGAACAGCAACTGCATCTCTCATGGTGAACCGGTAGACAGCAGCTTCATGGTGCTGACTAAAAAAGACGACGTCCGCCTGAAATGCAAATATTGCGAAAAGGTCTTCTCACGCGAAATCGTTACCGAACACAACTAATCTTCGGCTAATATAAATTGCCTTGAAAATAAGACAGCCGGCTCATTATTGAGCCGGCCTTTTTATTCTCATATCTAAAACATCTGCTCCTCGTAAGCGACCTCTACCTTTGATAAATCACTATAACCAATACCTCACAGGGTCAAAGCCCTGCTGCTGGCTAATGATTTACATAGGAGCGCGGTATGAAAATGACCTCGCATTACCGTTGCTTACATACCTGCTGCCAGGCTTTCAGCCTCACTCTATTCTCTTTTCTAACTGTCTTAATTTCCGGCTGCATTATGAGCAACGGCCCTGTCAGTGATACAAACAGCCACAATGCCAACCAAATGGTGATGATTGGCGTGCCTATCCTGCTTGGTGGTTTCGGCTCTGCCGTACCAATCAGCAAAGACTATATGATCACAGCCAAGCACGTTGCCCAACTGTCCTGGGACCTCAATGTCATTCATCACCCCTATTGCGATCTTTCTCTGATCCGGCGTTCATCCGACAACGTCCCAACCTGGGGCTTGATCTACCCTAACCAGCCTGTATCCCATCATGGTCATTCCTTAGTCGGCAACAGCATCAAAGGGGACGGGAAATACCTGCAGGATGTCATCGATACCAATACCGACTGCCTTTACTCACTCAGTGACGCTCCGGTAATGTCGGGGATGAGTGGAGGCCCGGTATTTAATTCGAATGGCGAAATCGCCGGGATCACCGTTGCAATCGTGCATAACCCGGAAGATCTGGAGAACCTTCGTCCGGCACGGCGCTACAGCCAGTTTGTCCCGGCAACCCTGATCTTTGACTGGCTTGACGCCTTAGGTATTGAAGCACCTTCAGCAAGTACAGAGCTCGCCTCCATTCAGGTTTCTGAGTATGTCGCCAGCCTCAATCGCCCGGGCAATATCGCCCCGCGGATTGCCACAACCCGACCAGCAACAAAAGAAATAAAGGAAACAAGCACTGATCAACTTACCCCAGTAGCAAGCGAGCAGGCTAGCACTATAAACACTGCACCTTTTCCCAGGCATCACACACCTGTCGTTTCAACCTTCCAGCCCCCCTCAAAACGTATCGCCCCTGATAGCAATACAGCAGAAGCCTTATCCGGACTAAGAAACGAACAGGAAGAGGGCTCTAAGCTAACGCTGAAGCAAGAGAAAAAAAATCCACCGCCTAAATAAGACCAATGAAATCTATCGGAACATAATTCCTCAGATTGACGACAAAATCGGCTTTTTGTTTTGGTGATTGCGGTCAAGAAAATATTTTTGCATTGTTGCTATGATGCTTATGCAAGATCATGCAACACCTTTTTCCGATCTTGTGCTCTATGCCAGCAATGGAACAAATTATAGATATCACGGCCGGAGCAATGCTTCCCGTTCAAAAAAAGCTGGTACACAAAATTGATACGATCTTAATACCCTATGAATTACAAGGAGTTGCCCGTGAATGGATCCAATATGCACGGCGCGATTGATGCATTTTCGAATGACGAGAACATTACGACTGCCTGCAAGCGCCTGCTTCAGCAGCAAAGTTTCTCTACCCAAGATGAAATCCGTCAGCAGCTAATAGAAATGGGCTTCGACGACGTCAGCCAGTCAACCGTCTCTCGACTGCTTTCTCGCCTGGGCGTCGCCAAGGTACCGAATGCCTATGGCAAAAAAGTCTACTGCCTGACAGTAGAAAATGAACCGGTGCAGGTCGGTTCATCTATTTCCTCGCAGATTGAGTTTATTACCCATAACCAACTTGTGGTGGTCGTCAAAACCCACCCGGGCGGTGCCCAACTGGTAGCTCGCCTGATTGATATTCAACCCCATGCTGAAATTCTGGGGACAGTTGGCGGGAATGATACGGTGATGGTTGCGCCCAAAGACATCAGCCGCATCGATCAATGCGAGCGCGTAGTCAAGGCTCGGCTAGGTATTCCCGCTTAAGCCAAATACGCGCTACAACAAACAGGAAATGCTTTGACCAAAACAGTTTTGGGCTGCAAACTAGTGCCCGCTTAAAAGTTGCAAATGACTTAGTAAGGACAATCAATGACTCAAGTATTACACACAGATCAGGCTCCAGCAGCTATCGGCCCTTATGTTCAAGGTGTTGACCTAGGTAACATGATTCTGACTTCAGGCCAGATCCCAGTAAACCCGGTTACGGGCGAAGTACCTGAAGATATCGCAGAGCAAGCGCGCCAGTCACTGGAAAACGTAAAAGCTGTAGTTGAATCTTCAGGCTTGAAAGTGGCTGATATTGTAAAAATGACTGTGTTTGTCAAAGACCTAAACGACTTTGCAACAGTTAACGAGGTATACGGTAAGTTCTTCGACGAGCACAACGCACCGTATCCAGCACGTTCTTGTGTTGAAGTGGCACGTCTGCCTAAAGATGTAAAAATTGAAATCGAAGCGATTGCAGTTCGCAAATAATCTCGCTTTCGATAAAAAAAGCTGTCGTAAGACAGCTTTTTTTCGCCTGGATACACAGCCAATCAGTAACTTAACGTGTGCTCCAGCACCTTTGAAAACCAAGCAGTAAAACAGTGAGGCTCTGATTCCAAAGCCAGCTCAAGTTCAGCCTGTGGCCACCATCGATAAGCCATCACCTCATCAACATTAGGTTCAACCTTTAGATCTGACACGCAAGCTACCAGCACATGGTCCAGCTCATGTTCAACCAGATCGTTATCCAACTCGGCGCGATAAAGAAAAGTGGCAACATCTTCCAGCTGGTGAACTCCAGTGGTCCCCATCTCTTCATCAAGACGGCGTAATCCTGCCTGCTCCAGGGTTTCTCCCTGACGCGGATGTGAACAGCAAGTATTGGTCCACAAACCACCACTATGGTACTTCCCCATAGCCCGCTGCTGCATGAGAAATTCTTTACCTTGATCCGTTTCACGATACAGCAAAACAGAAAAAGCCAGATGCAGAGAACCATCTCGATGCGCCTGCATTTTTTCTTGAAATCCCTGCACCTTGCCCTGCGGATCTACTAATACAACCTGTTCTTCAATCATGATATCTATCTATGCAAACAAAAAGGACACGCCAGGCATGTCCTCATTCAATCTCTTTCCGCCCGGAGCTCACCGGGATCTGGCACGCTTATTTCTTGGAACGCTCCGCAGCCTCAGCATTCAGCTCAACCAACTTAGCTTCCATCAGAGAGCGGCACTGATTCGACAGGTCACGAACATCTTCCTTCGTATACCCTTGCGTTGGTACCGGCGGCAGTACCTCAACAATCACTACACCGTTATCCCAACGGTTCAGCTTTACATTTTCAGTCGAACTACAAACAATCGGCACAACTGGTACACCAGCACCGATAGCTGCATGAAAAGCACCGGTCTTAAACGGTAACAGGCCACGACCACGAGAGCGGGTACCTTCTGGGAACATCCACACTGATACTTGCAACTGTTTGATCTTATCAACCACCTGACCGATAGTCCCTACCGCCTTAGTTCGATTAGCACGGTCAATCAGGATATTACCAGTGATCCAATACAACTGACCGAAGAGCGGCAGCCAAACCAGGCTTTTTTTACCAACCGTCACTGTACGCGGCATAATCGCCCCGGATACAGTAAATAGATCAAAATTATTTTGGTGATTTGCCACATAAACGCTGGCACCCACATCCTCAGCACCCTCCGCATAGCGGAATTCCAACTTGATACCCAAAATCCGGGACATTTTGCTGAACAGACGACCAAAAGTATGCACGTGCTTTGGGTTACGTGGACTAAATAAACAGTAACCACAACCAAACACAAACATGGCAATGGCAAAGATAGCGACTGCGACAACGCGCAATAAAAATATCATGGAAATCTCCTCAGCGTACAAGCGTTCGCTAGTATACTCAGGCACCGGGAAATTACACCCTTTATGTGTGTAATTTATACCAGACAACACAATAATCAGATCAACCCAGGCTCAATCCGCGAATTGAAAGAAAACCCCATTAAGTATGGCTGCTAAAAATCAAAAAAGCCCTCTAATGAGGGCTTTTCTCGTAAGCTAATAATGCCGTTACTCTTCTGTCGAAGTGGCTGACATATCAACTTCTATCCGGGTAACTCGCTGCAAGCCGCGCGGCAACATAGCGCCACGTCGGCCACGCTCACCACGGAAGTTATCCAGGTCCGTCGGCTTAAGACCTAGCTTGCGTTTACCAGCATGCAACGTCAGATGGCTACCCTGCGGTAGAGCAATCAGGTGCGAGAGGAACTCTTCCCGCGCTTTGGAGCGTGCCGCCGGAATGTTAATAATCTTGTTACCCTTACCTTTGCTCAACTGAGGCAAATCTTTTATAGGGAACAGCAACATACGACCTTCATTGGTAATCGCCAAGATCTCATCCGAATCAATATCTGAAATGAGCTGAGGTTGAATCACCTCAGAACTTTCCGGCACTGTCAGCAACGCTTTACCATTCTTGTTCTTCGAGACCATATCGGTGCTCTTGCAGATAAAGCCATAACCGGCATCCGATCCCATCAGCCAGAGCTGGTCATCGTCTGCCATCATCACTTGACGCATATGACTGCCCGGCGTCAGGTTTAGGCGGCCAGTGATCGGTTCACCTTGGCTACGTGCCGATGGCAAGGTATGGGATTCCAGAGCATAACTACGTCCATCCGACCCCAGGAAGATAGCCGGCTGATTACTCTTACCGCGCGCATGGGCCAAGTAGCTATCGCCTGACTTGTAGTTCAATGAGGTTGGATCAACCTCATGTCCCTTAGCGTGGCGGATCCAACCCTTCTCTGAAAGAACAACTGTGATAGCTTCGCTCGGGATCAAATCACGCTCAGTCAGGGCTTTAGCTTCTTCACGTTCAACCAACGGAGAACGGCGGTCATCACCGTACTTCTCAGCATCAGCTAAAATTTCTTTCTTGATCAGAGTATTAAGGCGACGCTCAGAACCCAGTAGCTTCTCTAGCTTCTCCCGTTCTTTCGACAGCTCATCCTGCTCACCGCGGATCTTGAACTCTTCCAGTTTGGCCAACTGACGCAGCTTGATTTCCAAAATGGCATCAGCCTGGATAGCACTCAAATCAAAGCGTGACATCAACTCGGCTTTCGGATCATCTTCAGTACGGATAATCTCGATCACTTCATCGATGTTGAGGTAAGCGGCTAACAAACCTTCAAGAATATGCAGACGGGCAATCACTTTGTCCAAGCGATACTGCAAACGACGGCGTACCGTCGAACGGCGGAACTCAAGCCATTCACCTAGGATCTGAACCAACCCCTTAACCTGCGGACGACCATCAAGCCCCAGCATATTGAGGTTAACCCGGAAGCTCTTTTCCAGATCAGTCGAAGCAAACAAGTGATTCATCAGCTGCTCGCAATCGATACGGTTCGAGCGCGGCACAACCACAATACGCGTCGGGTTCTCGTGATCCGACTCGTCACGCAAATCATCAACCATCGGCAGCTTCTTAGCACGCATCTGGCTGGCAATTTGCTCAAGCAACTTGGCGCCTGATACCTGATGCGGCAATGCCGTGATCACGATATCACTGTTTTCCTTATGCCAAACCGCTCGCATCTTAATGCTACCACGGCCGGTACGGTAAACCTTTTTCAGATCACTCTTCGACGTGATGATCTCCGCCTCTGTCGGGTAATCCGGCCCCTGAACAAAGCCCATCAGCTCATCCAGCTCAGCCTTCGGATTCTCAATCAGGTGCACCACTGCATTAGCCACTTCACGGGCGTTATGCGGTGGAATATCAGTTGCCATACCAACGGCAATACCGGTAACGCCATTTAGCAGGATATGCGGCAGACGTGCTGGCAGCATTTTCGGCTCTTTCATCGTGCCGTCAAAGTTCGGTACCCAATCAGCCGTACCCTGCCCAAGCTCGCCTAGCAATACCTCGGAGAAACGAGACAAACGCGATTCTGTATAACGCATCGCCGCGAAAGATTTCGGATCATCCGGCGCACCCCAGTTACCCTGACCATCAACCAGTGGGTAACGGTACGAGAAGGGCTGAGCCATTAGCACCATGGCTTCATAACAAGCCGAGTCACCGTGCGGGTGATATTTACCCAGAACGTCACCGACAGTACGCGCCGATTTTTTATACTTCGCCGTCGCCGACAAACCAAGTTCTGACATTGCGTAGATAATACGGCGCTGTACAGGTTTGAGGCCATCACCGATAAACGGCAAGGCACGGTCCATGATTACGTACATGGAGTAATTGAGATAAGCGTCTTCGGTAAACTTCCTCAGCGGGAGCTGTTCAACGCCGTCCATTGAGACATCAGTCATCGTTGGGTATTCCGTTCAATCATTCTTTGCTACCGCCTGCAACCGAGTTGCAGGCAGTAGGCATCATATTTTGAAATAGTCTTGCGGGCTCTGGTAGCCAGGCAGCAGCCTGACTTACACCTCGGCCATGTCGCCTTTGTCCTGTAACCAGTGACGGCGATCTTCAGCACGCTTTTTGCCCAGCAGCATATCCATCATTTCGTTGGTCTGCTGATCATCATCAATCGTAAGCTGAACCAGACGACGGGTATTCGGATCCATGGTAGTTTCACGAAGCTGGAGCGGGTTCATTTCACCCAGACCTTTGAATCGTTGTACATTCACCTTACCACGCTTACCGCTCAAACGCTCCAGGATGCCATCTTTCTCGGCCTCATCCAGGGCGTAGTAAACTTCTTTGGCTAAATCGATACGGTAAAGCGGCGGCATTGCAATAAACACGTGACCGGCACGCACCAGCGCTTCAAAGTGCTTCATGAACAGAGCACACAAGAGAGTGGCAATGTGCAGACCATCGGAGTCCGCATCGGCAAGAACACAGATTTTACCGTAACGCAGTCCACTCAAGTCATCACTGTCCGGGTCGATACCCAAAGCTACAGAAATGTCATGCACTTCCTGAGAAGCCAGTACCTGATCGGCAGACACTTCCCAGGTATTCAGGATCTTACCGCGCAGCGGCATAATGGCCTGAAATTCACGATCGCGAGCCTGCTTAGCTGAGCCGCCTGCCGAATCACCCTCCACCAGAAAGAGCTCGGTACGGCTCAGATCCTGCTGCGAACAGTCAGCCAGCTTACCTGGCAATGCCGGGCCAGAGGCGACTTTCTTACGCACCACTTTCTTGCTGGCACGCATACGGCGATGGGCATTAGCGATACACACTTCTGCCAGCTGTTCAGCCAGCTGCGGGCGCTCGTTCAGCCACAGGCTGAAGGCATCTTTTACGACACCGGAAACAAATGCTGCACACTGACGGGACGACAGGCGTTCTTTGGTCTGGCCGGCAAACTGCGGATCCTGCATCTTAACTGACAATACGTAAGCACAGCGATCCCAGATATCGTCAGCCGTCAGCTTCACGCCACGCGGCAGCATATTGCGGAATTCACAGAACTCGCGCATCGCATCAAGCAAGCCCTGACGCAGGCCATTCACGTGAGTACCACCCTGTGCCGTCGGGATCAGGTTCACGTAACTTTCAGTGATCAACTCACCGCCTTCAGGCAACCACAGCAGAGCCCAGTCTGCCGCTTCTGTCTGGCCACTGAATACACCGGTAAACGGCTCTTCCGGCAGCAGGGTATACCCCTTCACGCCTTCTGCCAGATAATCTTTCAGACCATCTTCGTAGCACCAGCGCAGAGTTTCATCGGTGTTTTTATCCGTAAAGACAATCTCAAGCCCCGGACACAGTACCGCTTTAGCTTTCAGCACACTCTTCAGGCGTGAAACTGAAAATTTCGGGCTGTCGAAGTACTTAGCATCCGGCCAGAAATGAACACGGGTCCCCTTGGCACGGCGGCCACAGGTACCAATCACCTCAAGCTCAGAAACTTTATCGCCGTTTTCAAACGCAATCTGGTAAACCTGACCATCACGCTTGACGCTCACTTCAACCCGCGTTGACAAGGCGTTCACGACCGAAATACCTACCCCGTGCAAACCACCGGAAAACTGGTAGTTCTTTCCAGAGAACTTACCACCAGCGTGCAGTTTACAAAGGATCAACTCGACCCCGGATACCCCTTCTTCAGGGTGGATATCCACCGGCATCCCTCGGCCATCATCGACGACCTCCAAGGATTGGTCAGCATGAAGGATAACTTCAACTTTGCGGGCATGACCGGCCAATGCTTCATCGACACTGTTATCGATAACCTCTTGACCGAGGTGGTTTGGCCTCACGGTGTCGGTGTACATGCCGGGACGGCGTCGTACTGGCTCCAAGCCATTAAGAACCTCAATGGCTCCGGCGTTATAGCTTTGATCTGTCATATTACGGAAGTTTACGAGAAAATTTTTGCCACAATAGTCAGTAACCCCAGCCCGGTTGTCAAGCTGAGGTCGAGGATAAGGCCCACAATTGTGAGTCCGGCTCCATCGTCTGCCAGTCGGAGATTGCGACCGGGTTAACGGTTAGAGCCCAAGAAACTTGATGATTTCAGAGGGAAAACGTTCAAAACCGACAAAACTGTGGTCGCCATCCGGCTCCACTGTTTGACGGCAGGCCGCGTATTTTTCAACAGCCTGGCGATAGTCGAGAATTTCATCACCTTCCTGCTGCAACAGCCAAAACGATGAAGGATTGCCAATATCAGGCACATCTATCTGTTTCAGTTCATCCATATGCTTTGCTTCCAACAGGTATTGCTCGCCCGTATAAGGATTCTCCTGGCTCCCCAGATAATCCACCAGCAGCTCATAAGGCTTGACTGCCGGGTTAACCACCACAGCCGGAAGCTGGTAGCGACGATTCAGCCAAGTGGAAATATACCCCCCCAGTGAGCTGCCGACCAAGCCAATCCGGTATTCCCCACACAGCGAGTCCACCAGCTGGTCAATAAAAGCTGCTGCCTCTGCAGGATAACAAGGCATCTGCGGGATTTCGACCCGGATATCCGGACGGTGCTGATGACAATACTCAGCCATCATTGTTGCTTTCATCGATTTAGGTGAACTGTTAAAACCATGAATATAAAGCAGTAAGGGTTTCATTTAGTACCCGCAGGAATCCAATTCAGGAGAGAAATCATCTCCATCCAAACGATATACCGACGTCACCACTTCACCGCCTTTCCTCAGTTCAAGGTAACGCCAGCCTGGTTTTTGCGGATCGAGAGCAAAGTCACTCGAATCCGGCAAGAATTGAATGCACGTCGACGGTGTCGCCAAAACCCGCACCCCGTGATAAATACGATCCAGCTCCTGGTGAATATGACCACACAAAACAGCCTTAACCTGCGGATACTTATCAACCACCGGCCAAAATGCTTCAGCATTATGTAATTTATGCTGATCCAGCCAGGAACTCCCAGCCTCAAGAGGATGATGGTGCAGCAATATCAGAGCATGACGCTCCGGGTACGCCGTCAACGCCTCATCCAGCATTACCAGTTGAGCTTCACTCAGCTCACCGTGCGGCACGCCCTGCACCTGGCTATCAAGCAGCACAACCTGCCAGTAATCACCCGCCAATACCTGATGGCATGGCTTAATCGTTGGTGACGGCAATACTGATGCCATACTCGGCTGATAATCATGATTACCCGGAAGCCAGAAACACGGCTGCGGCCAGCGGGCAATTCCGCTAATAAAGCGCTGATACGAATCTTCACTGTGATCCTGCGAAATATCCCCCGTGGCAACTATAGCCTCAAACGGACGTGCAGCAACATCTACAGCATCCAGAACTGCATGAAAGCTATCTTTTGTCGCGACCCCCAATAGGCTACCTGCTTCATTCGCAAATAGATGGGTATCGGTGATTTGAAGGAGAACCACACTATCTGGGCTCGTCTGTGGCAGAGAATACGTCTGCAAAACGTCAAAAACCTTGTCTATCTAATACTGTTAACAAACCGATTGTTTACTGATCCCATTTTTAAGGCAATAGGCCAGCCAGTCACCCAAAAAGCGATTCACTTGATGTTTTTCATCTTTCTGGTGCATCCGCAAATTGGGGTAATCATACCGCGGCTTCAGTCGAGAAATCTGCTGTACGGAACACACTTCTGCCACTCTGGCATCGTGGTACAGCCGCACAGTCAGGCGTGGGATCAGGTAATTCGGCAACTCCCCATTGGCGCGCTGCCACAGCTCGATCACTGTGGTGTAACGAGTCGATTCCGTAATTTTCAACTGGTACTCATGGTCGAAAACTTTATATACGCACTCATCACCCACCCTGTCAGTTTTTGGCAGTAATGGGAGCAGCTTCGCATAATTTGTCTCATATAAGCGCATGATGCCCGCAAAATCAACGGTGTATCTTTTATTCAATCGGTGTCCTTAAACCAATGGGCTGGTTATTGAGCCTGGGACTGTAAACGTAAATAGTTTAGCTGCAACCATTGTAGCGCAATGATTGAGGCTGCATTTTCAATTCTACCAGATTCCACCCACCGATATGCTTCCTGTCGAGAGACAACATGAACTCGAATATCTTCTCCCTCATGAGCCAAGCCATGAATGCCCTTTGCTTTGCGACTATCGACACGCCCGACAAATACATCCAGCATTTCAGAACAGCCACCAGAACTCGACAGATAACGAGTAATTTTTTCCAGCTGAGTAACAGACACCCCAGCCTCTTCAACCGCTTCCCGGCTCACCACATTTTCTGCGGTTTCATTGGGCTCGATAATACCGGCCACAATTTCCAGCTGCCAGGGCGCACAGTCGGCAGCCATCGCTCCGACCCGAAACTGTTCGACCAGAACGACATTATCCTCAACCGGATCATAAGGTAACAAGGCGGCGGCATGCCCACGTTCGAACATCTCACGTTCGAGGGGCTCACTCCAACCTCCGGCAAAAAGCTTATGGCGAAAGCGGTACTTCACCATGCTGAAATATCCCTGATATAGCGTTTCCGTGGACAAAACTTCAACATCATCTTTGCTATAAGCATCCAGCACAGAGCCAGTCGGCATCTTGTTACTCATATGTCATCTCCCTTTGCTATATATTTTTTCATTCAAACTGTCAGTCAGCAATGATTTAATTCAACATTTATGACAATTATTATGATTTTATTTAAGTCCAATTTTGGAGTTGGATAGATTACAATCACATATGATTAAGTAAACAGCGTAAAATTAAGTAAAAGTGTTCACTGATCAGTTTCAGGCAAGGTATCTTCGAATAAACTAAATTTTTTGCTCTCTTTTATATATTGTCAGGACCAGGAAAGGCACCCATGAAAAAATTGCTTCCGCTTATCATTAGCGTTGCGCTTGGTGGCTTCAGCCAGGCGTCACTAGCTGACGATCTAGCCGACATCTACCAACAAGCCAAACAAAACGATCCTCAGCTGCTTCGTGCTGCCGCCGACAAAGATGCAGCGTTTGAAGCGATTAATTCCTCCCGAAGCGCACTACTACCGCAAGTTAACCTGGCAGCAGGCTATAACGTCGCGCGAATGGACGGTGATACGGATGGCTTCAATGGCGGATTGACACTAGAACAATCAATTTACAACCGCTCAAGCTGGGTCAACCTGGACATTAGCGAAAAACAAGCACGCCAAAGCGATGCCGCTTACGCAGCTTCCCAGCAAGGTCTGATCCTGCGCGTAGCCAATGCTTACTTTGATGTCTTACGTGCTATGGATAACCTTGATTTTGTCCGAGCTGAAAAAGCTGCGGTGGGCCGCCAACTTGAGCAAACCAAACAACGATTTGAAGTTGGCTTGTCAGCGATCACCGATGTTCATGATGCACAGGCTCAGTACGACAATGTGCTGGCAAACGAAATCCTGGCAGAAAATGAGCTAACCAATAGCTACGAAGGGCTACGCGAAATTACCGGTCAGGAACATTCAAAACTGAATATCCTGGATACGAACCGTTTCTCGGCAAGCAGCCCTGAAGCCCAGGTACTTAAACTGATCAAAGATGCAGAAACTGAAAACCTCAGCCTGCTGACAGCCCGTATTTCGCAAGATATTGCCCGCGATCGTATTGCCCTGGCAGAATCAGGTCACTTGCCAACCCTGTCATTCAATGCTGGCTATAGCTACGATGAAAAACAGCAATTCAACGATGACGGTACGCTAACTGCCGGCATCAACCTCAACCTGCCTGTCTATACCGGTGGCCGTACAACCTCCGAAGTTAAGCAAGCACAGTTCAGCTATGTGTCTGTAAGTGAAGATCTGGAAAGCTCATACCGCAGCGTCGTAAAAGACGTACGTGCTTTCTACAACAACATCAACGCGTCAATTGGTGCGATCCGAGCTTTCCAGCAATCCGTCGTTTCAGCCCAATCAGCACTGGAGGCCACTGAAGCCGGTTTCGATGTCGGTACCCGTACTATTGTTGATGTACTGGATGCAACCCGCCGACTGTATGATGCCAATCGCCAGCTGGCCAATGCCCGCTACGACTACATCATCAACCAGCTACAACTTAAACAGGCTGTTGGTTCACTGAATGAGCAAGATGTCCTGGATGTGAATACCGGACTGGTTACGGCCAAGAAGTAAGGCTCAACTTATCTCAGGACGGTACAAAACCAAACAAAAAAAGCGCCATCTAAGATGGCGCTTTTTCTATTAAGGCAGATCCGGCACTTAGCCGCGACCACCACGAATAGCATCAATGATCTCGGTTGTTGAACAGCCATCTTCAAAGTTCAATACCCGCACTTCACCGCCAGCCGCAATCACTTCCTTACCACCGGCAATCTCTTCCGGCTTATAATCGCCACCTTTTACCAAAAGGCTTGGCAAAATTTCGCTAATCAAACGTTGTGGCGTTTCTTCAGAGAATGGTACAACCCAATCAACAGCGCCAAGGCCTGCCAATACCGCCATCCGACGGTCTTCCGGATTAACCGGGCGACCAGGGCCTTTCAGCGCCTGAACCGAGCTGTCGGAGTTCACGGCAACAATCAGACGGTCACCCAGCTTGGCAGCTTCATTCAGGTATGCCACATGACCGGCATGTAAAATGTCGAAACACCCATTGGTCATGACCACTTTTTCGCCACGAGCGCGAGCAGCCTGCACAGCCTGCTTAAGCTGAGCTTCGGCAATCACACCAAAACCGCTGTCCTGGCTACCATAAATCGCCTCAGTCAGTTCAATGGTCGACAGGGTAGATGTGCCCAACTTACCAACCACAACACCGGCAGCCGCATTAGCCAGCTTACAGGCATCCGACAGAGATTTCCCCGCGGCAAAAGAGGCCGCCAGCACAGAAATAACAGTATCACCGGCACCAGTCACATCATAAACTTCCTGAGCCTGGGTTGGCATATGAAGCGGCTTCTGGCCTTTTTGCAACAAGGTCATACCGTTTTCGCTGCGCGTCACTAACAGGGCCTCAAGATCAAACTGCTCAATCAGACCTAAGCCTTTCTCTACCAGCTCTTCATCCGTCTTCACCCTGCCGACAACGGACTCGAATTCAGACAGGTTCGGTGTCAGCAGAGTCGCGCCACGGTAGCGATCAAAATCTGTTCCTTTCGGATCAACCATCACAGGTACACCAAATTTGCGAGCCAGAACGATCATCGCCTGGATATGCTCCAGGGCGCCCTTGGCGTAATCCGACAGCACCACCGCTTTCACATTCGACAGCGACTGCTCCAGACGAGGCAGGATCAGATCCACATCGACATCATGGAAACCTTCTTCAAAATCCAGGCGGATCAACTGCTGACCACGGCTCATTACACGTAGCTTAGTGATCGTCGGATAATCCGGCAACGAAACAAAATCACAACGCACATCCAGCGATGAGAGCTTCTCAGTCAGTGCTTTAGCCGGCTCGTCAATGCCCGTCAAACCAATCAACCGAGCATGGCCTCCCAAGGCCGCAATATTCATAGCCACGTTGGCCGCACCGCCCGGACGCTCTTCAACCTGATCTACCTTAACAACAGGTACCGGCGCTTCAGGTGAAATCCGCCCAGTTGGTCCATACCAATAACGGTCTAGCATGACATCACCAACAACCAAAACACCTGCTTGATCATAATCAGGAAGCGTCAGTTTCATTATTATCTCCGGGATAGAAAAAACGGAAAAATACTAACACAAAGCTTTATCACTCTGCATCTTGAGGTTACTTGGGTATAAAGCACTGAGACCAGATCTGCTGCACAACTTTACGCTCAACTATAAATTTATCTGCAGGTACATATGCAGCTTGTCCCAGTAAATTCAAACGGTGGATCTCATCACGCATGCAACAATAAGCATTCTTCAATGCTTCGGTATCGGGCTGGCTCATGATCCCGCATTGCGCCATGGCATCGAATATTCGGACATTATCAGACCAACGCGTCAGGGCTCGTTCACCACATGCATGCTGCAGCACCAAGTACTGAGCAATAAACTCTATGTCAGTGATCCCGCCTTCATCCTGCTTGAGGCCGAACAAACCGGCTTTCTTACTACCAAGATGTTCACGCATTTTCTGCCGCATCTCAACCACTTCCCGCTGCAGCTGCTGAGGTTCCCTTTGTTGCATCAGTATGTTGCAACGAACCTTGGCAAAGTCCTGCTGAAGCCGCTTATCACCATAGACCATCCGCGCCCTGACCAGCGCTTGATGCTCCCAAGTCCAGGCTTCACTTTGCTGGTAATCGGCAAAGGCATCCATGGTACTAACCAGTAAGCCGGATGCCCCGGACGGACGCAATCGGACATCCACTTCATAAAGTACGCCCGATGCTGTACGGGTCGAAAACAGATGAACTATCCGTTGTGCCAACCTCAAATAAAACTGACGGCCGTCTATTTCCTTCTTACCCGTGGTGTAGACATCTGCCGGGCAGTCATGGAGAAAAACCAGATCAAGATCGGAGCCATATCCCAGCTCCCAGCCGCCGACCTTACCGTATCCCAGCACCGCAAACCCTCCGCCATCCCGCTCCTGCAGATGAGACGGCTCACCGTATTTTTCGACCATCTGTAGCCAGGCCTGATTCACCACAGCCCCGATAATCGCCTCAGCCAGATAAGTCAGGTGATCGCTCACTTTCATCAATGGCAAGGCTCCCGCAATATCGGCAGCAGCGATCCGCAGCAACTGAGCCTGCTTAAACTGACGAATAGCCTCCATCTGCTGCTCCATATCCTCTTCCGGGATCCGCGCCAGAAATTCGTGCAGCTCGTCTCGGTATTGCTCAAATGGCGTCGGATTATAAAGGTGTTGGAGATCAAGCAGTTCATCGAGCAATATCGGATACTGCGTTAACTGCTCGGCAACCATCGGGCTGGCAGCGCACAAACGTACCAGTTGATCCAATGCCGCCGGATGCTCACTCAGTAATTCAAGGTAAGTAGTACGTGTCGCCACCCGGGTGATCAGCTTGGTTACCCGACACAATACGGACTCGGCATCAGGCCGGGTAACAATCCGCATCAAGACTTCCGGCATCAGCTTAGCCAAGACTTCCCGACCTCGCGGGCCCAGAGTGCGTTTCGACAGCTCTGATTTCATGTCATGCAGAATACTGACCTGGCTTGCCCCATCCGGGGCGCCCAGCTCATCAAGAATGCTGTGCAGCACCTCTTCATTTTTCACCATTACCCACATTTCCTGATACTGGGCTCCGGCAGCAGCATGCTCCTCTTCCTCGCCATTACCGATAATGTCATCAAACACCTGATGAATAGCCGTCATATGACTTTCAACGTCAGTCAGCAAAGCGGTCCAGTCTTCGTATCCCATAGCGCATGCAAGGCGTATTTGGTCTAACGGCTTATCCGGCAGGGTTTGGGTCTGCTTATCATCAATGGCCTGCAGCAAGTTCTCCAGCCTCCGCAAAAAGGCATACCCCTTCTCCAGTGCTGCGATTTGTTCTGCCGGCAATAGCGACAGCCGTTTCATCGCCGCCAAGGTTTCCAACAATCCACGATGCCTCAGGCTCGGCTCACGGCCGCCTCGGATCAACTGGAAAGACTGGGCGATAAATTCCACTTCCCGGATCCCGCCCGCCCCCAGTTTAATGTTGTTACTTAGCCCACGACGCCGCACTTCACTGCTAATCATCGACTTCATCCGGCGCAGCGACTGAATCGCACTAAAATCGATATAACGGCGGAACACGAACGGCCGTAGCATCTGGCGCAGTTCCTGGTATTGGCTGAAACTTTCCCGCCCCATCACTCGGGCTTTGATCATCGCATAGCGCTCCCAGTCTCGTCCCTGCTCCTGATAGTAATCTTCCAGTGCCGCATAGCTCATCACCAGCGGACCACTGTCACCAAACGGACGCAGGCGCATATCTACCCGATAACAGAAACCATCGAATGTCTGCTGATCCAGCGCTTTGATCAACCGCTGCCCCAGCCGGGTAAAGAACTGCGCATTAGCTAAGCTACGCCGCCCGCCCTGTGTTTCTCCGTTTTCCGGATAGGTAAGGATCAAATCGATATCAGAGGAAAAGTTCAGCTCCCCGCCTCCCAGCTTGCCCATTCCAAGGATCAGCATCGGCTGCGCCTCACCATGGACATTCATCGGGGTTCCCCACTCCTTGCAATATTGGGTATAGAGCCAGTTATAAGCTTCCATGATCAACGCTTCCGCTAACTGCGAAAGGTGTTCAAGGCTCTGCGTCAATGATGCCTTACCCGTAAAATCCCGCCAGGCAATCCAAGTCATCTCCTGACGGCGAAAAGCGCGCAGCAAACGCATCAGGCTATTTTCATCTGTCGCCGCAGAAAGCTTGCCGGCCAATTGACTGCGGTAGAGGCTGGCGTGGTCATGCTCATCGACATGCTCGGCCAACCAAGGCAACAGTTGGCTATCACGCACAATTGAAGCGGTAACAAAGTCGCTATAACCTAACACTTGGCGCAATTCTTCCTGACGTTCCTGCGGCCATTGCGCCAACTGTTCGGGATGGGCTTGTTGGATTTTTTCAATGGCCTTGTCGGCGGCGGCAGTCAATCGTTCAGGCTGGGTCATTGCGGTTCCTTTTTATTTTCCCGGACAGGCTTATATCCAATAACATAACACAACGCCCGCATATTAGCGGGCGTTGTAAAGTCTCTGAATCACGTTCCGAGAACGTAGGGAAGATCAGACGTGGAAAGCCTGGATCTTGTTTTCCAGTTCAGTTGCATGGTTCTGCACCATATCCGAGGTTTCAGACAGCTCAGACACCACCACAACTGAAGCCTCAACCAATTCTCGAACGTTGGTCAGGTTCTGGCTCATTTCATCAGCTACCGAGCTCT
Source organism: uncultured Photobacterium sp. (assembly GCF_947502415.1). Taxonomy (GTDB): domain Bacteria; phylum Pseudomonadota; class Gammaproteobacteria; order Enterobacterales; family Vibrionaceae; genus Photobacterium. The sequence continues at coordinate 97,161 of NZ_CANMZV010000014.1, read as the reverse complement.
GCTGCTCGGCAGCAGAAGCGATCTGGAAGTTCATGTCATTAATTAGCTGAACTTGATCAACAATCTTATCCAGCTCACCACCGGCATTGGTAACCAACTCAACACCTTCGGCTGCCTCAACCACACTTTGCTCCATCAAACCAACAGCCTGCTGAGCACTGCTTTGCAACTGAGAAATCATTTCCTGGATTTCAACTGTCGCGGTCTGGGTGCGCTGAGCAAGGTTACGAACCTCGTCGGCAACCACGGCAAAGCCGCGACCGGCATCACCGGCTCGGGCCGCTTCAATCGCTGCGTTCAATGCCAATAGGTTAGTTTGTTCAGAAATACTTTGAATGGTGACAATCACACTGCCGATTTGATCTACACGCTCTTCCACCTGGCTGACGGCATTTGCCGACTGGCTAATATCCAGAGAAAGCTGATTAATCGTTCCTATAGTGTCAGAGACGAACTGCTGCCCCTGCTTCGCCTGTGTAGAAGTGCCCTCTGTCGCTTCCGAAGCTTCACGAGCATGACCTGCTACCGTCTGGACTGTCGACGTCATCTCGCTCATTGCCGACGCAAGCTGATCCACTTCATTGAACTCTTCCTGTGATGATTCTTTGGTTTCCACCATACTGATTGACATGATCTCAGCCAAACCAGACAGCTCTGAAGCCGCATCACGCTGGCTACGGATCACATCATGCAGCTGAACCCGGGTTTTCTCCAGCTCGCGAGCCAGATCGCCGTATTCATCACGACAATCCATCTCAATCGGCTGCGACAGGTTACGTGCCGCAAGCAGCTGGATACTGTCTGCCAGGTAACGGGTCTGGCGCAGCATCACGCTGGAACCACTGAGTAAGATCACCACAAAGGCAATAATCATCAATCCTGTCTGCCAGGCAACCTGCATCAAATAATCACTGTGATATGCCTCTGCTTCAGAGACCGGTTGAGATGCCACCACCAGCCAGTTACACTGCGACAACTCTACGGCATATTCGAAACGTTCCTGATTCGCCAGAATCAAACCAGATGAGCCGACTAGCTGATTAAGAAATCCCGACAAAGACGTACCATTTTCCAACGAGGTAGTTAGATCACGAAGAGAACGAGCCTGAGGATGGCCCAATACCTTGCCGCTATCGCGTTCGACCAGGTATAGATAAGCGCCTTCTTTGAGGGTTCCTGCCTGGGCAATTATGGCCTGTTCTGCCATCGCCTTACCGGCTTCGCCCTGAGCCAGGAATGTCTTCAGCATTGCCGCATTAGCCTCGGCCTGCTCTTTCGAGCGATCCTGCTGAATTTCAACCACCGACTGGTAAAAAGTATTGGCATCCCAGAGTTGCTTACCGATCAGCAAAACGGTACTGAACACCATCAACAACACTAACTTCGGCACCAACCGAATATTCGTCAGCCCTTTTTCCCATGGTTTGAAAACCATCCTCGCCATTTGGAATCTCCATATTAAAATAATCTCGCCCCTGACAAAGAGGTAACTTATCGAGGAGGAGACGTTATTGCTCCGGTAGCCATGGTCTTAATCTGCCACAGATCCGCTTTTTATCGGCAGTGAGAGTTCCCCGTCCCACGACCGTTAGGATTATTTTCTAGCACAAAACAATAGCTGCTATTCTATATGTCTGCAGGCCATGACAAAAATTTAATGATGAAAAAGATCGACGCCATCAAACATGAACTCAATCCTATGAGCCTAATGGCCCTAGTATTATCTTTCGTCTCTCTTGCGATTGTGACAAGCTTAATATTTATTCCACAAAGTGAAGGGATTTATTCACTATTTCTGACTGTCGATACCTTCATCTGCCTGCTGTTCTGGTGCCAACTTCTGACCGACCTCGCTCGTTGTAACGATAAGCGAAGCTACCTCAAGCATCACTGGCCTGACTTTGTCGCCAGCATTCCGGTTATCGAGCCCGTCAGGTTCGCTCGAATCGTACAAATATTCCGAGTGATCCGGTTACTCCGCTCCGGCCATCAGATCATCAGCCATATCCGCCGCAACCGGCGCGAAGCAACTGTTGCCTCCATTTTCCTTCTGCTGACCGTCTTGGTTACCGTCGGCTCGGCACTGATGCTGCTGCTTGAAGGGAATCACCCTGAGTCTAATATCCATTCAGCGGGAGACGCTATATGGTGGGTATTTGTTACGATTTCGACAGTCGGCTATGGTGATCACTATCCAGTCACTGAACTTGGAAAAGCCCTGGCAGCCGTGATCATTATCTCCGGTGTCGGACTCTTTGGTATGGTGGCAGGCCTTATCAGCTCAATTATTTCCGATCCAACCCAAAAGAAAGAACAAAATGCCCGTCGGCATGAAGAAGAATGGCAGCAAATGCTGGCAACCCAGCAGCAATTACTTGAACGCCTCACCCGACTAGAACAACAGCTCAACGCGCAGCAACTCCTCCCTCGCCAAGCCAGGCAAACAGAGCAAGATTACCAAGAATAGATGATATAGAAACGCCCTGCTTTAGCAGGGCGTTTCAAGTAATCAATCTCGAGGCGACTATGGCCAGTACGGTAACTGTTCAATCCCGTTATGGCGAGTCTGTTCCATCGCATGGAGCAACGACTCTTCCTGACGACCCAGCCACTTTTCAATCTGGCTACGATCTTCCTCTTCCTGCTCTTCCAGTAACACTCTGATCGGCTCAAGCTGGCGCAAGTCTTCAATTCCGCGCAACAAGTCCAACCAAGGCATTCTAAAGCTAGCACGTTTATCCTCATCATACAGCTTGGCAAAACACAGGCCGCTCATCAAATTGCGAGTCAGGCGAGGCTGCTGATCAAGATAATCAATGCGACTCAGCTGTCGCTGCGCGGGGAACACATCCGCCAGCTCTTCCCAAGAGCGGGTCAGGACATTATCGGCAAAAGCCTTAATATTTCCAGCCAATCGCTCACGGGCCTTGTCATCAAGGAACGGCTGCCAGCCATGACTCAAAATCCAACGACTAAGATCCAGTAGCAAGCTACAATAACGGGCAGACTTCAGTAGCTCCATCATCTCATCCGCTTCCGGGAACTCAGCCTGACGAGCGTTCAGCAATTTCATCAATGCCTTACGGGCATTAAGCTTTTTCAGGGCATGGCCCTTGTCCGCCAGCAACTGTTCAATGCTAGCAAACTCTTCTAACCACTCCAGCTCACCTTCGAGCCAGTTCAGTTCCTGACGCAATAAGGCACTGGCTCTGCGCGGGATCATTCCACCAAACATCACCAAGGTCTGACGGATCAGAGTCAAAGCCTGATGAATCTGATATAACGCAGCCTGTTCCTGACGCTCGGCAAAAATCTGCTCATGGTAATGCCAATGTGCTAGCGCATGCTCCAGCGTTTTAACAAACACCGACTCGACGCTTTCTCGCGCCTGTACCGGTACAAACTGCAACGGTTTAACTGCATCTCCCTGGTAACCTGCTGCTAGACGGTAGCCACGGGCCGCCTTACTCAAGTTACCCAGACGCATGCCACCGTCGGCACACAATTCGCGGGCAAGGGTAAATAGCGCATCGGTCTGGCCGGATTTAAGCTCAAGCTCAACTTCGCAAATCGGGCTTGTCTGGCCATTGGCACTCACTTCACCCTGATCAAAAGCCAGTTCAATCTGGCTACCGTCCGGCATGGCTATTAGCCACTGCTGGCGTTCAAAGTCAGTAGAAAAAAGAGGTGCTAACTGCTGCTGTACTTCTGCAACATTGATATCTTCCGGCCAAGCATCGGCTGGATGCAAGGAAAGGTCAGGATCATTTCCATTGGTTTCAGCATTGTATTCCGGACGCTGGTGCAATCCTGCTACCACTCGTCCTGCTGTTTTCAATGTTTGAACAAAAACATCATCAAAACGACGGACCCGTAGGCCAATATCGTGCTGGCGAAGGATTTGGTCTGGGGTGTCGAAGTAGACATTGCCTAACATTCGACTACTTTGCTGCAGTATTTTCGCTTCAGATATTTTGCGTAATAATTGACTCGAAAATTCTGGTGAGACGAAAAACTTCAGTTCTATCTCGGTTTCCATAGTTATACCTATAAACAGTGGCAAACCAAGGATATTTGCAATTGGGCTTCGGGGCAAGCATGAAATATCGACAAAACCTTGATCGAAAATAGTTCCCCTATACTAACTTATACGTTAACATGCGCGCCTTAATGACCATCGCTCAAGATTTAGCCTTATAAGGCACTCTTTAGGTTGATCGGCTATGCCAGTAAATACAATTATGGGGCTCTTTGCTAAATCCCCAATCAAACCATTGCAACGTCATGTTACTCGTGTAACTGAATGTTGCGAATTGCTTGTTCCTTTTTTCGAGGCATGTCATGCCGGCGATTGGGAAAAAGCGTCGAACTTACGCGAACAAATCTCGCAGCTTGAAAAAGATGCGGATGTGTTGAAGCGTGAGATCCGCCTCAAACTACCTCGTGGTCTTTTCATGCCAGTCGATCGTACTGACATGCTTGGCCTTCTAACCCAGCAGGATAAGCTTGCTAATCTGTCCAAAGATATCGCTGGTCGAGTCTTGGGCCGTCAGCTGCGAATTCCTGATGCCTTATACCCGGATTTCATTGCCTACGTCCAACGTTGCCTTGATGCAGCCAATCAGGCTAGCCGTGTTATTAACGAGCTGGATGAACTGCTAGAAACCGGCTTCAAAGGCAGGGAAGTGACACTGGTTGCTGAAATGATTAATCAGCTGGATGTTATCGAAGATGACACTGACACCATGCAGATTCAATTACGCCAACAACTTATGTCCATCGAAGACCAATACAGTCCGGTGGATGTCATGTTCCTGTACAAAATTCTCGAGTGGGTTGGCAGTATTGCTGACCAGGCACAACGTGTCGGCTCGCGACTAGAAATAATGCTATCGCGTTCTTAAGCGAGAGAGTTGAATAAAAACAAGGTTTTACAATGGAAATCCTGGCTAACTACGGCACTATGATTATCATGGTGGCAGCTTTTTTCGGTTTTTTAATGGCCGTAGGTATTGGTGCGAATGATGTTGCTAATGCCATGGGGACATCTGTAGGCTCCAAAGCGCTAACTGTTAAACAAGCAATCATCATCGCGATGATTTTTGAATTTGCCGGTGCTTACCTGGCAGGCGGTGAAGTAACCGACACCATCCGTAAAGGGGTCATCGAGACTTCTTTCTATGCTGATCAACCAGAAATTTTGGTTTACGGCATGATGTCTGCCCTGCTTGCTGCGGGTACTTGGCTGCTTGTGGCTTCCTTCATGGGCTGGCCGGTATCAACAACTCACTCAATCATCGGTGCTATCATCGGTTTTGCCTGTGTGTCTGTTGGTACGGACGCCGTGGACTGGAACTCAGTTAAGGGCATCGTCGGCAGTTGGATTATTACCCCGGTCATTTCTGGTTTCTTTGCTTATGCGATTTTCGTCAGTGCCCAGCGCCTGATCTTTGATACCGACAATCCGCTAGTTAATGCAAAACGTTTCGTGCCTGTTTACATGTTCATCACGGCGATGGTCATTGCTCTGGTAACAATCAAGAAAGGCTTGAAACACGTTGGTTTGCACCTCTCTAGCGGTGAAGCTTGGGCTGCCTCAATTGCAGTATCGACTATCATTATGCTATTCGGCTACTTCTATATCAGCCGTAAGTACACTGATGACGGTACTTCAGTCGACACCAACGGCTATGCGGGCGTTGAACGCGTCTTCAGTCTGCTAATGGTTGTAACAGCCTGTGCGATGGCATTTGCCCATGGTTCAAATGACGTAGCCAATGCGATTGGCCCACTATCTGCCGTTGTATCAACAGTAGAAAACATGGGGCAAATCACGGCTAAAAGTTCAATTGCCTGGTGGATCCTGCCTCTTGGCGGCGTCGGTATCGTCTTTGGTCTGGCGACCCTGGGTCATAAAGTAATGGCAACCGTAGGTACCGGTATTACCGAACTAACACCAAGCCGTGGTTTTGCTGCTCAATTGGCAACTGCATCCACTGTAGTTCTTGCATCAGGCACAGGTCTGCCAATCTCCACCACCCAAACTTTGGTTGGTGCAGTATTAGGTGTAGGCTTTGCCCGAGGCATTGCAGCCCTAAACCTAGGCGTTGTACGTAACATTGTTGCCTCTTGGGTTGTTACCCTTCCAGCCGGTGCGCTGCTTGCAGTCATCTTCTTCTATGCTATGCAAGCCATCTTCGGCTAAAAGTGGTACAGGTTCAAAAGAGGGAGGCTTTGCCTCCCTCTTTTCTTGCACCTTGGACACAAAGTTCTTAGTATTTGTGTTCAGACAGAATACTGGCTCCTCAAGGACTATATTGTGAAGCATCTAATCAGCATCCTATTACTCGCTTGCACCGTGCTGACCCTACCGGTGAAAGCCGCACAGGTTCGTTATATCTCTGACGATCTGTTTACTTACATGCACAGGGGCCCTAGTACCCAATACCGTATTATTGGCAGCATCAATGCAGGCTCTAAAGTTTCTCTGCTGGAAACCAATAAAGAAAGCGGATATAGCAAAATCACCGATAGCCGCGGCCGTACCGGCTGGGTTAACACCGATTTCATCTCCAAGCAGAAAGGCTTGAAAGAACGCTACCCGGCATTGGAAAAAGAACTGGGCGAAGTAAAAGCCGCACTGAACGAAGCTCAGTCTTCGAGTGACGAGAAAATGGCTAGCCTGAAAGACTCATTGCAGATCCGCACTGAACAAATCACGGAGCTGGAGTCACAGAATAACCAGCTTAATGAGCAGCTGATGTCATCTCAGGCTGAGATCCGCGAGCTACGCGCCCAAATTGATACCCAGAAAGATGATCTGCTAATGAAGTGGTTCACCTACGGTGGTATGGTCGCTGGTGCAGGTTTACTATTCGGCCTTATTCTGCCACACCTTATCCCTCGACGCCGTAAACGTAATAACGGCTGGGCGTAAATATCATCTGAATTCACAAAAATGGCAGCCCGTGGCTGCCATTTTTTTATCTTTGGTTACCGCCGTTACCACTCCGATAACGAAGGCATGGAAACCAGATAAGACTCAAAATCAAAGACAACCTGCCGCGGCTCAATCCGGCGCAACGTTACGCCGGGCGCAATCTCATCGCCTTCAAAAGCCTCACGGCCATTCACCTTAACCCAACGACTATTCGCGGTAGAAGAATAGATATGAGTTTGGAAATCAAGCGACGGTATTCGGCTTTGAACCGATGCTGGCAACTCTCCTAAGGCTATCGCCTTAATCTCCGGTTCTGTCTGTTGAGCTAGTGCCGACTCACTCGGTTCCTCTGGCTGAACAGGCGGTTCATCACCATCCGTTGCTGCAATTGCCGATTTCAGCTGCTCTGCCAATTGTGGCGATAGCTCAGAGTAGTCCAGTTCATCCAAGTTCCAATCATTATCAGCGGCCTCTGCTGATACGGTCTTTGTCTTACTCACCGGTTGGTTATTAGCCGGGACTGCCGCTGGCTGCACTGAACGTACTGCTGCACGGTTCGACAACAGATGATTCAGCGACGGTAGCGGCTCTGTTCGCAGTTCAGGATAAGGCAGTAAACGAATCGTACTCTCACCTGCAAGCAGTAATGTTTCATCCATATACGTCTCTGTCTGCCCGGCTTTTACCATAACAGGCGCTGGCATTACCTTCGGTGCCTCAATTTTTGCCTGAATCACTGCAGCAGGAACAATCTCTGCAACCTCAGTAATTTCAACAGAGCGCCACTGACTATAAGCCAAAGTCCCCGCAACCGGGACAGCCACCAGCAAAGCAGGTAATAACCAGGATGAAAGCTGGCGCGCTGTCGTAGCCGACCTCACAGGCTGGCTAGGCTGTGAGGAATAAACCTGGTATTGCTGCTCTGACTGCGCAATCGCATTAAGTAAGTTCGACATTAACTTTTCTCCGGTTGCAGTGTCGGTCCAGGTAAATTCAGGGCTGAGTCAAGAAGCATCAAGGTTCTCGGCCCGGCAATACCGTCAGCCGTCAAATCTTGCGCCCGCTGGAAACGACGTAACTTATCGAGCAAGACCTGATCAAACCGATCTGCCTGCGATAGAGGTTCACCGAGCAATAAGCTCAACTGCTGGCTCAGCCACTGCACCCTAGGTCCCTGCTGGCCATAACGGATTGTCGTCTTATCTCCCAGCGGCGGACGCCACAATAACGTATAGGCCCTCTGCCAACGTGCATTGAACCAGTCATAATCGACAGCTATCCGCTTCCCAGCCAGCAATAGCTCTATGCTGTCATCATAGATGGCATACAATACCGCGTAGGAAACCGGCTGCTCGGCTTCCTGCAATGGCACGATAACCGGCCGGTTGATAATACTCAGCTGCTCAATATTGCTCTTGCCCTGGTAGCAACTCAAATCGATTCGCTGGCTAGTCTCGCAGTTAGCCTCATTCAGTCGGGTCTCATAGCCCCACAAACGATAGAGTGTCTGCATTGCCTGACGCTCCGAACGACTTTGCTCTTTCAGCTGTTGCCATCGGTCCACCGGATCAGGTTTCACCGTCTTCGGCACCACCACTGGTTGCGATACCACGGCAACCGGTGAAACATCTGGCTGAGCTTCCACTTCCTGCACGGCGACGACAGAAGAGGCTTTCGGCACCCCCTGCAAGTACCAAATACCAGCCGACATCAGCCCACCAAGCACCAGAGCACCACCCCAGCGAAGAGCCCAACCGGCATATACACGGGAACCGCCTATCATTGGTCGCTCTGCAGGCAACTGCCAACTCAGCACCTCATCACACGCCCTGCTGACAATCGCCTTAGTCACCTGGTGAGTCGTCTGCTGACAAGCCAGCAGCATCGCCTTGTCACAAACCAGGTTGATCAAGCGTGGAATACCATTGGTAGCCTTGGCTATCTGCCGGGTCAACGACGGTTCAAAAACGTTATACAGGCAATTGACCGCCCTCAGACGGTAATTAATGTATTCATCAACTTCTTCCGGTGTCAGCGGCAACAAGTGGTAACGGGAGGTGATCCGCTGGGCTAACTGACGCAACCGCTCCTGCTGCAACAACTGCTGCAGTTCAGGCTGACCGACCAATACCACCTTTAGTAACTTGCGACTCTCTGTTTCCAGGTTCGTCAACAAACGCAGCTGCTCCAGTACATCCGGCATCAGGTGCTGGGCCTCATCAACCAACAGCAAGGTTTGCTTACCTTCACCATGATTAGCGAGCAAATGCTGGTAAATACAATCAGTTATTTTTTTATAACTGGCATCTTCCGGGTAATCGACACCCAGCTCATCACAAATAGTGGCCAATAGCTCATGGGCTGACAGAGCCGGATTTAAAATAATGGCCACCTGGGTTTCCTGAGGCAAGCGGGATACCAGAGCCCGTAGCACAGTAGTTTTTCCGGTTCCGACTTCACCCGTCAGCAACCCAAAGCCGCCCCCCCCCGACAAACTCGCCAGCATATGAGTCAACGCTTCCCGGTGACGTTCGCTGAGATAGAGGAATCGAGCGCTGGGTACAATTGAAAATGGGGATTCGGTTATTCCAAAGAAATCCTTGTACATACCTTATACTCTTGTACCTGTGGTTGATGATACTTGGCCTATTGAAACACCAAACTGAACAATGTACTAACCTGTCCGTAACATTGAAAAGGCTTAGATTCTTGTTCAGTTTGGTATTCTTTATCAGGACTGTAATATATTTGTGGAATTAGCACTAAATTACCTTTGCTACCCAAGATTGTATACCCTGATACCGTATTGAAGCGATCTATAACGCAAAGGTGATCAATACGATATCCAAATTCGTCGTTGTAAAACGAAAGGAGTTAAGCTTGCAAACCTATCTTGTCGGTGGTGCCGTCCGTGATGCGCTGCTGGGATTGACAGTAAAAGACAAAGACTGGGTTGTGGTTGGTGCCACACCGCAACAAATGCTCGATCGGGGCTACAGCCAGGTCGGCAGTGACTTTCCTGTTTTCTTGCATCCAAAAACCAAGCAGGAATACGCATTAGCTCGGACAGAGCGCAAGTCCGGCCATGGTTATACTGGTTTCATCTGCCATTCGGCTCCAGACGTCACCCTTGAACAAGATTTGATGCGGCGGGATCTGACCATCAACGCCATCGCCCGGGCCGACGACGGAACCCTGTTCGACCCTTATAACGGCCAGCAGGATCTACAGAACAAGCAACTGCGCCATGTCTCGCCAGCCTTTGTCGAAGACCCACTACGCGTTCTTCGTGTTGCTCGTTTTGCCGCGCGCTTTGCCCACCTTGGCTTTACCGTTGCACCGGAAACCATGGCACTGATGCAGGAAATGGTGGTGGCCGGTGAACTCAAAGCCCTGACTCCGGAGCGAGTTTGGAAAGAGTGGGAAAAATCCCTCTCATCAGCCAACCCGGAAGTATTCCTCAAGGTTCTCAGACAATGCGGCGCCCTTGGCGTTATCATGCCAGAGCTTGATGCCCTGTTCGGCATCCCACAACCGGAGCAATGGCACCCGGAAATCGACTGTGGACTACACACCGTACTGGTTGCCGAACAAGCCGCCCGACTAAGCGAAGCTCCTATCATCCGTTTTGCCGCCCAGGTTCATGACCTTGGCAAGGCCTTAACACCAAAGGAAGAATGGCCTAGCCACACGATGCATTGCCAGACGGGGCTCAATGCCATCAAGGCATTGTGTCAGCGGTTACGGATACCGAATGACTACCGTGACCTCGCACTGGTCGTCTGCGCCCAACATACTAAGATCCATAACGCCCATGAGCTACGCCCGGGCACCTTTATCAAGATCTTCGACCAGATGGACGCCTGGAGAAAGCCTGAGCGTATTGGGCAACTGGCTCTGTGTTGCCATGCCGATGTCCGCGGTCGTACTAACCACGAAGATGATGCCTACCCCCAGGCAGATAGTCTTCAAACTGCGTTCTCGGCCGCCCAGAACGTCGATGTCAAACCAATTATCGAGGCTGGCTTCAAGGGCAAAGAGATCAAAGAACAACTGGCTCTGCGCCGTACAGAAGCTATCAAAGCCTGCCTAGCAACCTTCAGGTAAGAAGGGCTCTCTTCTCATCGAAAAATAAAAAACCCGGCAAAAATGCCGGGCTTTCTATATCTAATCAAACTCACCTTACTGGCTAAGCAAGAATGCAATCAGGCCTGCGCCCAGCAACAAGCGGTAAATCACAAATGGCAGCATCCCCAAGCGGGTTACCAGCTTCAGAAAAACGTGGATACATGCATAGGCACTGACAAATGACACGGCAATACCAATACCCAGGGAACCCAAATCAACTGCTTCACCGCTCGTAACCAGTTTCAGTCCAAGGTAACCGCCGGCAAGCAAAATAATCGGGATCGACATCAGGAAAGAAAAACGTGCTGCCGCATCTCGGGTAAAGCCCAGATGCAGTGCTGCCGTCATCGTCGCTCCCGAGCGGGAAGTCCCCGGGATCATCGCAGCGGCTTGAGCAAGACCGATAAACAATGACTGCTTCCAGCTAGTCTGATACTCATCAGCATGCAAACTTGCACGGGAGTCCACCCACCATAAAAGCAAACCAAAGAAAATCGTTGTACCGGCAATCACCCACGCCGAGCGCAGATAAAGCTCAATAATGTCTTTCATAAACAAGCCAAACAAGCAGGCCGGTATCGTCGCCAGTACGATCATCCATGCCAACTTGGCCTCGCCGCAACGGCGGCCTTTGAAAATAGAGCCCAACCAGGCTCCCAGCAAAGCCACCACTTCCTTGCGGAAATAACCAATAACAGCAGCCAAAGTACCAACATGCACCGCGACATCAAACGCTAACCCTTGATCTGCCCACCCAAAAACTTGAGACGGCAGAATAAGGTGAGCCGAACTCGAAATAGGCAAAAACTCAGTCAGCCCCTGGATCAGGGCCAATGCGAAGGCTTCAAAATGACTCATTATCTATCCTTTAACATGCAACTTTTTCTACAGGCCAAAGCGCCTGTGTATGTTCAAATGCCTGCCAAATCTCGCTGACTGTCCGCCCATCTCCAGGGATCACCCGCTCAGGACACAGCTCAACCATCGGCAGTAACACAAAAGCAAACTTATACAGATCAGAACGTGGAAGGTGCGGTGAGTTATCCTGCACCACATCACCAAACAGCAGGATATCCAAATCCAAAGTTCGACTCTGATTCTTCTGCGCGTCAGGAGCCCGCCCATAAGTCAGCTCAACCTGCTTGAGGGTCTGCTGCAAAACAGCAAGCTGCAGAGACGTTTCCATTTCAACAACGCAATTGTAAAAATTCGGCCCGCTGAACCCGACTGGTTCAGCTTCAAATATCTTCGAGACCCGGATCCCGGCTCCCAATTTTTTCAGCTCGGCAACCGCCGCATGAATGTGGTATTCACGCTCAATATTGGAACCGATACTGATATAAACGGTGGTCACTTACTGCCCCGTTCAATCAGCACCCCGACCCCTCGGGCATTCACTACCGCACCAGGTTTGGTTACCCTAACCCGGATCCACGGCACAGAAAACTGAGTCATAATCAAGGTTGCCACTTCCTCGGCAACACGCTCAACCAACAAAAAACGGCCATTCTGAATGTGCTCTGTGACAGCATTGCTTACCGCGGCATAATCCAAGGCATAAGCAACATCATCGCTCTCTGCCGCCGGGCGGTTATCATGCGCCACCTCCAAATCCAGCACTAACTTCTGCTTGATGGCCTGTTCCCAGTCATACACCCCAATGGTGGCGATAACTTCAAGATGTTCGATAAATACTGAATCCATGTTCAATCGCTAATTTTGTTAGAGGTCGGATACCTAATTTGAGCAAAAACGCGTATTATCAGGTCGTAATCGTCAACAATCATGACGCTCATCTGCCACAGTGCATCAGCAATGCGGACAGAATGCGAGCACTATACCACATGAGTGCCAATGCGGCATGAAAGTCTGCCCCTAAAGATCAGCAGTCATTTTGAAGAAGACGATACCTCTGTCACTAGCCGTTGGAAGTTTGCATGACACCACTTGTTCTTCTGATCATTATTGGCGCCTACCTGCTTGGCTCGATATCAAGCGCCGTGCTGATCTGCCGCCTTTGCGGCCTACCGGATCCCCGCGACAGCGGTTCCGGCAACCCGGGAGCGACCAACGTCCTGCGCCTTGGCGGACGGGGCGCAGCAGCCATGGTGCTGGTATGCGACATCCTCAAAGGCATGCTACCGGTCTGGCTAAGTTACTTTATTGGCGTCAACCCTTTCCTGCTAGGGATAATCGGCATTGCCGCATGCCTGGGCCATATCTACCCACTCTTTTTCCATTTTCGCGGCGGCAAAGGCGTCGCAACCGCCCTCGGAGCCCTGGCGCCAATTGGCTGGGATCTCAGCGGAATACTGATCGGCACCTGGCTGCTAACAGTTCTGATTTGCGGTTACTCCTCACTTGGCTCATTGATCACCGCCCTGATGGCACCAATGTTTACCTGGTGGATTAAACCGGAATACACCATGCCGGTTTCCATGCTCTCTTGCCTGATCGTCTTTCGCCACCATGAGAATGTCCGCCGACTGCTCGAAGGCAAGGAAAGCAAAATCTGGAACAAATTCACCCGCAATTCCAAGCACTGAAAACGATAGCTTTCTATAACAGATAAAAAAAGGGCGGCCCCTGGGGTCGCCCTTAATATATTCATCAAGCTGATACTTAGTCACGAATCGGCTTAAGCTGGTCAATCGGCCAGCGCGGGTAAGCCTTCACCCCAAGATCCATGATTTCCTGGTTCTTCAGGCGCTGCATCCCTGCATATGCAATCATCGCCCCGTTATCAGTGCAGAATTCAGTACGCGGATAGAACACCTCACCCTTCATTCCAACCATCAGCTTCTCCAGTTCCTGGCGCAGATACTTATTCGCACTCACGCCACCAGCAATCACTAAGCGATTAAACCCGGTCTGTTTCAGAGCTCGCTTACATTTGATTGCCAAAGTATCAACAACGGCCTCCTGGAAAGCAAAAGCGATATCCGCACGGGTCTGCTCATCATCGTCATTGGCACGGATTGTATTGGCTGCAAATGTCTTCAATCCTGAAAAGCTGAAATCCAGCCCCGGACGATCGGTCATCGGGCGCGGGAATTTAAAGCGACCCGGTGTGCCCTTCTCTGCCAGTCTCGACAGCAATGGCCCACCCGGATAATCCAGTCCCATCAGTTTAGCTGTTTTATCAAATGCTTCACCGGCGGCATCATCAATCGACTCACCCAGGATCTGGTATTCACCGATCCCTTTCACTTCCACCATCATGGTATGACCACCGGAAACCAGCAGCGCCACAAACGGGAATTCAGGCGGATTATCTTCCAGCATCGGAGCCAACAAATGACCTTCCATATGGTGGACAGCTACCGCTGGCAAATCCCATGCGTACGCCAAGCTACGGCCAATGGTCGCACCTACCAGCAAAGCACCAACCAAACCGGGGCCTGCGGTATAAGCAACCCCGTCAAGATCAGCCGGGGTCAGGCCAGCATCCGCCAACGCCGCCTTGATCAGCGGAATTGTCTTTTTAACATGGTCACGCGAGGCCAGCTCAGGCACCACACCGCCATAGTCCGCGTGCAGTTTTACCTGGCTATAAAGCTCATGTGCCAATAGGCCCTTTTCATCATCGAAAATAGCAACGCCTGTTTCGTCACAGGAGGTTTCGATGCCCAGTATACGCATAACAACCTCTATACTTATGGTAATTGGAGGCAATGTTACCGCCCTTAACAGAAATTAACCAGTTCAGGGTTGCAGAATGCTTTACAAATGCCCCCAGATCAGATTAGAATTTCGCACCATTTTTAATCAGCTGACACTTTTGAACGTCAGCGTTAACCGAATCACTCTGAGGTGAGTATTACATGCCAGTAATCAAAGTACGTGAAAACGAACCGTTTGACGTAGCACTACGTCGTTTCAAGCGCTCTTGCGAAAAAGCAGGTATCCTTTCTGAAGTACGTCGTCGTGAACACTTCGAAAAGCCTACTACTGTACGTAAACGTGCGAAAGCAGCGGCAGTTAAGCGTCACCTGAAGAAATTGGCTCGCGAAAACGCGCGTCGCGTTCGTCTGTACTAATCGAACGATTAATTAACAGAAGGAACGTGTTATGACTCTGATTGAACGTCTTAAAGACGAACAAAAAGCGGCGATGAAGGCAAAAGATAAGCCTCGTCTAGGTGCTATCCGTTTAGTTATGGCTGCCATCAAACAGCGTGAAGTTGACGAAAAGATCACTCTTTCCGAAGACGACGTGCTGGCAGTGCTGACTAAAATGGTGAAGCAACGTCGTGATTCTGTTGCTCAATATGAAGCTGCAGGTCGCCAGGATCTTGCTGATGTTGAGCTGGCTGAAATTTCAGTTCTGGAAGAGTTCATGCCTCAACCACTGAGCGACGACGAAGTTGCTGCTCTGCTGGATGAAGCTATTGCTGCAACCGGAGCTGCCAGCATGCAAGACATGGGCAAACTGATGGGCGTACTAAAACCGCAGGTTCAGGGTCGTGCCGATATGGGTAAAGTTAGCCAATTAGTGAAAGCTAAACTTAGCTAATACTAACCCAATTCTGCAACAAGCCGTGCTATCCATTTAGGAATGCGCGGCTTGTTTGTATTTCGCTCCCATAATTCTTAGAATTTGATACCAATCTAAATCGCTATATCCTTAAGTGCTTAATAGCTATTTAGTTTGGTATTACTCACGTTTTATCAGGTAAAGCTTTCTCTATGGCTGGAAAAATCCCTCGTTCATTTATCGATGATCTCATCTCACGACATGATATCGTGGATGTGGTTGATGCACGGGTGAAACTAAAAAAGCAAGGCAAGAACTTTGGTGCCTGCTGTCCCTTCCATAATGAGAAAACCCCTTCTTTTTCTGTCAGCCAGGAAAAGCAGTTCTATCACTGCTTCGGCTGTGGCGCCCACGGCAACGTCCTCGATTTCGTTATGGAATTCGACCGCCTGGAATTTGTCGAGGCAATAGAAGAACTGGCCTCACAGCTTGGGCTGGAAGTGCCTCGCGAACAAGGCAGCGGCGGTGGCCAACCCGGTACGCGCAGCAAAGAAAAGCTAGGGCTTTATGAGATGATGGGACAAATTTCCCAGTTCTATAAATCCCAGCTCCGCACCCAAGAAGGCCAGGTTGCCGTTGACTACCTGAAAGACCGGGGCCTGTCAGGTGAAGTGGTTCAGAAGTTCGGTATCGGTTTTGTACCCGACCAGTGGGATCTTGTTCGCAACCGCTTTGGCCGCGATATGGAAGCCCAACAGGGGCTGGTAACCGCGGGAATGCTGATCGAGAACGATAACGGCCGCCGTTATGACCGCTTTCGAGGGCGGGTTATGTTCCCAATCCACGACCGCCGTGGCCGTGTTATCGGCTTTGGTGGCCGGGTATTGGGTGATGGTACCCCCAAATACCTCAACTCGCCGGAAACCCCGATTTTCCATAAAGGCCGTGAACTCTATGGCCTTTACGAAGTCCTTCAGGCCCATCGCGAACCAGAAAAACTTCTGGTGGTAGAAGGCTATATGGATGTCGTTGCCCTGGCGCAATTCGGGGTCGACTATGCCGTTGCCTCCCTAGGTACCTCCACGACCGGCGATCATATCCAGACCATGTTCCGCCAAACAGGTACTGTCGTTTGCTGTTACGACGGCGATCGCGCCGGTCGCGATGCGGCATGGCGAGCGATGGAGCAAGCCCTGCCTTACCTGACCGACGGCCGACAGCTCAAGTTCATGTTCCTGCCCGATGGCGAGGATCCGGATACCTATATCCGTCAATTTGGCCGTGAGGGTTTCGAGCAACAAGTCAGCGAAGCGATGTCATTGTCGGAATTCATGTTCAACTCACTGGTTGCACAAGTGGATATGAGCAGCAAAGAAGGCAAGGCAAAGCTGAAAACGCTGGCCAAACCGCTATTAGAAAAAGTTGCGGGCGAAACGCTTCGTGAATACCTGTTAAATGCACTAGGCTATAATTTAGGGTTACCACCAGATCAAATCAGGCTTGAACTGAAACGGGATGACAACCAGCGACCACTTCAGCCGCAGCAAAACATCAAGCGTACACCAATGCGTGATGTCATTGCTCTACTGATCCAAAACCCCGGTTTTGTAAACAGCCTGGAATTTGATATGGCTGCATTTGAAGGGATTGATGTTCCTGGACTAAATTTATTGTTATCAGTGGTTGATAAATGCCGAACTAACCCCAATATCACTACAGGCCAGTTACTAGAGTCCTGGCGTGGCAGCAAAAGCGAGAACATGATGGCCCGTTTGGCCTCATGGCAACTGCCCCTCGCAAAAGACGAGGACAACACTCTAGATGTATTTTTGGACGCGATGGATAAAGTTATCGATCAATGCGTCAAACAACAAATCGAAAAGTTGCAGGCTAAATCGAACACCGTCGGCTTATCAGTCGAAGAGAAGCGGGAGTTGCAGTTACTTATACTCAACCGTCCCGGCTAGTAAGTAGTCAACAATTCAAAAATTTGTTAAGTTTACAGGTTTGCATCTCTGCATACTAAACTCTCACTCAGACCCGAAGTTGGATATCGTCTATGGAGCAAAATCCGCAGTCTCAGCTTAAGTTACTTGTCGCTAAAGGCAAAGAACAAGGCTATCTGACCTACGCAGAAGTAAATGACCACTTACCGGAAGATATCGTTGATTCCGATCAGGTGGAAGACATTATTCAGATGATTAATGACATGGGTATTAAGGTGGTTGAAACAGCCCCTGATGCCGATGAATTAATGATGACTGAAGATAATGCGGACGAAGACGCTATTGAAGCCGCCGCTCAAGCCCTTTCTAGCGTAGAAAGCGAGATCGGCCGTACTACCGATCCAGTTCGCATGTACATGCGCGAAATGGGTACAGTAGAACTACTTACTCGTGAAGGCGAAATTGATATCGCAAAACGCATTGAAGATGGTATCAACCAAGTTCAGTGCTCAGTAGCAGAGTATCCGACCGCCATTGCTCACTTACTTGAGCAATTCGACAAGGTTGAAGCAGACGAACTTCGTCTAACCGACATTATTTCTGGTTTTGTTGATCCTAATGAAGAGGAAACAGCAGCACCAACCGCAACACATATCGGCTCAGAGCTAAGCGAATCTGATCTTGAAGACGAAGACAAAGATCTTGAAGAAGACGACGACTCTGATGAAGACGAAGAAGATACTGGCATCGATCCGGAGCTAGCGCGTGAGAAGTTCATGGAACTTCGTGATTCTTACGAGAAAATGGCTACCGCAATTACAACTTACGGCCGCCACGATGCGAAAACCGAAGTTGCAGTTGAAGAGCTATCAGAAATCTTCAAACAGTTCCGTCTTATCCCGAAACAATTTGACCGCCTGGTTAGCTCACTACGCGATTCAATGGACAGGGTTCGTACTAACGAACGCCTTATCATGCGTATGTGTGTCGACAACAGCAAGATGCCGAAGAAAACCTTCATCAACTTGTTTGCTGGCAACGAATCCTCTACCGAGTGGATCGACGAAGCACTGAACTCTGGCAAGCCTTACGCTGAACGCCTGAAGAACTACGAAGAAGATCTGCGTCGTTCTACACTAAAGCTACGCATGCTGGAAGAAGACACCGGCCTGACTATTGAACGTATCAAAGATATCAGCCGCCGCATGTCTATCGGTGAAGCCAAGGCTCGCCGTGCGAAGAAAGAAATGGTTGAAGCTAACCTGCGTCTGGTTATTTCGATCGCGAAGAAATACACCAACCGTGGCCTACAGTTCTTGGATTTGATCCAGGAAGGTAACATCGGTTTGATGAAAGCGGTAGATAAATTCGAATACCGTCGCGGTTACAAGTTCTCGACTTACGCAACATGGTGGATCCGTCAGGCTATCACCCGTTCAATCGCCGATCAGGCACGTACTATCCGTATCCCTGTTCACATGATTGAAACCATCAACAAACTGAACCGTATCTCTCGCCAGATGCTTCAGGAGATGGGCCGTGAACCACTGCCGGAAGAGCTGGCAGAGCGCATGCAAATGCCGGAAGACAAAATCCGCAAGGTACTGAAGATTGCTAAAGAGCCAATCTCAATGGAAACGCCAATCGGTGATGATGAAGATTCGCACTTAGGTGACTTCATTGAAGATACCACGCTTCAGCTACCGATGGATGCCGCGACAGCGACCAACCTGCGCGCCGCAACCAACGATGTACTGGCTGGCCTGACACCACGTGAGGCAAAAGTACTGCGTATGCGTTTCGGTATCGATATGAACACTGACCACACCCTAGAAGAAGTGGGCAAGCAGTTCGACGTTACCCGTGAGCGTATCCGTCAGATCGAAGCTAAGGCACTGCGTAAACTTCGCCACCCAAGCCGCTCAGATGTACTGCGCAGCTTCCTGGACGAGTAAACGTATCGACCTAGATCAGAAAAGCGAGCCAACCGGCTCGCTTTTTTATTTGTGGCGATACATCTAAATATCAATATCTTAGCTATTTCCCGCTATCGCCATACACTTTCCGTCAAATGATTAAAAAGCAAACAAAACAATCACTTTATTCGCTAGACAAGTGCGAAACCATCTCATATAATTTCTCGCACAAAGGCCCCTTAGCTCAGTGGTTAGAGCAGGCGACTCATAATCGCTTGGTCCGCAGTTCAAGTCTGCGAGGGGCCACCAGATTGAAGAAAGGCTGATAGGGAAACCTATCAGCCTTTTCTGTTTCTGGCCTGTCTATATCCGGTCCGCAGTGACTTCCGGTAAGCATCTTTCCATCTAGCTAACTGAAATACATCAGAAATATTACTCTTAGCTACATTTCTATCTGCAATTTCATACCACATATCACAAACAACACTCTTCCGCGCAATCATCAAACTAACCAATTTCATACCACACTTCAGCTGTACTACGCTGGCTGAAAATTAGCGAGCGGTTACTAACATATATAACCAACATCCGTTCCCTTGGGTTCAAGTTATTAATATATAAATGATTTAGATACCTGACTGATTGAGTCTGACAGTAAGGCCAGAATACTCAGACAGAAATTCAGGACGATACAGATGTGACAAGATTAAGACCAATTGCCAAGGGCGGTAATTGGTTCGTTATCCCATAAATCATTCAGCCCCTCACCTGTTAGGAACCACTCACACCGCCAGAAACAGCCGTTAATCTTTAGACTGATATTCATACTCAGAACCGTGTTCTGTTCGTCAGGGGTGATTCTGAGGGCAATCAGCTATGAATCTGGGATGAGATTCTCCTGAGTAGATAGTGGTGAAGTTGACGGGGGGATTTTCTGATGGAGTTCTGTCGTCGACGACGACTGTAATAGGGATAAAATCTCAGCCAAAGACCGGAGACAACAACGTCAACAGAATCATTAGAAGGCTATGCTGTGAGATCCAGGCAGAACAAGGGCTGAGAGATGATTGCAAGGCCAGTCTGGTTTGACTTGCTGCCCATATTTTCTAATCAATCTTTCGAGAAATTCGGGCTCAAGAAAAGTAGCATATGAGAGCTTACCTCTGAGGACCAAAATTTCTTCTAACTCAAGCATCTGGGATGCGTAGCGATAGACCGCTGCAGATAACTTTCGCTTCTCTTCTCGACCAATATTCAGTTTTCCATCATTTGTGAGGGTTATACCAGTAACATGTCTATTATGGGCCTTAGAAGATAGCACCGTTTTTCTAAGGTTTATCTTGATGTTGCCATCATAGAGTGTGCCAAGGATTCTTCTTACTTTTGGTGGAAATGATAAAATAGCCCCTCTTTTATTAGTGGAGAACGTTAGGTCATCTGCGTAACGTGTGTATACTATTCCTTCGGATTGACATAACTGACTTATAGCATTATCAAATCTATAAAGAATAAAGTTAAATACTAGCGGAGAACTAGGAGCTCCAATGCTTAAACTCAAACTTTTTGCCCGCCTAGTTTTCCAAAAAAGAACCCCTTCTAAAAGGTCTTTATCTAAATCAGATAATGCAATTCCTTGGTGTCGGCACTCTTTAAAAAATAAGTCAGGCTTTATACTTGGAAAAAACTCTTTAAGTCCATTTTTAACAAGTATTTTGACTTTGCATGTGGGAAAGCATTGTCTTTGATACTTTTTCCTTTGATATATGCAGTCGCAACATCATGGATTGGTAATTTAGATTGTAATTGATTGATAATTAAATCCTGAATAAATTTAAGTTCTTTTGATGGATGTGCAATCATGAACCACCTGCAAAGCCGGGGGTATGATGAAAGCCCCCGGAGGGGGCTATATTTATAAACCTGAGAGTTGCAGTTGTTCTTGTCGCTTCTCTTCTGATTCCTGATTTCTTATATATTCACGAATCATCTGTTCATCTAATCCAACAGTACTTACGCAATATCCTCGTGCCCAAAAATGCCGTCCGGTAAAATTGCGCTTCACCTGCAAATGTTCTCGATAAATCCTGATAGCTGACTTTCCCTTCAGAAAGCCTATTGTGTTGGCAACGCTGTATTTCGGTGGAATCATTAGAAGCATATGAATATGATCTTTCATCGCATGAGCTTCCACAATTTCTATTCCTTGTTGCCTACACAACTCACTAAAAATCTTGCCGATATCTCGACGAAGAGAGCCATAAATGGCTTTCTTTCGATATTTAGGCACAAATACGACGTGATATTTGCAATAATGCTTTACGTGAGCTTGGCTCTGCCAATCTCTCATCATGGCCTCCTTGTGAACTTGCCGGTTCTATAAAGGAGACCATTTTCTCACTTCTGCACGCCTGAACGGCGGAGCCTTGTCGAGTCACACCGCCAGAGGCGGTGGTTTACCTAGATTTAATTATTCTTTTATTTTCAGAATTACGTTTTGATCTGCCCCAACAAGATAAAGCCAGCCCTCACTTATCATCAAGTAGGTGATATCGCCAGCCCACTTCTGATTCGGTGCATCAGCAGTAAAATCTTTTTCCAGAAGTTTAGGCGCAACGGGTAAGGAATGCTTACTATCTGTTGTGACCTAAAATTTACGCGCAACTTTTGCAACCAGGCTTTGCCTTTTCATGCTGTCTGATATCGTATGAGGTTGTGCTTGTTCCCTTGCTCTGCCAGTTCTACCTGGATACATCTTGCACCATCACGACCTTTGCTAGCTTCGAACGCCTTTTTGACCGTTATGTCACGCAGCGTACGAGCTCTATCCCGTTGACTAATTTCATGACGATGCTTTAGCCAGTAGTAAAACCCACTACGCGATACAGCAAGAACCTTGGCCATCCTCATTACTGAGAACTGCTCAAGGTGCACTTGCATGAACTCAAAGCTCGCTATTTTAGATGTTTCGCGAAGTAGGTGGCGGCTTTTTTTACTATTTCAAGCTCCTCCGCTTGCTCGGAGAGGAGGCGCTTCAGACGAGCGTTTTCGGTTGCAAGATCAGCCTCGCGTTCACTGGCGGAGTCCTTCCTTGCGTTCTTACGCCAGCCATATATTTAGGAAGCATGTAGATTAAGTTGTCGTACTGCCTCTGGAACCGATGTTCTTAAGCACCAGTTCCTTAAACTCTTCGGTGTGCCTGATACGTGTTTTAGTGTTTGTCATTGTTTATCTCGTTAAGTGATTTTACTCGCTTAACTCGGTGTCTAAAACTGCTGGGTCAGATCACCCGTTCTCGGAATCCTTGTTCCGGACGTTGAAATACAGACCACAGTGGCCTTCATCCGGCTTTTGGGAAAAGAGCTTAATGGCATCCTCGTGACCGACCGGTACAGCAGCTATCGATATATCGATGAAAACCAGAGGCAACTTTGCCGGGCCCATATTCTTCGTAGTGTGATTGCTATCGCTGATAATGTCGGTAAGGACAACCCACCAATCGGCGCTAGGCTGGTACTCGTCGCTCAAATGGTATTTAGAACCAGACACCAATATGAAGCAGGTAAATTGACTCATGCCTTATCTTGCGGGCGGTTCAAGCGGTTAAGATCATCTTGGCAGGCACAACTCAGAAAGGGTCAATATCAGTGTTCAAAACGATATCGAGGTCGTTGCAAGCGATTGCTTGATGACGATGTCATGCTGTGGCGTTTTTTAGATAATGCCAGTATCCCTCTGACAAACAATGCTGCTGAGCGGGTTATACATGGCTATGTAGTCTGGCGTAAGTGTTGTTATTGTGTGCGTTCCCATCGAGGAGAACTGTTTAGGCAACATATACTATCTCTCCTTGAAATGGCAAAGCTGCTAAGGCTCAATTCGTACGACTGGTTAAAATCGGTAGTGCATGCCTGCATTGAAAAGACCGATTACCCAATACCCAAAAAGCTAACGTGCGAACTATCAACCGCTTGCGGGTGAACAGTTACTTTTGTTTTAAGTTCAATCGACAATTTAACCTTGGACAGTTGCAGGAACAATTGATTTTACCAGTATTCAAACTGCACCTATACCTCAGCGGTTACTTAAATTAGCTGATACTCGATAGTAATCAAAAAACCATTTGGTAAACAACATCATCATTACCAATTAGAATACCCGAGATTTTATCTTTCTTAGTTCACTTCTTTTTTCAGTAGATGTTTCAAGAAAAATAGATGTATTGATCAAATGCTTAAACCGCTCATCATTTATACCCAACTTGCCCAATGATACACATGATGCATATGATAATTCATTAGATAATGGGTATTGTCTATAATTCTTGTAAATACCATCGGCATTATTGCATTCTGTAACATTTTTAATCTTTAATTTTACCTCTTTTTCTATTCTACCTGTTACTTTTAATACCGTTTTATGCTGTGATTGGTTAAAAGCTTCAGGATTATCATCGAACTTGATTCTATTAGAGTAACTGTTTCTGCCAAGCAGAGAAAACATCAATGAATATACTATCGCTTCTTTAGGTGAAACATCATAGTCTTCTAATTCTCGAATCTTGCGCTTTATAATTTCTGCCACTGCATAAGATTTACCCGCTAATAAAATCGGTATCACTGATAACACAACACCCGTCTCTTTCGAATAACTTTGAGTGATTTTCTTGGTGATATTTATCCTTGTCCGATTATTCCTGAGTGCACTAACAAAAAACTTTCTCAGTACTTTTGGCTGATACAAAAACCAACTTACTGCTGATATTGCTAGATCCAACACAGCATCTTCCCGTGATAGAATATATTTATTTAGGATTCCTAATGAGCTGCTAAACTGGTTTTTTACCTGCAGTTCGAAAATGAAGTCAGGATCTATTTCACCCAACTGACTTTGATCTGTCTTTAAAAAATGTGCTAAAGATCTTTCTGGTGACTTGGCTATATAATACTTACTTAGCATAAGATTTGCCCTGAACGACCAGGGGCTTGCTTTTAACAATTTTGCGGAGTAACCAAGTCCACGCTGAAAACTATTACCTTCTACAAAGTAGTGTGTTAACTCAGTCAACAAGCTAGTTTTATTAGTTTTTTTATAGAGAGTCTCAAGGTTTTCAATCTTGTATTTTCTGTTTATATAATCCCGGAAAATAATCTTCACAAGGCGATGATCGGACAAAAACTTAAATATAATCTGAATATACAATGATTCAGTTATTTCCACGGTGTTAAGTTTAGAGGCTAATAGCTTTCTTGCCTTTATTTTTTTATATAATGGGTGAAATTTTTTATTAAATTCAACCAACTGATAAGTGTCATTTAAAATAAGATCATAACCTTGATCTATTAAAAAGTTTAACGACTGTGTATTAAATACATTAGGTATTGCAACGATAATGGTTTTGATATCATCTGCAATAGGTTTACTTTCATAGAATTTATTAACGCTACGATATATATCTTTTAGATACTCTTCAGAACCAGCAATGAATATTAATTGAATAGGATGACACTCCAAGATCTGGATGATATCACCTTTCCGATTTGAGTGATAGGCTTCTACTTTGCATAAAGAATTCAAGGTGCTTCGCATCAACATTCCAGCTGATTTATCGTCATAACAAAACAGGGTTACCAGTCTCTCATTTAACTCTTTCATATATTTTAGTTCATATCTTTGTTGGATCATTATGAGCGTTTTGATTAATTTATCATAATATGCTAAATATCTAAATATATTAGCGTAAAACCTGATTTCAGATAATAACTGCGACACTCATGGGAAGGTGTAGAAGAGGAAGCCAATGGCCGAAATTGGTACGCTCTTCTCATCAAAGAAACAAGCAGTACTACCATGAGTTATCAGCAGTTGACCGAAAGGAGAATATACCAGATTTCTGCCCTTTTGGAACAGGGGATTTCTATTTCAGATATCGCTAACACAATAAAATGCCATCGTTATACTGTATGTATATCGAGAGTTAAAGAGATACAGCGATGGGGAAATTTATTGTCCCAAAGTGACTCAGATATAATCGCAAGTAATCCGAGAGTGCAAAATACCAACAAAGCGAACAATATTCATCCAGCCATTATTTGAGAACAACTGGAGTCCTGAGCAGATATCGAAGAGGTAGACAGGACAAGATTCCAGCGAATAAGAACGCCGGTTACATTGATGAGCGCCTACCTATTGTATGTAGCCGAGAACGATATGGTGATTGGAAAATTGATACTGCTTTAGATAAGCATGGCACCGTCACGATACTGGAACGTAAAAGTCGTTTTATTTGTAAGCGCCCCATAATCACCACATTCAAATAGCCCTTCAGCACGCTTATCATCATATTTCCCTTAAGGAACCGAAGATATCAGTGAAAAGCTCGAGTTCATCCCCGCTCAACTGAAAGTACTGAAGTATGTGCAGCCGAAATACGGCTGCCGCCAGTGCGAGAAAACAGCTGAACAGGCCAGTGAGGCCTTTACGCCGTTATTACAGCAGTTGTTATCCAGGCTGATGAGGATCCCCTGAATGTCCCCAAGGAAAATAAACAGTGTTATATGTGGGTTTACTGTTCAGGGGCAGACTCACCCGACTTCTCACCGCCAGGGGCAGAAATATCGCATTGTTCAACTATCAAAATAATCGGGCTGGCGCGTGCGCGGCTAACTATCAGGGGGACTTTTCCGGCTATTTGAAAACTGGTGGCTACCAAGCTTATGATACCTTAAAGACGATTGAACATCTAAGGTGCATGGTACATGCCCGCCGTAAGTTCATGGATGCCAAAAAAGTCCTGGGAAAGGTATAACTGGCAAGGCGGATGTGGTCTGGCAAAAATCCAGAAGCTCTATGCGCTGGAAGCGCGTCTGAAAAAATTTACGGTTGAAGAACGCCTAGCCGAGAGGCAACTGCGAGCCTAACCGATGCTGGATGACCTCTATCAGTGGCTGAACAAGCAAAAAGTCATTGGCTCAGGGGCAGTAAGGCAAAGCGATTAAGTACACGTTAGAGCAATGGCCAAAGTTGATACGCTATGTGGTAGATGACCACCTGTCTATCGACAAAAATCGCGCTGGACGTGCAATAAAACCTCTGATCATTGACAATGAAAAACTGACTGTTCGCCGATACGCCAAGCGGTACTGATGCCAGTGCTGTCCTCTACAGCATCATTAAAACGGCAAAGGCTAATGACCTGATTGTGTATGACTACCTGGTGCATTGCATGAAGGCGCAGGCCAAGCCAGAGCCGGATATCAATGCATTGTTCCCCTGGAACTTTTCACATTAATAACCGCCCCGTGGGTTTATGAGACGCTTACTTTCCTCAAGGTTCCTTAGAAAGTAGATAGAGCAAAACGCATATTGAGGACTTTGTTGAACAAATCAAAAATGAGGCAGATTGTTCCCGTATTTAGCTGATTTTTCGTGTAATAGGCATATCTAGCCCTGTGAGCTTATTTAATACTCGGGTTGATGCATAAGTTTCGCCCACTTGCGCATTATAATCTCGTAAGGTGAGTGACGGGTTAATCAGCTGCTTATATCGGAACATCGCAGTTTCTAATATCGAGCGTTTATGATACCCAATCGTCTTTTTCCAGTGATCATTACTACCATAAAGGCGTTGATTGGCAACACTACGATTTCTTAGATGCCCATACTCCCAATAAGCAGCACCGGTGCGAAGAGGAATTAAATGCTCCGCTTTCTTTCACCATTTTCTAGTTGTAATTTTTGCCATTGAGGTATGAAAACTTGTCAAAAATCATCAACATGACAAAATAAGTCCACTGACTTGTCCATAGCTGGCTCACAAAATTCTTATCCCGGGTTCAGGTTGAATAAGAATCAGCTCTAATCAAAGCGGTTTTACTTCAAGGTAATTGAAAGCAGATATCAAGTAATTGAAATACCGACCAGAAACAAAATATAAAAACATCACAACGGTGTTCTTTTGTTTTAGTTGGTATAAATACACAAACTATTGAACCATCTTATATCTGAACCTTTTTATTCTTACTGATAGAACAGACTATTTCCCCCAAAAACACATTGCACACATTTGGAAACAAAAAGTTTACAAGCGGAAACAATTAAACCTCAGATTTATTTTGAGGCAAAAAATAAATCAATTTACAGCAAAAATTCGCCATCTCTTGATAAATAACAAAACTTTTCTGTGAATTATGTAGATAATTTCAGCCTCAATTAGCACGACATGCAAAAAGTTTGCATGTTATCACAAGGTGATAAAAGAGTTGGGCTGTGCTATAATCCTTAGCTTGTCTGCCGGACAATTTTATGTAAGGGCGACACATTCATGCCATGATTATATGGCAATATGCCTAGGAGGGAATCGATAAGGTAAAAATGTGTACAAGTGCTGCCTTATGAAAGCAACCAATGCTTTCATAAGGCAATATTTTTGTAAAAAATTTGTATTATCACCGTCAACCAGTCAGAGGAAGTTGCAAATATTTGATCTACCCCTCAGTTTGCAGGCGTGTTTCAACATAATTGCACTTCTTTTTTCAGGTATAACACTGTGATTCAAATTTCCCTTGGGTAAAAGTTCGTCCGGAGACAATCCTCAATGAAAAAGACTAAGATCGTATGTACGATTGGACCTAAAACTGAATCAATAGAGATGCTAACTAAGCTAGCTAACGCTGGCATGAACGTAATGCGTCTTAACTTCTCGCACGGTGACTTCGCTGAACACGGTCAGCGTATCAGCAACCTGCGTGATGTAATGGCAGAAACTGGCAAGCAACTAGCTATCCTGCTTGATACTAAAGGTCCTGAGATCCGTACAATCAAGCTAGAAAACGGTCAAGACTTTTCTCTGGTTGCAGGCCAGGAGTTCACTTTCACTACAGATACTTCTGTTATCGGTAACCAAGACCGCGTGGCGGTAACTTACCCTGGTTTCGCTAAAGACCTGACTAAAGGTAACACTATCCTGGTTGACGATGGTCTAATCGAGATGGAAGTACTAGAAACAACAGAAACTGAGGTTAAGTGTAAAGTACTTAACAACGGTGACCTGGGTGAAAACAAAGGTGTTAACCTACCAGGCGTTTCTGTGAAGCTTCCTGCACTTGCTGAAAAAGATAAAGCTGACCTTAAGTTCGGTTGTGAGCAAGGCGTTGACTTCGTTGCTGCTTCTTTCATCCGTAAAGCGGAAGACGTGAAAGAAATCCGTGAGCTACTAAATGCTAACGGCGGCGAAAACATCCAGATCATCTCTAAGATCGAAAACCAGGAAGGTGTTGATAACTTCGACGCTATCCTAGAAGCTTCTGACGGCATCATGGTTGCTCGTGGTGACCTAGGTGTTGAAATCCCTGTTGAAGAAGTAATCTTCGCTCAGAAGATGATGATAGAGAAATGTAACCGTGCCCGTAAAGTGGTTATCACTGCTACTCAGATGCTTGATTCAATGATCAAGAACCCACGTCCAACTCGTGCAGAAGCGGGTGATGTTGCGAACGCAATCATGGACGGTACTGATGCAGTAATGCTATCTGGTGAGTCTGCGAAGGGTAAATACCCAATCGAAGCTGTAACTATCATGGCTCAGATCTGTGAGCGTACTGATGCAGCCCTAAAAGCAGAACTAGGTTCTCGCCTAGACAGCCCACGCCTACGCATCACTGAAGCTGTATGTAAAGGTGCGGTAGACACTGCAGAGAAGCTAAGCGCTCCTCTAATTGTTGTTGCAACTGAAGCTGGTAAGTCTGCACGTTCTGTACGTAAATACTTCCCAACTGCAAATATCCTTGCAGTAACAACTAACACTAAGACTGCAGCTCAGCTAGCTCTGTCTAAAGGTGTAACTCCAGTAGTTGTTGAGTCTATCGAAAACACTGATGCATTCTACGGTCGCGGTAAAGAGCTTGCTCTTGAAACTGGCCTAGGCGCGAAAGGCGATATCGTTGTTATGGTATCTGGCGCACTAGTACCATCAGGCACAACTAACACTGCTTCTGTACACGTACTGTAAGCCGTAAGCTGATTCAAAAACGGGAGCCAACTGGCTCCCGTTTTTTTATCCCGGATTACACAAGGCGAAACACCACTCACAAATCCACAGCTTATCTATCGCCCCTCTGTTTCTTCAACTGTATACTCACCCGGCAGCATGATACCTCCAGAGTATAACGCTTACTTGTGAAACAAAGCGCTTTAATACGCTTAACAACTCTGCTCCAACTCTAGAGGTGCAATCAGCTCTCGAACCACCTCCCTTTGGCGCAACAGCCAAAAGCAAAAACAAATAATAATGAGGAATGCAGTGTCTAGTCCCACACTGACCAACAAAGTCATGGATATGATTCGACAGGACATCTTGCTCGGCGAACTAGCTCCGGGACAAAAACTTGTTGTTGCAGACTTAAAATCCCGCTACAACGTTGGCGCTTCGCCTATCAGGGAAGCACTGGTCCAGCTATCATGGAAAAAATACGTTAACTTTACGCCACAAAAAGGCTGCTGGGTCGCTTCTGTTTCAGTAACCGAGTTGGAAGATCTGTTTGAAACCAATCAACTATTATCTCAAGTGCTGCTTGAGCGGGCGATTAAAAATGGCGATGAGGACTGGGAGCTCAATATTCTGACCAGCTTCCACAAGCTTAGCCGTATCAACCCGGCTGCGAGTGTTGTGAACTTTGCCGAATGGGAACAACGCCACAGCCAGTTTCACCTTGCTTTGCTCGAAGACAGCCTGTCACCAGTCATGCTGGATCTTTACCGTGAAGTCTACGAACAAATAGAACGTTACCGCCACATCTGGGTATGCCGAACTCGGCAATACGAAGAGCGTTACCACGACAACAATGAACATGAAGAAATGATGAAGGCTGTTCTCAATCGGGATATCAAACAAGCGCTCACCCTACTGGGCAGCCACTCCCAGCGAGCTATCGAGATGATCAAGGCTTACCTCTAACTTCCAAGACTGCAGCCAGATACGCACCCGCCTCGCAAAGTGTTACCAAAAGATCTCTTTGTGGTGGGTGTTGAGCAACAACACCGCCAACAGGAAATAAAGCGCACTGATGTGAAAACCCAGCATCACCAGAACAAGAGTGATCAGCCGTACTAAGAATTTATTCGCCATTGCCATACTCCTACTACCCACAGCCTCTGTACAGCCAGCGACGAAACCCTTCCTGCGCTCCACCACCACGGTAATACAACCTGTCATTGCTAGCTGGAAACTTCAGGACTACTGCCTATTAGACTTTAGTCTAATACCAAACTAAAGAATAAGCCCGGCTAAGGGATCCCCCGAGCCGGGCTTGCTAGTAATTATGTAATGGCAGGCTTTAAACTTTTAAAGCCCGTTCACCACGGGCCATACCGACCACGCCGCTTCGTGCGACTTCGACAATTTCCGTTGCTTCTCCAACCGCAGAAATAAAGGCATCCAGCTTATCACTGGTTCCCGCCAACTGAACGGTATAAATCTGACTGGTCACATCAACAATCTGCCCCCGGAAAATATCAGCCGTTCGCTTAACCTCCGCCCGGGCAAAACCGCTGGCCTTGACCTTCACCAGCATCAGCTCTCGCTCGACATGCTCAGTCTCGGTAACATTGCTGACCTTAAGAATATCAATCAGCTTATGTAACTGCTTCTCTATCTGCTCAAGGGCAGCATCATCATCCACATTGGTAGTAATATTCAGGCGCGACAAAGTCGGATCATCGGTCGGAGCCACTGTCAGTGATTCAATGTTATAACCCCGCTGGGAAAACAAGCCGACAACCCGTGATAATGCGCCTGATTCATTTTCAAGTAGTACTGATACAATCCTGCGCATTATGTTCTCTCCGTTTTACTTAGCCACATTTCGCTCATTGAGCCACCACGGATCAACATCGGATAGACGTGCTCCGTTTCATCAACGCTGATATCAATAAAGACCAGCTTATCTTTCATCGCCAACGCTTTTTCCAGCTCGCTATCAAGCTTAGCCGGATCTGAAATCCGTACACCGACGTGACCGTAAGCTTCTGCTATTGCGGCAAAATCCGGCACCGAATCCATGTACGAATGGGAATGGCGCCCTTGATAAATCATATCCTGCCACTGCTTCACCATCCCCAGAAAGCGGTTGTTCAGGTTGATGATCTTAACCGGAATATCGTATTGCAAGGCCGTCGAAAGTTCCTGGATATTCATCTGAATACTACCGTCACCAGTCACACACACAACCTCGGCATCGGGCAAAGCAAACTTCACCCCCATCGCCGCCGGTAAGCCAAAGCCCATGGTGCCCAAGCCACCTGAATTGATCCAGCGGCGCGGTTTATCAAACGGATAGTACAGTGCAGCAAACATCTGGTGTTGGCCTACATCCGAAGTCACATAGGCATCACCGTTAGTCAGCTTATAAAGAACCTCAATGACTTGCTGTGGCTTGATACGCTCACTACCGGTGTCGTAGCTCAGGCACTTGCGTGCCCGCCATGATTCAATCTCACTCCACCAGCTATCGATAGCCTCCTCGTCATTGCTCGCGCCCTGCTCATCCAATAGCTTGATCATGCTGTTTAGTACAGTATCAGCCGAGCCGACAATCGGTATATCCACCGCCACTGTCTTGGAAATAGAAGATGGGTCGATATCAATGTGCATGATGGTCGCATTCGGGCAATATTTCGCGACATTGTTGGTCGTACGGTCATCAAACCGCACTCCGATACCGAAGATTAAATCAGAGTTATGCATTGCCATATTGGCTTCATAGGTACCATGCATCCCCAGCATACCTAAGTAGTTCTTATGCGTTCCCGGAAAAGCGCCCAGCCCCATAAGGGTATTGACCACAGGAATATTCAGCGACCCAGCAAGTTTCAGTACTTGCTCACCGCAATCGGACATAATCGCCCCGCCGCCAACATAAAGTACAGGCTTCTTCGCCGTTAGCAATGCCCTGACACCCCGCTTAATCTGCCCCTTGTGGCCCTGTGTGGTCGGGCTATAGGAACGCATCGCGATCGACTCGGGGTACTTGTAAGGATAAGTGTCAGCCGGATTCAGCATATCTTTAGGGATATCAATTACGACAGGCCCAGGACGGCCGCTGGCAGCAATATAGAAGGCTTTTTTAATGATCTCCGGAATATCTTCCGGGTTCTTGACCAGAAAGCTGTGCTTCACGACCGGGCGGGAGATCCCCACCATGTCGCACTCCTGAAAGGCATCATTACCAATCAGGTTACTCATGACCTGCCCAGAGAGTACAACCAGAGGAATGGAGTCCATATAGGCGGTCGCAATACCGGTGATAGCATTGGTTGCCCCAGGCCCCGACGTCACCAGCACCACCCCGACGTCACCCGTCGCACGGGCATAGCCATCAGCCATATGCACCGCGGCCTGCTCATGACGAACGAGCACGTGTTCGATATCGCTTTTCTCATGCAGCGCATCGTAAATATCGAGCACCGATCCGCCAGGATATCCGAAGATATGTTTTACGCCTTGATCGATCATTGATCGAACGACCATATCAGCGCCGGACAACATTTCCATATTTTTTGCCTCCAGGTCGTGTACATCATCCCATATAGCTAATTATTCCCGAACATTAACGAACTGCTGTAACCTGACCAACATTCGTAAACAGGAGGACATCGTGATTTCATAGCAATATTCACGACTACATTTACGTACGTCAGACAGCACGGGTAGCACAGCAATTCTGTTTATGGCCGGTTCAGGTATCTTCCTCCACAACAATTAGCTATACGGGCTGATATAACATAGTTAGGGCTTACTTTTAGCCTAAATTGAAATCTAACTTGCTTCTTCATACTATGTGAGCCGCCGCCTGAAATAACAAACAACGGTAACCCGCAACAACTGTAACGTCTTTTTAGCAATCAAGTCTATCGGCTGGAGTCAGTTCACACTATTACTCTGCCACTAGATAATATTGCCTTTATTCATCCGGCTGGATGGTTATGCAATAGAGATCATTACCTGTATATGGCACAGCGATGAGAGTATTCATCTGGAAGGTTTGAGCGGAAATAGTACGGTTCTGACGTAATCAGGCAACCGAAAAACATAAACCGGGTGTATAGAAACAACAAAGGAGCCTGAGGGCTCCTTTGATAGATATGTTCAAGACTGCAAGCGTATCAGCCTGTAATTAATGCTGGCTCACCGAACTCTTGTGGCTCTCTTCGTACATCATCTCGATTTCCTGATGATAACGATCCTGAATCACCTTACGACGCAACTTCTGTGTCGGGGTCAGCTCCCCCTTATCCATCGAGAAAGCCATAGGCAACAGAGTAAACTTCTTCACCTGTTCAAATCGAGCCAGATCTTTTTGCAGTTCAACCACCCGCTTTTCGATCAACTCACGGATCTGACTATGCTTCACCAGCTCTAGGCGATCCTGGTATTTGATATTCAGCTCGCGGGCATGCTCTTCCAGAGTCTCAAAACACGGTACGATCAACGCAGAGACAAACTTGCGAGTATCCGCGATTACCGCAATCTGCTCAATAAAGTGGTCTTTGCCAATAGCTCCTTCAATCACCTGCGGCGCAATATACTTACCACCTGATGTCTTCATCAGCTCCTTGATGCGATCAGTGATAAACAGGTTACCATTTTCATCAAAATGACCCGCGTCACCGGTTTTCAGGAAACCGTCTTCAGTGAAATTCTTAGCTGTTTCTTCCGGCATCTTGTAGTAGCCACGCATTACCATCGGGCCACGCACTAAAATTTCGTTGTTTTCACCAATTATCACTTCAGCACCCGGCATCGGCATACCGATAGAGTCAGGGTTGAAGCACTCATCGTCCCAACAAGAAACCGTTGCAGTAGTTTCGGTCATCCCATAGCCCAGCTTGACATTGATACCTATAGCATGAAAAAAACGGCCAATGCTTTCATCGAGCTTGGCACCACCGCATGGCATGAACTTGATCTGACCGCCCAAAATCTTACGCAGCTTCGACAGCACCAGCTTATCGGCCAACTTATAGCTCTTCTTAAGCAGCAGCGATGGCTTGCGCTGCTCCTGATGGCAAAGCGCCATACGGGCGCCCATGTTAACGGCCCAGGTAAACATCACCTTGCGATGGAACGGTGCGCGAGAAACTTTATCGTGAACGGCAGAGTAAATTTTCTCATAAACGCGAGGCACTGCGGACATCACATTTGGCTTCACATCCAGCAGAGTTTCACGCAATTTATTGGTATCAGACAGGTAGCAGTTAACACCACCACGGTGCAGCACATAAAACGTCCAAGCACGCTCAAATACATGTGACAACGGCAGGAAACACAGCGAAACATCACCTTCATCCAGCGCCAACTTTTCATCATGACCTTCAATCTGACCCGCAACATTGGCGTAATCCAGCATCACCCCTTTCGGAGTGCCTGTCGTACCTGAGGTGTAGATCAGAGTGAACAGATCGTCCATCGCTGTCTGTGAAAGGCGTTGCTCCAGCTCAGCCTGAATATCTTCAGAACCTTGCTGAACAAAATCATCGTAGCGGCATACCAGTGGATGATCAGCCAGTTCAACCTCATCAGACATCACAACAATGCGCTCTAACTGAGGACATTCAGCGGCTACTGCCACCGCCGCGTCATGCTGAGCCTGCTCGCCCACAAACAGAATACGGATATCAGCATTGTTGATAATGTATGCTGCTTGCTGTGGGGTACTGGTCGGATAGATAGGTACCGTTACGCAGCGGTTATATAAAGCTGCAAAATCAGCAACAGTCCAGCGCGGCATGTTACTTGAAAAAATACCGATTTTATCCTGGACGTTAAGCCCCTGGCTTAAGATTGCCAAAGCAAGCTGATGGATCTGCTCACCAAACTCAGTCCAGCTAATATCCCGCCATTGGCCCTTAACCTGATGACGCAGTGCAACCCGATCACCCAAACGGGCAATCTGGGTACGAATTCGATTTACGATATGAAAATCACGTTCAGCCATAACTACTCTGCCATTTTAGCTTACACCTGTAAGCTTATTAGAGGAGCGAAGTCTACAGCCGACACCAAAAAAGGCAACTATAAAGCACAATATTTTACATTTTATGTTGCCGTGCTCTCAGTCCCTATCCCTTGCCAATACAGGGTTTATACGTCTTATTAATAGAATTAACACAAAGTGTGAGAAAGTACTGCTCGCTTGTTTATTCAAGCTGACTGCGATCAAAAAAGCCGGCTAACGCCGGCTTCATATTCCTAAATAGAGAGATCAGTATGAGTTATCACCACACACTTCCAGTAGCTGATCACGCATCCAGATATGGCCCTTATCTTTCTGCGACGACTCATGCCAGCTCAGGTAACCACTGATTTTCGCCGAATCAAACGGCAGCGGCAGGATCTTCAGCTGCTGATTATGAGCTGCTGATTCCGCCAGCCAACGTGGCATCACGGCAATTAAATCAGACTGGCCAGCAACGTACATAATGTTGCTAAGGCTAGCGCCTTGATAGGCCTCATGATAATTGGTGTGCTGGTTGTAAATATGGTCAGAAAACAATTTCACACCCGGAATCGACTTCAGTACCGCGTGCTTTTCTGCCGCAAATTCCGCTTCAGTTAGCGTATCACCAATGCGCGGATGATTACCGGCCGCTATCACAACCAGTTCATCACTGAACAGCTCGGTGCTGCAGAACCCAGGCTCGTCAAAACGAATATAATCAATGACGAAATCCACCTCCTGATAGCGCATTTTCTGAGTCAGCTCAGCATCAAACTCAGCTTCCAATTGTACGCGAAGGTTCGGAGCCTCTTCGGCAACATTTCGCAGGATACGAGGTGCAAAGCGCATATCAGACGGACTGCAAATCGCCAACTTGAAAGTGCGGTTCGACGTCTCCGGCGAGAAAATCGATGACGGCAGCTCGTTCTTCACCAACTGTAACGCCTGGCGGACAGGACCAAACAGCTGCTTCGCACGCTGGGTCGGCTGGATACCACGCCCATGACGGATAAACAGTTCATCATTAAACATCACCTTCAGGCGGGCAACAGCATTACTTACCGCGGGCTGTGACATACCCAGGTTATGTGCCGCACGGGTAATATTCTGTTCCTGCATGACGGCATCAAAAACGGTGAGCAAATTCAGATCAACACTGCGTAAATTTGACTCCATTTTATAACCATCAGCCTGGTGAATAGATGAACTTGTTCGCGTCATATTTTGCCTCTAATTCAATAATGTCTGGGGCAAAATCCGTTATGCCACCGCTTGAGTAAAAGAGCATATCCTCCGCCCCTAACCAATTGCCCCCTGAATGGGATGCGGCAAGTATTATTCAAATAGATTGATGAAACCAATAGGCGAAAATGAGCAAATGTAAATAGTTATAAGCAAACGTCAAAATTCAGAATATAAATCATTTAAAATCAAAGCATTAAACCTCTTCTAAAAAGATCTAAAATAACTATAAATAAAATAAAGGCGTAATTATAAGCAAAAACCGATGCTTTTTTGTTCAAAATAAATACCCTCCACTCACCTCAGGTCAACGTTTTTTCCAACCTGTAATAGATATCAGTGATTGAAATTTCACGCTTTGCTGTCCGTCCTGACAGTTAAAATTCCATCATCGAGTCAAAAACATCATCAGGAAATTCCACTTACCACCAGAGCTGCGGTCTCAATTCATCACAGTGATACCAATCAGGATAAACACGACCAAGAGCTGCAAGCCTTCACGAACTAAAGATAAAGCAACGGGGCCCTGAGGCCCCGTTGCTTTATGGTTGTTCATTAACCGACAACTCAAGCCGTCACCAACACCTCATGTTTTCGCACCAGGTTGAAATCAGCCAAGATGGCGTAGGCTGCCGGAATCATAAAGAGTACCAGCAGAGTCGAAGTGAAAATCCCAAACACAATAGAAATCACTAACGGCTGGATCACCTGCGCCTGCAAGCTAGTCTCCAACAGTAGCGGCAACAGCCCCGCCGCCGTAGTAAGCGAGGTCAGGAACACGGCCCGGAAACGCTCCCGGCTAGCCTTGACCACCGCGTCATGCACACTATCGCCTTCATCGACATGATGGCGGATATACTGCACCAGCAGGATAGAATCATTCACCACGACCCCGGCTAATGAAACAAACCCCATGATACTGGGCATACTTAGGGCAAAACCCAGTAGCCAATGCCCCCAAAAGACGCCAATCAAGGCTAATGGAATCGCCAACAACACCACAAACGGTTCCAGATAACTGCGGAACTGATAACTGAGGATCACAAATACTCCGAACACCCCCAGCATAAAACCAACCGCCATCGACTGCCCGGTCTTCGCCGTATCCTTGGCCTCACCTTCGAAATCAAAACGCAGACCGGGATAATCCTGCTGTAATTGCGGCATCAACCGGGAACGGAACTGCCGGGTGATCTCTGTCGAGCTGATTTTACTGCTCTCGAGATCGGTAAAGACACTCAGGGTCCGGACTCCGTTCACCCGCTGGATACGGACAAAATTGCGCTGGTATTCCAGCACCGCAATCGAAGCCAGCGGGATCTGGCTCCCGTCACTCAGGATCACAGGAAAGCTTGCCAGGGTCTGCAAATTGGCCGCTTCCTGCTTATCAAAACGAACCTCAACTTCGATATTCTCAGGGCCGATCTGGATTTCATCCGCAGTACGGCCAAAGTAAGCCGCCCGCAACTGCGAAGCTATCATCTGGCCGTCAATTCCAAAACTTTCTGCCCCCGGCCGTAACTTCACCAACACTTCCTGTTTGCCCATCCGCATATCATCCAGGACACCGGAAACCCCATCAAATTGATTAAGGAACTGCTGGAGTTCAATCGATGCAGCCTTAAGCTGAGCAAGCTCATCATGCTGCATCCGTATTTCAACAGCGCGACCACCGGGGCCAACCATCGGCTGCTTGAATACCATGGAAACCGGATCGGCTATCACCCCGACCTCTTCACGCCAGGCTGCGATAAATTCGTCAATCACAGTATTGCGTGATTCAGCCCCCAGCATATCAAGACGAACTGTCGCAACATGCGGGCCACTCTCATCAGCATCGGCATTGAAGTTGTACTGCTCGGTAATGTGTTCAACCAAGGTACGGCCACCTTCCTTGCTATCGCTCCATTCCTGGTTGAGCTTTTCCGCTGCCGCCACAATTTGCCCCACAACCCGCTCAGTCTGTGAAAGGGAAGAACCCGGCGGCAAAATGACCCGCGCTTCAGCAATATCACCATCAAGTTCAGGAAAACCGACAAACTTCAATGCCCCGCCAGCCAACAGGGAAACTGATGCCAGCAGCATGGCAATCACACCACCGAGGAACAAGTAACGCCAGCGAACAACCGCATCGACAGCCGTTACCAGCTGATTGTTACGAAATGCCTCAAATCGCTTAAGGAAGCGAGCCTTAAATGCCAATGGACGCCGTTTGCGTCGGCCCCGTTCGCGTTGCTTTTTCAGGGAATGGCTCAGGTGATTTGGCAAGATCAGAAAAGCCTCAACCAGGCTCAAGGTCAGCACCAGAATCAGCACCATTGGCACGACTTTCAGTACCGCCCCCATCTCGCCTTCCAAAAACAGCAAACTACCGAAGATACAGACAGTCGTAAGGTAAGAAGACAGCACGCCAGGAAAGACTTTTTTCACCCCTTTGGTTACAGCATCAGGTACTGACAAACCCCGTTCCAGATGGGCGGCAATTGACTCGGCAATCACGATGGCATCGTCCATCATGATCCCGATCGCCATCAGCAAGGCAACCAACGACATGATATTGATTGATAGCCCCAACCCAGCCATCAAAAACAGGCTACCGAGAAACGCAACCGGCAATCCCGCCGCTACCCAAAATGAATAGCGGAATGTAAAAAACAGCCACATGGTGGCAAACACCAGTACAACCCCCTGCCCACCGTTTTTCACCATCATCGTCAGGCGATCCCACAACACCGAAGAAATATCATTGGTCAGGCTGAGCGTCACCCCGCTCGGGGCTATCTGGTTCTCATCCTCAACAAACTGCACCACCCGGCCTTTGATCCGCAGGGCATCATCAGCCTTGTTCTTACTGATCTTCAACAGCGCCGACGGCTTGCCGTCAAACAGTATCTTTTGTTCATCAAGCTCAAACCGATCGGTGATCGTCGCTATATCGCCGAGGCGCAGTAAAGCCCCTCCACTATCGGCTCCGATCACCGTACGTGCCAGCTTCTCTGGGCTGATCTTCTGCTCATCAAAGCGGATCAGTAAGTTTTTCTCTGCCAGCTCAATATTCCCGCTGGGCAATTTAAGGTTCTGGCGAGACAAGCGATCCGCAACATCAGCAACACTCAGCCCCAACTGGCGCAATGGCGCCTCTTTAAGTTCAATTCGGATCTGATGGGTGGAAAAACCAGCCACTTCTACCAATGACACCCCGTAATCCAGCTTCAGCTTACGCTTAAGCTGCTCAGCATACGCTTTAAGGTGCGGCCAACTGGTATCTGCACTAATCGCCACGTCAACCACCGGCTCATTCCAGTCCAGCTCACGGACAATCGGTGACTCTATTTCGGCCGGAAAATCATTAATAGCGTTGATCTGGGTCTGAACATCCACCAGCATCCGCGACACCACATCGCTGCTGGTCAACTTCAGGATCAAAGAGGCCGAACCTTCAACTGCCTCACAGCGGGTTTCTTCTATGTTAGCAAGGCCATCAACCGCATCTTCCATCCGCATACAGATGCTTTCTTCAACCTCCTGCGGCGAAGCACCGGGATACACAACAGAAGCCAGAATATAGGGCGGGGAAAATTCAGGGAAGGTTTCCCGTTTGATCTGCGGCAGAGCCACGATACCGAAAATCAGCAGCGAGACCATCAACAGGTTAGCCGCTGTCGGGTGACGAGAGAAAAAACGGATCATGAGGCGGGCTCCTCTTTCTCCGAGCTCTTCTTAACTGACTCATTGTTTCGGGTGACAATCTGAAGCGACATCCCCGCCACCGCCGGCAACAAGTCATTAACGATCAATTCCTGATTGGCAGAAAGCTCACCGCGAATCGCCACTTTTCCTTCACGACGAAATAACACCGTTATCGGCTTGATCTCCAGTGTATTGCCTTCGCCGACCAGGTAAATCTTATCACCGTGCAAGGCCCGCTCTGGGATCACCCAATGTGCATTAGGCTGCCCGGCCAGACGAGCCTCAACAAACATTCCGTTCACCAAGGGAGGAGCGCTTTCCGGTGAAAGTTGGCTGTAATCCTGGCTCACTTCGAGGATCACCCCGACCGTGGCCTGATTGGCACTGACGGTATCGCTGATCCTGGCCACCTTTGCCGGCCACTGTTGAGTAAAGCTACCGCTGGAAAGTTGAATACTGGCAGTAAGATCCAGCTGATCGGCCCGCGGGCGACCATCGGCATGAGCTGTGTACTGGGTAAGGCTGGATGCCAGAACCTGCATATCATGCAGTGCCACTTGGGCATCAATTTCCACGGTATCAATCCCGTGTGCCACCACCATACTCTGCTGGGCATTGACGACTTGGTTCTGCTCGATACCAACACTGGAAATCCGGGCATCCACCGGCAAAGTGATCACTGTTTTCTCCAGCGAACGACGGGCCTCTGCAACCCGAGACTGGTTCACCTCGAGCTGCGCCTGCGCCACTTTGCGTTCATTAGGCAACACCGTCAGCTGATTTTCGATATCCTGCACCATTTTCTGGCTGGTCAGAGTATTTTGCAGTTCAAGATCAACGGCCGACTGCGAGGTCAGCCCTTTACGCCGAAGCTCCTTTTTGCGAGTCAGCTCTTTCCGGCTGATCTGCAAACGGTTTTTCTCGATTTTCAGAGTCGCACGCAGATTTTCTTCTTCCAGAGCTAATTTTGCCAGCTGCGCCTGACTTGAACTGACATCCGACTCAGCCTGGGCCAAACGCAACTCATAGTCCAGCGGGTCAATTTTGAGCAGTACAGTTCCTGCATCCAATACGCGTCCTTTTTCCAGCCCCGGATGGCGATAGATCACCTTGCCCGACACTTCCGCAATAGCCTGCCACTCCACTTTAGGCCTGACCCGGCCAAACCCCGTGACGACTGGCGCCAGCAGCAACTGTTGTAAATTAATCACATCCACCGGGCGGGCCTTATTCATCGTAGGGTTCACCGCCGGAGCCTGACGCAAATTTATCGCCAGCGCCAGAATGGCTAACCCGGCCAGGATCGCGGGAAAAATAAGATAGTTTCTATTGAACGTCATTAGATTCACTGCCTCCCTGTGCCAAAATTCCCCGGAGCAGGACATTGACGTTATGATCCGCCAGCTCCATCAGCCACTCCTCGTTCAGGTCAATGCCGTGGAAACCAAGCAGCGCCGGCGGCACCAGAAACGGAAATATCATCATGCTCATAAAAGTCATCCGAGCCTTTACCGGTGAC
The DNA here is from genome assembly GCF_947502415.1 of uncultured Photobacterium sp. Taxonomy (GTDB): domain Bacteria; phylum Pseudomonadota; class Gammaproteobacteria; order Enterobacterales; family Vibrionaceae; genus Photobacterium. The sequence goes on along the minus strand of NZ_CANMZV010000014.1, from coordinate 55,312 downwards.
ACGCCATCCCGCAATATCCCGATATTTTTCATTTTATCGAACATCAGCTGTTCAGCAGGCAGAGCTATCTCATTAAACATTTTTTCAATAGTGGCTCGCTGCAGATCACCGGGCTCCATCATCATCGTTCGGGCAATCAACTTAGGCAGATCCGGTGTCGGAGCCATAATGCGATAGTAAGTACGCATTAACTCACCAATGCTCTCCATATCACCGATGTTAATCGCCTGCTGAAATTTCTCTCGGATCGGGGCCAGCGTTTCCCGCAACATGGTTTCGAACAGCCCGGCCTTGTTACCAAAGTAATAACGAATGAGCGCCACATTTACATCAGCTCTTGATGCAATCATCCGGGTTGATACCTTACTGTAGGGAAGCGCGACAAAAAGCTTTCTTGCCTCAGTAATCAACCGCTCCCTGGCATCAGAATCCCCGCTTGGCCGCCCTGCTTTTCCTGCCATAATGTCTACCCGTCATCCCAATTTTATTAATCAGCTGATTAATAATTTACTCCACATCCCACCACAGCTCGCAGTAGATTTATTCAGCGATAATTAATCATTTGATTAATTTTATATCAGGACAACTTTTTATCAGTTGCCAGCCCCCGCAATCTGTTAAAAAAATGCGAAAAAGTATTCCTTGGTAATACCTTCGTTATACTGAAATATGTTCGGGCAAGCGGCCTTTCGTCGGTAACACTGCAAATAAAAAGACAGGCAAAAGCCATAACAATCAACAAATTAAACAAACAACAAAAATAAATCATCAATTTATGGTTGACGTTTAACCTGTCTATTTGGTATTCATTTGTTAAACAACATCGTGGATATCATTTAAAAAATGCAAAAATATTTCTCTCTACTCCTTAGCCTCCTCATTATCGTGAATAATTCGCGCGGGTAGCTATTGGGTGGGAAACACCACTAACGAATACAGCAAAACCCGCGCAACCTGCGCGGGTTTTTTCATATAGGGCCAGCGCAGCGGATGCAGACCAAGTCATATAACAGGCAGGCCAACATAAGGAAGTAGCAATGAAAGATCAGGTCATAATTTTCGATACCACCCTGCGCGACGGTGAGCAGGCCCTTTCGGCCAGCTTAACGGTAAAAGAAAAACTGCAGATCGCTTATGCGCTTGAACGCCTTGGGGTCGATGTCATTGAAGCCGGCTTCCCGGTCTCATCACCGGGTGATTTTGAATCCGTGCAGACCATTGCCAAACACATCAAGGACAGCCGAGTCTGTGCATTGTCCCGCGCCGTTGCCAAAGATATTGATGTCGCAGCTGAATCACTGAAAATAGCTGAAGCCTTCCGAATCCACACCTTCATTTCAACGTCAACCATCCATGTACAGGACAAACTGCGCCGCAGCTATGATGACGTTATCGAGATGGGCGTCGCGGCAGTCAAGCGGGCACGCAACTACACCGACGATGTCGAGTTCTCTTGCGAAGATGCAGGCCGTACCCCTATTGACAACCTGTGCCGGATGGTCGAATCCGCGATCAATGCGGGCGCTAGTACCATCAATATTCCAGACACTGTCGGCTACACCCTGCCCAATGAATTCGGCGGCATCATCACCCAGCTTTTCAACCGTGTACCCAACATCGACAAAGCCATTATTTCCGTCCATTGCCATGATGATCTGGGCATGTCAGTGGCTAATTCGATGGCAGCTGTCCAGGCCGGAGCTCGCCAGATAGAAGGAACGATCAACGGCATCGGTGAACGTGCCGGTAACTGCTCGCTGGAAGAAATTGCAATGATAATCAAGACCCGCGCCGACTTCCTGGGTGTCCAGACCAATATCAACCATGAAGAAATCCACCGCACCAGCAAAATGGTCAGCCAACTGTGCAACATGCCAATCCAAGCCAACAAGGCAATTGTCGGTGCCAATGCCTTCAGCCACTCCTCTGGCATCCACCAGGACGGCATGCTGAAGAACAAAAACACTTACGAAATCATGACGCCGGAGTCTATTGGCCTGAAGAACCAGGCACTAAACCTGACCAGCCGCTCCGGCCGGGCTGCAGTTAAAAGCCACATGGATTCGCTGGGATACACCGAGAAAGAGTACGACCTTGACCAACTGTACGCCGACTTCCTGAAACTGGCCGACCGCAAGGGACAGGTCTTTGACTATGATCTAGAAGCCCTGATGTATTTTGCCAACCTGCGCGAAGAAGACGACTACTTCAAACTGAACTACCTGAGCGTACAGTCAGGCAGTGTCATGGCTACAACCACAATCAAACTACAGTGCGGCGATGATGAAAAATGCGAGGCCGCTGTCGGCAACGGCCCGGTTGATGCGCTTTACCAGTGTATCTACCGCCTGACGGGCTATGACATTGTGCTGGATAAATTCGACCTGACCGCCAAAGGTGAAGGGGAAGACGGCTTAGGTCAGGCAGATATCATCGCCAACTATAAAGGCCGCAAATATCACGGTACCGGCCTGGCGACCGATATCGTCGAGGCCTCCGGCCAGGCGCTGCTTCACGTGATCAACAGTATTCACCGCGCCGAACAAATTGCAGAAATCAAACAAAAATCCCATATGGAGACAGTATAACCATGGCAGGTACATATAAGATTGCCGTTCTACCGGGTGACGGTATTGGCCCAGAAGTCATGCAGCAGGCACACAAGGTGCTGGCTGCAGTCCAGGAAAAATTTGGCTTCACGCTGGAGTACAGCGAATACGATGTTGGCGGTATCGCCATTGATAACCATGGCTGCCCGCTACCGGATTCAACTCTGAAAGGCTGTGAAGAGAGCGACGCTATCCTTTTCGGATCCGTTGGAGGCCCCAAATGGGAACACCTGCCACCCAACGATCAGCCTGAGCGTGGTGCCCTGCTGCCGCTACGTAAACACTTCCAACTGTTCTGTAATCTGCGCCCGGCAAAAATCCATACTGGACTTGAGCGCTTCTCGCCACTTCGTGCCGACATTTCCGAGCGCGGTTTTGACATTGTCGTGGTACGCGAACTCACTGGCGGGATCTACTTTGGCCAGCCGAAAGGCCGCGAAGGCGAAGGCCCGCAGGAAAAAGCATTTGATACCGAGGTCTACCACCGCTACGAGATTGAGCGCATCGCTCGTATCGCCTTTGAATCAGCCATGCTACGCAATAAGAATGTTTACTCGATTGATAAAGCCAACGTTCTGCAAAGCTCAATCTTATGGCGTAAAGTCGTCGAAGAGGTGGCGAGGGACTACCCGGAAGTAACCCTGAACCACATGTATATCGACAATGCGACCATGCAGCTGATCAAAGATCCTGCGCAATTCGATGTCATGCTGTGCTCCAATATCTTCGGTGACATTATTTCGGACGAGTGCGCCATGATCACCGGCTCAATGGGCATGCTACCGTCAGCCAGCCTGAACCAGGACAAATTCGGCATGTACGAGCCAGCTGGTGGTTCAGCACCGGATATCGCCGGCAAAAACATCGCTAACCCGGTCGCCCAGATCCTGTCTGCAGCCCTGATGCTGCGCTATAGCCTGAGAGAAGAAAACGCAGCCCAAGCCATTGAGCAAGCTGTATCTCAGGCACTGGAAGCTGGCGAGCTGACAGCCGATCTGGCAGGCAATGCCCCGGCACTGAGCACCAGCGAGATGGGTGACAGGATCGCCGCCTATATCCGTCAGGCATAACAACGAGGAGCAACCGAGCAATGTCAAATACCGAAACTAAAGCGCCCAAGACGCTATATGAAAAAGTATACGGTGCCCACGTTGTCGTCGCAGCGGAAGGCGAAAACCCCATCTTGTATATCGACCGCCATCTGGTCCACGAGGTTACATCTCCACAAGCCTTTAACGGCCTGCGTGAAAAAGGGCGTAAGGTACGCCAGACAGGAAAAACCTTCGCCACCATGGATCACAACGTCTCAACCCAGACCAAAGACATTAAAGCCTCTGGCGAAATGGCGCGGATCCAGATGGAAACCCTGGCCAAAAACTGCAAGGAATTCGACGTCACCCTGTATGATCTGAACCATAAATATCAGGGTATCGTCCATGTCATGGGCCCGGAATTGGGCATTACGCTGCCGGGGATGACCATTGTCTGCGGTGACTCACACACGGCCACCCACGGTGCGTTCGGCTCACTGGCTTTCGGTATCGGCACCTCCGAAGTCGAACATGTTCTGGCGACCCAGACCCTGAAGCAGGCGCGCGCCAAAACCATGAAAATCGAAGTCAAAGGCAAAGTTGCACCGGGAATCACTGCCAAAGATATCGTGCTGGCCATCATAGGTAAAACTACCGCATCAGGCGGAACCGGCCATGTGGTCGAATTCAGCGGCGAAGCCATTACCGAGCTGTCCATGGAAGGGCGGATGACGGTGTGCAACATGGCGATTGAATTAGGTGCCAAAGCAGGCCTGATCGCCCCGGATCAAACCACCTTCGACTATATCAAGGGCCGCCATTTTGCTCCGGTCGATAAAAACTTCGAAGCTGCAGTGAAATACTGGCAGACCCTGAAAACAGACGAGGGGGCACAATTCGACGCTGTTGTCACCTTAGATGCCAAAGATATCAAACCACAAGTCACCTGGGGCACCAACCCGGGCCAAGTCATTGCTATCGACGAAAACATTCCGTCACCGGATGACTTCAGCGATCCGGTTGAGAAAGCCTCAGCTGAAAAAGCCCTTACCTACATGGGCCTGGAAGCGGGCAAAAAGCTGGCTGATTTTGATATCGACAAGGTCTTCATCGGCTCATGCACCAACTCCCGGATCGAAGATATCCGCGCCGCAGCAGCCATAGCCAAAGGCCGTAAAGTTGCCCCGAATGTTCAGGCGCTGGTTGTTCCGGGATCAGAGCAAGTGAAAGCTCAAGCGGAACATGAAGGGCTGGACAAAATTTTCATCGAAGCCGGATTTGAGTGGCGCCTGCCGGGCTGTTCAATGTGCCTGGCAATGAACAATGACCGCCTTGGCCCGGGTGAGCGCTGCGCCTCTACCAGCAACCGCAACTTTGAAGGACGCCAGGGACGGGATGGCCGTACCCACCTGGTCAGCCCGGCGATGGCTGCCGCTGCTGCCTGCGCCGGACATTTTGTCGATATTCGCGAACTAAGCCCGGCTTCGGTAACCGCATAAAGGAGAGGAACACTACAATGACAGGTTTTAAACAACATACTGGTTTGGTCGTTCCCCTGGATGCAGCCAATGTCGACACCGATGCCATCATTCCCAAACAGTTCCTGCAAAAAGTCACCCGAACCGGCTTTGGCAAGCACCTGTTTCATGACTGGCGCTTTCTCGATGATGCCGGACAGCAGCCCAATCCGGATTTTGTCCTGAACGCCCCACGCTACCAAGGTGCCAGCATTTTGCTGGCCCGCGAAAACTTCGGCTGTGGCTCGTCGCGCGAACATGCCCCCTGGGCCTTGGCCGACTATGGTATTAAGGTCATGATTGCCTCGAGCTTTGCCGATATCTTCTACGGCAACTCGATCAACAACCAGATGGTACCGGTACGCCTGGCTGAGCAGGAAGTCGATGAGATATTCCAATTCGTTAATACCAACGAAGGGGCTGAGATCAACGTCAACCTGGAAACCATGACGGTCACAGCCAACGGAAAAGAGTACAGTTTCGAGATTGATGAATTCCGCCGCCACTGCCTGCTTAATGGGCTGGACAACATTGGGCTGACCCTGCAGCATGAGGACAAAATTGCTGAATACGAAAGTAAAATTCCGGCCTATCTTGCCTGATGTAACCAATGACTGACTACCGCCCCGGCCATGGTGCTGGGGCGTTTTATTTTCAATTGTGTATAAATGAAAGAAAGATAGCTCAAACAAGGTCATATATAACTAATGAGCCAACAGCATCCCAAAAACTAAGGACAGCCCATGCGACTGCTACTTGCTTTCACCTTGCTCATCACATCGGTCCTGAGCCCGGCTATCGCCGCCCCAAAAGCCGACTTATGGCCCTTCTGGCAACAGAGCAATGAAACGAACCCGACGACTATCGATCACAGCCGCTGGCAGCAAACACTGGATACCTATCTAGTGGAGCTGCCCCAGCAAACTTTATTCCGCTACAACGCAATATCAGAAAATGACAAATGGGAGCTCAATCGCTACATCCGCGATCTCGCCGCCATCGATCCCCGCCAGTATGCCAAGCCAGAACAATTTGCCTATTGGGTCAACCTCTATAATGCCCTGACCGTCCAGTTGATCCTCAATAACTACCCGGTAAAATCGATCACTAAGCTCGGCGGCTTTTTCAGTTTCGGACCCTGGGATGAGGAACTAATCACCATCGCCGGCAAAACGCTGTCACTCAACGACATCGAACACCGCATCCTACGGCCTATCTGGCAGGATGCTCGCATTCATTATGCAGTCAACTGTGCCAGCCTCGGTTGTCCCGACCTCCAGCCAACAGCCTTTACCGCTAAAAACAACGAAGCCTTGCTTGAGCAGGCTGCCAGCAGGTTTATCAACAGTCCCAAAGGGGTCGAGCTCTACGGCAATAACGTCCGGCTATCATCGATCTATGACTGGTACGGCAGCGACTTTGGAACGCAAAGTGAGCTACAACAACATCTCAACCAATACAGGAAAGAACAACCGGTTCAACTCAGCAGCGTTAGCTACGATTACAACTGGTCCCTCAACGAAGCAAAGTAAGTGCACGCTCACCAACCACCTGACATTAACTAAGCTATTAATATTATATGGCTTATTTTGCCAGCCGATATCAGCCACGGACATCACAGACCCGAGAAGCCCTAAGCCAGTGCAACAGTATTGCGCTGGCAACAAGCAGCATAGCGCATTACAATAGCTCTCGTTCTCATTGGGGTGTCTGGACACAAATCTAGACTGAGATTGCAACAGCAGAACCCACAGAACCTGAACCAGATCATGCTGGCGTAGGAATTGAGATAAACAGACAATGACGAACAGTCAGCGTTGCAGCACGATGCTTAGCGCCTGTCTCAACCCTGTGCCGCTCATTTTTATCTCCCTTGCAGGAAGCAAGGACATCAGGAGCGCATAGTGAAAAAAATTCTTCCGACTTTAGCCTTATCGATGGCGGCAGGCTCAGCCTGGGCGGCGACCGATACACTCACCGTCTACACATACAGCTCGTTTGCCTCAGACTGGGGACCGGGCCCGGCTATCGAAAAAGCCTTTGAGGCCCAATGCGACTGTAACCTTGAGTTTATCGCGTTAGAAGACGGCGTTTCTATCCTCAACCGCCTGCGCCTTGAAGGTAAAAGTACCAAAGCCGATATCCTGCTCGGTCTGGACAACAACTTACTGAGTGAAGCCAAGAAAACGAACCTGTTAGCAAAGCATCAGATCGATACCAGCAAGGTAACCCTGCCTAATGGCTGGGCGGACACCACATTCGTCCCATACGATTACGGCTACTTCGCCTTTGTCTATGATTCTGAAAAACTGACTAACCCGCCGAAAAGTCTTACTGAACTGATTGAGCGTGACGATCTCAGTATCATCTACCAGGATCCGCGTACCTCGACACCGGGCCAAGGACTGATGCTATGGATGAAATCTATCTATGGTGACAAGGCTAACTCCGCTTGGCAGCAGCTAGCGAAAAAGACAGTCACTGTCACCAAAGGCTGGTCGGAAGCCTACAATATGTTCCTTAAGGGCGAATCGGATTTAGTCTTGTCCTATACCACCTCTCCGGCCTACCACATCATTGCCGAGAATGAGAGCAAGTATAAAGCCGCAAATTTCAGCGAAGGCCACTACATGCAGGTTGAAGTGGCAGCTAAACTGAAAAGCAGCCCGAATCAGAAGCTGGCCGATCAGTTCCTGTCCTTCATCCTGACGCCGGAATTCCAGTCCGTGATCCCAACCGGCAACTGGATGTACCCGGTCACCGAGCAAGCGCTGCCGAAAGGATTCGATCAGCTTACACTTCCGGCAAAATCGCTGGAGTTCAGTGCCGAGGAAATCGCAGCACAGCGTCGTGGATGGATCCGTGAATGGCAACATGCCCTGACTCAATAATGGCCACTGACCTTTGAATACCCGTGTTACCCAAACTTTGCCCGGCATCCTGTCTGCCGGGCTGATTGTCGCCCTGGTGCTCAGTGCCATCAGCGCCCTGATCAGCCAGGCCAACGAGCTAAGCCCGTTTCTTATCTGGCATGATCCCTACCTGCGCCACGTCGCCGGATTCAGTTTCTATCAGGCACTGCTGTCGACACTGCTCAGCATTATCCCAGCCATTCCTGCCGCCTACGCCTTCTCGCGCCGCCAGTTTCCCGGTCGAAACCTGCTGCTACGGCTATTTGCCATGACCCTGGTACTGCCCGTTCTGGTTGCGGTGTTCGGCCTGCTGGCAATCTACGGTAAGAGCGGCCTGCTGGCTGAATTTTTCCAGGCTAACGGAGAGCCCCTGCCTTTTTCCATCTATGGCCTGAACGGCATCTTGCTGGCCCATGTATTTCTCAACTTCCCACTGGCTACCCGTTTACTGCTGCAAAGCCTGGAGGGGATCCCGTTCGAACAACATCAGCTGGCGACTCATCTCGGTATCCGAGGCTGGCACAAATTTCGTTTCATTGGTTGGCCGCGACTGCGCCAACAGTTACCCCATGTGATCGGCCTGATCTTCATGCTGTGTTTTACCAGCTTTGCCGTGATCATGTCGCTAGGCGGAGGCCCCAAAGCCACCACCATAGAGCTGGCAATATATCAGGCCCTGCGCTACGACTTCGATCTCGCTGGCGGAGCAATCCTTGCCCTATGGCAAATGCTCATCTGCAGCAGCTTGGTTCTACTAACCCAGCGCTTTGCCAAGCCGTTATCAACGCTCAGCGGCTCCGCGTCCCTGCATCCTCTTTACCTTCATGATAGCTGGCAAGCCAAGGCATGGGACGGGCTGTGGATAGGCTTTGCTATCTTGTTGGTACTGCCGCCAATGCTGGCCGTCGTCAGCGCAGGCCTTAACAGTCAACTCCCTGTTCTACTGGCCGAACCGGCACTATGGCAGGCAATGATGAACTCACTGAAAATCGCTATGCTATCCTGCATCGCCGCGGTAACCGCTGGCATCGCAATTCTGCTGACAAGCCGCCACTGGCGGCTACAAAAGAAAACCTTACCGGCAGATGGTATAGAGCTGCTCGGCACTATCATCCTCGTTACTCCTGGGCTGGTGCTCAGTACCGGGATCTTCCTGCTGCTACGCCAGTATACCGATGCCTTTGCCGCGGCTTTCTGGGTGGTCGTCAGTGTCAATGCCCTGATGGCGCTACCTTATGTCATCAAGACCTTGAGTCAGCCAATGCTGCACATCGCCCAACAATACAATCCGCTCTGCCAGAGCCTGGGAATGCACGGACTATCCCGGTTGCGACTCGTGGAATGGCGCGCCCTACGCAAACCGCTCGCCCAGGCGCTAGCGATAGGCTTTGTACTCTCGTTAGGTGATCTGGGAGCAATCGCCTTATTTGGCAGCAAGGACTTCCAAACCCTGCAGCTCTACCTGTTCCAGCTCATGGGCAGCTACCAGATGGATGCTGCAGCCGTTGCCGCGCTAATCCTGCTACTTCTGAGCCTGGGACTCTTTACCCTGGTTGAAAAAATTCTGATCCGGACACCATGATGCTGACCCTAAAACACCTCAGTCACAGCTATTGCCAACCAGGCCTGTCACAACAGGCAGGCAGCACACGACACACCTTTGATCTCACAGTAAATACCGGAGAGATTGTAGCCCTTATCGGCCCAAGTGGGGCTGGCAAGAGCACCTTGCTGGCAATGGTTGCCGGATTTCTAAAGCCCGATAGCGGAGAGCTCACTATTGCCGGGCAGGCCATCGAGCGCCAACTTCCATCAGAGCGACCACTCTCTTTGCTGTTCCAGGATCACAACCTGTTTCCCCACCTGACAGTCTTCGAAAATATTGGTCTGGGCCTGAATCCCGGACTCAAACTCAGTCAGGAAGATAAGGAAAACATCCAGGCCGCAGCGACCCGAGTCGGGATCAAGCAATACCTCGACCGCCTGCCGGAGCAGCTATCCGGCGGCCAGAAACAACGCGTAGCCCTGGCTCGCTGCCTGATCAGGAAACGTCCACTGCTGTTGCTTGACGAGCCATTTTCAGCCCTTGACCCGGCCTTGCGTAAAGAGATGCTGGAACTAGTCAGAAATCTCGCAGAAGAACAGCAAACGACAGTACTCATGGTGACCCATAACCCGGAAGATGCCCTGAAAATTGCCGACAAGTGTGCCTTTATCTGCAACGGCAGTATCAAGGTATTCGGCGACAGTAAGGCGTTGCTCACCCAGCCTGAAGATGAAGAGCTGAAGAAATATTTAGGCTATGACCAATAAGAAATAAAAAATAACAGCGGGTATCCCAACCATTGATATGGGAGCAAGAACTCTTCCTCTTGCTCCTCGAATCTCGTCATTTGAAATGAGTGGGAAATTATAAATTCTCTTCCGCAAATTCGGCCAAACGGCTGCGAATGACACCGTCGAGATAGATGTTGGCACTGCCCTCGAAATTCTTAAAACGCTCAACGATGTACGTTAAACCCGAGGTCACCGGAGAAAGGTAACTGGAGTCAATTTGCGCCAGGTTACCGGAACAGACAATCTTGGTGCCTTCCCCACAACGGGTAATTATCGTCTTGATCTGGGAGGCGGTTAAATTCTGACACTCATCCAGCAATACAAAGGCATTCTGAATTGAGCGTCCGCGCATAAAGTTAATCGACTTGAATTGAATATTGGCTTTGTCATAAATGTACTTCATCGAGCCATCAGTACAGACATCGTGTTTGTGAAGCGCTTCCATGGTATCGGTCACAGCTGCCAGCCATGGCATCATTTTTTCTTCTTCGGTACCCGGCAGGAAGCCGATAGATTCCGCGATTTCCGGGGTATTACGAGTCACAATGATCTTGTCGTACATTCCTTTTTCTATCACCTGCTCCAGGGCTGCCGCCATCGCCAGGATAGTCTTACCACAGCCTGCAGGGCCAGTCAGGATCACCAGGTCAATATCCGGATCCATCATCGCATCCATGGCCATACCCTGATAAATATTTTTCGGATGAATGCCCCAGGCCTGGCGGCTCATCAATCGCTCCTGGCCGATATCTTTCAAGGTCACGCTCACACCGTCAATAACCTTTATCCGTGCGGCAAAATCCGAACTTTCATCCAACAAGTACTGGTTGATAAATGGTTTATCAAAAAGCTCTGAAGGCAAGGTATGCAGCGTCGAACGCCCCTGGCTCTCAGACTGGCACTCGCCGACCCGCTCCCAAAACTCACCCGGATACTGGTAATACCCCTTGGTCAGCAGCTTCACATCATCGACCACCTGATCCGAACGGTAGTCATCCACATTGTAGACCCCGGCCCCCTTGGCGCGCAGCCGCATGTTGATATCCTTGGTGATCAGCACCACTTCCCTCGGCGCATGCTCGGCCTGCAAATAAAGCACCCCGTTCAAGATCCGGTTATCACCGGCCTTATCGGCAAAAGCATGAACCGTCTCTGTCACTTCATAGTCAGCAAAAATGGCAATCGTGCCCTGATTTTCTGCTTGTTCGGCAAAAGGGATCCCGGCAGCAATCTGCTCCGGCGTCGCATCTCGGAAAATATCTTCCAAGGCCCGAATAGCCACGCGGGCATCTCGTGATATATCGCGCTTACTGTCCTTGATGCGATCCAACTCTTCCAGCACGGTCATCGGGATGACGACATCGTGCTCTTTGAATGAATAAATAGCGAGGGGCTCGTGAAGCAGAATGTTCGTATCCAATACAAAAATTTTGCGTTCAACTGCGTCCATAGGTACCTCCTAGGTAACAATCAGACGGCAAAATCAATATGCCATCCTTCTTTTAGCGTACGCCAAATTAACCTGCTTACTATTTATGACCGGAGATAATTAAAAAATTGTGACACTCACACCTAAAATAGTTTGTTGGATCAAGGTCACTTTCGCCGTGACCTTAATCACAGCATGCAGTAACATAACTCCCCTTTTTTACCGGTGCGAATTCTGGCTTACACTTAACCTCAGTGTAGTTCAAAAATGTTAGGGCATCGGCTTAGCATTCTCATTAATATCAAATAATTAGAAGGTTTTAACCACTATGCCATTTGCTTTGGGCCAACGTTGGATCAGTGATACTGAAAGTGATCTGGGTTTAGGTACAGTTGTTGCGGTCGACGCCCGCACTGTTTCCTTAATGTTCTCCGCCAGTGAGGAGAACCGCCTGTACTCTCGAAATGATGCTCCCGTGACCCGCGTAATGTTTAATGTCGGCGATGTGGTTGAAAGCCATGAAGGCTGGTCACTGAAAGTAGAGCAGGTCGAAGAAGATGGCGGCGTGTTCACTTACATCGGAACACGTACAGATACCGAAGAAGAAAATGTTCAGCTACGCGAAATCTTCCTCAGCCACCAAATTCGTTTCAACAAACCACAGGACAAGCTGTTCGCCGGCCAAATCGACCGTATGGATCGATTCGCCCTACGTTACCGCGCACTGAAAAACCAGTACGAACAGCACAAGAGTTCGCTTCGCGGTCTGTGTGGTATGCGTGCAGGCCTGATCCCGCACCAGCTATTTATCGCCCATGAAGTTGGCCGTCGCTACGCGCCACGTGTACTACTGGCTGATGAAGTCGGTCTGGGTAAGACCATCGAAGCCGGTATGATTATCCACCAGCAGGTCTTGTCTGGCCGTGCCGAGCGTATTCTTATCCTGGTTCCGGAAACACTCCAGCACCAGTGGCTGGTCGAAATGATGCGCCGCTTCAACCTGCACTTCTCTATTTTTGACGAAGAACGTTGTGTTGAAGCCTACGCCGACTCAGCTAACCCGTTTGATACCGCCCAGTACGTACTGTGCTCACTGGACTTCCTGCGCAAGAGCCGCCGCCGTTTCGAACAGGCACTGGATGCCGACTGGGATCTGCTGGTTGTCGATGAAGCGCACCACTTAGAGTGGAGCGAAGACAAACCTAGTCGCCAATACCAAGTGGTAGAAGAGCTGTCAGAAAAAACCCCGGGCGTGCTGCTGTTAACAGCAACCCCGGAGCAACTGGGCCATGAAAGCCACTTTGCCCGCCTGCGCCTGTTAGATCCAGACCGCTTCTACGATTACGAAGCCTTTGTCGAAGAAGAACGCCAGTATGCACCGGTCGCCGATGCTGTATCACGCCTTCTGTCAGGCGAAAAACTTGATGATACCGCCAAAAACATTCTGACAGAGCTGCTGCCGGAACAGGATATTGAGCCGATGCTGCGTATCATCGAATCTCAGGATATTGACGACGATCAGCAAGAAACGGTGCGCCATGAGCTTATCGACAACCTGATGGATCGCCACGGTACCGGCCGCGTGCTGTTCCGTAACACCCGTGCAGCCGTTAAAGGCTTCCCGCAGCGTCATCTGAACATGTACCCACTAGCTCTGCCAAGCCAGTACCAAACCGCAATGCGTGTTGCCGGAATGATGGCTGGCAAGGTATCCGATGAGCAAAAAGCGATTAAACTGCTATATCCGGAAGATATTTACCAGGAGTTTGAAGGCGAATCAGCCACCTGGTGGAACTTTGACCCACGCGTCAACTGGCTGCTGGATATGCTCAAAGCCAACCGCAATGAAAAGGTTCTGGTGATCTGCTCCCGTGCCCAGACAGCGCTGACGCTGGAGCAAGCCCTGCGCGAACGCGAAGGGATCCGTGCAACTGTCTTCCACGAAGGCATGTCCATTATCGAGCGCGACAAAGCAGCAGCTTACTTCGCCCAGGACGAGGACGGCGCCCAGGTACTGCTATGTTCAGAAATCGGTTCTGAAGGTCGCAACTTCCAGTTTGCTAACCAGCTGGTGATGTTTGACCTGCCGAATAACCCGGATTTGCTTGAACAACGTATCGGCCGCCTGGACCGTATCGGTCAGCAACGCGATATCGAAATCCATGTACCGCACCTTCAAGGCACTTCACAGGCCCTGCTGGCACGCTGGTACAATGAAGGACTGAATGCCTTTGAGGAAACCTGCCCGACAGGCCGTGCTATCTACGATGCCTTCAGCAGTGACCTTATCAGCCTGTTAGCAAGCGAGAAGCACGACGAGGAAGCGCTGGAGCAGCTGATCGAACGCAGCGCAGACATGCACAAGGAACTCAAGTCGAAGCTGGAACAAGGCCGCGACCGCCTGCTGGAAATCCACTCCAACGGTGGCGACAAAGCTCATGAACTAGTAGAGAGCATTGCATCCAAAGACGGTGACACCAACCTGGTAACCTTTGCCCTTGGCCTGTTCGATACCATCGGCCTGAACCAGGATGACAAAGGCGAGAATGCCATTGTCGTTACGCCATCCGAACACATGATGGTCGCCAGCTACCCTGGCCTGCCATACGATGGGTGCACCATTACTTTCGAGCGTGATACCGCACTGTCACGCGAAGATATGCACTTCATCAGCTGGGAGCACCCGATGATCCAGGGCGGCATCGACCTGCTGCTATCTGAAGGTGTTGGCACAACTGCCGTATCACTGCTGAAGAACAAGGCGCTACCGGCTGGTACCCTGTTGCTTGAGCTGGTTTATGTCGTCGATGCACAGGCACCTAAACAGTCTGGTATTGCCCGCTTCCTGCCTAAAACGCCAATCCGCATCCTACTTGATGCCAAAGGCAATAATCTGTCGGCCAACGTGGAATTCGAAGGCTTCAACCGCCAGCTGAGTCCGGTTAACCGCCACCTTGGCAGCAAGCTGGTTAACTCGGTACAGAAGGATATTCATGTTCTGATCGAACATGCAGAAAAAGCGGTGGCTAAAGAACTGGTCAGCGTACGTGATGCAGCTCAAAGCGAGATGGAAGCCAACCTGCGCGCCGAGCTGGATCGCCTGCAGGCACTGAAAGCGGTCAACCCGAACATCCGTGATGACGAGCTGGAACTGATCGAATCTCAAATCCAGGATCTGACAGCCTACATTGCCAAGGCCCAGGTTCAGCTGGACTCGCTACGCCTGATTGTAGTCAGCCACGGCTAACCCGCCAACACCAAAGTCCAGTGCAAAAATAGCCGCCCGACAGGATCCCTGTCGGGCGGTTTTCTTTCGGCCCTGGTTAACCCTAACCGGGAAAGTGGTATGATGCTCAGCTTCATAACCCAGTAAGCCCGAGTGAAACATGAAACCAACGCCTATGCCGGAATATCATCCGCCAACAGATCCTTGGCTCGATATTTTGCACCTCGACAATGACATTATTGCGCTAAACAAACCATCAGGGCTGTTATCCAACCCGGGACGGGATCCGAAACACCATGATAGTGTCTATAGTCGGGTACTGCGGGATCAAGAACAAGCCCACCTTGTTCACCGACTCGACATGGCGACTTCGGGACTGATCATGCTGGCAATCAACAAAGATTCCGAGCGCAATCTGCACAAACAATTCAGAGAGCGCGAAACAGAAAAGGTCTACTACGCCCGAGTATGGGGCCGTATGGAGCAAGACAGCGGAACGGTTGATCTACCGCTGATCTGTGACTGGCCAAACCGCCCGATGCAAAAAGTCTGCTTCGAGGACGGTAAACCGTCTGTGACCCACTTCCAAGTCATCTCCCGCGATGAAAACAGCACGCTGGTTCGCCTGCGTCCGGTAACGGGCCGTTCCCACCAGCTACGAGTCCATATGCTGGCACTTGGCCACCCTATTCTGGGAGATGAATTCTATGCCCATGAAGAAGCCAGAGAATGCGTACCACGCCTACAGCTTCATGCCGCTGAACTGACGTTCTCCCAACCCGCGACAGGCGAGCCAATGCACCTGTTTGCCCCGTGTGATTTCTACCCTGATGCACCGCACAAAACGCTGCCGGATCAAATATCCAGCGACAAGGCTTGAGCACGCTTTTGAATTTCACAGTATAGAGGTTAGTGTTAACTACACTAACACTAACACTAACCTCACCAACAAAAGCCAAACGTATGGAAACAATCGTCTTTCTTGACCGTGCCACGATTCCCGCACATATCCAGCTCCCACGACCGCATATTGACCATCAATGGCTGGAATACCCGACAACCACTCCCGAACAAATTGTCGAACGGCTACAAGAGGCCACCATCGCCATCACCAATAAAGTAGTGCTGGATGCCAATATCCTCAGCCAACTGCCAAAATTAAACATGATTGCGATCGCAGCTACCGGTACCAACAATGTCGATCTCGACTACTGCAAAAAAACAAAATTGTGGTGAGCAATATCCGCGGCTATGCCACCAATTCAGTTCCGGAACATGTGATAACAATGATGTTTGCCCTGCGACGTAACCTGATGGGTTACCATCGAGATATAGCAAACGGAGTCTGGCAGCAGGAAAAACAGTTTTGTTTTTTTACTCACCCAATTGGAGATATCAACGGCGCTACACTGGGGATCATCGGCGGCGGCAATCTGGGGCTGACAGTTGCCAAGCTAGCTCAAGCGCTGGGGATGAAGGTGCTGTTTGCTGAACATAAGGGAAAACAGTCATGCCGAGAAGGTTACACGCCTTTTACCGAAGTCATAACCCGGGCTGATGTACTCACCCTTCACTGTCCGTTGACAGTGCAGACCACCAACCTGATTGGGGCAAAGGAACTGGAAAGTATGAAACCATCCAGCCTGCTAATCAATACCGGCCGGGGTGGTTTAGTCGACGAACAAGCTCTGGTTGACGCCTTGATAAATGACAAGATTGCCGGAGCCGGAGTGGATGTCTTTACTCAGGAGCCAGCCGATGAGACAAACCCGCTGATTGCTAATACGCATCTGCCAAACCTGCTACTTAGCCCGCATGTAGCCAGGGGGTCTGACTCGGCCATTCAGGCCCTAGTCAACCAGCTCATCGATAACATCAATCAGTTTATTGAAGGCAAACCACAGAACGTGGTGTAAAAGAAAGGTAAATTTTAAGTACTCATTAGAAATAACGAGCACCGAGGGGTAATCACTTGATGCTCGTCATTTACATTACTTAAAGCCTTTTTCCTTACGGATCAGATCATAGGCCGCCTGCAGCTCCTGGGTTTTCTGCTTCGCCAGCTCCATCATCTCCGGCGGCAGACCTTTGGCTGCCAGCTTATCCGGATGGTGTTCGTTCATCAGCTTACGGTATGCCCGCTTCAGCTCCTGGGCCGAGGCTGAAGATTTTATACCAAGCGACTCATAAGCATTCGCTAACTGATCACGAGTCGGAGCCTGGCGGAATGCCCCTTGCTGCTGGTTAAATCCACCTTGCTGGAAGCGGAAAGCGGCTTCCTGCATATGCAAACGCTGCTCCAGTTGGCGATCAGAAAAACCAAGACTGCGGGCAATCACATACAGCAACTGGCGCTCACTTGGGTGCAGGCTACCATCAGCAAAAGCCGCCTGGATTTGCAGCTCAAGGAAAAACTGCAGCAAGTCAGCACGGCCAGAGCAACTCATCCGCACTTTTGCCAACGTCTCCTGCAACGGGAAATCTTCTTCTTTGCCGTCACGAAATGCATTTTGTGCCTGACGGCGGGACTCGCCATGCAACCCCATCCGCTCCATGATTGCGCTGGCAACCCGAATCTCTTCTTGAGTCACCCGGCCTTTAGATTTAGCCAAATGTCCCATTACCGCAAAACCGGCATGGAAAAACTCAGCCTGACGTTCGACACTGCTGGCGCGGCCTGCACCAAAACCACCGAATCCGCCGCCATAATAAATATTTGTTCTGGCTTTATCGAACTTATGCCCCAAATAGAGGCCTAACAACAAGCCAAAAGGGCCACCAAGGAGGAAACCAAAAAATGCGCCTAAAATCTTACCCCAAACCTGCATTCTCGACTCTCTGGTAATTTGCTAAATTTAGCAATATTTATAGTGGTACAAACCCGATACAATAACGCGAAAAGATGCCGTCGGGTAGAATTTGCATTATCATAGCTGTCATTTATCCGGAAAGCTTGTAAAAAGCGCCACCTATCCGTTTTGAAAACTATTTTTTAGCGCTGAAATTTAAATACAGGAAAGTTTAATTAGATGTCATTAACCTCCCGCAGCTTACTGGCCACCATGATTAGCCTCGCGCTTTATGGCCCCGCGATGGCTTATGAGATTCCTGCTCTTAGCGAAAATGTCAATGATGAGTCTGCGGCTGTCAATGACACCCAAAGCGAACTTGAATTAGTCCGCGGGGTCTGTATTGCCCCCCAGGATATGCCAGCCGATCCCAATAATGAACCGATCACGGTTTCTGCAGACAAGATCGAAGCCAAGCCGAACCAGAAAGTAACCTATTCCGGTGACGTTCTCCTGCAACAAGGAAACCGCACGGTTGCCGCGGATTCTGCAACCCTGCACCAACCGGAAAACATTGTATCGGCAGAAGGCAATGTTTATTTCCACGACGGGACTATCGAAGTGTACTCGGATCGCATTCAGAGCAACCTAGATACCGAAGATTCTGAAATGGATAACGCAGTCTACAACATGACTTGCGAAGCCGGGCGCGGTGAAGCCGAACGGGTAACCAAAAACGGCATTGCCTACTACCGATTGAAAAACGGCACTTATACCACCTGTCCTCCTGGCGACAAGAGCTGGTTATTCTCAGCAACCAGCATCGAACGCGAAAGCGATTCCCCGTTTGCCGACTTGTATAATGCCCGGTTTGAAGTAGCCAATGTACCGTTGATCTATTTGCCATACCTGCGCGTCCCTGTCGGTAAAGAACGCCTGACCGGTTTCCTGTATCCGTCAATTAGCTACGGCACCCGAGATGGCTTCGAGTTAGAAACGCCGTTCTACTGGAACATAGCGCCCAACTACGACATGACTATCACTCCAAAGTACATGAGTAACCGGGGCCTGCAGCTCAACTCGGAATTCCGCTACCTGACCAACCTGGGAAGAGGCCACTTGAAAGGCGAATACCTGGGCAATGACAAAAATGCTTCCGACAAAGATCCGCGCTGGGGGTTTAACTGGTCGCACAATGGGAACTACAGTGAACACTGGCTGCTTGATATCGACTACAGCAAAGTCAGCGACGTTACTTATTTCTCAGATATCGACTCTAGTATCGGTGAACGTGAAGACAATAACCTACTACAGACAGGGGAAGTTTCTTACCGGGATCTCAACTGGGATTCAACCCTGCGTGTACGTAACTTCCAATCACTGACACCAGGTGGTTCGTCCAACTATCGCCTGCTACCGCAGCTGGAGTTCAACTACTACCGCCCGGAGCTGCCTTACGGCTTAGATTTCAATCTACTGAGTCATTTCAGCCGCTTTGATAACGATGCAGCCGACAAACCATCAGCGGATCGTGTCCACCTCGAACCAACCCTGGCACTGCCGTACTCCACACCTTGGTGGTCAATCACCTCCGAGGCCAAACTGATGTACACCTACTACAATCAGGACTTTGATCCAACAGTTGCCGGACTGGAGACGCTAGAAGAAACCACATCCCGCACCGTCCCGAGTATTCGTATTCACAGTGGGCTGTATTTTGAGCGAGATACCCAGCTGTGGGATGAAGACTATACCCAAAGCCTGGAACCGCAAATCCAATACCTGTTCGTCAAAGATGTCGAACAAAAGGAAATCTTCGGCGGCTATGACACCACGCTACTTCAGACCGACTACTACGGCCTGTTCCGAGACAAACGCTATTCCAGCGTCGACTATATCGCGCCAGCAAACCAATTTACTCTAGGGGCCAGTACTCGTTACTTTGACAATGATTTTGTCGAGCGCTTCAACCTGTCATTCGGCCAGATATTCTATCTTAATGATGCCGGCCGTAATCTCAGTGGAGCAAACCAATCGACACCGAACTACTCCGCCACCGCGTTCGAGTCAGACTTCAATTACGATGACTGGCTGTTCTTCCACGGCGGGCTACAGTATGACGCCAGTAAGAAAGAAATGCAGTTTAGCAATGCGACAGTGGAATACCGTGAAGGCAGCCTGTTCAGCCAGGTGAACTACCGCTATGTATCAAAAGACTATATCAAGCAAAGCCTGCCTGATAATAATCAAATCGATAACTACACAGAAGACGGGATCTCACAGCTGGGTTTCTCAACCGGTTTTCCGGTCTACGGCGGCTTAAGCCTGCGTGGCGACTACTACCACGATCTAACCGAAAACCAGATGCTGGAAGGTCAGATCACTCTGAACTACCGCTCAGCCTGCTGGATGATCAGCCTGGGCTACAACGAATACCTGTTGTCACGTAGCAATGTAAGCACCTTACCAGCCAAATACGAGCAGAACTTCAGTATCTCATTCAGCCTGTTAGGACTAAGTGGAACCTCTGCGATCGGCGCCGCAACCGAAGGAGGAGGCAATGCGATTGCCTATGGCCGCCCGTTCTATCTCAACAACTAAACAACAGCCGTGGCATTACGCCATGGCTGCCACGATTTAACGCGCTACGGCGCTAAATGGAAAGATGTATGAAAAAGTGGAAGTCTTCTCTGTTAGGCCTGACGTTATGGAGTCTGGCTGCCGGCAGTATCGCTGCCCCGCAAGAACTTGATAAAGTGGTCACCATCGTTAATGACAGTGTGATCCTACAAAGTGATGTCGACGGAATGCTAAAAACGGTACGGATGAATGCTGCCAGCCAGAATCAGCCACTACCATCAAATGACATCCTGTCAGAACAGATCATGGAAAAGCTGATCATTGAAACCCTTCAGCTTCAGCAAGCCGAGCAATTTGGGATCCGTATCGACGATACCCGTTTGGACCAAGCTATTGCCCAGCTAGCCAAAGAGCGTAAGATGAGCATCGCTCAGCTACAAAAAATGCTGACCAGTAACGGGCTCAGCTTTACCATGTTCCGTGAACAAATGCGCCGGGATATGACAGCCAGCGAAGCTCGGACAATCCAGGTCCGCCGTCGTATCAACATTCTGCCGCAGGAAGTCGAAAACCTGGCTGAACAGCTGAACAAGCAAAACCAGCAAGGTGTTAAATTCAATATCAGCCACATTCAGCTACGTATTGATGAGAATGCCAGCGCGGTACTGCGTGAAGAAGTCCTTGCCCAGGCAGACGAGATCGTTAAGGAACTAAAAGGTGGAGCTGATTTTGCCAACCTTGCCTATAGCTATTCCAAAGGCCCCAAAGCCCTGCAAGGTGGTGAGTGGGGCTGGATGCGACAGGAAGAGATGCCGACCATCTTTGCCGATCAAATCAAGGCTTATGGTAAAGGTGCTATTATCGGTCCGTTCCGCAGCGGTATCGGCTACCACATTCTGAAAGTCAACGATGTCCAAGGCCTTGAAACCGTTTCAGTGACTGAAATTAACGCTCGACACATCCTGATGAAAACCTCGGTGATCATGAGCGACGAGGGAGCCCAGCGCCAGCTTGAAAAAACACGCCGTGCCATCATGGCTGGTGAACAGAGCTTTGCTGACGCCGCTCAAGCACTCAGTGCCGACCCGGGCTCGGCAGCCAACGGCGGCGAGCTAGGCTGGCAAACTCCGGACATCTACGTACCAGAGTTCAAAGATAAGGTTGAAAACCTATCGGTCGGAACTATCAGCCAGCCGTTCAAAACAGTTCATGGCTGGCATATTGTCGAAGTACTTGAACGCCGTGATGTCGACCGTACCGATGCAGCAGTGAAAAACCACGCTTACCGGATCCTATTCAGCCGTAAATTCAACGAAGAAGCACAGGCATGGCTACAAGAACTCCGTGCTGGTGCCTATATCGAACAGCCGGAAGACGATAATGACCAAGGTTAAACGTATTGCAATTACCCCCGGAGAGCCTGCGGGGATTGGCCCTGACCTTGTGCTCGCCATGGCGCAGCACGACTGGCCTCACGAACTGGTAATTTGTGCTAGCTCTCAGCTTATGGTAGAACGTGCAACCCAGCTCGGGTTGCCGCTGGAAATCATTGACTACAATCCGGCCCGACCGCCCCAGCCTCACAAGGCCGGTACACTGGTTATCACAAACTGTGAACTAAAAGTACCGGTGAAGGTAGGAGAGCTTAATGAACAGAACGGCCACTATGTTCTCGACACCCTTAGCCGAGCCACAGAAGGCTGTATGAGTGGTGAATTTGCTGCGGTTGTGACAGGCCCTGTCCATAAAGGGATTATCAACCGCGCCGGTGTGTCATTCAGCGGGCATACCGAGTTTTTCGCCCAGCAGTCAAACACCGCTCAGGTTGTTATGATGCTGGCCACCGAAGGACTACGAGTCGCACTGGTGACCACCCATATCCCGTTGGCCTATGTGTCAAAGGCGATTACCGCAGAGCGGCTGCAACAAATCATCCGCATCCTGCATGCCGATCTCGTGAGCAAATTCGGGATCGAGCAACCGAAAATTTATGTGTGTGGCCTGAACCCGCATGCAGGCGAAGACGGTTGTCTGGGCAAAGAAGAGATCGAAGTGATCACTCCTGCCCTTGACCAGCTTCGCCAGGAAGATGGAATGAAACTAATAGGCCCTTTACCGGCAGATACCATCTTTCAGGAAAAATATCTGGCCGATGCTGATACAGTATTGGCTATGTATCACGATCAAGGGCTGCCAGTGCTTAAATTCAAAGGCTTTGGCAAGTCAGTTAACATTACGTTAGGCCTGCCCTTTATCAGAACTTCAGTAGATCATGGTACCGCACTGGAACTTGCAGGTACCGGACAGGCGGATACCGGTAGCCTTTGGACAGCGCTATCGCACGCCCTTGAATTGGTAGAAAAACAGAAATGAGCAGCGATCAGGTCCACCTGGGTCACCGCGCACGTAAGCGCTTTGGCCAGAACTTTTTGAATGACCCATACATCATTGATGGCATTGTGTCGGCAATCAACCCTCTACCAGGCCAGAACCTAGTTGAAATTGGCCCGGGTCTGGGTGCTATCACCGAGCCGGTAGGCAAAATGGTAGACAAATTCTCGGTTGTCGAACTTGACCGCGATCTGGCCGAACGCCTGCGCAACCACCCGGATCTGGGTAGCAAGCTGACCATCTACGAAGGCGATGCCATGCGCTTCGACTTTACGCAGCTGATCAAAGAAAACAACAAGCTACGCATTTTCGGTAACCTGCCATACAATATTTCAACACCGCTGATGTTCCACCTGTTCAGCTTCCATGCGAATGTCCAGGATATGCACTTCATGCTTCAGAAAGAAGTAGTGAACCGCCTGGCAGCAGGTCCTGGCAGCAAGGCTTACGGCCGTCTGACCGTGATGGCGCAGTACTACTGCAAAGTCATGCCTGTGCTGGAAGTACCGCCATCGGCCTTCAAACCAGCGCCGAAAGTGGACTCTGCGGTTGTTCGTCTGACACCATATGAAACACTGCCTCATCCATGTACTAACCTTAAATGGCTAGACCGAGTTTGTCGCGAAGGTTTCAACCAGCGTCGTAAGACCATTCGCAACTGCTACAAGCAGCTAATGACTGTCGAGCAGCTAGAAGCGCTGGGTATCAACCCAGGCATGCGCCCTGAGAACCTGACCCTGGAACAGTTTGTAGCGATGGCAAATTGGCTGGATGCCAACCACAACGCATCAAAATAAGCAGGAATAGCCGCGTGAATCGAGGCTATTTAATATGTTTGTCTGGGGCTGACCTTCAGCCCCCGGCAAGCAGTCAACGAAAGGAAGCACGACATTGACGATGAACGCAATCCCCACAATCAAGTGCAGAGTAGTCACTCACTATATTGAAGACCAATCTGAACCTGAAAATCAGCGCTACGTGTTCTCGTATACGATTACGATCAGTAATCTGGGTAGTGGCGAAGCACAACTACTCAGCCGACACTGGCAAATTACTGACGCCAACGGCAAAAAGCTGGTTATTGAGGGTGAAGGTGTCATAGGTGAACAACCAACGATTTCCGCCAACGAGGAATACACCTATACCAGTGGAACCGTTATCGAGACCCCATTAGGGGTCATGCAGGGCCACTACCTCATGGTCAATGAACAAGGCGACAAATTCAAAGCCGAAATCTTACCGTTTCGACTTTCTATTCCCAACATTCTTCACTGAGGCGTTTCATGTCGACATACCTTGTCGGAGATATTCAAGGCTGTTTGGACGATCTCCATTTTCTCCTCGGTCAGGCTAATTTCAATCCCGAACATGATGAACTGTGGTTATCCGGCGATCTTGTGGCCCGCGGTCCGCAATCCCTGGAAACACTACGCTTTGTCAAAAGTTTAGGCGCGAAAGCAACGACAGTGCTTGGCAACCACGACCTGCACCTGCTAACCGTGGCCCAAGGCCTGGCCAAAGTCAAAAATCGCGACAAGATCCAACCGATCCTTGATGCGCCGGATCGCGACGATCTACTCGACTGGCTACGTAACCAGCCACTGCTAGCCGAACATCCCCACCACCCATTTGTCATGACCCATGCCGGTATCCCACCGCAATGGGATCTGCCAACGGCCAGAAAGCAAGCCAGCCTCGTCGAATCCTGCCTGCGCAGTAACGATTATGTCTGGTTACTGAAAAACATGTATGGCAATGGACCAGACCTTTGGACGGATGAACTCGAGGGAATTGAACAATATCGCTATACCATCAACGCCCTAACCAGAATGCGTTTCTGCCACCCGAATGGCAGGCTGGATATGGAATGTAAGCTTTCTCCCGATAACCTGAAAACCAAGCCGCTCAAGCCCTGGTTTGAGCTGTCTCGAACCAAGCCATTAGAGAAGAAAGTTATCTTTGGCCACTGGGCAGCCTTAATGGGTCATGAGGATGAACAGGTGATAGGCCTGGATACCGGCTGCGTTTGGGGCAACAGTATGACCCTGCTTCGCTGGGAAGACGGTGCCCGCTTTGAAAAAGCCTGCCCGGTCCACGCTGAATAAATCAAAAAAATAAGGCCGGGTAATAACCAGGCCTTGTTATTCATTTGCTGAGTATGAAGGTATTACTGACGCTCTAAGATAACAAAGCGCATATCATGGGCATTCTTCTCATCTGCCTGATAAGTTTCGCTATGAGTTTCCTGCCAACCGTCTCCCCATTCAGGGAAACAGGTATCACCATTCACACTTAGATCGATAAATGTCAGGTATAGACGATCCGCCTCGGGCAGACAAGCGGTATAAATACTGCCGCCACCGATGATCATCAATTCATCCACCTCACCGGCAGCCACCTTGGCCGCAGCAATATCAGCAACCACAGTTACCCCTTCAGCCTGGTAGTCAGGATTACGGCTGATCACAATATTATAGCGCCCCGGCAACGGGCGGCCAATCGACTCAAAGGTCTTGCGTCCCATCACTATCGGCTTACCCAGTGTCGACTGCTTAAACCAGGCGAAATCTGCCGGTAGATGCCAAGGCATCGCGTTGTCTTTACCAATCACCCGATCATGGGCCATCGCCGCGATCATACTGATCTTCATCTTATCCCCTAGGAATATCTAAACCACCGGACGGCGACGATAAAACAATAGTCCCGGCATTGCCAGTCCTATAGCCAATGCAGCAATGATAAACACAGCCTTAATGACATTTTCCACCAGCAAAGCAAGCAACTCGGGAGAAAAACCACGGTGGTTGATCTCCACCAACGCAATCATAGCCTTATAGGCAAAAACTCCCGGCACCATAGGGATCATGGCTGCAACGGTAAACACTTTCGGATGGGCGAGGAAACGGTGTGACCAATGAATACCAATCATCCCCACCAAGGTTGAGGCTCCTAGAGTAGCCCACTCGATCGGAACGCCCCATTGCATCAGAACAAAACGCCCGCCATGACCTAAAGCTCCGCCAATAGCACAATATTTAAGGGCCTTTTGCGGCACGTTAAACACTAGGGCAAAACCAACAGCCGGGATCATGGCAAAGAACATATCATTAAGCAGGGCTAGCAAAAAATCAATTATCGTCATTACAGCCATCCCCAAACACCTAACACGTTCATTGCCGCCACAATCCCCATACTGGTTGATAACGTCAGCAGGCTCGCCATCGTCCAGCGAGCAATCCCCATATTGACAAACCCTTTCACCATATCAGAAATGGCATTAATCAACGGAAAACCGGGTACCAGCATCAAAACAGAAGATGCCATCGCCAAAAAAGGAGCTTCGCCGATTTGGTAGACTTGCCCAAACCCAGAGATCAGTGTTGTTACAAAGGCCGTTACACCAAAATTGACCAGAGGGTTGAAGTGGCAATGGGCTATTTCCTGGCGGACAAACATTCCGACCGAAGAAGCAAAGAAGGTTAGAAAGAAAACAGGCCAGTCTGCGCCAGCCAAGCGACTAAATGAGGCACATGACAGCCCGATCATCACAATAACAAGGAAACGGTTATAACGTAGAGCCTTAATCTTGAGCAGACGCTCGTGTACGGCCTCAATATCCAGCAATCCACGCTCGGCCATAATGCACACCCGTTGGATCTCCGTCACCACCTGCATGTTGATGCCCCGGTCCTGGCAACGCCTGGTTGTGGTAATACAACGTTCGTTGCTCACTGTCGTCAGGACCATTGAGCTGGCTGATAACGATACCTCGACACTATCAACCCCCAGCGCCAAACCCAATCGCGTTGCGACATCCATGACCAAGGTGCTTTCAGCACCATGCTGCAATAATCTCTGGCCAGCCAGCACAGCCAGCCTTGATATCTCCCGTTGTTCTGATTCCGCCAATGGCGCCGGGCCACTTTCCATTTTCATCCCTCAGCTAAATTTCATAATGGTCAAGATATAAAACCGCGTAATTATCCGGCAAATCAAGCTAACACGCGTTGATTAGACACAAAAAAGCCGCTCCGAAGAGCGGCTTTTCTCATGTTCAACCGATTAACGGGCTGAGCAGCGGTAATTACGGCTTGTAGATAATCTCCACATCGTAATCATCCTCGTCCCAATCATCCCAGTCATCGTCGTCATCATCACTCTCAGCATTCTTGACCTGCTGCTCGTGATAATCATCCCACTTGAACTCAACTTTCTTCTCTTCGGCCTCTTCGTCTTCTTCGAAGGTCTCGACAGGGATCTGTTCAATCTGACTCATCAGATCATAAGTCAGCTCTTTAGTACCCATGCGGTTCAAAGCAGAAATACAGTAGTAGTCGCCTTCCCAAGCCAGTGCTTCAAGGATCTCCTCGATCTTCGCTTGAGCTTCTTCTTCCGGCAACAGATCCACTTTGTTGAACACAATCCAACGCGGCTTGTTAGCTAGCTTGTCGCTGTACTGTTTCAGCTCGTTCAGGATCGTAAAGGCATTCTCAATAGGATCTGAACCATCCGCTGGCAGCAGGTCGATCATGTGCAGCAACACACGGCAACGCTCAAGGTGCTTCAGGAAGCGAATACCCAGGCCAGCACCATCAGCTGCCCCTTCGATCAATCCAGGAATATCAGCAACTACAAAGCTACGCTCACTATCAACACGAACCACACCCAGGCTTGGTACCAGGGTAGTAAACGGATAATCCGCCACTTTCGGCTTCGCCGCAGACACAGAACGAATAAAGGTTGATTTACCAGCATTAGGCAAACCCAGCATACCTACATCAGCCAACAGCAGCAGCTCAAGGCGCAGGTGACGTACCTCACCTTTGGTACCCATCGTCTTTTGACGAGGAGCACGGTTAACCGATGACTTGAAACGGGTGTTACCCAAACCGTGGAAACCACCTTTGGCGACCATCAGCTTCATGCCATGCTGAGTCAGATCCGCAATCACCTCACCGGTTTCTTCATCAATAGCACGAGTACCCACAGGCACAGACAATACGCAGTCTTCACCACGCTTACCCGTACAGTTGCCGCCACGGCCATTTTCGCCACGCTGCGCAGCATGGAATCGTTCAAAGCGATAATCAATCAGCGTATTAAGGTTTTCATCAGCCAGCAGGTAAACATCACCACCGTCGCCTCCGTCACCTCCGTCAGGGCCACCTTTCGGGACGTATTTCTCACGACGGAAACTCACTGTACCGTTACCACCGTCACCAGCATCAGCTCGAATTACCGCTTCATCTACAAACTTCATCTCTTTCTCCGCACTGTGGCGTTAAAATCTCTCGACCAGGCTTTGTCAGCAATTACCTGGAAGCTATTAACTTATTGTAATGGACCTTGACTATTTATGCTGCCCCATAAGCTTATGGCCAATGGCGCAGAACATGGCACCACTTACCACAACAACAGCACCGACATAGCCCAGTACATTCAGGGCGGCGGCAGCAAAAAACTCCGGCCAGAACAGGCTGGCAAGGTCAACAAATAAAATTGTGAACAAGGGAGCCAGGGTTATCACCGCGCTCACTTGTGAGGCCTGCCAACGCGCCATCGCTTCCGCGAATGCACCGTAGCCGACCAGGGTATTGATACAGCAAAATGCCAACATACCCAATTGTCTCTGATCCATCAGCAGGATCTGTTCTGGTGATGCCATCGGTGTCAGCATCAAAGCGCAGATCACATAGATCATCAGCAAGATCTGGGGTGAACTGAAATGCTTCAGCATCAGCTTCTGGTTCAAACCGTAGATCACCCACACTAACGCCGCCAGTACAGCCAGCATCACGCCTTGGGTATAACCGGTAAAGCTGGTAAACAGTTCAAGTAGCCGTTCATTAAAAAACAACAGCAACCCAAACATCAGGCATGTCACACCAATGATTTGGTGCCGCCCCAGCGTTTCCTTAAACAGCCAGACACTGGACAACAGTAAAATTACCGGAGCCAGCTGGATAATCACCTGTACCACAGGCGGGTTAAGGAATTCCAGCGCGCTGTTAAACAGGACAAAGTTGCCTGCCAGTCCGATACTAGCCAGCATCAGGCTCGCACTTCCCGCCACACCTAACGCCTTGGGACTAGGCAACTGCTTACGCCAATACAGCCATAATCCAAGGCCGATAGAAGCTGTCACAAAGCGATACCAAACAATGGTAAATGGTGCCATGACTTCGACGGCTTGCTTCATGGCGATCGGCAGGGCGCCCCAAAATAATGCCGTGACCAATGCCAACAGAATACCTGCCGTCGGGTTTTGATTCGGCATAAACCCTTCCATAACAAAAAGCCCCGCCAGTAGGCAGGGCTTTATAATTCGTTACGAGACTGAATTATTCAGCTTCGATAGATACGAATTTACGGTTCTTAGGACCTTTAACTTCAAACTTCACTTTACCGTCAGATAGAGCGAATAGAGTGTGGTCTTTACCTAGGCCTACGTTGTTACCAGCATGGAACTTAGTACCACGCTGACGTACGATGATGTTACCTGCTAGTACAGATTCGCCACCGAAACGCTTAACACCAAGACGTTTACTTTCTGAATCACGGCCGTTACGAGTAGAACCGCCAGCTTTTTTGTGTGCCATCTTTAAATTCTCCTGTTATTAAGCGCTGATGCCAGTAATTTTGACTTCAGTGAACCACTGACGGTGGCCCGCTTGCTTACGAGAGTGCTTACGACGACGGAACTTAACGATTTTAACTTTATCGCCACGACCGTGAGAAACTACTTCTGCAGTTACTTTACCGCCAGCTACGAAAGGTGCGCCTACAGTTACTTCTTCGCCGTTAGCTACTAGAAGTACTGAGTCGAATTCAATGTTAGCGCCAGTTTCAGCGTCTAGTTTTTCTAAGCGTAGGGTTTGGCCTTCGCTTACACGGTGTTGTTTACCACCACTTTGGAAAACAGCGTACATGTCTTACTCCGCTTGTCCGCATAGGCCATTAGCCGCATAAATTTCGGGCTATGGGTATGCGCTTAATCTTGTCATCAATAGGGCGCGAATGTTACGCGAAAATGGGACTTCTGGCAACCCATTAAGCAAAGAAAATTGGTGAAAAGCTGTCCAGTAATGAAAGTCCCTGATTTAAACGTAAACGAGGTTATGAAGATAGCGGGGTTTTAGTGTAATATTCGATGATTATTTTCTTGATACCTATTCGCAATTGCAGCCAAATAATTCAACGCCTAACGGGATATCAACGACGGTAGCTCATCGTAGCAGTGTTTTTATAAGCATCCCGTATAATAAGGCCATGACATTTGCCTGTGCCCTGCAGCCAGTGCTGATCGTCAGTTATTTCTGTGAATTGGTTCGTTTAACATTCCGCCTGGTGCGGCAAACAATTTTGCTGGATGTACAATGGATTTTAAAGCTATCCAAGCGCTCACCGCCAATGACATGGCGGAGGTTGACGCGAAGATACTGTCACAACTGAATTCAGATGTGGCTCTGATCAATCAACTCGGTTTCTACATCGTCAGCGGCGGCGGAAAACGCCTGCGTCCGATGCTGGCTGTCCTGGCTGCCCGCGCTTTAGGCTACGAAGGTGACAAACACACCACAGCAGCCGCTTTTATCGAATTTACCCATACTGCTACCCTGCTGCATGACGACGTCGTTGACGAGTCTGATATGCGACGCGGCAAGGAAACCGCCAATTCCATGTTCGGTAATGCGGCCAGTGTATTAGTCGGTGATTATATCTACACCCGCTCTTTCCAGATGATGACCAGCCTACGATCCCTAAGGATCCTCGACATCATGAGCGAAGCTGTTAATGTGATCGCAGAAGGTGAAGTGCAGCAACTGATGAACTGCAACGATCCTGACACAACAGAAGAAAGCTACATGCAGGTTATCTACTCCAAAACTGCCCGCCTTTTTGAAGCAGCTACCCAAGTTGCAGCGATACTGGCCGAAGCTCCGGCAGAAGTAGAAACAGCCCTGCAAGATTATGGCCGTTACCTGGGCACAGCCTTCCAGCTTGTCGACGACATTCTGGACTACACCGCAGACGGCAAAGAAATGGGCAAGAATGTGGGTGACGATCTGGCTGAAGGTAAACCGACCCTGCCACTGCTACACGCGATGCACAACGGTAATGAAGAACAGTCTGCAATGATCCGTGGAGCCATCGAGAAGGGCAATGGCCTCGACAAGCTAGAACCGATCCTGGCTTGCATGCGTGAAGTCGGATCGCTGGAATACACCCAAAAACGCGCTGAAGAAGAAGCGGATAAAGCCATTGCCAGCTTGTCTGCCATTTCAGACTCTGAACACAAAAATGCCCTGATTGCCTTGGCTCACCTGGCAGTCAAACGCAATAAATAACCAGATTCGTTTCTGCTTTATACAGAATAAAAGCCTGCCCTGCGCAGGCTTTTTTGATCCCGGCAAACCAAATTAGATCAAACAAGATATTCTATAGTTAAAAAAGATCGTTGTGATCCTTGAAAGGAGGTCTGTGATGCAAGCAAAAGATTTGAAACCGGGCATGTGGGTCGAATGCCAGCAAGGTATTGCAGAAGTGGTTGATGTTGATAAGTCGCACAATACCGCACTCATCGAAAACATGAGTGATCACAAACGGATCAATATCAATTGTAATGACATAAAAGATCAACCACAGCTTCACGCCGGATGTGATCGCTATTACTAGCTTCTATATATAGACACACACAAAAAAAAGCGGCCAGTAACTGGCCGCAGTTTTAGTCTTTATAAAACTTACTGCGCTGCGAATGCTTCACCCTTGGCAATATCACCATGTAGCGTCTCTAGCATGCCTTCCAGTGCCTCTTGTTCAAAAGCACTCAGCGTACCGTAATCCATCACTTCTTCTACACCCTCTTTACCCAGTAATACAGGCTGAGCAAAGAAGCGTGCATGCTGACCGTCACCTTCGACATAAGCACACTCAACAACACTTTCTTCACCCTGAAGGGCACGAACTAAAGCAAGGCCGAAACGGCATGCCGCCTGACCCATAGACAGTGTCGCAGAACCGCCACCAGCTTTCGCTTCAACAACTTCAGTGCCGGCATTCTGAATACGCGGAGTCAAAGACTTGATCTCTTCTTCAGTAAACTCAACACCTTCAACCTGAGAAAGCAGAGGAAGAATCGTCACACCGGAGTGGCCTCCAATCACAGGAACTCGAACCTTACCTGGATCAACCCCCTTAAGCTCGGCAACAAAAGTCTCAGAACGGATAACGTCCAGTGTCGTCACCCCAAACAGTCTACGCTTATCATAAACGCCTGCTTTTTTCAGTACCTCAGCCGCAATCGCAACCGTGGTGTTAACCGGATTGGTAATAATACCGACACACGCTTTCGGACATACTTCCGCAATTTTTTCTGCCAGCGACTTAACGATACCAGCATTCACATTGAACAGATCTGCACGATCCATGCCAGGCTTACGTGCGACACCTGCAGAAATAAGAACAACATCAGCACCCTCCAGCGCTGGCGTCGGATCTTCTCCACCATAACCTTTGATCGAAACTGGTGTTGGAATATGGCTAAGATCAGCAGCGACACCCGGTGTTACCGGAGCAATATCATACAATGCCAGATCAGAACCTGCTGGCAGACGGTTTTTTAATAGCAGGGCTAGAGCCTGGCCAATACCGCCAGCAGCGCCAATTACAGCAACTTTCATGTTCGTTCTCCTTTACGATAGAAGTATATTTTTTTCAGACCTAATACCAATTCACATAAAATCACAGTTCACCTAAGGCTATGATTTTATGTGAATGATAGAAATGACGTTATAGCAAGCCCCTGCTAAATACAATTAAACCCAACCAGCTTTGCGAAGTCACGCAGAACGCAAAACAAAAAACGTTACATCTGTATAACATTCTGGTTTTTGTGTAGCAGAGCGACATGAAAATAAAAGGAGGTTTCCAGCCATAACTATTCAAAACCAACCACAATTAAAGTGATGCACACGCCAGTTTACGTGCACACTGTTTGCTACCTGCCAAAAGGTTATGCCAGAATACAGCACCTCGTCCCTGTACATGAAATTTACTTATGCGTAATTCAGATAAACAAGAACGCTTAATCAAAGCATTCAAAGCCATTCTAAAAGAAGAAAAATTCAGCTCCCAAGGTGAAATTGTTGATGCCTTGAAAGCTCAGGGGTTCGACAATATCAACCAGTCAAAAGTCTCTCGCATGCTGACTAAGTTCGGCGCGGTTCGCACCCGTAATGCAAAGATGGAGATGGTTTACTGCCTGCCCGTTGAGCTTGGTGTACCAACTACCAGCAGCCCGCTAAAAGAACTCGTCATGGAAATCGGCTTCAACAGTGCGCTGGTTGTTATTCATACCGGTCCGGGTGCTGCACAGGTTATCGCTCGACTATTAGACTCCCTTGGTAAAGCCGAAGGTATTCTGGGCGTAGTCGCAGGCGACGATACCATCTTTATTACCCCGACCAACACCATCACAACTGAAAATCTATACGACTCCGTATGCGAGCTTTTTGACTATAGCAACTAAGCAAAACACCTGATCCTCTCTCTCAGCAAATGAGAGAGAGCTCACAATAAGACAAACTTTTGCGATCAGCACAAAAAAAAACGACAAGTATTTGATTGCTAAAAATAATTATTCCTTCCCAACACTTATTCCCTGCATATTATCCAGCACTTTTCAGTAATTAATTGTTAACGTGATTTTAATTTTTGTGTTTTCTTTTGCTATCCTCGTTTTGATTTCCTTAATCAAATATGCCTTTTCCATCGATGGAAAATGTTTCCGTAACTGGAGATAACAACAATTAGTAAGGGACAAACATGGCATTCAAACAACTTGTAAAAATCAGTGCCTTAGCCGCTGCAGTCATCACTAGCGGCATGGCCAATGCCCAAAACTTCATCACAATTGGTACCGGTTCCGTCACTGGTGTTTACTATCCGACTGGCGGTGCTATCTGTAAGCTGGTCAACAAAGATCGCAAGCAACACAATATCCGCTGCTCCGTCGAATCCACAGGCGGTTCAATCTATAACGTTAACACCATGCGTGCCGGTGAGCTGGACTTTGGGATCGTCCAGTCCGATTGGCAGTACCATGGTTACAACGGTACCAGTAAATTTAAAAAACAAGGCCCATACAAAAAACTCCGTGCCGTATTCTCACTACACACCGAACCATTCAACATCATTGCTCGTACTGATTCAGGCATCGAAAACGTGGATGATCTGAAAGGCAAACGCATCAATATCGGTAATCCTGGCTCTGGCGACCGTGCGACCATGGGCGTGGTCATGGATGCCATGGGCTGGACTAAGGCCGACTTCAAACTGGCCTCAGAATTAAAAGGTTCCGAACGTTCTCAGGCTCTGTGCGACAACAAAATCGATGCCTTCGTCTATGTCGTCGGCCACCCGAACGGCTCTATCAAAGAAGCAACGACCTCCTGTGCTGCTAAGCTGGTTTCAACAACAGGAACAGCCATCGACAAGATTGTTACCGACAATCCATACTACGCTAAAAGCACCGTGCCAGGCGGTATGTACAAAGGCACAGATAAAGACGTGAACAGCTTCGGTGTTGCCGCAACACTGGTCTCCTCCACCGAGGTCTCTGATGACGTAGTCTATGCCGTTGTAAAATCAGTTTTTGAAAACTTCAGCACCTTCAAACGCCTACACCCAGCCTTCGCTAACCTGAAGCCTGAAGATATGGTGAAAAGCGGTTTGTCCATCCCGCTGCACCCTGGTGCGGTACGCTATTACAAAGAAGCAGGTTACCTAAAGTAACCTCACGAAATAGAGCAATAACGACATATTGCCAACCATGCGCCGCAACAGCGGCGCATGGTGTTTCGCCTACCTAATAAAAACAACAAACAACTTAATAATTACCTCGCCCATCTAAAAAGGATTATGCATGACGAAGACAACTAAAACGTCGGCAGATGTGCAGGATATGGTGGCCCAGGCTGATACTGGGGCAAGGGATCCTGTCGGAATGGCTGGACGTCTCCTGTGGCTCATCCCACTCTGTTGGTCTCTGTTCCAACTTTGGTACGCCTCACCATTACCATTTGTTTTTGACTTTGGGGTATTGAACGATACCGAAGCCCGTTCCATTCACCTGGCATTTGCGACCTTTCTCGCTTTCACTGCCTACCCAGCTCTAAAACACTCTCCCCGTGACCGAATTCCAGTTATAGACTGGATACTGGCATTAATGGGAAGCTTTTCCGCGGCGTATATCTATCTCTTTTATACTGACCTCGCAGAACGTTCTGGGGCACCAACCTTTTTTGACATTGTAATAGCCGTTACCGGTATGGTGCTGCTCCTTGAAGCAACCCGTCGGGCCCTCGGCCCACCGCTGATGATCGTCGCAGCAGTATTTTTACTTTACACCTTCGGCGGCCCTCACATGCCGGATGTGATCGCCCACAAAGGGGCCAGCCTTAACAAGGCTATGTCACACCTGTGGCTAACGACTGAAGGAGTATTTGGTATAGCCCTTGGGGTATCAACCTCATTCGTATTCCTGTTTGTGCTGTTCGGTGCCATGCTGGAACGTGCCGGTGCCGGTGCCTACTTCATCAAAGTTGCCTTCTCCCTGCTTGGCCATATGCGTGGCGGACCAGCTAAAGCGGCTGTTGTGGCTTCCGGCCTATCCGGCCTGGTCTCTGGTTCATCCATTGCCAACGTAGTTACTACTGGCACCTTTACCATCCCGTTGATGAAAAAAGTCGGTTTCCCCGGCACCAAAGCAGGAGCCGTTGAGGTAGCCGCTTCGACTAATGGTCAGCTAACACCGCCTATCATGGGGGCGGCAGCCTTTCTGATGGTCGAATATGTTGGTATTTCCTATGTCGAAGTTATCAAAGCCGCCTTACTGCCGGCCCTGATCTCCTATATTGCCCTGCTCTACATTGTTCATCTAGAAGCCTGCAAAGCAGGAATGACCGGGCTGAAACGCCATTACAAACCTACCCTGGCGCAAAGCCTGCTGTCATTTAGCGGCACGATACTCGGCCTGATCGTGATCAGTGCTGCTGTTTACTATGGCATCGGCTGGACCAAAGATGTTTTCGGCGCAGCCGCCACCCCGATCATCGCCATACTGATCCTGATTGCCTACGTTGCACTGATCCGAGTATCCGCTAACTACCAAGATCACTTGATGGAAGACCCAAATGAAGAGCTCACAGATGTACCGGCTCCCGGCCCAACCATTAAATCTGGACTGTACTTCCTGTTGCCCATTGTTGTCTTAGTCTGGTGCCTCACCGTTGAACGTTTCTCTCCGGGACTATCGGCCTTCTGGGCGACTATCTTTATGATATTTATCCTGCTGACTCAACGACCTTTACTGACAGTGTTCAACAAAGAAAAAACCATCGCTGAAGCAACGGTCGAAGGTGGTGTCGATCTATTGGAAAGCCTTGTCTCCGGAGCCCGGAACATGATTGGTATCGGTGTTGCAACCGCTGCCGCCGGGATTGTTGTCGGGGTCGTAACCCTGACCGGTATAGGGCTGGTCATGACGGAGTTCGTTGAGTTCATCTCCGGCGGTAACATCATATTAATGCTGCTGTTTACTGCTGTGATTAGTCTGATTCTGGGAATGGGGCTACCAACTACCGCCAACTACATTGTTGTTTCAACCTTGATGGCTCCGGTCATCGTCACCCTCGGAGCACAAAGCGGCCTGATCATCCCGCTGATCGCTGTCCACCTGTTCGTGTTCTACTTTGGCATTCTGGCTGATGATACCCCGCCGGTAGGCCTCGCCGCTTTTGCCGCTGCGGCAATAGCCAAAAGCGATCCAATCCGCACCGGTATCCAGGGCTTTACCTATGATATCCGTACTGCCATTTTGCCATTCATGTTCATCTTCAATACTCAATTGCTGATGATGAATATCGATACATGGTGGCACCTGCTACTCACTGTCAGCTCGGCGATCATTGCCATGCTTACCTTCTCGGCGGCCACCCAAGGATGGTGGTTTACCAAAACCAAATGGTGGGAAGTTGTGGCATTGCTGCTGATAACCTTCTCATTGCTCCGTCCGGGTTTCTGGTGGGATATGGTCTATCCACAAAAACATGAAATGCCCGGCGTACTGATCGCCGATGCTGCCGACAAGCTGGCTATCGGACAACCGCTGGAGATTCAGGTTAAAGGTGAAAACCTTGAAGGCAAGATAGTCAACAAACATGTGTTACTGCCGTTTAACGAAGACGCAATCACCCCAGAAGAGCGAATCGCCTCCACGGGTCTGATGCTTCGTCAGGAAGACGACAAAATGCTGGTCGATCTGGTTGAATTCGGCAGCCCGGCAGAGGCCGCAGGCATCGACTTTGACTGGGAGATCACTACAGTCAGCCTACCTGCGGTCAGGCCGCTGAAAGAGTGGGTCTTCATCCCAACCCTCATATTGCTCGGCGCTCTTGGCTGGAACCAACACCGCCGAGCCGAAAAAAAATCACAGGCTAAACTATAGGGAGAGCCTCTCTCCCTTTCTAAACTAAAGAGAATAATATGTATAAACAGATTTTAGTGCCCGTTGATCTGAGTGAAGAGGGATTTGCAGACAAAGCTGTTGAGCAAGCGGTCTGGCATGCCAAGTACGCCAATGCCACTATCCACCTGCTCTATGTCTTACCCGGCATTCACATGTCTATGGTATCAAGCTATTTCCCCAAGGATGCGGCGCGGAAAATGATGCAAGATGCCCAGCACCAGTTAAAGGTATTTGCCACTAAGCATATCCCGGAACAAATTGTTCACCACCAACACATTACGGAAGGAAAGCCCTGGGCGACAATCTTAGAAAATGCCGCAAGAATTGGCGCTGATTTGATCATCCTGCCAAGCCACAAACGCTCCAGGTTGGATAAAGTCATGCTGGGCTCTGTGGCATCCAAAGTGGTAGAAAACTCCCCCGTCAATGTATTAGTGATCAAGCCTCAGGCTTACCTGAACGACGAATAGTTCATAGACCCAAACATAAAGAAGCCCGCAAAACGCGGGCTTCCTTGTATCTGTTTACTAATAAGCAGTTATCGGCGCTGATCATAGCCCCAGCGAGGAACCAATCCCTGCTCGACACCCAGATGGTCCAGGATCCGTGCGACCATGAAATCAACAAGATCTTCAATGTTTTCAGGCTGATGATAAAAACCAGGTGCCGCAGGCATAATCGTCACCCCCATCTTCGACAACTTGAGCATATTTTCCAGATGTAGGGTCGAAAATGGCGTCTCACGCACCACCATCAGCAACTGCCCACGCTCTTTGAGGACAACATCCGCCGCTCGCTCCAGCAAATTATCAGACATCCCATGTGCGACCGATGCCAGCGTACCAGCCGAGCAAGGACATACCACCATCTGTTTCGGTGCCGCCGAACCGGATGCTACAGGAGAGAACCAGTCTTCCTTGCCGCAAACCTTCAGATTACTAGCATCACAATTCAGGTGTTCAACCAATGCCTGCTTCGCTGCATCCGGACCTGATGGTAGCTTTAAGCCATGTTCCGTCGCCAGTACCACCCGTGCCGCAGATGAAATCAGCAAGTACACCTGATAATCTGCCGCCAACAAACACTCCAGCAAACGCAGCCCATAAGGCGCCCCGGAGGCACCTGTCCAGGCAAGAGTAATTCGCTTATCTGACATGCTACTTATCACCTTCCGACTGCGCCAATGCTGCCAACAGCTTGTCATGAATACCACCGAACCCACCGTTGCTCATCACCAGGATATTATCTCCCGGACGAGCCGCCGCAACGATTTTCATCACCAGCTTGTCCAAATCAGTATCCGTTACCGCCAGCTGGGTACACGCCTTCGCAATCTCATCAACCGACCATGGAATATTATCCGGCTGGTAAATAAAGACCTCGTCCGCAGCCCGTAAAGCCGGGGCCAAATCCTGCTTATGAACTCCCAGCTTCATGGTATTCGAACGCGGCTCCAGCACTGCTAAAATACGCTCACTCCCCACTTTGGCACGTAAGCCACCCAGTGTTAGCTCAACCGCTGTCGGATGATGGGCAAAATCATCATAAACCCGGATGCCGTTTTGCTCACCTTTCAACTCCAGACGGCGCTTGGTATTGATAAATTTTCCAAGAGACTCACAGGCTAAATCCGGCGTCACACCCACATGGCGGGCCGCCGCAATAGCCATTAGAGCATTACTAACATTGTGATCACCCACCAGCTCCCAGCGAACCGTACCAACCTGCTTGCCATCTAAGAAAATGTCAAACTGACTGCCATCCTCAACCAACTTACAAGCCTGCCAATGGCCGTCCTCTCCTGTGTATTCGAGTTCACTCCAGCATCCCATATCCAAGGTTTGCTGCACATTATCGACATTATTCGGTGCCAGGATCCGACCATTACCCGGCACAGTCCGCACCAGATGGTGGAACTGACGCTGGATCGCTTTCAAATCATCGAAAATATCTGCGTGATCGAACTCAAGATTGTTGATCACCAATGTTCGTGGTCGATAATGAACAAACTTCGAACGCTTATCGAAAAAAGCGCTATCGTATTCGTCCGCCTCAACGACAAAGAACATACTTTCACCTAACCGTGCAGAAACACCGAAGTTTCCAAGCACACCGCCAACCAGAAACCCTGGCTGATAACCACAATCTTCCAGAATCCATGCCAGCATACTGGCCGTCGTTGTCTTACCGTGGGTGCCGGCCACTGCGAGCACCCAGCGATCATGGAGCAGAATTTCCTGCAGCCATTGCGGTCCGGAGGTATAGCGCAAGTTATTGTTCAGCACATACTCCACACAAGGGTTACCGCGGCTCATGGCATTGCCAACAACCACCAGGTCCGGTGCAGGATTTAATTGTGAAGGATCGTAACCTTGAATAATTTCAATACCTTGAGATTCAAGCAAGGTGCTCATCGGGGGATATACATTGGCATCACAGCCCGTCACTTTATGGCCTAACTGGCGAGCAAGAATCGCAGCTCCGCCCATAAATGTGCCGCAAATTCCTAGAATATGGATATGCATAACTGTCGGCTCACTGGTTTAATTCTGTTAATTTCACGCTTACTGGTTACTTCAGTACCATAAAAAAGATCTTTATATACAATTCTTTATACGCAAATTGTACACACAATAACAGGCTACAAAGCCAAACTTGGTACTGAAATGGTCCGTTAGAGACATTGTACCTGACTTAACTGCCCCAATGACAACATGATGCAAGGATTGTATATGCCCGATATTAGAACCCTGGGTGAGTTCATTGTCGAGAAACAGACCGACTTCCCCCATG
The DNA here is from genome assembly GCF_947502415.1 of uncultured Photobacterium sp. Classification (GTDB taxonomy): domain Bacteria; phylum Pseudomonadota; class Gammaproteobacteria; order Enterobacterales; family Vibrionaceae; genus Photobacterium. The sequence goes on along the minus strand of NZ_CANMZV010000014.1, from coordinate 15,168 downwards.
CCAGCGGCGAGCTTTCCTCTCTGCTTGGCTCAATCAAACTGGCGGCTAAGATCGTCAACCGCGAAATCAACAAAGCAGGGCTGGTTGATATTACCGGCTCGGTTGGCGGCCAGAATGTTCAAGGAGAAGAACAGCAAAAGCTTGATGTCTACGCCAATGAAAAATTCAAAGCTGCCCTGGAAGCCCGAGATCAGGTATGCGGTGTCGCCAGTGAAGAAGAAGACGAGGCAGTCGCCTTCAATAAAGAGCTCAACCGTAACGCGAAATACGTCGTTTTGATGGATCCACTGGATGGTTCTTCGAATATTGACGTAAACGTTTCCGTTGGTACTATCTTCTCGATTTACCGCCGGGTATCACCGGTTGGCACTCCACCAACGCAGGAAGATTTCCTTCAACCCGGACACCGACAAGTAGCAGCCGGCTATATCATTTACGGCTCATCGACCATGCTGGTATACACCACCGGCAACGGAGTCCATGGCTTTACTTATGATCCTTCGCTGGGCGTATTCTGTCTCTCCCACGAAAACATGCGGATCCCGGAAGACGGCCAGATCTACTCGATCAACGAAGGTAACTATATCCGCTTCCCGATGGGGGTGAAAAAGTACATCAAGTTCTGTCAGGAAAATGCGCCGGAAGATAATCGCCCGTATACCTCCCGCTACATTGGCTCTTTAGTTGCAGACTTCCACCGTAACCTGCTTAAAGGCGGTATCTACCTGTACCCAAGCACAGCGACCCACCCAAAGGGCAAGCTACGCCTGCTGTATGAGTGCAACCCGATGGCCTTCCTGATTGAACAGGCTGGCGGTTCAGCTTCCGATGGCAAAATCCGCATCATGGATCTAAAACCGACTGAACTCCACCAGCGAGTACCGTTCTTTGTTGGCTCAACCAATATGGTTCGCAAGGTAGAAAGCTTCCTCGAAACCTTCCCAGACGGTGAGTAACCACTCACCAACAGGCTGCTCCGGCAGCCTGTTTTTTATCAGCCACTCTTTCCAACCCCATCCCCTCTTGCTCAATGACACAGGTTACAAAATAGACAACCCGTTAACGAAGTTGGTATTATAATTTCTCACATCATCAACAATTAGTTAACTTACCAATAAGGAAGACATCATGAGCCTTAATCAGGTCCCTGCAGGAAAGGACATCCCTGAAGATATCTATGTTGTTATTGAGATACCGGCCAATGCTGATCCTATCAAGTATGAAATTGACAAAGACACCGGTGCCGTCTTTGTTGACCGTTTCATGGCAACGCCAATGTTTTACCCATGCAACTATGGCTATGTAAACCATACTCTCTCACTTGATGGCGATCCGGTTGATGTATTAGTTCCAACTCCTTATCCGCTACAACCAGGCTCAGTGATCCGTTGTCGCCCAGTCGGTGTACTCAAAATGAGTGATGAATCAGGTGAGGATGCCAAAGTCGTCGCTGTCCCACACAGCAAACTAAGCAAAGAGTATGACCACATCCAGGACATCGGTGATCTTCCAGAACTACTCAAAGCACAAATCACCCATTTCTTTGAGCGTTACAAAGAACTGGAAGCGGGAAAATGGGTAAAAGTGGATGGTTGGGAAGATGCCGCAGCAGCAAAAGAAGAAATCCTGGCTTCGTATAAGCGGGAACAAGAGAAGTAACTGAAATATAATCTTCTGAAATATAAGCTTCGCTCCCTGGTATTGGGCCCGGGAGCGATGGCCATAAAATAAAAGGCTAACAAAGCAATATGCGAAGCATTTTAAGTCAACCTCTGCTATTTAGTTTCCTATTTGCCTTCTCCGCTCAGGCAGAAGTCGTCACTCCCGAACAATTTTGGCAGGAATTCCAACAATACCCACCAGGGCAACCACTGATCATTGATGTCAGAACCAATGAGGAATTTATAACAGGTCATTTACCTCAAGCCATCAATATTCCCCACCAAGATATCAGTAAACTGACCACTTTCGCGAAAGATAAAACCCAGCCTATTTTTATCTATTGCCGCTCCGGCCGCCGCTCTGAGATAGCAGAAAATGCTATTGCTGAACTGGGTTATAAGCACATCTATAACGGTGAGAGCTATGAAACTCTCCAGACAAGTATGCCGGCAGCTCTGAACAAATAAATCATCAAGTCCAACTTCCCCCCCTTTGTTTTCTTACTTCTGGCACCAATCACCACTTCTGATTTCCGGAAGCTGCGAAACAGATAAGCGATATAAGTAGATCCAAGCCTGCCCATAGTCAGTTTCTACCAACTCGCGGGTATACTCTTGCGGATACTCTTCCAGCTCATCGAGCGCCGCAAACATATCGTCATCAATTTCATACACTTCCCCCACCAGAGGCCTGCTTTCATCCCGGCATTTTACCGCTGCCGGATAGAGGCCGAGATCATACAGCCAAAAACCACATGTCAGCCTGGCGGGCCCGAGCAGAGAGGCTTGACGGAGGAAGTGATGGTTCGACTCTCCTGCCCGCAACGTGCCATAAACAAACACTCGAGTCATGGCAAAACCCGCCTATTTAATTTCAAACTGATACAGCAAGTCGGCAGCACTATCCAGGCCGGAGACCACCTCCACATACAGATCTTTCATAAGACGATAGCGCACAGTGAATTCACCGATCGAATCAAAGATCCCGACCCCGTATTTCACCTGTAAGCCCGGCGCGATATAACCACTGATGGTCACCTGTGAATCCTGACCCGAGCCAGTGGTATCCAACGCTAAATCCTGTACACCAAACGCTTCACCAACATCACCCACCAGCTTACCGCTTCGGGCCAGTCCCATGCTGATCAATGCCGTGGTCATCGCATCGCCACTATTAGCCGACTCACTATCGAGGTTTTTACCTCGCAGCAGATAAGACAACGCATTTTGTTGTGCCATAGCGGGATCTGAGAATATTTCCACCGATGGTTCATCCGCTGGGCCATTGACCCGAATGCCGGCAATCACATCATCCTCGACATTATCCGGATCCCGAATTGCCTCAATGGCCAGGTAAGGCTGATCTGCCGGGCCATTAAACAGGATCTGCCCTTTGCGTATCACCAGCTCCTGGCCAAATGAACGATAAGTACCTTTTTGCAGGTTCACCTCACCGTATACCATCGGCCCTTTATCCCGTTGGCGTACATTTAGCCCACCAATTAATTCCGACTTCAGACCGAAAGCCGACAGCTTGACATCATCACCAATCTTAACCTGCACATTGGTTTTCACTTCAAACGGAATGACGGGCTCATCTTCGATTGGCTGCAAATCGCCGGTCAGCAGAACTTCATCGTCCGACACGGATACCGCAGATTCCGGAAGCTGATCGACAGTGATCCGCCCCCATGGAATCGCCACACTCCCGGTGATTTCGGCATATTTAGGCGATGCCTTAATTGTCAGATCCGGGGTGACTTTCATAGCCAACAGCGGTGGCATATGAAGCTCCAGCTCCTTGCCATTAATCCTCAGCTGGCTTTTCCAGTTTTCCAGCTCTTTCCAGTCCGCATCACCTTTAAGTCGCAACATGCCATCCGGTGTGACAATATCGCCGCTGACGGTCGCAGTATATCCCTTAAACGTCGCAGAAATATCTGCCTGTTCGACATCCAGCGGAACCTGACGGCCTAACGCTTCAATCTTAGTCACCCTCAGCAAACCGGTTACTGCCGGATGCATCACCAGGCCGCTCACCTCAAGATTCGCATCCACCTCACCATCAAAATGGTGGTAACCCTTCACCAGAGGTTCAAGGACCCCCAGCGTCATACGATCAATATTCAGGTTTGCCGCTAACTGCTGCTCACCGGTCAGTTGGGTTACGCGAGCCCGTCCCGACACATCGCCGTTATTTCTTATGCTGATGAGCCAGTCGGCATTCAGCACACCCTGCTTCATCTCTGCATTCAGCGTTATCTGATCCCATCCCACTTTTAATGGTTTGGCCTCGGAATCGTCCTGCTGGCTTACCTCACCTTCAGGCAAAGTGATCCTGGCTTTTAGATAAGGGGAAGCACCTGAGGTCCAGGTCGCCTCCAGATTGGCACCAAGTTCTCCGCGAAGCTCTATGGCCTCCGGCATGTAAGGTGCAATCAGGTCAAAATCAAAATTGTTGACCGCCACTTTTGCATGCCCTGATGTCCCGGCTTCTAAAGCTTCAATCAGACACAGGGAGGCACCTTTCTGCTCCCAACAGTGTCGGTCAACATTAGCCAGTTGATTTTTAAAACCATACCCAAGCTTGGTCGGACGATTCAAACGCCACAGCCCCACTTCAGTTTCAAAGACACCCTTCTGCAGGATTCCCTGCCAACCTGTCTTACGATCCAGCTTACCGGCCAAGCTAAGCTCGGCACTGACAGGCTCGGCATCCATGTCCAGAGACAAATTATGCTTCGATTCTGAGCCTTTAAAAACCAGCGCCAGCTTACCCAGCTTGAAGTCATCAAATTCCCCGTCAGCCGCAGTCAGGTTAATATCAGCCTTCAGCTCTGGCAGCGGTGTGACCCGCCCTTTCAGTACAAAACGCTGCAGTGATGCCTGTTCCTGCCACCCCAGGCTCTCACCGTCCAACTGCAGGCGAATATCCGGCTCGGTCATCTTGCCACTCAGTTCCAGGTCGCCCTGAACCTTGCCTCTCAATCCCGGCAATGATTGCGCCAAATCAGGTGCATTCACCTGCGCCGTCAACGCCCAGACTTTATTCAATGTCCCTTTTGCCGTCAGACCATTTGGTCCGTGCTGTAACCGAAGTCGCTCCGTTGCCAGCTTAATATCTCCCTTTCCGGCTCGATCGGAGGCGTCCAGCTGACCTTTCAGCGTAAAGGTTTTATCCAGCACCACACCGTCAATATCGAGCTCCGGCAACTTAACGAACCAGCCTCCTTTTTGGATTAACCCACCGGACGTTCTCAGCTTACCGCTAAGATCCCCTTTGGCTTCAGGCCACTCTAATCCCGGCTGAATATGATTGAACTCCAACTCTCCCTGCCAGTTAACCAAATCTTTCCAGCTAGCCTTAGCTTTCCCGGTAACCTGACCGCCCAGCGAATCAACCACTAGCCTGTTAAGTGCGACCTGGGTTAAATCCCCCTTCCCCTTTAGCTTGGCGGCCACTGGCGGCATTGGAACACCATCGACCTTGGTTATCGCTTCAAACTGGTAGCCCTGAAGATTACCTGCCGCTGTGATCTTGGTATCAGAAATTTCAAACTCCGGTTTATTGTCAACAGGCCACTGAAGGTGATTACTCGACAAACGAAGATCAAATGGCAGTTGCGGATCAAGTGGCGAGAGCTGCCCACTCAACAGGGCATCCAGTTTTCCTTTCAGGCTAGCATCCAAAGATAATGTAGCAACAGAACCATCAGCCTTTAACGCAAGCTGATGTCCCTGTAACGGTGCCATTTCAATATCCACCATGGCATTAAGAGTCAGCGGATAATCGCCGGATAATGACACTTCGCCACTGGCATCCAGCTTAGCCTGTGGGATATCCAGCACCAGTTTACTCAGCGTCACATCGCTACGTTCGGCGGTTCCCACCAGATCCAACAACGCCACTTGCTGAGGCACTTCACCATTCAGCTTGAAATCTTTAACTGTAAACCGCTGAATATCTACGGATAAAGGCAGCACAACTTCCGGCATAACAAGCGGTTCACTGCCATTCGATTCTGCGGATGGTGGCGGGTTATCTTCCGGGGTGGCCGGAGCAAGTGTGAGAGCTATCCCCTGCCAATCTGTTGGTTTGAGGATCAGATGACTGTCAGTCATTTCTGCGGCAGTCGAGAACTGCTGCCAGTTGATTTGATTACCCAGAATATCCAGCCCGATGTCATCCAGACGAAGACGCACCACCCGGATAGGTACCGGCATCGCAATCTCTGTTACAGGTTCATTATCAGCCTCAGAGGCTTCTGGTTCCGGTGATGAAGGTGATACAAGCGGGAGCTCGGGCATAGCAAAACGAACTCCCGTAATCCCAAGCTCTTTAACACAAACCGCAGGCTCCAGCAGGCAGGCGTCATCAATGATCAGAGAAAGCCTGTCGGCAGCCAGGTCAATCGGCGAGTCCTGATAGCGAACCTGCTCCAGAACAAACCCCCGCAACAAACTACCGGAAGTGTTAGTAACAGATAACGCAGGTAAAGCCTTTTCAGCTCCCCACACAGCGACTTTCACCCCCGCAGGGGTATAGAGCAGAACCGCCAGAGCAATGACCAAACACAATAGCAGGACAAGCAGACCTAATGAGATACGCTTTACCCAAATCATATTTCAGGCCCCAAAATAAAGTGGATCTGGAACTTGTCCGTTGCCTTATCAAGTCCCCATGCAAAATCCAGGCGGATAGGTCCAACTGGCGACGCCCAACGGACGCCGCCCCCCGTTCCCCGTTGCCAGTCGGGACTATCAATCCAGGCCGAACCATAATCATAGAAAGCCGCCGCCCACCAGTCTCCATAAATGCGATACTGATATTCCAGTGTCGAGGTCAGCATATATTTCCCCCCTCGCAGCTCATCTTTACTGTCTCTCGGCCCAATAGAGTCATAGCTATAACCCCGAAGACTGTTATCCCCCCCGGCAAAAAAGCGCAATGACGGTGGTACATCTTCAATTGTTTCGGCAATGGTGGCACCACCATCAACCCTCAGTAATCCACGATGATCCTTCCCGACACTTCGAATCCAGGCCGAGCGTCCACGAAAACGGACCAGGCGGGTATCGGAGCCAATAGCTGGATCTGAATATTCAACCGCGATCAGTTGTTTATCCCCCCAACTCGGCATCGCTCCGCCTCGCGCGCGGGTTTTGCTATAGCTGATCCCTGGCAATACCATCCGGAGTACACCTTCTTCTTCTGCCCCCTGCTTATAATTCTCGTAAAGATAACGGATAGAGGCGACCCGCTTCCAGCCGGATTCCAGTTGCCAGTGACGTTCAACACCTATGCTTGTCTCGGTGCTGATGGTGTCGTGATTATCAACATAACGAATCCCGCCGACTACCTGGTAGTAATCATTCAATACATCATCAAGAGGAATTTTATAAGTTGCTTCGATCTTAGGTTGGACCTCAGAAATTTCAGTTTTAACACTGAGGCTATGACCGCGACTGTTAAACCAGGGCTTACGCCAATTAAACTTCAATCGCATCCCGGTATCGGTGGAATAACCGATACCAGTTTCAAACTGGTTTCTGACTTGAGGCTCAACCACCACATTGACGGGGATCTTATCGCCCTCAATATTTGCCATATCACCGCCGACAAAAATCGACGAAAACCAGCCGACATTGGACAACCGCTGGTTGAATACACCCAAGCTTGATGCAAGGTATGGCTCACCTTCTTCGTAAGGGATCAGTGATTGCAGGCGATCTTCTTCTATCTGGCTACCGGTAAACAGAGTCTCACCAAAACGGTAACGGGTGCCGGCGGCATATTCGATAGTGATGAAGGCTTCATTACGGCTAGGAACAACTGCTAACTCGCTTTTTTTCAGTTCAGCGTCAAAATAGCCCTTACGCAATGCAAGGCTTTGAAGAGATGACTTGAAGGATTCATATTTACCGTGATTGAGCGTTTTATCCAGGCCAAGGCCGCTTTTCCTGACCAGCGCAATAAAATCAGGATCATCTTGGGCCATACCGGTGATCTGGATATCACTCTTGACGATCTTCGTTTTAGGCCCCGGATCAACAGTCACCTTCAGCTTTGTCTCCTCCCCATCTTTATCGACACGATAAGAAAAAGTTGGCTGATAGCGTCCCAGCGCCTTTAATGCATCACGGATTTCCTCTTCCAGCTGCTCACGAAAACGCAGCGAAATACTGTAATCTTCTTTAGGAATCGCCGAGACATAAGCCTCGACATTTTCTTGCAGACTTCCTTTCAGCCCCTTAATGGTCAATGTGGTTTCCGCCAATCCCGGCGAAGAAACAACAAGAACAATCACAGTAAGGCAAAACCGCTTCAACTTCTTTTTCATTCTTATTTAGCTTCACTAATCAGAGCTTTATTGTTCTTTATTTGCGCATATCCCTAATGATGACAAAGGGCAGCTAGAACTGCCAACAATTAATAAAGGTAAATTCCACAATATTGAATGTCGGCTGGGATTCCTCTACTTTCTTTGTACAGACAGCGTAAAAAGGAACGAACAATGTCCACGAAAAAAACCATGATGATCACGCCGGAAGTGGCACTGATAGGAAGAGCAACCCCCATCCTTCCAACCCAGGTCCATGCCGTGAATGGCACCCTGCTCAGTGACGATAAACCGGAAGGAATTGAAGAAATCATTATCGGAATGGGCTGCTTCTGGGGAGCTGAACGATTGTTCTGGCAACAACATGGCGTTTACAGTACTTCAGTAGGCTATAGCGGCGGCTTTACCCCAAATCCGACCTACCAAGAAGTCTGCACCGGTAAAACCGGACATACAGAAGTAGTACGGGTATTGTTTGAACCTTCAGAAGTATCACTAAAGGAATTGCTTTCCTTGTTTTGGGAAAACCACGATCCAACTCAGGGGATGAGGCAAGGAAATGATACCGGCACCCAATACAGATCTGCTATTTATGCCAGCTCTAACGCCCAGCTTGAGCAAGCTAAATTGAGTAAAGAGCGCTATCAGGAAGCCTTGTCAGTACAGAAAATTCCACACCCAATCACCACTGAGATAGCGCTTGCAGGTAATTACTATTTTGCCGAGGAATACCACCAGCAATATCTGGCTAAGAATCCCAACGGTTATTGTGGACTTGCCGGAACAGGAATCTGTCTACCTCCAGAATAACCTCCAGTAGAGCCGGAGCCTCTGCTCCGGCTACACCACCTCCGCGGCCAGTAGCTGTATTTCTTTATTTACTTCAGAGAATACCCCCAGCACTTTTTTGTCCTGACGTTTTGGTGGTAACAAGCGGCCACAATCAAACTCAAAACCTCCCACGCCGACAATAAACAAGCGACCGCGGAAGTAACTTTTCACATAACGTGCAACCTGATTCGGACGGTATTGTTTGAATATTCTAAGCATATATCCCTCGCTCAACTGATATTGCTATAGATCTTGCCATATCGAATATGTTTCAACCCTCACTAAAATTAAAGCAACTTACTTGCCAAATTTAGCTTAATGTCCCTAAATAACCTGTCGAAACCAATCATCACTGTAGAACAAATAATGCTACAGTGCGTAAAAAATTAACCTCAAATTTGATTGATTCTGCGTTTTTGTCGCTCAATAACAAAACCATAGTTTTTTAGTGATTCAGATCGAGAATTTGAAGCTGGTTCAACCAGTTCTTTTACATTGCACTAAGATAATGTAGCGTTTAATGAAAAATGGAATAAATACAATGAATAAGAAGCCCTTGATTGCTTTACTGGCAGCATTTTTACCATGTCTGGCTAACGCTCATACCCTTCACGTCGGCGAGCAATTACCGACAACCTCTGTCTCTGATAAAGGGGAAATAGTGATAAAAGGGGATGATGTTGCCTACCAGAATTGGAACAGTGCACAACTTACCGGTAAAGTTCGGGTTATACAGGCAATCGCCGGCCGTAGCTCAGCTAAAGAAATGAATGCCGAAATGATCCAGGCAATTAAAGACGCTGATTTCCCTCAAGACAAGTACCAGACTACCACCATTATCAACCAGGACGATGCTATCTGGGGTACTGGAGGTTTTGTGAAATCCTCAGCAGAAGATAGTAAACGTGAATTCTCTTGGTCATCCATGGTGCTGGATGCAAACGGTGAGGTTCGTACAACTTGGGAACTCCAAGAAGAAAACTCTGCCATTATTGTTTTGAATCAGCAAAGCCAGGTATTGTTTGTCAAAGAAGGCAAGTTAAGCCCTGGAGAAATCGAGCAAGCAATGAACTTAGTTAAAAGCAATTTGTAACAATTCCTTTTAATCCAAGTCCCTTAGCAACAAAGCCATGACTGACGCTAAAAAGTAATGTTATATTATTACAATTGTGGCGCAGTGATGGCTTTCTTTTTAAACGTGTTTCATTTCAAACTCCGGTGGTCCCACCTTTGTATAATACTTTGTATCGGACTGATCGCTATGATCGGACCGATTTCTGTATTGCACAAATTTGAAATTGACAGCAGCCACCATCACCTACAAGAATGCAGCGTTTGCCATCTGGTACATGATGTGACAAGCGCTCCTGAACTGGCGTTCTTGCCTTTCTCTGCTCCTGAACGCCACACCCCGACCAGCCTCCCCCTTAAAGGTCACAGGCTACCCTCTCCGCCACTGGCGAGAGCGCCTCCGATAACAACCTGAATCTAATCTATTGAACTATATTTATTTTTAGACAGGAGTTATCATGCCTTTTCCATACCGTCTTTCTCAGTGTGCCCTACTAATCGGCACTATTACACTTTCTACCTCTGTCGTTGCGGAAACGTCTTTCTGTCAACATGATGCCCACGTACACGGTGTTGTCGAGCTTAATATTGCTCAGGACGGCAAAGACCTACTCATGGAGATCACCGCACCAGGATCGGATGTCGTCGGTTTTGAGCACACCCCGTCAAATGAGCAACAACAGCAAGCACTAGAAAATGCAGTTCGACAACTCAAGAATACAAATTCACTATTTGCCTTTACAAGCTCGGCAAATTGCCAACTGACAGAGGCACAGATTACTGAAACCCTGACCGCTCATAATGACCACGCCCATAAACACCATGATGGTCATGAGCATGATGAACACGATCATGAGCATGATGAACACGATCATGAACACCACGACGGTCATGAGCATGATGAACACGATTATGAACACCACGACAGTCATGAGCATAATAAACTCGGTCATGACCACGAACACCATGCACATGGCGAGTTTTCAGCCCAGTACACATTCAGCTGTGACAATATCGAGCAGCTAAAAGAACTACAGGTAAGTTGGTTCAAGCACTTTCCAAACACTGAAAAAATTACAGTTCAGGCCATTACCGAATCCAGTCAAAAAACGGAACAACTTACTGCGAGCAGTACCCAGTTTAAGTTCTAAATACAGCCCGATATAAAAAATCAGTGATGGCGGAGGCAACCCCTCCGCCTTAGGAAACCCAATGAACGTGATAGAACTGAGCAACCTGCAATTTAGGTGGCCAAAGCAAACAGCTAACCTGCTCGATATTCCATCCCTGAGCGTTAGAAAGGGAGAAAAAGTATTCCTGAAAGGCCCAAGCGGAAGCGGAAAATCAAGCCTACTCAGCTTGCTGGCCGGGATCACGCAGCCAACATCCGGTGAAATCAACTTGCTTCAGCAACCATTCAGCCGACAAAAACCAACCCAGAGAGATAAATTTAGGGCAAACCACATCGGCTATATTTTCCAAATGTTTAACTTGCTGCCTTATCTTTCTGTCATAGATAACATCCTGCTACCTTGCCGTTTTTCTAACCAACGTAAGCGTCAGGTCACTGGAAGTATGGAGCAGGAAGCCAAACGGCTACTCAGCCAACTCCATTTACCCCTCGAGTGCCTGGAAAGACCAATTAACGAACTCAGTATCGGTCAGCAACAACGCGTTGCCGCTGCCAGAGCGCTTATTGGCAAACCCGAACTTCTAATTGCCGACGAGCCAACTTCAGCACTGGATCATGATAGCCGAGAAGCATTCATCCAACTCCTGATGGCAGAGTGTGAACAAGCTAACACCACCCTGCTTTTCGTCAGCCATGATGAAACACTCGAGTCACTATTTGATCGCAGCATTGCCCTGAACGACATCAACAAAGCAACAAGGGAGAACCGTCAATGACCGCTATCTTCCGACTGGCATGGCAAAGCCTGGCCAACCGCAAGACGACTGCACTGCTGACCCTACTGACTGTTGCAATTTCAGTCACCCTTCTACTGGGTGTCGAAAGGGTTCGCACTCAGGCAAAATCAAGCTTTGCCAATACGATTTCCGGTACGGACTTAATCGTGGGTTCCCGTTCCGGCCAAGTTAACTTGCTACTTTACTCTGTATTCCGTATCGGTAATGCCACCAACAATATCGACTGGAAAAGCTATCTGGAGCTCAGTCAGCACCGCTCGGTAAAATGGGCAATACCTATCTCACTTGGTGATTCTCACCAAGGCTACCGCGTTATCGGTACCAATGACTCCTACTTTTCCCATTATCAATATGGTAAAAAACAGCCTCTGAACTTTGCGACCGGACACCATTTTACGGGGTTGTTCGAAACGGTTCTTGGCGCAGAAGTTGCAAAAAAACTTAACTACCAACTCAACGACGAAATCATTATTGCCCATGGTATTAGCGATAAGTCATTCAACCGTCACGATAACCTACCATTCAAAGTTGTTGGTATCCTTGAACCAACCGGTACACCCGTCGATCGAAGCGTTCATGTTTCCTTAGAAGCCATCGAAGCAATCCATGTTGGGTGGGAATCCGGAGCCAGACTAGGTCATACACCTAATGCCGAAGTACTGAAAAAGAATCAATTCGAACCCAAACAAATCACAGCATTTATGCTTGGGCTCAATTCAAAAGTGCAAACTTTTGCTTTGCAACGCTATATCAACACCTATAACAAAGAACCGCTAAGTGCCATAATGCCAGGTATTGCCCTTCATGAACTATGGGGAATGATGTCAATTGCCGAGCAGGCTCTGTTAATCGTTTCTGGATTCGTGGTGATCGCCGGGCTATTAGGTATGTTGACCAGCCTGTTGACCAGCCTGAATGAAAGACGGCGGGAAATGGCGATACTACGAGCCATGGGAGCAAGGCCTAGTCATATATTCTTCCTGCTAATTAGTGAAGCCACTGTCCTGACCGCTATCGGTATCGGACTTGGTATCACCTTACTCTATAGCTTCATGACTATAGCCCAGCCTATAATCCAGCAACAGTTCGGGCTATATATAGAAATAACCACGCCGACTTCCTATGAGCTGACTTTGCTTGGTATCGTCCAAATGGCAGGAATTATGGTAGGAATCATTCCGGCCCTTCGGGCTTATCAACATTCTCTGGCAGATGGCATGACCATTAAAGTTTAAAGGAATACAACATGAAGAAATGGTTAATCGTTCTATTTTGCTGGCTACCATTGTTCGCACATGCCAGTGATGTATTAAAACTAGACTGGCTCGATTTGATACCAGAAAAGGAAAGAGAACAATTCAGTCAAAATACCATGCCCCTGCTCCGCCATGATGGCGATGCAGCCAGGCAAACAATGATTGGAGGGGTTCGCAACGAACTCAACGGAAGCAAGGTGAAAATACCCGGTTTCGTGATCCCTCTGGAAGGTGATGATAAAGTCGTGACCGAGTTTTTATTAGTACCTTACTTTGGAGCCTGCATTCATGTTCCGCCACCGCCACCAAATCAGATCATCTACGTGAAGTTTGAAAAAGGAGCTCCAATCCAAGAGCTCTGGGATGTAGTTTATGTTGTCGGTACATTACAAACCCAGCATATTAGCCATGATATGGCCGAAGTAGGCTACCTGCTACAAGGAATGGCACTAGAAGAGTACGATGATATGTAATTCTTTCGTATCACTATCACCTTAACTTAAAAGACTGGTTTACTTTGTTTCTTATCTTAAATGTATGTAGCAAGGTAAACCAGAATTGTGGCATAACCTAAAACCAACAGCACATCCATTAACCTCTTGCCGAATTTATTCATCAGCATCTCCTTAAAGCTCCCTTCGCCAACAAATCTAACCATCCCTTAACACAAAAGTCACGCATATTGCCAAGCTATAGTGTCAGCTGGTAAAACTATAACTAGTCATATCAACTATGAGCCCACTATGAATCAGGAAAAAAAGGAAGTCCCAGTAGATACTCCTGCAGTACCTGCCGTAAATACCAATAAAGAGGACAATAGCAGTCATATAAGAAGCAGCCGGACACGAACCAAAGATATAGCAACCCAATACGCAATTGCGCACCTCATAACTAATGATCCAGATAGAGATTTAGCAGAAAGAACGACATACAGACTACAAAAGGAAACCCAACACCAGCAGGAAAACCTAGAACGTATCTTCAAGCTAGCTTACGACAGCTGCAGTGATGAAACTGCCGGAGATCCCGACCCTGACTGGCTATATCACTTTTCCTGCCTTGCCAGAAACATCCGTAATGCCTCAATGCAAAAGCTATGGAGCCGAATCCTCAAGCAAGAAATCATTTCGCCTGGCTCAACCTCATTAAAAGCCCTCGACACACTAAAAAATATGACGCAGCGTGAAGCGCAGATCTTCCATAGAGCTTGTATCCTTACCTGTCATTTCGGTAATGACAACAGTAAAAAGTTACTTACCAGTATAAAGGCCCGCCATGGAGGCTTATCTCTGTTTCGCTCCCCATCAACCGATAAACTGGCATTAGGAAATTTCCAACTTCCCTACTCTAACTTACTCGTTCTAATGGATTTAGGCTTATTACTTCGTAGCGAACTAGAATCCGGAGAAATCAGCATCGAATCCCCCCTCGCTTTTGGCTATCAAGACACAAATTATCTATTAAGACCAATTAAAAAAGGCATTACCTTAACCTATTACCGCCTATCTCCCACCGGCCAGGAGATTGCCAATTTACTAGGTACAAGAAACAACGAATCTTACAAAGAAAGCCTGCTGGAGCTACTCTGTAAACACTTCATAGTCGAACAAGGGGCTGGCAGCCAAATCAATATCTAGCTAATACGAAGCATTGGGAGTACTTATACCAATCTGAACAATAATCTGATCCAATCAGAGCGTTTTCAGACGCTAGAGAACAACCTAAATTGATGAAAGATATAGTGGCTCTTTTGGGGCCGTTATCGAGCGACTGAAACGCTCCCGAAGGGCGAGTTTAAAAGGTACAGCTACTGTGTAGCTTGATTTTGATGGATATGAATACACCTAAAATCAAGTGCCTTGTATATGTGCTTTTTCATTCTCGCTGATAGGCCAGATTATTATTCAATTTGGTATCAGATTAGTAGAACTACCGTTCCACTCAGAGCCTTTACCCAAATTTCAGACGTAAAAAAGCCCGAGTCTTTCAACTCGGGCTTAGTATAAGTGGCGGAGCGGACGGGACTCGAACCCGCGACCCCCGGCGTGACAGGCCGGTATTCTAACCAACTGAACTACC
>NZ_CANMZV010000013.1 GCF_947502415.1 uncultured Photobacterium sp. | reverse complement strand
GAACTCAGAAGTGAAACGCAGTAGCGCCGATGGTAGTGTGGGGCCTCCCCATGTGAGAGTAGGACATCGCCAGGCTTGATTTAGGTTTTCATCTTTTTTAGAAAAAGATGAAAGCAAAAATAAACAAAGCAGAATAAGTAAGACTTTGTTTATACGCAGAATTGCGTGCTGGTATAGCTCAGTTGGTAGAGCGCACCCTTGGTAAGGGTGAGGTCCCCAGTTCAAATCTGGGTACTAGCACCACTAATTCGTTCAGCGACAATAGCACAATGGTCCCACCTGATCCCATGCCGAACTCAGAAGTGAAACGTTGTAGCGCCGATGGTAGTGTGGGGTCTCCCCATGTGAGAGTAGGTCATTGCTGAACACTCTTTCAAAACCCAGCCTTTGGCTGGGTTTTCTCGTTTTTGTCCTATCAAATTATTATCATTAGTTTTTCTCACTATCCTCATACTATCTGCAATTCTTTTTACACTCTTTCACTTGCGCCTTAGACTAAATTTATATAAGTTTTATTTGGAAATCTGGACGTCTAAACACCCTAGTGGCTTTACAGCATTCAATGATGTGGGTGTTTCGTTCGGTATAACGTTTAAGGAGTAAACCTCTATGCCGATAAAAATTCCTGATCAATTACCAGCAACTGATATTTTACGTCGAGAAAATATCTTTGTGATGTCGGAAGCACGCGCCGTCAGTCAGGAAATACGTCCGTTGAAAGTGTTGTTGTTAAATTTGATGCCAAAGAAAATTGAAACGGAAACTCAGTTCTTGCGGTTACTCTCCAATAGTCCACTACAAGTTGATGTTGAGCTGTTACGTATTGATAACCGGCCAACTAAAAATACGCCAACCGAACACCTTGATACTTTTTACCGCCAGTTTGAAATGGTCAAAGAGCGTAACTTTGATGGCTTGATAGTGACTGGTGCGCCATTAGGGCTGGTTCAGTTTGAGGATGTTCTGTACTGGGAAGAGATCCAGGCAATCATGAACTGGGCAAAGGAACATGTTACTTCAACGATGTTTGTATGCTGGGCAGCCCAGGCAGGGTTGAAGCTGTTATATGACTTGCCAAAGCGAACCCGGAAAGAAAAGCTGTCAGGTATTTATTTTCATCAGAGCCTCAATTGCTTTCACCCGATACTGCGTGGGTTTGATGATTCATTTCTTGCACCACACTCCCGCTATGCTGATTTCTCACCGGAATACTTAGCTGAAAATACTGACTTGGATATTCTTGCTACCTCAGAACAGGCTGGTGTTTATCTGGCTGCGACGAAAGATAAGCGCAATGTATTTGTTACTGGTCATCCCGAATACGATGTTGATACGTTGCACAATGAATATATCCGTGATGTGGGTGAGGGGATGGAACCTAGTCTTCCAGTAAACTACTACCCTGAGAATAATCCAAAAAATGCGCCAAGAGCCAGTTGGCGAAGCCATGGCCATTTGTTGTTTTCCAATTGGCTTAACTACTGTGTTTATCAGCAGACGCCATATGATTTGGAGCACTTTTCGGAAGAGAATTTTACCAAGGAAGAGTGACATTCTATGGTGTAATAAAAAAGACCTGCATCGTCAGGTCTTTTTTATTGGATGAAAGCGATTCGGATAGGCAGGCTCTTAGCTATTCTCTGCTTCCCAAACTTTGGCTTTATGGATTAGCGGGGTGATTGTCGAGCCTTGGATCAGGATAGAGAAAACGACGACGGCATAAGTCATCACCAGGATGATTTCCCTGACATCTATGTTCTTGTCTGGAATAACGATGATACCAGCAGGAATTGCCATTGCCATTGCTAGGGCTAAACCTCCTCGCAGACCGCCCCAAGTGAGTATTTTGACTGACAGCGGGTTGTAGTCACGGTAGCGCTGGAAGCCAATGTAAGAGAGTTTGATACTCAGGTAGCGGCTAAGCAGCACTAGAGGCACAGCGATTGCCATTAGCTGCCAGTCTTCCTGGTGGAAACTGAATTGCAGCATGCTCATACCGATTAGCAGAAAGAGTACGCCATTGAGGAACTCATCGACCAACTCCCAGAAGTGGTCCAGGTGGTCTTCACTTTCTTTGGAAAAGCCGATATAGCGAGTCCAGTTACCAATCATGATCCCGGAAACTACCATAGCCAGAGGGCCGGATACATGGATCAGATCTGCGAAGGCATAGCCTGCCGTTGGTATGCCGATTGTGAGTAGTAGCTCCATCGAGTGATCATCGGTTGAACTGATAAGGTAATGGAATAACAGGCCAAGTAAGAAGCCGTAAGCAATGCCCCCGATAGCTTCCTGGAGGAATAGTTGGCCGACCCCAATTACAGTTGGTGCCTCGTTTCCGAAAGCGATAGTGAACAGAGTGACGAAAATAACCAGACCGAAGCCATCGTTAAACAGTGATTCCCCTTCTATTTGAGTTGAAATCCGGCGAGGAGCATCGAGTTTTTTGACGATAGCCAGAACCGCGATTGGATCTGTTGGAGAAATCAGGGAGCCGAAGAGCAGGCAGTAGATGAGATCAAATTCAATTCCGATCAGCTGGCAAAGCCCCCAAAGGGAAAAACCGATAAAGAAGGTGGAAAAAAGGGTCGCGGCTAAAGCCAGCACGGTGATTTCCCATTTTTGATCTTCGAGGTGAGGGAGTTTGATCCCTAAGCCGCCAGCGAAGAGCAAGAAGCCTAAAATCCCTTTAAGCAAAAAATTTTCAAAATTGATTTCGCCAAGTTGCTCGGCTGCGATAGCTTCAAGGTGAAACCAGCCATTTTGACCGGCAATGACAATCCCCAAAGATAGTATTAATGCTCCGGCGGTGATGGCGATGGTGGTCTGCATTTTTCCTATTTTGCTGTTTATAAATGCAATTATCATTGCAGCAGCTGCAAGGAAGCAGAGGGTACTGTAGACCGACATGCGTTAACCTCGATATGGTTAAAAGTAATGGGTGAAATTGTGAAAGAATATAAATCCATCACGTGGGGATAGCTATAAAAAGTTTTCCCTATTCGCGGTGTCCTGGAATAAAGCAAAAGAGCTTTAGACGTCTAGAATTCCATGTTGGCTATGATAGGATGTTACTTAGCTGTAACATTATAGAAGGGATATTGTGTGGTGTTGAAGGGCAAGGAATTACTAGAACAGCGGTTAAAAGATCAGATCCTGATCATCGATGGTGGCATGGGCACCATGATCCAGGGATATAAACTGGAAGAAGATGACTATCGGGGGGGGCGTTTTGCTGATTGGCATACAGACCTTAAAGGAAATAATGATCTGCTGGTGCTGACCCAGCCGCAGCTGATTAAGGATATTCATGGCGCCTACCTTGAAGCCGGAGCAGATATCCTTGAAACCAACACATTTAATGCGACCACCATTGCAATGGCCGACTATGACATGGAAAGTCTTAGTGCCGAAATCAACCTTGAAGCCGCACGCTTAGCCCGCCAGGCGGCTGATGAGTGGACAGCGAAAACGCCGGACAAACCGCGTTTTGTTGCGGGGGTGCTTGGTCCGACAAATCGGACTTGCTCCATTTCTCCAGATGTTAATGATCCAGGCTTTCGAAATGTCACGTTTGATCAATTAGTCGAAGCATACTCAGAATCGACCCGAGCCCTTATCCGTGGCGGGGCTGATATCATCTTGATTGAAACTATTTTTGATACTCTAAATGCTAAGGCCTGTGCTTTTGCCGTCGATAGTGTGTTTGAAGAGCTGGGTATAGAACTACCGGTAATGATCTCCGGTACCATTACCGATGCTTCGGGGCGAACCCTGTCCGGCCAGACTACGGAAGCTTTCTATAATTCGTTACGTCATGTTAAGCCGATATCTTTTGGCTTGAACTGTGCTCTTGGCCCTGATGAGTTGCGTCAGTATGTTGAAGAGCTGGCCCGTATTTCCGAATGTGCTGTGTCTGCACACCCTAATGCTGGTCTGCCAAATGCGTTTGGTGAATACGATCTTGAACCTGATGAGATGGCTGAACATATCAGGGAATGGGCACAAAGTGGTTTTTTGAATATGGTCGGCGGCTGTTGTGGTACGACGCCCGAGCATATTCGCCAAATGGCAAAAGTCACCCGTGAGATCGCACCTCGTCAATTACCGGATATTTTCGTTGCTTGCCGTCTTTCTGGTTTGGAGCCTTTAATAATTGATGCAGATACTTTGTTTATCAATGTTGGTGAACGAACCAATGTTACTGGTTCTGCCCGTTTTAAGCGTCTTATCAAAGAAGAGCTTTATGATGAGGCGTTGGAGGTGGCACGTCAACAGGTAGAAGCGGGCGCTCAGATCATTGATATTAATATGGATGAAGGGATGCTTGATGCCGAGGCGGCGATGGTTCGTTTCCTTAATTTGTGTGCAACTGAGCCTGAGATTTCTAAAGTACCGATCATGGTCGACTCATCCAAATGGGAAGTGCTGGAAGCTGGCCTGAAATGTGTGCAGGGAAAACCGATCGTCAACTCGATTTCGCTCAAGGAAGGCAAGGAGAAGTTTGTTGAGCAAGCGAAATTGATTCGACGCTATGGGGCGGCGATGATTGTCATGGCATTCGATGAAGTTGGGCAGGCCGATACCCGTGAGCGTAAAATTGAAATTTGTACCAATGCCTATCGTATTTTGGTTGATGAGGTAGGCTTCCCGCCAGAAGATATCATTTTCGATCCGAACATTTTTGCCGTGGCTACCGGTATCGAAGAGCATAATAACTACGCTGTAGACTTCATCGAGGCAGTAGGAGATATCAAGCGAACTCTGCCTCATGCCATGGTCTCCGGTGGTGTTTCTAATGTCTCTTTCTCATTTAGGGGGAATAATCCGGTCCGTGAAGCGATCCATGCCGTGTTCTTGTATCACTGTTTCAAGAACGGGATGGATATGGGGATTGTTAATGCCGGCCAGCTGGCAATCTATGATGATTTGCCTGATGAGCTGCGTGATGCTGTTGAAGATGTTGTTTTGAACCGTCGTCTGGACAGTACGGAACGATTACTGGATATTTCGGGTAAGTACCGTGATAGCGGTACTGCTGAAGATGATCGTACAACGCAAGAATGGCGTGGCTGGGTAGTTGAAAAGCGCCTGGAACATGCCCTGGTCAAGGGGATCACGGAGTTCATCGTTGAAGATACTGAAGAAGCCCGCCAGAAAGCGAGTAAACCACTTGAAGTCATTGAAGGTCCTTTGATGGTCGGAATGAATGTGGTGGGAGATTTATTTAGTGAAGGCAAGATGTTCCTGCCGCAGGTGGTGAAATCGGCGCGAGTGATGAAACAAGCGGTCGCTTACCTGGAGCCCTTTATCAATGCAGAGAAGCAAGCTGGAACCTCGAACGGAAAAATATTGTTGGCGACAGTAAAAGGCGATGTTCATGACATTGGTAAAAACATTGTCGGGGTTGTACTGCAGTGTAATAACTATGAAATTATCGATTTAGGTGTGATGGTGCCTTGCGACAAAATATTGAAAGTTGCGAAGGAAGAAAATGTCGACATCATTGGCCTTAGCGGTTTGATCACCCCGTCGCTTGATGAAATGGTGCATGTTGCGAAAGAGATGGAACGGCAGGGATTTGATATTCCATTGTTGATTGGTGGGGCAACTACATCAAAGGCACATACAGCCGTGAAGATTGAAGAAAACTATCATTCGCCGGTCGTTTATGTGTCTAATGCTTCTCGTGCGGTTGGTGTATGCTCAGCTCTGCTTTCTGATGAACAAAGGCCTGATTTTGTTGATCGTCTTGATAGGGAATATGATGTTGTACGAGAGCAGCATGCGCGTAAGAAGCCGCGAACAGCACCGATTTCTTTGGAGGAGGCGAGAGCCAATAAGGTAGACATTGATTGGGCGGCTTATACTCCACCAGAGCCGGTAAAAGGCGGGGTACATACCTTCAAGGATTTCCCTGTAGCCATGCTGCGAAGCTATATCGACTGGACGCCATTCTTTATGACCTGGTCTCTCAGTGGCAAATATCCTGCGATCTTAGAGCATGAGCTTGTCGGAGCAGAAGCGCGTCAGTTGTTTGAAGATGCGAATAACATGCTGGATGAGATTGAGCAAACCGGTATCATCAGGGCTAATGGCGTATGCGGCTTGTTTCCTGCCAATAATATTGGGGATGATATTGAGATCTATACCGATGAATCCCGAACTGAGGTGAAAACCGTACTGAGAGGATTGCGGCAGCAGACTCGAAAACTGAAAGGAGCTAACTACTGTTTG
This sequence comes from uncultured Photobacterium sp., assembly GCF_947502415.1. Classification (GTDB taxonomy): domain Bacteria; phylum Pseudomonadota; class Gammaproteobacteria; order Enterobacterales; family Vibrionaceae; genus Photobacterium. The sequence continues at coordinate 141,464 of NZ_CANMZV010000013.1, read as the reverse complement.
TCAGATTATGTCGCTCCAAAAGAGAGCGGTAAGATGGATTGGGTTGGAGCGTTTGCGGTGACCGGAGGTATCGGAGAAGCGGAGCTGGCTGAGCAATTCAAGAAAAAAGGTGATGATTACAGTGCTATTATGATCCAGGCGGTAGCCGATAGGTTGGCTGAAGCTTTTGCTGAATGTATGCACGAGATGGTCCGTAAAGAGATCTGGGGTTATGCACCAGAGGAATCCTTAGGAAATGAGGATTTGATACGGGAAAAGTATCAGGGAATTCGTCCCGCACCCGGGTATCCCGCTTGTCCTGAGCATACCGAAAAGGGAGAGATTTGGTCGTTGTTGGATGTAGAAGCCAATACCGGGATGACATTGACTGAGAGCTATGCGATGTGGCCGGGAGCGGCTGTTTCCGGATGGTATTTCTCTCACCCGGAATCGCGTTATTTTGCCGTGGCACAGATCCAGGCTGATCAACGTGATAGTTATGCCAGGCGCAAAGGTTGGGATTTGATCGAAGCTGAGAAGTGGCTGGGGCCGAATTTATAACTGATAACAGAATTTATAACAGATAGAAAAAGGCGCTTAAACAGCGCCTTTTTTCTCTCCTACTTTCGGATGCCGTTTTATTCGAACAGTTCGCGGTGAAGTGTTTTGACTACGGTTTTGGAGTCGGCTGTCTTAACCAGAAAGCACAGATTGTGCGGGCTGGCACCATAGCAGATCATACGAAGATTATAGTTTTCCAGCGCTCCGAAAACTTGCTTGGCTGAGCCCTTGGTATTACTCATTTGGTTGCCAATTAGAGCAACCAGGCATAAATCCTGTTCAACTTCGACACGGCATAGCTTGCTCAACTCTTCAATCGCGCCGGTAGGTAATGTCGGCGCGCCACCTCCGGTATCGGTTTGATCCAAAGTGAGTGAGACACTGACTTCTGAAGTGGTGATCAAATCAATCGAGATCTTATATTCGGCCAGAATACGAAAGACTTCAGCCAGGAAACCGTAGGCATGGAACATATTCAGGCTGGTCAGGGTGACCATCGTCTGGTTGCAGCGTAAGGCCAGCGCTCGATAAAGCGGGGCGTCTTCGACGGTTTCTCGGATCCACGTCCCGCCTTGCTCAGGGGCTTTGGATGAGCCGATAAAAACTGGGATTTGTTGGCGTAAAGCCGGAAGTAGGGTTGATGGGTGCAAAATTTTGGCCCCGAAATTTGCCATTTCGGACGCTTCGCTGAAGCTGATCTCCTGAATTGGTTTCGCCGCAGTAGCCAGCCGAGGGTCGGTTGTATACATGCCCGGAACATCCGTCCAGATTTCCAAAGTGTCTGCATCTATGGCTTCTGCGACTAGTGCGGCACTGTAGTCACTGCCTCCGCGACCAAGTGTGGTTGTCTTACCTTCGCTATCAGCACCAATGAAGCCCTGGGAAACAATAATTTGATCTTTAATCAGCTGTGGCTGAAGGTAGGTTGCAGTTAGCTGGTGGATATCATTTGTGTTAGGTACTGCCTTGCCAAATTGACTGTCGGTACGCATAACTTGGCGAATATCAAAACGCAGCGAATTTGCCCCCATTTCGTTGAGAATTTGGGTGAAAAGGAAAGTTGATAGTAATTCACCGTGTGAAACCAGCTGGTCTGTCAGTTGTGCAGACGGTGCTTTGGCGGCTTGTTCGGATAGTACCGCGATATTGTCAATCAGCTGGTCAATGTCTGCTGATACCGCATCTGGCTTGGCCAGATTATCAAGAATATTTTGGTGGATCGTACGAAGTTGCTGTAGCCGTTGCGAGCGCTGCTCGTTATCGGCAATTCCATTAGCTAACTCAACCAGCAGGTTGGTAACGCCGGAGCACGCACTGATCAGGACTACTTTTGCTGATGGGTTTTCCTTGATGATTGTTGCGCTACGACTCATGGCGGCATGATCGGCTACACTGGTACCGCCAAACTTCGCTACGGTAATTGGTGGAGGAACGGCAGAATTATTGTCAACAAAGCTCAAAACGAGTCTCCCAATAAAATAATAGAAAATCTTATACAGAGGAGGTGACTCGGGACCAAAATCCCGACGTAATGTCAGGAGAGCAGAACGGTAATATGTAGTTAGATACAACAACCAGAAGCCCTCCACCTTTCTTTTTACTGCATTAAGAAAGGTGACAGCCTGAAGGATTCAACCTTACAAGGCCGATATCGTATGCCCCCTGTCATAAGATACCTCGGCGTTACTCCCCCTCTCTAGAGTGCATTGGGGTGGGGCCCCGCAACCATAGATACCTGGGTAACGCTCCTCTTCTGTTTTTTCCTCGATGCTAAATAAAACATCCAGCTGAACAAAAAACGTTCTTCATTGAAGCGGATTTGTTATGGCATTGTCAATGGGGATGTGGAAATTTATGCAAAGTAATTGCAATAGAGCTGTTATTAGTAATGACACTTCTTGCGTAAGAAGGGAAATCCTTTGATACTGTTAAGTTGCGTAAACATCTAAATGCAGAGCTATTTGATATAGGGAGTACTGCAAGATGGCGCATTCCCGCCCTACCAGAACACCTAAGGGAATCACCGACCTCTTACTCAGGGAGATACAATAATGACAATCGGTAGTTTTTATCCACCACAGAGAACATTAATGGGCCCCGGTCCGTCAGATATTTATCCGCAAGTACTTCAGGCGCTGAGCCGCCCGACAATCGGTCATCTTGACCCTAAGTTTATCGGCATGATGGATGAGCTTAAGCAGTTGCTCCAGTATGCCTTCCAGACTAAGAACACATTTACGATAGCTGTTTCGGCTCCGGGCAGTGCCGGTATGGAAGCGTGTTTTGTTAATTTGGTTGAGCCGGGTGATAAGGTTATTGTTTGCCGTAACGGGGTGTTCGGTGATCGGATGCGCGAGAATGTAGAGCGCTGTGGCGGTAAAGCCGTGATGGTGGATAACGCGTGGGGTGAGCCGGTTGACCCACAATTGGTTGAGCAAGCGTTGCAGGCCAACCCAGATGCAAAAATTGTCGCTTTTGTGCATGCCGAAACATCAACCGGGGCTTTGAGTGATGCCAAGGTGCTTTCTGAGCTGGCTCGGCGGTATGATTGTCTGACGATTGTCGATGCGGTTACATCATTGGGTGGTGTGCCTTTGCTGGTGGATGAATGGCAGTTGGATGCTGTGTATTCGGGGAGCCAGAAGTGTTTGTCTTGTGTTCCCGGCCTGTCGCCATTGACGTTTTCCCAGCGAGCAGTCGATAAGATCCAAAACCGTAAGACCCCGGTGCAGAGCTGGTTCCTTGATCAAAGTTTGGTGCTTGGGTATTGGAGCGGTGAGGGTAAGCGTAGCTACCATCATACCGCACCGGTTAACAGCTTGTATGCTCTGCATGAGGCCTTGGTGCTGTTGCAGAATGAAGGCTTGGAAAAGGCCTGGCAACGCCATCGGGATGCGCATCTGGAATTACGCGAAGGATTAGAAAAACTCGGGATTGAGTTTGTTGTGGATGAAGCTTGTCGTCTGCCGCAGCTTAACGCTGTGTATATTCCAGATGGGGTTGACGATGCCTTGATCCGCCAGACTTTACTGGAACGTTATAATCTGGAAATTGGGGCCGGGCTTGGGACGCTTGCAGGTAAGGCATGGCGTATCGGTTTGATGGGGTATGCCGCCAGAAGCGAAAATGTGGCGTTGTGTCTCAAGGCGCTAGAAACGACACTGAAGTAAGTGTGATTTTACTGCTGAAAAATAGAATTAAAAACGGCTACCTGGTGGTAGCCGTTTTGCTTTTGTTGGCGTTTTTGCTCACTGGGTAACTCGTTGGGGAGCGGTTTCTTTCGCGGAGGCATGAACACTTGCCTCCTGAAGGTTAAAGTGCGTGCCGGGAAACAGGAAGTCGGCTTCTTGTCTTATCTGGTCAGCTTTTTGCTCTTGGTCGAGCGCTTGATAGGCTGCAATTAGGTTTTGATAGAGCGCCGGACGTGGCCAGCTGGCTGCCTTTAGGGTTGCCCAGTGAATATATTCGTTGATCAACTCAGGGTTGTCGGTCGCCGTTCCTAGTTGGAGTTGCGTCAGGTGCAGATCCCATTCAAAGCGATCCTTCCAAGCCCAAGGGTTATTAACCTGCTGGAGGTAGTCGATATTCACTGGCAGGGTTGTTTCATATTTTGTCAGCAGATAGCCCGAGTAGAGGGTTGTTGCCATGAACCCGGAGACTGTCAGTGGAAGCAGCAGAACCAGTAGTCGTGCATAGCGGGCAAAGTTGACTTGCAGTTTGTAATATTTGGCTGACAGGTTATCGACCCAGTAAATCAGGATAATAAAGCTGACCCAATGCACCAGTGAGTGATAGAAAGGGTATTCCAGCTGAGTATGTAAGGTGATAGGGAAAAACAAGCCAACCAGTGCCAGTTGGGTTCCTGCGCGGGCTTTTCTAACCTTGACCAGTACGGCGGCGGCTGCCAGCAGCAGGCCGATGAGCGGAATAGTGCCCCCTTCTGCGGCCCAGTAGGCTAATTCATTGTGGGGGTGATCCAGTGAAGGCATGCCATAAGGCTGCTCAGGATCAATCTTGTGCCATTTGGCTGTCTGGGTCAGATAAGCGGATTCGAAAGTGCCGTAGCCATAACCGGCTAACGGCTCTTTCATATACATTCTGAATGCCTGGGGAATATGAATGGATCTTGTACTTTTAACGCTGAGCCGTTCTTCTTTCGGGGCCCAGCCTGTTGTGCTGCTTAGGTTCCAGGACGCACTCAGGCCAAGGAGTACCATCAGTAGCCACATTCGACATTGCGCCTTGGCGGCAAAGCGGCGCAGGTACGGGATCATCAGTAAGATACCGATAGCGGCACCCAGCCAGCCGGTACGGGAGCTCAGCACAACCAGTATGGGTATTGTTACTACAGGGGTAAGCAGGGTGACAAGCTGCAGCCATGACCATTTCCCACGGTACATCGGGATTCGTGCCAACAGGTAAGCCGAGAGAACCAATCCGGTAGCGAGGAAGCTCGCCATAACATTCGGCTGCTGGAAAATACCGTAAGGCCGATTTTCGATAGTGTCATAGCCGATAGGGTTACCTGGCTCCATGAGCAGGAATTGATACCAGCCGAACAGACTCTGGAGCCAGACGGCGAGCAGGATCAACCACAGCATTCGCTGGCGTTGCTTTACAGTAAATGAGAATTGCTGCAGGCTGATGAAAAATAGCAGGCCAGCCCAGAGTCCTAACAGTCGGTTAGTGACGCTTTCCCCTTCTGCTTCAGGGTAAAATACGGGGATCGTCAGCAGGATACAGCTGACAAGAAAGAGCAGGGTCAGGCGTGAGTAGCGCCAGGTTTGCTGGCGACAAATTTCCAGTAATCCAAAGGCAATGGCAAAGCTGAATGGGATCCAGCTCATGACGTTGAACGATAGCTCCAGTCCAGAGCCGCCCGGATTATGCTGGAAATAATGCATTGCCAGCAGGAAGAGCAAGCCCAGAGATATGAGGAAGGGCTTAACCATAGGTTTGCTTATCTTCTTCTTTTCTTCCAGCTTGGTGCCTTGTACGTATAACACTGTCATGGTGGTTCCGTGATTGTTTCTCTGAACGTTCGATAATATTCAGGCCGGTCTCCCGGCCAAAAATCGAGTTTATACCTTATGAAAGTTTCACTTTGTTGTTGGCAGCAACGGCTTGAGGAAGCGTGCCGTGTGAGAGCCATCGACTAAGGCCACCTGCTCGGGTGTGCCAGAGGCGATGATCTCTCCACCACCATTTCCTCCTTCGGGACCGAGGTCAATGATCCAGTCAGCGGTCTTGATAACATCTAAGTTATGCTCAATAACTACAATGGTATTGCCATGGTCACGCAGGCGATGCAGGACCGACAATAACTGCTGAATGTCATGGAAATGTAAGCCGGTAGTCGGTTCATCCAAAATATATAATGTCTTTCCGGTATCGCGCTTGGATAGCTCGCGGGCAAGTTTCACACGCTGTGCCTCACCACCGGACAGGGTGGTCGCGGCTTGGCCCAAGCGGATATACGATAAGCCGACATCGATTAATGTCTGCAGTTTTCTTGCAATAGCGGGAACTGGGTCAAAAAATTCCCTCGCATCTTCTACAGTCAGTTGCAGTACTTCATCGATGGTTTTGCCTTTGTAACGGATTTCCAGGGTTTCACGGTTATAACGTTTTCCTTTACAGGCGTCACAAGGTACATAGACATCCGGCAGGAAGTGCATTTCGACTTTTATCACCCCGTCGCCCTGGCAGGCCTCGCAGCGGCCTCCTTTGACATTGAAGCTGAAGCGCCCAGGCTTGTAGCCCCGGGATCGGGATTCCTGAGTACCGGCAAACAACTCCCGGATCGGAGTGAAAATGCCGGTATAGGTTGCCGGGTTGGAACGCGGTGTTCGGCCTATTGGGCTCTGATCGATATCAATGACTTTATCGCAATGCTCCAGATCCTGAATTTCGCGGTACGGGGCCGCATCGGTGGCCGTCGCACCATTGAGGTGGTGGTGGGCAATACGGAAAAAGGTGTCGTTGATCAGGGTCGACTTACCTGAGCCCGAGACACCTGTGATACAGGTAAATAGACCGACCGGAATTTCGACATCGACATTCTTCAGGTTATTACCGGTAGCTCCAAGCAGTTTAATCGTCTTTTCGGGATCGATCTCAATCCGTTGTTGGGGTACTGTGATGGACTTGACGCCACTGAGGTATTGGCCCGTCAGCGACTCCGGTATTTCGAGGATTTTATCCAGCGATCCTTCGGCAATGACTTTACCGCCGTGAACACCGGCACCCGGACCGATATCAATTACGTGATCGGCGGTACGGATGGCATCTTCGTCGTGTTCAACGACCAGAACGGTGTTACCGAGATCCCGAAGGTGAGTCAGGGTTTTCAGTAGTCGTTCGTTATCACGCTGGTGGAGCCCTATAGAGGGTTCGTCCAGTACATACATAACACCGACCAGACCTGCACCGATCTGGCTAGCCAGGCGGATCCGCTGCGCTTCACCTCCTGAAAGAGTTTCAGCACTGCGTGAGAGGTTCAGGTAGTTCAGGCCGACGTTGACCAAAAAGTTGAGACGATCACGGATCTCCTTGAGGATCTTTTCTGCGATCTGCGCCCGCTGGCCAATGAGTGTCAGTTGGTCGAAGAACTTCAGTGCTTCGATAATGCTCATTTCGCTGATCTGCGGCAGCGTCGTATTGGCGATGAAGACATGGCGGGCTTCAAGGCGAAGTCGTGAACCGTGGCAGCTACTGCATGATTTGGTTGACACATATTTCGCCAGCTCCTCACGTACTGAGTTGGATTCAGTTTCGCGGTAGCGGCGCTCCATATTGTTCAGGATCCCCTCGAAAGGGTGACGGCGGACAGTAATATCGCCGCGGTCATTGATGTACTTGAATTCAATATTGGTTTTGCCTGAGCCGCTGAGGATTACGTTCTGGACTTTTTTCGATAGCGAGTCAAACGGTGCCTCGACATCAAAGTCATAGTGTTCTGCCAGTGACGAGAGCATCTGGAAGTAATAGAAGTTGCGTCTGTCCCAGCCGCGGATGGCTCCGCCAGCAAGGCTTAATTCACCATTTTGGACTACCCGGTCTGGATCAAAATACTGCTGTACGCCTAAGCCGTCACAGGTACCGCAGGCTCCGGCCGGGTTGTTGAATGAAAACAGTCGGGGCTCCAGCTCTTCCATGCTGTAGCCACAGTGCGGGCAGGCGAAGTTGGCTGAGAACACCAGCTCGTCGTGCTCGTTTTGAGTTATCGGGCTGATAACAACATTGCCGCCGGATAGCTCCAGGGCCGTTTCGAACGATTCGGCCAGTCGTTGCTGGAGATCATCTCTGACTTTGAAGCGGTCAACGACGACTTCGATAGTGTGTTTTTTATGGAGTTCCAGTGTCGGTGGATCAGACAGATCACAGACTTCCCCGTCAATTCGGGCACGGATGTAGCCCTGTGCCGCCAGGTTGGCCAGAGTTTTGACATGCTCGCCTTTACGTTCTTTGATGATGGGAGCCAGCAGCATCATCTTGCTGCCTTCCGGTAACCCGAGCACTTTGTCGACCATTTGACTTACTGTCTGGGCGGCCAGTTCGACATTGTGGGTCGGACAGCGAGGCTCCCCTACACGGGCATAGAGCAGGCGCAGGTAGTCATACACTTCGGTGATAGTGCCGACGGTAGAACGTGGATTGTGGGATGTCGATTTTTGTTCAATCGAAATAGCCGGAGAAAGCCCTTCGATGTGGTCGACATCCGGTTTTTCCATTAAGGAAAGGAACTGACGGGCGTAGGCCGAAAGGGATTCGACGTAACGTCGTTGCCCTTCGGCATAGAGGGTATCGAAGGCCAGGGAAGATTTACCAGAGCCAGATAGGCCTGTGATTACGATTAGCTTGTCACGGGGGATGGTAAGGTTGATGTTCTTGAGGTTGTGGGTTCGAGCGCCCCTGACTTCGATTTTATCCATAGTGTGTGAGCTTATTGACTGACAAATTATTGGACAGCCATTATTGCATAGCCAGGAAATGCTTGAAAGTGTGACCTGTATAAAGATACAGTGTTTTGTGTGTTTGTTGAGCTTTTTTGTGGCCTTGGGTAAGGGCGAAAAAGCTGTTTCAGGTTTCTGATTATGGGACAGACACTCAGCAGAACAGGGGAGTATTTGCGTTGGATAACACAGTTTCAGCCCTGTTCCCTCAGGGGGAAACCATGATAGACTGCGCGATTAAGTATAAACTTTGAGTAGCGGTACTTGTGAAATAAAGAAGTACCGCTACCTTATCTGGAGTGAACTATGGCCAGTCGTGGCGTAAATAAGGTTATCTTAGTCGGTAACTTAGGTAATGACCCAGAAATCCGTTATATGCCGAACGGTGGTGCAGTAGCAAATATTACCGTGGCTACCTCTGAGTCATGGCGCGATAAAAACACCGGTGAACAGCGCGAGAAAACAGAATGGCATCGTGTTGCTCTGTTTGGCAAGCTAGCTGAAGTGGCAGGTGAGTACCTGCGCAAAGGTTCACAGGTTTACATTGAAGGTCAGTTGCAGACTCGTAAGTGGCAAGACCAGAACGGTCAGGACCGCTATACCACAGAAGTTGTGGTACAGGGCTTCAACGGTACGATGCAAATGCTTGGCGGTCGTCAGGGGGGCGGTCAAGGTATGGGCGCACCAATGGGTGGTCAGCAGCAAGGTGGTTGGGGTCAGCCTCAGCAGCCTGCAGCAGCGCCTCAGCAGAATTTTGCGCCGCAGCAACAGTCAGCTCCGCAGCAGTCTGCACCTCAGCAGCCACAGCAGCAGTACAATGAGCCACCAATGGATTTCGATGATGACATTCCGTTTTAATTAACGAACGTTTTAACGAATGTTGATGAAAGACAATAAGAAAGCAGCGCCTGTCGCTGCTTTTTTGTTGCCTGGAAAATAGTTGTCAGTATTAAGTCGGATTAGCTTTTGCTTTGATGAAGTCAATGAATAGCTTGGTTTTGACATGGTTGAAGTCTAGTTTGGGGTAGTAGGCATAGGCTGAGCTTACTGGTTGTTTCAAGCCTGGTAGAACCGGGACCAGCACCCCTTTACTGAGCTCTCGTTTTACGGTGTTTTCCCCGGTCAGGATGATCCCCATTCCGGCAACGGCAGCGGCCACGAGGGCTTCGGGGTTCTGGGTGGTAAAATTGCCGCGCAAGCGCAAATGCAAGTTATTTTCGAACACATGTTCTTGTTCATGCCCATGAGTACCGAACAGCAGGCAATTATGTTGGGCTAGCTGTTCGGGGGTCTCTATTTGAGGTTTACCTTCGAGGTAGGCCGGAGCTGCATAGAAGCCGGGTTGAAAGTTAAATAGCCGGGTGGCGATATAACTTGATGAGTTGAAGTCGGTCAGCTCCCGGCTAATGAAAACATCCAAATTGAGGTCAGGTAACTGTCCTGGTGTGATGGTATGGAGCTCTACCTGGATTTTGGGATAGGTTTCGATAAATTCAGCCAGATAATGCACTAACAGTCGGCTACCGGTAGCCAGTGGTGCGCCGATCCGCAATACGCCGCTGACCTCGCCATAAGTAGAGGTTGTTTCGGCCAGTATTTGATGCCAATCGTCCAGCAGTCGGGTACTGCGCTGGTAAAACAGTTTACCGGCATCAGTCACAGTCAGGCTGCGGGTAGTGCGTTTTAATAGTTGTACACCCAGTTGTTTTTCAAGCCAGGATAGCCGCTTTGACAGGGCTGAGCTTGATGTGTTGAGCTTTGTTGCCGCCTGGGCCAGCGAGCCCTGTTCGACAACAGTGACAAAGCTGGTGGTACAGGTGATCCAATCCATATATTTGTTTAATCCACAGGCTGTTACTGAAACCGTTATGTCGATAATAACAAACAGAATGGGGAGTAGGTCGGCTGGCGCCGAAAAGATTGGCAAAATAGTCGAATTTGAAGTCGTTAACAAATTATTAAATAAATACGCTGAATACTGTCATCATGGCTTGTTGAGTGATATTTTCCCTCATGCGGATCCTCCGTTTTTCTTGGGCTGAGCTTATTTCTGGCCAGTCTCGATATCAATAATCAGTAATTATCGGATCGCTATGAGAAAAGCCTCAGGCATGAAATTAACTAACCGTCTGGTTGCCTTCGTTACCCTCATTGTTATTAGTGCTATTTTTGTTATTTTCATTGGCGGAGCCATTAGTTTTCGCAAATTGGGGCAGGACTACCTGACTCATTATCTTGATGGCGTTGTTGAAGTTATAGACCTTGAGCTGGCAGACCCTCAGGGAGCGCAATCTTTGTCGCGCTGGTTACCCAAGTTGCTTAAGGCCAGCAATGTAGTGGAGCTGGAGGTTGGTACTCCGGCTGGGGTGATCTATTCATTTAAGGGGCTCCAGCAGGTTAATGACCCAAATATTCTCCATCAGAGCCACTATACGCTGAGTCATAATCCCGGTTTTTATATCAATCTAAAGTCGATTCCCCCCTATACCGAATTCACGTATTCGATAGGCGCGATGTCTTCGATCAGTTTTGCCGTTGCGATCATTATTATGGGCCTGGTCTGGGGAATGAATTGGTTGCGCCAGCAGCTGTATGGTTCGGAGTTGCTAGAACACAGGGGGAGGCTGATCTTAGCTGGGAAAGTGGATGACAACGCCGTTGGCGATGAGCAGGAGTGGCCGGCAACAGCAAGTTTAGCGTTGGATCAGATGATTGCTGAGCTAAAGGATGCCCGTCAGGAGCGAAGTAGGTTTGATACTTTTATTCGTACCCACACTTTTCTCGATCAGCTTACCGGGGCGGCCAACCGGGTGTTGTTTGACAGCCGCTTGCAATCAATGGTGCAAGATCAGGAAACCCATGGTGCGGTGATCTTGATCCGGGTTTCTGATTGGGATGAGCTGCTGGCTGAAAAAGGTAAGGAAGTCGCTGACGAATTGATCCAGGATGTCGGCGGGGTCTTGTCGAATCTGATCCAGCGGTATCCGGATACGGTGCTTTCACGCTATTTTGATGCTGAATTTGCGATCTTGTTGTCACAGCAGCCCGTCAAGGAGGTCAAGCAGTTTACTAACGTGCTGATGAAAGCGTTGGACAGGCTTGTGCCATCGCCACCGTTACAACCGGATAACTGGTGTCATATCGGTGTGACATTCTGCTCCAGCGGTGAGCGACGGGGGCGGATCATGGATGAAGCAGATATGGCTTTGCGCAGTGCTCAGCTCCAGGGAACCAATAGCTGGTATGCGTTCAAGAAAGATCAGCAGTATGAAGATGCGCGCGGTAGCGTGCGTTGGCGTACGTTGCTGGATGCGATATTTAACAGCGGAGGCCCGCTCCTTTATCAACAACCCGCATTGGCGTTGGATGGCGAGACTGTTATTCATCGTGAACTGCTGTCGCGGATTAAAGATGAAAATGGGATTTTGATTAAAGCCTCACGCTTTTTGACGGCTGTGGAGCAAGTGGGGTTCAGTGCCCGTATGGACAAACTGGTGGTTGCCCGTGCGCTCGAGCAGTTGAGGCATCGTCCGGTGAATGATTCTTTGTCGGTTAATGTCAGTGTTGAGGCACTTTTGGAAAAACAGTTTGTTCGCTGGCTGCGTGATGAGCTGTTGCAAACGCCGCGTACGGTGCTTAATCGTCTGTTTTTTGAAGTGTCTGAAGGTGGGTTGGTCAAGCACCTTGATGCCATGCGACCGGTCGCCAGAATGCTAGTTGGACTTGGATGTAAGCTAGTGGTCGATCAGGCGGGCAGGACCATTGTCAGTACTCATTACATTAAAGACATCAAGGCGGATTATATCAAGCTGCATCGCGGCTTGGTGCGTGAGATTAACCAGCGTCAGGAAAATCAACTTTTCGTCCGTAGCATGCTGGGAGCCTGCGCTGATTCTGATGCGCAGGTAATAGCGGTCGGTGTTGAAAACGAGAAAGAGTGGCGGGTGCTTAAACAGCTCGGTATTCAAGGTGGGCAAGGGAGGTATTTTGCTGCTGAAATGCCTGTTGAGCTTAGTATCAATAGGGCGTTATCTAGCCGAAATACAATCTCTAAAAAATAATATACGTAGCTAAAAAGAATTAGTTTCTCAATAAAACCTAGTTATAATGGTCAAATTATTGACGCTTACTGGTTGTTTGAACCTTTATTACCGATAGGTCGTCTGTTTTTTGGTAGTACAGGGTTCAGTGAGGTGTAACTACTTGTTTGGTAATTATTTAAAAAGCAAGAGCCGGAAAAAAACTGCCAGCATTGCCGTATTTGCCAATTCCGTCACTGTGGCTTTTGAATCGGATCAGGAATGGATCACTGATGAGGTGGCTGTTTCGACAACTGGCGAATGGGGTAAAGAGATCAAATCTTTGCTTGATAAGCATCAGTTGGCTGGGAGTGTATTGCGCCTGGTGCTGGGGCATGGGCTTTACCAGAGTATGCTTATCGAAAAGCCGGAGTTGCCTCGTGAGGAATATCCGACGGCATTGCCTTTTTTGGTCAAAGACCTGGTTAATGAATCCCCTCTGGATTTGGTTGCTGACGGTTTTCCTGCACCTTTGAAAGATCGCTTGCAGGTTTTTGTGGCTAATCGCAAGCAGGTCGAGCAGCTCATTCATGACTGTTCAGATGCCGGATGTGAAGTGTTGTCGATTTCGGCTGAAGAAGTGGTATGGGGGCAGTTGGCTGCACCTTCGCGTAGCCAGTTGATTTTACACCGACGTCGCAATTCCAATTTGCAATTGACGGCTTTCAAGCAACAAGAAATGTGCTTTCAGCGTCAGTTACGTGGTTTTCCTGTGCCTTTGCTGGATGGCCTGAAAGCAGAAGATACAAGTAGCAGCCTGCAACTCGACAGCCTAGCCCTGGAATTGCAGCGTTCTCTGGATTTTTTAAGTGCCCAGTTACGTGATGCGCCGATCACCCAGCTACTGATTTCTTGTGACGATGATGATGATAGTGCGCTGGCAAGTGAACTGTCTCTTCGATTAAGCGTGGCGGTTTCCGCTGTGACAGTGGCTTCCCCGGGGCTCGAGAGCAATAGTTCTCGTATCGCCCACGCGGCTTTGCAATCGCCAGAAGATGTTGGGATTAACTTTTATAGTGATGCCCTCAAGCCGCAAATACAATGGATGACGCTTCAGAATGTGGTGCTTAGCTGGGTTTTAATCATTGTAGTGATGGGCTCTATTTCCGGGTGGTATCAGTGGCAAAATTATCAGCAACAACAACAGTTGGCCGCTGAGCAGCAGCGCCTTGATAGCAAAAAGGCGGAACTGGAGCGTGCCAAGGCAGCGCTTGCGAAACATATTCCGAGTCCGTTGAAGGTTGAGCTGGCAGGTGATTTGGAACAGCACCTGGCTGCAAAAAAAGCCACCCTTAAAGCCATTGAGATGCATGATGATAGCCTGAAAGTGGGCTATGCCGGAATGTTACAACAGCTTTCCGATGCGGCGAGCGGCGATATTTCTATTAATCACATCCGAGTTAGTGGTAGTCAGCTGAATTTAGAAGGATTGGCTCGGAGCCCAGAATCGGTGCCTAGTTGGCTGCAGGCATTTAAGAACTATTCGTACTTGTCAGATCGGCGTTTTGAGCTGATGACGCTAGGGCGGAATAAACAGAATATTGTAACGTTCAAACTATATGCTGAGCGAAGTGCGGTGAAAGAGGAGCAATGATGGATGGTTGGCAGAAGTTAAGCGACCGGTTTGATTTGCTAACTCGCCGTGAGCAGTGGTTGATCCTCGTTTCCGGATGGATTGCCTTGTTGTTTGTCGGCTTTGTGGTGTTTGTTGAGCCGCAGATGAACACATTGGCATCGATGAAACGAAAGATGTTCTCTGTAGCTAATGAGATTACGTCTAACAGTAATCAACTTATTCTGACTGAGCGTAAGTTAAAAGCAGATCCTGATAGTCATGTTGATCACAAAATTCGCCAGCTGGAACAAAAGAATGCTGCGCTTGATGAGCAGTTAGAAGGGCGGGTTGGCAGCCTGGTGACTCCTTTGCAGATGTCGGGGCTGATGGAGCAAGTGTTGCAGCGCTCTGAGCGACTGAAGCTGGTTTCTTTGGCGTCCCAGCCGTCGGTGCAGCTGATCAGCGGAAACGATGAAGGCTATTTTATCCATCCGGTACAGCTGAAATTACGTGGCCGTTATTTTGATGTTGTCAGCTACCTGGAACAGTTGGAGGCATTACCGGTGAAATATTACTGGCGTAGCTTGAATTACCAAGTGGATCAGTATCCTTGGGCTGATATTCAGCTGGACGTTTATACATTAGGCGAGAGTAAGGATTTCATTGGTGGTTAAGTCTGGTTTTATTGCAGTGGCAATGCTTGGGATGTTGATGGGGTATGCTGAGGCAGCCCAGGATCCGACGGCACCTTTGGGTTGGCAGGTGCCGGTAAAAAAACATACGACCACGAAGGTGAGGCTACCTGAGTTGCAAGGGATCGTTTGTGGTGAGGGCACCAGTTGTACGGTTATTTTAAATAATATACCTGTTGAGCTTGGCGGGCGGGTAAGTGGTTATACCCTGACTGATATTCAGGATGATCATGTCACAGTAACACGCGGTGGTAAAAAGTGGCGCTTGGAGCTATTTGCCGACATCGTAAAAACAAATTAAAAAAATAAGTAAGTGGTTAGCATGCGTGGATTAATTGTAGGGATAATTATTGCGTCTTTGGCCGGATGCTCAACAAATATGGGACACCGTGATCCCGTCGAGGTCAAAGGTGCGCTGAATGAGGCGACTAACGAGGCAAGCAGTCGGCCGTTGCAGGATCTGCCTCCAGCGGTAAGTGCTGATCTGATGCCGACTCTTGAAGGCTCCGATTATGCGTCCCACTCGGCGTTTGAAAAGCGTTTTCGAGTTAATGCCCGTAATGTCGATGCTCGTGCTTTTTTCGGTAGCTTAGTTAAGGGGACACCTTTCAATATGGTGATTCACCCTGAAGTAAAAGGCCGTATCTCCCTGACTTTGCGTGATGTAACACTCGATGAAGTGCTTGAGGTGGTATCTGATATCTACGGTTATAACGCCACCCGTAAAGGCAATATTATTCAGGTTTTCCCAGCGACATTGCGTACCGAGGTGATCCCGGTTGATTACTTACAGCTGAAGCGTCGCGGCCTTTCATTGACCTCTTTAACAACTGGCTCTATTTCCGATAGTGATTCGAGTTCATCTGGCAGTAACAGCAGTAATACCGACAGCAGCGAGAATAATTCGCAGAATAATAGTGGTCGCTCTTCAAGTACGGCGACCGGCGGGACGCTGATTGAAACAACATCGGAAAGTGATTTCTGGCAGCAATTGGAAAAAGCGGTGCAGGCCATGATTGGTAGCGGTCAGGGGCGCAGTATTGTGGTGTCGCCGCAAGCCAGCTTGATCTCTGTACGGGCGTATCCGAACGAGCTGCGCGAAGTGAAGGAGTTCCTGGGGATTTCCCAAAAGCGTCTAAAGCGCCAGGTTGTACTTGAAGCCAAGATTATGGAAGTAACCTTAAGTGACGGTTACCAGCAGGGCATTAACTGGAGTGATATCACTAAGACCATTGGTGGTACCACAATCAATTTCGGCCGAAGCAGTGTTAGTAACACCCTGCCGGGAGGCGATGCGATTTCGGATCTGCTTGGCGGGCAGACCAATATCACTATCTCTGACAGTAATTTCAAAACCGTGCTGAGTTTCCTCGATACCCAGGGCGATCTGAATGTGTTGTCCAGCCCGCGGGTGACTGCTGCCAATAACCAGAAAGCGGTGATCAAGGTTGGTGGCGATCAGTATTTTGTCACCAAAGTCTCAGGTGGTGAGGTCAACAGCGATAACGGTGTTGCGGCTCCCGAAGTCGAATTAACGCCGTTTTTCTCGGGTATTTCCCTTGATGTGACGCCGCAAATTGATGATGAAGGTGGTGTACTACTGCATGTTCATCCTGCTGTGGTCGATGTGGTAACGGAAGTCAGGGATATTGAGCTGGGGCAAACCTTCGGTACTTATAAGCTGCCGTTGGCTAAAAGCTCGGTTCGTGAGTCGGATTCGGTGATCCATGCCCGTACCGGTGATGTGGTGGTGATCGGCGGCCTGATGAAGTCATCGACTAACGATCAGGTGTCAAAAGTACCTTTGCTCGGCGATATTCCGATGCTGGGCCACCTGTTCCGTAATGTAAATAAGTTGCAGACTAAAACTGAGCTGGTGATCCTGCTTAAGCCTACGGTGGTTGGAGAGCAGACCTGGCAAAAAGAGATTGAACGTTCTCGTACGCTGGTAACGGAATGGTTCCCGGAAGAGGGCTAATTATGTACCAGACGCATTTTGGCCTTAGTGAGCTGCCTTTTTCCCTTACTCCGAATACTTCGCTGTTTCATGCGTTGCCCCCGCACCTGGAAGCGATCCATACCACGTTAGCGGCATTGGGTATGGGAGAGGGGATCATTCAGATCTCCGGTGAGGTCGGAACGGGTAAGACGTTGGTGTGCCGAATGTTGATAAACCAGCTGCCGGAACATTTTGACTTGGCTTTTTTGCCGACACCAGCAGCGAATGGTCATGAGTTACGGCTGGCACTCTCTAGGGAACTGAATATTCAGGCAGATGGTGATAACACCACCCTGACGGAGCATTTGCACCAGGCGCTGATAGAGCGCAAAGGCAAGGGCCGTTCGGTCGTGGTGTTACTCGATGAAGCACAGGCTTTATCGGATGACGCATTGGAGGTGATTCGGCTACTTGGCAATTTGGAAACCGAGCAAGAGAAATTACTGCATGTTGTGCTATTGGGTCAGCCAGAGCTGGATCAGCGTTTGGAGCAATATCATATGCGGCAGTTTCGCCAGCGCATCACTTTTCGAGCCAGTTTACGTCCGTTGGATCTGGCTGAAACCATTTCTTATATCGAATTTCGACTTAATGGTGCCGGCTGTCGTCAGACTTTGTTTGAGTTGGGGCAATATCGTGAAATTTGGAGAGCCAGTCAGGGGATACCGCGGTTGATCAACCAGCTTTGCCATAAGGCATTAATTGCTGCATGCAGTAATAACTCTCAATTAGTAGGTCGTGAAGAAGTCTTGATGGCAATAAAAGATACTTTGGGGGCTCGTCAGCCAAAGTGGACGTTCCCTGTACTTTGGGGATGGCATTGAGCATGAGTGAAATTAATAAAAAGCTCAATGCATTGAGCCAGAATCAACCCCGCAGTACTGCTGTGCAGTTACAGGCTGCAACGGTTAGACCCGTCCCTAAGAACCCTGCTCCTCGTTGGGCGGTGGCTGGTTTGTGCATCGCGGTATTTGCCGGCGGTACCGGTTGGTGGTTGGGTTCCCACCGTCAGGCTAAGGCCGAGTTTTCAGAGGAAAACACTGTTCTGGCTGGATATGAAAAAACAGCTGAACAAGCTAGCGAACAAAAACAGCCACCTCCAGTAGCCAGTGTGAGTGCAAAGTCTGCTCCTCTGGTAGAAGAGTCGGTTCCCCAGGTCAAGAATGAGCCTGTGCCAGTTAAGCCTAAGAGTGCGCCGAAAGCGAAGGTTATCGCCAAAACGACGGAACTTCAAAAGCCGGCAAAAACGATTAAGCCAAATACCTTGGATGTGACGTCTTCAGTTTCAAAAGTAAATGCTGAGATCAGTAAAGGAAAGCAAGCGGTCTTAGTGCAAAAAGTACCGTCCCAAGAAGCATTGGGTAAAAAAACATTTGAGTCCAAGTTGCCAAAGCAAAACAGCAGTGAATTAAAACACGTTGAGAATCAGCCTGAAGCAATTGCTGAGGGAGGGGGATTAACAATTGAAACGGTTGAACTTGATGCCGGGCAACTTGCCAATGTTGAATACAAAAAAGCTCAGAAAGCCTGGGAGGCTGGCGATAGCCGTAAAGCTATTGGCTATCTTGAGTCGGCACTGAAATATCAACCGGAATGGGTAAAAGCTCGGCAGAAGCTGTCGGCACTCTATTATGGCCGGGGGGAGACCCGACAGGCCATATCAGCTTTGCAGCAGGGGCTGATGCTTGATGCTGAGCAACCGGATTTGCGTCTGACCATGGCTAAGTTACTGGCTAATGAATCCCAGCCGCAGGCTGCTCTTAATGTTCTTAGTCGGTTGCCGGTTGAAAGCCATAGTGGTTATTTGGCGATGCGTGGGGCATTGGCCCAGCAGCTTAATAATAACGAAATGGCAATGAGTAGTTACCAGCAGTTGGTGAAAGAGCAACCTTATGACGGTCGCTGGTGGATGGGGCTGGGGATAGCTCTGGAGCGTAGCTCGCAGGTAGGCAAGGCTCGCGATGCCTATAAACAAGCTTTGCTGATGGGGCAGATTTCCTCTCAGTCACAACAGTTTATTCAACAGCGTCTGACGGCGCTTGATTCTCGAGAAGGTTAAGTACCATGCAAATTCGATTGAGAAAACGTCTTGGTGACTTGCTGGTTGAAGAAGGCATTGTTGCTCAGGATCAGCTGGAGCAGGCGCTGGAAAAACAGCAGTCTACCGGCCGCAAGCTCGGTGATACCTTGATCAGCATGGACTTTTTGACCGAGCAGCAGATGCTGTCTTTTTTGTCTCGTCAGCTGGATATTCCGCTGGTTGATCTGACCCGGGTCAGCGTGGAAGTTGAGTCGGTCTCTCTGCTATCGGAGGTTCATGCCCGTCGCCTGCGTGCGCTGGTGATCGGGTGCCGAGGCGATACTGTCCGGGTGGCCATGAGTGATCCCGCGGATTTGGCGGCTCAGGAAGCGGTGTACAACCAGTTGGCACAATACCGTGTCGAACTAGTGATTGCACCCGAGCGTCAGCTGATAGCTGCATTTGACCGTTACTATCGCCGTACTCAGGAAATTGTCTCGTTCGCCGAACAGTTGCAGGCGGAGCATCAGAGCCGTTCCGACTTTAGTTTTGGCTTTGATGATGCTGATAACGAGGAAGTCACTGTTGTTAAACTGATCAATTCCTTATTTGAGGATGCGATTCAGGTTGGGGCTTCAGATATCCATATTGAGCCAGATGCCGATGTGCTACGTATTCGCCAGCGTATCGATGGTGTACTGCACGAAACCCTGCTCAATGAAGCCAGTGTTTCAGCTGCATTGGTGCTGCGCCTTAAGCTTATGAGCGGGCTGGATATTTCAGAAAAACGTCTGCCGCAGGATGGCCGTTTCAACGTCAAGGTGCGCGGACATTCGGTCGACGTACGTGTTTCTACGATGCCGGTCCAGCATGGTGAGTCTGTGGTTATGCGTCTGCTGGATCAGTCGGCGGGGATCCTTAGCCTGGAAGAGGTCGGGATGCCGGAGGGGCTGCTGCAACGTTTTCGCCATCAGCTAAAAAGGCCGCACGGGATGATTTTGGTTACCGGTCCGACTGGTTCGGGTAAAACTACCACCCTGTATGGTGCTTTGAGTGAGCTTAATAAGCCGGGTAAAAAACTGATCACCGCAGAAGATCCAGTTGAATACCGTTTGCCCCGCGTCAATCAGGTTCAGGTTAATAGTAAGATTGGGCTGACATTTTCATCGATCCTGCGCACCTTTTTGCGCCAGGATCCAGATATTATCCTGGTGGGGGAGATGCGGGATCAGGAAACCGTGGAAATCGGATTGCGCTCAGCGCTGACTGGCCACTTGGTTCTGTCGACCCTGCACACCAATGATGCTATCGATAGTGCCCTGCGGATGATGGATATGGAAGCACCTGGTTATCTGGTGGCAAGTGCGGTGCGTGCGGTATTGGCCCAGCGCTTGGTGCGCCGAGTCTGTAAGGATTGCGAGGAAAGTGATGAGGTCGATGCCGCCAAGCAACAATGGCTGATGGCGCGTTTTCCGCAACATCAACATCATGATTTCCGCCGTGGACGGGGGTGTCAGAGTTGTAACTTTACCGGCTATAAGGGGCGGATCGGGGTATTTGAATTGCTGGAACTGAACCAGCCGATGATGGATGCGTTGCGCGCTAATGATGCAGTGTTGTTCAGCCAGATAGCCAGAGGGTCAGAAGAATATAAGCCACTGATAGAGTCTGCGATGGAGCTGGCACTGGACGGGCGTACCAGTCTTGATGAGGTATTGATGTTGGGTGAAGGTGATTTTCACGACGGTATCGTGCTGTGATGGGATGGAATTAGGGTATGCCAGTATTTAATTATCGCGGTCGCGGTAATCAGGGTGAACTTCAGCGTGGCCAGGTTGAGGCGGCCACGCAGGAGGCTGCTGCCGACTTATTGATCCGCCAGGGGATCATTCCGCTTGAAATTCGTCAGGGTAAAGGGCAGGGACAGGGGCTGGATTTTCAGTCGATGTTCAGGAGCAATATTCCGTTGGAAGTCTTGGTGATCTTCTGTCGTCAGCTCTATAGCCTGACCAAGGCCGGAGTTCCTCTGTTGCGGGCCATTAAAGGTCTAAGTCAAAGTGCCGCTCATCCGTTGATGAAAGAAACGCTGGAGGCGGTATCTGTTGAGCTGACCAATGGCCGGGCATTATCGGTCGCGATGAAGCAACACCCGCGGGTGTTCGCTGATCTGTTTGTTTCGATGATCCATGTCGGTGAAAACACCGGTCGTCTGGATGAGTCACTGCTGCAGCTGGCCAATTACTATGAGCAGGAAATGGAAACTCGCCGTCGGATTAAGTCGGCGATGCGTTATCCCATTTTTGTTCTGTCGGCCATTATGCTGGCGATGGTGGTGCTGAATATTAAGGTGATCCCACAGTTTGCCTCTATGTTCAGCCGATTTGGTGTTGATCTGCCGCTGCCGACCCGGATCCTGATTGGAACATCGAACTTTTTTGTTAATTACTGGCCATTGATGCTCAGTGGGTTATTAATTAGCTGGATTGCGCTTCGGGCATGGCGCCAGACGCCGCTTGGCCATGAAAAATGGGATCGCTGGCGCCTGAGAATGCCGATTATTGGTGGCATTGTAAACCGGGCGCAACTGTCCCGCTTCTCCCGGACATTTTCTTTGATGATCCGTGCCGGTGTACCGCTGAACCAGGCGATCCAGATGTCGGCAGAAGCCCTGGGTAACCGTTTTTTGGAAAACCGTCTGATTGAAATGAAAAGCGGTATTGAGGGCGGTAACAGTATCTCGAGTACTGCTAACCAGGCGGGGATTTTCACCCCTTTGGTATTGCAGATGATTGCAGTGGGTGAAGAGACCGGCCAGGTGGATAACTTGTTGCTTGAGGTGTCCGATTTTTATGATCGTGAAGTGGATTATGATCTGAAAACCCTGACGGCAAGGATTGAACCGATATTGCTGTTGATTGTTGCCATTATGGTGCTGATTTTGGCGCTGGGTATTTTCTTGCCTATGTGGAGTTTGCTTGATGTGGCTAGAGGCATTTAATCGGCAGCAGAAGAAACGCTTTCGTTATCTGATTTGGTTGAGTGTCGTGTTTCTGGTTTTGACTGTCATGCTGGTGCAGTGGAGACAAATCGATGCAAAGGCCGAACAGACTCAGTTGAAAGTGCTGGAGCAAAATTTTCATAAAAGTGCCTCCAGTCTCCGGCAAATGTGGGAGCTGCAAGATAAGCCAGAACAGCTGGAAGTTGATGGGATTAAATTTGCTTTAACCTCTCTTGGTTGGCCGATTGTATTGCGTGATGGTCAGGTTGATTGTCAGCAAATGTGGGATCTTCTGGTAAGCAGGGAAGGTAGTGTTGATTACCTGCGTTTTTACTCAAAAAAGGAAGTGAGATCTGGCCAGTATAATTCTTGTTTTTATCAGATAACTGGTGGCAATTGGCTGGAATTATTTTATCAGCGTGAGAGAATACGGATAAACGGCTTTTTGACGGACTAAGTGCCGTTTTTTTGACTGATGAGAAAAAGAATGAGAAAGCAAAGCGGTTTCTCCCTTGTGGAATTGGTTATCGTGATCATTGTTGTCGGATTGCTCGCGGCAACGGCACTGCCTCGTTTTTTACAGGTAACCGATGAAGCCAAGAAAGTCTCGATAGAAGGTGTTGCCGGTGGTTTTGCCACTGCCGCCCTGTCTGCCCGCGCCCAGTGGGAAGCCTATGGCCGCCCGGCCAATACTGGTGGGCAAAATTTAGTGAATTATGATGGGACTGAATTTTTGCTGACCAAGGCGACAGCCGATGATAGCGTGCGTGACGGCTACCCGTTTGCGCTAGAAAACGGCGGGTCTGAGTTGAGTGCTGTGAGTGACGCTGATTGCTTGGAACTGCTAGAAAACCTGTTGCAAAATACACCGTTAGCCACAACGAAGAAGAACGATGCGGCTAACGGTAATTACCTGTTTTACGTTAAAGCCGAAGGAAGCAACTCTGAAAAGCTTTGTCGTTACTACCAACTGGCTTCGGCCGGTACGGATGGTTCTGGCTCGGCCAATGTTGAGGCAGGACATTCATTTACTTATAAACCGGCATTTGGCCGGGTCGAAGTCCATTTAAAATAACTGAGGAAGAAGTTATGAAACGTCAAGGCGGCTTTACGCTGATAGAGCTAGTGGTTGTGATTGTTATTCTGGGAATTCTGGCGGTAACTGCTGCACCACGTTTCTTGAACCTACAGAATGATGCACGAGACTCAGCGTTGAAAGGCCTTAAAGGGGCAATCGATGGTGCGGCAGGTATTGTTTATGGTAAGGCAGCGATTAATGGTGTTGAAGCAACGTCAGCTGGTGCGAACACTGTTGTAAATAAGATCCCCGTTGTTTTTGGTTACCCTAAAGCAACGTCTGCTGCATTGAAGGTAGCAGTGAATGGCTTGGAAGACTGGGAGTTTGTTAAAGAAACGGGTACTACAGTTGTCTATACCTACAAAGGCAATAGTAATCAAAATGAGTGTATTGTGACTTACACTCAGGCTGCAGATGCTACGACTCCAGCTACAACTGTTATTACAACTGGTGCGGCTTGTACACCTTCAGGTACAAACTAATCAAAAATAGAGCTCTTCGGAGCTCTATTTAATAAGGGCGCAGTGATTAGCGCTTTTATTAAATAGATTCAAACTATTCCTATCAATACTCACTTAGGGTGAACAATGCCCAGCGGCAAGCATAACCAGCGCGGTTTTACCTTAATCGAACTTATTGTGGTGATCATTCTGATCGGTATTATCAGTGTGACCGCGACTTCTCGATTAGCGGGGCGTAGCAGCTTCGATGCGTTTGTCACCCGCGATCAGGCCATTTCCATTGCCCGTCAAATTCAAATAACAGCGATGCAGGCGACCGATACTCAAAGTACAAATTTTCCACTCCGTATTATTGCTGGAACCGGAGAGAACTCATCATGCATGGGATTGATTGCCAGTACTTCGTGTCCATCAGAATCATCAGTCAGTACTGTCAGCAGAATGTTATTAGGAAAAACCAGCAGAGTGCGTTTTTCTCCGCAAAATACCATTTATTTTGATTTGTTAGGGCGGCCAGTAGACAGCAGTGGCAATCGAATCTGCCAAGCCGGTTGTCAGGTTAACTTGCAGTCTCGTGACAGCAATACCGTTAGCCTTTGTCTCAACAGCGAAGGTTTTATCGATGAAGGAGTGTGCGAGTGAGGCGGCAGAATGGGAAACGATGCTCGCAGCGAGGTTTTACTTTGATCGAAGGGATTATCGCAATAGTGATTATGGGAGTTGCGATGGTAACCCTGACCAGTTTTTTGTTCCCTCAGGTTGAGCGTTCGGCAACGCCATATTACCAAGCCCGAGCTTCAGCACTGGCTAATGCGTTTATGACCGAGATCTTGGCCAGAAAATTTGATCACAATAGTGACGACAATGGTGGCCGTTCTCGTTGTGATGATACCGTCCATCCTGATTTACCTGCAGTGATCCCTTTATCTTGCAGTACTGCATTGGGTCCAGACACCATAGGTACTGTAAGTGAAAGCCGGACTCAACTTAATGATGTTGATGACTATATTGGTTGCTGGAGTGGAAGTAATCGTAGTTGTGCAGAAGGTGGTCGTAGCAATATCTCTGATGTTATTGGTAAGGAGATAGCACAGCCTTATAGTAATTTTATGGTGATGGTAGCGGTTTTCTATGATCCTGATTTTAATAATACACCGGCTACAGCTTCGCAAATCCA
Source organism: uncultured Photobacterium sp. (assembly GCF_947502415.1). Taxonomy (GTDB): domain Bacteria; phylum Pseudomonadota; class Gammaproteobacteria; order Enterobacterales; family Vibrionaceae; genus Photobacterium. The sequence continues at coordinate 116,910 of NZ_CANMZV010000013.1, read as the reverse complement.
GAATAAAGCCAATCGCCTTCATAAGCGGATTAACCTGACTATTGATGCTGGTCGTTACGGGAGCTATCAGTTTTCAGCCTATCGGAGTAACTATTAATGCCGGTTAGAAAATACTCCCATGGCTTTACCCTGATTGAAATGATCATGGCCTTGGTTGTGCTCGGGGTGATCTCGCTTGGAATTGGTAGTTATGTTCAGTTAGGAACACAAGGATATATTGATACCCGTGATCGTGAGCAGGTTCAATCTCAGGCCCGTTTTGCGGTTGAGCGACTCACTAGGGAGTTGCGTCATGCTGTACCCAATAGCTTGGACATTTCGTCTGATAATAAATGTATTCGCTTTACTCCGATTGAGTATGCTGGATTCTATATCAACTCATCATTAGATGATGTTGATAAGCTTGTTGGAATCATGTCTTCTTCTGTTGATGGAAGAGATGCTGATGTTAAAAAGCACCGATTAGCGATTAATCCGGTACGACCTGCTGATTTAGTTTCTGTGACACGTTCCGCTGAAATAAAAAAAACGCTAGGCAGGCAACCGTGGCGGATTAAGTTAAAGAATAAAACCAGCTTTGAGAGTGAATCTGTTTCTGAGCGGTTTTACATCTATAGCGTTGATGTTCAGTTTTGTTTGAATGGGGAGCAATTAACTAGAGCAACCAGACCAACGGGGAGTTCTAATTTCTCCATTCCGGTAATACTGGCGAAAAACCTTATTTATAAGGATAGTAATTTTACCCTCGAGCATGCAGCGTTAAATCGAAATCAGCTTGTCCATTTCCAGTTGGTATTTAGCAATAATGGCGAGCAAAGCCAATATAGCCATGATGTGCAGGTGATGAATGTACCGTAGAAGACAGCAGGGCAGTGCGTTGGTAGTTGCTATTTTTGTGATTACTGTGATGGCTGTGATGGCGGCGGCTTTGATAAAAATTAATTGGTCACAAAGTGATACCACGACCAGAGAGGTGCTGGGAGCCCGTGCCTGGTTAGCTGCGAATAGTGGTATTGAATGGGGGTTAAATCGTCTTTTCCCGATAGGAGACCCGAGTGCTATCGGGGCGTGTGATAATACCAATCCGCCGTTTGCAAATACGGCGGATTTTCATGATTGTAGAATAACAGTGGGTTGTAAGTTAGTTGATGTGACTTACGATGGCGAAACGGTGTCCCAATATCATTTAGAAAGCACTGGAAGTTGTGGAAGCGGTATTTTTGAGGTGCAACGTATTCAGGAAACGTGGGCTAAGAGGTTGAAGCCGTGAGCTACTTTAATCGAATTGCTTTTTGTGTTGTGGTCTTTCTTTTTAGTTTGTCGGTACAAGCTGAATGTGGGCGCTTACAAGTTAACAAAGGTTTTGATGTTGTTTTTCGGATCACAAATGTTCAGCATCAAGAGCGGGTAATTTTAACCGGGCAAAACGATAATAAAAAAATATTATGGTCGAATGTTCCTGGAGATAGTGCGGTAATCAATGATAGTGACTATGGCTGGACAGTCAAAGGACAACACTATGATATTTGGTTGCACTATATACCTGGTAAAGGGAATAAGCCTGGAGCTTTGGAATATTACTTTTATCGCTGGGATTTAACTCCCCAAAGGTGGGGGCGCGCGATGGTAAAAAATCCGGCATATATTTTCGGTTTGAGTAACAATGTTTATGTGTCCGGACAGAATACTGAAATCTTAAACTGTAATGGTACGATTGAACCATTACCTGAACCCAAACATTGTGATTTGTTTCCTGGCCCAGTTCAGACTTGGAAAGGGAACGCTAATAACCTGATTACGATGGATAAAGGGACTCAAATTAATAACACCGATGAATATAAGATTGGTTTCTCAAATCAGATTGTAAACCGATATACCTCTGGTGAGTATAAACCGCCCGAACAGCTTCAAGGGGCGTTGTGTGATGGCAAGCCTTGTGAACTCAATGGTAAGGAAGCCCTAAAGAAAATATTGAACTGGAATAGTTCCGGGGCATCGCAGTCTTTGGATAATATTGTGATTAAGGATGAACGACAGGCGATTCCTGGTACGTATTTTTATGCCGCTCGCGGTTGGACATTTGGTTTAACTGTTGAACCTGGCGGCAATTTAATACTGCCCTCCGGTGAGTACTGGGTCGATGCCGCTGATATTCGAGGGAAGCTGACTATCAAGGGGCAAGTTACCCTTCATATTCTTGATACTTTGAGTATTGGAGGGGCTGTCAATACTTCAAGCCCTGCTGATAACCTGACTGTTTTTGCCTATAATTCCGGCAATGCGTGCCCGCTTCCTGCCAATTATCCTGCTGGGCCTCCGCAGGTTGCGACGAATTATTCCGTTGATCTTAATGTCTCTGGGCAGTTCAATGGCCGGATTTACTCACAAGGTCCAGTCACTTTATCTAATTCTACCACTTTAGTCGGGGCGGTAACCGCTTGTCAGCTCCAGCTAAGCAATACGGCTAAAATTATCGGCGACAGTGAGTGTTTTACTCCTCAGCCTAAAGATGTTCTGGATATTATGCCTCAGCAAGCTTTTGGCTTAACCTGCGAGCGGATGCCCGTATCTTTTTCGGTTCGAAAGAAAGACGGAACTTTAAATAGTGATTACTCAGGTACATTGAATGCTTCTGTTACCTCGGATAACCCAGCCAAAAGTTGCTGGGCGTTATCAAAAGATGCGACGCGTTGTACTTCTGAAGCAATAGCTTCTCCTCTTTCAGGAGGGCAGCGGACGTTATGGCTGGAAAGCAAGAAGGTCGGCGATATCATGATTGAGGGCTCTATTAACGATCTGTCTGATTCTGCCGGGCCTTATCGATTCTCGCCTTATGGCTTTAGGATAAATAGAGGAAATCCTGTTTCACTGGTGGCGGGTAAACCAGACCGAGTACTGGTCGAGGTTGTCGCGGATACTGGCAAGGGGTGTGAAACTATTAAAGATTATAGTGAGGAAGCACCAGGTGCATTGAAAAAGCTGAGCTTTCAATCACTCAGTTATGTACGGCCGACCACCAGAAACCATGGTGTTGAAATTGATAATATGACGTTATCGGCTGGCGAAAAACAAGAGCATGACCTTACTTTTATAAATGGCTGGGCATGGTTACCAGTGAAATATCACGATGCCGGTGAGATTTCATTTGAGTTGGTTGATAAAGCTTGGCAGCCAAAAGAGTGTGATAACAGTATTGTCGACTGCGAAGATTTCGAAAGGGACTGGCAAGGGCTGGCTGGGAAGGCTGTTATCCATTCGAGGCCCTATACTTTTGCCATGTGTAATATCCAATCCAAAAGTGGTAATGCGGACTTCTTCGGTACTGCAACCGCTGGTAATGCTTTTACCAAGGCGGGGGAAGCGTTTAGTGTGACGTTTAAGCCAGTGATTTGGTCATCGGTACTGGCGAGGCGTTCGGCTGATTTCAGCGGAGACAATAATGCCGATATCATCACAACAGACTCCGTATGGTGCAGGGAGGAGCAGTCAACCCCAAATTATTATTCAGTGGCTGATGAAATTACCGCCCCAATGGTGTTGAGCCATAAGCTGGCGACGCCAGTTGGTGGTGAGCAAGGCCTGTTACAAGGGAGTGGTACGTATCATTTTGCGAATACTCAGGAGGCTCGTGACGGCCTGACACTCAATAATTTGAACTGGAGTGAAGTAGGCAGCTTGTGGTTGCAGGCTGATGCCACCTACTTAGGGATGGATGTGGAGCAAGGTGTTGGGGGAGTAGGTCGATTTTATCCTCATCATTTTGCTTTATTGAGTAGTCAGCTCAAGAATGCTGTTGCAGATAAGTTTACTTATATGGATCAGGCTTTTTCAGCCAGTTTTAAAGTTGAGGCCCGAAATAAGGACGAAATCGCGACCTTAAACTATAGTGGGTTTGCATCTGGGTTTCTGGAGGCGTTGGATTTAGTGGCAGCCGATGCCAATGTTACCGGTACGGCAAAGAATGAATTAACACCTAGGCTGGATAAGACTGGGCTATTTTCTGGCTGGGATAAGGCGACGTTGGAAGTCAGTAATCGTGCAGTAGGTTTTAAGCGCGATGTGACCAAGGCAACCCCGAAAACGACAATACCGGATGGCCCTTATGATGTGGCGCTCGGATTAATCGTCAGCAGGGGGCCATCAGGTAATTGTCGTGACCTGGGGTGTACTGATTTTGCTGTAAAAGATCTTGATGTTCGCACTAGCGCAGGAAAGGATCCTATAGCTGCTAAAGTTTTGGCCGGAAATATTCATGCCCGTTATGGTAGGTTGAAATTGGAAGATGTGAATACCCAGTTTGATAAGCCGGTAAATATACCGCTGCGGGCAGAATATTGGGATTCAGTGGTACAAGCTTTTGTATTGAATACCGATGATGCTATTAGCCATTTTAATGGTAATAGCTATTGTAAACAGATTATATGGCCTACCAGCTTGGATGAATCAGCTAAATCAAAATCATACACCCAAGGAAATGGTAGCGTAAAAAGTGGTGAAAGTTATATGCTTGAAGCAACACCGGATCGTACTGACTATTTTCGTGAGCAGGTGCGTTTCTGGCAACGATTAACCGCGAGTCAGCCAATTAAGAAAAATAATAGCGATAGCACTATTAATTGTTTTGGTATGTATTCTAATCAGCCATGGCTGACTTATAATTGGCGGGGTAAAGGCGATGAAGATCCTTCTGCGGTAGTAACTTTCGGTGTTTATCGTGGAAATGACCGGATTATTTATCGAGGAGAGAAGGGGATTAATAAGTGACTTCATTAAATAAAATGCGGATCTGTGGCAGGTTTGACAAAGCTTACCTTGTCTCGATCCTTGCCCCTTGGTACATTTAGCCCAATTTAACGAATTTTGTGAGCTTGCAGGATTAGCCGAAGACTATGTTTAAAAAACTTCGTGGCATGTTTTCTAATGACCTGTCTATTGACTTGGGTACTGCCAACACCCTTATTTATGTCAAAGGACAGGGCATCGTTCTAGATGAACCATCAGTAGTTGCGATTCGTCAAGATCGCGCGGGTGCGACTAAAAGTGTTGCTGCCGTCGGTCATGACGCAAAACAGATGCTAGGCCGTACGCCGGGCAATATCGCAGCGATCCGTCCGATGAAAGATGGCGTAATTGCCGATTTCTACGTGACAGAAAAAATGCTTCAGCATTTTATCAAGCAGGTGCATGACAACAGCATCCTGCGTCCTAGCCCTCGAGTTCTAGTCGCGGTACCTTGCGGCTCTACCCAGGTAGAACGTCGAGCGATCCGTGAATCGGCTCAAGGTGCCGGTGCTCGGGAAGTGTATTTGATTGATGAGCCGATGGCGGCTGCAATCGGTGCGGGTATGCCTGTATCTGAAGCGACCGGTTCAATGGTGATCGATATCGGTGGTGGTACGACAGAAGTTGCCGTAATCTCGCTAAACGGTGTGGTCTATTCATCCTCTGTTCGCATTGGTGGTGACCGTTTCGATGAAGCGATCATTAACTATGTTCGCCGTAACTACGGCAGCCTGATCGGTGAAGCAACAGCCGAGCGAATCAAGCATGAAATCGGTTCTGCTTACCCTGGCGACGAAGTTCGTGAAATTGAAGTACGTGGCCGTAACTTGGCTGAAGGTGTGCCTCGTAGCTTTACTCTTAACTCAAATGAAATTCTTGAAGCACTGCAGGAGCCTCTGACAGGCATCGTGTCTGCCGTAATGGTTGCTCTTGAACAGTGTCCGCCTGAACTTGCTTCTGATATCTCAGAGCGCGGTATGGTGCTAACCGGTGGTGGTGCACTGCTGCGTGACCTGGATCGTTTGCTGACGGAAGAAACAGGTATTCCAGTGGTTGTTGCCGAAGATCCGCTAACGTGTGTAGCTCGTGGTGGTGGTAAGGCTCTGGAAATGATTGATATGCACGGTGGCGATCTATTCAGCGACGAATAATGCCAGTCCTGGCAATAGACTAAACAGGTTATAGCGTTAGATGAAACCTATATTTGGCAGAGGTCCTTCTCTGCAACTACGCCTGTGTCTTGCCCTATTACTGTCGGCTAGTTTGATGCTGGCCGACAGCCGCCTAGATGCCTTCGCCAATGTACGTTATCTGCTGAACTCAGCGATAGCCCCGCTTCAGTATGCGGCAAACTTGCCACGAGATTTATTAGATGGTGTGTCTGGGCAGTTGAGCTCCCATCAGCGTTTATTGGCAGAAAATAAAGCACTTAAGCGAGAGTTATTGGTCAAGCAGAGCGATGTACTGTTGCTCGACCAGCTGAAGCAGGAAAACCAGCGTTTGCGGGAGCTGTTGGGCTCACCGTTTGTTCGTGATGAGAAAAAGCTGATCGCAGAAGTGATGGCCGTGGACTCAGACCCGTACAGTCACCAGGTGATGATTGATAAGGGACGAGTCGATGGCGTTTATGAAGGCCAGCCGGTGATCAATGAAAAAGGGATCGTTGGCCAGGTATCTTATGTCGGGGCGCATAACAGCCGGGTGCTGTTGCTGATCGACTCGACTCACGCAATCCCTGTTCAGGTGGTGCGTAATGACATCCGGGTGATAGCCTCGGGTAGTGGTCAGATCGACCAGATCCAGCTTGAGCATGTTCCAAGCAGTACTGATATTCTGGTTGGGGATCTGCTGGTGACTTCTGGCTTGGGCGGCCGTTTCCCTGAAGGGTATCCGGTTGGGCATGTCACTGAGTTTTCGTTTGATAACAAACGACCTTTTGCACAAATAAAAGCCAGACCGACAGTACAGTTTGATCGCTTGCGTTACTTGTTGTTGGTATGGCCGGCACCGCGGGAAACGTTAATCGCAGGGGAGATCAACAGTGGCGAATAGTCGACCGAATGGCCGCTTATTGATCTGGCTGTCTTTTATTGTGGCATTGATCCTCCAGGCGGCTCCGTGGCCGGGTGAGCTGGAACTGTTCAGGCCATCATGGGTGTTGCTGGTTACCTTCTATTGGGTACTGGCATTGCCTCACCGGGTGAATGTCGGCACGGCATTGCTGCTGGGCTTGCTATGGGATCTGATGTTAGGTTCAACCCTTGGTGTTCGAGGCATGATGATGTCGCTGTTGTGTTATATCGTGGCGCTGAATTTTCAGGTATTGCGGAACCTGTCGTTGTGGCAGCAGGCAATGTTAGTGGCCTTGTTGTCGTTAGCTGGCAAGCTGATTGAGTTCTGGGCTGAGTATCTGGTATCGGTGATCACGTTTGAACCGCAGCGGCTGTGGGCGGTTTTGCTTAACTTCCTGCTTTGGCCGTGGCTGTTTTTATTACTGCGGCGAATGCGCCGTAAGTTCTCAATTCGTTAAATAACTTTTCAAACAAGGTCCGTTCGGTGTTAGGTTGTGATTAACAACGTCCATTGCATCGAGTGGATCTTCTTGATATCTAAATAAATGGTACCATCATGTCTGTAGTTCAGCTTTATCTGGCATCGGGCTCCCCCCGTCGTAAGGAGCTTTTAGCCCAGCTCGGCTATACCTTCGAACGGGTTGTTGTCGATGTCGAAGAGTGCCATCAGCCCGGTGAGACACCGGCGGATTATGTGCAGCGCTTATCACAGGATAAGGCGTTGGCCGGAGTGAAAGAAACCGATGGCCAGACACCGGTACTGGGTTCAGATACTATTGTTGTAGTAGATGATGAAATTTTAGAGAAGCCGAAAAACTTTGCAGATGCGCAGCGAATGCTGATGCTGCTGTCAGGACGCCAACATCAGGTGATGACAGCGGTGACACTGGCAACTGCGGAGCGTCATGAAACCAAGCTTGTTGTAACAAATGTCTGGTTCAAGGCTTTGTCCGAAAAAGAAATAGAATCATATTGGCAAAGTGGTGAGCCGCAGGATAAAGCGGGCAGTTATGGTATTCAGGGGATTGGCGGCAAGTTTATCGAGCGTATCGATGGCAGTTATTACGCTGTGGTGGGGTTACCGTTAGTGGAAACCGACATCATGGTTCAAGACTTTTTAAGTTTGTAAATTTAGAGGCAACCATGAGCACAGAGCTGCTGATTAATGTGACGCCTAGTGAAACACGCGTTGCAATGATTGAAGGAGGGAACCTTCAGGAAGTACATATAGAACGAGAATCCAAACGCGGTATTGTCGGTAATATTTATAAGGGTCGAGTGAGCCGGGTATTGCCTGGTATGCAAGCTGCCTTTGTTGATATTGGCCTAGATAAAGCAGCTTTCCTTCACGCTTCCGATATTGTTCCCCACACAGAGTGCGTGGCTGAAAACGAGAAACAGCAGTTTCAGGTTCGGGACATTTCTGAGCTGGTACGCCAGGGCCAGGATCTGGTCGTTCAGGTGGTTAAGGATCCTTTGGGTACCAAAGGTGCGCGTTTGACGACGGATGTCACTTTACCATCGCGTTATTTAGTCTTTATGCCGGGAGCTGGTCACGTCGGTGTATCTCAGCGGATTGAAAGCGAAGATGAGCGCGAGCGCCTGAAGAAGGTCGTGAACAAATATTGTGACGAGCTTGGTGGCTTTATTATCCGTACGGCAGCCGAAGGGGCGACGTCGGAAGAGATGGCTCAAGATGCGGCATTTTTGAAGCATTTATGGCGTAAGGTATTGGAGCGTAAGTCGAAGTATAAGCCGAAGTCGATGCTTTACGGTGAGCTTGGCTTGGCACAACGGATTTTGCGTGATTTTGTTGGTACTGAATTGGATTGCATTCAGGTGGACTCCCGCCTTGGTTTTGAAAATCTGAAAGAGTTTACCGATGAGTTCGTGCCGGAGCTGAGTGATAAGCTGCTCTATTATGCTGGTGAGCAGCCGATTTTTGACCTGTACGATACCGAAAGTGAGATCCAACGTTCGCTGGACCGTAAGGTTGAGCTGAAGTCCGGTGGGTATTTGATTATCGATCAGACAGAAGCCATGACGACGGTGGATATCAATACCGGGGCTTTTGTTGGTCGCCGCAACTTGGAAGAGACGATCTTCAACACCAATATCGAGGCGACGAAGGCTATTGCCCGTCAGCTTCGCCTGCGTAATTTGGGTGGGATCATCATTATCGACTTTATCGATATGGCTCAGGAAGATCACCGCCGCCGAGTCTTGCTGGCATTGGAGCAGGCGCTGTCATATGACCGGGTTAAGACCAATATCAATGGCTTTACCCAGCTGGGACTGGTGGAAATGACCCGTAAGCGGACTCGTGAAAGTATCGAGCACGTCTTGTGTGGTACTTGCCCTACTTGTGAAGGTCGCGGAACGGTAAAAACCGTGGAAAGTGTTTGTTACGAGATCCTGCGTGAAATTACCCGCGTTAACCGGGCCTATGATGCTGACCGCTTTGTTGTGTACGTTGCCCCGGCTGTCGGTGAAGCATTAGCGGGCGATGAGTATCATGCCCTGGCTGAGCTGGAAGTGTTTATCGGTAAACAGGTGAAAATCAAGGCTGAGCCTTTATACAGTCAAGAGCAGTTTGACGTTGTAATGATGTAATAACCGATGCGAGGCTATTGAGTGACAACAGTTCCAGTTCGTCTGGTGCGTGGATTAATGTGGCTGGTACTGACGATGTTGGTACTGGCCGCTATTGCTATTAGTGGTCTGCGTTTTTTCCTTCCCCAGCTAAACGAATATCGAGAACCTATCCGCCAGTGGGCATCGGAACAGGCTGAAATGCGCCTGGAGATCGCCCATGTTGAAGGCCACTGGCGAAACCTTGGACCTTCCCTGCTTTTGCAGGGAGTGAGTGTTGCGGCGAGCGATGACCCGGATTCGATTGTCCGGGTTGGGGATGTCGAGATGCAGTTCGACATGCTGCGTTCTGCGCTTGAAATGCGTCCCGTTTTCAAAGATATCCGTATTGATCGGTTGAGTCTGGATTTGACCCGGTTACCTGGCTCGGTGTTTAGCCAGAGCTCGGCTCCGGTTACCAAAGGTAATAGCCAGGCTTCGACTATTTCCCGGCTTGAAGAACTGATCTTTGTTCAGTTGGGCAAATTTTCGTTAAGAAATTCTGATATCACCCTGATCTCGCCGGCAGGTAATAAGCAGCGCATCGACATTAATGAACTGAAGTGGGACGGTACTGGCGGTCAGCACCTTGCTGAAGGGGTGGTAAGCGTTGCCGATACTCATTTCAGCCAGATGCGAGTGATTGCTAACTTATCGGCTAAGCGCTCTTTGCCAGAGATGTCGGGAAGTATTTATGTCCAGACTCAGAATCTATCTATTACCCCGTGGCTGAACAAGCAAATGCTGGGTGAGGCCGATGTCACAGGCAGTAATATTAATGCTGAAGTTTGGCTCAATCTGAAAAGTGGCCGGGTAGTTAATAGTCTGGCTCGGTTGGATGATAGCTATTTACGCTGGCACTGGGGAAACGAAAAGCATGAATTCCGGATCCGTCAGGGGCTGGTGGGGCTGACGCCTTTACTGTTAGCTGACGGTAAAAACGGATGGCGAATTGACAGCGATCAGTTGAACCTGCAAACCGACAAAGTGCAGTGGCCTGCATTTGATGTCACCGCGCAGTGGGAGCCAGAGCGTTGGCAGTTAGCATTGAGTCAATTGTCGTTGGAGCACCTGCTTCCTTTTGTAAGCTTTTTACCTAAAGACAGTACGGCAGCTGACATTTTGTATGCCTTACAGCCGTCAGGCCAGATGCAGGATATCCGTGTGTCAGCTCATAGCGGCCAATCACCGCGCTTTTCTGCGGAGCTGAAGCAATTTGGTATGAAGCAGTGGGAGTTGTTGCCTGAAATCCATAAACTGGATGCGCAGGTGTCCGGTAACTTGAATGGTGGAAAGGCGGTGCTGCATCTGGCTGATGATATGTTGCCTTACGGCAATGTGTTCCAGGCACCACTGCCGATATCCAAAGGCGAAGTAACTGCTTACTGGCAGGTTGGTAATGATGGCTGGCGGCTGTGGAGTGATCAGCTGTCGGTATTGACCCCACATTTGAAAGCAGACGGCCAGTTTCGGCTGGATTTCCCATCTGACTCTCCGGCCTGGCTGTCATTTTATGGTGAGGTTTTAGCCAGCAATGTCGGTGAAACCTGGCGTTATTTGCCTGCATTGGCATTGGGGGAAAAGTTGACCGACTATCTGTCTGCAGCGATTCGCGGCGGTAAAGCCGAACGAGCTCAGCTGCTGTGGTACGGTGAACTGGCTGATTTCCCGTACGCTAATCATGAGGGTGTTTTCCAAGCTTACGTACCGCTGCGTGAGGGGCGTTTTAGTTTTGATACCGCCTGGCCAGAGCTAACAGACTTGAAGCTAAATTTGCATTTTGAAAATGACCTTATGTCTCTTAATGCCAGTCATGCCAAAACCATGGGGGCAACGGCGTCTCAGGTTACGGGAGAGGCTGAGTTGAGGGAAGGCGGTCATTTGAAGTTGTCACTTGAGGTCGGCGCTGAAGGCGAGCAGATCCGCGATTACATGCTGGCGACCCCGTTGGTAGATTCGGTCGGGGCTGCAATGACGACGGTACAGGTCAGTGGGCCGGTGAACACTCGCTTCAAACTGGATATTCCTTTTGATGGTAGTGAAGTCAGGGCTTGGGGCTCGGCGAAGCTACAGGATAACCAGTTGGTAATGGAAACGCCGCAGCTCAAGATCAGTCAAGTTACTGGTAGCCTGAGTTTTGATAACGATGTGATTAAGGCCGAAGGGCTGGATGGTGTGTTGCTGGCTCAGCCTGTAACTTTCGGATTTGCCGGAAACAGCGTTGATACGGGTTATCAGGTTGATATTAATGTGGCTGGAGACTGGCAGGTCGTAATATTGCAGCAGCAGCTCGATGATCCGTTGCTAGCGCATGTCTCTGGTCGCAGCCCATGGCAGGCCGGTATTGGTGTCAGCTTGCATGATACCGGCTTTAATTATGATGTTGAGCTGACCGCTGATCTTTCCGCTGTTGATAGTCAGCTACCTTACCCGCTACAGATGCCTTTGGGTACTCAAGCGCAAGCTCGTGTTAATGCGACAGGGAATGCTGAATCACTGACCGGGAAAGTCGTCGTGCCGGATGCAACCTATCAGGCGATTATCAATCTGGTTCCTGAGCGCTTGGAAATTGATGCCAGTGAATTGCTGGTGGGAAGCGGCAAGCCACGTACGCTTTCTCGTGACAGCCATGTGTTGCGGATTAACACGGCAGCGTTGGATGCTGATCGTTGGCTAGACCTGGCTGGTGAAATAAATGAAAAGGCAACCCAGATGGCGAACAGTGGAAAGCCGGCTGTGATGCCAGCATTGCCTTTGCCAACTCGGGTTAATGGCCAGATTGAGACGTTGCAGCTTGCTTCGCTGAGCTGGAATGATGTTGATTTGGCTGTCCGTCGACAACCGGGACAGTGGCATATGCTCCTGGGGAGCAGGGAGATGAAAGGGGAAGCTTTCTGGCCTGATGGTTCGCCGCTAAGGCTTTCGCTGGAAAATATGCACCTGAACTTGCCGGGTGTGGATCTCGAGAAGGTGGATGACCCATCGTCTCGCGAAAAATACGTGCCGCAAAGCAATATTCCACCGGCCACTGATTTTGACCGTAATATGATGGCGAATATGCCGGAAATTGATTTTCAGTTGGAGGACGCGTGGTTGCAGGGGTATCGTCTTGGAAAGATGTCGGGCAAGTTGCGCCGTGAAGGAACGACACTGGAGCTGCGTAACTTCATGATAGATTCCGGTACGACGACGCTGAGCCTGGATGGACACTGGACACTGGACAGTGAGCAGAATGAAACTCAAATAGCTTTTGATATTGAAGGCGAGAACAGTTCGGATCTGATGGGGCGGTTTGGTGTCTCTGGGGGAATTCAGGGAGCGAAGTTTAGCAGCTATGCCTCAATCCAGTGGCAGGGCGCGCCTTGGCGTATGCACCGCGAGACCTTGACGGGGGAGCTGAAAACCGAAACCGGTAAAGGGGTGGTCAGCGAAGTCGGTGGTGCAGGGCGCTTGCTTGGATTATTCAGTATCGACTCAATTGTGCGAAAAATGCAGCTCGATTTTTCAGGTATCTTTGATGATGGTCTGGCGTTTAATTACATCAAAGGTTCGGGGCGGATTGAAAATGGCTTGTTTGAAACCGATGATATTGAAATGCAAGCCTTGGCCGGTGATATGTTTATTCAGGGAAGTGCTAACCTTGTAAATGAAACCGTGGATGCTAACGTGAAGTTTATTCCTGACTTGACGTCCGGCATTCCGGTTCTGACTGCCTTTGCCGTGGCGCCACATACCGCGATTTATGTTTTTGCGATATCAACGGCGCTCTCGCCGGTGTTGGATGTATTTACTCAGGTCAACTATGCAGTGAAAGGGCCGATTGACTCTCCGGTAGTGACTGAAAAATCTCGCTTTACCGGTGAGTATACTGTGCCAGAAAAGCTGAGAAAGTAAGAAAAACGACATTTAATACAGACATAATGGATTGGCATGAAGCGTTAAAAAAGGAATTGAAAGATGGCAAAAGTAGGTGTCGTACAGATGAATTCAGGTGCCGATCCTGAAGTGAATTTACGAAAGCTGAAGAAGAAACTCAAGGGCTTGCAATTACAGGGAGCTAAATTGGTTGTCACGCCAGAAAACTGTCTGGTGTTTGGTTCTCGAGCGGACTACCATCGCCATGCCGAGCCCTTAGGAAATGGCCCGTTGCAAGCTGAGCTATCCGCCCAGAGTAAACAGCTCGGGATCTGGCTGCTGGTTGGCTCGATGCCTATCCGTCAGCCAGATGATGCGATCACCACAACGGCGCTATTGTTTGATGATCAGGGACAGTGCCAGGCGCATTATGACAAAATGCATATGTTCGATGTTGAGGTTGAAGATCAGTACCAGAGCTACCGGGAATCCGATACGTTTCAGCCGGGGCGAGAAGTGAAAGTGGTGCCGACTCCCTTTGGTAACATCGGATTATCAATCTGTTATGATATTCGGTTCCCTCAACTGTATGCCGCATTGAGAGAGCAGGGCGCTGATATAATTGTGGTGCCGGCAGCATTTACCAAAGTTACCGGGAAGGCTCATTGGGATGTTTTGCTTCGGGCAAGAGCCGTAGAGACCCAGTGCTGGATTGTGGCTGCGGCCCAGTGGGGGGAACATAATGAGGGCCGTGAAACATGGGGGCACTCGATGATTATCGACCCTTGGGGACAAGTGGTTACCTGTCAAAAAGAGGGAACCGGTGTCCTGACGGCTGATCTGGATTTGAATTTAAGCCAGGCTATCAGAACAAATATGCCGTTGGTGAAACATGCGCGATTAGGCGTTCATCAGCGATAGATACCTTACAAGAGCAAAGTGAATGACTCTGGAAACTGTAGAAAATACCATGTTGGCCCAGTCTGGGCTGGGGCGCGACGAATTAAGTCAAATTCTGGGGCTGATTGCTGCTCGGGATGTGGATTATGCCGATATTTATTTTCAGTCTTGCTGGCATGAATCCTTGGTTCTGGAAGACAGTATTATCAAGGATGGCTCGTTCAATATCGACCGAGGTGTCGGTGTTCGCGCGGTATCTGGTGAAAAGACGGGATTTGCCTATTCCGATCAAATTAACCAGTTAGCACTGACTCAGAGTGCCAAAGCGGCCCGTGGTATTGTTCGTGGTGGCGGCCAGGGTAAGGTTCAGGCATTTAGTCCTGTTTCTCCTGCGGGAATCTATGCTCCGGTGGATCCGCTGGGCAGTTTTGACAAACATCAGAAGATTGCCTTGCTTGAGGAAATTGACCGCTATATCCGTACCAAAGAGCCGCTGGTCAAGGAAGTCTCTGTCAGTATTAATGGTGTTTATGAGCAGGTACTGGTAGCTGCTCTGGATGGCACTTACGCTGCTGATATCCGCCCGTTGGTACGTTTGTCTGTCAGTGTGTTGATTGAAAAAGGCGACAAGCGTGAGCACGGCAGTGCCGGTGGTGGTGGCCGTTACGGTTATGAGTATTTCCTGAATGAGGAAAACGGTAAATCGATCGCCTTGAATTATGCAGACGAGGCACTTCGTCAGGCACTGATCAATATTGATGCAGATGCTGCGCCTGCCGGAACGATGCCGGTCGTACTGGGTGCCGGCTGGCCGGGAGTGCTACTGCATGAAGCGGTAGGTCACGGTTTGGAAGGTGACTTTAACCGCAAAGGTTCGTCGATGTTTGCTGGTCATATGGGTGAACAAGTCACTTCACCATTGTGCACCATTGTCGATGACGGCACCTTGGTCAATCGTCGCGGCTCGATTAATATCGATGATGAGGGGACACCGGGACAATACAATGTGCTGGTTGAAGGCGGTAAGCTCAAAGGCTATATGCAGGATAAGCTTAATGCACGTTTGATGGGCGTTAATCCAACCGGTAATGGTCGCCGTGAGTCTTATGCTCACCTACCTATGCCGCGTATGACTAATACTTATATGTTGCCGGGTGAGCACACTCCGGAAGAGATCATCGGCAGCGTGAAGCAGGGGATCTATGCCCCTAACTTTGGTGGTGGCCAGGTTGATATCACTTCGGGTAAGTTTGTTTTCTCTGCGTCGGAAGCCTACCTGATTGAAAACGGTAAGATCACCCGCCCGATCAAAGGGGCAACCTTGATTGGCAGTGGTATTGAGGCGATGCAAAAAGTGTCGATGGTAGGTAATGATCTGGATATCGACCGTGGCGTTGGCGTATGTGGCAAGGCCGGTCAGAGCGTGCCAGTAGGTGTTGGTCAGCCAACCCTGAAAATTGACTCAATGACTGTCGGTGGGACGCAGTAACCGCGTGTAACACCCAACTGTTAGACAATAAAATGCCAGCAACGATGCTGGCATTTTTTATATGGCTATTTTTAGTATGACTACAGTGTCGTTGCTAACAGCTGGATTGCCTTGGCGGTTAGTCTTCCAGGTATAGCTCTTTCAGGTACTGGAAGATTTCACGGTAGGCTTTAGCCGGTTTGCTTTGTGCTTTTTCTTTGTTCGCCTGGCGAACAAGCTGGCGCAGGCGCTGACGGTCAGCTTCCGGGTGATCAACCATGATGGCATTGATCATGCTGTCACCATTTTCGATCAGCTTGTCACGTTTTTGTTCCAGCTTGCGCAGGGCAACTGTCGCCTGTGAGTGTTTGTTTCGCAGCATGTCCAGAGCGTTCTGGATTGGCTCGACCTCAACTTGGCGCATTAGCTTGCCAATTCGTTGTAACTGACGGCGGCGGGCTTCGTTTTTAAAGCGCTGTGCATCGCGGATAGCATCCAGTAGATCTTCATCCAGCGGAATCTTTGCCAGTGCATTAGGCTTAAGCTCAACCAGCTCTTCACCAATTTTTTGTAGGGCTTCCATGTCGCGCTTCATCTCGGACTTACTTACCCAGATGATTTCTTCTTCCTCTTCCCAAGGGGCTTTCTGGTTTTTACGGCTCATAACAGGCTCACTAAAGAAGTTAATGGCTCTATTTTATCAGTTTAATCGTGATTTGGGGCGCAAATTCCTGTCTCACGGTGTTATCCTATAGGTAATACTAAATAAAGCGCCTATCAGCGTCGGTTGAAGCGGTGCTAGTCATTATCATGATCCCCGTCTCAGTAAATTACCTGTCAGACAGTCAGTTAACTTATTGAAAGTGTTTATCATCCCTCTGAGAAAGTGAAGGTATGGACGTAAGAGAACAGGTCGCACAGCAGCGCGTAGAGCTGGAAGCTGCAGTTGCAAGAGCATTGGAGCTGGCAGGTAAGCAGGCAGACGCAGCTGAAGTTGCTATTAACAAAACCACAGGTATCAGCGTGTCCACGCGTATGTGTGACGTTGAGAATGTGGAATTTAATAGTGACGGTGCGCTCGGTATCACCGTCTATCGCGGCCAACGTAAAGGGAGTGCCTCTACATCGGATCTGAGTGAGAATGCGATTGCCCAGACTGTTGCAGCCGCTTTGGATATTGCCCGTTATACCTCAGAAGACCCTTATGCCGGTCCTGGCCCTGCTGAGCTGATGGCTAGGGATATCCCAGATTTGGACCTTTTCCATCCGGATGAGCCAGAACCGGAGCGCGCGGCATCAATTGCAGTCCGGGCAGAGCAGGCAGCACTGGATTCAGACTCTCGTATAAAGCAGAGCGATGGTGCCAGCTATGATAGCCATTATGGTATTCGTGTTTACGGTAATAGCCACGGTATGTTGGCCAGTTATGCTTCCAGCCGTCACAGCACCAGCTGCTGCGTGATTGCCGAAGGCAAAAATGGTGAGATGGAGCGTGATTACAGCTACACCACTGCGCGCCGTGCTTGCGATCTCTGGACTCCAGAAAAAGTCGGCCAGCATGCGGCAGAGCGTACAGTCGGCCGTATTGACCCGCAGAAGCTGACCACACGCGAAGCTCCAATTATGTTTGCTGCTGATATTGCTACCGGCTTGTTTGGTCACTTGGTGATGGGGATCAGTGGCTCTAACCTGTATCGTAAATCGTCATTCTTGCTGGATAAGCTGGGTGAGCAGATCTTCCCTGAATGGCTGGATATCAGCGAGCGTCCGCATGTATTGCGTGGTATGGCGAGTACGCCGTTTGATAGTGAGGGGCTGGCAACTCACGATCGTGAGATTATTCAGTCTGGCGTACTGCAGACCTACCTGATGACCAGCTATGCGGCACGTAAACTTGGGCGTCAGCCAACCGGTCATGCTGGTGGTATTCACAACTGGCAGGTCAAGTCGACTGGTGAGAGCTTTGAGCAGATGCTGAAGAAGATGGATCGCGGCTTGTTGGTAACTGAGCTGATGGGACAGGGCGTTAATATCGTGACCGGCGATTATTCCCGTGGTGCGGCTGGTTTCTGGGTTGAGAACGGTGAAATTCAGTTCCCTGTCAGCGAAGTGACGATTGCGGGTAACCTTACTGACATGATGCAGAATATCGTTGCGATTGGTACCGATACTGAAACTCGCAGCCAGATCCAGACAGGTTCTATCTTGTTGGATACGATGAAGATTGCTGGTGAGTAATAACAATTACTGAATGCATTAAAAAAGCGAGGGCCAAGTGGCTCTCGCTTTTTTTTTTTGCTTCATAGTTTGTGTGGCTGCTATATCAGGAATATTGTCGCCATTCCAAGGAAGACTGACAGGCCGACAATATCGGTGATGGTCGTCAGCGCCATGCCTCCGGCCAGTGCGGGGTCGATATTGAGCTTTTTGAGCAGAACAGGGATACAGACCCCGGCAACTCCGGCCACCAGTAAATTGGTCATCATTGCCCCGGCGATAATGGCACCGAGCAACAGATTTTGTTTCCATACCGTGACCACCCCACCGATGATCGCAGCCCATAGAATGCCGTTAATTAATCCTACCCGGGCTTCTTTGCTGAGCAACCAGCGGGTGTTTGTATCACCGATATGGCCGACAGCCAGGCCTCGGATCACCAGAGCGACAGTCTGGTTACCGGCAACCCCGCCCATTGACGGGACAATGGTCATCAAAATTGCAATTGCCGCCATTTGATCCAGGGTTTCTTCAAACATGTTGGATACTGATGCTGCTGCCAACGCGGCCAGAACATTGACTCCCAGCCAGATACTTCGGCGACGGGCTGATTTCAGGACTGGGGCAAAGGTATCTTCGTCATCGTCCATACCAGCCATACTCATCATGGAGTGTTCTGCATCTTCACGGATGATATCAACGACGTCATCGATGGTGATACGGCCGACCAAGTGGTTATCCGGATCGACGACCGGTGCCGACAGCCAGTTGCGGCGCTCGAACAGATTAGCGACTTCACTGTCATCCATATCAACAGCGATGGCTTCGTCGGCATCGTCCATGACTTCCTGGATGTCGGTATCTGGTTGGGTGGTGATAAGGGTCGATAGTGACAGGTGGCCAATCAGCTTTTCGTTTTGATCCAATACGTACAGGGCATCGGTGGCTTCCGGCAACTCGCCTTTCATACGCAAGTAACGCAATACTACATCGGCCGTGACATCCCCCCGGATGGTGATGAAGTCGGTACTCATCATACCGCCGGCCGTTTCTTCCGGGTAGGCCAGGGCCTTTTCGACGCGGTGTCGATCGGTAGCATCCATCTGCGCCAGCACTTCCCGGTATTTCTCGTCGGGCAGGCTTCTCAGGACGTAGGCGACATCATCGGTTTCCATCCCTTCGGTGACGGCTGCCAGTTTGTCCGGTGCCATCTGTAAGACGATACCGTCTTTTACATCTTCCGACAGTTCATCAAGGATTTCACCTTGTTCTTCCGGATCAGTTAGCTGCCATAATACCTGACGCTCCTTGGGCGGAGAGGCTTCCAGCAGGTGCGCAATATCTTCCGGCTCCATATCTTGAAGCATTCGGCGGACATGGACAAACATGCCGTTTTCAAGCGCTTGGTTGACTTCTTGCAGCGTCTGATGCGTCTGATCTTGTTCTAGTACATCCGCCATTGGTTGTGATACCCCAAATTACCTTGATGCCAGCCGCGATACCTTTAACGGAAGATAGAAGTGAACAGGTGAAATGCCAATGAAGCATTGCTGGCTGTTGTACTGGGTGTGCTCTGTTAGGTATGGCGGCGCAATAATCTGAATTCTAACGCAATACTAAGGTGATTGTCTCACCAGATCTGAGAGGAAATAAAGATTTAATCTTTGTGAGGAATCGGCGGAGGGTGAGAAAGGAATGATGACGAGCGAGTTAAGTTCAATTTCGCTTTTGATCATTCCTGTTATCTGCCTGATTGGCGATGTTTGCTCTTTAACGGGAAGTTAGTTTTCTTCGTCAAATCCAGCTTCGATTAGCTCCGACACCGCGGATAGTGCGGCTTCGGCATCTCGGCCTTCAGCGCTGACACACACTTGTTGCCCCTGAGCAGATTCCAGCATCAGTAGCCCCATCACACTATCAGCCGTTGCACTTTTTTCGTCGTTACTGATAGTAACGGTCGCTTCGAAGCTTTGCGCCAGTTCAACCAGTTTGATAGCTGCCCGGGCATGTAGTCCCAGGCGGTTATTGATGAAAAGTTGTCGGCTTAGGACACTCATGCGCTGGCTTCCAGGGTCCGGTGGCGTACCTGGATTTGATGACCTTCATTGCGAAAATGATCGGCAAGCTGTTGGGCGACGTAGACTGAGCGATGTTGGCCGCCAGTACAACCAATGGCGACAGTGACATAGCTACGGTTGTTTTTCTCCAGCATCGGAAGCCAAGTTTCAATGAAATTGCGGATCTGGTAGATCAGCTGGTTGACTTCGGAATGGCCGGAAAGGTACTCCTTGACGCCCTGATCCAGCCCAGTAAGCGGCTTGAGTTCCGGGATCCAGTGCGGGTTCGGCAGAAAGCGAACATCAAAGACATAGTCAGCATCAGTTGGCAATCCGTGCTTGAAGCCAAAAGATTCGAAGACCATAACCAGTTCGCGGGTACTTCGCCCAAGTACGCGGCTGCGTACTGTTTCGCTTAGATCGTGGATCGATTTGCTGGTGGTATCGATAACAAGGTCGGCATGTTCTTTCAGTTCAGAGAGACGGGCACTCTCAGACTGGATGGCTTGCTCCAGGCTCATGTTATTTCGTGACAGTGGGTGCAGGCGGCGAGTTTCGCTGTAGCGTTTGACCAGTTCTTTGTCGTCGGCATCAAGGAACAGTACGTTGACATCCAGCTTTTGGCTCAATGCCCCCAGAGTCAGGCGGATCTCTTCGGGCCTGTCTGGCATATTGCGGACATCGATACTGACCGCGATATCTTGCTGGTTGCCCTCAACTGTAGTGACAAACTGGGGTAGCAGGTTAACTGGCAGGTTATCAACGCAGTAGTAACCCAGATCTTCCAATACACGCAAGGCTATGGATTTACCAGAGCCTGAGCGTCCGCTTACGACCATTAACTTCATGGTTAGCATACCTTAACTAACGGGATGGTGGAGATGCTCATTATGAATCACAGGTGAGGATTTGATAAAGCTCTTCATCGCTTTTTGCGGTACGTAGCTGTTTGCAGATTTGCTTGTTGCTGAGCTTTTCAGCCATACAGGAGAGAGTTTTCAAGTGTTCCTGGCATTGTTCATCGGGAACGAGCAGGGCAAACAAGAGGTCGACAGGTTGATTGTCGATGGCATCGAACTGGATTGGGTTCTGGCATTGGATCAGCACGGCGATGGCTTGCTCGCTGTTGTGGATGCGCCCATGGGGGATTGCGATGCCATTACCTATACCTGTACTCCCCATTTTCTCACGGCTCAGCATACACTCGAACAGTGGTTGGGGGTTTTGGTCCAGGTGCTCAGCAGCAATTTCGCTGATGATTTCAAGGGCTCGTTTTTTGCTGGAGCAGTGGACTGCACTTTTAGTGCAGTCCAGGCTCAGTACATTACTCAGTTGCATGATTAGTGGCTATTGAGCTTGTCTTTGTGTTTGTTGAGTTGACGAACCAGTTTATCAGTTAACGCGTCAATTGCTGCATACATATTTTCAGAATCCGCCTTAGCGTGGATTTCCCCTGCGTTAATGTGCAGGGTGGCCTCCGCGACCTGCTGTAATTTTTCAACATTCAGGATCACATGGACATTATTAATCTTATCAAAAAAGCGTTCCAGCTTATCAAATTTGGTCGTTACGTAATCACGTAGAGACGGGGTAATTTCGATGTGGTGCCCTGTGAGATTAATTTGCATAGACATCTTCCTTCTGTTTTCGCCTGACTAGAGCAGACGTTTTCGCTGATTAGAAGGCGGAATGCCCAGCGATTCACGGTACTTGGCGATTGTACGCCGTGCCACCATGATGCCTTGTTCCGCCAGTAATGTAGCAATTTTACTGTCACTTAGTGGCTTCGCTTGATTTTCAGCGGCAACCAGTTTCTTCACTAGTGCCCGGATGGCCGTTGACGAGCATTCGCCACCATTATCCGTACTAACGTGACTCGAGAAGAAGTATTTCAATTCAAAGATACCACGTGGGGTGTGCATGTATTTTTGCGTTGTTACACGTGAAATCGTTGACTCATGCATGTCCACTGCCAGTGCAATATCATTGAGTACCATTGGTTTCATGGCTTCTTCACCGTATTCGAAGAAGTCCTGTTGGTGCTCAACGATGCAGCGGGCGACTTTCAGCAGCGTTTCATTGCGGCTTTCCAGACTTTTGATTAGCCACTTAGCATCCTGAAGGTGGGTGCGGATAAATTGGCTGTCTGCACTGTTGCGGGTGTTTTTGCTTAACGCGGCGTACTGCTGGTTAACACGGATCCGAGGCACACTATCGGGATTGATAGTCACTACCCATTTGCCGTGATCCTTAAATACAGAGACATCCGGTATTACATATTCGGTTTCGGAGGAGACGACCCGGTTGCCCGGACGCGGTTCCAGGTTGTGGATCAGCTGCATTACCGCTTTTAGTTCCGGTTCTTTCAGCTTGGTTTCCCGCATTAGTTGGCGGTAATCCCGGTTGGCAAGTAAATTGATATATTGGTTTAGTAAGGTTTTTGCCTCGCTAAGCCAAGGGGTGTCTTCCGGGTAAGTTGCCAGCTGGAGCAGCAGACATTCCTGCAGATTGCGGGAGGCCACGCCCAGCGGATCGAACTGCTGGATGCGCTTGAGTACGGCTTCGACCTCATCCAGTTCGACTTCGTTATTGCCGATACTTTCCAGGATCTCGTCGGTTGAGCAGGTTAGGTAGCCTTTGTCGTCAATGGCGTCAATAATTGCTGTTGCGATGGTCAGGTCGATTTCGCTAAACGGGGTCAGCTGAACCTGCCACATTAGGTAGTCCTGCAAGCTCTCAGTTGTTTCACCTTGATATACTGGCATGTCATCGTCGATAGCTATGCCAGTGCTGCCAGTACCTGCACTGTAGAAATCGTCCCAGGTAGTGTCGACTGGCAGCTCTTCCGGCATTTCGCGCTGTTCGATGGCATCTGAGGTATCGAATGGTTCCGGTTCACTCGCGGCATCATGCTCTGCAGCTGATAGTTCACTGTTGTCCTGGCCATCAGTTTTGCCGTCGTCATTATCTGAGGCGGTTTCATTGAGGTTTTCGTCCAGCTCCAATAGCGGATTGGCATCCAGTGCTTCTTGAATTTCTTGTTGAAGATCCAAGGTTGACAATTGCAACAGACGAATTGCTTGCTGCAACTGTGGCGTCATTGCCAGTTGTTGACCTATTTTGAGCTGGAGCGAGGTTTTCATATATGTGTATGTACCTTGTTGTTATATTTGTGTTAATCGCGAAGCACGTTATAAACATCATTGTTGTTGAGTAGGTGCTTGGTGATTGGTACGTCCTTACCTATAACTATAGACGGAACTGGTCGCCCAGATAGACTCGTTTTACATGCTCATCATTGAGGACATCGCTTGGGCTGCCGTGTGCAATAAGGTGCCCCTGGCTTACGATATAAGCATGTTCACAAACATCTAGGGTCTCCCTGACATTGTGATCGGTGATTAACACACCTAGCCCGCGATCGCGCAAATGTTCAATGATTTTCTTGATATCGATGACCGAAATTGGATCAACCCCGGCAAACGGCTCATCAAGCAAAATAAATTTCGGGTTTGCAGCTAGGGCGCGGGCGATTTCCACTCGGCGGCGCTCACCCCCTGATAATGCCATGCCTAAACTGTTACGAATGTGCTGAATGTTGAATTCATCCAATAATTCTTCCAGTTTATCCTGGCGTTCAGCCTTGTTCAGCTCTTTTCGGGTTTGCAACACAGCCATCAAGTTATCGTAAACCGTCAGGCGGCGGAAAATCGATGCTTCCTGCGGCAGGTAACCAATACCCATGCGCGAACGGTTATGCATCGGTTGGAGGCTGATATCGGTGCCATCTATGGTGATCTTGCCTTCATCACGGGCCACCAGGCCAACGATCATGTAGAAGGATGTCGTTTTACCTGCACCGTTGGGACCTAGCAAACCGACGATTTTGCCTGATTCTACCTTCAGGCTTACGTCCGAAACGACTTTGCGGCCGTTATAGCTTTTTGCCAGGTGTTCTGCTTTTAACGTTGCCATAATTGCCGCTTATTTCTGGTTACTGTTAAGCTGATTTGGCTGCAGAATTGTTGTGACACGCTTTTTCTTGCCACTTTCTGCGACCAGTTTTTGTTCATCAATCTTGTAGCTGATAACCCGGCCCTGGATCTCACTTCCTTCCTGGATCAGGATTGCTTCATCGGTCATCTTCAGGAACTCGGAGGCGGTTTCGTAACGCATTTTGCGTGCGGCACCGTCGATTGGTTTCCCGTTGTCCATAATTTGGTGGAAGGTTGCCGGGTTGCCGTAGGCATCAATGGTTTCCTTGCCGTCAGCGCCGGACTGGCGCGAGACCACGAGCTTGTCGGCACGGATATCTATGCTGCCCTGGCGCAGAACGACATTACCGGTAAACGTGACGACATTCTTTTGAATGTCCAGCTCCTGGCTGTCAGAGTTAATATAAATCGCCTGCTCTGTATCGTTACTTAATGCCCAACTAGACGCACTGATACAAAGGCATAGCAGGGTACTAATTTTGGTAAGCTTCATATCTACCTTTTACATTTTTTAATAAGGTCGCCACGCTGCGCTCCATATTTCCTTTCATACCGGTACCTTCGTTCTGGAAGGCACTGCCGGTAATAAGTACCTGATCCGGGGTATCAAAATCTTTATTGATCAGGTCAAGTCGCAGGCTGTCAGTCTGGATCACTTTGATTGCAGACTCGGGCAATAGGTTAAAAATACGGACATTGCCGTTCATTTGCAGTACCTGGTTTTTATCCAGCCTGGCGGCGCTGGAGCTGATACGCCACTCTGTTTCTGACCCGTTTTTGTAAACCCATAGAACGGGCTCGATAAAATCGGTATCACCAGTTTTACTGAAATGTTCCAGGTAGTCCGAATCTATCTGGTAGCTGCGTAAACCGGATTCGTTATACGACGTATTGATTATCGCATTGCCAGTAAATAACGGCTTTTCCGCATCCGGTTCAATCTGAATATCATCCTGCCAGTATTTGTCCAGTAGGTAGTAGCCTGTCCATGCACAAACGACTAGCAGTAATGCATAGAGTAGCCGTTGTAAGGTCATATACTTAAGCCTTTATGTTTATCTAATTCGCCTTTTGCTTCAAGGATCAGGTCGCACACTTCTCGTACCGCACCGTGTCCGCCCTGAATTCGGGTAACAAAGTCAGCACGGCGTGCCAGCAGCGGGTGGCCATCGGCAACGCAGACTGACAGTCCGATTTTTTCCATCACCGGCCAGTCAATCAGGTCATCACCGATGTAGCTGGTATGCTCGGGCGCAATCCCCAGGTTGTTGGCGATCTCGGCGTACGCGGCTAGTTTGTTATCCTGGCCCTGATAGACATGTTTAATGCCGAGAGCGGACATACGGTTTTCGACGATAGCTGATTTGCGGCCGGTAATGATGGCGATCTCGACACCGGCAGACATTAGTGACTTGATGCCGTAGCCGTCACGGGTATGGAAGGTTTTTAGTTCTTCGCCGTCATTGCCCATGTAGATCCGGCCGTCGGAGAATACACCGTCGATATCGCAGATTAGCAGCTTGATCGCTTTCGCGCTGTTGTATACGGTTTGACAGACAGGGCCGTAAATAGTTTCGACTTGCATTACATTACCCCAGCTTTCAATAGATCATGCATATTCAGAGCTCCAACCAGCTGTTGGCCTTCGGTGACTAGCAGTCCGTTAATCTTACGATCTTCCATCTGTTTGAGTCCTTCGGCTGCCAGTAGCTGTGGTTCGATGATTGCCGGGTTACGGGTCATTACCTCACCGATAGACGTTGTGTGGATATCGGTACGGTTATCCAGCAGACGACGCAGGTCGCCATCGGTGAAGATCCCGCTGAGCTTTTGCTCGGCGTCGACAATCGCAGTCATGCCCAGCCCTTTGCGGGAAACTTCCAGCAGGGCATCTTTGATGGTTGCATCTTCAGTGACAATCGGCAGCATGTCGCCGGTGTGCATTACGTCAGCAATGCGGAGCAGCAGTTTACGTCCCAGTGCACCACCAGGATGGGACAGTGCGAAATCATCGGCAGTAAAGCCACGGGCTTGCATTAGTGCAATCGCCAGAGCATCACCCATGGCCAATGTGGCTGTGGTACTGGATGTCGGAGCCAGATTTAGCGGACAGGCTTCTTGTGCAACGGTGATCTGAAGGTGGATTTGTGCAAGTTTTGCCATGCTTGACTCGGGTTTGCCCGTCATGCTGATTAGCGGGATGCCCAGACGTTTGATTACCGGAAGCAGGGTCAGAATTTCTGAGGCTTCGCCGGAGTTAGAAATTGCCAGGACGACATCGCCTTTTTTGATCATACCCAAATCGCCATGGCTGGCTTCACCTGGGTGAACAAAGAAAGACGGGGTGCCGGTGCTAGCCAGGGTCGCGGCAATTTTATTGCCGATATGGCCAGATTTACCCATTCCCATCACAATAACTTTACCGGTACAGCTTGCTATCTGGTGACAAGCTTCATTGAAACTGCCGTTAATGTACTGAGTAAGTTTCTGTAGTGCTTCTGCTTCAATTTCAATAACTTTGCGACCGTAATCGCAATAATCAAACGTGTCTGACATGGTGTTGGCCTCCGTTAAGCCGCTAGATTATAAAACAGATAACCTTGATAGGCGATAAAGCAGCAAACGAGAAGTGAACCTTCTACACGATTGATTTGGCGACGCTTTCCTAGTGCCATGATCAGTAGCAAAATGGAAACGCCTAACATTACATAGAAGTCACGGCCCATCGCCAGCGGGCTGAGCACGGACGGGTTGAGCAGGCCAGGAATCCCCATAACGGCCAGGATATTGAATACGTTGGAGCCGATAATGTTACCGACGGCCATATCATCTTCATTTTTATAGATACTGGCAATTGATGCCGCCAGTTCTGGCAAGCTAGTACCAATAGCAATGATGGTCAGGCCGATCACCAAATCGCTCATACCAAAGAACTTGGCGATAGTAACTGCCGAGTCAACCAGCATATTCGCTGCGTACGGCAGTAGGATAAGGCCAATTACAACCCAAACCGAAGCGGCCATATTGCTGACCCCGTCAGGGATTTCTGATTCTTGCTCTTCAGCCAGGATATCGCCGGACGCTTTCTCCTGGCGGCTGATTTTGAGCATGGTAAGCAGGAAGA
Source organism: uncultured Photobacterium sp. (assembly GCF_947502415.1). GTDB lineage: Bacteria > Pseudomonadota > Gammaproteobacteria > Enterobacterales > Vibrionaceae > Photobacterium. The sequence continues at coordinate 89,809 of NZ_CANMZV010000013.1, read as the reverse complement.
TAACAAACAGCGCAACAAGCAGGATTCCCTCTTGGAAGCCCAGGTAGTTATCCCATAGCAGGAAGCCTGCGACCAAGGTTACCCCCAGCATAATCGGCAGTTCGCGGCGGATTATCGCAGAGCTGATTGCCAGCGGTTTTATCAGGGCTGTCAGACCGAGGATAAGCGCAATATTGGCAATATTCGAACCAAGTACGTTACCGACGGCGGTGTCTGTTTTACCGCTCAGGGCTGCGGTGGCAGAAACCATCATCTCGGGAGCTGAAGAGCCCATAGCCAAAATAGTCATACCAATGACCAATGGCGTTACGCCCAGGTTTTTCGCCAGCGCGGCTGCGCCAAAAACAAGTCGGTCCGCACTCCATACCAGTAAGGCTAAACCGATACAGAGCAACACAATGGCTTCGAGCATTCTTATCCCTTTTGTCGTAAATCTTTAGTAAAGAAGTTAAGAGGACAATTTTGACGGTTCATTGACTAAAAAGAAAGAAAAAGCAGAGACAATTTAATCGAAGTGGGCTGTTCCTGTTGCAAGTGGTCATCATCAACAAAGCTTAGTTCATGCATCATGATGGATTTTAGCCCATTGTGACTCATTAACGGCTTGGTCTACTCGCTGAGTAGAATTTTCACACGAGGTGCGTTTGACGCAGGTTACAGGCCGGAAATTACAGAGTTCTTACAGTGTTTGTCTTGAGTTGGCTGCGTAATGTACTTATGATCGATTTTTTAGTGGTTAACAGACCAGACTAATTATCTTCATGATATCGGCCTTCTTGTATTGGAGGCGCCGAAAATAACAGAAGGCTGAGCGGCCGACAGGATGGCTATGGAACCGACTGAAGCGCTAGTTTCAATCAAAAACATGACGTTTTCGCGGGGCGACCGCAAGATTTTTGATGATGTATCATTGGATGTGCCCAAGGGAAAGGTCACGGCCATTATGGGCCCCTCAGGGATCGGAAAGACAACTTTGCTACGGTTAATTGGCGGTCAGATCCTGCCAGATAGTGGTGAAGTATGGTTTGAGCACTGGAATATTCCGTCGCTGAAACGAAGCGAGCTGTATCAGGCTCGTAACAGGATGAGTATGTTGTTCCAGTCCGGTGCATTGTTTACGGACATGACTGTGTTTGACAATGTTGCGTTCCCGCTTCGGGAGCACACAGATCTGCCGGAAGAACTGCTGCGTACTTTGGTGTTGCTTAAACTGGAGGCTGTGGGATTGCGCGGTGCGGCACAGTTGATGCCTAATGAGCTGTCTGGTGGCATGGCACGGCGAGCAGCTTTGGCTAGAGCGATAGCCCTGGATCCCGATATGATTATGTACGATGAGCCTTTCGTCGGTCAGGATCCGATCACCATGGGTGTTTTGGTGACACTGATCCGAAGCCTTAATCAGGCTCTGGGAATCACATCGGTGATTGTTTCGCATGATGTTCCAGAGGTGATGAGTATTGCCGATCATGTCTACCTGTTGTCCGGTGGCAAGGTCATCGGACAGGGGACGCCTGACGAGCTCAGGGCAGATCCAGATCCGCAGATCCGCCAGTTTTTGGATGGGGCGGCTGATGGCCCGGTTCCTTTTAAGTTTCCGGCCTGTGGTATTTCAGAGGACCTGTTCGGCACCGCCGAGACGGAGTGAACAGCCACACAATAGCGTTACCGGGGAGGTAGCGCACATAAAGTTGCCGAGCAGGCATACACTAGTTAATAGGGTTATTGACAATAATGATTGCGGATTTTATTGCGCGACAGGGACGCCGGGGGATCGATAAGTGCCAGACGGTAGGTCGCGCAAGTTTATTGCTTTACGGGGCGTTGGTTAGCAAGCCACAGCCGAAGAAAATGTTTCCGCTGCTGATCAGGCAGCTTTACTCGGTCGGTGTACTCTCGATTGCCATTATTTTGGTATCTGGGCTATTTATCGGCATGGTATTAAGCCTGCAGGGCTATATCGTCCTGATTGATTTTGGTGCGGAAACCAGTTTGGGACAGATGGTGGCATTGTCGCTTTTGCGTGAACTGGGGCCGGTAGTGACTGCTTTGCTGTTTGCTGGCCGGGCAGGTTCGGCGCTGACTGCGGAGATCGGGTTGATGAAGGCGACCGAGCAGCTGTCGAGCATGGAAATGATGGCGGTAGATCCGCTGCGCCGGGTCATTGCCCCTCGTTTTTGGGCCGGGGTAATTTCTATGCCTTTGCTGTCTTTGCTGTTCTGTGCCGTCGGGATTTGGGGCGGTCAGCTGGTCGGGGTCGACTGGAAAGGGATCGATCATGGCAGTTTTTGGTCGGTGATGCAGTCATCGGTTGAACTGGGTTATGACGTTATCAACAGTATTATCAAGTCAGTCGTGTTTGCCATTACGGTAACCTGGATTGCGGTGTTTAACGGTTATGATGCGGTTCCGACTTCGGAAGGGATCAGCCGGGCGACAACCAATACGGTGGTGAACTCGTCCTTGGCAGTTTTGGGATTGGATTTTGTGCTGACAGCTTTGATGTTCGGCAATTAACAAGCGGTAACACACGAACGGAACGTTGGGATATTAACGGATGCAACAGATTAAGAAATTAGAATTGTGGGTTGGCAGCTTTGTTATTGCTGGTTTTGCTGCCTTGTTGGTACTGGTCTTTAAAGTCGCTGATGTGCAAAGCATCGGAGGAAATGACTCTTATATCCTTCAAGCGCACTTCGATAATATCGGCGGGCTGAAAGTACGTTCGCCAATTAAGGTTGGTGGCGTTACAGTAGGTAAAATTACTGCAATTAATTTGGATACGGAGAGCTATACGCCGGTTGTGACACTCGCAATCGATAAGAAATATGGCTACTTCCCGGAAACCAGTTCGGCAGCGATCCTGACATCGGGCTTGCTGGGTGAGCAGTACCTGGGTATTCGGCCGGGTTTCATCGATGAGGATATTGAAATGCTGGGTGATGGTGATCTGATTGAGGACACTAAGTCGGCCTTGGTACTGGAAGATATGATTGGTCAGGTGCTGTATAGCATCGGCGGTGATAGTGAAAAATAGGGGGATATGATGAAACTCGTTCGATTTGTACTGTTGATGCTATTGTCGTTACCGCTGTTTGCTCAGGCGGCCAGTATCGATAAAACTGACCCTTACCTGATGATGCAAGAGGTGTCTCAATTGACTTTCGCGCGCCTGAAGTCAGAGCAGCCCCAGATTCAGCAAAATCCGGAACTGCTGCGTGACGTTGTGAAGCAGGAACTGCTTCCTTATATCAATGCACGCTATGCGGCATACAAGGTGTTGGGCCCTCAGCTGAAGAAAACGACTAAGGGGCAGCGTAATGATTTTGTTGCGGCTTTTACGGATTACCTGGTGGCGTCTTACGCTCAGGTACTGACTCAGTATACGGGGCAAGATATTAAGATTGAGTCACCGAAGTCGGTGCCGGCCAACCGCTCTATTGTGTCGGTTCGGGTGGACATTCTGGATACCAAGCGCCCGCCGATTCGTCTGGATTTCAAGCTTCGCAAGAACAAGAAGACCAATGAATGGCAGGGCTTCGATATGGTGGCGGAAGGGGTTAGCATGATCTCGACCAAGCAGAGTGAGTGGAGCGGCCAGTTGCGTACCGACGGTGTTGAGGCGGTGACGGTGAACTTGAAAGAACTTGCGGCGAAACCGATTCGCCGTGAGGAAAAAAACAATGACTAAGCCAAAGATTGAGTGGCGAGTTCAGGAAAATGGCTATTATTGCTTGTCAGGGGAACTGGAACGTGACACAGTTCCAGCCTTTTGGCAGCAACGACATGAATGGATGCCACGGGATGCCAAGGTAACGCTCGATCTATCTGCTTTAGCTCGGGTAGATTCTGCGGGCATGGTGATGTTGCTTCATGTATATCAACAGCTGCGTAGTAAAGGCTGTGAGTTGGTGTTATTGAATGTGCCGGAACAGCTTAAAACGTTGCTACGCCTGAGCCATGTAGAATCAATGTTAGCGGCTTGTATTGATTGAGCTGCGAAAGAGGATAGCTTGTGGAAATCTCCGACATTAAACAAATTTTGGGAAATGCCTTAGAACTTGATGAAATCATTGTTAAAGGCGATGGCAGCCACTACGAAGTGATTGCCGTTGGTGCCATTTTCGAAGGTATGAGCCGAGTGAAGAAGCAGCAGACTATTTACGGTCCGTTGATGGCTAAGATTGCGGCAAACGACATTCATGCGTTAAGTATTAAAACATTCACTCCTGAAGAGTGGGCTCGTGATAAAAAGTTAATGTCACTGTCCTAAGAGGTTGATGATGCAAAAGTTTCGAATCCAGGGCGGTGGCCCATTGTGTGGCGAAGTCTCCATTTCTGGTGCCAAGAATGCTGCATTACCAATTTTGTTTGCATCTTTGCTTGCAGAAGAGCCGGTTGAAGTAGCCAATGTACCTAAGCTGCGTGACATTGATACCACAATGGAGCTGCTGGGACGTCTGGGGGCCAAAGTTAGCCGTAATGGCTCGGTACATGTTGACGCCAGTGGTGTAAACGAATTCTGTGCCCCGTATGAACTGGTTAAGACAATGCGAGCTTCCATCTGGGCGCTTGGTCCGTTGGTGGCTCGTTTCGGCGAAGGGCAGGTATCCTTGCCTGGTGGTTGTGCTATCGGCGCACGTCCGGTTGACCTGCATATTCACGGTCTGGAGCAGTTGGGTGCACAGATTGTTCTTGAAGAAGGTTACGTCAAAGCAACGGTTGACGGTCGCCTGAAAGCTGCCCATATCGTGATGGATAAGGTCAGCGTGGGTGCCACGGTGACAATCATGTCGGCGGCAACTCTGGCAGAAGGTACGACGGTGATTGAAAATGCGGCTCGTGAGCCGGAAATTGTCGACACCGCAAATTTCCTTAATACTCTTGGAGCCAAAATTTCAGGTGCCGGTACCGATACCATCACTATTGAAGGTGTAGAGCGTTTAGGTGGTGGTTACCATGAAGTGGTTGCTGATCGTATTGAAACCGGTACTTTCCTGGTTGCGGCTGCGGTATCCGGCGGTAAGATTATCTGTCGTAATACCAAGCCTTCTTTGCTGGAAGCGGCGTTAGCCAAGCTGGAAGACGCTGGAGCTAAGATTGAAACCGGTGATGATTGGATCAGGCTGGATATGACAGACCGCGAGCTGCAAGCGGTGAACATCCGTACAGCTCCGCACCCAGGTTTCCCTACGGATATGCAGGCGCAGTTTTCGCTGTTGAACCTAGTGGCTAAAGGCACTGGGATCATCACTGAGACGATTTTTGAAAACCGTTTTATGCATATCCCGGAATTGATCCGCATGGGGGCCCATGCAGAGATCGAAGGTAATACCGTGATTTGTGGTGATACTGATGGCCTGAGCGGCGCAGAAGTGATGGCTACAGACTTGCGTGCATCTGCAAGCCTTGTGATTGCTGGTAGTATTGCCAAGGGTGAAACTGTTGTTGATCGTATCTACCATATCGACCGCGGTTACGAGCATATCGAAGATAAGTTTAGTGCCTTGGGTATGAAGATAGAACGCATCGATGATTAATGCATCATAAAAAAAACCAGCCTGCGGGCTGGTTTTTTTGTATCTGAAGCAAGGTTGTTTTAGCTTAGTAGCGCTTTGGTTCGTCAGCTATTAGTACGGACAGCGTCACGGGCAGGCCGTTTCTCAAGACTTTCATATTGATATAGTTACCAGGGCGTAGCTCGGTAACTATATCCAGTACATTGCGACGGTCGGTCACTGGTTGGCCGTCGATTTCAATCAAAATATCCTGAACCTGGAACCCTGCTTTAGCTGCTGGGCCATTCGGATCCATCCCCATCACGATGATTCCGCTGATCTGATCGGCATCATACAATCGTGCCATTACCGGGTTGATATCTCTTGCCTCGATCCCGATGTAGCCGCGGATCACTCGTCCATCGGCAATCAGCTTGTTCATGATCTTTTGGGTTAACTCGTAGGGGATCGCAAAGGAAATCCCGTACGTTTCGATATCGGTCGCTTGCTGGAAGGAGGCGGTATTGATCCCGACCAGCTCACCGCGGGTGTTAACCAAGGCTCCCCCGGAATTACCGTCGTTGATTGCCGCATCGGTTTGCAGAAAATCCTGACGGCCATAGAAACTCATGCCGGATCTGCCTGTCGCCGAAATGATGCCGTAGGTTGTTGTTTGACCAAGGTTGTAAGGGTTACCGATCGCCAGAACAACATCACCGACAGCGGCTTTATAATCAGGATTTAGGGGAATAACCGGCAGGTTTTCAGCCTGGATTTTTAACACGGCAATATCGGTGCGCTGATCTTTACCAATAAGCTGGGCGGTAAAAATCCGGCCATCTTGTAGCGCGGCGATAACCTGGTCGGCTTCTGCCACAACGTGGTAGTTGGTAACAATGTAGCCTTTATCGCTCATGATTACGCCGGAGCCCAGCCCCTGGGTGCTTAGCTTGAGGCGGTCCTCGGCATTATAGCGGCGGTTATAAATGTTAACGACTGCTGGCGAAGCACGGCGAACTGCATAGTTAAAGGAAAGCTGGGTTTGGTTGGTTTCAACCGGCGCCAATGTTACTGGAGGCTTGATCATTTGGGTACGAAGTTCTGGAAAAATCGCAAGCAAAGCTACAGCAGTGACGACGCCAAGTAGAATGGATCGACTAATAAAAGCCAGCATGCCTGTACCCCTGAAACAAAATTGCGCGAGTTCGCTTTAGTTTTTCTAAAGATAATCTAAACGAGGATATCATTTCAGCGCTTGGATACCAAACAGAACAAGGTACTTAGGAGGTGGTGCTCGTGTGGGGCAAATTGGTATCGCCAATCTGTCGGGGGAGGTTTTTAGAGGGAGATAGGGAAGCTTACACAGTTAGAGGCTATATCCGTTTAGAAGCATGTCTGTTTAGAAGTAATGTCCGTTGCAAGGTAATGCGGGCCCTTGCAGGCCCGATTTACTGATTGGTAGATTAGCGAATAATCAGATAAAGAATATTGTTGCCGCGTTTGATTTCGAGGGCCAGAACGTTTGGTTGCTGATCCAGCGCCTTACGCAGTTCACCAAGGTTGCGAATTGGCTGACGGTTAAGGCCAAGAATAATGTCACCTTTTTGCAGGCCATAGCGGGCTGCCATGGATTTCTCATCAAGGCCTGTTACTTTGACTCCTTGTGCATCGTCTTCAGTGGTTGTGTTTGCAAACTCAGCACCGGTCAAACCGCGGTGGAGCGTATCGGCTTTGACCTTATTTTGAGTGGCTTCTTGCAGGACGACGTTGACGATTTTCTCATCGCCGTCACGGACAATACCCAGGCTTGCTTTCTTGCCTGCACCTAAGGTGGCAATTTTCGCCCGTAGCTCGCTGAAGGTTCGGATTTGCTTACCGTTAACAGACACGATGATGTCACCGGCTTTCAGGCCTGCTTTTTCTGCCGCAGATCCCGGCATGACCTGATTGATGAAGGCGCCAAGGTTCGTCTCATAGCCGAATGCCTCTGCTAGCTCGGGTGTTAGTTTTCCGCCGAGGACTCCGAGCACGCCGCGTTTGACCTGGCCGTACTCCAGGATCTGCTCGGTGAGGTTTTTCACCATATTGACAGGGATGGCAAAACCGATGCCGACATTGCCGCCGTTCGGACCAAGGATTGCGGTATTAATACCGACTAGTTCTCCGTTGAGGTTGACCAGGGCACCACCTGAGTTTCCGCTGTTGATGGCGGCATCGGTCTGGATGAAGTTCTCAAAGTTTTCGATGTTCAGGCCGCTGCGTCCCAAGGCGGAAATGATCCCTGAGGTGACTGTCTGGCCGAGACCGAACGGATTACCGATTGCGACGGCAAAATCACCGACACGCAGATTATCGGAGTCAGCCAGCTCGATAGCCGTCAGGTTCTTGGTTTTTTCCAATTTTAGCAGGGCGATGTCGGACATCTCGTCACTGCCGATTAGCTCGGCTGCTATTTCGCGGCCATCATGCAGCTGGACCAGAATTTTATCGGCGCCATTAATTACATGGTGGTTGGTAACGATGTAACCTTTTGTTGCATCAACGATAACTCCAGAACCTAACCCGCGGAATGGTCGTTCGCGAAGCTGTTCTGTCGGAAATTCTGGCCCGAAGAAAAAGCGGAAAGTTTCAGGAATACGCTGTGAGGATACCTGCTTGCCTTCTACAGCAATGCTGACAACGGCAGGGGTGACCTGCTCCAACATCGGGGCGAGGCTAGGTAGTTGTTGATTCTTGACAGTAAGCGGAAGTGCGGCAGTAGCAGTGGCTGGGGTAATAACAGAACTGATGCCGAGTGCCAATGCACTAAATACAAGCAAAGTTTTTTTCATTATTACAAAACTCCGGTTTTACAAGTAGTCTATCCATTCCAGGGTGACCATAATCATTTAATAATCAATCACCAACTGAGAGGAAGGGTAATAGCTCTGACTTGAAAACCGGCGTTTAGTTCCTTAAAAAAACGGAATTAGCTTGCTTTGGTTTCTTCTACCTGTTCAGTTTCGTTTTTCAGCAGGCCTGACGCGCCGTTAGCATAGTCGCGAGGCTGCTCCTGAAGCGTTGAACTGCTGCTCTGGACTGTTTCCAGTGTGCTGATGCGACGGGCAAACGGGTTGTCTTGCTCTGGAAGGTTAGGCATCAGTTCAGCAGAGGTTTTTGCCATGTGCTCGTAGAGTTTGCTGTAATCTTTGGCGATGTTATCTAACAGCTCTGAACTGGAAGCAAAATGATCGACCAGCTCTTGGCGAAACTGTTCAAGTTCGTATTTCGACTTATCCAGATCTTTCTTCAGCTCTTTTTGTTGTTTGAGGCTTTGATTGCCAAGGCGAGCAGCAAAGGCGCCGGCGATTGCTCCCGCGACAAAGATAAGAAGCGCATAAACCCAAGTCATGAAAAACTCCTTGTGACTTAATGAATACCAAGTTGTTAGTGTCGGTGGCAGTTAGCATTGCCTGTGTCGACAGATCTTTACTGTTGTATATCAGCGAGATGAATTGGTGCTGAATAATTGCCAATTAATCGGTTGCGTATAGGTACTATACATGCCCAAAGGCTGCCATGATACTATCTGGACCTAAAGACGGAACGATTAGTGTAGGTGAGAAGGAATGACGCCACAGCAAAAATATCAACAAGACCTTGCTCTTCCTGGCTTTGTGGCCGATTTGGCGCAGGCTATTGCCGTGGGGCATTTAGAGGAACTCTATCATCGTATGCTGGCGCCCAAGCCGGATATAAAGGCCAGAGGTTCTTTTTTGTCCCGGCTACTTAACCGCAGTCAAAAGGCGGAGCTGCACCCAGTCAAAGGATTGTATTTTTGGGGTGGGGTAGGCAGAGGTAAGACTTATCTGGTCGATACTTTTTTTGAATGCCTGCCGGTTGAGCGCAAAATGCGAATTCACTTTCACCGCTTTATGCACAGGGTACATCAGGAGCTGCAGCAGCTTTCCTTACAGCAAGATCCATTGGAACAGGTGGCCGACCGCTTTAAGGAAGAAACTGACATTATCTGCTTCGATGAGTTTTTCGTCTCGGATATTACGGATGCCATGATCCTCGGCACCTTGTTTGATGCGCTCTTTCGACGAGGTATTACGCTGGTGGCAACGTCGAATATTCCACCGGATGAGCTGTATCGAAACGGTTTGCAGCGCGCTCGTTTCCTATCGGCAATCGCTTTGATTCACCAGCATTGTGACATTGTTAATGTTGATTCGGGGATTGATTATCGTTTGCGGACCCTGGAACAGGCTGAAATCTACCACTTCCCGCTTGATGCCAAGGCTGAAGCCAACCTTGAACAGTATTTTGTTCAGCTAAGTGTTGAGCCGCGCACCCGAGCCAAAGATATCAATATTAATAACCGGATGTTGCCAACTCAGCATGAGGCAGATGGTGTTGTCCATTTTTCCTTCTACACTTTGTGTCAAACAGCCAGAAGTCAGAATGATTACATGGAAATAGCCCGTATTTATCATACCGTGTTGGTTTCGGGGGTGATCCGGATGGCAGCGAAAGATGATGATGCAGCACGCCGTTTTATTGCGATGGTTGACGAGTTTTATGAGCGCAATGTGAAACTCATCATGTCTGCCGAGTCGGAGCTGGCAGAGCTGTATTATGGTGGCCGATTGGAATTTGAATTCAAACGCTGTTGTTCGCGGCTAATTGAAATGCAAAGCCATGATTATCTGGCTAAGGCACATTTGGCTTAGGCTGTTATAAGGTCGGTTGTTGCAAGGTGATAAAAAGGCCATTATAGGGCTTCGATAGACATGAAAAACCATCACTTATGGGGTAAATGACGATCAAGATAAAAAATCTCAATTTTTTTTGAAAAAAAGGTGATTTTTTCCCCACCCTTCCCTATAATCTTGCGACCCACCGTACCTGTGACGGCGAAAGCCGGGAGCACCAACCGCTCGAAGGGGTGATGACTGGGCTCTTAACAGACGGAACGCAAGTTCCATAAGTGAATCAATTTTTAATTTTGGGTAAGAATTAGCATGAAAACTTTCGTTGCTAAACCAGAAACTGTAAAACGTGACTGGTACGTTGTTGACGCTGAAGGTAAAACTCTTGGTCGTCTAGCAACTGAAATCGCATCTCGTCTACGTGGTAAGCACAAGCCGGAGTACACTCCGCACGTTGACACTGGTGACTACATCGTAGTTATCAACGCAGAAAAAGTTGCTGTAACTGGCGCTAAGAAGACTGACAAAATGTACCACCACCACACTGGTTACATCGGTGGTCTGAAGTCAATCAGCTTCGAGAAGCTTATCGATAAGAAGCCAGAAATGGTTATCGAAACTGCTGTTAAAGGCATGCTTCCTAAAGGTCCTCTAGGCCGTGCTATGTACCGTAAGCTTAAAGTTTACGCAGGTACAGAGCACAACCACGCTGCACAGCAGCCTAAAGTTCTAGACATCTAATTGGGGAAGATGACAATGGCAGAGAATCAATACTACGGCACTGGTCGCCGCAAAAGCTCAGCTGCTCGCGTTTTCATTAAACCGGGTACTGGCAACATCGTAATCAACAAGCGCAGCATCGAAGAATACTTCGGTCGCGAAACAGCTCGCATGGTTGTTCGTCAGCCTCTAGAGCTAGTTGAAATGGCTGAGAAGCTTGATCTATACATCACTGTTAAAGGTGGTGGTATCACTGGTCAGTCAGGTGCTATCCGTCACGGTATCACTCGCGCTCTAATGGAGTACGATGAAACTCTACGTCCTGCTCTACGTGCAGCTGGCTACGTTACTCGTGACGCACGTCGCGTTGAACGTAAGAAAGTTGGTCTACGTAAAGCACGTCGTCGTCCACAGTTCTCTAAGCGTTAATTTTCGCTTCCAGAATTTATTCTGGTTACTGTGTGCAGAAAAGCTCAACCTTCGGGTTGGGCTTTTTTTTTTTGTCTCTATCATGTCTCATTACTGCCTCCAGCCCCTCTTCGTTTTTGCTTTGCATAATAGTGACTCAAAGTTGAAACAAAAAGAACATACCTCTCACATTTGTTACGAAAAAGTAGCTTTATCTTGTCAAAATGTAGGGTTTTATTTATCATTTGGCGCGATGAACAGCAGTTTTTCAATGACCTAAACTGTTGTTTCTTTCGTTGAAAGTTAGCCGCAAGCTCCAGGGACGCCAAGGGACATAATAATAATTCCAGAGCGGGAGCACATGGGAGAATGTTGGATGAGCAATGCGCCAGTAAGTAATGGCCGACGCCGCTTCCTGACTGCCACGACTTCGGTTGTTGGAGGCTTGGGTGCAGTCGCTGTGGCCGTGCCTTTTATCAAATCATGGAATCCGAGCGCCAAAGCAAAAGCCGCCGGTGCGCCTGTCGAAGTTGATATTAGCAAGTTGGAAGATGGCCAGATGATTCGCGTCGAATGGCGTGGTAAGCCTGTTTGGGTCGTGCGTCGTAGTGATGCCATTTTAAACCAATTGAGTGGCCACGATGGCCAGCTGCGAGATCCTGCCTCAGAAGAACCGCAGCAGCCGGAATATGCCCAGAATCAGTTTCGTTCAGTTAAACCTGAAATCTTTTTAGCCGTGGGGATCTGTACCCACCTCGGCTGTTCCCCGACGTATTTGCCAGACAGCTTCAGCGAACAGGTGAGCGGTATTACTGCCGGTTTTTTCTGTCCGTGTCATGGTTCCAAGTTTGACATGGCTGGCCGTGTCTTTGCTGGGGTTCCCGCGCCACTGAATCTGGTGGTTCCACCTCACACGTTCCTGGATGACAACACCATTCTGGTCGGTGTCGATGAGGAGACAGCCTAATGGAAGCTTTACTCGGTTGGATTGAAAAACGTCTTCCGATGATGAATGCCTACAAAAAGCATTTGTCTGAGTACCCGATGCCGAAAAACTTCAATTTTTGGTACCTGTTCGGTTCTTTGGCCATGTTGGTTTTGGTTAATCAGCTCCTTACTGGGATCTGGCTGACCATGAACTATATACCATCCGGTGAGGGGGCTTTTGCCTCGGTTGAATACATCATGCGTGATGTTGAATACGGCTGGTTACTGCGTTATATGCACTCGACCGGTGCGTCGGCATTTTTTGTCGTGGTATATCTGCATATGTTCCGAGGTTTGATTTACGGTTCGTACCAAAAGCCGCGTGAGTTGCTGTGGTTGTTTGGTATGTTGATCTTCCTCGTGCTGATGGCAGAGGCCTTTATGGGGTATTTGCTGCCATGGGGACAGATGTCTTACTGGGGAGCTCAGGTAATTATTTCCCTGTTTGGTGCGATTCCAGTGATCGGTGATGATCTGACGCTCTGGATCCGTGGTGACTATGTGATCTCCGGTGCGACACTGAACCGTTTCTTTGCCCTGCATGTGATTGCCTTACCTATAGTACTATTGTTGCTGGTGATGCTACATGTCCTGGCTTTGCATGAGGTTGGTTCGAACAACCCGGATGGTATTGAAACCAAATTGCCAAAAGGTACGAAGGGCGAGGGTTACAAAACTCAGTTCCCGTTTCATGAGTACTACAGCAAGAAATACGACATTATCGACTCTATTCCGTTCCACCCCTACGGAACGGTAAAAGATATGGTCGGTGTGGCTGTCTTCCTGTTCTTCTTCTGTTATGTGCTGTTCTTTAATCCGGAGATGGGCGGTTACTTCCTTGAGCCACCTAACTTTGAAGCGGCGAACCCGCTGAAGACTCCTGAGCATATTGCACCGGTATGGTACTTCACTCCGTTCTACGCCATCTTGCGTGCGGTGCCGGATAAGCTGCTTGGCGTTGTTGCGATGGGCGCCTCGATTGTGATGCTATTCCTGCTGCCTTGGCTGGATCGCTGTAAGGTGCGCTCTTACCGCTACCGCAGCAAAGTTCACCTGTTCAATATTATCCAGTTCACAGTCAGCTTTATTGCGCTGGGTATCCTCGGAGCGTTGCCGGCAACACCGACTTATACCTTGCTGGCGCAGATTTTCAGTCTGGGTTATTTCATGTTCTTTGTCTTGCTGTATTTCTATAGCAAGAACGAAGCAACCAAACCGCTACCAGAGAGGGTGACATTCAAATGAAGAAATTGATTGTAATGCTACTGGCTCTGTTACCTTCTTTGGTTATGGCGGCTGGTGCAAAAGTGCCGCTAGACGCTGCCAATAATGATTTGTCTGATAAAGCCTCGCTGCAGCGGGGTGCTAAGACGTTCATGAACTACTGCTTTGGCTGTCATGCCACTCAGTACCAACGTTATGAGCGCGTCGCGACCGATATTGGTATCCCCACAGAGCTGATGAAAGAGCACTTGATCTTTGATCCCAATGCCAAGATCGGTGATCTGATGACCAATGCGATTCCGACCGAATATGCTGCCGTGTCATTCGGTGCTCCGGCTCCGGATCTGACCTTGGTGGCCCGCGTGCGCGGTACCGACTGGCTCTATACCTACTTGCGTGCTTTCTATGCCGATCCTAGCCGTCCGTTCGGTGTGAATAACGTGGTATTCCCGAGTGTCGGGATGCCGCATGTTCTGGAGGAGCTGCAGGGTGTGCCGACTAAAGTGTATGAAACCCGCTTGGTTGATGGGGTTGAAGTGCAGGAATATGTGGGGATTGAATCGGACGGAACTGGTGAGCTGAACGCTGAAGAGTATGATGAGGTAGTTCGTGATCTGGTTAACTTCTTGGAGTATTCGGCCGAGCCGGTAAAACTAGAGCGTCAGCGCCTGGGTTTATGGGTAATGGGCTTTATCGCAGTATTCTTTGTACTAACCTTATTGTTGAAGAAAGAATATTGGCGTGATGTCCACTGATCGGGTAATCTAGTGGGTTAGTATCTCGCAATGGGGGCCCGAGCCTCCGTTGTTTTTTGTGTATTTAAGTATACTGGAGGGGTTAATGGCTGTTGCTGCCAATAAACGCTCTGTGATGACTCTGTATTCTGATGCTTCGGACATCTACAGCCATCAGGTGCGTATCGTACTAGCAGAAAAGGGTGTTAGTGTTGAAATCGAGCTGGTTGAACCAAACAACCTGCCGGAAGATCTAATGGACCTAAACCCGTACCACTCTGTTCCAACCCTGGTTGATCGTGAGCTTGCTCTTTACCAGGCTGGCATCATTATGGAGTATCTGGATGAGCGTTTCCCTCACCCGCCTCTGATGCCTGTTTACCCTGTTGCACGTGGTAACAGTCGTCTGATGATGTACCGTGTTGAGCGTAACTGGTACACACTGGCCGATAAAATTAACAAAGGCACAGCCGAAGAAGCAGATAAGGCACGTAAGCAATTGCGTGAAGAACTGCTTGCCCTAGCTCCTGTGTTTGCTGAGTTCCCATACTTCATGAGCGAAGAATTCAGCTTGGTTGATTGCTACCTGGCGCCGCTATTATGGCGTTTGCCTGCAATGGGCATTGAGCTGACTGGTGCGGGTTCAAAAGAAGTGAAAGCATACATGACTCGCGTATTTGAGCGTGACTCATTCCTTGCTTCACTGACTGAAGCTGAGCGTGAAATGCGCCTGGCTGGCCAATAAGAATGGATATGGAAAAAATGACGCCGCGCCGCCCGTACTTGGTGCGCGCATTTTATGACTGGTTAGTCGACAATGATCTGACACCTCATCTGGTTGTGGATGCAACCTTACCGAGTGTGAAGGTGCCTATGGAGTTTGTCAGCGACGGCCAGATCGTTCTGAATATTGCTCCGCGTGCGGTAGGTAACCTGGAATTGGGCAATGAAGCAATTAGCTTCAATGCTCGTTTCAGTGGCCGTCCACATTCTGTGATTGTACCTTTATATGCGGTCTTGGCTATCTATGCCCGTGAAAACGGTGCAGGAACCATGTTTGAGCCGGAACCGGCTTATGCTGCAGATATGGCGGAAGGTGATATTGTTGACGAAGATGAGCACCATGGTGCGATCATGGAAGTTGCCGAAGAGAGTTTGTCTCCAGTAGCAGAAGTGGTTGACTCTGATGATGATAATGACCCCGATGATGAGCCTCCTCGTCCTCGCGGTCGACCAAGTCTTCGCGTCGTTAAGTAAAAAAACGCAGCCACAAGGCTGCGTTTTTTCTTTTTACTAAGCTGGTTACGCTGTACTTATATCATCTCGTTGTTCGTCATTATTGAGGGTATTCGAATACCTTGACGACTTTCTTCACCCCGGAGACGTTACGTGCGATCTCTGCGGCAATATTACCTTGCTCGCGGGTCACATAGCCAAGCAGGAATACTTCCTGACTTTCAGTGATCACCTTGATTGAGACATCTTTCAGTTTTTTACTGCCAATCATCTGTGATTTGACTTTGGTTGTGAGCCAGCTGTCTGTACTAACCTCACCCAGTTGGGGCAGAGGTCGTATCTGGATCTGATTGTACACCGTCTTGACATTAGTCAGGGAGCGGACTTTGTCTGCCAACTGTTGGCGGGTTGCCTGATCGACAGCCTGGCCGACAAGCAGCACTTTTCCTTCCATTGCGATTGCGTTGATACGTACCTGCTGTTGGAAGGGAGGCTTATTGACCATTCCACCCACTTCCATTTCTATTTGCTGATCAAACCACTGTTGTTTGGCCGAGCGGGGATCTGAGGGGGCGATCATAGAGCACCCCTGAATGGTTAGCAGCAGAGCAACGAGCAGAACTCGGTACGTTTTCATAATTATCCTTCGTGCTGTGGGAACAGAACTTTGTCGATAAGATCACACAGGCAGTGGACGGTTAGCAGGTGGCCTTCCTGGATACGGGCTGTGCGCTGCGATGGAATGCGGATTTCGACATCTTGTACACCTAGCAGGCCAGCCATTTCGCCGCCGTCTTTGCCGGTCAGGGCAATGATCGTCATGTCACGGGTCAGGGCCGCTTCCATCGCTTTGATGATATTTTTGCTGTTACCACTCGTAGATAGGACAAAAAGAATGTCACCTTTTTGTCCAAGTGCTCGGACTTGTTTAGAGAAGATCTCGTCATGACTATAGTCATTGGCAACGGCTGTCAGCGTGGCGGTATCTGCCGTTAGGGCTAGTGCCGGTAGGCTTGGGCGCTCGGTTTCAAAACGGTTTATCAGGCAGGAGGCAAAGTGCTGGGAATTAGCCGCTGAGCCGCCGTTGCCGCAACATAAGATTTTGTTGCCGTTTAGCAAGCTCTGCACCATGATCTGGGCAGCCTGGGAAATCGCATCCGGCAGGGCTTCAGCGGCTGCGATTTGGGTTTGAATACTTTCAGTAAAGCTTTCTTTAATGCTCTCAAGCATGGATCAACCTTCAACTAGGATGTTGGTAAACCACTCAATCTGGTGCTCGTGACCTTCAATGGTAACGACATCAAACCTAAATTCAGTGTGTTCGGCCGAAAGGCCTTTTTGTTGTAGCCAAAACAGGGCGGCCCGTTTCAACTTTTGCTGTTTTCGCCAGTTTACCGCTTCGGCGGCAGAACCGTAATGGTTGCGTTGACGGAATTTAACTTCGACAAAGACCCAGCAGGTGCCATCTCGCATGATCACATCGATTTCACCGCTGCGGCACTGGAAGTTGCGGCACTCCGACACTAAGCCATGGCGGCGCAGATATTGCTCCGCCATGGCTTCGTAGGCTTTGCCTTGTCGGCGTTTATTGAACGGGGTCAATGCCATTGCCAGAGAATATAGCCCAGCTGAGCTGGCGCTGGATAACGCATTGGTCGTTAATACTCAGCTGGCCTGTTTTGCCTGGGGTGGTGTAATTATCGACCACGCGCATTTGCGGTAACTCGGCAATCATCTTGTAGGCATCCATTCCGAAGGCATGCAGGCGGATGTCGGTGTTTTTGGTATTGGGCCACAGCTCATTATAACGAGCCATGAAGTTGTGGTTGGCATTAACCAGTAGCGGGATGTCGCTGAATTCGATGCCGCGCAGTTCGTTCAGGTTGTTGCTGTCAGGGTAACTGCGGGAGCTGGCATACAGCTTTGGTGGCTTGATATCCGGGTTGATCGCGACTTCGATAAAGGGTTTAAGCAGGGTCAGCTCGTTTTTATTGGCAACCAGGTAGACGGCATCGGTGTCACGGCGGCTACGAGGCTGGGCTTCAAGTTCTATGTCTAGTACTTGCTGCATCTGGTTGATCCGTGACTGACTTTCTGTCAGGCCGAAGACTGACGCAATTTGCTGCTGGATCTGCTTACGGGAGCTGAAGCTGCTGGTTGCTGGCGATTTGCCTGTCAGTTGCTGCCATTGTTCAATGAAAGCATTGCTGACGCGTTGGCCAAAGTCATTGCCCGGAGCCAGAACCATCGGGTATTGGTGGCCTTTGGTAAACAGGTGCTGGGCGGCTTGCTCGGCTTCTTGCTCTGGCGAGAGCGAGAAATAGCAAGCATTGGATTGAGTCATTGATAGCTGTTCAGGCTCATTAAGAGCCAGCATGGCAATACTGTCGTTATTGCTGCGTTGGAACTCTGCTATCTTATTTTTACGTAGTGGGCCAATAACCAGTTCAATGCCGTCTTGCTTCAGCTTGCTAATGAGTGAGCTGAGAGGTTCGGCTTCAGTATCATAAATTGCCAGTTCGGTATCGGCATCACGGCCGGTATCGTCGAGCATGGCATTGATGAAGCCATCTCTGACGGCTTTGCCTGATTTTTCATAGCGTCCGCTCAGGGGGAGCAGGAGGGCGACATTATTGAGCTGGGTGATTTCCAATTCCATAATTGCCTGCAGCTCGGCCGGTAGATATTGGTTAGCTGGGTGGTACTGGTTTTGGGCGAGCCATTCCTCGACCATGACTTTGAGTTTGGCTGGGCGCTGAGAATAGGTGTTTTTCAGAATGCCCAGTTGCACCCAACCTCGTAAGACGGTTTCATTACCATCCAGAGAGGCTGACTGTAGTTGGTTGTTATTGTACTGAGCAATATCACGCCACAGATTATGCCAGTTTGCGGCTTTTTGTTCGGTCGCCAAGAACTGATCCAGTGCGGTTCGCTCTCGGGCTGCTTCGAAAGAACGTCCTGTCTGGGCAAATAGCTCCGCACGTAATAGGTGGTAACGTTTGTACTGACTATCGGCCAGAGTCCACCATGGCTGGAAGTTCAGGGTATCTAAGGCTGACAGCGGTTGTCCTTGCTGGTAGCGCAGGGTCGCACGAGCCAATTGCCACTCGGCCATTTGGAGCGGATTCATGGTCATTCTCCCCAGACGATTAGCTTGTTGCTCAGCCTGGGCCCAGCGACCTTCCTTGAGCAGAGCCTTTAGGGCAAGAATGTGCCAATCGATACTTTGGGTGCCTTCACTCGATTCGGCTTTGATCAGATAATTTGCTGCGCTGTCGGTTACGGCAGCGGTAATATCGGTGGTCACGGTCTGTTGTTGTGTTGGCGTCGAACATCCCGCCAACATCACTGCGAGGGCTACAGGCGCTAACAGTCGTGATACACTTTTACGCTTATGGGTAAAATTGAGCATTGAATTCATTCAACTGTGACAAATTACTCTCTATATTAATTGCAGATGAGATCTTAGACAAATGAGTGATACCAATTCATGCACGGTAGATGTCGCAACTTTGTACATCGTACCTACACCAATCGGTAATTTAGCGGATATTACGCAACGTGCATTGGATGTATTAGCAAATGTGGATTTAATTGCCGCAGAAGATACACGCCATACATCACGCTTGTTGACACATTTCTCTATCTCAACCCGCACCTTTGCGCTTCATGATCATAATGAGCAGCAAAAAGCTGACTATCTGATCGAGAAGCTGTTGGCGGGAACCAGTATCGCTTTGGTATCCGATGCCGGTACGCCACTTATCAGCGACCCAGGATACCATCTGGTTAACCGCTGCCGTCAAGCTGGCGTTAAAGTTGTTCCTCTTCCAGGCCCTTGCGCTGTGATCACCGCATTGAGTGGGGCAGGCCTCCCATCAGACCGTTTTAGCTTCGAAGGATTCCTGCCGCCGAAAAGCAAAGGACGCAAAGATCGTTTCCAGGAATTGGCAAATGACGAACGCACAATGATCTTCTATGAATCACCACATAGGATCATGGACTCGTTGGCCGATATGCTGGCGGTATTGGGGGCAGAACGCCAGGTTGTTCTGGCTCGAGAGTTGACCAAAACGTATGAAACAATTCACGGCGCGCCGCTGGGGGAGCTGATTGAGTGGTTGGGTGAAGACAGTAACCGTATTCGTGGTGAGATGGTACTGTTGGTGGCTGGTCATAGGGCCAAGAAAGATGATCTACCGGCTGAAGCGCTGCGCACGGTGACTTTGCTGACCAAGGAGCTGCCGCTGAAGAAGGCCTCTGCTCTGGCTGCAGAGATCCACGGTGTGAAGAAGAATGCGTTATACAAGTGGGGATTGGAGAATCTCGACTAAAGCACAATCGCTCTCTTTTCGAGCGTATCGGGGCGTAGTGGTATTTTTCACTGGTAACTGTGACCTAAGTCCTATACAATCCGTCGCCTGAGTTGGCCAGGTAACCGCTGCTTCGTTGATGTCCTTTGGGATACTGACGAAGGGGAGGAAAGTCCGGGCTCCACAGGGCAGGGTGCCAGATAACGTCTGGGGGGCGTAAGCCTACGACCAGTGCAGCAGAGAGTATACCGCCGATGGCCTTCGGGTACAGGTAAGGGTGAAAGGGTGCGGTAAGAGCGCACCGCGCGGCTAGTAATAGTTCGTGGCATGGTAAACTCCACCCGGAGCAAGACCAAATAGGTCCCTAATGGCGTGGCCCGCGTTGGGGACGGGTAGGTTGCTTGAGCCTGTGAGCGATTGCAGGCCTAGAGGAATGGTTACCACCGCGCGAGCGGGACAGAACCCGGCTTATCGGCCAACTCCCCTCTTTTTGAATAAAAGGTGATGTCATGCTCTGGAAACAGGGCGGGCGTCACCTTTTATCGTATATGGGCTTGTTTTTAAATAGAATTAACCCAGTATCTGTTTGGCATCAAAGCCAAATCTTCGCACAGTAATATCATTTGTTTGTTAGAAATCCGGGCTCTCGCTTGACAACTTTTTTGTCTCATACGTACACTTTGCGGTGGGATTTTGCGGGAAAAGCCGTTTGGTTACGATAAACATGTGTGCTTAATTACTAAAAGTCCTTTGTTGGCAGGCAATCTCCTTCTATATACATACTTTTCAAGCTGAGTTCGCCATTGTTTTTTTGGCGTACTTGGCGAGCTACATAACAGCTGAACTTATTTTTATGTCTGAACAATTTGAGCACGTTTCCGTTCTACTCCACGAATCTGTCGATGGTTTGGCTATCAAACCAGACGGTATCTATATCGATGGTACCTTTGGCCGTGGTGGCCACAGCCGCTTGATTTTGTCCCAATTGGGGGAAAACGGTCGCCTTTACAGTATTGATCGCGACCCTCAAGCGATTGCCGAAGCATCGAAAATCGATGATCCTCGCTTTACCATTATCCATGGTCCGTTTTCAGGGATGGACAAGTACATGGAAGAGTTGGATCTCATTGGCCGCGTTGATGGTGTATTGCTGGATTTGGGCGTGTCATCCCCCCAGCTAGATGATGCTGAACGTGGTTTTAGTTTTATGCGCGACGGTCCGCTGGATATGCGCATGGACCCAACGTCGGGAATTTCGGCCGCAGAATGGCTGGCGGAAGCTGATGCCGATGATATTGCCTGGGTACTGAAAGAGTTCGGCGAAGAGCGTTTTGCCAAGCGTATTGCCCGTGGCATCGTTGCTCACCGTGAAAATCCGGAAAAAGAGCCGCTGACCCGTACGACCCAGCTGGCAAGCCTTATTGCTGAAGTCTCACCATTTAGAGACAAGCATAAGCACCCGGCAACCCGTAGTTTCCAGGCTATCCGTATTTACATTAACAGTGAGCTGGAAGAGATTGATACGGCGTTGCATGGCGCGCTCAAGGTGTTAGCACCACAAGGGCGCCTGTCGGTGATTAGCTTCCACTCGCTGGAAGATCGCATGGTGAAACGCTTTATTCGCAAGCAGAGCAAGGGGCCGGAAGTGCCTGCTGGCCTGCCTTTGACTGAAGATCAGATTAAGGCATTGGGTTCAGCTGCACTGAAAACAGTTGGTAAAGCTATCAAGCCGTCAACATCTGAGATTTCAGATAATGCCCGTTCACGTAGCTCAGTATTGCGCCTGGCTGAACGAGTATGAATTCGGCTCCGGAACCAACAGGTAACCTCGCCCGCCTAATCGCACGGGATCTCGTGTCGATTGGACGGGGGCCGTTGATCCTTTTGGTTCTGGTGCTTATTTCTGCATTGGGTGTTGTACTGATCACTCACCATTCGCGACAGCTGGTTGCGCAGCAGGAGCAGTTGCTTATCGACCGGGATCAGCTGGATATCGAATGGCGAAATCAGATCCTGGAAGAAAACTCGCTGGCGGAGCACAGCCGGATAGAACGGCTGGCCGAGAAGGAGCTGGAAATGAAGCGTCCTTCGGTAGACAGTGAAGTCGTCGTACAGTAATAGAGTTGATGAATATATTTAAGCGCCAACAAACGAAGAATCAGCGTCGCCAGAAAGCGCCACCGGTTTTTATCCCGTGGCGCTTTGGTGTTATATGTGGTTGTGTAGCTTTGGCGTTGTTCGCCTTGGTTGGCCGTGCCACTTATATTCAGGTTCTGGAGCCGGGTAAACTGATCCAGGAAGGTGATATGCGCTCCCTGCGTGTGAAAGCCATGCCTTCTGCCCGCGGTATTATTTCTGATCGCAATAACGAACAGTTGGCGGTCAGTGTGCCGGTTCAGGCCGTTTGGGCCGACCCGGTTCAAATCTACAAAAATGGTGGTTTGCAACAGAGAGACAGCTGGTTTGCGCTAGCGGACGTTCTGGGGCTTGACCGCCAGCAGCTGTTATCACGCCTCGAAAAGAACAAGAAACGTCGATTTATTTACCTTCAGCGGCAGGTGAGCCCCGCAATGGCGGCGTATGTCAGTAAGCTGAAGTTGCCGGGGATCGGTCTTAAAGACGAGTCCCGCCGCTTTTATCCTTCCGGAGAAGTCAGTGCCCACCTAATTGGGGTGACGGGGATCGACAGCCATGGCCTCGAAGGTGTTGAGCGTACCTACGATGGCTGGCTTACCGGTGAGCCGGGGCGACGAACGGTCCGAAAAGATCGTTATGGCCGGGTGGTTGAAAATATTTCGTTGAAACAGCGTGAGCCGGGTAAACCGTTGACGCTGAGTATCGACCAGCGCCTGCAAGCAATGGCTTATCGTGCTGTAAAACAGGCAGTTGCTGATTACCGGGCAACCTCAGCCACTATCGTGATGGTGGATGTTCGTACCGGTGAGGTACTGGCAATGGTCAATGCGCCGTCTTATAACTCCAATAACCGTGAGCAACTGCAGAGTTTCCGGATGCGAAACCGTGCAATCACAGATGCGATGGAACCGGGCTCGACCATTAAACCATTTATCGTGCTTGCGGCGATGGAAAACGACGTGGCAGATGAAGATACCATTATTGATACCGGCAACGGCATTATGCAAGTTGGCGGAAGCCGAGTACGGGATGTATCCCGGGTCGGCAAAGCTGACCTTGCCCGAATTCTCCAGAAGTCGAGTAACATCGGGGTGAGCAAGCTGTCGTTGGCGATGCCGATTGATGCGGTGTTGGGGATGTACAGTAGCGTCGGGCTGGGGGATGCCTCCGGGATCAATTTGATTGGTGAAACACAGGGCTTTTTCCCGGACCGCCGTCGTTGGTCTGATTTTGAGCGGGCGACATTAGCTTTTGGTTACGGTATCTCGGTAACACCACTTCAATTGGCCCGGGCCTATGCGACCCTGGGTTCCATGGGGGTTAACCGTCCGCTCTCAATCCTGAAAACAGAGCAAGTGGTACCGGGGCGTCAGGTCGCTTCGAGTGAAAATACCCGCAAATTACTTAACATGCTGGAGATGGTTACCAGCAAAGAAGGCAGTGCCAAGCGCGCCGCGGTTCCGGGTTACCGGGTTGGGGCTAAAACCGGTACAGCGAAGAAAGCTGCTGCGGGTGGTTACAGTGATGAATATATTGCTATGACAGCCGGTTTGGCGCCGATCAGCAATCCGCGCCTGGCGATGGTCGTTGTTGTTAATGAGCCGCAGGGCGACAAATATTATGGCGGTGCCATTGCTGCCCCGATTTTTTCTGAAGTGATGGAAAGCGCACTTCAAATATTGAATGTTCCGCCGGATGCCGGGACACATGAAAAACTAAATGTTGTACATAACAGAGGCAATGCCCATGTCGGTACTTAACCTGAATAATAAAGTGGGAGCCTTGTTGTCTCCATGGATTGCAGCTGCGGCGTTGCCTGCCAAGCTGTCCGCTATCGAGTTGGCTGGCATGACGTTAGACAGCCGCCTGGTGCGCGATGGAGAGATGTTTGTTGCCGTAAAGGGCCATGCCGTAGACGGCCGCCGTTTTATACCGACAGCTATTGAAGCTGGCGCAGCCGTGGTATTGGCTGAGGCCGAAGGCATTGCCGAGCATGGTGAGGTTACCTGCCAAAACGGAACTTATATTGTATATCTGAGTGATCTGGGAACGCTGCTGTCAGCGATTGCCCGTCGTTTTTATGGCTCACCAGACGATCAGCTAAAGCTGGTTGCTGTGACGGGAACTAATGGCAAGACAACGATCAGCCAGCTGCTGGCGCAGTGGGCAGAACTGTTAGGTTACCGTGCAGGTGTGATGGGTACGACTGGAAACGGTTTGTTGCAGCAGCTGAAACCTGCGGTGAATACAACTGGTAGCGCGATTGAAATTTCTCAGGTGCTGTCAGGACTGGTTCATGACGGTGCTGATTTTGCGGCAATGGAAGTATCTTCCCATGGTTTGGTACAGAGCAGGGTTAAGGCACTGAATTTTGCTGCCAGTATTTTTACCAACTTGAGTCGCGATCATCTGGATTACCACGGTGATATGGCGGCCTATGCCGAAGCCAAAAAGGTGTTGTTTACCGAGCACCAGGCTGGCGTTGCGGTAATCAACGCAGATGATCCTGTTGGACGTGACTGGCTCACTACCCTGCCGGACGCAGTGGCCGTCAGCACTGATAAAACGGGTTTAGAGGCGCATCAAGGCCCGGCATTATGGTTGGAGCAGGTTGAATACAGCACCCTGGGGGTCACCGTTTCGTTTGATTCGTCTTGGGGAGCAGGTCAGTTTACGGCACCCTTGGTTGGGTCGTTTAACGTTATGAATCTAATGCTGGCGTTGGCGACGCTGCTTGCGACAGGTCACCCGTTAGCTCGTCTGTTGGAGATGGCTCCGCAGCTTCAGGCTGTCATCGGCCGGATGGAGGTTTTTCAGAAACCTGACAAACCTATGATGGTGGTTGATTATGCTCATACACCAGATGCACTGGAAAAAGCACTTCGTGCCCTGCGGGTGCACTGTAACGGAAAGTTGTGGTGTATTTTCGGTTGTGGGGGTGACCGCGACAGCGGTAAGCGCCCGATGATGGCGGAAATTGCTGAGCGCCTGGCTGATCAGATCATCTTGACCGATGATAATCCACGCAGCGAATCCCCAGCACTGATTGTGGCTGATATGCTGGCAGGCCTTAAGCAGCCTGAGCAGGCAAAGGTACTGCATGAACGTCACAAAGCGTGTCAGTGGGCACTAACTCAAGCTGGCGCAGATGATATTGTATTGGTTGCTGGCAAAGGGCATGAGGATTATCAGATTCTGGCTGATCGCACGATTCATTATTCAGATCGTGAAACTGTACAGGCATTACTGGAGAATAACGCATGATTGAGGTTCAGCTTTCACAACTGGCTGAGGTTTTAGGAGCTGAGTTAGTTGGCGCTGATAAAGTAATTGGCAATGTCTCGACAGATACCCGAAAGATAGCTGATAAAACGTTATTTATTGCGCTAAAGGGCGAGCGCTTTGATGCCCATGACTTTTGTCTGAATGCCATGGAAAATGGGGCTGATGCTCTGCTGGTAAGCCGGCACTTATCTGTTGAGCTGCCACAGTTGGTAGTTAAGGATACTCGTTTGGCTCTGGGGAACTTGGGCGCCTGGTTGAAGCAGCAGATGGAGCTGCAATACGGTCTGAAAACCTTGGCCCTGACCGGGAGTTGCGGCAAAACGACGGTTAAGGAAATGGCGGCGGCGATTTTGGGCCAGAAAGGTAAGGTGCTGGCGACTGCTGGTAACTTCAACAATGATATCGGTGTTCCGCTGACCCTGCTGCGCCTGACACCAGAGTATGAATTTGCGGTGGTTGAGCTGGGAGCTAATCATCAGAATGAGATTTCCTACACGACGAATTTGGTCAAGCCTCAGGTGGCACTGATCAATAATCTGGCTGCTGCACACCTTGAGGGCTTTGGTTCCCTCAAAGGCGTAGCTAAGGCAAAAGGTGAAATCTTTGAAGGCCTTACTCCGTTTTTCCAGGAGAGCGGAACTCGGGCGACAGCGATTCTCAATCTTGATTCTAACGATCAGGTATTATGGCAGCCATTGCTGGCTGGTCATCAGGTGGTGACTTTTTCCAGCAGTCAGTCTGCGGCTGACTTCTCAGCTAGTGACATAATTATTAACAGTCAAGGGCGCGCTTGTTTTACAATGCATACCCCTTGCGGCGATACATCAGTGACCCTGACGTTGCCAGGTGCCCATAATGTGGCAAATGCGCTGGCGGCTGCAGCAATGAGTATGGCGATGGGCGTATCACTGGAGCAGGTTAAAAGCGGTCTGGAGCAGGTCGAAAATGTGAAAGGACGGGTAGATGTTACACAGCCGCGCGAAGGCCTGCGTCTGATTGACGATACCTACAATGCCAGTGTGGCATCTGTTAAGGCGGCAATTGATTTGTTGGCAACCTTTTCTGGCCAGCGTTGGTTTGTCCTTGGTGACATGGCTGAGCTGGGCGACGACAGTGCAGCTTTACACCGTGAGGTTGCTGAGTATGCGATGGATAAATCGCTCGACTGCGTACTGACATACGGAAAAGCTAGTGCGGTGGTGAGTGAACTAAACCGCGGCCAACATTTTGACGATAAGTCAGCGTTGATCCAACTGCTGACAGAACAACTAAATTCACAAAAAACAGAGGTTACAGTGCTGGCAAAGGGAGCGCGTAGTTCCCGGATGGAAGAAGTCATTGCCGCACTGCAGGAAAACACACAATGATCTACTGGTTATCTGACGTACTACAGTCTACGTTCCCTTTTTTCCGCTTGTTTGAGTACCTGACGTTTCGCGCGATTATCAGTGTCCTGACAGCTTTGCTACTTTCGCTGTGGATGGGACCTCGCTTGATTGCCCGTTTGCAGATGCTACAGATTGGTCAGGTGGTACGTGACGAAGGGCCTGAGTCTCACTTTAGTAAGCGAGGCACCCCGACGATGGGGGGGCTCATGATCCTGGCTGCAATCTCTATTACTGTGTTGCTTTGGTGTGATTTGTCCAACCCGTATGTTTGGGCGGTACTGACAGTCATGCTTGGCTATGGCGCGGTCGGTTTTGTGGATGACTACCGTAAAGTTGTGCGCAAGAACACTGATGGCTTGATTGCGCGCTGGAAGTATTTCTGGCAGTCAGTTATTGCTTTCGGTGTTGCATTTGCTCTGTATATCCACGGTCAAGATACTGCAGCAACCCAGCTGGTGGTACCGTTCTTCAAGGATGTTATGCCGCAGCTTGGTCTGTTTTATATCGTATTTACCTATTTTGTGATTGTTGGTACCAGTAATGCTGTCAATCTGACTGATGGCCTTGATGGTTTGGCGATTATGCCGACGGTGATGGTTGCCGCGGGGATGGCATTTATTGCCTGGGCGACCGGTAATGTGAACTTTGCTAACTACCTACATATTCCGCATCTGAAAGATGCCAGCGAGTTGGTGGTGGTGTGTACCGCGATTGTCGGTGCTGGTTTGGGCTTCTTGTGGTTTAACACCTATCCGGCACAGGTCTTTATGGGCGATGTTGGTTCATTGGCTCTGGGCGGTGCGCTAGGTACGATTGCTGTGCTGGTACGCCAGGAGCTGTTGCTGGTCGTGATGGGCGGTGTTTTCGTGATGGAAACTGTATCAGTGATCCTGCAGGTGGGCTCATACAAGTTGCGTGGCCAACGTATTTTCCGTATGGCGCCGATCCATCACCACTATGAGCTAAAAGGCTGGCCGGAGCCTCGTGTAATTGTCCGTTTCTGGATCATTACTCTGATGCTGGTTTTGATTGCTTTGGCAACATTGAAGGTACGTTAAATGAAAGGGTTGGACGGTGTGAAAAACGTTGTTGTTATCGGTCTGGGAATGACAGGCCTGTCAGTGGTGAACCATTTACTGCGTTTGCCGCAATCACTTGAGGTAAAAGTGATCGACACCCGCAACGCACCGCCCGGCCAGGATCAGTTACCAGCATCTGTCATGTTATGTCGCGGCCATTGGAATATGGACTGGCTGCTGGCAGCCGATATGATTGTTGCAAGCCCAGGGGTCGCATTAGCGACCCCTGAGCTGGTTCAGGCGGCCGAAGCCGGTATTGAGATTATCGGTGATATCGAACTGTTTGCCCGTGCCGTAACTAAGCCGGTCGTGGCTATTACAGGATCTAACGGTAAGAGTACGGTAACCGGCTTGGTTGGCGAAATGGCTAAAGAGGCAGGCATTAATGTGGGGGTTGGCGGCAACATTGGTTTTGCTGCTCTTGATATGCTGGCGCAGGATCATGATCTTTATGTCCTTGAGCTATCCAGTTTTCAGCTGGAAACGACGGCATCCTTGCAGCTCAAGGCTGCGGTTTACCTGAACCTGTCCGAAGATCATATGGATCGTTATAACGGTTTGAATGATTACAGCCAAGCCAAAATGCGTATTTTTCAGCATGCTGAGCTGGCGGTATTTAATCGTGATGATCTGGCAACACGGCCGGTATCATTTAACGGTTCTATGACAAGTTTTGGTTTTGATTCAGATGCCTATGGGCTGGTGGTTGTTGACGGGGAAGAGTTCCTTGCCGTTGAACAGCAACCTGTGATGGCGACACGCGATATTGCTCTGGTTGGTCGTCATAATGTAGCTAATAGTCTGGCCGCTCTGGCATTGGCCGATGCTGCCGGAATTGAGCGTGAAGCTGCTTGTCGGGCGCTTCGCTGCTATAATGGTTTGGCTCATCGCTGCCAGTTGATAGCCAGTTATCAGGATGTGCGTTGGGTTAATGACTCGAAGGCGACTAACCTTGCCAGTACTTTAGCTGCCTTAAAGGGACTTGAGCTAAAGGGCAAGCTACACCTGTTGGTGGGCGGTGATGGCAAAGGGGCTGATTTTTCAGAACTGAAGCCGGTTTTAGCTAACTTAAATGTCCAGCTTTATTGTTATGGCCGGGATGGCCATCACTTTGCTTCCCTTGTTGAAGCGCCGTTATCAGTCGACACCATGGAGCAGGCAATGATAATAGCGGCAGACACTGCACAGGCTGGAGATATGGTATTGCTATCGCCAGCTTGTGCCAGCTTTGATCAGTACCCCAATTTTATGGCTCGGGGTGATGCTTTTGTCGCACTGGCGACCGAGTTGCAGTATAACGTCGCCGGAGCGAAGTGATGCTGGAGCAGGTCAAGGAGAGTTTTTCTTCAGCCGGTGACTGGTTAACCCGCCCCGCAGCGCCATGTCTGTACGACCGTCAGCTGGTGTGGATTTCGCTGGCTCTGATGGTGACCGGGTTGGTGATGGTTACATCGGCCTCGGTGCCGGTGGCTACCCGTCTGACCGATATGCCATTTTATTTTGCTTTGCGCCATGGGGTTTTTCTGCTCTGCTCGTTGGTGATCGCCAGCGTCATGGTGCAAATCCCGTTGGCTCGCTGGCGTCAGCTTAGCGTGCCGATGCTGCTGGTTTCAATATTGCTGCTGGTTGCCGTTTTGGCTATTGGGCATTCGGTTAATGGTGCTGCTCGCTGGATCCCGCTGGGAATTTTCAACTTGCAGCCGGCCGAGGTGGCCAAACTATCGCTGTTTATTTTTCTGGCTGGGTATTTGGTTCGTCAGTACGATCAGGTTCGCGAGAGCTTGTTTGGCTTCATCAAGCCGCTGGCGGTATTGGCAATTCTTGCCGTACTCTTGCTGCAGCAGCCGGATCTGGGCTCCTTTGTCGTGATGTTCGTTACCACTGTCGCCATGTTGTTTATTGCCGGGGCCAAGCTGTGGCAATTTCTGGCCATGCTGGCGATGGCGGTGCTGGGGATCATTCTGTTGATTGTCGTTGAACCGTACCGTATGCGCCGGGTGACTTCTTTTATGGATCCATGGGAAGACCCGTTTGGCAGTGGTTATCAGCTCACTCAGTCACTAATGGCATTTGGTCGAGGTGACTGGTTTGGCCAAGGACTCGGTAACTCGATCCAGAAGTTAGAATACCTACCAGAAGCGCATACCGACTTTGTATTTGCGGTATTGGCCGAGGAAGTTGGGCTGATTGGTGTCACCATCGTGCTGTTGCTGATATTTTCGCTGGTTTTCAAGGCGCTATTTATTGGTCGCAAATGCCTGCTGTCAGGACAGTTATTTGGTGGGTTCCTGGCATTTGGCTTTGGCTTTTGGTTTGCCTTTCAGACGCTGGTAAATGTCGGTGCTGCAGTAGGGTTAGTGCCGACAAAAGGCCTGACATTGCCACTGATCAGTTACGGTGGATCCAGTTTGTTTATCATGGCGACGGCGGTTTCCATATTGATACGCATTGATCATGAGCAGCGGTTGGCTGCCAAGTATGGCCCTGCGAAAGAATGAGAAGATAACGAGAATGAACAAGAATAAACGCTTGCTGGTCATGGCTGGTGGTACGGGGGGACATGTTTTTCCCGGATTGGCAGTAGCCAAGAAGCTTCAGGAAGAAGGATGGGAAATCCACTGGCTTGGCACGGCTGACCGTATGGAGGCCGAGTTGGTACCCAAGCACGGTATCGACATCGATTTCATTAAAGTTAAAGGCTTACGGGGCCAGGGCATTGTCCGTTTGCTTGTTGCGCCACTCAAAATAGTCGGTGCTATTTTTCAGGCCCGTAAATACATTAAAGCCTGGCAGCCTGACGTGGTGCTGGGGATGGGCGGTTATGTTAGTGGGCCGGGTGGTGTTGCGGCCTGGCTTTCCGGTGTTCCGGTGGTATTGCACGAACAAAATGCCGTTGCCGGGCTGACAAATCAGTGGTTGTCCCGAATTGCCGCGAAGGTTCTCCAGGCATTCCCTGGGGCATTTCCAAATCAGGAGGTGGTCGGAAATCCTGTTCGTCAGGATGTGACTAAGCTGCCGATTCCCAAAGAACGTCTTGCTGAACGTCAGGGACCGATCCGTATTCTTGTGATGGGCGGTAGTCAGGGGGCTAGCATTTTGAATCAGACTATGCCAAAAGTCGCGGGTCTACTTGGTGAGCAAGCGGCTATCTGGCACCAGGCTGGTAAAGGCAGCCAGTTTGAGACTGAGCAGGCGTATGCGGCCAAGACAGATGTCCAGCATAAGGTCACTGAATTTATCGATGATGTTGCAGCGGCTTACGCTTGGGCCGATATTGTGGTTTGCCGTTCAGGTGCGCTGACAGTCTCTGAGCTTTCAGCTGCGGGAGTCGGTGCTATTTTTATTCCGTTTATGCACAAAGATCGTCAACAGGCACTGAATGCCGACCATTTGGTTCAGTGTGGGGCGGCCAAGATGATTGAACAGCCGGATTTGACCGCGGCTGGTTTGGTAGAAGAATTAAAACAGTTAGATCGTGACGCACTTGTCAAAATGGCAATGGCAGCACGAGATGCAGCGATCCTTGATGCTGATGCCAGAGTGGCTGAAGTGATTAAATCGTTGGCAAATAAATAAGACGAGACAGAGTGATGAGTAAACTGGATAACCAGCAATTAGCAAAAATTCGAACCATGGTGCCAGAGATGCGCCGCGTTGAGCGTATTCACTTTGTTGGGATCGGCGGTGCCGGGATGAGCGGTATTGCAGAGGTTTTGATTAATGAGGGTTACTGCATTAGTGGCTCGGATATTACGCCAAATGCGGTCACGGAGCGTCTGACTGCCAAAGGGGCAGAAATTTTCTTTGGCCATGCTGATGATAATGTTCAAGGTGCCAGCGTGGTTGTGGTGTCGACGGCGATTGCTGCCGATAATCCGGAATTGGTTGCTGCACGAGAGCTGAGGATCCCTGTGGTTCGCCGTGCTGAGATGTTGGCGGAATTGATGCGTTATCGTCACGGTATCGCGATTGCTGGTACCCATGGCAAAACGACGACAACGGCATTGATGACCCAGATTTATTCTGAGGCTGGGTTGGATCCGACGTTTGTTAACGGTGGCCTGGTTAAAAGTGCCGGTACTAATGCGCGCCTGGGCTCTAGTCGTTATTTAATTGCGGAAGCTGATGAAAGTGATGCTTCATTTTTGCATTTGCAACCAATGGTGTGTGTGGTCACTAACATCGAAGCAGACCATATGGAAACTTATGGCGGTGACTTCAATGTACTGAAGCAGACATTTATCGACTTTTTGCATAACCTGCCTTTCTATGGGCTGGCAGTGATGTGTATTGATGATCCGGTGGTTCGTGAGTTGCTTCCGCAAATTGGCCGTCAGGTGATTACTTATGGTTTCTCTGAAGATGCTGATGTGCGCTTAGTTGATTATGATCAACGCGGGCAGCAGGGATATTTTTCAATATTGCGTAAAGGTAAGCCTGCTCTTGAAGTGAAGCTGAATATTCCTGGTCGCCATAATGCCCTTAACGCCACTGCGGCTGTTGCGGTTGCAACGGAAGAAGGGGTTGAGGATGAAGCTATTATTCAGGCTTTGGCTGAGTTCCAGGGGACGGGGCGTCGTTTCGATCACCTTGGTGAATTCGACAGCGGTAACGGAAACGTCATGCTGGTAGATGATTACGGCCATCACCCAAGTGAAGTCGACGTAACCATCAAAGCGGCACGTGCTGGTTGGGAAGATAAGCGATTGGTGATGGTCTTCCAGCCACATCGTTACAGTCGTACCCGAGATCTTTATGAAGACTTTGCCAACGTGTTGGAGCAGGTGGATGTGCTGGTCATGCTAGATGTTTATGCGGCTGGTGAGAAGCCGATTGCCGGAGCCGATGGCCGTTCTCTTTGCCGCACTATCCGCGGACGCGGCAAGATCGATCCGATTTTTGTGCCAAATAGTGATGCGTTGCCAGCGGCATTGGCCAGTATTATTCAGGAAGGTGATCTGGTTTTAACTCAGGGAGCCGGAGATGTTGGCAAAGTTGCACGGAAATTGGCCGAAATGAAGCTAAGCATCACAAAAATGAGTGAAAATCAATATTAGCAACCAATAAATTGTGATAAAGGCATAAGCTTTGCGTGATTTTTAGGCGGCAAAGTGTCGGTAATCGAAGCATTTACCTGACTTTGTTCTCAGGATATGTAAGTAAACCTCCAACAATAGTTGGAGTGCTGCGGGTTGGTCGGTATAATCGAGCAACTTTGCATACTCCTACCTGATTGTATCAAGGATCAGCTTGGCCCTAAATTATTAATATAGGGACATAAAGCTGACAGCTGAGGTAAGGGGAACGAACAATATGGCTGATGCAGCCTTGAAAAAAATATCCCTTCCGTTTTCAGTAACACCTGGCCAGTGGGGGGGATTGGCGTTTTTCCTTTTTGTTATCGGTTTTATTGCCTGGCTGTTGAGCGCGGCAATAAACTGGATGACAGATGCCAATCGGTTGCCGCTTTCCCAGCTGGTAATTCAGGGAGAGCTGCACTACCTGAGTACGGATGATGTCCGTCAGGCGATTCTAGAACTGGATCATCTGAGTAGTTTTATGACTCAGGATGTCGATGATATTCAGCATACTCTGGATGCTTTGCCTTGGATTGCAAGGACATCAGTGCGAAAACAGTGGCCAGATTCGATTAAAGTCTTTCTGGTCGAGCACCAGCCAGCAGCGGTTTGGAATCAGCACTACCTGGTCAATACAGAAGGCGATGTCTTTCTGGCTCCGGCGGAGCAGGTCTCCGGACAGAATCTAGTTGAGCTGACGGGGCCGGAGAATACCAGCCGTGAAATGCTGGCAGCGCTGTTAGAAATGCAGCCGAGATTACAACGTGCCGGGTTCGACATTGCCGCTTTGGCGTTTAATGAACGTCGTGCCTGGCGGGTATGGTTAACTAACGGAGTTCGACTTGAGTTGGGTCGAGAAGCCCGGATGGAGCGTCTTGAACGGTTTGTCGGGTTGTATCCGGAATTAGAGCAGCTAGGAAAAGCCGTTGAGTACGTAGATTTACGCTACGATACCGGGGCTGCTGTGGGTTGGGATGTGGTTCCAGAATAATACTGGCCGGAGGCAGGCCTGCCAGGGTAGCAGGTGTGTTATGGCAGGGTATAACGATAAGAGCGTGCGCTAATGACGAAGGCGGCAGATAAAAAACTCATAGTGGGCCTGGATATAGGCACTTCCAAAGTGTGTGCTTTGGTAGGGGAAGTGTTGCCTGATGGTGGTGTGAATGTCATCGGTGTCGGTAGCAGCCCGTCACGGGGAATGGATAAAGGCGGGGTCAATGATCTTGAGTCCGTAGTTAAGTCGGTTCAGCGTGCAGTAGATCAAGCTGAACTGATGGCAGATTGCCAGATCTCCTCTGTGTTTTTGTCATTATCAGGCAAACATATACGTTGCCAAACGGAAAAAGGCATGGTGCCTATTTCGGATGAAGAGGTAACGCAGGATGACGTTGATAATGTTATTCATACAGCGAAATCCGTAAAAATTAGCGATGAACACCGAACTTTGCATGTAATTCCTCAGGAATTTGCTATTGATTATCAAGAGGGAATTAAAAACCCTGTTGGTTTATCAGGAGTTCGCATGGAAGCCAGTGTACATTTGATTACCTGTCACAATGACATGGCTCGGAATATCGTCAAGGCGGTAGAACGCTGTGGGCTGAAGGTTGATCAGTTGATCTTCTCTGGCCTGGCTGCCAGCCATGCAGTGCTGACGGCAGACGAACGCGAACTGGGTGTTTGTGTGGTTGATATCGGTGGCGGTACGATGGACCTTGCGGTCTGGATCGGTGGGGCATTACGCCATGCCGAAGTGATTCCGTATGCCGGCAATGTTGTAACCAGTGACATTGCCTACGCATTTGGTACCCCGCCGGGAGATGCTGAAGAAATTAAAGTAAAATATGGCTGTGCGCTGAGTGAGCTGGTAAGCAAAGATGCGAAAGTGGATGTCCCGAGTGTCGGTGGCCGCCCATCCCGCAGTTTGCAGAGCCAGACGTTAGCTGAAGTCATAGAACCCCGTTACAGTGAGCTGTTGGGGCTGGTTAACCAGAAGCTACTGGAAATACAAGAACAACTGCGTAATGCGGGCGAAAAACACCATTTAGCCGCGGGCATTGTCCTCACTGGGGGAGCCGCACAAATGGAAGGTTTGATTGAATGTGCCGAGCGAGTTTTTCGCAATCAGGTACGGATAGGTCAGCCGTTGGAGCTAAGTGGCCTGACTGATTATGTCCAGTCACCGCATTATGCGACTGCAGTAGGTTTACTGCATTACGGAAAGGACAGTCAGACATTTGATGGTAGTGATCTGGAGCCGAAGCGTTCGGTTTCCGGAATATTCTCTAAAATCAGTGGCTGGCTAAGAAAAGAATTTTAAACCTGATGCGAACAGGAAAGACGGAGAGAACAAATGTTTGAACCGATGATGGAAATGTCTGATGAAGCAGTAATCAAGGTCATTGGCGTTGGCGGCGGCGGCGGTAATGCTGTCGATCACATGGTACGTGAGTCGATTGAAGGTGTTGAGTTTATCAGTGTAAATACTGATGCTCAGGCACTTCGTAAGAGCAGTGTAAGTACTGTGATCCAGATTGGTGGTGATATCACTAAGGGTCTGGGTGCAGGTGCTAACCCTCAGGTAGGTCGTGATTCGGCCCTTGAGGATCGTGAAGCGATCAAGACTGAGCTGCAAGGTTCTGACATGATCTTTATTGCTGCCGGTATGGGTGGTGGTACCGGTACCGGTGCCGCGCCAATTATTGCTGAAGTAGCAAGAGAGCTGGGTATTCTTACCGTTGCGGTTGTGACCAAGCCGTTTAGCTTTGAAGGCAAAAAGCGCATGGCGTTTGCCGAGCAGGGTATCGAAGAGCTGTCCAAGCATGTTGACTCTCTGATCACGATTCCAAATGAGAAGCTGCTGAAAGTTCTTGGCCGTGGTATTACGCTGCTGGACGCATTTGCTAAAGCAAATGACGTGCTGAAAAACGCCGTTCAGGGTATTGCAGAGCTAATTACCCGCCCGGGTATGATTAACGTCGACTTTGCTGACGTTCGCACTGTGATGTCTGAGATGGGCCATGCCATGATGGGCAGCGGTGTTGCCACCGGTGACGATCGTGCGGAAGAAGCGGCAGAAATGGCAATTTCAAGCCCGCTGCTGGAAGATATCGATTTGGCTGGTGCGCGTGGTGTTTTGGTTAACATTACTGCTGGTCTTGATATGCGTCTTGATGAGTTTGAAACTGTGGGTAACACAGTGAAGGCATTTGCATCAGACAATGCAACCGTTGTTATCGGTACATCTCTGGATCCAGAAATGTCTGATGAGCTGCGTGTCACTGTTGTTGCAACAGGTATCGGCAAAGAAAGTAAGCCAGATATTACCCTGGTTACGACTTCTAAGCCTGTACAGGCTGTTGCTCAGGAAAAAACTGCAGCACCTGCAGTTGAAGAAGCGAAATCTGCACCGTTGACTCAGCAAGCTCCTGCAGCTGAAACTAACGTGCCGTCATCAGCCTCTTCTGCAGCACCAAAATCAAAGCCTCAGGCTGACCACGACTACCTTGATATCCCTGCGTTTTTGCGCAAGCAGGCTGACTAGTCGGCGTAAACTGTTTGGGTTATCAAATAAGAAGTGGTATCATATCTGCCCATTTATCGAACATTTGTTATAAATGGGCCGATGTATTGGCTAACAATAGTTGAGAAGAGCAGATGATTAGACAACGTACACTGAAAAGCATAGTGCAAACGACTGGGGTGGGCCTTCACTCTGGCCGTAAGGTGACGCTTATTCTTCGTCCTGCCGCAGCAAATACTGGTGTGATTTATCGCCGTACTGATTTGAATCCGCCTGTTGATTTTCCGGCTGATGCTGATTCAGTACGAGATACCATGCTGTGTACCGCCCTTGTGAATGAAGAAGGGGTGCGTATCTCAACTGTTGAACACTTGAACGCGGCTTTAGCAGGTATGGGTATCGATAACGTGATTATCGAAGTGGATGCGCCTGAAATTCCAATTATGGATGGTAGCGCCAGCCCATTTATTTATCTGCTGCAGTCTGCCGGTATCGATACGCTGAACACGCCGAAGCGATTCTTGCGTATCAAAAAAACTGTTCGCGTCGAAGATGGTGATAAATGGGCAGAGCTACGTCCACATAATGGATTCCGCCTTGACTTCGCCATCGATTTTAATCACCCGGCGATTGAATCAGAGCAGCAGCGTCTAGTGTTGGATTTTTCCAGCCAGTCATTTGTAAAAGATATCAGTCGTGCACGAACCTTCGGTTTCATGCGTGATATCGAGTACCTTCAGTCACAGAACCTGTGTCTGGGGGGGAGCTTTGATAATGCCATTGTTTTGGATGACTATCGTATCCTGAACGATGAAGGCCTACGTTTCGATAATGAGCTAGTGACTCACAAAGTTCTGGATGCCATTGGTGACCTTTACATGTGCGGCCACAACATTATCGGTGAAATGTGTGCTTATAAGTCTGGCCATGCATTGAACAACAAGCTATTGCGTGCTGTACTTGCTGATCAGGAAGCTTATGAGTGGTCGACCTTTGAGGAAGAACACGAAGTACCGGTTACCTTTGCCCAGCCGGGAATGGTACTGGCTTAAGCCATAAGAATTGATAAAAACGCCGGACTCAGTCCGGCGTTTTTGTTTGTGTAATCTGCAAGACCCGCTTTTCCTGCCATTATTTCTTGAACTTTGTTATTTATTTTTTCCCTTGGCTGAAAGGGCGGCAAGTCGTTCAAGCTTGTCTTTCACCTTCTTGGGTGCGTTTTTTGCTGCGCTAAGTAAATACTGCGCTGCCAGAGGGGAGATAGGTTTCTGGACAATATCTGGTGTCTTCTCTTTTGGTTTCTGTTCAACCGCAGCCAGTGCCGGATTAATTTTTACCTCAATATTGCCCAGGTTTGGCAGAAGTTTTTCCCTGAGTTTTTTGATCAGGTTATTGCGCTCATAATTAAGCCGCATAGACCAGGCTGCCGATGCAGTTTCGATAATCAGCGTGCCTTGCCGATAGTTACTGACACGGCAGAACTCAGCGCAATCGAGGTGCTGCTTGACGGCTTTGTTCAGCTTGCTGAGTGCGATAGCACGCTGTTGGATGTTGCCTAACTGGCTGTCATCGAGCAGGCTGGCGGTGGTTTGAGGGCGATGATCGCGCATTACACTCCATTCCAAATCATGATTTAGGGGCTAAGTTCTAATTTTTCGTATATGAAAAGCAAGTCACCCGTATTTATCATAGGCGGCCTCGTCAATATGTCATATTATACCAAGTCTGTAGAATTGCTGGATAATGATTATCAGCATATCTATAGCAATGGCATGTATGCCTAGCAGCGGGGCTGCAATTGTCGGTAAGACGTCGGCCTTGAGCAAATCATTGGTATTGTTTTCTTATTCCCCTTGAAATCAATCAAGGTGGCCACAATATCACTTATAACCCTTGTTTTTCGTGTCGGCTTCTGTTGTCACATTTGTGGCGGATTCAGACGGGATAGGGATGATTCAATCCCGGTTATGAAACCCAGATTAAGCGATTCAGCCAGTACTGAAGCTGAAATAACAAAGAGAAAACGGCATCGCCATGTTATCAAAACTACTGACCAAAGTTATCGGTAGCCGTAACGACCGCACTCTGCGTCGTATGCGCAAAATTGTAGACCAAATCAATAAGCTAGAACCTCAATTTGAAAGCCTGCAGGATGAAGAGCTGAAAGCAAAAACAGCTGAATTCCGTGAGCGTTTAGATCAAGGTGAAACCCTCGACCAGCTTCTTCCTGAAGCATTTGCAACTGTCCGTGAAGCATCTAAGCGTGTCTTTGGCATGCGTCACTTCGATGTTCAGATGATTGGCGGTATGGTGCTGAATAACTGCCAGATAGCCGAGATGCGTACTGGTGAAGGTAAGACCCTGACGGCAACCCTGCCTGCGTACCTGAATGCGCTGACGGGCAAAGGTGTTCACATTGTAACGGTGAACGACTACCTGGCTGCACGAGATGCGGAAACCAACCGTCCGTTATTTGAATTCCTGGGCATGACTGTTGGTGTTAACGTGCCTAACATGCCGCCGCAAGCGAAGAAAGAAGCTTACGCAGCAGATGTACTTTATGGTACTAACAACGAATTTGGCTTCGACTACCTGCGTGACAATATGGCATTTCGTCCGGAAGATTGCGTTCAGCGCGAGCGCTTCTTTGCCGTAGTCGATGAAGTGGATTCTATCCTGATCGATGAGGCCCGTACGCCGCTGATCATCTCCGGTCCTGCTGAAGATAGTTCAGAGCTGTATATCAAGATCAATGGCCTGATCCCAAGCCTGCAAAAGCAGGATCAGGAAGATACCGAAGAATACCGTGGCGATGGCCACTATACGGTTGACGAGAAATCCAAACAGGCACACCTGACAGAAACAGGTCAGGAGTTTGTTGAAGAGCTGCTTAAGCAAAAAGGCATGATGGAAGAGGACGATACACTGTATTCACCTGCCAATATCAGCCTGCTACATCACGTGCATGCGGCGCTTCGTGCCCATGTGCTGTTTGAGCGTGATGTTGACTATATCGTTAAAGATAATGAAGTGATCATCGTTGATGAGCACACTGGTCGTACTATGCCTGGTCGCCGTTGGTCTGAAGGTCTTCATCAGGCTGTTGAAGCCAAAGAAGGAGCGAAGATCCAGAACGAAAACCAGACCCTAGCATCGATCACTTTCCAGAATTACTTCCGTCTATACTCCAAGCTGTCGGGTATGACAGGTACGGCCGATACCGAAGCGTTCGAATTCCAGTCTATCTACGGTCTGGAAACCGTGGTACTTCCTACTAACAAACCAATGATCCGTGATGATATGGGTGACTTGGTGTACATGACCGAGCTTGAGAAGTTTGCTGCTATCAGTGAAGACATCAGAGAGCGTGTCGAAAAAGGCCAGCCAGTCTTGGTGGGTACAGTCTCGATTGAAAAATCTGAACTTCTGTCTAATGCGCTGAAGAAACAAGGTATCAAGCACCAGGTTCTGAATGCGAAGTTCCACGAGAAAGAAGCGGACATCGTTGCTGAAGCGGGTCAGTCTGGTGCAGTAACAATTGCAACCAATATGGCCGGCCGTGGTACGGATATCGTGTTGGGTGGCTCATGGCAGAGTGACGTTGCCAAGCTGGACAATGCTACAGACGATCAAATTGCTGCTATTAAGGCGAAGTGGAAGGATAACCATGAAGCCGTACTAGCTGCTGGTGGTTTGCATATTATCGGTACAGAGCGTCATGAGTCCCGTCGTATCGATAATCAGCTGCGTGGTCGTTCCGGTCGTCAGGGTGATCCGGGTTCATCTCGCTTTTATCTGTCGATGGAAGATGGCTTGATGCGTATTTTTGCCTCTGAACGTGTATCGAACATGATGAAGAAGCTGGGTATGGAAGAAGGCGAAGCGATTGAGCACCCATGGGTAACCAAGGCGATTGAAAACGCTCAGCGCAAGGTTGAAGGCCGTAACTTCGATATTCGTAAGCAGTTGCTTGAATTTGATGACGTAGCAAATGATCAGCGTAAGGTTGTTTACGAGCTGCGTGACGAGCTGATGAATGCTGAAGACATCAGCGAGATGATCGAGCAGAACCGCGATGATGTAATTCAAGCTGTTATTGATGGTTACATTCCGCCGCAGTCGCTGGAAGAAATGTGGGACATTCCGGGACTGGAAGAGCACCTGAGGAAAGAGTTTGATCTGGAGCTGCCAATTCAGGAGTGGCTGGATAGCGAAGAGAAGCTTTACGAAGAAGCATTACGTGAGCGTATTGTGAATACTTCGGTCGAAATTTATCGTCAGAAGGAAGAAGTGGTTGGTGCTCCGGTACTACGCAACTTCGAGAAGACGGTGATGCTGCAGAACCTGGATACATTGTGGAAAGAGCATCTGGCTGCAATGGATCACCTGCGTCAGGGGATCCACCTGCGTGGTTATGCTCAGAAGAACCCGAAACAGGAATACAAGCGTGAGTCGTTTGAATTGTTCGAGGGCATGCTTGAGAGCCTGAAATCGGATGTGATTGCGATTCTGAGCAAGGTACGTGTTCAGCAGCAGGAAGAAGTTGAGCGTCTGGAAGAAGAGCGTCGCCGTCAGGCTGAAGAGCTAGCTCGTCGTCAACAGTTCCAGCACCAGAATGCGGAAAGCCAGATTGCCGATGAAAGCAGCGAAGCTCAGGAAGCGACACCGTTCCAGCGTGAAGAGCGCAAGGTAGGTCGTAATGAGCCTTGCCCTTGTGGTTCCGGTAAAAAATACAAGCAGTGTCACGGTAAGATCAGTTAATTGATCCTCCGGATAGGTTTGATACAGTAAAAGGCCGCGCAAGCGGCCTTTTTTATAACGATTAAAAGAGGGATTGCAGTGTCCCTCGAAATGAAAAGCAGGCTTTGAAATGGATAAGAAACAAGTTTGGATCTCGGCCGGAATCATTTTGAACGATCAGCAGGATAAGGTATTTATTACTCAGCGTGCCGCTAAGGCGCATAAAGGTGGTTTCTGGGAGTTTGCCGGAGGTAAGGTTGAGTGCGGCGAGACAGCAGAGCAGGCTGTTATACGTGAGCTTGATGAAGAAGTCGGGATTCTGGTTACCGAACTGGAGCATTTTATTGCCCTTGAGCACGAATATCCGGAAAAAGCGCTGAAGTTTGATTTCTTTCTGGTTAAGGGATTTGAAGGAGAGGCATATGGCAAAGAAGGCCAACCGGGTGAATGGGTAAAACTGACTAAACTTCGAGACTATGATTTCCCGGAAGCGAATGAGATAGTGCTGGATAAGTTGATGGGGATGTAAAATTGAGCCTAGCGGATTGCTCGTGTTTCCACGAAACCAGGAGCTAGGCTCTATATTAATTAATAGCCCATATCTTCCGACCAGCCGTCGGAATCAGACATGTCGGGCGCACCCGGGATCGCTTTTTCTTCCTCGGCCCATTCGCCAAGGTCAATCAGCTGGCAGCGCTTTGAGCAGAAAGGGCGAAATGGGCTTTTCTCGCTCCATTCAACCTTGGATTGGCAGGTCGGGCATTTCACCACGGTGATGTTAGCCGAAGACGGCGTGCTAGATTGCGTCACAATGAACCTCAGCAAATAGCTAATTTAAACTCGATAGCTTCCGCAATACTCGTCCCTTCCTCAAAAGGCAGGTAACGAATGGCAAAGCGGTTGCGATGGCCTGATATCATAGGGTAAACCCCATGGCTAGGGCAAATTTCAAGGCGAAGCAGGCTGGCATCTTCAGCTTCATACTGAAAGAAGCCGCTGCGGGCAACTTGCGGTTGGAAGTGCCCCGATTCGCGGGTTAAACGCAACCATAAATTGAGAGCCTCAGTCAGTTCGGCTAGCTGTGTCAGCCAGTTAGCGAGATCACTTTGTTTATGCGCCAATGGTAAATGTAGCCAGTGGTGCAGGGTTGGCAGATCGAAACAGCAGCTACCGCCAGGGATTGAGAAACGCTGTTTGATGCCGCTCAAGAAGCGATCTTCACGGATATCCTGACCTAGGCGGTTGGCAGCGATAAGTTTATGGTGAGCAAGATCCAAATTATCGAGAATAGCCAACAGGGCAGACTGATCGACCCCATTAATATTGAGCCAGCTTTTTAGTTTGGTTCTCTGTTTGTCGAGATCTTTGGCCAGCTCGGATTTGAGTTGGATTTGATCTAGGATTTCCAGCAGGTCAAACAGGGCGCGGAAAAAAATCTGATGCTGCCACTGATCACTGAGTTGACTGGAATGAGTCATCTGCCGGATCAAATACTCAAGCCGTAAATAAATACGCACTTTTTCATTCAACGGATGTTCAAAGCGGTTTGTTAGCATACTTGCATTATCCGATGTTAACTCGTTATTGATATTGAAGGCTCATCGCTAAATATTGCTGGTGCAGAGCGGCTACTTCATCTCTAAGTGCTGTACTGTTGCCATTGTTGCTAATCACATCGTCAGCGGCGGCCAGTCTGTCCTCGCGGGAGGCCTGGGCGGCCAGGATCTTTTTGACATGATCGGCATCAACCTGATCACGTTGCTTGGTGCGGGCGATCTGCACTTCCTCATCCACATCAACTACAAGAAGGCGGTGAGCCATGGTTTGCAGGTTATTTTCAACCATCAGCGGGATCACCAGCAGGCAGTAAGGTGAGGTTGCCTGCGCAATATCATCCAGCATCCTTTCCCTGATCATTGGGTGGAGTAACTGATTAATCCATGTTTTCAGACTGTTATCATTGAAAATCACCTGTCTTAGCTTACTGCGGTCGAGGGTGCCGTCTGTCAGCAGGATGTCAGAACCCAGTTTTTCAGTAATGGCTTGCAAGCCGGGAGTGCCGGGCTCTACAACTTCCCGGGCGGCAACATCAGCATCAATAATATCAATGTTATAGTGGGCAAACAGATCTGCGACTGTGGTTTTGCCACTGCCGATACCGCCGGTTAGCCCGACAACCATAGTCATAATTACAGTCCTAAATATGAAGTCAGGTACCAGTTCAGGATATCTTCACCCCATAGAATGCCAATCCAGCCTGCCAGGGCAAGGTAAGGACCGAAGGAAAACGGGGTCTGAGAATCAGAACTTTGTATACGCAACAAGATGATGCCACAAATTGCCCCGACCAAGGAAGACAACAGGACAACAAAAGGTAGTAATTGCCAACCTAACCAAGCACCTAGAGCTGCAAGTAGCTTGAAATCACCATATCCCATCCCTTCTTTACCGGTTAGAAGCTTGAAACACCAGTACAGGCTCCAGAGAGACAGGTAGCCAGCCATGGCTCCGATCACCGAATCAGTCAGGGAGATAGGCCCCCAGCCAAGTAAGGCAACCAGGATACCGCCCCACATCAGGGGAAGGGTGATCTGATCCGGCAGCAACATCTTATCGATATCGATAAAAGTGAGAGCGATCAGGGCAAAGCTGAAAAAGATCACCGCAATAGCCCACTGTGAAGGGGGTAACACGGTGGCGACCGTTGCCGTTACGATGGCAGTAAACAGTTCGACTGCCGGATAGCGGGTGCTGATCTTTGCCTGGCACGAGCGACAGCGTCCTTTAAGCAGCAGCCAGCTCAGTACCGGAATATTTTCCCTCATGCTGATTTGGTGCTGACAGTGCGGGCAGCGCGAGCGCGGTATGCTCAGGTTGAATGTCTGGCTATCGTCGACCGGGCCAAACTCAGGGAAGCATTCGGCGCAGTCAGCTTTCCATTGTCGCTCCATCATGACAGGCAGGCGATAGATCACCACATTAAGGAAGCTGCCGATCAGCAAGCCGAACAGGGCCGCAAAGGCAGGAAATAGCCAAGGATAGTAAGTCAGCAGTTCCATGAAAAACATCTCATATATACATATGCGGTTATTGTAGGGGATTCAGGGGGGAGATCCTAGAACCAGTCAATTACCCTATCACACTCATCAGTTTGAAAATCGGCATGTACATGGCAACTAGCAAGCCGCCTATAAGGCCGCCGAGGAAGATAATGATCAACGGTTCGATAATCTTTCCCAGGTTGTCGACCGTGTTATCGACATCATTTTCATAGAGGTTGGCCATTTT
The DNA here is from genome assembly GCF_947502415.1 of uncultured Photobacterium sp. GTDB lineage: Bacteria > Pseudomonadota > Gammaproteobacteria > Enterobacterales > Vibrionaceae > Photobacterium. The sequence goes on along the minus strand of NZ_CANMZV010000013.1, from coordinate 45,481 downwards.
ATTGAGCATGTCATCGAGGGAACCTGACTCTTCGCCAATCATGGTCATTTGCAGCATCAGCTCGGGAAAGACATCGCTTTGCCGCAGGGCAATGTGAAGCGGCATTCCGGCGGCGGTACTGGTATAGGCTTCTTCTACGGCTTGTTCTATATGAAGGTTTCCGGCCGTTTTCCCTGCGGATTGCAAGCCGTTCAATAGCGGAATGCCGGCACTGAAGGTGGTGGCCAGTGTACGGGAGAACCGGGCGACAGTTGCTTTGAGTAACACGGTGCCAATGATGGGCAGCTTGAGGTTGAAGCGGTGGATGGCTTGTTTAAAGCTGGGTGAGCGCTTGTAGCTATAATGGGTGAGGAGCAGAGCGCAACCCAGAGCTGTAGCCAGGTACGCGCCACTGTTGAGCATGAAATCGGATGCTTTGATCACCTGACGGGTAAACCAGGGAAGTTCGGCACCAAAGCTACTGAAGATGCTGGCAAATTGTGGGATCACAAAAACCAGCATCATAATGGTGACAATAATAGCGGTGAGGGTAACCATACTTGGGTAAATCATTGCTTTTACGACTTTCTTGCGCATCGCTTCGCTTTTTTCCCGGTAGGTTGCAATGCGCTCAAACACTTCCCCTAAATGTCCGGTTTGTTCTCCGGTAAAGACAAGATCGCAATAGAAATTGTCAAACAGCGGTGAGCTGGTTTTCAATGCTTTGGAAAGTGAGGCGCCGGATTCGACTTGTATGGTGACTTGTGTCAGTACAGCCCGGGCTTCAGCTTTGTGATGGCTGCTGGACATCAGCTTTAATGCCTGTACCACCGGTACCCCTGCGGCGATCATGGTTGCCAGTTGACGGGTAATTGCCGTAATGTCGGCCGGTTTCATTTGATTTTTGAGTTTGCTCAGGGTTGAAGGATTTCGTCGCTTGATTTTTTTGACCTGTATCATCTGCTCACTGAGCTTGGCGCGTACTTCTTGTTCCTGAAATCCTAAGATGACACCTGAGATCTTTCTTCCGGCCTGGTTGACGCCGCGCCAGTGGTAATAACGAACTTTACTGGCCTGTGCCATAACTGTGTTCCTTGTTAACGATTAGCTAAAGTGCAGTACCCGCTGAAGCTCTGTCAGGCTGGTGACCCCTGCGATGAGTTTTTCTATCCCTGATTGTTGCAGCTTCTGCATCCCTTGGCGGCAGGCAATATCTTCCAGCTCAAGCGTACAGGCTCCGGCCATCAGGGCTTCGGCAAGTTCGCGGGTAAAGGGCATTACTTCATAGATCCCGACTCGACCGAGATAACCGTTATTGCAGTCGTCGCAGCCTCCTGCGCGGGCCTGATAGAGTGTTGTATCTGTGTTGATAGCAAGCTTTTTTCTCATGAAATCATCGAGGTGATGTGCTTCCTTGCAGTTATTGCAGAGCCGGCGTGCGAGACGCTGAGCGATGATCAGGCTCAGCGAGGAAGCGAGGTTGAAATCTTCCACACCCATGTTGGTCAATCGGGTAATGGTTTCTGCTGCCGAGTTGGTATGCAGGGTTGAAAGCACCAGGTGACCGGTCTGGGCGGCTTTCACTGCTATAGCGCCGGTTTCCAGATCGCGGATCTCACCAACCATTACCACATCTGGATCCTGACGCAGGAAAGATCGCAGCGCTTCGGCAAAGCCCAGCCCGACCATATTATTGATTTGAACCTGGTTGATCCCTGGCAGGTTGATTTCCACCGGATCTTCGGCGGTTGATATGTTGCGCTCATCGGTATTAAGAATTTTCAGCCCGGTATAGAGCGAGACGGTCTTGCCGCTGCCCGTTGGGCCGGTCATCAGGATCATTCCCTGCGGTTGCTGCAGGGCATCAAGGTAGGCCTGTTTTTGCTGGACGTTATAACCAAGAATATCGATGTCCAGATTGGCACTGGAACTGTCGAGGATCCGCAGTACTACTTTTTCACCCCACAGTGTCGGCAGGGTTGAAACCCGCAGATCAACCGCCAGAGTAGGAGCGAGCTTTAACTTGATCCGGCCATCCTGTGGTTGGCGGCGTTCGGCAATATTGAGTTTGGACATCACCTTGATACGGGTAGACAGCCGTCGAGACAAATGTGCGGGTGGATTGGCGTGCTGGTGCAAGATCCCGTCGCAACGAAAGCGGATCCGGTAGGTTTCTTCATACGGCTCGAAATGGATATCCGAGGCTTTTTTTCGCACGGCATCAAGCAGTACCTGATTAATGTAGCGGGTAACCGGTGCGTTGTCCTGGCTTAAATCAGTTGTCTCATCCAGCTGTTCGCCTTCACTCAGATCGACCAGATCAACTAAGTCGGCATCACTGACACTGCGTTGATTTTGTTGCTGGCCTTGGGAGGTTTTTCCCCCTATGTCGCTGCCGTACATACGACGGATGGCTGCATCCAGTTGTTTGGTTTCCAGCAGTAACGGCTCGATATTTTTGCCGGTAGCAAAGCGGAATTCATCCAGCGCATCGAGTTGGGTCGGATCGCACAGGCCAATATAGAGGGTATGTTCTGTGGCTTGCAGTGGCAGGATTTTGTGCCTGAGTATTAAGTCTCTTTGGTTGAGGTTTTTACAACAGCTAGCATAGTCATACTGGTGGGCATCAACCAGGGCGATGGCAAATATATGTTCTAAGTGGCGTGCCAGCTCGGTACTGCTGAACAGACCGAGCTGAACCAAAGCCGAAGGCACAGAGGTGCCTTCGGCCCTGGCAAAGTCTACCACTTGCTGTTCCTGCACCAGGCTGATAAGCCCGGCCTGGTGCAGGATAGAGGCGAGATTGGTTTGCATTAGTTACTTGAACAATCTATGCCACGACCTGGTGTTGTAGTAGCGCATCCTGTTCCAGTTAAATCCCAATCAAAAACTCCATTTTGAATCGTTGGCGTGAGAGTTACTGCTAATAATGCAGGAGTTGCAGCTCCATCGTTTGCTGTTGATGTTACCGTTATTACGCCGTCATCTATTGTAAGCTGATCAACATAAGAGATCGTGGCACCAGCATTCGCTGCTGCAATAGCAGCAGGAATATCGTTACTACCGGCATTACAGCCAGCCAGTGTGCCTAGGTCTTGTGCACATAATGCAACCGCAGTTTTAAAACCAGTTATACCGGCTACTGCACCAGCGACACGGGTACGTTGCGTATAATCAGAATAAGCTGGAATTGCAAACGCAGAAATAATTCCAATAATCGCCACCACGATCATCAATTCAATTAACGTAAAACCCTTTTGTCCTTTCATTTGTTTTAAACCCTTTTTAAATATGCCCGCAAGCACGAAAAATAAAGTGGGTTCAGCATAGTTCTCATGCACAACTGATTGAAAATATCGAGAAAGGGTTACTGGGCTGAGTTAGAAAAATAATGTGTATTGTTGCATTTTTTTGCATATCAGCTTCGGCGGACAACGGGTTTTAGTAATAAGAAAATCATCAATATAGGGATATTGATATGATTGGTAGGAATATGGGGAAAGTGTGTTTGAGTATCTAGTCTAGCCTTGGATAGGGCTGCGAGAGAGGGCGTGGTTGGTAATTATTTACCGAAATGAGTGGAGATTGATTGAAAGCAGAGGGAATTAAATGAGGCGAAACACACAGTTATCGCCTCTGATAACTTGAAACAGGGTTACTTAAACCGCATCGACAGATCCATTGCCTTTAGGTGTTTGGTCAGTGCGCCGACAGAAATGTAATCCACGCCTGTTTCGGCGCATTCACGGATGTTTTGTAAGGTGATGTTGCCGGAGTTTTCCAGTGCCGCGCGACCTTGGTTGATAGCAACGGCCTCGCGCATCATATCGAAAGTGAAGTTATCCAGCATAATGATGTCGGCACCGGCATCGATAGCGCGCTGCAACTCTTCCAGGCTTTCTGTTTCCACTTCAACCGGCTTGCCCGGATTCAGCTCTTTTGCTGTGGTGATAGCTGCTTCAATACTGCCGCAGGCAATGATGTGGTTCTCTTTGATCAGGTAAGCATCAAATACGCCGATACGGTGGTTGTAGCCGCCGCCGCAAGTGACGGCATATTTCAGTGCGCTGCGCAGGCCGGGAATAGTCTTGCGGGTATCGAGAAGTCGGGTATTAGTACCTTCCAGTTGCTTAACGTATTCTGCTGTTGTGGTTGCGCAGCCTGACAGGGTCTGGATAAAGTTCATCGCGTTGCGCTCGCCGGTAAGCAGGATCCGTGATGGGCCGCGCAAGGTGCATAGGATTTGATTGGGTTCAACGGTATCGCCATCCTGGATATGCCATTCAATAGAGACTTCGCCACCTAGTTGTTTGAATACTTCTTCGGCCCACATCTGGCCGCAGAATACTCCGTGTTCTCGGGTAATAATGGTGGCAACCCCTTGGCTGTCTGCCGGGATCAGGCTGGCGGTAACATCACGTGACGGGTCAATGACACCACCGAGATCTTCACGCAGGGTGTCGGCGACGGCACGGGTAATTTCCTGTGGGAGCTGTTGTTTTAGGTAGTTCAGGCGCGATGCGCTGTCGTGCTTCTTTTCCATCTGAGTCATGACATATCCGTAGCAAGGGTTAAGCTGCTGGTTAGCCGGGGAAGCGGTTGGTGCTTCCTGCTTTATTGATGGTTTCGATCATACATGGAGAAAAAAGGAGATGCGAGATCCGGGATCTGAGTTCCGAGGAAAATCGGGAAAGCGCGTTATGATGAAAATATATCGGGAGTGATGAAGAATAGTAAGGCTTTGATATTGGAATATTGAAGTAGAGGAACGAATTTTCGAGGGCTGGCGCGTGACTTGTTTTATGCTCCGCGAGCCTGATTTTATGACTAAGAATCCAGGGTTTACAAATGTTAACAATTAATCAGCATCATTGGGTGGAAGGCGTTAAGCATGTTCCTTCACCGTTTTTTGATGAGCGACCGGATAGCGATGATATCTCGCTGCTGGTGGTACACAATATCAGTTTACCGCCGGGGCAGTTTGGTGGCCCCTACATAGAGCAGCTTTTTACCGGACAGCTAGACCCGGATGAGCATCCCTATTTCGAGTTAATTTCAGGTTTTCGTGTCTCTGCTCATTGTTTAATTAGACGAAATGGCGATATTATTCAGTTTGTTCCATTTAATTGTCGTGCATGGCATGCCGGTGTTTCGCAGTTTGAAGGCCGTGATAAGTGTAACGATTATTCTATTGGAATTGAGCTGGAAGGAACGGACACCCTCCCTTATACCCAGGCCCAGTATGATACCCTGACTGAGCTTTCCCGGGTAATAATAAACCGTTATCCGAAGATTACTTCTTCACGGATCACCGGCCATGAATTTATAGCTCCCGGTAGAAAAACGGATCCTGGCCTGTCTTTTGACTGGCGTACGTTTAAAATCGCCTTGATTGAAAAGTAATCCTTACAGGGTTGAAAATTAGGCTAACTTTGATTGGTCTGACCATTTATCGTTCTCCCTCCTTTATTTCTTCTTTTTACTGTTAATGAATGGTGTTGATGGTGTTTTAATAAGTTTTCATAAGTTGAAATCTTTGTTAAATCACCACTCGTTCTATGATTTCCGTCAAGTTGCTGGTGGACATCCCAAATTATTTCTGTAAACTTTCCTTCCACAATTTAATTGGTAATACCAATTATCCGCGAACAGGTTTACTGAAACGCTATAAGTGCCAGAAGCATAAATAAAAAATGACTTATAAACGAATTCGCCAACCCAAGCTCTCCGATGCTATCGAGCAGGAAATTGAGCGTCTGATCCTCGAGGGCACCTTGTCCCCGGGTCAGCAGCTGCCGCCTGAACGTGAGCTGGCTAAGCAATTCGACGTTTCACGTCCTTCCGTTCGAGAAGCAATCCAGCGCCTTGAAGCCAAAAATCTCCTGACCCGCCGTCAGGGTGGCGGCACCTTTGTGACAGAAAAACTATGGCAGAGTTTTTCTGAGCCGCTGCTGGACTTGCTAAGCACCCACCCGGAAACCCAACTCGATTTACTGGAGTCTCGTCACGCCCTTGAAGGCCTGGCTGCGTATTACGCGGCATTACGAGGCAACGAAGAAGATTTCACTCGTATTCGTGACTGCCATACATGGATACAAGACGCTCAGCAGCTAGGTGATCAAAAAGCCGAAGCCAGTGCGGTAATGCAGTACCTGATTGCGGTGACGGAATCCGCACACAACATGGTACTGCTTCATATCATCCGCAGCCTTGCCCCTTTGCTAGAGCAAAACGTATTACAAAACTTTGAGCTCCTGAACCGCCGCCCAGAGGTTGTGGAAAAGGTGCGAAAGCATCGAGCCAATATTGTGCAGGCAATTGTTTCTGGTGAGCCAGAAAAAGCCCGTGAAGCATCGCATGCACATTTGGCTTATATCGAGGAAACCCTGTTGGATTTATCGCGTGAAGATAGCAGACGTGAACGCTCTCTTCGTCGGATTCAACAACGCAAGGACGGGCTGGATTAGTACCCCTCATATCAGCCGAGGCAGGTAGTAAACAGTCGCGACATTGTTAGTTTTGTAGATTATCAACGAAAGGATAGATCGCATGTCTGAAGTCATGAAAAATGACGTTGACGTACTTGAAACTCAAGAGTGGCTAGAAGCTCTTGAATCAGTCGTTCGTGAAGAAGGTGTAGAGCGTGCACAGTACCTGCTTGAGCAAGTTCTGGATAAAGCACGTTTAGACGGTGTAGATATGCCAACAGGCATGACTACGAACTACATCAATACGATCCCAGCTGCACAAGAGCCTGCGTATCCTGGTGATACTACTCTTGAGCGTCGTATTCGTTCCATCATCCGTTGGAACGCAATCATGATCGTACTACGTGCTTCTAAGAAAGATTTAGACCTAGGTGGCCACATGGCTTCTTACCAGTCTGCTTCTGCATTCTACGAAGTATGTTTCAACCACTTCTTCCGTGCTCCAAACGAAGTTGATGGCGGCGATTTGGTTTACTACCAGGGCCACATCTCTCCAGGTATCTATTCTCGTGCATTTGTTGAAGGTCGTCTGACTGAAGAGCAGCTAGACAACTTCCGTCAAGAAGTTGATGGCAAAGGTATCCCTTCATACCCGCACCCTAAACTAATGCCTGAGTTCTGGCAGTTCCCGACTGTTTCTATGGGTCTAGGCCCTATCTCTGCTATCTATCAAGCACGTTTCCTAAAGTATCTGGAAGGTCGTGGCCTAAAAGACACCTCTGCTCAGCGCGTATATGCGTTCCTGGGTGATGGTGAGATGGATGAGCCAGAATCACGCGGTGCAATCTCTTTCGCTGCCCGTGAAAAGCTAGACAACCTATGTTTCCTAATCAACTGTAACCTACAGCGTCTAGATGGCCCTGTTATGGGTAACGGTAAGATCATTCAAGAGCTAGAAGGCCTGTTCAAAGGTGCTGGCTGGAATGTGGTTAAAGTGGTTTGGGGTAACAACTGGGATTCGCTACTAGCGAAAGACACTACTGGTAAGCTTCTTCAGCTAATGAACGAAACTATCGATGGTGACTACCAGACATTCAAATCTAAAGATGGTGCATACGTACGTGAGCACTTCTTTGGTAAATACCCAGAAACAGCTGCACTAGTTGCTGATATGACTGATGACGAAATCTTCGCGCTTAAGCGTGGTGGTCACGAGTCTTCTAAGCTGTTTGCTGCATTTAACAATGCAAAAGAAACTGAAGGTCGTCCAACCGTAATTCTGGCTAAAACTGTTAAAGGTTACGGCATGGGTGAAGCGGCTGAAGGTAAGAACATCGCTCACGGTGTGAAGAAAATGGACATGACGCATGTTCAGCACCTACGCGATCGCCTAGGCCTGGAAGATCTGGTTTCTGACGAAGACATGAAGAATCTTCCGTACCTGAAACTGGAAGAAGGTTCTGCAGAGTACAACTACCTGCATGCACGTCGTAACGCGCTACACGGTTACACGCCTAAGCGTCTGCCTAAGTTCACACAAGAATTTAAGGTGCCAGAGCTAGACGATTTCGCACCTCTACTCGGCGAGCAGAAGCGTGACATCTCTACGACTATGGCTTACGTGCGTACGCTAAATATCCTGCTTAAAGATAAAGCTATTGGTAAGAACATCGTACCAATCATCTGTGATGAAGCTCGTACCTTTGGTATGGAAGGTCTATTCCGTCAGGTTGGTATCTATAACCCACACGGTCAAGAGTACACACCTGAAGACCGCGGTGTGGTTTCTTACTACAAAGAAGCGACGTCTGGTCAGGTTCTACAAGAAGGCATTAACGAGCTAGGCTCAATGGCATCTTGGGTTGCTGCTGCTACATCTTACAGCACAAACGATCTGCCAATGATCCCATTCTACATCTACTACTCAATGTTCGGTTTCCAGCGTATTGGTGACATGGCATGGCTAGCAGGTGACCAACAAGCTCGTGGTTTCCTATTGGGTGCTACTGCTGGTCGTACAACACTGAATGGTGAAGGTCTACAGCACGAAGATGGTCACTCGCACATCCAGGCGAACACTATCCCTAACTGTATCTCTTACGACCCAACGTTTGCTTACGAAGTTGCTGTAATCATGCAAGACGGTATCCGTCGCATGTACGGTGAGAACCAAGAGAACGTGTTCTACTACCTAACAGTAATGAACGAAAACTACGCAATGCCAGCAATGCCAGAAGGCGCTGAAGAAGGCATTCGTAAGGGTATCTACAAGCTAGAATCTCACGCTGGTGAGAAGAAAGTTCAGCTAATGAGCTCTGGTACTATCATGAATGAAGTACGTAAAGCGGCTCAAATCCTAAGCGAAGATTACGGCGTAGCATCTGACGTATTCTCTGTAACTTCTTTCAACGAACTGACTCGCGATGGTCAAGATGTTGAGCGTTACAACATGCTACACCCAGAAGCAGAGCAAAAAGTACCTTATATCACAACTGTAATGGGTACTGAGCCAGCTATCGCTGCGACGGATTACATGAAGAACTACGCTGAGCAAGTACGTGCATTCATGCCGTCTGAATCTTTCAAAGTTCTTGGTACTGATGGTTTCGGTCGTTCTGACAGCCGTGCAAACCTACGTCGTCACTTCGAAGTTAACGCAGGCTACGTAGTTGTTGCTGCACTAACTGAACTGGCTAACCGTGGTGATATTGAGAAATCAGTAGTTGCAGAAGCAATTGCGAAATTCGACATCGACGCAGACAAGATCAACCCGCTATACGCGTAAGAGGCAATACAACATGGCAATCGAAATTAATGTACCTGACATCGGTGCGGATGAGGTTGAAGTAACTGAGATTCTTGTAAGCGTTGGCGACAAGGTTGAAGAAGAGCAGTCTTTGATCACTGTAGAAGGCGACAAGGCTTCTATGGAAGTACCAGCTTCTCAGGCGGGTATCGTTAAAGAAATCAAAGTTGCTGAAGGTGACTCTGTTTCTACTGGTTCTCTGATCATGATCTTTGAAGCGGAAGGTGCTGTAGAAGCACCTGCTGCTCCAGCAGTTGAAGCGGCTCCAGCGGCAGCCGCTCCTGCTACTTCAGAGCTTAAAGAAGTTCACGTACCGGATATCGGTGGCGACGAAGTAGAAGTTACTGAAATCATGGTCGCTATCGGCGACAGCATTGAAGAAGAGCAATCTCTTCTTACTGTTGAAGGCGACAAAGCATCAATGGAAGTTCCTGCGCCATTCGCGGGTACGCTAAAAGAGATCAAAGTAGCGGCAGGCGATAAAGTATCGACTGGCTCTCTGATCATGATCTTTGAAACTGCAGGTTCTGCTCCAGCAGCAGAAGCGCCAGCGGCGGCTCCTGCAGCATCTGCAGCGAAAGAAGTAAACGTACCAGACATCGGCGGTGATGAAGTAGAAGTTACTGAAATCATGGTTGCTGTTGGCGATAAGGTTGAAGAAGAGCAATCTTTGATCACTGTTGAAGGTGACAAGGCTTCTATGGAAGTTCCTGCACCATTCGCGGGTACAGTTAAAGAAATCAAGATTGCAGCTGGCGACAAAGTGTCTACTGGCTCGCTAATCATGGTATTCGAAGTTGCGGGTGCGGCACCTGCTCCAGCGGCGGTAGCGCCTGCAGCAGCGCCAGCGAAAGCGGCACCGGCGGCAGCTCCTGCAGCGACTGGTGATTTCCAGGAAAACAACGAGTACGCACACGCGTCTCCAGTTGTTCGTCGTCTAGCTCGTGAGTTTGGCGTTAACCTATCTAAGGTTAAAGGTACTGGCCGTAAGCAACGCATTCTGAAAGAAGACGTACAGAACTTCGTTAAAGAAGCGCTTAAGCGCCTTGAGTCTGGTGCTGCTGCATCTGGCAAAGGCGACGGTTCTGCGCTTGGTCTACTACCATGGCCGAAAGTTGACTTCAGCAAGTTCGGTGAGACTGAAACTAAGCCTCTATCTCGCATCAAGAAGATCTCTGGCGCTAACCTGCATCGTAACTGGGTAATGATCCCTCACGTTACACAGTGGGACAACGCAGACATCACTGCTCTGGAAGCATTCCGTAAAGAGCAGAACGCGATTGAAGCGAAGAAAGATTCAGGCATGAAGATCACTCCACTTGTGTTCATCATGAAAGCGGTAGCTAAAGCGCTTGAAGCATTCCCTGCATTTAACTCTTCTCTATCTGAAGACGGTGAAAACCTGATTCTGAAGAAGTACGTGAACGTAGGTATTGCTGTTGATACGCCAAACGGCCTGGTTGTTCCTGTCTTCAAAGACGTGAACAAGAAAGGTATCTACGAGCTATCTGAAGAGCTAATGGCTGTATCTAAGAAAGCTCGTGCGGGTAAGCTAACTGCAGCTGACATGCAGGGCGGCTGTTTCACTATCTCTAGCCTTGGCGGCTTGGGTGGTACTGCATTCACACCAATCGTGAACGCACCAGAAGTAGGTATCCTAGGTGTATCTAAGTCTGAAATGAAACCAGTATGGAACGGCAAGGACTTCGAACCTCGCCTGATGCTTCCTCTGTCACTGTCTTACGATCACCGCGTGATCGATGGTGCTGAAGGTGCACGCTTCATTACTTACCTAAACGGTTGTCTATCTGATATCCGCCGTTTGGTGCTTTAAGGTTTCATATCCACAACGCCATGCCTGCAAAAGCAGGCATGGAATTGTTGTGTAGCTCACAGGCTATGCCAATTTCCTTTTCAGTTTGTTAACAGGGCTGTAAACTTGTTAGTCAACTAGAAGTATAAAGTGCAAATAACCTTATAGCCTGTTAGGGATAAAAGACTTACAACGAGGTCATGATGAGTAAAGAAATTAAAGCCCAGGTAGTGGTTTTGGGTTCAGGCCCTGCTGGTTACTCTGCGGCGTTCCGTTGCGCTGACTTAGGTCTAGATACGGTTCTAATCGAAAAGTACAACACCCTTGGTGGTGTATGTCTGAACGTGGGTTGTATCCCATCAAAAGCTCTGCTTCACGTAGCAAAAGTTATCGAAGAAGCTAAAGCAATGGCTGATCACGGTGTTGTGTTTGGCGAGCCGCAAACAGACATCAATAAAATCCGTTTGTGGAAAGATAAAGTAATCACTCAGTTAACCGGTGGTCTTGGCGGCATGGCTAAGATGCGTAAGGTTAACGTTGTTAATGGTTACGGTAAGTTTACTGGCCCGAACACTATCGTAGTTGAAGGCGAAGACGGTCAAACAACTGTAAACTTCGACAACGCGATTGTTGCTGCGGGTTCTCGTCCAATTGAACTGCCTTTCATTCCGCATGAAGACCCACGTATCTGGGATTCAACGGATGCTCTGGAGCTGAAAGAAGTTCCTGAGAAGCTGCTGGTAATGGGTGGCGGTATCATCGGCCTGGAAATGGGTACGGTTTACCACGCACTAGGTTCTCAGATCGACGTTGTTGAAATGTTCGATCAGGTTATTCCTGCGGCTGATAAAGACATCGTTAAAATCTTTACTAAGCGCATCAAGAAGAAATTCAACCTGATGCTGGAAACCAAAGTAACGGCTGTTGAAGCGAAAGAAGACGGTATCTACGTTTCAATGGAAGGCAAAAAAGCACCTGCAGAGCCTGTACGTTATGATGCAGTACTTGTAGCTATCGGTCGTGTACCAAACGGTAAGCTGATCGACGCTGAAAAAGCGGGCATTGAAGTTGATGAGCGTGGCTTTATTAACGTTGATAAGCAGATGCGTACCAACGTGTCTCACATCCACGCTATCGGTGATATCGTTGGTCAGCCAATGCTTGCTCATAAAGGTGTGCATGAAGGTCACGTAGCTGCTGAAGTTATTTCTGGTAAGAAGCACTACTTCGATCCTAAGGTTATTCCTTCAATCGCTTACACCGAGCCAGAAGTGGCGTGGGTTGGTAAGACAGAGAAAGAAGCGAAGGCTGAAGGTATCAACTACGAAGTTGCGACTTTCCCATGGGCGGCTTCTGGTCGTGCAATCGCTTCAGATTGCTCTGACGGTATGACGAAGATGATCTTCGACAAAGATACGCACCGTGTTATCGGTGGTGCTATCGTTGGTACCAACGGTGGTGAACTACTGGGTGAAATCGGCCTTGCAATCGAGATGGGTTGTGATGCAGAAGATATCGCTCTGACTATCCACGCCCACCCAACACTGCACGAATCTGTTGGTCTGGCTGCGGAAGTCTTTGAAGGTTCAATCACTGACCTTCCAAACGCGAAAGCAGTTAAGCGTAAGTAATTACGTTTTCTTGACTATGAAAAAAGCGCCTTAGGGCGCTTTTTTTGTGTCTGCTGTTTGATGCTTCCTTTGCTTATACCAAACTGAATAATAAGCTTGCCTATCAGCGATTATTGTTCAGTTTTGTATGACTCTTTTTTGTGAAGGGAAGGCAGTGTTTTGGGGACTTATAAAGTAAAAAGGAGAGCCGAAGCTCTCCTTTTCATTATCATTTTGTAGCAAGCTAAGCATCTCGCCATTTTTTTCTTTTACAGCTTAAACGTACCAACCATATCATCAAGGCGCTGAGACAGTTCACGGAGTGACTGGCTTGAGTTAGCCAGATCCGTTGCGGTATCAGCCGTTCGCTGGGTGGTTTCATTGATCTCTTCAATATTGCAGTTGATGTCGTTAACAACGGTAGACTGCTCTTCGGTAGCCGTAGCGACCTGGGTATTCATATCGGAAATCAGGGTGATACGGTCAGCGATGGATACCAGTGCGCCAGAAGCCTCATCGGCTGCCGAAACACCTTCAGACGTTAGCTGGCGGCTATGTACCATAGCGTTAACCGCATTACTGGCTTCTTCCTGAAGACGGTTGATCATGTTCTGGATCTCGTCTGTTGAATCAGAAGTACGGCTGGCGAGGCTACGAACTTCGTCTGCAACAACGGCAAAGCCGCGGCCTTGTTCACCGGCTCGTGCTGCTTCGATTGCAGCGTTCAGTGCCAGTAGGTTGGTCTGCTCGGAAATACCGCGGATCACATCCAGGATACTGCCAATCGCCTGTGTATTGTTGGCAAGAGATTCAATCACCTCACTTACCTGTGATACATCGCTTGATAGCTGGTTGATGCTGTTGCGAGCCTGGCCTACAACGTCCTGGCCGCCCTGAGTCTCTTCATCTGCATTGTGCGCGGCTTCGGCTGCCTGGGCTGCATTGCCGGCAATTTCATTGACGGTTGCACCCATTTGGTTGATGGCGGTTACTACCTGAAGAGTTCGGTCTCGTTGGGTATTGCTGTTATCCAGGGTCAGTTGAGCCTGAGAAGCTACGGCTTCAGCTGCGCCGCGCAGTGAGTTGCCCGTTTCAGCGACTTCTTTCACCGAGTGATGGATTTTGCTGATAAAACTATTAAAACCGTCAGAAAGCTGGGCGATTTCATCTTTGCCTTCCACTTCGATTCGGTGGCGCAGGTCGCCTTCACCTTCTCCCAAGTCTTTAAAGACAGCAGCAAGACGCTCGATAGGGCGTGTGATATTGCTGCCAAGCCAGATGGCTAGTAGAACGAATACCGCAGCAATACCAGCGGTCCAGAGCATGATCTGGTACTGGGCTTGATTCAGGCCAGAAAAAGCTTCTTCTTTAGGTAGTTCAGCGACGACATACCATTCCATCGACGGAATATAGCTGGTCGCAATCAAGGTATCTTTACCATTAATTTTTGCTTCAGCGACGTTGAATTCGCTTTTACTCAGTAGCTGGCGGGTAATATCAGCACCATAGACTTTAGCCAGGTTCGTGTTGCCCATTTTGTTAGTGTCTTTATGGATACGAATCAAGCCGCTGGCGTCGGTCAGGTAGACAAAGCCGGTCTTCTCCAGCTTGAATTGGTTAATGAAACGAACCATTTCATCAATAGACTTTGACAGGCCGGACATACCACGGCCGTTTAGCTGCTGGAAGTTCACGAACAGTTTTACATCACCGTTGGCTTCGCGAAAGACATTCAGCATGGTGGCGTTGCCGCTATTTACATAGTTAAAGAACCAGCCGTCCATATTGTTATTTGGACTCAGCTGACGAAGGAAACCGCCCTGGTTCCAATAACGATGGGTTTTTCTATCTGCAACTGATGAATCGAATAGGTTATATTGCGCTTTGATATCATTGAGCACCTGAACCATGCGCGCTTCTTTTTCAGGTGTGCGTTCACCTTCGTAGTAATCGGTCACAAAGCGGTTGTTGGCAAGCTGCTGAGCTGCGGCTTGTATTACAGATATCTCTTTGTCGATGTTGTTACCGATTTGCTTTAAAGTGGCAGGCAATTCTGACTTGAGCAATCGGGTCTCGACGACATCGCGGGCTTGGTTTTGACCAATGATACCCACAAGTATTGTTGAGGCTAGAACGGCGAGAACCATCGCCAGAATCAGTTTCTGTTTAATGGTGAACTGGTTGAACTTCATAATGCTTAGCTGCTTCTAGGTATAGTAATGAACGAGTGAATCGTTTTCGGACAATATGTAGCCAATGACAAAAAATATGCCATCAATGATAAACCACTTTTTGATTAATTATCGACCATTCCGCTGTAAAACTTTAGTGAACGTGATCACATTATTAATGATATTTCTATCATTAAGTGCGTACGCATCAGAAAGACCCAAAGTTGGTGTCGTTTTAGGTGGTGGTGGAGCTAAGGGGGCTGCCCATATTGGGGTTCTGAAGGCATTAGAAGAGATGCAGGTTCCGGTTGACTACATTGTTGGTACCAGCATGGGGGCTTATGTCGGTGGACTTTATGCTACAGGGATGAGTGCTGATGAAATTGCATCCTTACTGACGACGGTTGACTGGGAAAAAGGTTATCAAGACCGGGTCTTGCGAAGTGATCGCCGGGTCAGGGAGAAGCAGCAGGAAGACAGGTATCAGGTTAGCAGCGAAATTGGCTTTGATTTCTGGGAGCTGAAGGCGCCCAAAGGGTTAGTTCAGGGCCAGAGTATGGGGGAAATCTTGCGCGCCACGTCCGGAAATCTGCCAGAGCTGAAAAGTTTTGATCGGCTACCTATTCCGTTTCGTGCTGTGGCGACAGATATCGAAAATCTTGAACCTGTTGTGTTGGACAGAGGGGATTTGGCCGAGGTGATGCAGGCCAGCATGTCGATTCCGGGTCTTTTGCCGCCGATGGAGCTGGGTGACAAGTTGCTGGTTGATGGTGGGATCACTAACAACCTGCCGATATCAGTGGTAAAGGAAATGGGGGCCGATATTGTCATTGCCGTCGATATCAGCAGCAACTTTAAAAAGCGCGACGAGCTTGATAATTATTTTGCTGTAATGGATCAGCTGACGGATTTTATGGTCCGTGATAATGCGAGCCGACAGATCAAATTGCTGACCGATAAAGACGTATTAATCCGCCCGAATATTCGCGGTATTTCGACAGCTGATTTTTCTCTGATGCCTGAGGCATTTGAAAGTGGATATAAAGCCGCTGTGGCCTATGAAAAACAGTTACAGGCAATGGGGCGTTCACCCTGGTTTCAGGCTTATATTGAGCGTAAACAGCGTAAGCGACGCAGCCTCAACCACCTTGATGAGCTGACGATCGATGACATTCAGTTGGTTAATCATAGCCATTATTCTGAGCAGGTGTTACTTGATCGGTTGCAGTTAAATGCCGGTGATGAGATCACTTCTGAAGAGTTGGCCGAGAGTGTACGTAACCTTTATGCCCTGGATCGTTTTGGACGTATTGATTATCGAATCAAAAAAGAAGGGGATGAAAACATTATCAAGCTGGAAGTTACGGAAAAAAGCTGGGGGCCCCACTTTATTGATTTGCGTTTTGCCCTGGAAGATGATTTTGAAAACAGTACCGAGTATTCCATGGGAGTGGCCTTTAATGTTACCGGGCTTAGCGAGGCTGGGGCTGAATGGCGTTCTGAGCTTGAATACGGGTCAAGTAACCGGATTGCGACTGGGTTATATTTGCCATTCGTCCAGGATCAGGAGTGGTTTAGTCAGGTTACAGCCGAGTACAAACTGGAAGACCGGCATGTAAGTAACCTCTTTGAAGAACCAAGCCTGGACAACGTTGATTTTTTCATTCCGGCTTCTTTTACTGATGTTACTTTCGATGCTTCTTTTGGTTGGCAACCGGAGCTTTGGCAGGAGTTTCGTTTGGGTTTCAGGTACATAACTGGTGATATCGATTTTCCTCGTCTTGTTGATCTTAGCCTTGATACTACTAGCTTAAAGCGAGAGAGTAAGATGGGTTATATCAATTATAACCTGGATACGCTTGATGACTTTATGTTGCCGAAAAGTGGTAACTATTTGTACCTTGAAGTAGCGGGCTCTGATGATACCGGGAAGAGCCAGGGTGAAGTAGAGACTGATTTCTCCATGCATTTTGATGTTAAA
This sequence comes from uncultured Photobacterium sp., assembly GCF_947502415.1. Taxonomy (GTDB): domain Bacteria; phylum Pseudomonadota; class Gammaproteobacteria; order Enterobacterales; family Vibrionaceae; genus Photobacterium. The sequence goes on along the minus strand of NZ_CANMZV010000013.1, from coordinate 28,693 downwards.
TGGAAAGGGGCTTATACCACAGCGGATCATACCTTTATGGGAAAAGCTGAAATTGGTCGGTTAGACTCACGGCTTATTCAGCTCTTGTATCCGCAACAGATCGGTGGTTTCCTCAATTTATCCGGGATCCCGAAAAATAGCTTGTCCGGTAGCAATAAACTCTTTACAGCCCTTATTTATCGCTATCACTTGCTGGATCAGGATTTTGGGTTGTTCAAGTCGACTGTTTACCTAGGAAGCTCGGTCGAATGGGGAGGGGTTTATAACAACAGTGATCTATCGCTGAAAGAAGCTCCCCTGTATTTTGCCGGTAGTGTGTTCTCCGGTATAACCACGCCGCTTGGACCGTTGATTGTAGCCTATGGTCAGACTGAGCAGAATCATGGTGCCTTCTATGTCTTTTTCGGTGGCGCGCTGTGATTCTAATAATAATGCGTGAAGTAAGAATGTTGAAAAATAAGGGTGGATTTTAATTTTAAGTTAAAACTGATATGCTGATTGAACGGTTTTGGTCTCTTCTATATGTACTTAGCTCTTAGTCAGGGTGTTTTTCATGACGAGGGGGAGTAGAGGAGATCAATCACTTCCAAGGATGTTTAGCTATTAAGGCTAAACCGAAATAAGAGGAATATGTCGTGCTTGAAGCTTACCGTAAACACGTCGAAGAACGTGCTGCAGAAGGAGTTGTAGCCAAACCGCTTGATGCCGAGCAGGTTGCGGCTTTGGTCGATCTCCTGAAGACCCCCCCCGCGGGTGAAGAAGCCTTCCTGCTGGAGCTATTTGAAAATCGTATTCCACCAGGTGTCGACGAAGCAGCGTATGTTAAAGCCGGTTTCCTGGCTGCTCTGACTAAAGGCGAAGCGGTGTCCTCGATTGTAAGTAAGGAGAAAGCAGCCGAACTACTTGGCACTATGCAAGGGGGCTATAATATCGAGCCTCTGATCTCCCTTCTTGATGATGCCGTACTTGCTCCGATTGCCGCTGAGGCGCTTTCTCACACTTTGCTAATGTTTGACGCCTTCTATGATGTGGAAGAGAAAGCCAAAGCTGGTAATGAGTTTGCCAAACAAGTTATTCAGTCCTGGGCTGATGCTGAGTGGTTCCTGTCTAAGCCTGAATTGGCTGAAAAGATCACCCTGACCGTGTTTAAAGTGACAGGCGAGACGAATACCGATGATCTTTCGCCTGCTCCTGATGCCTGGTCACGCCCGGATATTCCGCTGCATGCGCTGGCAATGTTGAAGAATGAGCGCGACGGTATTGAGCCGGATCAAGGGGGTGCCGTCGGTCCGGTTAAGCAGATTGAAGCCTTAAAAGAAAAAGGCCATCAGTTGGTGTATGTGGGAGATGTGGTCGGTACCGGTTCTTCACGTAAGTCGGCGACGAACTCTGTATTGTGGTTTATGGGAGATGACATTCCTCATGTGCCGAATAAGCGTGCTGGCGGTTATGTTCTAGGTGGTAAGATTGCGCCAATTTTCTTTAATACCATGGAAGATGCCGGTGCACTGCCAATTGAAGTGGATGTGACGGCTTTGAATATGGGGGATGTTATTGATGTCTACCCGTTTAAAGGCGAAGTACGCCGCCATGACAGTAACGAGCTGGTATCGAGCTTTGAGCTGAAAACGGATGTCCTGATTGATGAAGTTCGTGCCGGAGGCCGTATCCCACTGATCATCGGTCGTGGCCTGACCGATCGAGCCCGTCAGTCACTGGGTCTGCCGTCATCAGATGTATTCCGTCGGCCTGGAGCGGTGGAAGATACCGGCAAGGGTTTCACCCTGGCCCAGAAGATGGTGGGTAAAGCGTGTGGTGTGGAAGGTGTTCGCCCAGGAACATATTGCGAGCCTAAGATGACGACGGTCGGCTCTCAGGATACCACCGGCCCGATGACCCGCGATGAGCTGAAAGATTTGGCTTGTCTTGGTTTCTCTGCCGAGCTGACCATGCAGTCGTTCTGTCATACCTCGGCCTACCCAAAACCGATTGATGTGAATACCCATCATACCTTGCCTGATTTCATCATGAACCGTGGTGGTGTTTCGCTTCGTCCGGGGGATGGTGTAATCCACTCTTGGCTAAACCGTATGCTGCTGCCGGATACCGTGGGTACGGGCGGTGACTCGCATACCCGTTTCCCGCTGGGCATTTCTTTCCCTGCTGGTTCTGGTCTGGTGGCGTTTGCGGCGGCAACCGGTGTGATGCCGCTTGATATGCCTGAATCTATTCTGGTTCGTTTTAAGGGCGAGATGCAGGAAGGGATCACCCTTCGAGATCTGGTTCATGCTATCCCTTACTACGCCATTCAGCAAGGCCTGCTAACGGTTGAGAAAGCCGGTAAAATCAATGAATTCTCCGGTCGTGTTCTGGAGATCGAAGGGGTTGAACACCTGACTGTCGAGCAGGCTTTCGAGCTGTCTGATGCATCGGCTGAGCGTAGTGCGGCGGGCTGTACCGTTAAGCTGTCACAAGAATCAATTGCAGAGTATCTGAACTCGAATATTGTAATGCTCAAATGGATGATTGCTGAAGGTTATGGCGATCGCCGCACCATCGAGCGTCGTATTACGGCGATGGAAGAGTGGGTGGCAAATCCGGAGCTGATGCAAGCGGATAAGGATGCTGAGTATGCGCATGTAATTGAAATTGATCTGGCGGAAATTAAAGAGCCGATCTTATGTGCGCCGAACGATCCCGATGATGCACGTTTGCTGTCTGATGTGCAGGGGACCGCGATCGATGAAGTCTTTATCGGTTCGTGCATGACCAATATTGGCCACTTCCGTGCTGCCGGTAAGCTGCTGGAGAAATTCGGTGGTCAGCTAGATACCCGCCTGTGGGTTGCACCGCCAACCAAGATGGATCGTGATCAGCTAACAGAAGAAGGTTACTACGGTATATTTGGCCGCGCAGGGGTACGGATCGAAACTCCGGGGTGTTCTCTGTGTATGGGTAACCAGGCACGTGTTGCCAATGAAGCGACAGTTATGTCGACTTCAACCCGTAACTTCCCGAACCGTTTGGGAACCGGAGCCAATGTTTACTTGTCTTCTGCTGAACTTGCTGCGGTTGGCGCTATTCTTGGCCGTATCCCGACTAAGGAAGAGTATCTGGAGTACGCGAAGCAAATTGATGCGACGGCTGCTGATACCTACCGGTACTTGAACTTCCACCGCATGGAAAACTACACCAAAAAGGCGGGTGACGTGATTATTCAGGCGGAAGTCTAACTGCGAACCTGATAAATAATGCCTAATAATAAAGCCCTCGCATTGCGAGGGCTTTTAGTTTACAGCGCATTTCTACGAATGCTGTTTTACTCGTCTACACGTCGAAACGTCGGACTCTTTATCTATTACTGACCGTCAGCATCGCAGCGATATTCCGCGCTGTCATCTCAACATTGAAGGAGGCTTCATCCAGGGCATCTTTGAGCTCCATTGCTCTGGGAACGACGCTGAACACGGCATCAATACCGTGGTCGTAAACAACGTTGCAATCATTGGACAGACAGCCTGCGATACCGATCACCGGAATCTGGAATTTCTTGGCGGTACGGGCCACTCCGATAGGAGTCTTGCCGTGGATGGTCTGGCTGTCGATACGGCCCTCGCCGGTGATCACAAGGTCGGCATCAAAGAGTATTTCGGTCAGGTGAACTGCATCCATCACAATCTCTATTCCCGGTCGCAGGCTGGCATCAAGCAGGCCTAGAAAAGCGGCTCCTAAGCCACCTGCGGCACCAGCTCCAGCTCTTTCTTTTACATCACGGCCTAATTGTGTCTTGATAACATTTGTGTAGTGAGCAAGGTTGGCATCTAGCTGCTTGACCATCTCCGGTGTCGCCCCTTTTTGTGGGCCGAATATATGGGATGCCCCTTTGGGACCGCACAGCGGATTATCGACATCACAAGCGACTTCCAGTTTTATTTTCGCAAGGCGAGGATCGACATGGGTTGTATTGATTGTCTCCAGGCGTGATAGTTCGTCACCGCCAAAGCCTATCTCTTTATCATTGGCATCCAGGAAGCGGAAACCCAATGCCTGGGCCATTCCGATCCCCCCGTCATTGGTTGCGCTGCCGCCGATGCCGATTATGATGTGCTCAACACCGTTATCCAGTGCAGCCTGGACCAGCTCTCCGGTGCCGAAGGTGGTGGTTTTTAGTGGATTACGCTGCTTTGGTTCGACGAGATGCAGGCCTGAAGCAGCGGCCATCTCAACGATAGCGGTTTTGCCGTCACCCAGAATGCCATAGAAGCCATTAACCTGCTCACCTAGCGGTCCGGTAACCTTGTGTTTGATAATTGTGCCATGGGTGGCATCAACCAGAGATTGTACCGTGCCTTCGCCACCGTCAGCCATTGGCAGTTTATGATATTCGGCTTCTGGCAGAATTTGCCGAAAGCCTGCTTCAATAGCCGTTGCCACTTCCATCGCGGTCAGGCTCTCTTTATATGAGTCGGGCGCAATAACAATTTTCATGTATTTTTCCTGCTCGGTGTATTGTTGGTCCATGGTGTTGATACGGAATGGTTGTGGTTCACTATGGTGTGTTTGACAATTTACCGCAAGGCAGTGGCATTGGGTTGCATTCTTGTCGCAAATCCTGACAATGTGCGGGCTCTGTAACGATAAGCGTTGTCTGCCATGATAGCGCTGTTGCCTATTGAGCTGGCATTTGTCCCAAGCTGGTGATAGCTGGGCGTGGAATATTGATGATGAGGATAGCTATGGACTACGAATTTAAGAAAAATACCCTGGACGGTAGCTATCATGCCATTTTCTCGATGGGCCATGAGGCGTTGGGGCGCTGGTTGATCGAAGAGGTTGGAAAGGACTTTGCCAAAATCGATACTGTTTTGGCGCAAATTGGTGCGTTGAAAAGCAGTACTAAAGAATGGCGTCTGTTGGGTGAGGATCTGACGCTCAGCCTGCAGGACAATGAAGCCTTGGTACAGGCTAATTATCTATTTTCTGAAGATGAAACCGAGCTTGAGGAAGACATGCATTTCTATGATGATGAGTGTATGTCTCTGTGCGGTTTTGAGGATATGGAGCAGATGCTGCAAGCTTGGCGTGCATTTGTGAATCGTTTTTAAACTTCAAATTCCCGCATTCAGAACAATTTGCTTCTTTTAAGTGAAAGGGCTGCACCTAAATGGTGCGGCCCTTTTTCGTTATGCGCTGTCATTTGTCTATTGTATTGAATTTAAAGTAATTAAAAAATTGGCATAAAGCTTGTTTGCTAGAGAACTGTGATTGAGAGGGAATTCTGATTTTGAGGAGCAGGCAATGAAACTAATCAATGCAATCATAAAACCATTCAAGCTGGATGATGTACGCGAGGCATTAGCGGATGTCGGTGTCGAGGGGATGACTGTCACCGAGGTTAAGGGATTCGGTCGTCAGAAAGGTCATACCGAACTCTATCGCGGTGCCGAGTACCAGGTGGATTTTTTGCCAAAAGTTAAGCTGGAAATTGCGACTCAAGCAGAGAATCTGGAAGCGATTGTCGATGCGATTTCCAAAGCCGCCCAAACCGGAAAAATTGGTGACGGTAAGATTTTTGTTTATGACCTGGATCATGCCGTGCGTATCCGTACCGGTGAGACCGATCTGGAAGCATTATAGGAACTGGACGAGAAGGGGTTATGACTATGGAACTATCAACAACGGTAACTGAGTTACGTTATGCGCTCGATACATTCTTCTTTCTGATGTCCGGGGCTTTGGTTATGTGGATGGCGGCGGGGTTTGCCATGCTGGAAGCCGGCCTGGTGCGCTCGAAGAATACCACTGAAATCCTGACCAAAAATGTGTGCCTTTATGCCATTGCCTGCACCATGTACCTGATTGTTGGTTACAACATCATGTATGTTGATAATGGTGAAGGCGGTTGGCTGCCGTCATTTGGCGCTCTGATTGGTACTCAGGCTGAAGGGGCGGATCATTCTCTGGAGTCGGATTTCTTCTTCCAGGTTGTGTTTGTGGCGACGGCAATGTCGGTAGTCTCCGGCGCAGTAGCCGAGCGAATGAAGTTATGGTCGTTCCTCATTTTCTCAGTCATTTTGACGGCCTTTATCTATCCGATGGAAGGGTACTGGACTTGGGGCGGTGGTTTCCTGTCTGAAGCTGGTTTCAGTGACTTTGCTGGCTCAGGCATCGTTCATATGGCTGGTGCTGCAGCGGCCTTGGCCGGGGTTTTGTTGCTGGGGGCTCGTAAGGGAAAATATGGTAAGAATGGTGCGATTTACCCAATTCCTGGTTCGAACATGCCGCTGGCAACTCTCGGGACTTTTATTTTATGGTTCGGTTGGTTCGGCTTTAACGGTGGTTCGCAGCTGATGGTGTCGGATTTTGAGAATGCCACAGCCGTCGGCCAGATCTTCCTGAATACGAATGCTGCCGCTGCGGCCGGTGCGATTACAGCTCTGGCAGTCTGTAAGACGACGTGGGGTAAGGCTGATTTAACGATGATCCTTAACGGTGCCTTGGCTGGGTTGGTAGCTATTACAGCGGATCCATTGTCTCCGTCACCGATGGCTGCCGTCATTATTGGTGTGATTGCCGGTGCCTTGGTTGTCTTCAGTATCGTTGGCCTGGATAAAGTGAAGATAGATGACCCGGTTGGTGCGATTTCGGTACACGGTACTTGTGGTTTCTTTGGCTTGATGGTCGTACCGTTCAGCAATGTGGATGCAACATTTGCAGTTCAGCTGTTGGGCGCAGTGGTTATCTTTGGCTGGGTATTTGGTATGAGCCTGGCTGTATGGGCAATATTGAAATACACCGTGGGTATCCGAGTGACGGAAGAAGAAGAACTGGCGGGTATGGATCTGCATGACTGTGGTATTGATGCTTATCCTGAATTTGTCAGTGTGAAATAATCAGTGGATAAAATTCAGCCAGTTAACATTTGCGATATGAATGGTGGTTCATTGGTTAATGTTGTGTTACGAAACTTGTAACATATATTTAGATCACAACTTTTAAAAACGCTGCCAATAGGCGGCGTTTTTTTTGTTTTCAAATGTAAGAGAGCATTGTTTTCCAAAAGTGCTAAAGTATAATTATTCGATATTGATAAACATTCTCATTACATTTTGCATTAAGGGATGAATAAATGAAAAAGCTGTTGGCATCAGCAATTTTGGTTGGTTTGGCGGCTCCTCAAGTGGCGACTGCTGCTGAAGAAGTCAATGTTTACTCCTACCGTCAGCCTTTCTTAGTTGAGCCTATGTTCAATGAGTTCACTAAAGAAACCGGTATTAAGGTAAACGTGAAGTTTGCGAAGAAAGGTTTGGCAGAGAAGTTACAGCAGGAAGGCCAATACAGCCCAGCAGACGTGATCCTGACGACGGACATCAGCCGTTTGGTGGAGCTGGCAGAGAAAGAGCTTGTGCAGTCAGTTGATAGCAAAAAAATTGATAAGAATGTGCCGGCTCAGTTCCGTGATAGTGCAGATGAGTGGTTTGCACTGACACTGCGTTCCCGCAATGTTTATTCGTCCCGTGATCGAGTAGGTCGCCTACCGGCGAACTTTGATTATGCGGATCTTGCTAAGCCGGAATGGAAAGGCAAGATTTGTACTCGTTCGGGCAAGCACCCTTACAATGTGTCATTGGTTTCTTCGATGGTTGCCAACCACGGTGAAGCCGAAGCCAAGACATGGCTGGAAGGTGTGAAGGCTAACCTGGCACGCAAGCCTCAGGGTAATGACCGTGCGCAGGTTAAAGCTGTGAAGGAAGGCTTGTGTGATTTGGCTATCGGTAACAGCTACTACTTGGGCAAAATGGTTAATGATGAGAAGCAGAAGTCTTGGGCTGAAGCGGTTTATATTAACTTCCCAGGCCAGAAAGCCGACGGTACCCACGTTAACGTTAGTGGTATGGCTATGGCCAAATATGCGCCAAATAAAGATAACGCACAGAAGCTGATGGAATTTTTGACCGGTGATAAAGCGCAGCAGATGTATGCTGAAGTGAATTATGAGTACCCCGTTAAAGATGGCGTGAAGCGCTCTGAACTTGTCGCATCGTGGGGAGATTTCCAGGCAGATAAACTGTCGCTGGAGAAAGTGGCACAGTACCACAGCACAGCAATCAAGCTACTGGATGAAGTGAAGTTTGATCTGTAAGTTCTTACAAGAAATGGGGTGTTATGCCCCATTTATTTGTTGAGATCTTAGTATCTTTTCCAATAACTAGTGGGAGCTTAACTGCTCTGCTGGCGGAGAAAGTGGTGAGATAACCGCTGTGCAGGCAAGAGTAGTGATGCCATGAATTTATTGCAAAAGGTACTAAGTAGTAAGCAATGAAAGAAAAATATATATGCTGGCGAACCAGTGGCTGGGGATTCTCCTTGCTGCTGGTTTTGCCTATTCTGGCCATTTTCTATACCGCAATGGGAGAGTCGGACGAGGTCTTCTCTCACTTGATGGGCACGGTGATGGCTGTTTATACCAGCAATACGTTCTGGCTGGTTGTTGGGACTATGCTGTTGGCCCTGCTCTTTGGTTTGCCTGCTGCCTGGCTCATGGCGATGTGCCGGATCCCCGGGGAAAAGGTCCTGCAATGGGCGCTTGTCCTGCCTCTGGCCATGCCCGGCTATATAATTGGTTATATTTACACCGACTGGTTTGACTACGCTGGCCCGATCCAGATTTTTCTGCGTGATTTTTTTGGCTGGCAAAGTGTTTCTGATTACTGGTTCCCGGATATCCGTACCTTAGGCGGGGCCTGTCTGGTACTGGCTTTGGTGCTCTATCCTTATATCTATTTGTTGGCGCGCGCCGCCTTTATGGAGCAGAGTGTCAGTTTGCTTCAGTCTGCTCGACTTCTGCGTTGCACCCCATGGGATAGCTTCCGCCGGATATCGCTGCCGCTGGCCCGCCCGTCTATTGCGGTTGGCCTTTCGCTGGTGGCCATGGAGGCGCTGGGGGATTTCGGGACAGTCAGTTACTTTGCGGTGAACACGCTTACGACGGCGGTCTATGATACCTGGCTCGGTTATTCTAACCTTAATGCTGCAGCCAAAATCTCGGCGATCATGCTGATGGTGATTTTCCTGTTGATCAGTGCTGAGCGTTTTAGTCGCCGCAAGCAGAAATTGTTTCAGCAGGAATTTGAGCGCGGTGATGATATTCGCTATGCCCTGACGGGTGTGAAAAAATGGCTGGCCTGTCTCTGGTGCTGGGGGCTGGTAGGTTTTGCCTTCGCCTTGCCGTTGCTGCAGTTGGGTTATTATGCCTGGCATTATTTCTGGGAAAGCTGGACGCCTGAGTTCCAGCAATACAGCTTAAACAGCCTGTTGGTATCTATGGTGGCAGCAGTTTTGGCCGTGATACTGGCACTGACTGTGAATTTTTACCGTCGCCTTGATGGCGGTAAATCGACCCTGGTGCCGATCCGTATTTCATCATTGGGTTATGCCGTTCCGGGAACCGTATTAGCGATTGGAGTGATGATCCCGCTGACCAGTGCCGATCACTTGTTAAATGATTTTGCGATTAGTTTTGGTCTTGGCCGTCCGGGGCTGTTTTTCTCCGGCACGATGATTGCGATTATTTTCGCATTTGTTGTCCGGTTTGCTGCTGTTGCTATCGGTAGTATTGAAAGTAGCCTAGCCAAGGTTCCACCGTCGCTTGATATGGCGTCGAAAACCATGGGTTACGCTTCTACCCAGATGCTGCGTCGGGTGCATCTTCCACTGATTCGCCGAGGATGCCTGATTGCCGGCCTGCTGGTGTTTATTGAATCGATGAAAGAGCTTAACGCTGCTTTGCTGTTACGGCCATTTAACTTCGAAACATTGGCGACCTATGTTTTTAACTTTGCCTCTGATGAGCAGCTGGAGCTTGCGGCTCTTCCGGCGATTATCTTGGTCTTTGTTGGCCTGATCCCTTTGGTGATGGTTAACCGTTCTTTGGAGCAGAAACACTGATGAGTCATGCATTATCCGTTCAAAACCTGACATGTAAGTACAATGGGCAGGCGGTATTACAGAACCTATCACTGCCGGTCAAAGATAATGAGATCGTCTGTCTGTTGGGGGCTAGTGGCTGTGGCAAAACGACCTTGCTGAAAGCGATTGCAGGCCTGCTGCCGCTGGAGAGTGGCGATATTAATATTAATGGCAGGGTGATTGCCGACCAGCACACTTGGTTACCGCCTGAGAAGCGTAATATCGGGATGATATTTCAGGATTATGCATTGTTCCCGCACCTGACGGTTGCCGAGAATATTGCATTTGGTCTGCGTGACTGGGATGAGTCCCGTACCCGGACAAAAGTGCAGGAGATGCTGGAACTGGTTCATCTGATCGGACTGGATAAACGCTACCCTCACCAGCTTTCTGGTGGCCAGCAGCAACGGGTTGCGATAGCCCGTGCGCTGGCTTGTGAGCCTGATTTAATTTTGCTGGATGAGCCATTTTCAAATATTGATACTCAGGTACGCCACGGTTTGATTAAAGAGATCCGTCGGATATTTAAGGCGCAGGGGGTAACAGCGATTTTTGTAACCCATAGCCGCGAGGAGGCGTTTGCCTTTGCTGATCGCCTGGCGGTGATGAACAACGGGGTGATTGAGCAGTTCGGCTGTGCGACAGATCTGTATTATCGGCCGAGTAGCCGTTTTGTGGCCGAATTTCTTGGTATAGGCTCTTATCTGCCGGCTACCGTAAAAAATGATAATCAGTTATTCACCCCGTTTGGTGAGCTGGATTTGAAAGCGGAGTGGCCATATGGAACGGAAACGAATGTGGATTGGTTGCTTCGACCACAGAACCTGAAGGTTAAGCCAGATCTGGGCGGATTGGGGGTGATTACCGAGCAGTTGTTTATGGGAGATAGCTGCCGTTATACCGTTGATTACCAAGGGCATAAATTGGTTGTTAATTCGCATCTGATCTTGCAGGCCGGAGATAAGGTTGCCGTGGAGGTTGAGCCTCATGACCCGGTTGTGTTTGCGACGGCATGTTGATGTGGTATGTATTTATACCAAAATAATCTGAGTAGTATTAGTTACAAATCTAAGGCCAGCATGACGCTGGCCTTATTTGGAGGATTGAGAGGTTGAGCCGGGTTATTATTCGCCAAGTAGGGCTGTAATGTAACCATCAGCCAGCTCTCGCATCTTTTCCTGATCTGGGTTAAGGTTGGTCTGCAGGTAAAGAACGTAGCAAATACCATACAGTTGCCAAGCCAGTTTCTCAGGTGATTGTTGGGTGGTAAGCTCCTGTTTTTCCAAGCCTTCGGTAAACATGTCTGTCAGGCACTGAAGGCTCTTGCGGTTTTCATTGGTAAACTGTGGCCAGATTTCGTCTCGTACTGAGGTACTCCACTCGAACCATACCTTTAGCCAGTCCTGTTGCTCGATAACTCCATCAATCAGGTTGTGACTAATGCAATTCAGGCGAAGCAGCAACGGTTTGCCTGGAGCACCTAAACAGGTCGTTAGCATGGTGCTGAAGCGGTTTTCAACTTGTGCTAGCACTTGTTCGACGAGAGCTTCCCTTGTCGGGAAGTAGTTGAATACAGTTGCCACGGACACATTAGCCATCTCGGCAATGTCCGCATGTCCTGCTCGGCCGATGCCTCGACGGGCAAAAACATCCAATGCAAAATCAAGTAATTGTTGTTTTCTTTTTTCTGGTGAAAGGCGTGTTCTGGTTTTTTTTACGATCGTATCCATTTCGCTTATTTCCCTAGCCCTAACTATTTATAAACGTTATATGCTGATTCTTCCTCATAACTTTACAATAGCAACAGATTGCGTTCAAACTGGTTTTTATTCAAGCTGTATCATATAGTTGACAGTATCGATAAAATAACTATCTATTGGTAATGAGTGTTAGAATAGAATTCCGTTGAGATTGATAGCCTGCAGGCGGCTGGTTGGGTCGTTCTGATGGAGAAAAAGATGAAGCATACAATTGAAGTAATGATTTCTGAGCAGGATGTTCAGGCACGGGTAAAAGAGCTAGGACAGCAGATCACTGAGTGTTACAAAGATTCTGAGAATCTTGTGATGGTTGGCCTACTACGTGGTTCTTTCGTGTTTATGGCCGATTTGGCGCGTGCTATTGAGCTTCCTCATGAAGTCGACTTCATGACTGCATCAAGTTATGGCAATACCATGGAAAGTAACCGTGATGTTCGCATCCTGAAAGATCTGGATGATGACATTAAAGGTAAAGATGTCCTGCTGGTGGAAGATATCATTGATACCGGGAACACTCTGAACAAAGTTTGTGAAATCCTGTCGCTGCGCGAGCCTAACTCAATCCGAATTTGTACGCTGCTTGATAAGCCGGAGCGTCGTGAAGTTAAGGTTGACGTTGCATGGATTGGTTTTGAAATCCCTGACGAATTCGTTGTTGGCGTAGGTATCGACTATGCCCAGAAATACCGTCACCTGCCATTCATCGGCAAAGTTGTACCGCAGGAAGACTAATATACCTCAGAAAGGCTAATATCTTAGTCGGAAGGTGTCAGATTTAGAAAAAGCGACCGTGAGGGTCGCTTTTTTATTGTCATTCTAAAACCACCGCCTATGGTGGTTGGGGGAGGAAAGCTTACCCGACGGTTGGTAGGATTGAAACCATGGCTTTCTGGTAGGCCTCTTCCAGGCCTTCACTGCTGGTAGCTGCCACACCCAGGTCTCGAAGTACACCGTCGCCGATACCGTAGATCCAGCCGTGAATTTTGATTTTCTGGCCACGTTCCCATGCCTGCTGCATGATGGTGGAGTTACCCAGATTATAGACCTGGGTAGCAACGTTGATCTCACACAGTTTGTCGCTCCATTTCTCTCGTGGCAGAGTGTTGAGCTCCGGGCGATATTTCAGGTAAAGATCGCGGATGTGGAGCAACCAGTTGTTGATCAGGCCAAGTTTAGGGTTATCTATCGCCGCTGTAACGCCACCACAGCCGTAGTGACCGCAGACAATGATATGCCTTACCTTTAGGACGTCGACGGCGTACTGTACGACTGAGAGGCAATTTAGGTCGGTGTGAATGACTTGGTTGGCAACATTGCGGTGGACGAATAGCTCACCGGAGTCCAGGCCGGTTAAACGTTCTGCAGGAACCCGGCTGTCGGAACAGCCAATCCATAAGTATTCAGGGCGCTGGCCTTTTTCAAGATGAGAAAAGAACTCTGGATTTTCTTCCTTAATATTCTCTGACCAAGAGAGGTTATTTGCGAATAGCTGCTTAATATCTGCCATGATGATGCCTTTCTTTGATACATTCTTATACCAATCGGTAAAAGTATATGCCTATATTTGCGAGACAATATGCCGCTGAGGCAAAGTACTTGGGGAAACAAATATTCAATTTCTTTCCTAATCAGGCACTGCCGTACAGCAGTCATTATCTTTGTTCTTAAATTACAACAAATCGCAGTGATAATGCTTAATACGTTTTCTGATGGGTTTTTCCAATTCACATAACTATCAGGCCTGAATTAGCTGGGATTGATAGTTATGAAAACTAGCTCCACTATACACAAGCTGGCTAGATAGCAAATCGGATTAGTTGTCCGGATGAAGAAAATTTCTAACATAAAGATTGCATTTTATGAACGCATTGGAAATAAAAAGTGTAAGTAAAATTTATAAAGGTGGTGTTCAGGCCTTAAAAAATATCAGCCTGAATGTCGAGGAAGGGGACTTTTTTGCTTTGCTCGGACCGAATGGAGCGGGTAAGTCCACCACCATCGGGATCATCAGCTCGTTAGTTAATAAGACGTCGGGAACAGTAAACGTGTTCGGCTACGATCTGGATACCCAGAAGGTTGATGCCAAAAATCAGCTCGGTTTGGTGCCGCAGGAGTTTAACTTTAATCAGTTTGAGACGGTCGAGCAGATTGTGATTAACCAGGCGGGTTATTACGGTGTCGAACGACCTTTGGCAAAGGAGCGGGCTAAGAAGTACTTAAGCCAGCTGGATTTATGGGAAAAGCGTAACGAGCGGGCCCGTAATCTGTCAGGCGGGATGAAACGTCGTCTGATGATTGCCCGTGCACTGATGCATGAGCCAAGGCTATTGATCCTTGATGAGCCGACGGCGGGGGTTGATATTGAACTGCGTCGCTCGATGTGGGATTTCCTGCGTGAGATTAATCGTCAGGGCGTGACTATCATTCTGACTACCCACTACCTGGAAGAGGCTGAAATGCTGTGCCGTAATATCGGTATCATCAACCAGGGCGTACTGATTGAAAATACCAGCATGAAGACGCTGCTGGGTAAGCTGGAAGCAGAAACCTTCATTCTGGATGTGAGCTTGCACGGTAATAAGCCTGAGCTGAGCGGGATTGAATGGAAGTTGCCGGATAACCATACCTTAGAAGTCAGTATTTCAAAGGGTGAAAGCCTCAACGAGGTTTTCTCGCAGCTGACTCAGCAAGGGATTGAGGTGAAGTCGATGCGTAATAAAGCCAATCGCTTGGAAGAGCTGTTTGTTACCCTGGTGGCACAGAGCAAAGGAGAGCAAGCATGAAGCGACAGTACTGGATCGCTTTTAAAAGTCTGATCATTAAAGAGATCAATCGCTTTGCCCGGATCTGGGTACAGACAATGGTACCGCCGGCGATCACTATGACTCTATATTTCATTATCTTCGGTAGTCTTATCGGTAGCCGGATCGGTGAGATGGGTGGTTTTACTTATATGGAGTACATTGTGCCCGGCCTGATCATGATGTCAGTGATCACCAACTCCTACTCCAATGTTGCCTCATCATTTTTCAGTGCTAAGTTCCAGCATAATATCGAGGAGCTGCTGGTAGCGCCGGTGCCTAACTATGTGATTATTGCCGGTTATGTTGGAGGTGGTGTACTACGTGGCCTCGGCGTGGGCTTTATTGTTTCTGTTGTCTCGTTGCTGTTTGTTGATCTGCAGGTTGCCCATTTCGGGGTGGTCGTGGCGACGGTACTGATGACATCGGTCGTATTCTCACTCGGTGGGCTGATTAATGCGGTTTATGCCAAGACGTTTGATGACATTAGTATTATCCCAACCTTTGTGCTGACCCCGCTGACTTACCTGGGAGGCGTTTTCTATTCGCTGAGCCTGTTGCCGGAGTTCTGGCAGGGGGTATCCAAACTTAATCCGATCGTCTATATGGTCAATGCGTTCCGCTATGGTTTCCTCGGCGTGTCGGATGTGGGAATTGGGACGTCATTTGCAGTGCTGGGTATGTTTACTATTGCGCTGTATAGTTTTGTGTATTACCTCATTTCCCGCGGTATTGGTTTGCGTTCTTAGTGAATTGATGGACGTTAGACATAAAAAATCCCAGCTCACGAGCTGGGATTTTTTATTTGCTACTTTGCTTTCGGCTACGATTCAGCTGAAGGCTCTGCCGGGGCTGGCGGTGTTAGATCGACAATCTGGTTGTCAATCAGTCGTGCTTTGCCCAGGTAGGCAGACATCAGGATCACAGCTTGCTGGCTTTCTTCGCCAACCAGCTGCAGGGTCACGGCATCACGGATATAAATTTCATCCGGTTGCAGGCCTGCGGCACGCAGCTGATCGCTGGCATCGACCACGATTTCGGCGTAATCGGTACGGCCGCCGCGCATCTGGCTGCTGATCCAGCGCATGGAGCGGGCCAGAACCGGCGCACGCTGACGCTCATCAACAGTCAGCAGGCCATTGCGAGAGCTCATTGCCAGGCCGTCCATCTCACGTACGGTCGGTACGCCGATGATTTCGATATCCATCGCCATATCGCTGACCATCTGGCGGATCAGGGCCAGCTGCTGGTAGTCTTTCTCACCGAAGCAGGCAACATCCGGCTGGACAATATTGAACAGCTTAGTTACTACGGTCGACACACCACGGAAGTGGTTAGGACGAAGCGCTCCTTCCAGCATAGTGGACAGGCTTGGAACCTCGACATAAGTCTGGCGATCCAGACCTTTCGGGTACATCACTTCTGGTGTCGGTGTAAAGACGAGATCAACCGCTTCGGCATTTAGTTTGGCCAGATCATCCTCAAGGGTACGCGGATAGTTGGTCAGGTCATCAGCTTTGTCGAATTGCATTGGATTGACAAAGATACTGACAACAACAATATCAGCCTGCTCGCGGGCTTTGCGAACCAGTGTAAGGTGACCTTCATGCAGGTTGCCCATTGTTGGAACAAAGGCGATACGGCGGCCTTCACGGCGCCAGGATCGTACTTGCTCCCGGATTGGGGCAATCTCAGCGAATGTTTGCATCTTTAATTCCTTACTCAAAGGTATGCTCTGGGCCCGGGAAAGTCCCGGCCTCGACATCTTCTAGGTATTTGGTGACAGCCGCACGCATCTCACCGGTTTCTGCCAGGTAGTTCTTTGAGAAGCGTGGTATATAGTTGGCGGAGATACCGAACATGTCATGCATCACCAGGATTTGGCCGTCGGTCGCGTTACCGGCACCGATACCAATCACAGGTACTTCGACAGCTTTAGTAATGCGTTCAGCCAGACGGGCCGGTACACATTCAAGCAAAATGATTTGTGCGCCTGCATTTTTCAACAGGATAGCATCTTTTACCATCTGTTCAGCGTGGTCAGAGTCACGTCCTTGAACTTTGTAGCCACCAAAAATATTGACTGACTGCGGTGTCAGGCCCAAGTGGGCGCATACAGGGACGGCACGCTCTGCCAGCTTGGAAACTGTTTCGGCCAGCCATGCTCCGCCCTCCAACTTAACCATGTTGGCTCCGGCGCGCATTAGTTCGGCGGCATTTTCACAGGCCTGTTCCGGGGTGCTATAGCTCATGAACGGCATGTCGGCCATCAGAAGCGAATTCGGGCTACCGGCGCGAACGCAGCGGGTGTGATAGGCGATGTCCTGAACGCTGACTGGCAGGGTATCAGGTTTGCCTTGTAATACCATGCCCAGTGAGTCACCGACCAGCATAACCGGGACTTCCTGTTGTTCGAATAACTGGGCAAAGCTCGCATCGTAAGCGGTAACAGATGCAAATTTACGACCTTCCTGCTTCCATTTCATCAGGTCGTTGATAGTAATTTTTTTCATAATCTTTTCTCCCTAAAACAATGCCTTATGAATCCCAGACTGTCAGGCTATTGCGATCTACCTGGATCAGTAAGCTCTTAAGTGCTGTCTGATCTGGCAGGATTAAATCAGGGGCAATTTCTGCCAGCGGGTAAAGTACGAATTCGCGCACTTTCATGCCGTAGTGCGGAACGGTCAGCCGCTCACAGTCTTGTACCAGGTCGCCATACAGGATGATGTCGAGATCCAGGGTCCTAGGGCCCCAGCGTTCGGCTTTGCGAACCCGGCCATGCTCCAGTTCGATAGTCTGGGTTTGATCGAGCAAAGCAAGTGGCGACAGGGTGGTATCGATTGCAACAACAGCATTGATGTAGTCGGGTTGGTCCTGTGGCCCCATAGGGGTACTGCTGTACAGGGATGATTCGGCGACGACGTCGATGCCCGGCACTTTTTTCAGTGCCGCAATCGCATTGCGGGCCTGGGTGACGGGATCACCCAGGTTGCTGCCAATTGCAATATAAGCTCGGATCATGATGATGATTTCGCTTGCGGTTTCTTACGGCGCTGAGGACGACGACGGCGTGGGCGGCGCTGGCCTCCGTTACCTTCGTTGATCTGCTGGACCATTTTGCTGCGTTTGTTGCGGTCGGCAGACTGGAACTCACGCCACCAGCTTGCCAGTTCGGTAATGTCGCCGCCTTCGAAGTGGCCGCGCATTTCAAGAAAGTCGTAGGCTGCACGGAATTTCGGGTGCTCGAGCATTTTGAAGGCACGTTTACCGGTGCGACGGCTAAAGCGCATTTGCTGTTGCCAGATATCGCGGATAGTCGTAGTGAAACGGCGAGGGATCGCAATCGTCTTCACCTGCTCGTCCAGGATATCGTTAGAAGCAACCATGAAGGCGTCATAGTATGACAGGCCACTGGTGATCGAGATTTCCTCAGCACGGGTCACCATTGGGTACCACAGCATTGCGGCAAACATAAAGGCCGGGTTAACGCGTTTTTCTTCGACGATGCGCTTGTCTGTGGCTACCAGGATATGTTCAATCATCTGCTCAGTCTGGCTGTCTTGCTCTTCGGTAAAGTGCTCGGACAGTAGCGGGAACAGTTGCTGGAACAGATTGTGTTCACGCATCAGCTTGTAGGTTGCCTGGCCATTACCCGATTGGAGCAGCTTCAGGCTCTCTTCGAACAGTCGAGCTGCAGGAATATCCTGTAGGAGCGTTGATAGCTGGTGCATTGGCGCTGCGGTATTGGCTTCAATATCCATGTCCAGCTTGGCGGCAAAGCGCACGGCACGCAGCATCCGTACTGGATCTTCTCGGTAGCGGGTTTCCGGATCGCCCATCAGGCGGACAATGCGGTTTTCCAGGTCATGGACGCCATTAGCATAGTCGCTGACGGTAAAGTCTTTGATGCTGTAGTAAAGGGCATTGATCGTGAAGTCACGGCGTTCGGCATCTTCCTCGATGGTGCCGTAGACGTTGTCACGCAATAGCATGCCTTCTTGGCTTTGAGCCGAAATTTGCTGTTTGTTGCTAATATTTGGTTTGGCATCGGCGTGATGGCCGCGGAACGTTGCCACTTCAATTACATCACGGCCAAACAGGATATGCGCCAGGCGGAAGCGACGGCCGATCAGGCGGCAATTGCGAAATAGCTTCTTGATTTCTTCCGGCGTTGCATTGGTGGCGATATCAAAATCTTTTGGTTGTTTGTTTAGTAACAGGTCACGAACACCGCCACCGACAAGGTAGGCGTCATAACCGGCCTTATTGAGGCGATAAAGTACCTTCAGCGCATTTTCGCTGATATCTTTACGTGAAATGCCGTGCTCTTGGCGTTGAAAAACTTGCAAAGCTTGCTCCTCGTTAGCGGGAGTACTACTGTCGCGATTCAATACCTTACGGCAAAAGCTGGCTACTCGATTAAAGATAATACACCTCATTTTTATGGATCGGGTTCAACAAACAGCCGCATATCATATATCACGGCAAGCAATTTTAGAATGCTAGTGTGATCGCTGTCGTCTTGGGCAGCTGGTCAACATGCCAGTGTTGGGCTCCCCATTTCAGGATATCGTCCAGGCTGCAGGCCATCAGGTCGGCTGGCGGGTTCATCCCGAGAAACGTCATTGCTTGGAGCAAGGCTGGCTTAGGGTTAGCCTTGTCGATAGCTGGCGCATGGTTTTGCTTCGACAGCTTGCTGCCATTGTCGGTAACAGCTAGCGGTAAATGCAGGTAGCTGACTTCCGGGTGTTGCAACAGGCGATAAAGGCTAATTTGCCGACCGGTAGGTTCTATCAGATCGGCTCCACGTACGATCTCGGTAATGCCTTGCTCTATATCATCGAGCACGACAGCCAAGTTGTAGGCAAAGAGCCCATCGCGGCGGTGAATGATGAAATCTTCACGGGCTAGGGGCCCGGGGATTTCAATCTGGCCATGGAGTTTATCGTAAAAATGGGTAACAGGCGTAGTAACTTTTAGCCGAACAGCGCTATTGGTGGCATGTTGGTTCAGTTCTCGGCAGGTTCCCGGGTAATAACCGCCGGCAAGTTTGATTTGCTTACGGGTACACTGGCAGTAGTAAGCCTCTTGGTTACGTAGCCAGTCATTAATTTGGGCCAGATAGGCATCGTGGCGTTGGCTTTGGTACATGACAGTACCATCCCACTTCAGGCCGTAAGCTTCCAGGGTGCGCAGGATATCATCGGCGGCGCCGGGCATTTCCCGCGGCGGATCCAGATCTTCCATGCGGACCAGCCAGGATCCTTGTTGCGATCTGGCCTGGAGGTAGCTGCCCAGTGCCGCGATCAGGGAGCCAAAATGCAATGGGCCTGACGGGGAAGGGGCAAAGCGTCCGATATAATGGTTTTCTGTACTCATAAACAAATCAGCAAAAATGAAAGAGGGAGCATCCGCTCCCCCTTATAACTGGTGGTTGGCAATAATACCGCAGTATTAGCCAGCCATCTGCTTTTCTTTGATCTCTGCAAGTGTTTTACAGTCAATACACAGTTCGGCTGTTGGGCGAGCTTCAAGACGGCGGATACCGATCTCGATACCGCAAGAGTCACAAAAGCCAAAGTCATCGTCTTCGATGCGCTGAAGCGTTTTTTCAATCTTCTTGATCAGTTTACGCTCACGGTCACGGTTACGCAGTTCTAGGCTGAACTCTTCTTCCTGTGCTGCGCGGTCAACGGGATCTGGGAAGTTGGCTGCTTCATCTTGCATGTGGTTTACAGTACGGTCAACTTCTTCGCGAAGCTGATTGCGCCATGCGTCAAGAATCTTACGGAAGTGCTCTAGTTGCGCTTCTCCCATATACTCTTCGCCAGCTTTTTCCTGATACGGCTCGACCCCAGCAATAGCCAGGATGCCTAGCGATTTTTTACCTTTGCTCTCTGGCATATAGCATCTCCTAATATACCTAATAACCGTCACTGGTTAAATTTGGGCGGTAATCTATAGCAGAAAGGATAATTGGAGGCAATTGCTGCATATATCCTATTGTATACCAATGTGAAGAAAGCATCATTTTTCACGAAGTTTGGCGGAATTCTATACAGTTATCCAAGTAGAGTTCGTTCTGATCCAATACCGCTTTGTAACAGATGATCTCTACACCGGCCTTTTCTGCTTGTTTAATCAACTTATGATAGTCCGGGTCTATATGGTGCGCCGCGAATAAATTTTCAATCCCTGAATGCAAAATAGCGAAAAAAAGTACGGCCCTGTCTCCGCGTTGCGCCACTTCCATCAGCTCCCGAAGATGCTTCTGGCCCCGGGTTGTGACTGCATCGGGGAAAAAGCCTTGCTTATTCTCCAGCAGGGTGACGCTCTTTACTTCAATGTAGCATGGTGGCTTGTCATTATCGGTTAGTAGGATGTCTATCCTGCTGTTTTCACTACCATACTTTACTTCTGTTTTAAGTGATGAATAGCCTTGCAGTTCTGTGATGGCTTTCTTGTTAATTGCTTCTTCGACCAGGCGGTTGGCCTGGGCGGTATTTACACAAATCCAGTGCCCTTTTTTTGTCTGAGTTAGCTCCCAACTATTGGGGTACTTTCGTTTCGGGTTATCCGAAGTGGAGTACCAGACTGTGCAGCCTGGCTCGGCACAGCCCGTCATTGCGCCGGTATTGGCACAATGAATCGTTTTAACCTCGCCGTTAGGAAGCTTGATATCGGCAAGGAAGCGCTTGTAGCGTTTAATCAATGTAGCAGCCTGTAACGGTGGGTCAAATTTCATTCCGTGTCCTGATTGTTAGGTTATCTTATTGGAGCTAGGTGCGGGCGAGGGGCCACTGTTGAAGGCAGCGGTATTCGACGCCCGAACCATATGTTGTCTGGCATGGTTGAGAAATATACAAGCCAAAGTGTTGAAAGTGAAAGGTAAATATGGGGCTATCTGGCATCGGTTCTGGGCGGCGTGGTACCTGTTTTTTCAGGGTTATGTGGGGAGCATAGTCACGTTCATCCTGAGTCAGCCCTACCTGGAGTGCGGCTTGTTTTAGCTCTGAAGCCAGCCGATACAGGGGCTCTGGTACGTTTTCGCTGCCGAGCCAGAGTATTTTACTGCGCTTCCAGTAACGGAAAGTTGAGCAACTGAGTGAAAATGGCGGAATGACAATTTGCTTGGCTAGTGCGGACAGCTGAGTTTTTTGTTCCGGGTTTACCTGTCCGAGGAAAGCCAGGGTGAGGTGTAGGTTGCTGTTGGGTACCCGGTGTCCCCCTTCTGGCAACTGGCTGGAAAAATGGCATAGCTGGCGAAATGCTTGCTTGTTTTCCGCCGGGGAATCTAGGGCTAGGGCAAAGAAGAGGCGTTCGCTATTCTTATTCATCATAAGTCGACCTAGTTGATAAGTATCTAAAATTGATAGTGTGGCAATGATTGCATATTGACCGGATAAATGTTCGGTTTGGTATATCACTTTCTTGTACAATATCTTTCAGCTTAATTTGAATATGACACAAGGTTTTCACATTGTCACAGCTGCCTATTGATGCCGTTCTCACTCCGCTGCTTGAGCAGCTTCAGTTTTGTTCCCAGCTTATTTTGAAGGCACCGCCCGGGGCGGGTAAGTCGACCCGGTTGCCGTTGGCTATTTTGCAGCAAGGTGGTATCGGTGGGCGAATTGTGATGTTGGAGCCGCGTCGTTTGGCTGCACGAAACATTGCCGGTTATCTGGCATCCCAGCTTGGAGAATCTGTCGGACAGACGGTTGGCCTGCGGGTTCGTGGCGAAACCCGGGTCAGTGCTGCTACCCGGCTTGAAATTGTCACTGAAGGTGTTATGACCCGCATGTTGCAGCAGGATCCAGAACTTGAAGGTATAGGGCTGCTGATTTTTGATGAATTCCATGAGCGCAGTATCCATGCAGATACTGCGCTGGCGCTGGCTTTGGAAGTGCAGGAAGCGCTGCGTGATGATCTTAAATTGTTGGTGATGTCGGCTACTCTGGATGCCGAAGCGCTGACAACCTTGATGCCGGAGGCGGGATACATTGAATCTGAAGGTCGTTGTTATCCGGTTGAGCATCGCTACAAAACTGTGGCAGATAGCCAGCAACTGGTCGACAGTACTGCCCGTGAAGTAGTGAATTTGCTTAATGCCGAGTCAGGTTCGATGCTGGTGTTTTTGCCAGGTGCCGGAGAAATCCGTCGGTTGGCTGAGTTATTGGAAGAAAGAGCTGGCTCAGATGTGCTGGTTTGTCCTTTATACGGGCAGCTCAGTACCGGTCAGCAGCAACAGGCAATAACTCCAGCCCCGAAAGGTAAGCGTAAAGTGGTGCTTGCGACGAATATTGCCGAGACCAGTTTGACTATTGAAGGGATCCGGATGGTGGTGGATTGTGGTCTGGAACGGGTATCAGTGTGGGATCCGAAAACCGGGATCAGTCGGCTGGAATCTGTCCGTATTGCTCGATCATCAGCTGAGCAACGTGCTGGTCGTGCCGGACGTTTGGAGCCGGGGATATGCTTGCGTCTTTATAGTGAGGAGATGCTATCAAGGCAGCCTGCAACTCCGCAGCCAGAAATTCTGCGGGCGGATCTGACCAGCCTGGCAATGGAGTTGGCGCAATGGGGCTGTAGTGAAGCCAGTGAGTTACGCTGGCTGGATCTGCCCCCAGTCCAGGCGCTGACTCAGTCGCGCCGTTTATTGCAAAGTCTGGGGGCGATGGACTCACGCTACCAGTTGACAGATAAGGGCAAGCAAATTCAGCAGCTTGGCGCTGAACCGCGCCATGCTGCGATATTACTGATGGCAAAGCACCAGGGAGCGGCGGCAATGACGACAGCCGCTATGCTGGTAGCCTTGCTGGAAGATCCGCCGCGCGGAATGAATAACCCGGATCTGCACTTTCAGCTTAACTTGCTGGAAGCGGGCAAATTGCCGCGTAGCAGACAGTATCAACAGCGGGCTAAACAACATCTGGCTAAGTTGACCGACATTAAGTCTTCGGGGCTGCGTGTCGCGCCGGAGTGGATTGCGCCGCTGATGGCGGCTGGTTTCCCGGATCGAATAGCCCTTTCACGAGGTCGGGACGGCCGTTATCAGCTGGCAAATGGTCAGGGAGCGATGCTGTTGCCAGATGAGCCGATGGCTGATGAAGCAATGCTGGTGGTCGCCGATGTGGTGAAAACCCGCCAGGGGGACAGCCGGATTTTTTCAGCCATTGCTGCTGATAGTGCGCAGTTACAGGCGTTACTGCCACAGTTATTTATCGAGCGGGAATGGTTCGATTGGGATGACAAAAAAGGGCGTTTAACCGCGGAAAATCATCTATGTTGTGGCCAGCTGATCTTACTGCGAACACCAATGGGTGAACCTGATCCGGCTAAGGCCAGCGAAGCGCTACTCAATGCTATTGTCCGTAAGGGGCTGACCGTTTTGCCGTGGAATAGCAGTGCAGAAAGTTTGTTAGTCAGGGCTCGTTGCGCTGCCGAATGGCTGCCTGAGCTTGATTTACCAGCGATGGATGAAGCTAGCTTGTTGGCCGAGGCTGACCAATGGCTGCTGCCATTTATGCATGGGATGAAGACTCTAAAAGCGCTTGATAAACTTGATTTGGTCTCGGCTCTGGAAGCGCGGCTAGGGTGGGAGCAAGCTAAGGCCATGGAGGCGGCATTACCGACTCATTATCAGGTGCCGACCGGTTCGCGTTATCCTATTCGTTACCAGCCCGGGCAAAAGCCAGTATTGGCGGTTCGAATGCAGGAAATGTTTGGCGAGAAAACATCACCTCAGATTGCTAATGGTAAAGTGGCGGTGGTCTTGGAGCTACTTTCTCCGGCCCAGCGTCCGTTGCAAATCACTCAGGATTTGGCTGCTTTCTGGCAAGGCTCATACCGGGATGTACAGAAAGAGATGAAAGGGCGTTATCCCAAACATGTTTGGCCGGATGATCCTGCCAGTCATGCGCCGACACGAAAAACCAAAAAGTACATGTAACCTATTGTGGCAGCTTTGCTCTAGATGAAGTGGCCAGCAGTTATTGCTCCCTGTTGTAAAGGATAGTTATCCGAGGCGGGGAGCTGATTTCGGGAATGAAGAAAAAGCACATGATGAAGTTGCCAGTTCGCCTTGCCGCGCCTGCACCCAAGAAGCCGGGAACCAAGAAACCAGGTGCAACTAAGAAGCCTGGAGAGAAGAAACCTACCGCCACTCGGCGTAAGAGTTCGACTAAGACTCCGGCAAAGAAACGAGCGGCCCGTAGCGGTAAAAAGGAAAATACCAGGAAGAAGACCTCGGGGCTGCCTGGTTGGCTGAAGTGGTTGCTTGGCTTTGGGCTAAAGGTGACGATTGCGGTCGTTGCGGTATTGCTAGTGGTCGGTATTTACCTGGATAACGTTGTCCGTGACAAGTTTGACGGTCAGCTCTGGAATCTGCCAGCGGTGGTGTATGGCAGGGTTTTGAACTTGCAACCGGATCAGTCGATGACGCTGGATGAGGTTCGCAGGGAGTTAGACTTACTTCAGTATCACAAAGTCAGGACGCCGCAGCGTATTGGTGAATATTCATCATCTTCGACCCGCATTGAATTGACCCGTCGACCTTTTGAGTTTGAAGATGGCCATGAGGGCGCTCGCCATGTGATGCTGAGCTTTGCCGACAATGAGCTTAAGAGTATCAAGGAAGTGGGTAGCCAGCGTCAGCTTGGCTATTTGCGTATCGAGCCGAAAATGCTGGGGATGCTGGGCACGAAGGAAGGCGAACAACGGATATTCTTACCAAGGGAACGTTTTCCTGAGGTGCTGGTCGATGCTTTGTTGGTAACCGAGGACCGCGACTTTTACCATCATGAAGGGGTTTCCCCACTGGCTATTGTGCGAGCCTTGCTGGTTAACCTGAAAGCCGGCCGGACAGTGCAGGGCGGTAGTACCCTGACTCAGCAGTTAGCCAAGAATATCTTCTTGTCTCGTGAGCGTACGCTGCTGCGTAAGCTGAGCGAGGCCTATATTGCCCTGATCATTGATTATCGTTACAGCAAGGATCGGATCCTCGAAGCTTACCTGAATGAGATATACCTGGGGCAGGATGGCGGTAAAGAGGTGCATGGTTTTGCTCTTGGTGCCCGGCTGTACTTTGGTCGACCGCTGCAGGAGCTGCGTATCGACCAGCAGGCTTTGCTGGTGGGGATGGCGAAAGGCCCTTCTTATTACAATCCTTGGCGTAATCCAGAGCGTGCCCGGCAGCGCCGTGACCTGATCCTTCGTCTGATGATGGATAACGGTATCCTGAATGGTGCCCAGTATGAGCAGGCGGCTTCCCGTCCGCTGGACGTACAGCGTCGCCCAATGATTGCCAGCCGCCAGCCCGCATATTTCCAGCAGCTGCAGCGGGAACTGAAGCAGAAAGTGGGGGATAACTTTACCCCGGGTGTTGGCTTGAGGGTGTTCAGTACCTTAGACCCGCTGTCGCAGAAGAAAGCTGAAGAGGCGGTAATGGCAATGGTACCGAAGCTGAATAAGAAAGCGAGAATCAAGGTTGAGACGGCTTTGGTTGCCGTAGACCGCCAGAGCGGTGAAATCCGGGCGATGATAGGCGGTAGCCGTCCGGGTTATGCCGGTTTTAATCGGGCGCTGGATGCAAGCCGGCAGATTGGCTCACTGGTGAAACCAGCCGTTTATCTGGCTGCCCTGCGCAAGCCTGAGCAGTTTACGCTGGCAACGACCGTAGACGACAAGCCGATTGAACTTAAAGGAAGCCGGGGAACGGCCTGGAAGCCGCGTAACTATGACCGTAAGTTCCGAGGTGAGGTGCCATTGTATTATGCGTTAGCGAAATCGCTGAATGTGCCTACGGTTAACTTAGGTATGCAGGTTGGGCTGGAACAAGTTATTAATACTATGGTGCAGTTGGGTGTTAATAGGAATGAGATCCCTAAATTGCCATCCATCTTGTTGGGGGCATTTACCCTGACGCCTTATGAAGTCACTCAGATGTACCAGACGGTAACCAGCGGAGGACGCAAGGCGGAACTGACCGCGCTGCGAGCTGTTGTTGACCAGCAAGGGAGCTTGCTGTTTCAGAGTTATCCCAAGGCGAAGCAGGTTGTTCCACAGCAAGCTGCTTGGTTAACAACCTATGGTTTGAAAAATGCTGTCAGCCAGGGAACCGCGCGTTTCCTTCAGCCGAAGTTTGGCTGGGCTGCGCTGGCCGGTAAAACCGGGACAACGGATAAGACAAGAGATAGCTGGTATGTCGGTGTCGACGGACGTGAGGTTGTTACTGTGTGGGTAGGGCGTGATGATAATAAGCCGGTTAACCTGACGGGATCTGCTGGTGCGTTGCGTCTTTATAGTAATTACCTGGAACGTCGTCACCCAGAGCCGCTGCGCCTGACGTGGCCGAAAAAGCTGGCGACTGTGAAGTATAACCGCCTGGCAAACGGAACGTTGACGATGGACTGCGCAGGTAAGCAATCACTGCCTGCCTGGGACAAGGATGGTGTGTTGCGTTCACGTTGTAATGGCAGTAAGCCTGCAGGCTGGATAAAAGACATGTTCAGTTGGAAATAAAAGTGGTTCGATAAAAAATCGCCCGGTTAAGACCGGGCGGTTTTTTGTTTAGTCGTCGGGATCGAAGTAGAACGAGATCCTGACTCGAGGGTTTAGGTAGTCGTGAACCTGCTCCGGCAGCTTGTGCGGCGCGATTGCTTGTTCAATCCTGAGGCCACTTTCTTCGAGATCGAGGATCGGTGCTTCGTTGGAAGGTACCGATGGGTCATATAGCAGAACGTTCGGGAACAGTAGGCTCTCTGAGTTTACTGAAATGACTAAGCCGAGCTGCTGGTTGGAAAGCTGTACGACACTGCCTGGCGGATAAACGCCCATCAGGCGGATCAACAAGGCCAGATAGTCATTGTTGTACTGTTCTTTTTTGTTTTTGAATAAGTAAGACAGAGCGCTATATGGAATTCGGGCTTTGGCTGGGTCCAGTGGGTGGCAAAGGTTGTCATAGGCATTAACCACCGCGACTAGCTGCGCATTATCATCAATTTGCTCACCTTTGAGTTGTTTCGGGTAACCACTGCCATCCAGCAGTTCGTGGTGCTGGATCAGGATCGGTTTTGCTGCATTGGGAAAGCTTTCCGTCAGATTCGCCAAATCGAGACTGTATTTGGTATGCATCTTCAGGTAATTATCTTCCGGCTCTGTCAGCGGTGTTGTCTTGCGGGTAATTGCCGTTGGTACCTGGAGCTTGCCCATGTCATGGAATAGTGCTCCCAGTGCGATTAACTTGATTTCATCGGCAGATTTACCGCTGGACTTTGCCAGCATCATTGACATGATCGCGACATTTAATGAGTGGAAGTAGATATCTTCCGATTCTTTTGAATCGTTCATTAGATGGAGTGCGACACTGTCGGCTTCCATCAGCGCATCAACCATCTCTTCGACCAGGCTTTCTGCTTCTTGTATCGCCGTTACCGGACGACTCTTTATCTTGCCGACGATAGAGCGCAGCTGAGACATAGAACGACTGAAGTTCTCTTCGCAGCGTTGCAGTTGGCGTTTGTAATTTTTGAGTCGGGTGATCCTGCCTTGTTTCTCTTTCCATAGCTTTTCAGTTTGCAGGTTAAGAAAGTGGCTTTCATCTTCAGTCAGGGCTTCAACTGGCGTTTCAGGGGCCAGCGGATTGGTATCGCTTTTTTCCGGGATAAGGTAGACAAACTTAACCCCGAGATTCTTAATTAGGCGAATCTGTTGGTGATCTTTGATCTTGAAATGGTTCAGTAGAAAAGGGTGATCAGTCCATTGCAAGGGGAGCTTAATGTATAAACCTTCGGTTAAGCGCTCTACTGATAGTTTTATATTTGCCATTATATTCAGCGCAACCTGTTATTTTATCGTTTGACACCTGTAGGGTTCTTTTTTCACAGTTTGCGCGTTTCAATTTATTGCAGGATGAATCACAAGCACAAGCATAGCTTTAAGTGTGGTGACTCATTGAAACTGGTGGCATTCTGCTTAATGGTATTATTGTAAACTATATCTTGATAGTGACCCAATATGAAATTCGGTGAGATGTGGAAAGTTACAGACGAAAAAAAACCTCATCATATGATGAGGTTTCAAAGAGTGGTGCCGACTACCGGAGTCGAACTGGTGACCTACTGATTACAAGTCAGTTGCTCTACCTACTGAGCTAAGTCGGCA
>NZ_CANMZV010000012.1 GCF_947502415.1 uncultured Photobacterium sp. | reverse complement strand
AGGGGGACGCGCTGATGTTCGGTATGGAAAGTCCCGTCCGCTCCGCCACTTATTAAGAAGCCTCGTCAGAAATGACGGGGCTTTTTACGTTTGCAATTTTGGTATTGGTCTAAGTGAAGCGGTAGTTCAGTTGGTTAGTCAGTCATTCCAACATCATTCTCGGCTCCTGTTCATCATTACATTCTGAACTCTGTTCTTATTGCTAGACTTATCGGAGAGAGAACCAGATGAGGGATATAACGGTGAAAAAGATATACTTGGCAGTGAGCATAGGGATGCTTGCTGCATGTACTGTCGATCAGAGCTACTTTCCAGTTGAAATTACTTATGACTGTCAGCAAGGGCAGTTTTTTACGATTACCTATCCGACCGCAGAATCAGCGGTAATCTTTTATCTAAATGAAACCAGGACATTAGAACGGCAACGCTCTGCTTCTGGGGCACAATACCAGGATTTGGAGGGAACAACTTACTTGTTCACTGAAGGTGATGAGGCGATGTTGGAGTGGGATGAGGTGAGGCTTGAAGGTTGTGCTGCAAGAGAATAAGAAAAGAGGGTAGCTAGGCTACCCTTGCCGCGAAAACCCGAAACCAGAGGCTTGCGAAATATAACAGCTATGCCGTGAATAACTCACGAGTTCCACACTTCCTACCACATTGAGTTTGCTGTGATAGGAAGCGCTGGAAAGGATGATTAAAGCTGCAGAAAGTTTTTTAGTTGCCGGATTATGCTTTCTGCTTTCTCTTTGTCTTTCATTTCGGCAAATAAGCGTAGCAGAGGCTCGGTGCCGGAGAATCTGGCTAGAGCCCAGCCGCCGTTTTTAAAATAAACCTTGGCGCCGTCAGCATAGCTGACTTTATCGATCTCATAGCCGAAATCAGGCAGTTCCTTGTTGACATAAATTTTTTCGTAAAGGCGTTGGTGTTCAGCCGGTTTGAAGCTGCAATCACCTTCTGCAGTGTAGGCATATCCATATTTGTTATAGATTTCATCAAGCATTTCAGACAGCTTTTTACCAGTGACGCTGATCATTTCAACTAATAGGCTTGATGCAAACACCCCATCTTTACCCTTTATGTGTCCACGAATAGTCAGACCGCCAGAGCTTTCACCACCAATCAGTGAGTCGTCAGCTTCCATCTGCGAGCTGACATGCTTGAAGCCGACAGGGACTTCAAAACACTTTTCATTGTGTGCTTCAGCGACTTTATCAAGCAGATGTGTGGTGGCGATATTTCGAACCACAGAACCTTTCCAGCCTTTATATTCCAGCAAGTAGTAGTAGAGCAGAAGTAAGACTTCGTTTGGGTGGATGAAATTACCTTTCTCGTCGATGATACCCAGCCGATCGGCATCGCCATCGGTGCCGATCCCAATGTCATAGCCTTCATGGGATACCATATGCTTCAGGCGATAGAGGGTAGCGGCACTCGGAGATGGCATCAGGCCACCAAAAGCCGGGTTTTGGCTGTCATTGATCACGTCGACATCGCAGCGGCCAGAGATCAGTACTGTTTGGAGAGCGTTTTTAGCCACTCCGAACATGGGGTCGATAAGAACTCGTAGGTTGGCTTTCTTGATTGCTTCAACGTCGATAAAGTTGATGATTGAATCGACGAATTCATTCATTGGGTTGATAAGCTTTATTAACTTGTCTTTTTGGGCATCATCAAAGTCGGCGAGTTTGATATCATCCTGAGAAAGGGTCGATATTTGTGTTTCGATCTTTTGGGTGATCACCTCATCGGCATCGCGGCCTCCTTCAATAAATACTTTGATACCGTTGTAGTCTGCCGGATTATGCGAGGCTGTGATACAGGCTGAGTACGTTGCTCCAATCTGTTTAGACTTGAACATAACGATAGGGGTCGGTACATATTTATCGATAAAGCTGACCTGAATGCCATTACCGGCCAGTACTTCTGAGAACCATGCTGCCGCTTTATCTGATAAAAAACGACGATCATAGCCGATCACAAAACCATTCTCGGTAACTTTTTCTTGAAGCATGATGTTGGCCACGGCTTGCGCGACCAGCTGTACATTTGCTTTGGTGAACTCCTCACCGATCAGGGCTCGCCAGCCTCCGGTTCCAAACTGGATCATGATGGAACTCCTATTTCTCTCTGTCGAATAACGAAATGACGGGGGTGAAAGTCACCCCCTAAAAAAATTAACCCATGACGACGGTTACGGTGTTGACTGAACCGGCTGCCTGCGCAGGGATAGCGCCTTCAATGCTTTCTCCGTTTAAGGTGA
The DNA here is from genome assembly GCF_947502415.1 of uncultured Photobacterium sp. Taxonomy (GTDB): domain Bacteria; phylum Pseudomonadota; class Gammaproteobacteria; order Enterobacterales; family Vibrionaceae; genus Photobacterium. Next base: position 171,039 of record NZ_CANMZV010000012.1, on the reverse strand, counting down.
TTGATTTCACGCCTTTGCTGACATGATTCGGGTTTTCTACTTTGATGTTGAAGGTGGCACCGCGCCACTCTCTGGTAACTTCAAATTCCGGCCAATCAGTTGGGATACAAGGATCTACACTCAGACCAGAGAAACCAGTTTGAACACCTAGAATGAAATTAGTTACGGCAAAGTATGCCCAGCCCGATGTACCTGTCAGCCATGGGTGGTTGGCACGGCCGTGATCCTGGTGGTCGCGGCCCATGATGAATTGCACGTACGAGTACGGTTCAGCAATGCGTTTTTCGATGATGTCATTTTGGTTGTATGGGTTCAGCGAGTCATAGAACTTCATTGCACGATCACCACGGCCCAGTTTCGCTTCAGCTACCCATGCCCATGGGTTTGGGTGGGAGAAGATCGCCCCGTTTTCTTTCACGCCCTGGTAAACACGGGTTACGAAACCGATGTCATCATTTGGAGTGGCAAAAGATGGTGCATTCAGGTGCAGGCCGTATTCAGAGAACAAGTTCTCATCAACCGCATCCATGGCTCTCTCACCACGCTCTTGAGAAGCAAGACCAGACAGTACGGCCAGAGTATTAGACTCCAGGTGGATACGACCTTCTTCTTGTTGTGCTGTACCGATTTTATCGCCGTTTTTGGTCAGGCCGCGGATATACCAGCCACCTTCATCATCCCAAAGGTGGGTTTCACAGGCTTCGCGAACATTGGCTGCCATTTCTGTGTATTTCTGTACATCAGCCTCTTTACCAAGGAATTTTGCCAGCTCGATGAACTCTTGCAGCGCCCAGAAGTGAAGGAAAGAGACCATAGATGATTCACCGCCACCCAGATTGAGGCAGTCGTTCCAGTCTGCGCGTAGTCCTTTACAAATACCTGTTTGGCCAACATGTTCGGCTGAGAAGTTCAGTGCTGCCTTCATGTGCTCGTAGACAGTTGCGTCTCCGTCATCAGCGTATGGAATGATTTCTTCGAAGAAGCTTTCTTCACCGGTTTCCATCACATACTTACAAATTGTCGGCACGAGCCACAGATGGTCGTCTGAACAGGTATCTCTGATACCGTGAATTTTATCTTCATCAGACGGGGTTGGGACGACTGTTGGCGATTTTGATGGTGCAACATCTTCTTTTTCTGGATCGAACCAATCTGGATCAAACAGGTGCAAGCCGTAGCCTGCTTTCACCTGACCGCGTAGCAGGTCAACCAGGCGCTTGCGGGTCATTGCTGCATTGGAGTGAGGTACGGAGATCGCGTCCTGAGCGGTGTCACGGTAGCCAAGGCCCGTACGACCACCGACTTCGATGAATGAAGCAAAGCGGGACCAGACGACACACGTTTCTGCCTGATACAGCGTCCAAGCATTGATCATAGTATCAAGGCCTTCGTTTGGTGATTTCACCTGGAATTTATTACAGCGAGAATTCCAGTGCTCTTTGATGGCAGCAAATGCAGCATCAACTTTAGTGAAATCCTGGTATTTTTCGCGAAGTTTGGCACCTTCATCTTTGCCGATCCCCAAGATGATGTTGAAACGTACTTCTTCGCCAGGCTGCAGGGTAAACTGCTTGTGCAGTGTGCCGCACTGGTTGTAGCAAGTCTGGACATGGTTTGAGCAGCGTCCGTTTTCAACAGCTACTGGGTTTGCTTCGTCGCGGTACATGCCAATGAACGAGTCACGCTGACCATCGTAGCTGTCTGGGTCGAAGCTGGATGCCAGATAGTAGAAACCTTCGTATTCACATGTGTTGTAGTACAGATCGTACAGGATCACACCGTCGTTGTAGGAGGTGCCTGAAGAGTACAGGCTCATCTGATGGTTCTGGTTATCAGACTGAATATGGCTGAAAGAGAACTCAACAAACGAGAACGTTGAGATGGTGCGTGGCTGATCACTGTCATTTTTCAGTACAATATCCCAGATTTCAGCATCTTCGCCTTTTGGTACAAATAGTGTTTTCTGGGCTGTGATGCCGTTGTATTCACATTTGAATCTCGAATATGACAGGCCGTGGCGTACTTCGTATTTGGCTTCTTCAAGACTTTTCGCGACAGGTTGCCAGGAGATTGACCAGTAATCGCCGCTTATGTCATCGCGCAGGTAGACATAGTGCCCTGGACGGTCAAAGGTTGCGTTAGGGCGGAATTTAGTAATACGGTTGTATTCCGGTGAATTGTAGAAGGAATATCCACCCGCATTGTGTGAAATCACGGTACAGAAATTTTCGGTACCCAGATAGTTGGTCCATGGCGCTGGGATATCAGGACGAGTGATTACATACTCTCTGTTATCATTGTCAAAATAACCGTATTTCATTATTTTCAATCCTTTTAATTATTTAAATTTTTCTTTGCGGTTAGCGGATGTTCACAGTGACGGTAATTAATGCCTGCCTTGTCTAGATATTTCAGTTGGCCATGCAGCCGGGCCTTGAAGTCTTTCCAGTTCCTTTTTTTCGGCTGGCTCCAACAGAGTTCTGCAATTGCCAGTAGGCGAGGGTAGAGCATGAATTCAAAACGGCTTTGACTGTTGATCAGCTCGCACCAGAGTGCGGTCTGGATTCCCAGAATATGCTGGTGTGCCGGGTCGTTGTGCTCAAGCGCAGAGAAAGGTTGGTAGCTGTAGACAGTATCGAGCGGGAGCTTACCTGCCCAGTCGACACCAGGTTCATCTGCCGAATAGCCTTGCGCCAGATCGAGGTAGGTGTACTGGGCTGGCTGCATGATGACGTCATGGCCTGCTTTGGCACAGGTAATACCTGCCTCCTCACTCAGCCAGGAAAAGATGAGGGCATTTTTGCTCAGTTTGTTGCCAAGGGTAGCTTCTTCCCAGCCCATCATTCGCCGTCCTTTGGCCTGTAAAAACTCTTCGGCAAAGCGCAGGATATGCCCTTGTAGTTCGCGATGATCCTGATAGCTGTGTTGTGTCATCATGGCCTGACAGGCTTTACTGTCGCTCCAAACTCCCTGGGGAACTTCATCGCCACCGATATGGATGTAGGGGGCAGGAAAAAGTTCGCAAATTTCTTCCAGTACCTTGGAGATAAAGTGGTACGTTCCTGGAAGTGCCGGTGACAGGATGTTATCCGGATAGCCCTGGATGCTGAGGTACTTGGAATGGTCGTCCGGGTCGATTAGCAAATCGGGCAGTGATTTGATGGCAGCGCGACAATGTCCCGGGATATCGATTTCCGGAATGATGGTGATGCCGCGAACATTGGCATAGTCGATGAGTTCCCGGACTTCTTGTTTGCTGTAATAGCCGCCGTATCGTTGACTGATCGTTGTGAATTGCGGCTTGATGGCTTCGTTCGGGCCACGCCAGGCTCCAATGTTAGTCAGCTCCGGAAAGGCATCAATTTCGATCCGCCAGCCCTCGTCGTCAGTCAGGTGCCAGTGGAAGGTATTGAACTTATAACGCGCTAACTGATCGAGCAGGAACTTGATCCGCTTGACCGGATGGAAATGACGGGCGCAGTCCAACATCATACCGCGGTAGCTGTAGTGTGGCTGATCCTGAATTTCAACCATAGGTAGCGTATAAGCAGCATGAACCTGGTGTGATGGTGATGTCGGGATCAGTTGCAGCAGTGATGCTGTCGCATGAACAAAACCAGATGATGAGCCAGCTTGTAGCCAGATATGATCCGGTTCTATCAGCAGGTGATAAGCACCTTCAGTCAAATCCTCATGATACTGATAGGTGATATTTCCTTGTTCCTGAACCGGAATATCTTCATGCAGGAGCCGGTATAGTTCAGACTGCAGCCAACGCGCACTGCCTGTGGCTTGCTCTGTTGGTGTGGTGATTGCAGCATGCTGGGTAAGCTGGAATTCTCCTTGTAGCCGGGTGAGCGAATCAGGAGCTGGGATCAGATTGATACTCTTGGCTGCCGGCAATGGTGTCGTGAAATGTTCGACGGCCGGTTGATCTAAGTTAATCGTGGTGACTTCTACCGGGATTGGCACGATTAACTCGTCTTCTCCGGCGATATTTAAAAAAGCTTCCGGAATACCCTCGTCATACAAGGTGAATGGTTTCGTGCCAATGGTGAACTCAGTATAAAAGTGAGAGTTAGAGTTCAATGCCTCAGCACGGTTTGGGGTTAAAGTGCAGTAACTGCCAAGTTGGTGCAACTGGCCATTCGATAGGCTATCGGCTTGGATCCAGCGATCCATCGAGAAATGCAGTGACCAGTTGTCTAAAGGCTGATCGCTGAGGTTATGCAAGGTCAGGGCAAAGCGTGAAGTCTGTTCGTTTTTGCTTATGACTGTTAAATCAAGGCGGTAACTCATAGTGCCCCCTCAAGCGGGTAGAGATTGTGGTTGCCTTTTTGTGCCATTGCAATGGCTCCGTCCATGGCATCGCCCTGAGGCTCGGCAAGCCGCGCTTGTAACGGAGGTGCCAGCCAGTTTTGGATGCGCTCACCAATACTGCCCATCAGGCAAATTCGATCGGCACCTCGCTGGATTAAGGCCGATAGCCACATTTCTACGTCGGCTGCGGTTTGTTTCAGTAATTCGATCGCCAGAGTGTCGCCGTCTGCGGCATAGGCAAAGATGGCTGGTGAAAACTGGCCGTAATCACGTGGCCGGGCGGTTTTAGACCAGCTGACGATTTCATCGACATCATGGTTGAAGTGAGCCATGACATGCTGCGCCAGTGTGGTGTGAGGGACAATACCGTCAACACTGAGCAGTACCTGCTGGATAAGGCGTAGCCCCATTACAGCCCCGCTGCCTTGATCGGAAATCGGGAATTCCCGCCCACCAATAACCTGTTGCTGGTTATCTTTTAGAAGAATGCCGCAAGAACCTGTTCCGGCAATCAGGATTGCCCCTTCTTTTCCGCGCCACGCACCCAGACAGGCACCGTAGGCATCGGTATTTAAAGTAAGCTCCCCATAGGGATGCGGTTGAGCCATAAAGTCATACCAGGCTTGTTTTTGCTCGGCTCCGGCCAATGCCAGCCCGACCGACATGTGACAATAATCATGGTTGCTCAGTTGAGCCTGGGCCGCCGCTGTTGCGATGGCATCCTGGATTGAGGCCATAGCCACTTGGCTGCCAAGCAGGATATTGGCACTGCCTGTCTTGGCTTCACCTAAGATGTAGCCTTGTCGGTTGCAGATCCGGGCGCGGCAGGATGTGCCTCCGCCATCAACTCCAACATAATATTTGATTGAGTTAGCCAAGGTGCCTCTCCTTAAACTGGCAAGTTATTGCAAGCAAATACCAGCCGGCATGAGGGATCCACTGTTCCCCCCAGCGCCAGTTTTGCAACATATCGTCTTTGTGCTCAATTGGCTTAAAGGCGATATCTTGCTCGTTTTCAAAGCCGGAGGTTATTCCGTTACAGACTCCGCCCTTGGCATTGAAAAAGCCCAGATCCGGAAGGTAGTCAGGATTATTATCGCCGTGGCCATCCAGCATGCACATATCGAACGGATTTAGCCCTAAAATCCAGTCAGTGAGCTGGTGGGCATAGGTTTTCAGGCCGGTTTTGAGTTGAATGTCGAGGTCCAGCTTTTGCGCTTGGTATGCCATAGCCGCAAGTGAGGATAAACGTGCATTTTCGCCCTGCCACCAGTAACCGCTCTCATTATGGTGAGGAATGAAAAAAGCACTGTGCTTTTCGCCTCCGAGTGGGCAGATATACTGACGGGGGTAACCGAACGGGTTGTTGACCTCGGTAGTGATTTTAAGCTCAAATTGCAGAGCATTGGCAACAACCTCCAGAGTTGCCAATTGCTTGTCTTCATCAGGCTCGATAGCAAGGTAGTGCATCAGGCTGATCGCTGGCAATCCGGCTTCAGCTGCGTGATAGTAAGGGCGGCTACCGTCACTGTTGGCTGACCAAAAGTGTTGTCGGTTGCAATCGGATTGCTGGCGGCTTGCCAGGCGGGCTGCCCAATATCTTGCCCCTTCCAGATAGCGGCTGTCATGTGTTGCCCGAAAGAGCTCAACTGCAGCCAGAAGGGCACAATATTCATCAATAATATTTTCCGTACCATCGTTGAGGTACTGGATGTTCATTTCAATCAGGTGCCAGTAGCCGGTTTCGGCAGACTTGAGATAGGCTTGCTGGCGCTTGTTGTCATCCAGAGCCAGTTGGCTGGCTGTTTGACTACGGGTCAGTCGTGATGCTGCGGCGAGTGCTGCGATAGTGACACCGCCCCCCTGACGGAATCCTGCCTGGTAGTCGTCAGACTTAATCCCATCCTGGGTTGAATATGAACAAATCTCCCGTTGCCCCGTGGACTTACTCCACTTGTCGAACACCGTTACATAAAAATAACCCTGCGGACTTTGCATCCGCAGTAAAAAATCCGCGCCGTGAATAGCCTCTTCCATAAGGCGGACGCGGGTAAAGTTAGCAATGGAATCTTCGTCTTCCAGCTCTTCGAATGCCTTTAGCATGTTCCAGACCACCATTGGGGTCTGCTGCGGGTTGAGGAAGTTGCTGTAAGACAGGTGACTTAAGTATTTGCTGACATCGCCGGAGGCGTCATACCAGCCTCCGTGGACATCCATTTTTTCGTTGCTGTTGAGCAGCGGTATATATTGGTCGGCACGATCAAAAATACCGCCGCAGCGTTGCGATTTGAAGTAGTGCAGGACATCGCTGAAGGTCTGGTGCATTAACAGGCCTTCGGCCACGACAAACGGTGCCGACAGAGTTTCTCCGACTCGGATTCGGTATTTACCGCACTCTGTGAGTGCGGTGAAATCGATCGAGTAGGTGTAACCCGTGTGCCATTGTGCAACCGTTCCACAGGCCTTGATAGGCAGCTGCATTATGGAGTGTTTATTTCGGCAGCAAATGACTTCTGCATGGCTGTTCGGCAGGTTTGGCTCTGCCTGCAAGATAGCCTGCTTGGCACCGAAACGCTCATACCCAATATGGTTGGTTAACAGCTGCATTGATCCTCCGTTTATTTCTCGTAGAGATAACAACGTACAAAGTGGTTATCTGATAGCTGGGTGACACTTGGTAATTGCTCGCGGCATCTTGCTGTGGCATGGGTACAGCGGCCTGCAAACGGACACCCAAGGCTCTCCGGCGTCCATAACGGGATTTCACCTTTGTTGCCTTTGAGTTTTTCATGAATAGATTTACTTGGATCTGGCACCGCCGAAACCAGAAGCTGAGTGTAAGGGTGCTGTGGGTTATGGATGATCTCCTCGGTATCGCCCCATTCCACCATGTGGCCGACATACATGACGGCCAGATCTTCAGCAATGTAGCGGGCTGTGGCTATATCATGGGTGATATACAACAGTGCCATCTCTCGCTCGAATTTCATCTCTTCCATCAGGTTCAGGACACCGGCACGGATTGAGACGTCCAGCATAGATGTTGGTTCGTCAGCCAGTACAACTTCGGCACCAACTGCAATGTTGCGGGCCAGGTTAACGCGCTGGCGCTGGCCTCCGGATAGCTGGTGGGGGTACTTGGCCGCTGTCTCCTTGGGCGGGATCAGTCCAACCTGCTCCAGGAGGCTGTAAACCATCTCTTCGAGCTCTTTTGTGTTGTTTCCCGATACTTTTTTGTGGATCAGCAAAGGGCGAGCGATGTGATGGTAGATGGTGTGGGTCGGATTAAGGGAGCCGAACGGATCCTGCCATACCATCTGGACACCCTGGCGATAAGTCATCACGTCATTTCTGCTGGTGATATCAGCAATGTCGCGCCCGTAATATTCAATGTGTCCTGATGTCGGCGGGTACATCTTGGCTATCATTTTTGCGGTGGTCGACTTTCCTGAGCCTGACTCCCCAACAACGGACAGGCCGCGACTTTTGTACATCTTGAATGATACGTCGTTGATTGCCCGCATCATCGGTTTTTTCAGAGAGTTGCTGTTGACCTGAAAGTCTTTAATCAGGTGCTTACCTTCGATAATTGGTTGTCCAACTGGCTTGCTCATAGTGCCTCCTTATTTGTTTTATTTATTAACTGCTTTTGTTGAAAAGGTGGCAGTTGGAATAACGCCCCGGCTCTAGCTGACGTAGTTTGGTCGGCTTGCAGAAGCAAGCTTCGTGGGCTTTGCTGCAACGAGCCTGGAACCGACATCCTTGCGGAACATCAAGCAGGTTCAGCGGGTTTCCCGGGATCCCTGTCAGGCGGGTTTTCGGGCCGGTTAATGGAGGAAATGAGTTGCCCAGACCGTCAGTGTAGGGGTGATATGGGCTTTCCAGGATTTGCTTTGATGGTGCGACTTCGACCAGCTCACCGGAATACATGATGCCGATGCGGTCAGAGAACTCGACCATCAGTGACAAGTCATGGGTAATGAACAGGATTGAGAAGCCGAACTCTTCCTTCAGGGCATAGATTTTTTGCAGAATTTCACGCTGCACGACGACATCCAGTGCCGTGGTCGGCTCATCCATGATGATCATCTTCGGACTCAGTGCCAGGGCAATAGCAATAACCAGGCGTTGGCGCATACCACCGGAGAACTGGTGCGGGTAATCGCGCAATCGGCTTGGATGGATATCGACGATTTCCAACAGTCCCTCAGCCCGGCGAACAGCCTGGTCGCGGGTTAAGTTGGTATGGCGCATGATGACATCGCAGAACTGCTCTTCCATTGTCAGCACCGGATTAAGGGCATTCATCGCGCTCTGGAATACCATTGATATTTCACTCCAGCGGAAAGCGCACATTTGCGGCTCACTGAATTTGAGAATATCGCCATGGCCGTCGAAGATAACTTCGCCTCCGGTAATGAATGCAGGCGGCTTATGCAGGCGCATCAGCGAGAAGGCTACAGTTGACTTGCCGCAGCCGGACTCTCCGGCAAGGCCGAAGATTTCGCCCTTGCCGATATCAAAGCTGACGTTGTTTACTGCCCGTACATCACCGGCATCGGTAATGTAGTCGACGCACAGGTTGCGAATGGAGATTTGTGGGTTGTTCATTATTTCTTTCCCCCTTGAAGGGCTGGTTGTGGCTCAACAACCGCTTTGGTTTGCTGTTGGTTCTGTTTTGCCAGGTTTTTCCAACGGCGCATGCCTTTATGGGAACGTAGCTGCGGGTTGGCAATTTCATCGACGGCAAAGTTCAGTAGTGCAAGGCCGACGGCAATCAGAGTCAGAGCTATACATGGAGCAAGGAGTTCCCACCAGGCACCGACCAACATAGAAGATGAGGTTTGGACGTTGTACAGCATGACCCCCCAGCTGATGCTGTTCGGATCGCCGAGGCCAAGGAAGGACAGGGTTGCTTCGGTCATGATGGCAAGCATGACTGAGCCGATGAAGCTGGCACCCACAATGGAGATCAGGTTTGGTAGGATCTCGACCAGGATAATGCGCCATGATGATTCGCCCAGCACTTCAGCCGCTTTGACGAATTCTTTCTCACGTAGAGATAGGGTTTGTGCCCTGACGATTCTGGCGCCCCAGGCCCAGGAGGTCATACCGATTACGATGGCAATCGTGAGAGGCCCTGCCTGACCGATAAAGGCAGCAATAACAAACAATAACGGGAACTGGGGAATAACCAGCATGATGTTCATAGTAGCTGAGAGAATATTATCGACCCGCCCACCGAAATAACCGGCGGACACCCCGATGATTGTTGCCAGAAAACACACCATGAAACCGGCACCAAAACCAACAGCAAGTGATGTGCGGGCTCCATAGACAACCTGAGACCAGACATCACGCCCCATTCGGGTTGTTCCCAGCGTATGCTCCGCTTTTTTAGACATCAGCAGAGTGCGGCGGCTGTCAGCCAGGTTTTGGGCAATCCAGCCATCGGGGTTGTTCTGGGCTGATTTTGCCACCCAGGCCGGGTATTCGTGCGGGTTACCTGTTCTTTTGTCCGGGGCGTGCTCAGTCAGCAAGGGAGCAAACAGCGCACCGAAGAGAAAAGCTGCGATAATTATTAACCCGACAAGAGCTTTGGTATTGCCGCTGAGTAGTTTAATGAGTCCTTTCATTGTTATTTCCCTCCCTTACGTAGGCGAGGATCCAGTGCCACGATAAGGATGTCAGCCAAGAAGTTAAAAAACAGCATGAATAGAGTCATGATAAGAAGCTGACCCTGAAGTACCTGGTAGTCTCGGGCTCTGATGGCGTTGAGCAATACCGTGCCAAGACCGGGGTAGTTAAAAATCATCTCGATGATCAGCTGGCCACCGATAGCCATCCCTATAGCCATTGAAAGTGCGGTGACACTAGGCAGCATTGCGTTACGTGCTGCGTATTTGAATACCACCCGGTTTTCGCTCAGGCCTTTGCCTTTTGCCATGGTGATGTAGTCTTCGTTGAGCAGGTTGATCATGTTGTTTCGCATGTTGATCAGGAAACCGCCGATCTGGATGATGGTGGCACAGAACAGAGGCAATACTGCGTGGTAGAGTACGTCTTTGTAGAAGGCCCAGCTCGTCCAGTCCGGTATCGTGCCTGCGGTGTAGGCATAGGTTGATGGGAACCATTGGGTCCCGATGGCAAAGGTATATAGCACCAACATGGCAACAACTACCGGTGGAACTGCCTGGACAACCATCATTCCCGGAGAGATAAATGCGTCGTATTTGCTGCCGCGGTTCCAGGCGGCAAAGATACCCAGAATGGAGCCAATGCAGAACGCCAGGATAACTGCTGTACCTGCAAGGAACAGCGACCAGCCGACAGCGCCGCCCAACAGATCGTTAACGGTTTGCGGGAAGGTTTGGATTGAAATCCCCAGATCCCAGGCGAGGATACCTTTGAGGTAGATAAAATATTGTTCATAGATAGGGCCATCAACAAAGCCCAGCAGCTCTTTCATTGCAGCGATTCGCTCAGGCGTTACCTGTATCGCGGCATTGGCAAACATCATGGTGACCGGGTCGCCAGGCATTGCCCGGGGTATTATAAAGTTGATTGTTATTGCGACCAGGAGCGCAATAAGATAGAAACTCAAACGTCGTAGAAAAAATCCCATAACTCACACCTTAATCATCCAGTTAGTATTTCTGACCAGATTTAAGACACACCATCCCCTGACCTGTGGCCATAACTAAATAAATGGGGGGAGGGTAGAAGAGGCGGTGCGCAATGCGCGCACCGCAAGTTAAGTAATAATTACGCTTTAGGTTTTAGGTCAAGTACTTGTAGCAGGCGCTCTTGTGTGTTGGTGATAGGCATTGGACGGCCCTTCGGATTCTTCTCGTTCCACCAGCCAGAGAAGCGTGCGGTGTTGTATTGAGAAGTGTATGCACCAGACATGACAGGAATCGTTACTTGGTTCTCTGCGATGATCTTCTGGATTTCATGGGCGATTTCTAGCTGCTCATCACGGTCTGCAGTTTTGTAGAAACCAGCTAGTAGCTTTTCTAGCTCAGCATCTTTCCAGTAATGCAGGGCAAAGCGTGGCATGCCTTCGTTTGCCTGTAGGCGTGAGTGGTAAGAGCTATCCCAGTAAGTGTAAGGGTCAGCACCGTGGAAGTAGTTGGTGTAAGCGACATCGTAGGTTGCATCCAGGAATGCCTGGTTGTAGACCGAGAAGTCAGGAGTGCTTGCTTTGGCTTGGATACCAACTTCCTGCAGCATTTCAACACTTAGCTGTACTGTATTGTTGAAGTCTGTCCAGCCGTTTGGCGACTGAATTGTCAGGTTAATCTTCTTACCTGTCGGTGTTTCGACAAAACCGTCACCGTTAGTGTCCTTAAAGCCCGCTGCTTTTAGCATTGCTTTGGCTTTCTTGACGTTGTAGGTCATGTACGGTTTGTACTTGTTATAGACACTGTCGTCAGACCATGCTGCAAATGCCTTACCCAGACCGGATGCATAGTCATTGACTACGCCGCCGCCATAGAAGGCGATGTCGATGATTGTCTGACGGTCGATAGCCATAGAGAAGGCACGACGGAAGTCAATGTCATTGATGGCTTCGTTGTTACCTGCATTCGGCGTTTTGTAGTTCAGCATGAATGCCTGAGTACCACCCGCAGGGTACCAGTACTTGTTATGAGGGTTGGCAGCTGCATAGGTGCTGTCTACATCAGGAATGAAAGAGTATGTCCAGTCGAACTGGCCGCTCAAAACTTGGCCAAGGAACTGATCGTTACCTGCAACCTGAGGTAGTCGCAGACAATCGACATCCAGGTTTTTGTTATCCCAGTAATTCGGGTTGCGGCACTGGGTGTATAGCTGAGGTGTGAAGGTGTCGATTTCAGTGAACGGACCGGTACCGACAGGGTTTTCATTGGTGAAGCGTGTTGGATCTTTTACTTTGCTCCAGACGTGTTTGGCGACAACAGAAACTTCGGAGATTAGGTATGGAACATTGGAGTTTGCTTCGGTTAGCGAGAAGATGACTTTGTTGCCTGAAGCTTTTACTGATTTCAGACGAGCGTTGATACCTGTACGGTCAAGTTCAGGGTGCTTTTTAAGAAGTTCATAGGTGAATTCTACGTCTTTCGCTGTAAAAGGTTTGCCGTCAGACCACTTCACACCATTGCGAAGCTCGAAGGTGACTTTCACCAGGTCATCAGACATGTAGTAGTCTTTTGCCAGACGCATGACTGGCTCGTTACCTTTTAGCTCATTGAAGACAACCAGAGGTTCATAGATGAAGTCCTGAACTGTATCCAGCTGAGTTTGAAGGTATGGGTTAAAGTTACGTACAAATGTAGGGTAGAACTTAGGTACCATGGTTAGTTCTACTTGATCGGCAGCAGAGGCAATAGGTGCTGTCATCATGGTAGTTGCTGCAGCAATTACTGCGAGTGCTAACGTGGTTTTCTTTTTGGCAAGCATAGCTGTTCCTTACTCTTGCTTATAGTTTCACTTATGGAAATTGATACCCCGCAGGGGCTCTCTTGAACCTACTTCGATAGAGTGTATTAAGCGCTCTTATCGAATGGCCTTGTAGGCTCTAAGTGCCTCTAGGAAACTCCGGATTGACCAGATCGTCAATCTGACTGCCCGTCAAAATCGTTAAATTCTTCAGGCCTGCTGTCAAAACCGTTAATTTGCCGTGATTGGGAAAGTGCCTCATGTGCTTAATATCACATTTTCCAGGCTTGATTATATTGTGGTTGTTGGTGGTTGTTTGTGTGTAGCTTGTTGATTTAATTGATTTTGTTTTTAGTTTTGTTGGTGGGGAATGTAACAAATGAACATTGATTAAGTTAATTCCTAACGGAAAATTTTGCTCCTTTATTTGTTGTGATTGGCTTCTCATAAACTAAAGTTTTCTATCATAGAATGCCTAGGTTGGGGGTTTTATGCCGGATGTGTAGGGTTTTTGAGCAGGATTTTATCATTTAAAAGCGACTTTTTTGGCTGTTTTTAGCAGTGATTTTGCTTTTGAAAAAGTGGCTTTACCGCGTTATGTCATTGGGGTAGGAGCGGTTGATATAGGGGATTATAGGTGGTGTGGGGCGATACCAGAGCAAAGAGATCAGGTGAAGCAGACCTAGGTTCGATAGGTGGAAAAGATGGGAAGGGCTGTCTGATTGCGGAATACGGCGAGAAAAACAAAGCCCGCAGAATGCGGGCTTGATGTTTACTGGCTGACTAGGTGCTGGAGCTTGTCTTTCATCTTTTTGATGTTCTGGCGTTCCGGCGTGGGGGCACAGCAGCGCTCGAGAACAAAATCTATCGTGCTGAGCACCGTGCGCCAGCGTGGCGTTTTGGGGAGTGTCTCAAGATGCAGGTATTTGTCCAGAGTGCGGGTTTGCAGTGTGCTACGATCCAAATATACTCGCCATAGTCCACTTTCTTCTGCCAGCTCGAATTTGTTTTTTTGCGCAGAGGTTTCCCAGAGCTTCAGTGTTGCTTTCATAACATCGACTAATAATACCCGGAGCGAGTCAGTTTTATTTTGTACGCTGTTATCCAGTTTGTCCGCAAGGCGGGTAAATTCGCCGCCAAGTTCCCGTAATTGCTGCAGGTTTCCTTTGTCTCCATCGAAAGCAAAGCCTGAAAGAACATCTATCGCATTTTCAAGTACCTGAACCCGTTGCTGGGTGGCCGCGCCGCCATTGTCGAAAATAAACATTCGTTGCAGGCCTGAGCCCTCAGGCAGGTTGATCACATCGGTTTCCAGTGTTTTAAGCTCTTCACCGATGCGATAGATCAGGCTACCGTTGAAGTGACGACTGTTCGTGATATCGGCAGGCAGGTGGGTTGCGAGGATATCTTCTATATTGTGTCTTTCTATTACTTCTGGTGCGCGCTGGAATAGCTTTCCGGCGGCACTGTTGGCGTAACGGATACGACCATCCTCCTGAACACAAATTATCCCCTCGCTGGTTGACTCCAGCAGGCCAAGCAGTCTGCTCTGTGTTTCAAGCAGTCCAGCCTCGATACTTTCCCGATGCTTGATTTCCTGTTCCAGGGCCTGATTTTTCTGGCGCTGGACTTCAGTCTTCCCGGCTTGAATATGAGCTCTTATCCGGGCGGTCAGTTCTTCTTTGTTGAAAGGTTTGGTCAGGTAGTCATTGGCGCCGCATTCAAAGCCTCTGACCCTGTCTTGGACTTGCCCCAGAGCCGACAGCATGATGATTGGCAGCTCCAGTGGGCTATGTTGTTTACGTAGGTGCTGGCAAACCTCATAGCCGTTCATACCCGGCATCATAATATCTAGCAGGAGCAGGGCAGGCTGTTGGCTTTCGAGCTGTTCGAGTGCTTGCGGCCCACTTTCTGCCGTGATCACCCGGTAGCCTTCCAGCCGCAGGTAATTGGTCAGAACCTGAAGGTTAACCGGTTCATCATCTACAATCAGCAGGAGATCGCCATCCTGGTTTTCCGGCAGATCATTGATTTCGCAGTGGGCTGTATCAAGCGATGGCACCTGGAAATGGTTGCTTGGGATTGCCTGCTGGATATCGGCGATATCCTCTTCTGATGCCTGATTCAGGGTAAAGCTGAATGTGGTACCCACCATCGGCTGGCTGCTGACATACAGCCGCCCTCCCATGATTTCGATAAGCTGGCGGCTGATCGACAATCCGAGCCCGGCTCCCTGGCGGTAGTTACCATTGTTGGTATTGGCTTGGATCAGTGGTTCGAAAATATGTTCCAGTTGCTCTGGCGAGATCCCCTGTCCGGTATCGACAACCTGGATACGGATCTGGTTTTCGAGCTGGGTGGCTGACAGGATGATTTTCCCTTCCGAAGTGTATTTGATGGCATTGCCGACCAGATTATAGAGAATCTGTTCCAGTCGTTGCTCATCACCTAATACCAGAGGGAGATCATCCGGAATTTGGTTGATAATCCTGACCGGTTTACTTCCTAGCAGGTGGGTAGACAGCTCCAGAACTAACCGGATCGCAGAGGCGAGATCGACCGGTTGCTTGTTAATATCAAGATCGCCGTAGCGCATCTTATGATAATCGAGCAGGTCATCAACCAGATTAGTCAGTCGCTGGCCGCTGTTGATCATCATCTCGAGCTGGCGGCGCTGGCTGTGCTGGATAGGACCGTTGGCACCAGCCAGTAATGATTCGGCAATTCCCACCATGCCATGGAGTGGCGTGCGCAGTTCGTGCGAAGTAGTGGCGAGGAATTCATCCTTGAGCTTATCGGTGGTTTGCAGCTCTTCGTTTTGCTGTTGGATCACCTGAAGGCTCTGTTCCTGTTCATTGTTTTGCTCACGGATCAGAGTCATTTTTTCGCGCACTGAGCGTTGCATCCGGGCAAAACTGGTGGCTAGGCGGCCGATTTCATCACTGCGCTCGGTACTTTCTATTTTCTGATCCATATCGCCGGCGGAGACTCGTTCAGCCGCCCAGGTGAGCCGAAGTAGCGGGGCGGTGATGGAGTTCGACAGCCAGTGCGACGCGATGATCACCAACACAATCGCGGTCACCATCGCTATCACAAACAATTTTTCCAGCTGGCGGATCCGGGCGAAAGCCTCTTCTTCCGGCAACTCGATCACCAAAGCCCAGGCGTTACCCATTACATCGATTGGAGCAAAGGCGCTTAATACCGGGACTTGGTTGAAGTTGAGGAAGCTACCGACGCCATTATTTCCGGACAGAGCATTTTCAATACCCGGACTGGACAGGTTATCTGGCAGTGTTTGTGGGGTCGGCAGGCGCGATAGGTGGTCGTTGCCGATCAGAAGGGTATGCACGTAGGTATTGCTACTGCCGGCATCTGTCATGAATTTGCTGATGGCTTCATTACTTAGCTGGAAGAAAACATAGCTGTGGAGGTAGCCTTGCTGGATGATGGGGGCGGCAAACCAGGCTGTATAGTCTTTGCTTGTTGGATCAACGGAAAAATCGGTGAAGGCGACTGGGACATGCTCCGGTTCGATTTGCTGCTGCTCGGCTTTATTTTTGATTGCCGCAAAGGTTTGTCGCAATGCGGTAAACGGAGTGTCTTCGGCAAGCAGGTTATAGCTGAATTTATCAGGGCTGAAGGCGGAGTAGACGACATTCCCCTGAATATCGACCAGCAAGATATCGCTGAAATCAGACCGTTTAAGGTACTCGTCATAGGCCCAGTTATAGCGCTTGTACATCAGGCGATAGCGTTCGTGGCCGACATAGTTGCTATTGTTGCTGCCGTCGTGGGGCTTGGCAGTCAGCGTCTCGGTAAAGTAGCGGCTACGGTCTCGGCCTTGTGTCTGGTAGGAGATATCTCCCAGCTGGTGATAGGCTCCGACTAAGCCGTAGAAGCGGCCTCCGCTGGCATTGGCCAGTTCTGAGCGGGCAAAGCTCTGTACTTCGGATTTTCTGGCCGAAAAAAATGTATTGAGCTGTTTCTGCTTATTTTCCAGCAATGAAGCCAAGTGGTTAGTACTTTGCTCAGCAAGATCATTGGTATGGGAATTAAGAAAAAATAGGGCGGAAAGTGTCAGCGGTGTAATGCTGAGCACGAGAAAAGCCAGCATAAGGGTATGCTGGAGGCGTTTGAAACGGGTGGTATTCTGCATTCCTGTGCCTGAAATTAACCAATTTAAAACGGGGTGTGATGTCATCGCCTAGCCTGATCATGGTTGTTGAATCCGAACGGTTGACCAGCGTGGCTTTTGACGTTTTTAGCGAATAGTTACCGATGCTCTGGAGCATCAAGGAATCCAGTTATACTGAGTTTTTTTTTGTGTTCAAGTAAGTGTGTCGGGAAGCGTGTGGCGAGACACATTATTGACGAGATTAACAAAGGACTGGGCTGAAAATGTCCCTATTTGAGGCGTTATCGTCTGGTTTGGGAATAGGGCTGAGCGTTAGCTCAGCCCGTTTGGCTTATTTTTTTGCAGCGTAAATATTGAATTTATTAGTACTGGCAGCCATTTCGCAGCTACCTAAGCTGGCCTCAATCAGAGGCGGGTAACGTAGGAAGCTATTGGCAACAATGATCAGTTGTCCTTCAGGCTTCAGGTAGCTTGGAGCCTGGGCGATGAAATCTTCTGTTGCTGCGTAGAATGTCTTAAGGCCAGCATGGAATGGCGGGTTGCTGATCAGGTAGTTATAAGGGCCTTCCAGCGCGGTGTAGACATTGGTCGCCGTAAATGTCGCTTCCAGGTTGTTGGCCTTGAAGGTTTCACGGGCCGATTCAATCGCCAGCGCACTGATATCACACAGTTCAAGGGTGATATCGGGATTTTTGGTTTTCATTACTGCGCCGATAACGCCTGCGCCACAACCAAAGTCGAGCACCCGGCCATGCAGGGCCGGCAGGGTTTTGAGCAGCAATTCAGAGCCTTTGTCGAATTCACCATGGCTAAAGACGCCCGGCAGAGATCGGATAGTCAGCTCAGTGCCAGCGACCTCAATTGGGTAGCTACGGAACCAGCTGTTAATGTCAAAGGCCGGAGCCTGATGGTCACAGCGTCCCCAGTAGAAGCTGCAGCGGCGTGCTGAGTCATATTTGGTGAGTGGGCCATAGGCCTGAAACATTTTTTCTGCACTGCGGACACCACTGCGGTTTTCACCGACGATACACACTTCGGTTTGCGGGCCGAATTTGGCCAGCAGCATGGCAAGCAGGTATTCCGCTTCGGCTTTCGCTTTCGGCCAATACAGCAAGATCATGTCGATATCGGCATCGGCGGTTAGCTCGGCACCGAAGTAAGACTGGATCTGGCTGTGGCGGCTCATGCTGCGGTGATAGCCATAATTGGTGGTAAATACTGCCACTGACTGAGCGACCTGGGCTAGCTCTAGTGGATATGAATCAGAGAGCTCGCCGACGACAAGGACTTTGCGGTTTTCAAAAAACTCAAGCTGGCGGGCAATAACCTGGCTTGCGGCAGTATAAGACATAAGGGCCTCAGATTTGCTTTACATGGAGTAAGGGCGCGAATTGTTCCACAAATTGCCGGGTATGAAAAGGTGAACAAAGCCGCGCAGGGCGGCTTTGCTGGAATGGTTGAGCGCGGTTAATGCTGATCCTGCTGATCCAAAAAGTCCTTGAATTCGACTTCGTAGAGTTTGAACAGCACCAAGGTGACAGCAAAGATGATTGGGCCGTAAATCATCCCAATCAGGCCGAATAGATGCAGCCCGCCGAGGATTGAGAAGAAAATGAGTAGGGTATTCATGCCTGAGTTGCCTTGCATGAGTAATGGGCGGAGGATGTTGTCGATAGAGCCGACCACGATTAGGCCCCAGCCAACCAGAAACAGAGCCCATTCCCATTGATGGCTTAATAGCAGGTAAATTGAAGCCGGTAGCCAAATCAGTGCGGTTCCGACTACCGGGATGAATGAAGCAAAGGCCATCATTGAGCCCCAGAATAGTCCGGGGAAACCGGCCAGCCACATTGCAAAACCACCAGCTACACCTTGTGCCAGCGCGGTCAGGAATGATCCCAGTACGGCAGATTTAGCAACTTGTTCGACTTCTGTCAGCAGGGCATCTTCCTGGCTGCGAGAGAGCGGGACGACATGGCGCAGTGCGGAGACCATTTTTTTGTGGTCTCGCAGCAGAAAGAACAGCACAAACAACATTAGCAGGAAGCTGATCACGAAGTTGGTCGCATCACCTAGGATCTTGGCGCTGACATTGAGCAACTGTGAGCCAAATTTGGAGGCCGCCGTGGCAATTTTCTGAACGACAACCTGGGCATCCATGGGTTCGAAAGGTGAATACTTGTCTATCAGGGCAAGGGCCTTGACGGCGTATGGGTGTGACAAGACTTCCTTGACCCCGCCGGAGGTCAGCCAGTCATAGCTATCTTTCGAGAATGTCGTACCTTGATGGACAATCGAACTGAAGACGACCAGTACCGGTATTACGATCATAAAGGTCAGCAAGAGGCAGGAAAGTAAGGCGGCCGTATTAGGCTGGCGCGGGATCTTGCTTTCAACCTTGGCGTGGAGCGGGTAGTAAAGCAGCGAAATAATAAAGGCCATGACAATCGGGCCGAGATATGGCTCGATCAGGCGGTAGCTGGCGTAAGCGGCCAGCGCCAAGGCCGCAATCAGCATCCAATGGCGTGATCCGGCTTGAAATGTTTTGGGCACTGTTTTTATCCTTGCTGTTTGTGAACTCTTAACGAGGGTTATAATTGCATCCACTTGCTTAAGTAGCAATCTTTTAGAAATCAATTGTTTTTAATGAGGTTCACATCAAGATGGGATGTTGTGATTGCGGTTGCGATTCTAAGAAAAAGCGTCGGGTTCCTATGGCTGTTTGGGTACTGCTGGCTTTAGCGGCGTTTGCGGTTTACTTCTGGCAGTGATGAAGAGAGTCGCTGTGGGGGGAGTAACTTCCAAAAGTCTGTAATGAAAGATAAAAAAAAGCCACTCAATGAGTGGCGTTTGTGTTTTTTGCTGTGCAAATATCGATTAAGCCTTGGCTTCTTCAGCCAGCGTTGCAAACGCAAATTCAGCGGCTTCCAGCGTGGCTTTAATCTCTTTATCGCCATGAGCCAGAGAGGTAAAGCAGGCTTCATAAGCTGATGGAGCCAGGTAAACACGTTTTTGTAGCATCAGGTTGAAGAAACGCTTGAAGCGCTCAACGTCGCACTTTGCTACGTCGCCGTAGCAGGTTACGCTTTCCTGATCGGTAAAGAAGAAACCGAACATTGCGCCAACCTGATTGGTTTTCAGCGGAATACCGTATTTTTCAGCCAGAGCCTGGAAACCTTCTGCCAGACGCTTAGTGGTATTAGCCAGGCGTTTTTCGTTGCCTTCCTCAGTCAGAACGCTCAGGCAGGCATGCCCTGCGGCCATTGCTACCGGGTTACCTGATAGTGTACCTGCCTGGTAAACTGGGCCAGTAGGAGCAACGTATTCCATCACTTCACGACGACCACCGAAAGCACCAACAGGCATACCGCCACCGATCACTTTACCAAGTGTGGTCAGGTCTGGTTTGATATTGTAGTAACCCTGCGCGCCACCTTCCGATACTCGGAAACCTGTCATTACTTCGTCCAGGATCAGTAGGGCTCCAAACTCGTCACAGATCTCACGCAGACCTTCCAGGAAGCCTGGTACCGGTGGAATGCAGTTCATGTTACCGGCGACTGGCTCGACGATAATGCAGGAGATTTCTTCCGGATGTTTAGCAAAGGCATCGCGAACTGACTCAAGGTCGTTGTAGGTGCAAGTCAGTGTGTGCTTGGCAAAGTCTTCTGGAACACCCGGAGAGCTTGGTTGGCCAAGGGTCAGGGCTCCGGAACCGGCCTTCACCAATAGGCAGTCTGCGTGGCCGTGGTAGCAGCCTTCGAACTTGATGATCTTGTCGCGGCTTGTATAACCACGGGCAAGGCGGATCGCACTCATGGTGGCTTCAGTGCCTGAGCTTACCATACGAACCATTTCCATCGATGGTACCAGCTTGGAAACGAGCTCCGCCATGGTAACTTCCATTTCGGTTGGGGCACCGAAACTCAGGCCTCGCTGGGCAGCTTCGATAACTGCATCGCGAATAGCAACGTGGTTGTGACCTAGAATCATAGGACCCCAAGAGCCGACATAATCGATATACGCTTTACCATCAGCATCAAAGATGTATGCGCCGTCAGCACGCTCGATAAAGAGTGGGCTGCCGCCAACACCGGCAAATGCGCGGACCGGTGAGTTAACACCGCCAGGAATCGTCTCTTGTGCTTTAGCAAATAAATCGGCTGATTTGCTCATTGTGTTGTCCTATTTTCAAATAATGTCTGATTTGAACTGCCTCGCATTGTACCTAAAATTCCAGGAACTTGGCGAGCGAATTGACAGAATGTGCTCCTTGTAGATTATCAAGTGGCTGAGCACTGATGGAAAGCTAGTTTGCAACATTGGCTATGTAAAAATATCCCGCTCTCAGTTAATCTAATGCCAGACGAACTTCGTCCTTCCTACCGCCCTTCCCGGGGCATTCCAAGTACAGATACGGTTTTGTAATGACTGATAACACCCAAGGCACACCTGCGCCTGAACGTCTGCAACCTAGCGGGCTGGTTAGGCGTTTTCTTTCTCGTGATAAAACACCGGTATCGGTGTTGTTTCTTTCTGCGCTGGTTGGCCTGATGGCTGGCCTGGTGTCGACTCTATTTGAAATTGCAGTTCATTGGGTTTCGGAGCAACGTACAGACTGGTTGCGTGATGTGTTCAGCAGTGTACTGCCATTGTGGCTGGCTGCTTTTCTGATTAGTGCGTTACTGGCCTGTATCGGTTATTACCTTGTTCATCGTTTTGCTCCTGATGCTGCGGGATCCGGGATCCCGGAGATTGAAGGGGCGATGGATGATATTCGCCCGGTTCGCTGGTGGCGGGTATTACCTGTGAAGTTTATCGGGGGCCTGGGGGCTTTGGGCTCAGGTATGGTGCTGGGCCGGGAAGGTCCTTCGGTTCAGATGGGGGGGAATATCGGCCGTATGGTGTCAGATATCTTCCGTCTCAAGGACAAGGAAGCCAGGCATGCCTTGCTAGCATCTGGGGCTGCAGGTGGCCTGGCTGCGGCATTTAATGCTCCGCTGGCCGGGATTATGTTTGTGGTCGAAGAAATGCGACCGCAGTTTCGCTATAGCCTGATATCTATTAAGTGCGTCCTGATTTCTGCCATTTTGGCTGACATTGTTTTCCGTACTATCCAGGGACAGCATGCGGTGATCACCATGCCTCAGTATGAAGCACCGGTGCTTAAGTCGCTGTGGTTGTTCCTGTTGTTGGGAATGTTTTTTGGTGTCTTCGGCGTGATTTTCAATCGTCTGGTTACCATGGCGCAGGATTTATTTGGCCGTATTCATCGTAATAACCGTCGTCGCTATGTGTTGACCGGTACGTTGCTGGGCGGTTGCTTTGGCTTATTGTTACTTTATCTGCCTGAGTTGACCGGTGGTGGTATTGCACTGATCCCGAGTGCAACGAACGGGGAATACAGTATCAGCCTGTTGTTGATTTTATTCCTGGCTCGGGTTGCGACGACTTTGCTGTGTTTCGGTTCCGGTGCGCCGGGCGGGATCTTTGCCCCTATGCTGGCCCTTGGCACCTTATTCGGAACTTTCTTCGGTGCTGTTGCCCAGCTGTTTTTCCCTGATTTGGGGATTGAGCCGGGGATGTTTGCGATTGCCGGAATGGGAGCTCTGTTTGCGGCTACAGTAAGGGCACCGATCACCGGTATCCTGCTGGTTATTGAGATGACGAACAATTATCAGCTGATCCTTCCGCTGATTATTACGACTCTAGGAGCAACAATGTTAGCTCAGGTACTGGGCGGACAACCAATTTACTCTCAGCTCTTGCGTCGTACGATGGAAAAGGAAAAAATAGCGCAAAGAAAACAGTCTGAAGTGGTCAATACTTGAACAACTTACTCAGGTATTAGATAATCAGCCTAATTACTGCAAGTGTTTTGAGAGGTTTTTTAATGAGCGATGCCAATGTACCGCTGAATTTTTCTGATGTGGCCGCGAATAAAGTAAAATCGCTAATCGCCGAGGAAGAAAACCCAAATCTGAAGCTGCGTGTTTATATCACCGGTGGTGGTTGTAGTGGTTTCCAGTATGGTTTTACCTTTGATGAGAAAGTGAATGAAGGCGATACAACCATCGAAAACAGTGGTGTAACACTGGTTGTTGACCCAATGAGCCTGCAGTACCTGATTGGCGGTACCGTTGATTACACCGAAGGTCTGGAAGGTTCACGCTTTTTCGTGAATAACCCGAATGCGACAACAACTTGTGGTTGCGGTGCTTCATTCAGTGTGTAAATTCTGACTGGGTTTTTAACCCTGTCGAAAGACAAAATAAAAGCCGTCGTTTATCAACGACGGCTTTTTTGTTGGAGCGGGTTCCGTTTAACTGCGGTTAATCAGTAACGGGCTATTGTCGGCAATCAGTCCGCTAAATTGCGATAACTGGCTCAGGCGCTCGCTGGCATACTGCTTGAATTTAGTTTTTTCGGCTCCTTTGAGCGATTTGGCTTGCGGCAGTTTTACGGTCCGTGGGTTCTTGTGAACACCGTTTACCAGAAATTCATAGTGTAGGTGCGGGCCTGTAACTCGACCTGTGCCACCCAGAGTTCCGACAGTTTGACCCTGTTTGACTCTTTCCCCGGTTTTGACTTTACGCTTGGTCATGTGCAGATATTTAGTGATATAGGTGGAGCTATGACGGATAAAGACATAGTTACCGTTGAATTTGTTGTAGCTTGATTTCATGACGATGCCGTCACCCGCCGCCCAGATAGGGGTGCCGACAGGGGCTACATAATCCGTACCGCGGTGAGCTCTAACGCGTCCAGTTACCGGGTGCAAACGGCGAGGGTTGAAGTTGGAGCTGACATAGCGGAAGTTGATTGGTGAGCGCAGGAAGGCTTTGCGCATCGCACGTCCTTCTTGGTCGTAATATTTACCGCTTTTGCTGCGAACGGCAGTAAAGGTTTCTCCCAGGTTTGTGAAGGTGGCGGCGATAATATTCCCGCGGCCAATCGGCTCACCTTCGACAAAACGTTCTTCAAACAGTACTGAGAAGCTGTCTCCTTCACGAATATCCAAGGCAAAGTCGATATCCCAACCAAAAATACCGGCAATTTCCATGATCTGGTTAGCGGTCAGACCGGCTTTGTCTGCGGCATTCCAGAAACTGGATGTAATCACTGCCTGAGCAAAATTAAGCTGGGTATCTACCTTTTTGGTTTCCTTGCGGGAGTGGTAGCTATCGCCGGTACGGGTGATCACCAGGGTTTCGGTGGCACTTTGTGGCTGGATCAGCTGGATGAGCTCGTTGTTCTGGTCGAAGCCAAACTTGAGGATATCGCCAGGACGAAGGCTGGTCAGGCTCTTGGTGCCTTTATCGGCATTGACCAAGCGGTAGAGCGTACCAGGTGAGAGGCCTACCTCGTCAAAGACAACGGCCAGGCTTTCACCGGATTTAACGGTGTGCTCTTTCCATTTCAGCCGTGCGTATTCGAGCTTCTCGTCTTTCTCAAGTGGCCTGAGCTGGTGGTCGTCGAGATTTAGATCGAGCGGATAGGGTTTTCCTATTTCAAACTTGCGTTCCGGATGAGTTTGTTTGTCATCTGAACCCTGAATAATGAGCAGGAGCACCACAAAGGCACTGATTAGTGATATGAGTATTTGGTGCACCCGTGGCAACCGAACAAGTTTCGATACTAGCATTAACTGGATTTTTTTCACAAAAGGGAAAAATAAGACAGCGCTTAGTCTAACTGGTTTCAAAAAACATCGCTATTCAAGTAAGATGTTCGATTATTACTTTTTTGCCAATTCTGTGGGAGAGAACAAGAATGGCCAGCATTGAACAAGCGTTAGCTGAAATTAAGCGTGGCGTCGATGAGCTGATTCCAGAAGAAGAGCTGATTGCCAAGCTGAAAGAAAATCGTCCTTTGCGTATTAAACTGGGTGCAGATCCAACGGCTCCAGATATCCACCTAGGTCACACGGTGATCTTGAATAAACTGCGCACTTTCCAAAAGCTTGGCCACGAAGTCACTTTCCTTATTGGTGATTTTACCGCTATGGTCGGTGATCCGACTGGTAAAAACACCACTCGTCCGCCGCTGACTCGTGAGCAAGTACTGGAAAATGCGAAGTCTTACACCGATCAGGTGTTTAAGATTCTGGATCCTGAGAAGACCAAGATTGTATTTAACTCTAGCTGGCTGTCTGAGCTGGGTGCTGAAGGCATGATCCGCCTGGCAGCAAACCAGACGGTTGCTCGTATGCTAGAACGTGACGACTTCAAGAAGCGCTATAACGAAGGTCGCCCTATTGCGATCCACGAATTTATGTACCCACTGCTTCAGGGTTATGACTCAGTTGCAATGGAAACGGATGTTGAGCTGGGTGGTACTGATCAGAAGTTCAACTTGCTAATGGGTCGTGAGCTGCAAAAATCCAATGGTCAGAAGCCTCAGGTTGTCCTGACGATGCCGTTGCTTGTTGGTTTGGATGGCGTGAAGAAGATGTCCAAGTCAGCGCATAACTACATTGGTATCTCTGATATACCAAGCGAAATGTTCGGTAAGATCATGTCAATCTCTGATGATCTGATGTGGAATTACTACGAGCTACTGTCTTTTCGTCCTCTGGAAGAAATTGACCAGTTCAAAGAAGATATGGCGAATGGTAAGAACCCTCGTGATATCAAGATCCTGCTGGCGAAAGAAATCATCGCTCGTTTCCACTCTGAAGCTGATGCCGATGCTGCTGAGCAAGAGTTCATTAACCGTTTCCAGAAAGGTGCAATGCCGGAAGAAATGCCTGAGTTCGAATTCGAAGCGGGTATTGCAATTGGTAACTTGCTGAAAGACGCTGGCCTGGTTAATTCGACATCAGACGCGATGCGTATGATCCGTCAGGGCGCGGCGAAGATTGATGGTAACAAGATTGAAGATACCAAGCTTGTTCCTGCTGCTGGTACTGCTATTTACCAGGTAGGTAAACGTAAGTTTGCACGTGTTACGTTGAATTAATTCAGCAAAACAGTGTTGAAAAAGGCGCCTTGAGCGCCTTTTTTTATATCTTTACTTGATGCGGAACCAACGGCTCCGTTCTGATTTAGTTCATTGCCTCGGGGCAAAGGTCGGAAGCGAGAGGTGCCAGCGAATGGCAGCCAGACGGATAGTTAGGGTCGAGATGATACCCGCCAGCGTAGCCACGGCTGAATCAACATGGATTATCAGGGCTCCCGTATGGATGATTCCGCCAAGGATACAGGCGGTGGCATAGACTTCAGTTCGCAACACCATCGGGATCTCTCGGGCCAGGACATCCCGGATCACCCCGCCGCCGCAGCCTGTCATGACCCCCATGATCACCGCAACCATTGGTGAGGCTCCGAAACGGAGTGCTTTTTCTACCCCGATCGCAACAAATACGGCTAAACCGATGGCATCGGCAACCGGAAGAATGTACCAGGGAATTTGCCTGGGACGGCGGATAGCCAGCATCGATATCAAACAGGTGGCAAAAATCATCCACAGGTAGTTAGTGTCTGTGATCCAGAATACCGGGGTGGCCCCTAAGGCCATATCTCGGATCGTCCCGCCCCCGATGGCCGTAACACTGGCCAAGACAACGACGCCAAATGGGTCCATGCGAAGACGGCCCGCCAACAACACACCTGATGCGGCAAACACTGCGGTGCCAAACATATCGAGAAAATAGATAAGCATGTTTGTACCTGTAAGCTCAGAGAAAGAAGATTTAGCTGAGATTGTACGACGAATAACAATAGGTACAACTTGCTACGGTTACTTTGTGAGCATATTCACAATGATTGTTGACACGCTGTTAAAGAGTGTTTTGTCTAACTATATCAAAGTAGTTACATACCTGTTTCACCGCTTTGATGGTGCGAGGAGTCGGGCGGTTGAGCCAATCGGCCTGCAGGGAGAAGATATGCTGGTTATCGATGGCTGGTAGTTTACCCTGCCATTTTTGCCAGGTGCCGGTTTCAGTGCCCGCATGTGGGGTGCTGAAAATGACCTCCGGCTGGCGAACAATGACTTGTTCTTCGGATATTTGCGGGTAGGCCGCTGGGCTGTCGGCAAAAATATTTCTGCCGCCGCAAAGGGTGAACACCTGACTCGGCCAGCTTTTATTGCTCACAGTAATGATCGGTGAGGAGCTGAGCTGGTAGAAATAACTGACCGGACGTTGGTTGCGGTGCCGGATTTGCAGGGCTTTCAGTGTGGCACGGAACTCGTTGGCATTACGCTTGGCAATTTCTGGTTGGGCGGAATAGCTTCCCAGTTCCTCGATAGCATCGGCAATATCTCCCAGCGCAACCGGGTTGGAATAATAGATAGTAAAGCCAAGTTGTTCTAGTTTGGTCATTTCTCGTGGCGGATTGCCACCTTTCCAGGCCAGGATTAGATCGGGCTTCAGGGTGACAATCCGTTCTAATTTGATCCCACGGAAGTTGGCAACTCGCTCGAGGGACTTGGCAGCCTCCGGGTAGTCACTGTAGTCGCTGGCAGCGATTAGCTGGTTACCAAGCCCTGCAGCATAGGCCAGCTCTGTCGTGTGTGGTGAGAGGCTGATCACCCGCTGGGTTTGAGGGGCAGCAACGGATAATGATGAAAAAAGCAGCAGACCCAATTGCAGGTAGCGATAGCTCCGACGCACTTAGAAAGCTCCTTGGAAAATAAGAATAAGCGCGGTTTGGATTACCAGCCAGCCGAGCAGGCGGTGAGTGACGACTTTTTCTATTTGCGCCAAGTGCAGAGCCGCCGGGGCAATTTTCCCACCGAGGCGGGGGCGTTCCATTTTTTGCTGGTCATAGATCGCAGGACCACCGAGAGAAAGGGATAACTTGTGGCCAGCTGCCGCCAGCAACCACCCTGGCCCGGGTAGTACCCAGCTTTCCCCCTGACGGGCAATTCCCTGCAGGGCCGTTTTGCTGTTGTGACCGATACAGATCAGCAGGGCAAAGATACGAAGTGGAATAAGATCGAGGATAGCCAGAATGCGTACGGCAGGCAGGCCGAATGCGTTATAGCGTTGCCGGCTTGGTGACCAGGCTCTGGCCAATCCGACAGCTAAGCGGTACATCAGGGCTCCGATCCCTCCGGCGAGGGCATACCAAAATAGTACGCCCGCTACCAGCCTGCCATAGGCTAGTAGTTGGGTTTCTGCTGCGGCTTTTCCTAACCCCAGTAGAGATAGGTTTCGGGTATCTCGGTTAAGCAGGCCCTCCAGAAGTTGTCGGCAATAAGCTTTGTCTTCTCGGTTTAAGGCTCGGATAAAGCGTTTGCTTAGTTTGGCGGTGTTGCGCCATTCCAGCGCGAGCCATAACAGGATGAGCTGGAAGATACTGTCTATCCACACTAGTTGGGAAAGGGCGATAAGCAGAACCAGGACGGTCAGCCACATCAGTGACCAGGCAAGCCCGCCGGAGAGCTGCCGCTGTCGATGGGTATCGTCCGGTTTATTGACCTTATCGGCGACCAGGATTGCCAGTTGTTGCCAGAATTGTAATGGGTGGAGTTGGGCCGGTATTGGCAAAAGCCATTGCATGACTAACGCTCCCCACATGACCAGCAGGGAGCTGTTGTCGAGCAGAAACGCCAGGGTCTCTGTCATTACTGGTTCAGCAGCTCAACCATTTTAGCCACCATAAATGAAGAGCTTTTCGCTGCAAGAGGCAGGAACTCTTCAAAGCTCATTGGTGACTCTTTGTCGGCAACGTCAGAGATTGCGCGAACAACAACAAATGGTACCTCGAACTGGTGGCAAGCTTGAGCGATTGCTGCTGCTTCCATTTCAACGGCGACTACAGACGGGAAGTTCTCACGGATGAAGTTTTGTTTTGCTTCAGTACAAACAAAAGCATCACCGGTGCAGATCAGGCCGCGTACGGCATGCATGCTGTCCATGCCTTCCAGGGCTTTTTCTGCTGTATCCATCAGTTTAGTATCAGAGATAAAGGCTGCTGGCTGCTGGGCCATCTGACCGATTTCGTAGCCAAATGCGGTTACGTCAGCATCGTGGTAGCGTACTTCGGTTGAGATCACGACATCGCCGACATTAAGGCTTGCGTCAAAGCCGCCAGCAGAGCCTGTGTTCAGAACCAAGTCAGGCTGGAATACTTCAAGTAGTACCGCAGTACCTACGGCTGCAGCCACTTTACCAATACCTGATTGCAGTAAGATAACATTAGCACCATTAAGCTTACCGGTGTAGAACGTACAACCCGCTTTGCGGTGAGTTTCGCTGTTAGTCAGTTGCTCTTTCAGGATGGCAACTTCTTGCTCCATCGCGCCAATAATGCCGATTTTCATCAATCTGTTCTCTTGTCTGTGAATCAAGGCTCCCGAGCGGGAGCAAATGTGGGAGGAATTGTAGCATGAAGAAATTAAAATCGGGAACGGTGGCGTAGTACCAAGGTTCCCGATTTTGTATTGTTCGCTGGATGCGGGGCTATACCTCTAGGTAGTCGAGGATCCCTTCTGCGGCTTTGCGGCCTTCGTCGATGGCTGTCACGACTAGATCCGAACCTCGTACCGCGTCACCG
Source organism: uncultured Photobacterium sp. (assembly GCF_947502415.1). GTDB lineage: Bacteria > Pseudomonadota > Gammaproteobacteria > Enterobacterales > Vibrionaceae > Photobacterium. The sequence continues at coordinate 141,654 of NZ_CANMZV010000012.1, read as the reverse complement.
CCGGCGAAAATTTTGGCATTGCTGGTCTGGAACTGAAAAGCGCCTTCTGCCGGGGCTTTGATTCTGCCCCATTGATCCAGTTCGACATTATAGGCTTTCAGCCACGGCATCGTATGGGGTTGGAAACCAAATGCCATGATCACGGCATCTGCGGCCAGGACGTGATCACTACCGGTAATCGGTTCAGGACGGCGACGGCCAGCATCGTCGGGTTCACCCAGGGTGGTTTTGATCACCCTGACACCGGAGACGTTGCCTTTGCGGTCGACTTCGATGCTCAAGGGTTGGAGGTTGAACATGAATTTGACGCCTTCCTCGCGGGCATTTTTTACTTCCCTGCGGGAGCCCGGCATATTGGCGGCATCACGGCGATAGGCACAGACTACATTTTTGGCTCCCTGGCGAATAGAGGTTCTGACGCAGTCCATAGCTGTATCCCCCCCACCAAGAACCACCACTCGCTTGCCTTTCATATCAATAAAGCTATTGCTGGTTTCCAGCTCCATTACCCGGTAGGCATTGGAGACTAAAAAAGGCAGTGCATCGAATACTCCGGGTGCGTCTTCGTTGTCGAGCCCGGCTCGCATATTTTTGTAAGTGCCGACGCCGAGAAAGACGGCGTCATATTCGCTAAGTAGCTGCTCCATCTGGATATCTCTGCCTACTTCAGTATTGAGGCGGAACTCAACACCCATTTCGGTAAAGATCTTGCGGCGGTTGATCATTACCTCTTTTTCCAGCTTGAAGGAGGGAATGCCAAAGGTCAGCAGGCCACCGATTTCCGGATAGCGGTCAAAGACGACCGGTTTTACTCCGTTGCGAACTAGGATATCGGCGCAGGCAAGGCCTGCAGGGCCAGCGCCGATTATGGCCACTTTCTTGTCGGTCCATTCGACCTGGGACATATCCGGTTTCCAGCCCATTTCGAACGCTTTGTCGGTAATGTATTTTTCAACATTACCGATGGTGACGGCTCCAAAGTCATCATTGAGGGTGCAGGCACCTTCACAGAGGCGATCCTGAGGGCAAACCCGGCCACAAACTTCCGGTAGGGTATTGGTCTGGTGCGCAAGCTCAGCGGCTTCGATGATCCGTCCCTCATTGGCTAGCTTGAGCCACTGCGGAATGTAGTTATGGACCGGACACTTCCACTCGCAATACGGGTTACCGCACCCGAGGCAGCGGTCTGCCTGCGCTCCGGCCTGCTGCTGGGTAAAGGGCTCGTAGATTTCCACGAACTCAATTTTACGTACTTTCAGTGGCTTTTTAGCCGGGTCGATACGGGCGACGTCGATAAATTGGTAGATGTTCTGGCTCATTCGGTATCCCTTCCTTATTGTGCCTGAACACGCAGTTCAGCAGCTGAGCGGCTCTGGTGACCCAAGAGGGTATTCACATCGGCAGATTTTGGCTTAGCCAGATAGAACCTTGGGATCCACTGATCAAAGTCGGCCAGGATTTCCTGGGCTCGGCAGGAATTGGTTTCTTCCAGGTGACTGTCAATAAGCCCGCGCAGGTGTTCCTGGTGGATTTTCAGATTGTCCAGCGGCAGGGCTTCAATCAGCTCAGGATTGACGCGCCCGGCAAAGTCGCCATCTTCATCCAGTACATAGGCAAAACCACCTGTCATCCCGGCACCGAAGTTAACGCCTGTTTTTCCGAGAATAGCGACGATACCGCCAGTCATGTACTCGCAGGCGTTATCGCCGGCACCTTCAACGACGGCGATGGTGCCAGAGTTGCGGACGGCGAAACGTTCACCGGCCTTACCTGCTGCAAAGAATTTGCCGCCGGTTGCGCCGTACAGGCAGGTATTACCGATAATGGTGGCTTCGTTAGACTTGAAAGCCGAGCCCACCGGCGGACGAATGGCAATTTTGCCGCCGGTCATTCCTTTACCGACATAGTCATTAGCATCCCCGGTAAGATAAAGATTCAGGCCACCGGCATTCCATACCCCGAAAGACTGACCGGCAGTCCCTGTGAGGTGGAGGTTGACGGGGGTTGAGGCCATGCCCTGATTGCCGTAGCGAAGAGCAATTTCTCCGGACAGGCGTGCTCCGATTGAACGGTCGGTGTTGCGGATATCATGGTACAAATCGGCACCGCTGCGACTTTCAATGGCAGGCAAGGCCTCTGATAACAGTGCGCTGCCTAATACTGCCGGGTCAAATGGCGTATTGGGTTCGCTGCAGTAGAGTGTCTTGCCTTCAACGGGTGTCGGTGCATGTAACAGGCTGCTCAGTTCCAGCTTACTTTGCTTGGCGGTATAGCCGTCGAGGATTTCGAATAAGTCGGTCCGTCCGATCAGGTCGGTGAGCTGTTCGACTCCCAGTTTTGCCAGCCATTCCCTGACTTCCTGACCGAGGCCGGTAAAGTAGCTCATTACCTGCTCCGGTAAGCCCTTGAAGAACTCGCGTCGCAGTTTTTCATCCTGGGTTGCTACCCCGGTTGCACAGTTATTGAGGTGGCAGATCCGGAGGTACTTACAGCCCAGAGCAACCATAGGTGCGGTACCGAAGCCGAAGCTTTCTGCGCCGAGGATCGCCGCTTTTACAACATCGAGCCCGGTTTTCAGGCCGCCATCGACCTGGAGTCGGATTTTATGGCGCAGTCCGTTGGCAACCAGGGCCTGTTGCGTTTCGGCCAAGCCAAGTTCCCATGGGCTACCGGCATATTTTACCGAGGTCAGCGGGCTGGCACCTGTGCCGCCATCGTAGCCTGAAATAGTGATGAGATCGGCATAGGCCTTCGCGACTCCGGTGGCGATAGTGCCGACGCCCGGCTCTGATACCAGCTTGACTGACACCAGTGCTTTCGGGTTGACCTGTTTTAAGTCAAAGATAAGCTGCGCCAGATCTTCAATGGAGTAGATGTCATGGTGCGGAGGCGGAGAGATCAGGGTAACTCCGGGTACGGCATAGCGCAGCTTGGCGATTTCGGTTGTCACTTTGTGGCCTGGCAGCTGTCCGCCTTCACCGGGCTTGGCTCCCTGGGCGACTTTGATCTGAATGACGTCGGCATTGGCAAGGTAGTGCGGGGTGACACCGAAGCGGCCGGAAGCGACCTGCTTGATGCGTGAATTTCGTTCGTTACCGAAGCGACGCGGATCTTCGCCACCTTCTCCGGAGTTGGAGTAGCCGCCGAGGCGGTTCATCGCAATTGCCAGTGCCTCATGGGCTTCAGGGCTCAGGGCTCCTATGGACATCGCTGCAGAGTCAAATCGCTTATACAGCTCGGTTGCTTCCTCGATATTGTCGATATCAGTTGAGGTGTCTGATTCTTTGAGTTTTAGCAAGTCACGGATGGCAGCCACAGGTCGGTCGTTGACTTGTTTGGCAAAGGCTAGATAGTCCTGATAATCACCGGTTTTAACGGCTTTCTGCAGGGTACCGACCACATCCGGGTTATAGGCATGGAACTCCCCGCCATGGACGTACTTGAGTAAACCGCCATTTTCGACAGGTTTGCGTTTGAGCCAGGCGCGGCGTGACAGGTTGAACAGATCCTGCTGAAAATCGCTGAAATCGGCCCCGGCTATCCGGCTCGATACGCCATGGAAGCAAAGGTCGACGATCTCTTCGCCTAGCCCCACGGCTTCGAATAGTTTTGAGCAGCGGTAAGAGGCGATGGTTGAGATCCCCATCTTGGACATGATTTTGTACAAGCCTTTGTTCATTCCGTCGCGGAAATTGAGCATGACTTCACGGTAGGGCTTGTTGATGGCACCGTTGTCGACCAGCTCGCCGAGTGATTCATAGGCGAGGTACGGGTAGACGGCAGTCGCCCCGAAGCCAAGCAGGACCGCAAACTGGTGTGGATCACGGGCTGTCGCGGTTTCGGCTACGATATTGGCATCACAACGCAGGTTCTTGTCGACCAGACGGGTTTGTACTGCTCCGACAGCCATCGCTGCCGGGATTGGAAGCGTGTCAGGGTTGATGCCACGGTCGGAGAGTACAACCAGGACGGTGCCATTGCGAACCAGTCGTTCTGCCTGATCGGCAAGATCAGTAATGGCCTGTTTGAGATTTTTTTCTCTGGGATCGTAGTTGATATCAATGATGCTGTTGCGGTAGTACTGGCTGTCGAGTTCCAGCAGCTGAACCAGATCAGAATAGAGTAATACCGGTGATTTGAAGGCGACGCGGTGAGCGTGACCGTCGGTTTCGCAGAAGACATTTACTTCACGACCGATACAGGTTGCCAGTGACATTACGTGTTTTTCCCGCAGAGGGTCAATCGGCGGATTGGTAACCTGGGCAAACATTTGGCGGAAATAGTCGGTGATGGCTCGCTCTTTTGATGACAGTACTGCCACCGGGGCATCGTCACCCATTGAACCCGTTGCCTCCTGACCGTTTTCACCGACAACGCGTAGTACCTGATCCAGCTCTTCGTTGTTGATCCCGAATAATTTTTGGTAGACCTTCAGCTCGCTATCGTTGAAGGCACGGTAGCCGACTTGATCATCCTCCAGCTCTTCGAAGGGAACCAGTCGCTTGACGTGGCTATCCATCCATTCTTTATAAGGGTGACGACTCATCAGTTCGTTATCGATATCGCTGGAATGCCAGATTTTGCTGAACTTGGTATCGATCACCAGCAACTCACCCGGCCCCACCCGGCCTTTTTCGGCCACTTCGTCCGGGGCGTAGTCCCAGATCCCGATCTCGGATGCCAGGGTGATCAGTTTGTCTTTGGTAATTACATAACGGGCCGGTCGCAGACCGTTACGGTCGAGGTTACAGGCAGCATAGCGACCGTCGGACATCACGATACCGGCCGGGCCGTCCCAAGGCTCCATATGCATAGTATTGAAGTCGTAAAAGGCACGCAGTTCAGGATCCATATCCGGGTGGTTTTGCCAAGCTGGCGGTACCAGCATCCGCATAGCCCGGAACAGATCCATTCCGCCAGACAGGAAGAGTTCCAGCATATTGTCGAGGCTGGAGGAGTCGGAACCTGTTTCGTTAACGAAAGGGGCGGCTGCTTGCAGATCAGGCAATAGCGGCGAGGAGAATTTATAGGCACGGGCACGTGCCCACTGGCGGTTACCGGCGATGGTGTTGATCTCACCGTTGTGGGCGAGATAACGGAAAGGTTGTGCCAGTGGCCAGCGTGGTTGGGTATTGGTCGAGAAGCGCTGGTGGAACAGGCAGATTGATGACTCCAGCCGGATATCGCCCAGATCGAGATAGAACTTTGGCAGGTCAGCAGGCATACACAGCCCCTTGTAGACCATCACTTGGGTCGATAGGCTGCAGATGTAGAAGTCAGGGTCGTCATTGATGCGTTTTTCGATTCGGCGGCGGGCAATATAGAGTCGGCGATCGACATCACGAGGCTTCCAGCCTGCAGGGGCATTGATAAAGACCTGCTCGATTTGTGGGAGTGAATCGGTGGCAATCGGTCCCAGAACTTTTGGAACGACGGGAACTTCACGCCAGCCGACAATTGTGAGGGTTTCTTTTGTCAGTTCCTCATTGATGATGGTACGCGCTTGTTCGGCCCTGACGGGATCCTGGCTTAAAAAGATCATGCCCACGGCAAACTCACGGGCGAGTTTCCAGTTTTGCTCTTCGGCGACAATGCGATAAAAGTTTTCGGGCTTTTTCATCAACAGGCCACAGCCGTCGCCAGTCTTGCCATCGGCGGCGATACCGCCTCGGTGGGTCATACGATCCAATGCGGATATAGCTGTACGGACAAGTTTGTGGCTGGTTTCGCCTTCAATATGGGCAATAAGGCCAAACCCACAGTTATCTTTTTCCAGCGTTGGGTCATACAGTGTCATTGCAACTCTCCCTTGCTCCTGCCCATCCGGACAGCTTTACTGCATAATTATGACAATCTCCCTGACCGTCATTTTTGCTTTCAGCTTTAGCTGAAGTTAACGAGAATTTACAAAAAGGTCAAATATTCATCACAAGCCCGCGTGGAAGTAAGAGTTACGTAGACGTTGCATTCTAACTGTTAGCGATGCTTCCATTCCTATCTTGTTGTAACATTGTGCTTACAGCTTGGTGGGTGGAAATACTGAGAGGGAAGAGGATGAAAAGTCGGTGTTTTTCTGAAATATGGTGAATAATTGCCGTTTGATGTTATGCAACAAAGGTTTAATTATTCTTAGCTGTTGCAGTGTCGTTGATTGTTTTGATGGTGGCGGCTGTACGGGTAATAAAAAGCCAGCTCCTGCGAGCTGGCTATATCGGTAGGACAAAAGTGAATAAAATTAAGCTTTAGACAGCATAAGTGAATCCGATTTTGCTTCCAGGTTGGAGTTACCCATCAGGTAATCATCGATTTCACGGGCACATTCGCGGCCTTCGTTGATACAGCGAACAACCAGAGATTGACCGGTACGCATGTCACCGGCGGCGAAGACGCCTTTCTGGTTGGTGGCAAAACCGTTGGTAGAGACATTGCCACGTTCATCCAACTTGATATCCAGCTGGGCCAGTACGCCTGTTGGTTCCGGATGTAGGAAGCCCATGGCGAGGAAAGCCATATCACACGGAATGATGCGCTCAGACCCGGCCACCTCGGTGAAGCTCGGACGTTCGCCTGATTTTGCCTCTTCCCACTGGATATCAGCGATACGCAGTGCCTTGAGATTTCCGTTTTCGTCGCCGATAAACGCCTTGGTCAGGATGTTCCAGTGACGATCGCACCCTTCTTCATGGGATGTCGAGGTTTTCATTATTGTTGGGTATGACGGCCATGGCTGCTTCACCGGGCGTTTTCCCGGCGGTATCGGCATGATTTCTACTTGGGTAATGCTGGTAGCACCATGGCGATTAGATGTGCCGACGCAGTCTGAACCTGTGTCACCGCCCCCAATCACAACGACATGCTTACCCTTGGCATGGATTTCTTCTGACTTCAGCTCCATGTCGTTGGCTCGGCGGTTGTTTTGAGCCAGGAAGTCCATGGCAAAATGCACACCATTGAGCTCCCGTCCCGGGATGGGTAGGTTCCGGGGTACGGTTGAGCCGCCAGTAAGCAAGACAACATCAAAGTCCTGGCGTAGCTGCTGGGCATTGATGTCGACGCCGATGTGGGCATTGACTTCAAACTTGATCCCGGCATCAATCATCAGGTTAATTTTACGGTCAATGATATCCATGCCGAGCTTGAAGTCCGGGATCCCGAAGCGAAGTAAGCCGCCGACTTTTTCGTCGCGTTCGAACACAGTGACGCAGTGTCCGGCACTGTTAAGCTGTTCTGCCGCGGCTAGTCCGGCTGGGCCGGAACCGATAATCGCTACCGTTTTACCTGTGCGGGAACGCGGTGTTTTTGGTTTGGCATAACCTTCACGGTAGGCCGTTTCGACAATGGTTTTTTCGATGTTACAGATGGTAATTGGGTCTTGGTTGATCCCCAGCACACAGCCGCTTTCACATGGCGCGGGACATACCCGGCCAGTAAATTCAGGGAAGTTATTGGTTGAGCTCAGGATATTCCAGGCTTCTTCCCAGCTGTCACGGTAAACCGCGTCGTTGAATTCCGGGATGATGTTACCAATCGGGCATGAGTTATGGCAGAACGGCACACCACAGTCCATACAGCGCGACGCCTGCGTGTTGATTTTGCTACCAAACTCTTCATTCAGAACAAACTCCCTGTTGTTCTGGATCCGCATACCTGGTTCCAGTTTTTGTGGCAATTCACGGCCAAATTCTAAAAATCCTGTAGGCTTACCCATTTACTGCCTCCAACTCTTCCTTGTTTTCTGCTTCCGTTTTGCGCTTCTGTAGGACTGCTTTGTAGTCCCTCGGCATGACTTTCATCATTTTCTGAAGGTTTGCATCGAAGTTGGCGAGGAAAGTCTGCGCGACAGTACTGCCTGTCAGCTCAACGTGCTTGGTCAGCATCGACTGTAGCAAGTTACGGTCTTCTTGCTTGATTGGATCCAGGTCTACCAATTCTGGATTGAGTTTGCTCTGGAAGTCATTAAACTGATCCCAGACGTAAGCGACACCGCCGCTCATTCCGGCTGCAAAGTTACGGCCTGTCTGACCAAGGATTACCGCCACACCGCCGGTCATGTACTCACAGCCATGATCACCAATCCCTTCGACAACGACTTTGGCTCCGGAGTTACGGACACAGAATCGTTCACCGGCCAGGCCGCGGATATAGGATTCACCAGAAGTTGCCCCGTAGAAGCAGACGTTACCGACGATAATGTTATCTTCCGGGACTAAGTTGGAGTTGGCATCCGGATACAGCACCAGGGTACCGCCCGACAAACCTTTACCCCAGTAGTCGTTGGCATCGCCCTCGACCTCGAATGTCACTCCTTTGGCCAGGAAGGCACCGAAGCTCTGACCGGCTGAACCATTGAACTTGATGTTCATTGGCTGCGGTAATCCCTGATCTTTGTAGATTTTGGAGATCTCATTTGACAGCATGGTACCGGCACTACGGTCGGTGTTGATGATGTCAAACTCAGCATCGACTTGCTTGCCTTCACCAAGGGCTGGCGCGGCAATTTCAATCAGCTTGCGGTCAAGTACATTCTCGAGGTTATGGTCTTGTTCTCGCTGGTTATAAATACCGTCTTCCTCGCGCGCAGCTTCGGTAAACAGTACAGGGCTCAGGTCAAGGTTCTGGTATTTCCAGTGGCTGATGTTTTCACGGATTTTTAGTTTCTGCGACTGGCCGACCATTTCATCAATGGTGTGGAAGCCAAGCTCAGCCATGATTTCACGCAGACCTTGTGCCATGTAATGGAAGAAAGTCACGACATCTTCTACGCGTCCGTCAAAGCGCTCGCGCAAGGTCTTGTTTTGGGTTGCGATACCGACCGGGCAGGTGTTCTTGTGACATTTACGCATCATGACACAGCCTTCGACTACCAGGGCCGCCGTTGCGACGCCCCACTCCTCGGCACCCAGCAAGGTTGCCACCGCAAGGTCGCGAGGGGTTTTCATCTGGCCGTCGGTCTGCACCACAATACGGTTACGCAGGCCGTTTTTCAGCAGGGTCTGGTGGGTTTCAGCCAGGCCCAGCTCCCAAGGCAGGCCGGTATGGCGGATGGATGACATCGGTGATGCACCTGTACCACCGTCGAAACCAGCAATCAGGACTACGTCGGCTTTGGCTTTGGCGACACCGGAGGCAATCGTACCAACACCGGCTTCTGATACCAGCTTGACGTTAACACGTCCGGCACGGTTGGCATTTTTCAGATCGTAGATCAGCTGTGCCAGGTCTTCGATAGAGTAAATATCGTGGTGCGGTGGCGGTGAAATCAGGCCAACTCCAGGGGTTGAGTGGCGTGTGGCACCGATCCAGTCATCAACTTTGTCTCCCGGCAGCTGACCGCCTTCACCAGGCTTGGCACCCTGCGCCATTTTGATCTGGATTTCGTCAGAGTTCGTCAGGTAATAGGATGTGACGCCGAAGCGGCCAGAGGCAACCTGTTTGATGGCTGAACGTTCCCAGTCGCCGTTATCTTTTTTCTCGAAACGGGTCGGATCTTCGCCGCCTTCGCCTGAGTTTGATTTTGCGCCGATACGGTTCATGGCGACCGCAAGCGTCGAGTGGGCCTCGTAAGAAATTGAGCCAAAGCTCATCGCCCCGGTTGCGAAACGCTTGAGGATATTCTCGACTGGTTCAACGTCTTCCAGCGGGATTGAACCGGCCGGGTTGTTGATGAACGCTAGCTGGCTACGCAGTGTTGCTGCGCTGTCACCTTGCTCATCAATGGCGCTCGCGTATTGTTTGAATTGTTCAAAATCCTTGTTGCGGGTGGATTGCTGCAGCAAGGAGATAGTTTCTGGGTTGAACAGGTGTTTCTCACCACGCTGTTTCCACTGGTAAACCCCACCGACATCCAGCATCTTGATTGGGATTTCACGGGTCGGGTAGCCAATGCGATGACGAATAAGCACTTCTTGGGCGATATCGTCGATCGTCAGGCCTTGGATCCGTGAAACGGTGCCGGTGAAGTATTTGTCAACGACGGCTTTGCTGATCCCCAGCGCTTCAAAAATCTGTGCGCCATGGTATGACTGAAGGGTCGAAATCCCCATTTTCGAGAAGATCTTGAGCAGGCCACCATTAACACCTTTACGGTAGTTATTGAACAGCTCCTCGACTGACAGTTCCGGATCGAGTTTACGTTTCTTCTGCAAGTCAACCAGGGTTTCTGTTACCAGGTACGGGTTAACCGCGTTGGCACCGTAGCCGACCAATGTGGCGAAATGATGGGTCTCGCGGGCATCACCGGTTTCGACCACGATGTCACACTTAGCCCTTAGTCCTTTGCGGATCAGGTGGTGATGGATGGCGCCGACAGCCAGCATTGCCGGGATTGCGGCGTGGTTAGAGTTCACCGCACGGTCAGTCAGGATGATGATCGAATAGCCATCGATAACAGCATCTTCCGAATATTGGCAGATGCGTTTCAGGGCGCGCTCCAGTTTGCCAGGCTCGCCGTTGGCACGGAATACGATATCAAGGGTTTTGGCCTGCAGGTGCTCGTTGTCGATAGCACGGAGTTTTTCCAGCTCGGCATTGGAAAGGACTGGCGATTCCAGCTCGACTTTCTGACAGTGCTCAGGGGTTTCGGTCAACAGATTCTGATCTTTACCGAGGTAAGTATTCAGCGACATCACCATCCGTTCCCGGATAGGGTCGATCGGCGGGTTAGTTACCTGGGCAAATAGCTGCTTGAAGTAGTTGGACAGGTGCTGTGACTGGTGTGAAAGTACAGCCAACGGCCAATCGGCACCCATGGCGCTCAGTGGCTCGTAGGCGGTTTTCGCCAGCGGAACAATGATGTCGTTCACTTCTTCCGTGCTCATACCAAACGCTTGCTGGTGGCTCAGCAGACGTTCCGGCGTGGGCTGGTGGTGCATGTTTTCCGCTTCTGGCAGGGCCTTAAGGCTTAGCAGGTTGTCTTTAACCCACTGATCGTATGGCTGTGCTGCGGCGATGGTATCTTTGACTTCTTCATCAGAGATGATCCGGCCTTGCTCCAGGTCTGCAACGAAGATCCGACCTGGCTGGAGGCGGCCGCGGAACTGGATGTTTTCCGGCTCGATTTCGACCACGCCGGATTCAGATGCCATAACCAGGAAGTCATCTTTGGTAACGGTATAGCGTGATGGGCGCAGGCCGTTACGGTCAAGGGTGGCACCAACCTGGACACCGTCAGTGAAGCAGACTGAAGCCGGGCCGTCCCACGGTTCCATGATATTGGCATGGTACTGGTAGAATGCGCGGCGCTTCGGATCCATATTTTTGTTTTCTTGCCACGCTTCAGGGATAAGCATCATCAGGGCATGTGGCAGGCTTCGGCCGGACAGAACCAGAAGTTCTAATGCCATATCGAAGTTGGATGAATCTGAGCTGCCTTCCTGGCAGATCGGCAGCAGCATGTCGATTTCCTGCTGGCTGAATAGATCTGATTCAAGAATAGCTTCGCGGGCCTTCATCCAGTTCAGGTTGCCGCGGACCGTGTTGATTTCGCCGTTGTGGGCAATGTAACGGAAAGGCTGTGCCAGGCGCCATTTCGGGAAAGTATTGGTCGAAAAACGCGAGTGAACCAGCGCAAGGGCCGTTACCATGGTCGGATTCAGCAGATCCAGGAAGTATTGGGGAACCTGCTCAGTAGTTAGCTGGCCTTTGTATACCAATGTTTTATATGACATTGAGTTAATGTAGAAGTCATCGCCGATATTGGAGATGCTTTCAAGGCAGACTCGAACTGTGTAGTTACGCAGCACGTACAGCTTTCGCTCAAGAACGGCTGGGTCGAGGTTTGCACCACCGGTAATAAAGACATGTTCAAACTGAGGTTCGGTGCTGAGAGGGTCGTCACCGATCATTGAGTTATCAACCGGCAAAACACGGTAGCCGATAACTTCCAGATCCAGCCGCTTGGCGTTACGTTCCAGAATATCGCGGCATTGCTGGCGCTTGTACTCGTCTTTAGGAAACAGGACGACACCGACACCGTATTGTTCGAAAGACGGTAGTTTTATGCCCAGCTTTACGGTTTCTTCTAATAAAAACTCATGGGGTTTTTGCAGGAGGATACCGGCACCGTCACCACTGCTTGGATCGCAACCCTGGCCGCCACGGTGTTCCATCCTGGCAAGCATATCAAGGGCTTGGGTTACAATTTTATGGGATTTTCGGTTCTTCAGGTGGGCTACAAAGCCGATACCGCAGGCATCGTGCTCCATTTCAGGCACATAAAGCCCCTGAGCATTAAGCTCTTGATCTGTCATAGATACTTCCTTCCAGTTTCAACAGGCATCAATCCAGAGCCTGAGTTATCCCTAATTTGTTATTTTTCATCGCCACTAACCTTTGGGTGGACTCCTGTCCGGTCGGTGAGATGTGTGTTTGCTGTGGGATGAGAGCGTCAATCATAAGCAAACTAAATTCTGTAGCACCTTTGTTCTGGTTTGCAAAAGTGCTAAGACTGCTTGGGGTGGTGGCAGAAATCACTATTTTTTGGAGTGATTTCATTACATTTATTGTTCATAAAATGCACACTGCTGTAACTATCCTACAGTTTTGATTTATTAATTACCAACAAAAATTGGCAGCACTAGAGCATAAAAGTGTTATGTGTATGAATTTCTAGCGCGATTATCTGCTTGAATATTCGATAATGGTTCTCATTGTGAATAAAGCCGGAGAGCACAGGGTAATTATCCATTATTTTAATAAGGTTAATGTGTTGAGCCTATGATTGAGTTTTGTTGTTTTTTGTCAACAGAGCGAAGCAGGATGATGTCGATATAAATTTAAGTCCTGTTTATTGCTTTGACACATTTTCCGGGTGCAGTTTTGGTGTTAACCTGCGATGCTTTTTTCAATTAACAACTCAGGTGACACGATGCAGTTGCACGAACTAGTCAATACTTTTGGACAGGATTTACAGCGGCGCTATGGAGAGAAGGTTCACAAGCTTACCCTGCACGGCGGATTCAGCTGTCCAAACCGTGATGGCACTATTGGTCGTGGTGGCTGTACCTTCTGTAATGTCGCCTCCTTTGCTGATGAGCAGGCCCAGCATAAACCGATCACTGAACAGTTGACCCAGCGTGCAGGTGAAGTTAACCGCGCCAAGCGTTACCTGGCTTATTTCCAGGCTTATACCAGTACCTATGCTGAAGTGCAGACGCTGAAAGCGATGTATGAAGAGGCATTGAAAGCGGCTGATATCGTTGGCTTGTGTGTCGGTACCCGGCCTGATTGTGTGCCGGATGAGGTACTGGAATTACTGGCTGGATACCACCAGCAGGGGTATGAGATCTGGTTGGAACTCGGGTTGCAGACCGCCAATGACAAAACCCTGAAGCGGATCAACCGCGGCCACGACTTTGCCTGTTATGAAGTCATCACCAAGCGCGCCCGGGCGCTGGGGCTGAAAGTTTGCGCTCACCTGATTGTCGGGCTGCCGGGTGATACCCGGGAAGATAACCTTGAGACAATTCGCAAGGTCGTTGATGCCGGGGTTGATGGCATTAAGCTACACCCGCTGCATATCGTCGAAGGCAGTATCATGGGCTTGTCCTGGAAAGCTGGGCGTCTGGCTGAACTTAGTCTTGAGGATTACACCGAGATAGCTTCGGAGATGATCCGCCTGACACCTCCTGAAGTGATCTTCCATCGAGTATCTGCCAGTGCGCGCAGACCCACTCTGTTGGCACCAGTCTGGTGCGAAAATCGCTGGCTGGCGATGACCGAGATTGGCCGTAATCTCGATCAGTTGGGTGCGCAGGGAAGTGCATTGGGTAACCCATTTGTTTATCAGCCTATACCGAGGTGACCTCAAGATGCGCTCCTTTAAGTCTTGCTGAAACAAGCATTTTGAAGTTACTTGGGGATATTGTCGCATCACACTAAATATGTGTTAGATTAGCGGGGGATAATCAGCAATCATTCAATAACATAATGCATACCGCTCGCCCCCGTTTTAGCATCATTAGCCGTCTTGCGCGCCGACCCAGGACGGCTGATATTCAAAATACCTCCGAGAACACCGCCGGTTTGTCCTATTGGTCTTCGGGGCGTATCCCTGCCTTTTTTTTTCTTGCAATTATTAGCCTGCTTTTCCCGCGCACGGGGCTAGCTCTGGGCGGGGAAGATAGCCTTCATAGCCCAATACTGTTTTTTACCCTGATGACCTTAATGCTGCTTGTCGGTGTCGGGCTTGTTGTTTGGGTTTTGTATTACATCGATTCTTCTTCCTTCCGAAAACTCCATGCCGCTTTGGCCAATATGCCGCTGGCGGTAGTGATAGTCAGAAAGAAAGACGGTGTATTGCTGTATGCCAACAGAGGCAGCCAAGAGCTGCTGGGTGTTCGTGAATTGGATGGCTGTTATTTGTATCCGGATGAAATCAGTTCGCAGATGATGTTTGATTTCCTGCGTCCGTTTTCGTTTTACCGGGGATTTCGGAACGTTAGTGAAGAGTTGCAGTTTACTCGTGGGCGGCTAATGAAGTTTCAGGTTTCAGGTCAGCCCGTGCGTTTTAAATGGCAGGCGTCCTGGTTGCTGTTTATTGTCAAACCCCAGGAGTCACAAGCGGCTGATGTCAGATTGGAGCAGGAACAGCGGATCTTCCAGCAGGTGCTGAACTCGCTGTCGGAGCTGGTGTACTACCAGGATAAAAGCGGGCTGGTCATGGGAACCAACAAGGCGTTTGATCGCTTTTGGCATGGCAGGTTTGAAGAAGGGGTGATGGAAGGGGATGACAGTTTTTCCTGTCATAATTCCATTCATTCCTGGACAACGGCACCGGATGGCTCCAGCCGGTTACTGGAAACCAATAAGACGATGTTGATTGGTGATAACGGCGAAGCCATCGGTACTCTTAACATTAGCCATGATGTGACCGACTGGCATGAAATGCAGGAAAACCTTAAGCAGGAGATCGAAAAGCGAGAGATCACTGAGCAGGCATTGGCTCAGCGCAAAAACCTTTTTGACACCATTATGAATGCCAGTAAAGACCCGATAGGGCTTTATAACGAGCATGGCGTTTATGTGGGATGCAATGAGCCGTTTGCTCGATCGTTGGGGTTTCGCAGGGAAGAGCTGCTTGGTAAAAATGCTGCTGAATTGATGGATGAAGAAAGATGGCAGTTATTTTGGGAAACGGATCAGCAGGTGATGCGAGATGGGGTAACCGTCAAGATGGATGACTATGTGATCCTGGATGACGATACGCCAATCTGGTACGAAGTGGTGAAATCACCCTATAAGGATCCGACGGACGGAACTGTTGGCGTGCTGATCATGGCGCGGGATGTGACGGAGCGTAAGATGGCCGAGCAGCAGTTGGCGGATGCTATTATGGAATTGCAGGAACTGAGTTTTGTCGACAGCCTGACCAAGGTTGCTAATCGACGCAGTTTCGATGAGCAGTTGCGTAAGCTGTGGCATACCCATATTCGGGAGCAAAAGCCGCTAACGATGATCTTTTGTGATATCGATAATTTCAAAGCGTTTAACGATAACTATGGTCATCAGCAGGGAGACTTTGCCTTGCGTGAGGTTGCGCAGGTCTTCCAGACAGTCGTTAAGCGCGAGACGGATGAGGTGGCGCGATACGGCGGTGAGGAGTTCGCATTTTTGCTGCCGAATACCGATATGAAAGGCGGTAAGGTGATTGCCGAGAAAGTCCACCGACACTTGGCTGAGAAAGGCATACTTCATCATTATTCGGATGTGGCCGAACAGCTGACGGTGAGCCTGGGTATTGCGACAGTGATGCCGAGGCCGTTTCAGGATTATGGGGATTTGATCGAAATGGCGGATATCGCCCTTTATAGAGCTAAGGCGGCAGGGCGAAACTGTACTATGTCGATGTCAGACCAATAAGGCTGTGAATGAGCCAACGCTATATTTTTGATCTTCAAGGCCTGCGCGAGCAGGCTTTGTTTTATCTGAGAGGCTTATCCTTTGGTTATGGAGCCGAGGCGATTATCATGGTGGCAGCTTTTCATTAGTAGGAATAAATAATGAAACAAATCAAAGTACTGGCTCAGTTCTATGTTGACTTGCTGGTGAAGCTAGGGATTGTCCGTTTCAGCCTGTTGCTGGCGCTGGCACTGGTCGCGCTGGCGGTGTTGGTACAGGTCGGGGTAACTCTGGTGCTGCAGGGAGAGGTGGATAATATCGACATTGTCCGCTCGGTTTTCTTTGGCCTGTTGATCACTCCCTGGGCGGTGTATTTCTTGTCGGTCGTGGTCGATCAGCTTGAGGACTCACGCCAGCGATTGTCGAAGTTGGTGACCAAGCTTGAAGAGATGCGTTCGCGCGACATGCAGCTCAATAAGCAGCTGCAGGATAATATCACCCAGCTTAATCAGGAAATTGAAGAGCGGGTTAAGGCTGAAGAGGCCCGTGAGCTTGCGATGCATGATTTGGAAAACGAAGTCTTTCAGCGTGAAAAAGCCCAGCTGGATCTGGCAGAGCAGAGTGCACTGCTGAAATCCTTTCTTGATGCTTCGCCCGATTTGATCTACTACCGCAATGAGAAGGGGGAGTTTTCGGGTTGTAACCGGGCGATGGAAGAGCTGACGGATCGGACTGAAAAACAGCTGGTTGGGCTTACCCCTAGGGATGTCTACAGCGAGGAGATTGCCAACAAGATTGCTGAAACAGATCAGCAGCTATTTACCCAGAACGTTTCCCTGACCTATGAGCAGTGGCTGGAGTACCCGGACGGTCGCAAGGCGATCTTCGAGCTGCGCAAAGTCCCTTTCTACAGCCGCGACGGTCGTCGTTTGGGGTTGATGGGGTTTGGTCGTGATATTACTGATCGTAAGCAGTATCAGGATGCCCTGGAGAAAGCGAGCCGGGATAAAACGGCCTTTATTTCTACGATCAGCCACGAACTGCGCACACCACTCAACGGGATTGTCGGTTTGAGCCGTATGTTGCTGGAAACCCGCCTTGATGATGAACAGCGGGGCTATATGCGGACGGTTCATGTCAGCGCAATCACACTTGGTAATATATTCAATGACATTATCGACATGGATAAGTCAGATCGTCGTCGGTTGGAGTTACTGCCCAAGCCTCTGGATTTTGAAGAGTTCGTGGTTGAGATGGGGAATATTTCCGGTCTGATGGCTGAGCAGAAAAGCCTGCGTTTTGATCTTGAGCGCCTGAGTGATTTACCGCGTTTTATTGAAGTTGATAGTACCCGACTGCGGCAGGTGCTTTGGAATCTGGTGAGCAACGCCACCAAGTTTACTAAAGACGGTGGTGTGATCCTGTCTGTCAGCAGTGAGATTATTGATCAGCAGGCTGAGATTATTTTTGAGGTCGAAGATAGCGGAATTGGTATCCCTGCTGATGAGCTGGATAAAATCTTTGCCATGTATTACCAGGTTAAGGATGAGAGTGACAACTTGCATGCAGTTGGAACCGGTATCGGCCTGGCCGTGTCGCGTCAGTTGGTACAGATGATGGGAGGTGATATTACCGTTTCGTCTGAGGTTGGAGAGGGCAGTACCTTTACCGTAACCATCCGTGTACCACTGGTGGAAAATGTTGTTGAAGAAGAAGTGATGCCTGCTGTACCACAGCTCAGTCTGAATATATTCATGGTGGAAGATATCGAACTGAATATCACCGTTGCCAAGGCTCTGCTGGAAAGTCTGGGACATCAGGTGACGATTGCAATGCGTGGTGAGGAAGCATTGGAGATGTTTGATCCTGAAGCCTATGATTTGGTATTGCTTGATATTCAGTTGCCGGATATGACTGGCTTTGATATTGCGAAGCAGCTGCGCGAGAAGTATGACTACCTACCAGCTTTGGTTGCCCTGACAGCTAATGTGATTAAGGACAAAGCAGAGTATCTTGAGAAAGGCATGGATGATGCGCTCAGTAAGCCGCTTAGCGTGAAGGCTATCAGTGATGTGATCCAGCGCTTGGTACTGACCTGTCCGATTGATGAGGATGAGCTAATGGAAGAAAAACAGCAGGATGTTGAGGCCCTGGCCCCGAGTGAAGATATGATCAACCAGCTATTGGATCTGGAGATGCTGAGCTCTTATGTTGAGATTGTCGGTACTAAGCCAGTGTACGACAGTATTGCTATGTTTGAGGAGAAGATGCCGGAATATATCGCGATTCTTGATTCGAATATGACGGCTAAGGATAAAGACGGCATTAAGTTTGAGGCGCACAAGATCAAAGGCGCGGCAGGATCTATCGGTCTAAAACATATTCAGCAGGTGGCCCAGAAGGCGCAGTCGCCGGAACTACCGGCATGGTGGGAAAACATCAATGACTGGGTCGATGAAATCAAAGATGGTTATCAGAATGATTTGACTGTCCTGAAAGGCTGGTTAGAGATTAAGGAGAAATCATGATGAAGTTACGGAAAATGACCTGGGTAGCTGCTTGCCTGTTGTTAGCGGCGTGCTCTGAGCCGGAAAAACCGGCATCGACCGAAGCGGAGGCTCCGGTGGTTGAAGCCGAAGCCCAAGAAACACAAAGCCAGACGGAAACCGATACGGCAGAGGTAGCAGAACCTGAAGCCAGTGTGCCGCTAGTAACAGAGATCTGGCAGTCACCGACGGAGCTGACACTCTCGGGAGTGCCTGTTAACCTTCGTAGTGATATTTGGTTAAACAGCATGCCGGTAATTGGCGATGACGGAACCCAACCGGCTGATAAGCTTCATGCGTCGGTGAAATTACAATCAACGGATATGCAGCCTTTACCTGCTGGTATCGAGATCACCCAGGTATTACTGGAACAGGAAGATAAGCAGTGGCTGGTGAAGGATAATCTGGAGGTGCGTGCTGAAGGCGAGCTGACCCTTGAGGTGGTGATGCGGGCCGGCCCTGAGTGGGATCCGGGCAGCTTGGTCGATGTGGCCATAATCTTCACGTTCAACGGTGAAGAATTTAAGCTGGTGCAGCATGATGTGGCGCTTAGCCAAGTATTCTAACTAATGGGTAATACTTGTAAAAAAGGCTCCGTTACGGAGCCTTTTTTGATGGAAATCGGAAAAATCTTATTCTTCTTCCAGATCACCGCAGAAACGGTAACCTTCACCGTGGATAGTGGCAATGATTTCCGGAGTATCAGCAATAGACTCGAAGTGCTTACGGATACGACGGATAGTCACGTCAACTGTACGGTCATGTGGCTTCAGCTCACGGCCGGTCATTTTCTTCAGCAGTTCAGCACGGGTCTGGATCTTGCCTGGGTTTTCACAGAAGTGAAGCAGGGCACGGAACTCAGAACGAGGCAGTTTGAACTGTTCACCGTTAGGGCTGATCAGAGAACGGCTGTTGATCTCAAGAGACCAACCATTGAACTCGTAACGCTCTACCAGACGCTTGTCTTCAGTAGGTAGGCCCTGGTTCATTGCACGGGTTAGCAGGTTGCGAGCACGGATAGTCAGTTCACGTGGGTTGAATGGCTTGGTGATGTAGTCGTCAGCACCAATCTCAAGACCCAGGATCTTGTCAACTTCGTTGTCACGGCCTGTCAGGAACATTAGCGCCATGTCGCCTTGCTCGCGAAGTTCGCGTGCCAGCAACAGGCCATTTTTACCTGGTAGGTTGATATCCATGATCACAAGGTGAACTGGGTGTTCTGAAAGCATCTGGTGCATTTCGGCACCGTCGTTAGCTTCAAATACAGTGTAACCCTCTGCTTCAAAGATGCTTTTCAAGGTGTTACGTGTTACGTGCTCGTCTTCTACAATTAGAATGTGAGGGGTTTGCATTGGCAGTACCTAAATTTCTAAAAACGGAATCTGGTCAAAAACAGAATAGTTAAATTCTATAAAAAAAATTCACATACAGGCAAAGTCTTGGACATAATACATTTTGTCCTTTTTAAACACGGCCTGTTTGGTACGCCATCCTTTTATTCAGCAAGACGATGTGTCATAGCATTTGCTGAAAGTGCCCTAAAAAATAGAGGCATTGGCTACAATCTCCGTGGGATGGCGACGATTGTATGCACTTAACAGCACGCTAACAATATTACGGCTTTGTTTCGTGACTGCTTTTTGGAGCTTTATTGATTTATATCAAACAGGCTGAAGTCTATTACGAATCTTCACTTTGTTTAACATTAGCTACAAAAAAATTCGTCGCGCTGAAGGTAAATCCGAAAATGTGTGAAAACATCTCGCTTTGGTGTAGCTATCAGACTATTTCATTCAAGGTAAAGCAACACTCCATTTACCCTTGCTTTGCAATTCTAACAGCATTTAATCCTAGAAGCATTGTTCTTAATGAACCGAGTAACATTTTGCGCAATGAAATATTGAGATCCCAGTTGGAAAAATTGACAAAAGACATTCAGCCAGTGATTTGCCATGACCTTCAAGGTTGTTGGCTGGAAAATAGTTTTCTTACCGCTATTTCTCTGGAACAAGCCTGTGGACTGGCTCGTCAATGGCAACAGAATGCAATTTATTGGGGGGAATATGGAAAGCTCTATTTGGTTCCGGTGTTAATGGAAGGTGTCACGAGAATGAAATTGGGGGAAATCAAAGACTTTTTCTACACTGAGTAGAGACCCGCTACTTGCCATTTAGACAAAGGAGCTTGTGATGTTAGATTTATTACCCGACCTGTGCGATCACTATGGACCGGATGTTCGCTGGTTGCCGCTGGCTGCGAATGATTACGGCGGCAGGATCATTTTTTATGGTGAGGTAGTGACCTTACGGTGCTTTGAAGATAACAGCCTGGTTCGGGATATTGTATCCGAGGACGGTACCGGTAAAGTTTTGGTGATAGACGGCCATGGTTCTTGTCGCTTAGCGCTGCTCGGCGATCAGCTGGCAATGCTTGCCCACAATAATAATTGGGAAGGTATTGTCATTAATGGGG
Source organism: uncultured Photobacterium sp. (assembly GCF_947502415.1). Classification (GTDB taxonomy): domain Bacteria; phylum Pseudomonadota; class Gammaproteobacteria; order Enterobacterales; family Vibrionaceae; genus Photobacterium. The sequence goes on along the minus strand of NZ_CANMZV010000012.1, from coordinate 120,799 downwards.
CTGCGCGGGATATCGGTACTTTGGCAACGATTGATATCGGGGTTAAGGCTCTGGCGGCCTGTCCGTTTAAAACAGAAAAAAGGCAAACCGGCGATAGGAATGTAACGCTGACGGTTGCCCATACCCTGGTATATCCCGGTGATATGGTATATGCCGACCGTAATGGAATTTTGCTCAGCAAGAAGCCGCTTGACCTGTCTGTGGTTGGTGAAGGGTGATGTGAGCCAACGAATATAAATGGCTTCTTGTATAAATGGCTTCTTGCCGTTTATATTCGTCGCCCCCTAAAAGTAAAAGCCTAAAAGCGAAAACCGATGCCAAGTTGATAGATTTGTTCCAGAGCTTCGTAGTCAACGGTGGCATGTAGGTTCACTCGCTCCGTGACGTCATATTGGCTTGATACTTCGACACCCACTATGGTTTCCCGCTCTATCGTTTCCGAGGTCACGGCACTTTTCAGGCTGATTTTTGGGGAAAGGTTATATTTAACACCAGATAATAGTCCGCGGCTCGCAGCCTGGGACTCATTGCCGGTTTTGAATCGGGTACTTAGGTAGAGTTCGGTTTTGTCTGTTAGCGAGTATGCATAGCCACTATCAATCTGCCAGACATCGAATTGTTCGGCACTTTTTGATTGGGATGATATAAACCAGCCGGACGAAGAGGTATCGTTTCCGCCCAGGTCGAATAGCCCTTTTTCTGCTGCTGTTGTTGGTAACGCCACTACCAGCAGGGCAATTGTGATCAGCAACTTCCTCATTGCGCCACCTTCCCTGTTGCTTTTATGTTTATAGGTTTTTTATCTTTGGCTGATCAAAATCAGCATTATCAATAATAGGACACAATTCTGATTATTGATACGCGCGATGCCATTGAATGAGATATACAACAAAATATTCAGCGTCAATGCCCTGTTATATTTGTCGATAGGCTACTTTCGGAGTCGATGTTTGTTTTGGTAAGGGTATACATCTTCATACACCCCATTAGTAATATTTTGCTGTAGCTGCTTCCAGTAGCTGGCCTCAAATAAATCACTGTGAAGCTCGTTGAACAGTTTTCTTACGGTAGGGTTGATCAGCAGGAATGTTCTGAATTCTTCAGGGAATACATCGTTGATCCCGACGCTGTACCAGGGCTCTGCAGCCATTTCGTCTTCCGGGTAACGAGGTGGTGGAATTTTGCGAAAGTTCATTTCGGTCATGTAGCTGATTTCATCGTAGTCATAGAATACGACGCGTTTGTGTCGGGTGACGCCGAAGTTTTTAAACAGCATATCACCGGGGAAAATATTGGCAGCCGCCAACTGTTTGATGGCTTTGCCGTATTCGTCAACGGCATGGCGTAGATCTTCGTCCTCGGCCTGCTCGATATAGATATTAAACGGAATCATCCTCCGTTCAGTATAGAGGTGCTTAATGATGATTTGATCGTCGTTAACCTTGATTACGGAGGGGGCAACTTCAAGTAGTTCATCGAGCAATTCGTCACTGAAGCGGTGACGGTCAAAGCTGAAGTTCTGGTATTCCTGAGTATCAGCCATGCGACCGACCCGGTCATGCTCTTTAACCAGTTTGTACTTCTCCCTTACGGTGGCGTGGCTGATGTCTTTTTGCGGTGCAAACTTATCTTTGATGATTTTGAACACGAAATCATAGGATGGAAGGGTAAACACGGACATCACCATCCCTTTGATCCCCGGCGCGGAAATAAACTGATCATCGGAGCTTTCAATATGACGCAGGAATTCACGGTATAGCTCTGTTTTACCGTGCTTCTGGCAACCGATAGCAGTATAGAGTTCAGCATTGGTCTTGTTAGGCATCAACTCACCTAAAAAGCGCACTAGAGCTGCAGGTGCGGGTGCATAGACCATAAAGTAGGAGCGTGCGAAGCCAAATACAACGCTGATGTCGTCGACATTACACAAGCAGGCATCAATATAGAGCTGTTTGTTACTGTTGTTGAGAACAGGCAGCACCATCGGTGCGCTGCGGTTGTCTTTGAGTCTGATACGGCCAATCAGGTAGGCTGCCTTGTTGCGGTAGAAGGGTTCACGGATCATTTCGATTGTGGGTGTATTACCAAGGGATGAGCCCAACTCGTTACTGAGCCGTTGGACAAGAAGGTCAATGTCCCGGTTTTTATCTTCCCAATTTAATGTAAAAGGGGTGTCGTCCAGTACTCGTTCCAGTAAGCTTTTTAGCCCGGCACCGGTGTTATAGGTGCGGGTAAGTGAGGTGGGATAGGTCGGGATTCGGCCTTCCTGCGAACTGTGGACAAACAGTTTGTCGCGATTAATGTTGCGGTGCTCAAAGATTCGGCAGTAGACCGAATTGAAAAAGCTTTCTGCGATGTCGTATCGCGGATAGTCCAGGAGGAGGTCGATATAGGCCGATTTGACGGCCATCAGAAATTCCCGGTTAGCAAAACGCTCTCCCAGCATGATTTGGATCTGGCTGGTAACTAAACCGACATGGTGATCGTAAAAGTTGATTCGCTTTTTGAGAGCCAAGTGAACGGCGGTCCAGTCTTTATTTTCAAAGCGTTCCTGGGCACCGGCTGTGACATCCAAAAAACGTCCGTACATGGCATCAAAGCCTTGCAAGATTGTATGGGCTACGAGCTGTTCCATTGCTGCTGTCATTCGGGATCCCTCCGAACACTAAGGATAGATATTTTTCACCGTCCCACGTCTTAGAATGGCGACTGGTTAATTATTCACCGCTCTAGTTACTATGCATTGCTATGGGCTGTTGTGCAATCTATTGCTTCTTTTTATGCTTTTTAGGTATGTGGGGCGGCGAAATTACCGCCATGTTGCTAGCACCTTACCCGGAAAAGATAAAAAACTTTGTTGACTCCTCTGCAGTATTCAGGTAAACGTTAATTAATACAAAATATTGGCAACATTTAAGACAACTATGTTTAAAGCGATCAGCATTACCACCACCATTACTATTATCGGCACTATGCGTGTTGGGGTGGGCTGATACGCATAAGATTTGAGAAAAAGCCCGCACTCAAAACGTGCGGGCTTTTTTTTAACCATTTTTTGAATGAACGAACTGACACCAGTGTAAAAGATGCAGCTAGGCTGTTAGTCAACGAATAAAGGAAGCCGGGAGTAGGGGATGCGAGTATTAAAGTTTGGTGGTTCATCATTAGCTGACGCGGAGCGTTTTTCACGGGCTGCGGATATCATTGCTAATAACGCCCAGCAGGGGGATGTGTCTGTCGTGTTATCGGCACCGGGCAAAGTGACCAATAAATTGGTATCGGTGATTGAAAGCACGGTAAAAACCGGTGATGCAGAGTTGCAGATTGCTGACTTGGAAGCGGTATTCAATGAATTGTTTGCGGGCCTTGAGGCGCTGGAACCAAAGTTTGACAAGGCATTGCTTGATGCCAAGCTTGTCAGCTCGCTGGGTCAGTTGCGCCAGTATGTTCATGGGATGAAGTTGCTGGGGCTATGCCCGGATAATGTTTATGCCAAAGTGATCAGCAAAGGCGAGCGGCTGTCTATCGTGGCGATGAAAGCGATGCTGGAAGCGAAGGGACAACCTGCCAACCTGATTGATCCTGTCGAGCACTTACTGGCACATGGCGATTACCTTGAAGCGCATGTCGATATTGAAGTTTCAACCCAGAACTTTAAGGAAAACCCGTTGCCGGAAGGGCACGTCAATATTATGCCGGGGTTTACCGCCGGAAATGTGAAGGGGGAACTGGTAACTCTGGGGCGAAATGGCTCTGATTATTCCGCTGCGGTACTGGCTGCCTGCCTGCGTGCGGAGTGCTGTGAAATCTGGACGGATGTTGACGGTGTCTACAGTTGCGATCCTCGCCTGGTTCCGGATGCCCGCCTGCTCCAGTCTCTGAGCTACCAGGAGGCGATGGAGCTCTCTTACTTTGGTGCATCAGTCTTGCACCCTAAAACTATCGCTCCGATAGCCCAGTTCCATATTCCTTGTCTGATAAAAAATAGCTTTAACCCGCAGGGGGCTGGCACTCTGATTGGCCTTGATACTGGCGAAGACAAGCTGGCCGTCAAAGGGATTACCACCCTGAAAGATCTCACAATGGTTAATGTTTCCGGTCCGGGGATGAAAGGCATGGTCGGTATGGCTGCGCGGGTTTTTGGCGCGATGTCTGCTGCCGGTGTTTCGATTGTGCTGATCACTCAGTCATCATCGGAATACAGCATCAGTTTCTGTATTGAAAGTGAGGATAAAGCGGTAGCCCAGCAGGCATTGCAGAATAACTTTGAGCTGGAGATGAAAGAAGGCTTACTTGAGCCAGTCGAGTTCATGGATGACTTGTCTATTGTGACCTTGGTCGGAGACGGAATGCGTACTTCTCGCGGGGTGGCATCACGCTTCTTTACGTCGCTGGCAGAGATTGATGCGAATGTGGTCGCGATTGCCCAGGGCTCGTCTGAACGTGCTATATCTGCGGTGATCCCGGAAGAAAAAGTAGCTGAGGCTGTTAAGGCTTGTCATGAAAATCTGTTTAACAGTAAGCACTCGCTTGATGTGTTTGTGATTGGTGTCGGCGGTGTTGGTGGTGAGCTGGTGGATCAGATTGGTCGCCAGCAGGAAAAGCTGTCTGATAGCGGTATTGTGATCCGGGTATGTGGCCTGGCGAACAGTAAGGGGCTACTGTTGGATAGTAATGGGCTGCCGCTTGATAACTGGCGTGATCAGATGGGACAGGCTAGTGAGCCTCTTAGTTTGGCTCGAATGATCCAGCTGGTGAAGCGTAATCATATTATCAACCCGGTGATTGTTGATTGTACTTCCGATCAGGGTATTGCTGAGCAGTATGCCGACTACCTGGCGGCAGGTTTTCATGTTATTACTCCGAATAAAAAGGCCAATACGGCGAGCATGGCGTATTACCACCAGCTTCGTCAGGCTGCCCGTTCAACGCGCCGCAAGTTTATGTACGAAACCACTGTTGGAGCCGGCCTGCCTGTTATCGAAAACTTACAGAACCTGATGGCTGCCGGTGATGAGCTGGAACGATTCTCTGGCATCCTGTCTGGTTCGCTTTCTTATATCTTCGGTAAGCTGGATGAAGGTATGAGCTTCAGTGAGGCGACAACGGTGGCTAGGAACAATGGCTTTACTGAGCCGGATCCGCGTGACGATCTGTCCGGTACCGATGTGGCGCGCAAGGTACTGATCCTGGCCCGTGAAGCGGGAATGCCGCTGGAGCTGGATGATGTGGTTGTCGAGCAGGCGCTGCCGCCGGGCTTTGACAGCAACGGCTCGGTCGATGAGTTCATGGCGAGCCTGCCGGAGGCCGATGCCTACTTTGGTCAGCTTTATGAAGATGCAGCCAAGGAAGGAAAAGTATTACGTTATGTTGCCGAGATCAACAACGGTCAGTGTGCGGTGAAGATTGCCGCAGTGGACCAGGATGATCCTATGTTCAAAATCAAGGACGGTGAAAATGCCCTGGCATTCTACAGCCGTTATTACCAACCAATCCCTCTGGTGCTGCGTGGTTACGGGGCTGGTACTGAGGTGACTGCCGCAGGTGTGTTTGCGGATTTGATGCGCACATTAGGCTGGAAGCTAGGAGTATAAAGATGAGTGTTGTGGTTTATGCGCCAGCATCGATTGGCAATGTCAGTGTCGGGTTTGATGTACTGGGTGCTGCAGTGTCCCCGATTGATGGTACTTTGCTGGGGGATAGGGTAAAGGTTGAAGCAGGTGAGCAGCCATTTTCATTGTCTTGCGTGGGGCATTTTGTCGACAAGTTGCCGCAGGTGGCGGAGGAGAACATTGTCTTTCGTTGCTGGCAGGTATTCGGGCGCGAGCTGGACAAGAAAGAGTTTCCGCTTAAGCCGGTTGCCATGACGCTCGAAAAAAATATGCCGATTGGCTCCGGGCTGGGCTCCAGTGCCTGCTCAATTGTGGCTGCACTTGATGCCTTGAACCGTTTCCATGATATGCCGTTGGATGAAATGGAATTGCTGGCGCTGATGGGCGAAATGGAAGCGGAAATCTCCGGTAGCCTGCATTATGACAATGTGGCTCCGTGTTATTTGGGCGGCCTTCAGTTTATGGTCGAAGAGCTGGGAATTATCAGCCAGTCTGTACCTTGCTTTGATGACTGGTATTGGGTGATGGCTTATCCGGGGATTAAGGTGCCTACGGCTGAGGCGCGTGCAATTCTGCCTTGCCAGTATCGCCGGCAGGATGTGATTGCTCATGGTCGTTATCTGGGGGGCTTTATTCATGCCTGCTACTCACAGCAACCGGAGTTGGCAGCTAAAATGATCAAAGACGTGGTGGCTGAGCCTTATCGTGAAAGACTGCTATCGGGTTTTGCTGATGCACGCCAGTACGCGCTGGAAGCCGGTGCGCTTGTCAGTGGTATCTCAGGATCGGGTCCGACCATGTTCAGTGTCTGCAATGATATAGAAGTGGCTAAGCGGATTGCGCGTTGGCTCGAAGAACATTATGTTCAGAATGAAGAAGGATTCGTCCACGTTTGCCGTCTGGACGGACAGGGATCGAAAGTAACAGGAAGCGAGCTATAACAATGAAGTTGTATAACCTAAAAGAACATCAGGAGCAGGTTTCGTTTGGCCAGGCAGTTCGCCAGGGCCTTGGACGTAACCAGGGACTTTTTTTTCCGTCAGAGTTACCGGAGCTGGGAGATGTTGATGCTCTGCTGGAGATGGATTTTGTGAGCCGAAGCAGCAAAATTCTCTCGGCATTTATCGGTGAGGAACTTGCGGCTGACGCAGTCGAGCAGATGGTGAAGAATGCGTTTCAGTTCCCGGCACCGGTTGCCAAAGTCAAAGACGGTGTTTATGCCCTCGAACTGTTCCACGGGCCGACGCTGGCTTTCAAAGATTTCGGTGGCCGTTTCATGGCCCAGTCACTGGCAGCAGTCAGTGACGGTGACGGCAAGATCACTATCCTCACAGCCACATCCGGTGATACCGGTGCCGCGGTTGCCCATGCTTTCCATGGGATGGACAACATCAAAGTGGTGATCCTGTATCCGAAAGGCAAGATCAGCCCGTTGCAGGAAAAATTGTTCTGCACGCTCGGCGGCAATATCAGCACCGTGGCGGTTCACGGGACGTTTGATGACTGCCAGGCATTGGTCAAGCAGGCTTTTGATGATGCTCAGCTGCGTGAAGATGTCGGCCTGAATTCGGCAAACTCAATCAACATCAGCCGTCTGATGGCACAAATTTGTTATTACTTTGAAGCGGTTGCTCAGTTGTCGAAAGCGGAGCGTGAGAATCTGGTAGTGGCGGTGCCGAGCGGTAACTTCGGTAACCTGACAGCTGGTTTGCTGGCGAAGTCGCTGGGTCTGCCGGTGAAACGCTTCATCGCAGCAACTAATGTTAACGATACTGTACCTCGCTACTTGCAAAGTGGTGAGTGGGAGCCGAAACCGACTATCCCGACGATTTCCAATGCGATGGATGTGAGTCAGCCAAACAACTGGCCGCGAATTGAAGAGCTGTGCAAGCTTAAAGGCTGGGGACTTGGCGAACTGGGCTATGGTGCAGTTACGGATGAACAGTCTGCGGAAACTTTGCGCGAGATGGATGCTGAGGGGTATTTGTGCGAGCCACATGGGGCTGTTGCCTACCGTATTCTGAATGAACAGCTTGAAGCGGGCGAAACGGGCATGTTCCTCTGTACCGCCCACCCGGCGAAGTTTAAGGAAGTGGTTGATGAAATTCTGGAAAAAGATATCGACCTTCCAGGACCGCTGGCGAAGCATAATGCGATGGAGCTTTTGTCTCTTGAGCGTGACAATGACTTTGAGCAGTTAAAAGCGGTTCTTTATAGCGTACAGGACTAATCTTTAGGTCCAGCTCTTAGTGATTAAAAAGAAAAACGGTAGCCTCTTGGCTACCGTTTTTTATGCCTGATGAAAAATTAGTATTAGCTTTCTTGCTGTGGCTCAGCAACAGGTTCTGCATTTTGCTTGGCGAACTTGTTTACCCACAGAGAAATGGCACCGTCACCGGTAATGTTACAAGCTGTACCGAAGCTGTCCTGGGCAAGGTACAGGGCAATCATCAGTGCCAGTTCGGATTCGCCAAAGCCCAGCATGGAGGCCATCAGTCCCAGAGCGGCCATAACAGCACCGCCCGGCGCACCCGGTGCGGCAATCATGGTGACACCCAGCATCATAATAAATGGCAGCATGTCCACTAATGATGGGATCGCAATGTGCTGACTCAAGGCCATCACGGCAGTGGAGCAAGTGACCAGCGTGATGGTAGAACCTGATAGGTGGATAGTTGCGCATAGTGGAATGGTAAAGTTGGCGATTGACTCATCCACACCATTTTCTTTGGTTTGCTTCAGGGTGACAGGAATGGTGGCGGCTGAAGACATGGTACCCACGGCGGTGAAATAGGCCGGTAGCATGTTTTTGAGCAGCTTCATTGGTGACTGTCCGGTTGCCAGCCCTGTGATTGTGTACTGAATGGTGAGCCATGCCCAGTGCATAGTAATGGCCAGCGCCAGTACGACACCAAAGGTTTTCAGGGTAGAGAAGACGGTTCCTTCCGCTGACATCTCAGCGAAAACACCGGCAATGTAGAATGGCAATAGTGGGATGATCACTTTAGATAGCAGCAGGTCAATGACACTTCGGCCTTCGTTCACGACTTTTTTAAGTTGCGTACTGTTGGTAATGCTGATCCCGAGGCCGAACAGGAAGGCGGTGGCTAGTGCGGTCATCACCCCAAATAGCGGCGGAATTTCAAGTTTGATGTAGCTGGAGAGTTTTTCCGCGGCATCGGCGCTGGCAGCTGTAGGTTCTGGCAGGCCGGCTATGACGAAGCTAGCGACGATAAACGCCAGGCTACCGGCAATGATGGTTGAACCATAAGAAAGGGCGACGGTTTTGCCCAGCAGTGAACCTGAGTTTTTGGGAAGGCTGGCAATACCACTGGTGATGTAGAACAGAATAATCAAGGGAATGGTGAAGCCAATGAGCTGGCCACCAAGGAGTTTCACAGTAAGTAGCAATCGAATTATTGCATCAGGTGCAAAAAATCCGAGGAGGATACCGGCTAAGATACCGGCGACTAACTTTAGGATTAACTTCATTGAGCAGACTCCAGAGACGTGTGTTTGAATGACTCCTTTAAATCGAAATTGTCTGCCATTATTTTGATAAAAAGTGGCAGGCAATGCTGATAATCTACGCTGTATATAAAATTTACGCCTAAAAATTAATCAGAAGTGAGAAGTATCTATCAGTATGGTTTTTGAGCAAAGGTTGCGTGCGATATATACAAAGTGGGTAAGTTGTGCGGGATTGCTGGACAGTTTAGGAGCGAGCTTAAGGTGGTTTTTAGCTTGAAAAGAAAACGGTAGCCAGAGATTGGCTACCGTTTGGATTTGAAAGTAGGCCGATTAGCTTTCTGGCTGTAACTCAGCTACCGGAGTTTCACTTTTCTTGGCAAATTTGTTGACCAGTAGTGAGATCGCACCATCACCGGTAATATTACATGCAGTGCCGAAGCTGTCTTGCGCCATATACAGCGCAATCATCAGCGCAAGTTCGGACTCACCAAAGCCCAGCATGGAGGCCATCAAACCAAGAGCCGCCATTACGCCGCCACCTGGTGCACCCGGTGCAGCAATCATAGTGACGCCCAGCATCATGATGAATGGCAGCATATCGGCTAGCGATGGGATTGCTGCGTGTTGGGTCAGCGCAATAACTGCTGTAGAGCAGGTCACCAGCGTGATAGTCGAACCAGACAGGTGGATAGTCGCGCAAAGTGGAATTGTGAAGTTGGCAATTGACTCATCCACTCCACTGTTTTTAGTCTGGCGCAGAGTAACCGGAATTGTCGCTGCAGATGACATAGTACCAACGGCAGTGAAGTAGGCCGGTAGCATGTTCTTGATCAGCTTCATTGGTGATTGGCCGGTTGCCAGGCCTGTTATCGTGTATTGGATTGTGATCCATACCCAGTGCATGGTGATCGCCAGTGCCATAACGATACCAAAGGTCTTCAATGTCGAGAAGACGGTTCCTTCTGCGGCCATTTCAGCGAAGATACCGGCAATGTAGAACGGCAGCATTGGAATGATCACTTTCGACAACAGTAGGTCGATAACTCCACGGCCTTCATCAGCAACGGCTTTTAGCTGCTTGCTGTTGGTAACGCTGATCCCCATACCAAACAGGAAAGCGGTGGCCAGTGCAGTCATTACGCCGAATAGAGGCGGGATTTCCAGGGTGATATAGCTGGTCAGTTTCTCTGCTGTTTCAGTTGCCGTGGCAGCAGGCTCGGGCAGGCCGGCAATCACAAAGCTGGCAACGATGAACGCCAGGCTACCTGCAACGACGGTTGAGCCGTAAGAAAGGGCAACCGTTTTTCCCAGTAGTGCACCGGAATCTTTTGACAGACTGGCGATACCACTGGTGATGTAGAACAGAATAATTAATGGGATGGTAAAGCCAATCAGTTGGCCACCGAGAAGTTTCACGGTCAACAGTAGTCGAATTATTGCGTCAGGGGCAAAAAATCCGAGCAGGATACCGGCCATGATGCCGGCAACGAGTTTTAGGATTAACTTCATTGAGTTTGTTTCCTGAAGATGTGTGTTTGTAATGGCTCCATCAATTGCTATCACCTGTCGATAATTGGGGGAGTCCCCCAGACAGGCAATGCTGCTAATCTGTGTTTTTTTATAAACCTCTGACTATCTATATAAGAGGGTCCGGGCTATTTTTCAGCAGAGATTGATTGCAATCTAAACAACAGCGGAGAATAGTGTTTTGTAACGCGGAGTTACAAAAAAAAACGGCATCAGAGATGCCGTTTTCGAAGCTATTTTACTATATATCAATAAGCGATTACAGGCTGTTTGTAAAAGTACGAGCGATTACGTCGCGCTGCTGATCTGTTGTCAGAGAGTTGAAGCGTACAGCGTAGCCTGATACACGGATCGTTAGCTGTGGGTACTTCTCTGGGTGCTTAGCTGCATCTTCCAGTGTTTCACGCTTCAGTACGTTAACGTTAAGGTGCTGACCACCTTCGATTTTTGCCGGTGCTTCAATAGCAACTTCACGGCTCTCGTATTCGCCCAGATCCGCTGCAGGGATAACCTGATCAGCTTCAAAGCCTGCCGCAGCCGCTACACAACGTGCTTCGTTTGTTTCGCTATCTAGCAGCCAGATAGAATTCAGTAGATCAGTGTTTGTTGCTTTAGTGATTTGAATACCTGTGATCATGACTTACTTCTCCGAAGAATGTAGTTAATTTTTGAATTTTTGTATTGAGCTGACTGTATTATATACTCGGCTGGCGAGGAAATGGTATTGATATAGATCAAATAACAACAAAAAACCTCAAGACACCTAAGGTTGTTTTTTTGAGCTATATCAATTAACACTTATATTTACTGGGATTTAATGTATATTTTATTTATTCAAAAAAAGTTGAATTGATCAGATGTAGTAAAATTACAACTTTTTTACCGGTGTCACCTCGTGAGTTACCGTGATAATGTGGCCTGTATCTGATCATTTTGTAGTGGCTAACGTTTGAAAATAACGCTTGAGTAGAAGGTATTGAAATGAAGCTTATTGGAGCCCACGTTTCCGCAGCAGGTGGTGTGCACAATGCCCCAGTGAATGCGGCTGGGATTGGTGCAAATGCGTTTGCCCTGTTTACGAAAAACCAGCGCCAATGGGTGGCTAAGCCACTGGAAGAGGATGTCATAACCGCGTTTAAGGCTCGCTGTCAGCAATACGGCTTTTCACCTGAGGCTATTTTGCCCCATGATTCTTACCTGATTAACCTTGGTGCGCCGGAAACGGAAAAGCTGGAGAAGTCGCGTAATGCGTTTATTGATGAGATGCATCGCTGTCATCAGCTTGGTTTGACGTTACTGAACTTCCATCCGGGTAGTCATCTGAAAAAGATTTCAGAACGAGAGTGCCTGGCATTGATCGCTGAATCAATTAACCAGGCTCATCAGGCTGTACCCGGTGTTGTGGCTGTCATTGAAAATACGGCTGGTCAGGGGAGTAATCTTGGCTGGCGCTTTGAGCATCTGGCTGAAATTATAGAGCAGGTTGAGGATAAGGTACGAGTCGGAGTCTGTATTGATACCTGTCATACTTTCGCGGCCGGCTATGATTTGCGTGGCGAGGCGGCAACGGATGCGACATTTGCAGAGTTCGATCAGGTTGTGGGGATGAATTATTTGCGAGGCATGCATTTGAATGATTCCAAGGGCGGGCTGGGCAGTCGGATCGACCGCCACCATAGCCTGGGAGAAGGAGCTATCGGCTGGGATTGCTTCCGTTATTTAATGCAGGATAGCCGTTTCGACAATATTCCTTTGGTATTAGAAACCATTAACTCGGATATCTGGCAGCAGGAAATCGAGCAATTGCGCTCGTTCGTAGCCTGACACTGGTGCAATTGAGCGTTTCTTTTTTATGGCATCAATTTTTCATAGCTTATAGTGTTCTTCATTCTCTGCCTGTCTTCGGGCTGTTCGCAAGGAGCTTATTATGAACCAGGATATGATGACGCTATGTAATGGTTTTGCTTTTAGTATGCGTTACCCTCAAGCCAACCGCCCTATTCAGGGGAGAGGACATTGGCGAACGCCTGTTCAGCGCTTACCTCACCCTGAACAGCATTAGTTAGTGGTGTGCAGCTTATCCCTATAAGTATGACTTGCTCCTGTCTTTTGGGCCTCGTTTCCTAATTGCATGAATCGGTAATAGAATAAGCGGCTAAATTGAGTATCAGGAGCAAGTCATGAGTGAAGCGATGACCTGGCAGCAGCTTATTAGCCAGGAGCAAGAGCAACCTTATTTTCAACACATAGAGCAATTCGTTGCTGCTGAACGTGCCGCCGGAAAAGCGATCTATCCGCCTGAAGGCGATGTGTTTAATGCTTTTGATACGACCCCGTTTCAAGATGTAAAAGTGGTGATTTTAGGCCAAGATCCTTATCACGGCCCCGATCAGGCACATGGCCTGAGTTTTTCTGTGCGCCCCGGTGTGAAAACGCCGCCTTCCCTGGTCAATATGTATAAAGAGCTTGCCGATGATATTCCGGGATTTGAAATTCCTAACCATGGCTATTTGCAGCATTGGGCAGAGCAAGGTGTGCTGTTGCTAAATACTGTGCTGACTGTTGAGCAGGGCAAGGCGCACTCCCATGCCAAGATTGGATGGGAAACCTTTACCGATCGGATTATTGAAGCATTGAACTTGCGCCGTGAAGGGGTGATCTTTTTGTTATGGGGAGCCCATGCCCAGAAGAAAGGTAAGAAGATCAACAGTGATAAACACCATATTCTTAAGTCGGCCCATCCATCACCGCTTTCAGCCTACCGCGGATTCTTCGGTTGCAAACATTTTTCTCAGGTGAATACCCTGCTTAAGCAGATGGATAAACCAACTATAGATTGGAAGTTGGACGATTGTATCCAATTTGCGTAATTGTGATGGTTTTGTAACTGTTTTGAGCGGTAAACAATCAGGATCAAGGCGAGTTTCCCCGAGTCGGATTACACTCAAAATAAGGTTTAAGGAAGAATAAGTTGGGAGCGAGGCTATGATGTTGGAGAGTATTCATACCGAACATGGCTATATCAATCGGCTACTCAAAGTATTGCAACAAAAGCTGGATGCTATTCGTAATGGTCGGCCTGTTAATTATAGGTTGATCAAAGATATCGTTGATTATCTGCAAAAATATGCCGAGTGTTGCCATCACCCCAAGGAAGATCTGCTGTATCACTATTATCAGTCGCATTATGCGACGAGTCGTGAAATGCAAAACCTGGAAGCTGAGCATGAGGAGTTAGCTAAACTGACCCAGGAGTTTTCTGAAGCAGTGGATATGATCCTGATGGATGCCGTGATCCCGCTGGATGTGTTTGCGGATAAGCTGAATGTTTTCGTTACTCGGCAAAAGGCGCATCTTGAGTTTGAAGAAAAGCACATTCTTCCTTTGATCCGGAATACTTTTACCGCTCAAGACTGGGTCGCGATATCTGCTGAATATGAGCAGACTGAGAGTGATCCTTTATTTGGTGACAAAATTGATGAGCGTTATCGTAATCTGGCTGAACGCCTGAAAGCATAATTGGATTTGATGAAGTAAAAAGGCCGGCAATAATGCCGGCTTTTTTGTTGATGGGCGAACAAATTTGCTGTCAAAAGGTTAGAAGTCAATATCGTCGTCGTAGTCACGGAACATATCAATGTCTTCTAATTCTTTACGAAGTCTTTGCTTGTCCTTAAGCGCCTCAATCTCACGCCATTTACGTTTAACGGGTTTGCTTCGAGTACTCCGACGTGGCGTATCATTTGCAAGAATGTCATCGAATGCATAACTGTCCATAAAGCACCTCTTTCTTACACTTCGGTACTAGTTAAATATCATATCGGCAATAAAAATAAAATTGATGTGTTTCGCATTTGTTGCTTTTTTATGAATATTTGACGTGTGTGAACTCACAATTTATTGAGCCTTGTTCAAATAATCGACGTTATTCGCCTTGGTTTAATGGGACTAAAGGGGGGAATCTTAACGGCAAACAATAGAAATCACTCAGTGCGGACAAATCGCTTTGGGTGGCTGGTAGTTACGGTATCGTTTTGCTGGCTGCTAATTTGGGGCTGAGGGAGATGTTCAGGGTAGATTTCAGTAGTTGGCTGTCCGATTGTGTTGTTTTTATTGGATGGAATTGTTAATTATTTACATTTGCCTACTGTTTTTTCTGATTTATGTTGGTGTGGAATGTATCTGTGTATGCGCGGCGTGCATATTGATTTTTGTCGCATATCTTTGCATGATCATCTGCCATCTGCAGTTACACAACACATATCAACTGCTTTCAGGTACGGCAAAATCACTCGGAATAAGAGGGTTTTGTGCCTGTCATTTACCATATAAAAAAGAACGACTAAGGTTGTTTATAAGCAACCCAATTTACTACTTCGGTTATATTCGGTACCGGTGAATATGGTACTGGGTAGGGCCGTGTTTTGATGATTTTACAGGGGGAGACGTGTCAAGCCAGATTAATTTTTTGAACGATCTGTTGTGGGGCTCTGTGCTCATTTATCTCCTAATTGGGGTAGGTGTTTTCTTTACTTATCGCTTGGGGTTTATTCAGTTTAGACATTTCGGCCACATGTTCAGTGTTATGAAGAACAGCCGGAAGTCAGACAAGGCAGGTATTTCGTCATTCCAGGCTTTGTGTACAAGTCTGGCCGCTCGGGTGGGTACCGGTAATATGGCCGGTGTGGCAGTTGCCTTGACCTTGGGTGGTCCGGGTGCAATCTTTTGGATGTGGCTGATTGCGATGCTAGGCATGGCAACGGCATTTGCCGAAAGTGCGCTGGCTCAGTTATATAAAACTCGAGACGATGACGGTAACTACCGTGGTGGCCCTGCTTACTATATGGAAAAAGGGTTGGGCATGCGCTGGATGGGCGTGGTGTTCTCAATCTTTCTGATCATTGCATTCGGCTTGGTTTTCAACTCGGTACAAGCGAACTCTATTACCCAGGCGATGAACGTAGCCTTTGGCTGGAACCCGACTTATGTTGGTGTTGCGCTGGTGGTTATGGCCGGTGTGATTATCTTTGGTGGCTTGCGTGCGATTGCACGTACTGCAGAGATCCTGGTTCCGGCAATGGCGCTGTGCTACCTGGTACTGGCACTGTTTATTATGTTTGCCAATATCGAGAAGCTACCGGATGTGCTGATGATGATTATCCGCAGTGCGTTTGGTCTTGAGGAAGCCGCATCAGGTGCTTTGGGTTATACCATTGCACAGGGCATGATCAACGGTTTGAAACGCGGCCTGTTCTCAAACGAAGCAGGTATGGGTTCTGCGCCTAATGCGGCTGCATCGGCGACACCTTATCCGCCGCACCCGGCTTCTCAGGGTTATGTGCAGATGCTTGGCGTATTTATGGATACGATTGTGATCTGTTCGGCTACTGTAGCCATTATCCTGATGTCGGGCGAGTATGTGCCGCACGGTGAGATTACGGGTATCGAGCTGACCCAGCGAGCTCTGAGCTCACAGGTTGGTGGTTGGGGCTCAGTGTTTATTGCCGTGGCTATTTTCTTCTTTGCCTTTACTTCATTGGTAGCGAACTACTCTTACGCTGAGACAAACCTGATCTTCCTTGAGCATAACCACAAGGCAGGCCTGGCTGTATTCCGTGTGGTGGTGCTGGGTATGGTGATGTTTGGTGCCGTAGCGGATTTGCCGACTGTCTGGGCGATGGCTGATGTTTCGATGGGGATGATGGCTATTATTAACCTGATTGCTATTGTGCTGCTGTCCGGGACGGTAGTGAAGCTGGCCAAAGACTATAACAAGCAGCTGGCTCAGGGCAAAGTACCGACGTTCGACAGTAATGATTACCCAGAGTTGCATGCCCAGCTTGAAGAGGGCATTTGGGATCAATCGGTAAACAAGAAATAGGTTTTGCCTATCGGATAAATAACGAAAGCCACGCGACAATCGCGTGGTTTTTTTTTGCATCGGTGTTACCCTTTTGAACAGTTAGCCTTAATAGGAATAAAACCTTATGTTGATTGTGGTTTCTCCTGCAAAAACACTTGATTACGATTCACCTCTGGCCACTAAAAACTATACTTTGCCGGAGCTGACGGATCACTCTGCCGAGCTTATTGAAGTCTGTCGTGAACTGACACCGGTCGACATTGCCAGCCTGATGAAGGTCAGTGACAAGATTGCCGGGCTGAATGCCGCACGCTTTGCCGAGTGGCAGCCGGAGTTCACTATGGATAATGCCCGCCAGGCTATTCTGGCATTCAAAGGGGATGTCTATACCGGACTGGACGCCGAGACGATGAGTGAGGAAGGCTTTACCTACGCTCAGTCACACTTGCGAATGCTATCGGGACTTTATGGGTTGCTCCGACCGCTGGATTTGATGCAGCCGTATCGTCTGGAAATGGGCACCAGGCTGGCTAATTCGCGCGGTACTAACCTCTACCAATTCTGGGGGGATATCATTACCGACAAGCTAAATCAGGCACTGACGGAGCAGGGTGACAACACTCTGGTGAACCTGGCTTCGAATGAGTACTTCAAGGCGGTGAAACAGAAGACGCTGGATGCACAGGTGATCACCCCGGTGTTTAAAGATTGCAAGAACGGCAATTACAAGGTGATTAGCTTTTACGCTAAGAAAGCTCGCGGAATGATGGCGCGTTATATTCTGGATAATCAGATTGATTCAGTTGAAGCCCTGAAGCAGTTTAATGTTGCCGGTTACTACTTTGCTGCTGAGGAGTCGACAGAGAAAGAGTTGGTTTTCAAGCGGGAAGAACAGTGATCCTAAACGGCTGTTAGGCACGAATACAAAACGGGCTGGTATTAACCAGCCCGTTTTTTTTATGCATCTCAGTAAATTAATCAGTATTAGTTCTTAGCTTTTTTCTTTTTAGCTGCTGATTTTTTCTTACTGTCTTTTTTCTTTTTCTTCTTCACTGTTACCGGCTTCTTATGCTGTGGGCGCATGCCTTCAATGAAGCGTTCTGGCACATCTTCTTTCATGTAGCGGCTTACACGCTCCATCATCGTCTGATCATGGGCTTCAACCAGTGAAATCGCGGTGCCTTTCTTACCGGCACGGGCGGTACGGCCAATGCGGTGCAGGTAGATATCGGCAGTACGAGGCATGTCGAAGTTGATGACATGGCTGACATCTGGCAGGTCGATACCACGCGCTGCTACATCGGTTGCGATTAGGACATTAACCGTACCATCGCGGAAACGGGCAATGGCATTGTTACGGGCAACCTGTGCCATTTCACCCTGGATCCAGCAGCATGGGATCTGCATTGTCGCCAGCTGATCGCGCAGGGTTGCCAGGCGCTCGCGGGTTTTAACAAACAAGATTGTACGTTCAGCCTGAGTTTTCAGGATGTTTTCCAGTAATGCCAGCTTGTGTTCCATATGGTCACAGCGGTGGTAGTACTGGTGGATCTTCTTGCGCTCACGACGTGGCGGTTCTGCATTGACTTCTTCTGGTTCGGTCAGGATGGTGCGTGAGAACTCGCGTACTCCTTTGCCTTCCAGGGTGGCAGAGAACAGCAGGCTCTGGCGGCGCCAGCGGCATTCTTTGTTGATGCGCTCGACGACTTTGGCAAAGCCCATGTCTAGCATGCGGTCGGCTTCGTCCAGGATCAGGCACTCGATAGCACGGCAGTCGAAACGTTCAGATTCGATGTACTCCATCAGACGGCCTGGAGTCGCGACGACGATATCCTGGGTTTTACCCAGCAGCTCGGCGTGCTCGTCATAGGAGATCCCGCCGGTAATGGTGAAGATTTTCTGGTTGGTAAACTTCGCCAGTGCACGCGCTTGATCGGCAACCTGGATCGCCAGTTCACGAGTAGGGGTCAGTACCAGTACTCGGGCTGGCCCAGGTTTTTTGCGCGGGAAATCCTGCAGGTGCTGAAGCATCGGCAGAAGAAATGCGGCAGTTTTTCCGGTACCGGTCGGAGCGGAAGCCAGAACATCTCTACCGTCCAGGGCATGAGGGATAGCCTGCGCCTGAACAACTGTCGGGCGCTCATAGCCGATTTCTTCAATCGCTTGGAGTAGCTCGCTATCTAACTCTAATTCGGAAAAGTCTCTCACCAGTCATTTCTCCTCGGGAATTAAGACTTACGCCCGCCACTGCGCTTATGTTGGCAATGGCGAGAGGATGGGTATAAGGGGCGGCATTATAGAGATAATTGCCACAAGTCGCACCGATTAAAATGCAAAAAATTCGTGATAGTACGAAACAGTGTAATGGTCAGGCTGAAATCCGTCTGTCGATGTGGTCTACAGCTTGAGGTAAAAGTGGCGGGTTAGGGCTATAAATGCCTCGGAATAGCGTCCTTGGTCGTGAATAGAAAGCTGTTCGGTCACAGTATCACCGGATTGTGGCGATAGTGTGATCAGTAATCGGCTTATCGGTTTTTTCTCAGTACTGCGCACTTCGCAGAGTCGGCGGCAGAAAAGTTGCTGTTGTTCGGCTAGGTTGATCAGCTGGCGCCCTTCGTATTCCGGGAGGACCAGGCTGGCTGTCCCGTTATCGCTGAGTAAATGGCGGATAACTGACAGCAACTTGGGATGGGTAAGGGTATCTGTGTGGCGGGCCGTTGCCCGAGATTGGCAGTCAGCTTGTAACCCGTTGTTGAAATAGGGAGGGTTACAGACGATAGCGTTAAAGCTGCCTGCTGTTTGTTCGTTTGCCCAGCTCTGCACATTTTGTTCTACACAGTGCAGGCGCTCTGCCCAAGGGGAGCAAGCAAAGTTATTTCTGGCGGCGTTGGCTGCAGCCTGAGCGATTTCGATGGCGGTGATCGGCATCGCCGTATGCACGCTGCGCTGGGCTGCAATCAATGCTAATAATCCGCTGCCGGTACCGATATCCAGGAGCTGCCCTTGTTCAGGCAGATCCGCCCAGGCCCCTAGCAGCACACCGTCGGTGCTGACAGGCATACCGCAGCCATAGTCGTCAACATGAAATTGCTTGAAAGTAAAACCCTTTGCCATTTTCTCTCCGTCAGGTTCGGCATTAACTAGCGCCGAGGGTGGGTTGTTTAGTTGGGTCGGCATTATATCCAGTTCATCACGAACATCTGAATATTTTAATTTTGATAATTTATTGTTACCTAGAGGTTAATGCTATTTTTAATCTTTTTAATAAACTAGATTTTGTGGTTTTATATTCCGATCTGAGTTCTTAAAGTGGGTGGATATACTGGTTTTGAAAGTGCTAACCCAAAGATTATGGTGTTTTTCACTGGGTGGTTGCTTCTTGCTCTCTTTTTCTTCATTATGCTGCGATAAATGTCACATTCAGCAATAAGTAATTTGTGACAAATAATTTTAATTTTGCAGACATATCATCGATACAGCAATGACAGTGGGAGGGTGCAGTTTGAGCAAATCACTCAAGGTTACAGATATTATGGCGCTAGGTTTTATGACCTTCGCATTCTTTTTGGGAGCAGGTAATATTATTTTCCCTCCTCAGGCCGGTTTATCAGCAGGTGAAAACCTTTTACCTGCGATGTTTGGCTTTCTTTCTACAGCTGTAGGCTTGCCGCTGATCGGTATTATTGCCGTTGCTGTTGCAGGTGGTGGCTGGAAAGGACTGACTCGTGACCTGCCACCAAAGGTGGCGACCCTGATGGCTGTGCTGATTTTTATTATTATTGGTCCCGCTTTTGCAGCACCGCGTACAGGTCTAGTTGCTTATGAAATGGCTGTGAAGCCGTTCATTGCTGATGCTGGTCAAGCTAGCCTGACGGTGTTCTCGGTTATCTTCTTTGCTGTCGCTCTGTTCTTTGCCTGGTCGCGTGGCAAGCTCATCGACATGATTGGTAAGTTCCTGACTCCGGCACTATTTGCTGTTTTGGTTGTTCTGGCGATTGCAGTATTTGTTAATCCGCAGGGCGAGATCCTAGCTGCACAAGGCGAGTACATGGATATGGCCTTTACCAAGGGGTTCCTTGAAGGTTATAACACCATGGATACCTTTGCGGCACTGATGTTCGGTATGCTGATTGTGGATGTGATCCGCAAGAAAGGTGTGACTGACGAGAAAGCAACCTGCTCTTACCTTATCTATGCTGGTTTGATTGCGGCGGCGGGTTTGGCATTTGTTTATATTTCATTGTTCTACCTTGGTGCGACTAGCTCGGCTGTTGCTGCTGGGGCTGACAACGGCGGTGCTATTCTGGCAGCTTATGTACAGGCACTGTTTGGTCCGGTTGGACAGATGATCCTGTCAACTATCGTACTGCTGGCTTGTTTGACAACGGCTATCGGTCTGATCAGTGCGTGTTCTGACTACTTCAGCTCACTAACTAAACTGTCTTATGAAAAGTGGGCGGTGATCCTGGCTGTTATCTGTGCGGTTATTGCGAATGTTGGCCTTAACCAGCTGATCTCGCTGTCAATTCCGGTACTGTTTGCTCTTTATCCGGTAGCTGTTGCTCTGGTAGCCCTGACTTTTGTTCGTAAGTGGATGCCTAACCCACGTATGGCATACCGCACTGTATTGCTGGTTTCATTGGTGTTCAGCCTGATTGATGCGGCGAAGTTCATGGGTATTGATATGTCGGCACTGAATGTATTGCCTTTGTTCGACTACGGAATGGCATGGGTACTGCCGACATTGGCGGCATTGGTTATTGCTCGTGTTGCTGGTGGCGCGTTGAACCAGCAGGAAGCACAAGCAGCTTAAGCCTGAATGCACTATCAATAAAAAACGGGATGCCTTGGCATCCCGTTTTTGTATCTGGCTTGATTGGAACCCTAAAGAGTTTCGCTGTATTCGGTCAGGATCTGTTCGCACCACTGGGTTATACGGGCATCGCTTAGCTCGTACTGGCTGTCTTCATCCAAGGCGAGGCCAACAAAGAACTTCTGGTCGTCAGTCAGCGCTTTTGATGCTTCGAAATTGTAGCCTTCATTTGGCCAGTAGCCGACGACGTTGACACCGGTTGGTAGCAGCTTGTCATGCAGCATACCCATCGCATCAAGGAACCATTCGGTATACCCTTCCTGATCGCCTAGGCCAAACAGTGCGACTGTCTTGCCCTCAAGCTTCAACCCATCCAGCTGATCCCATACGGCTTCCCAGTCTTCCTGCAGTTCACCGAAATCCCATGTCGAGATCCCCAGAATCAGCATGTCGAAGTTATTCATCGTGCTGATGTCTGCTTCTTTGATGTTATGCAGTTCAACCAGCTCTGCCCCGATACAGTCACGGATTTTTTCCGCGCTCATTTCGGTGTAACAGGTGGTTGAGCCATAGAATAAGCCAATTTTCATGCTGTTAGTCCAGTTGGTTTGTGCATAGGTACAATACCGGGGGATTCTACCTAGGTTGGCGGCTGTTGACTAATGGTGTAAGCCGGTTTCGGAGCTTTGTAGCAATATCGGCGATGTGGCCGGATGTTTGTAAAGAATGGAAGAATCAAATCGGTATTCATTAATTGATCAGTTACTTTTCCCGACAAATCGACTACCATGGCAAAGTACTGTGTATTTATCCATGTGTTGGTGGTTTTTGACCAGAGGTTGTAGTGGAAAACGATGAAGTGATCATTGAGCGGTTTCTTGATGCGATATGGATGGAGCGGGGGCTGTCAGAGAATACTCTGACTTCTTATCGTAACGATCTTAAGAAACTATCTGACTGGATCGAGAAAGAAAAGCTTAGCTTGGCTACTGCTTCGGTTGATGATTTGCAGCGCTACCAGCAGTGGTTGTTTGATGCCGATTATATGCAGACCTCCCGTGCCCGGATGGTGTCGGCGATCCGCAGGCTCTACCAGTATCTGCATCGGGAGAAAATTCGTGAGGACGATCCGAGCGCCATGCTGGTGACGCCGAAACTACCGAAGCGCTTACCGAAGGATATCAGCGAGGAGCAGGTGGATGCCCTGCTTGATGCTCCAGATCCGAATGACCCGATAGAGCTGCGTGACAAAGCTATGTTAGAGCTGTTGTATGCAACTGGATTGCGTGTTACCGAGCTGGTGAGTCTGACAATGGAAAATGTCAGCCTGCGTCAGGGCGTTGTGCGTGTAACCGGTAAAGGGGACAAAGAACGCCTGGTGCCGATGGGCGAAAATGCGATCGACTGGATTGAGCAGTTTTTGGAATCCGGCCGTCCGCAGTTGCTGGGCGAGAAAAGTTCAGATGTGGTGTTCCCCAGTAAGCGGGCCAAACAGATGACCCGTCAGACCTTCTGGCACCGAATCAAGCATTATGCTGTATTAGCCGGGATTGATTCCGATAAACTGTCTCCTCACGTGATGCGTCATGCCTTCGCAACGCATTTGCTGAACTACGGTGCCGATTTGCGGGTGGTGCAGATGCTACTGGGGCATAGTGATTTATCGACAACGCAGATTTATACTCATGTAGCGACAGAGCGATTGAAACAGCTTCACGAAACGCATCACCCGAGGGCCTGATGCTTGCGCGAGCCCAAACTAAGTAAATAAGTTATACTGGTTGCTTATCGATAAAAAAGGGCGATAACTGTGAATCGCCAATGCTGCTATTTGGGAGCGGGTTCACGGTGTTTGTATCTGTGTCTTTATTATTGAACTCTGAAAGTTTTTGGGACTCTTACTGGTCTTAGTGATTATCTATATTTTGCTGAAAGGAAATAGTCGAATGCACTTTTTTGGTCGTACGATACTGGCAACTGCTGTGGCCCTGACTGCGTTTACAGCAGCGGCTAAGCCTGATGATGCTGCCATCAAGGCGAAACTCAGTGGATTGGGGCTAGTTCCGAATTCCATTTCGCCGTCACCGCTTGCAGGATTGAACGAAGTGGTTACAGACCGCGGTATCATGTATGTATCTGATGACGGTAGCTATTTCCTTGCCGGTCACCTTTATAAGAATGACGGAGCTAAGCCGGTTAACCTGACCGAGCGTAAAATGGCTAAGTTGAATAAGGAAAAGCTGAAAGGCATGGAAGGAGAGATGATTGTCTATCCGGCCAAGGAAGAGAAATACGTTGTGACGGTCTTTACTGATACCAGTTGTGGCTACTGTCGTAAACTGCACAATGAAATGCAGGCGTATAACGATGCCGGTATAACAATTCGTTACCTGGCTTTCCCTCGCGGTGGTGAACGTTCACGTAATTTTGCTGAAATGAGTGCCATCTGGGGCGCCAAAGATACTGCAAAAGCGATGGATGATGCCAAGAATGGCCACTTTGATCTGACAGGCATTGCTCAGCGCGGAGATGTTGTGCGTAAGCACTACCAGCTGGGTGTGACGATGGGCGTAAGCGGAACACCTGCAATGATACTGGAAGACGGCACTATGCTGCCGGGTTACCAGCCAGCTGAGATGTTGCGTAAGATGCTTGACAGCCGCAGCTAACATTTACAATGTTTGAATATAAACCCGAAGCTGGTAGTAGCAGCTTCGGGTTTTTTTATATCTACCTGTGCGCTAATACCAAATTGAAGAATAATCGGATAGGTCAGATTATTCTTCAGTTTGGTATTATAATGGCCTGATATTTACATTGAGTGCCTTGCGCCGAAGACTCAACAACCCAGCGTAGACATAGCCTTTATGATTGAAATAAAACGTCGACCTCCAGCCGATATAACCGGCTTCTCCGATGCCATCCATCCGTTGCTTAAGCGAATTTACGCTAGTCGGGGCTTAGCTTCCGATGCGGATCTGGAGCGCGGTGCCCGCGGTTTGCTGGGATTTAACCAGCTTCATGGTATTGCGCCTGCGGTTCAGCTATTGATGTCTGCCTTGGCGGATAACCGACGTATTATTATCGTCGGTGACTTTGATGCTGACGGGGCTACTAGTTCGGCATTGTCGGTACTGGCGCTGAAGATGTTGGGTTGTCGCAATGTTGATTACTTGGTGCCGAACCGGTTTGATGATGGTTATGGGTTAAGCCCTGAAGTGGTTGAGCAAGCTCAGGAGCGTGGTGCAGAGCTGATCATGACGGTTGATAATGGGGTATCTTCTATTGCCGGGGTTGCTGCAGCGAAAGCGAAGGGAATTCAGGTACTGGTGACAGACCATCACTTGCCGGGTGATGAGTTGCCGCAGGCTGATGCGATCGTGAATCCAAACTTGCATGAGTGCGAGTTCCCGTCGAAGTCATTATGCGGTGTCGGGGTTGCGTTTTATTTGATGCTGGCGCTGCGTGCCGAGTTACGCCAAAACGGGTGGTTTAGTGAGCAGGGGATTGCTGAGCCTAATTTGGCCGAGTTGCTGGATTTAGTTGCCTTGGGGACGGTGGCCGATGTGGTTGCTCTGGACGGTAATAACCGTATTTTGGTTCATCAGGGATTGCAGCGGATCCGCGCCGGCAAATGCCGCCCGGGCGTTCAGGCTTTGATTGAAGTTGCTAACCGCGATCCGGCTCGACTGGTTTCCACCGATCTGGGATTTGCTCTTGGCCCGCGGATCAATGCCGCAGGTCGCCTTGATGATATGTCGTTTGGGGTTGAGCTACTGCTTTGCGATAACATTCAGGCGGCGCGCCGGATGGCTTCGGAGCTCGATGCCTTAAATCAGACCCGCAAGGAAATAGAGCAAGGGATGAAAGAAGAGGCGCTGGCGATTTGCGAGCAGCTTAAGTTTAACCAGAAGGATATGCCCTACGGCCTGGCATTGTTCCAGCGCGACTGGCATCAGGGGGTTATCGGGATCCTGGCTTCGCGTATCAAGGAGTTGTACCACCGCCCGGTGATAGCCTTTGCTGATGCCGGTAAGGGAGAAATCAAGGGGTCTTGCCGTTCAATTCCTGGTTTGCATATGCGGGATGTACTGGATCTGATCGATACTCAGAATCCGGGGATGATTATGAAGTTTGGCGGCCACGCGATGGCGGCAGGGTTAACTATTCCGGAAGACAAGCTGGCAGCGTTCAGTCAGGCATTTGATCAGGCAGTTCGGCTGGAGCTGGATGAAGGTGCGCTAAAAGGCGTACTGCTGACGGATGGGGAGCTTGAGCAGCATGAACTAAATTTGCAGACAGCAGAGCTGTTACGTTCCGGCGGCCCTTGGGGGCAGCAGTTCCCTGAGCCGATGTTTGACGGTAAGTTCCGCCTGTTGCACCAGAAGCTGGTGGGGGGCAAGCACCTGAAAATGATGTTGGAGCCGGTTTCCGGTGGCAGCGTGATTGATGGTATCGCCTTTAATGTTGATCTACGCCGTTGGCCAGACGCTTCTGTTCAGCAGGTGCAGCTGGTTTACCGGCTTGATGTCAATGAGTTTCGCGGAAACTGCAGTGCGCAGCTTCTGGTTGAACATATCGACGCGATTTAAGCTTTGTGTAGGTAGCGGGGCTGTTATGGCTTCGCTACTGTGATCATGCTCGAAACTCACCGAGTGTGAGAGACGGTAAATAAATTATTTCAAGATGGTGACAAGACTGTTTCTGTGACCAGGATGGAATAATAAAATCACGGATAACCTTTCTTCCCCTCTGTATATTCTATCTACAATTCGATAGAATCTTTCGGTTATGTCCATTTCGGCTATGAAGAGTGGCAATGTTCGAGATTAATCCTATTAAAAACCGACTTGAGGATGTATCAGCGCGTACTGATGTCCTTAGGGGGTACCTTTGACTACGATGCTAAGAAAGAGCGTCTAGAAGAGGTCAATGCAGAACTAGAGCAACCAGATGTATGGAATGAGCCAGAACGTGCTCAGGCTCTGGGTAAAGAACGTGCAGCGCTGGAAGCTGTGGTTGATACCATCGATCAGCTAGACCAGGGCGTTGAAGACGTTGAAGGTTTGTTAGAGCTGGCGATTGAAGAAAGCGATCAGGAAACGTTTGACGAGATCGAGCCAGAACTGGCAGAGCTGGAAACCAAGCTAGCTAAGCTGGAATTCCGCCGTATGTTCGCTGGCGATCATGATGAATCTGATTGTTATATCGACCTTCAGGCGGGCTCTGGTGGTACAGAAGCTCAGGACTGGACGTCGATGATGCTACGTATGTACCTTCGCTGGGCTGATGCTAAAGGCTTTAAAACTGAAGTGATTGAAGTCTCTGAAGGTGAAGTTGCGGGTCTGAAATCTGCAACTGTCCGTATCAGTGGTGAGTATGCCTATGGCTGGTTACGTACTGAAACGGGTGTCCACCGCCTAGTGCGTAAGTCACCGTTTGATTCAGGTGGCCGCCGCCATACATCATTTGCTTCTGCGTTTATCTATCCGGAAGTTGATGACAATATCGATATCGATATTAACCCATCAGATCTACGTATTGACGTATACCGTGCATCTGGTGCAGGTGGTCAGCACGTTAACACCACAGAATCGGCAGTACGTATTACTCACGTACCGACCAACACCGTGGTGCAGTGTCAGAATGACCGTTCTCAGCACAAGAACAAAGATCAGGCGATGAAACAGTTGAAAGCAAAACTGTTTGAGCTTGAGATGCAAAAACAAAATGCTGAGAAGCAAGCCAATGAAGATTCGAAATCAGATATTGGTTGGGGAAGCCAGATCCGTTCTTATGTATTGGATGACTCCCGAATTAAAGATTTACGTACCGGGGTGGAAAACCGTAACACCCAAGCGGTACTAGACGGCGATTTAGACCGTTTTATTGAAGCTAGCCTGAAGTCAGGTCTGTAACCGAATTCGGTTTAACATTTAAGGGTTCCCCCATGACAGATCAATTACAAGATGAAAATAAGCTGATTGCGGAGCGCCGCGCGAAACTGGATATGATTCGCGAGAAGTGCAAAGCAAACGGCCACCCGAATGATTTCCGTCGCGATAGCCTAGCGGCAGACCTGCAGGCTAAATACGGCGAGTTATCAAAAGAAGAGCTTGAAGAAGCTGGTAATGTAGTTGCTATTGCAGGCCGTATCATGGCTAAGCGTGGTCCTTTCCTTGCGATCCAGGACGTATCTGGTCGTATTCAGGCATACGCTGCGAAAGATGTTCAGAAAGAACTAAAAGAAAAATATTCAGGTCTGGATATCGGTGACATCATTGGTATTAAAGGTGCGCTTCATAAGTCAGGTAAAGGCGATCTTTACGTGAATATGGAAGAGTACGAGCTGCTGACTAAAGCACTTCGTCCGCTACCGGAAAAATTCCACGGTCTGACCGACCAGGAAATGCGCTACCGTCAGCGTTATGTTGACCTGATTGTGAACGAAGATTCTCGCAATGCGATGATGATGCGTTCTAAAGTGGTTAGTGCAATTCGTCACTTCATGACAACCAAAGGTTTCATGGAAGTTGAAACACCGATGATGCACGTTATCCCTGGTGGTGCAACGGCTCGTCCGTTTATTACCCACCACAATGCGCTGGATATCGATATGTACCTGCGTGTTGCGCCTGAGCTTTATCTTAAGCGTCTGGTTGTTGGCGGCTTCGAGCGTGTGTTCGAAATTAACCGTAACTTCCGTAACGAAGGCCTGTCTCCTCGCCATAACCCAGAATTCACAATGATGGAATTCTACATGGCGTATGCAGACTACAACGACCTGATGGATCTGACTGAAGAAATGCTGAGCAGCATTGCAACGGATCTGTGTGGCTCGCCAAAACTGCCATACGGTGATGAGACAATCGACTTCGGTGGTCCATACCCACGCCTGAGCATGCTTGATGCAATCAAGAAGTACAATCCGGATAACGAAACTATCCAGAAGATGACTTACGATGAAGTTCGCGATATCAACTTCATGCGTAACCTTGCTGAGTCTCTGAGCATCGCGATTGAAAGCTTCTGGACTTGTGGTCAGCTACTTGAAGAAGTCTTCGGTGAGACGGCTGAGCCTAAGCTAATGCAGCCTACCTTCATCACTGAATACCCAGCGGATATTTCTCCACTGGCTCGTCGTAACGATGAAAACCCATTCATTACTGACCGTTTTGAATTCTTCATCGGTGGCCGTGAAGTGGCAAATGGCTTCTCTGAGCTTAACGATGCAGAAGATCAGGACAAGCGTTTCAAAGCGCAGGTTGAAGCTAAAGATGCGGGTGATGATGAAGCAATGTTCTACGATGCGGACTACATCACAGCACTAGAGCACGGCCTTCCGCCAACAGCGGGTCAGGGTATTGGTATCGACCGTCTGGTAATGCTGTTTACCAACACGCACACAATCCGTGACGTGATCCTGTTCCCGGCAATGCGCCCTCAGGCAAAATAACTAAATCATTAAGTAGTTATTTAGATATCAAGAAGCCACCCAAATGGGTGGCTTTTTTGTTGGCTACACAGTTTCCGATAGTGAAAATTGTTCACTTTTTACTCTCATAGTAAATTCTTGTGCGTGATCAGATTCACGTTATAGGGATTTCTTACCTCAATAAACAGAACAGTATTCTGCGAAAAATCCCCGCATTACCTTGTCTATAAGTTGCCGATTGTTAAATGTTTTAGTGTCTTTGGCTGTGATTTGTCTGATCTGGGAGTATTTGATTTTGTGTCGGCGTTGTAGCCGGAATGTAAAAATCAATCTTTTCAGTCGACATCATCTGTGTAAAATGTCGCCTAACCCACGGCTAACAGTGGGAACAGGATGTAAATGGAACATTAACAAGCACAACCGACTGGAGATGGACGATGAAGAAATCGCTATCAGGAAAAATTTTTGCTGGCCTGTTCGCGGGGCTGATTATAGGTACTGCTATTCAGTACTTGTTTAACGGCGTGACATTAATGGATACCTATGTACTAGGCTTGGCAGAAGGTGCCGGTGGTATGTTTGTATCGCTGATCAAGCTATTGGTCGTACCGTTAGTTTATGTCTCAATTGTTTGCGGTATCGTTGAACTGAAAGACATCACGGCTTTTGGTCGCTTGGGTGGAAAAACCTTTGGTCTCTACATTCTTAATACCATCATCGCGATTACGGCAGCGTTGACGGTAGGGATGATTTTCCAGCCGGGAGCGGATGCTAACCTGGCAGGGGCGATGTCTGAAGCGGTTGAGCTGACGACTACGGAAACACCAGATATCTTCTCTCTGATCGTCAATATTGTGCCTAGTAACCCGGTCCAGGCATTTGCTAGTGGTGATATGCTCCAGATTATCTTTATGGCAATTCTGACAGGTCTGGCTATTCAGGCGCTTGATACCCGCGGCGGTCCTGCTATCAAGACGTTCAAGATGGCTAATGAAATCATGATGAAGCTGGTTGGCCTGGTGATGAGCCTTGCGCCATACGGTGTTTTTGCCCTGATGATTCAGCTGGGTGCGACTCTGGATGCCAATACGCTGATGTCGGTTGCAGGCTATGTTGCACTTGTTGTTGCAATGCTGGTGTTCTGGATTTTCTTCTTCTATCCAGCGATGGTGGGCTTAGCTACCGGGATCAAGCCATCACAATTTTTGCGCAGTATTCGTGAGCAAATCCTGTTCTCGCTATCGACTGCAAGTTCAAATGCGACTATTCCGGTTACCATGCGTACCCTGACGGATAAGATTGGTGTATCTAAATCTGTGGCTGGCTTCGGTGTTCCACTGGGTGCAACCATGAACATGTCAGGTGTGTCTATCTACATTGCACTGGCTACTATCTTTGTGGCAAATGCGTTTGGCCAGCCAATTAATAGTGCAGACTTGTTTACTCTTGGCCTGACTATTCTGCTGCTGTCTATTGGTGCCGGTGGTGTCCCAGGTGGCGGTGTGGTGATGGTTGGTGTGCTTCTGCACCAATTAGGCCTACCAGCTGAAGGTCTGGCGATTATTGCCGCGGTTGATCGAATCAATGATATGTTCTGTACCAGCTCGAATGTTGTTGGTGATACTGCAGTCAATACCATTGTTGCTAAGAGTGAAAACGAAATTGGTGTGGAAGAGGTTGATGGCCAGGCAGAAGCTGCAACAGTGAGTTAACTCGCAATTAGATGATGATATAAAAGCGCCTTCGGGCGCTTTTTGCGTTTGGGGGCGATAATTTAGATGAAATATTTATCAGGATATTGATTATAATAGTAAACAGGTTGCATTTGTTTTGCCGAGCAATTTATCATTAGTGTTTGGTATTTTATCTGTATGAATTATAGAGCAAATCCTGAGCTTAATTACGCCATGTGGTGATGCCGCAGGTTAATGAATCGGTGATTTGTCCTGGCAGATGGAAAGGCGGTAAAGGATGAAGACAGAATTGAAGCACGCTTCAGCCCTGGGAACATTAATCGTATTAGGGGGGAGCAATATACCCTGGATCGAGACGTTGGAGAAGGCTGGTTGGATATGCCACCGCTGTTATGATCTCCGTACTGCCGAGTCGTTGCTATTGGAAGTAGGGCCTTGTGTCGGTGTCGTGGATCTGACTCAAGATGATTTTAGTCTCAATGGTATTGCCGGGGTGGTAAACCGGAACAAACAAGCACGTTGGCTGGCATTGGTACGTGAAGCTCAGCTTAATACAGAAACGATTTGCCAGTTTATTGTTAGTTTTTGTATCGACTATTTTACGTCGCCAGTGCCGGAATCTCAGTTACTGAAGACAATCGGTCATCAGTTGGGTATGTTGCAGCTTGAACGCAAGGTGTGGCCTGAGCTTGGGAACTTTGGCCAGCACGGGCTACAGGGAAATGCGGCTGCAATGAAGAAGCTGCGCCATCAGGTCACGCGGATGGCAGCTGCGGATATGCCGGTTTTTGTTCAGGGGGAAATTGGTACCGGGAAAGAGCTGGTCGCTCAGGCGATTTACCAGGCT
This sequence comes from uncultured Photobacterium sp., assembly GCF_947502415.1. GTDB lineage: Bacteria > Pseudomonadota > Gammaproteobacteria > Enterobacterales > Vibrionaceae > Photobacterium. The sequence goes on along the minus strand of NZ_CANMZV010000012.1, from coordinate 89,537 downwards.
TCAACCCGTGCCAAGGCCACGTTTGTCAGCGTCAATTGTGATGCTGTCAATAATAGCTGGACGTTGGTCGATGATAATCATCCAGCTCAGAACCGGTGCTGTTTTGATGCAGCTAATAAAGGTGTCTTGTATCTTGATGAAATTTCTTTGCTCAATGATGAGCGCCAGCAAGAGCTGTCCCGTTTCCTGCAGGATGGGTATTTCACATCAATTGATGGTGATTTGATAAAGTCTGATGCTCGTTTGATTGTCTCGACTTGTTATCCGCTGGAAGAGCTGTTGGCGAGTGGAAAGATTCGTGAAGATCTTTACTATCGTCTGAATGTGTTGGGTTTGGTCGTGCCAGCACTGCGTGAGCGGGGAGAGGACATTTTGTTGCTGGCTGAGTATCTGTTGCTGAAGTTCTCCCGTCAGTATAACAGCATGGCGAAGTCGCTGTCGGAGGAAGCTCAGAAGCTGTTGTTACATTATCCGTGGCCGGGTAATGTCCGGGAGCTGATTGGTCAAATCAAGCGGGCTATTTTGTTGGCTGAAAGTAAGGTGATTGAAGCCGAGCATTTTGATCTTCCTCGTTTGTGTGATGATAAACAGAGTCTGAAGAAGATACGTGAAGAATCGGAACGCAGTGCCTTACTGACGGTACTGGAAAATAATAAGGGGCAGATTTCGGCGGCAGCACGTGAGCTTGGTGTTTCGCGTGCCACTATGTACCGCTTGCTGAACAAGCATGATCTTGTCCCCCCTCCACGGCATTTCCGCCAGGGCTGACAAGTTAACAATGAAAAGCGCCTTTGGGCGCTTTTTTTGTGTGTGGTGGGAAATCAACTGATTGGATCAGTTTATTGTTCAGTTTGGTTTTATGCCGCCTTGGCTGGTAGAGGAAACACTTTGTCATAAGCAAGGTTGTATCTGTAGGTGTAGAACAGGTAGAAGACAACCAAGCCGATATCCATGATGAAGGCATCAATCAAACTAATGTTCAGCCACCAGGCAATTACTGGCAGGGTGAACCATAGCAGGCTTACCTCAAATAGGATGGCATGTATGATCCGGTGTTTAGTTCGCTTTTCCAGCTGTCCGGTGTATTTCATCATGGCTTTGTCAAACAATAAGTTATAAGCAAAGTTCCAACCGGTAGCAAAGAGAGAGAAGGCTATACCTAACGCGCCGACCTTGTGTGCTTCAAAGCCGAATAGCTGGCTTAGGATAGCCACAATCATGGTAAGGGCTATCAGTTCAAAACCGATTGCATGGCGGATTCTGTCTGGCAGACGGAGAACGCAATCTCAGCAATGCAGTTGGTCAGTAGCGGGATTGGCTGGACGGCATTACCGGTAGAGATGGTCAGGGATGTGATTGAATCGGGAGTGCTAACGCGTCTCGCGCTGGATTTTGAAAGTCAGCCCTGGCAGCAAGGAGTGGATATTGCGTGGTCTACTCAGCATCCGCTGGGACCGGCTGCAAAGGTTTTACTGCAATTGTTGAGGACAATTAAGCTGTAATTTTTGTCAATAATAAACAGTGCTATATGGCTGAGATATCAAGGAGCATAAATAAGGACTTTGTATGCTGGTTTTCCTGAAAGTCATGCTGTTGTACCGGAGGGGATAGTGTAGCAGCCCCCGGTTACCGGGGGCTCTTTTATTGGCAGCTATATTCGAGCTAAATCTATCACGATAGGGGTTGGTTATGGGCAAGGGTTAGAGTAGCTCACTCCAATTTCTTCCAAATCAGTCAGTACGTCATTGCTGAGTTTGAGGTTGATGCTGTCAATATTGGCGCCCAGCTGCTCAAGAGTAGTCGCGCCAATGATATTGGATGCCACAAAAGGACGTTGATTAACAAATGCCAGTGCCATTTTGGCCGGATCAAGGCCGTGCTTGTTAGCTATATCGACATAGGCTTGGGTTGCGGCAATGCCTTGCTGATTAAAGTAGCGGGAGAAACGCTCAAATAAGGTACAGCGTGCTCCGGTCGGACGAGCTCCATGTAAGTATTTGCCACTTAAAGTACCAAACGCCAGTGGTGAGTATGCCAGTAGTTCGACCCCTTCATGATGGCTGATCTCTGAGATGCCGACTTCGAAGCTACGGTTTAGCAGGTTGTATGGGTTCTGGATCGAGATGACGCGTGGTAAATCGTGTTTTTCGGCCAAACGGAGAAAGGACATCACGCCCCACGGGGTTTCGTTGGACAGACCGATGTAGCGAATTTTACCGGCCCGGATTAATTCAGCCAGAGCTTCAAGGGTATCGGTGATCGTGACGCCACAGTTTTCATCTTTATAGGGATAGTTGAGGGTGCCGAAGCAGTTGGTTTCGCGCTGAGGCCAGTGAAGTTGGTAAAGGTCGATATAATCAGTCTGGAGGCGGTTGAGGCTGGCTTCGATTGCATCATGGATATTGCGCCTATCAAGAGCCATATTTTCGCGGATATAAGGAAGGCTTCTTGGCCCGGCCACTTTAGTCGCCAGAATTACTTTATCCCGCTTACCGGATTTTTTCAGCCAGTTGCCGATATAGGTTTCAGTCAGTCCCTGAGTTTCCGGTTTGGGTGGCACCGGATACATCTCTGCGGTGTCGATGAAGTTTACTCCCCGCTCAAAAGCAAAATCCAGTTGGTTATGAGCATCCGTTTCGCTGTTCTGCTCGCCGAATGTCATCGTACCGAGACAGATTTTACTGACTTCCAGCGAGGAATGGGGGAGTTGGTGGTATTCCATAAGCCCTCCTTGGACCAGTGATTTTCTTTGAATATAACCTGTCTTTATCGTGCTGAGAAGGACGAAAAGCAATTAGAAATGTGCTCTGCCCCAGAACAATTCCCAAAAGGCATCTTGCTGATATTGTTAATATGTCACATAGTTAAAAACTGACTGATCCCTGATTCGGTGTCTAGCCGTAGGATCCTAGGAGGCGTAATGAAACTGACACAGTTGAAACATTGGTTGAAAGCGGGTCATGGCCAAGTTCCCAAATGTATTCTGAACAGTTATGCCGGTTGCTCAGACTATTTGATGGAAATTGAATTTAAGCAGCAGCTTGAGCCATTAAAGAATGACAATGATGAAATGATGCGTTTTCAGTCCATTGAACAGGTCAAGGAGTTGCTTCATCCGCTAGGGATCACTTCGGTTGTTCTGCGGGTGATAGATCCCTATGATGAATTTTCTCCGGACGGTAAGGTATCTTCCTGTCAGGAAGATATGATTATCTCGTTATAAGATGAAATGCCGTCTGAGTAATTCGGCGGTGAAGCTTGTTTTGAGATAAAATCCCCTCGGAAGGGTTTTTATTGGCTGGCCATTGGCACCGTAGGCTTCGGTCAGTGCTTTGCTGTTTGCGGCTTTTGGCCGCAGTTGCAGTACTTCACCATGTCTCGCCGTGATTTGTTCTATTTGTCCCAGCACAATCATGTCCATGAGCTCTTCCCAGTCGCGGCGCAGCTGTAGCTCTTCCTCGACAGATGGGCTCCATAACAGCGGCGAGCCGACATGGCGGTCAGCCAGAGGTATATCCCGTTCACCCTCAACTGGGATCCAGAGTACCTTTGCCAGCTTATGTCGGATATGGCTGTTCTCCCAGTTTAATCCTTGCAGGCCAATGAGTGGCGCGACGCAGACGAAGGTCGTCTCAAGTGGTTTGCCGTTGTAGCCGATTGGAATGGTTTTGAGCTCAATGCCCAGTTCCATGAAATCTGGCACAGGTTTGCTGCCGGCTACCGCTCCAAGATGCCATTCCAGTAACTGGCCTACCCAGCCTTTATCTCGCTTCAGATCCGGTGGTGTAATGATACCGGCTTGCTCTGCCAGTTCACCGAGGGTAAGCCCTGCCAAATCGTGGGCACGGCTGAGGAGTTCTTGCTCTGTCTGAGGAGTCGGACGCATAACAATTAAGGTTTAATTTGGGGGAATCATTACAGGAACCAAGCATACTATCACAGCGCTTCTATGCTGATAATAGTACTCGTAAAGGGCACCCCGGTAGCTTGTGATTAAGAAGTACAGCGCTTGGCTATTGCGGATGAATTAGAGATAGTTGGTTGAAATACAGACGATCCTGCCAGGTGCTATAAATCACTTTATATGAAATTGGTGGGTGCTTATCTATCATGTTGAATAAAATGTTTTTTTTTGCTCTTGTTGGTTGTTTTGGTGTTGAGTCATCTGGCGAAGGGTAGAGGTTATCAAGCACTAATGTAAGGATCTTTCATAAAGATATCCACAGGATGTTGGGGTAAATATTTTTATTCTGCAGAATATGGTTATACATCCAGGTGTTTGGTGGATATTTCAGCGTTTATTTCGGTGGGAAAGTTGCTGCTGCTGATTTTTGGTGTGGATAAAGCAGTGGTTGGTTAATCTTTGACCGATCCTGTTTTTATAACAAAAATGATCTTTCCTTAATGAGTGGATACTAATTTAATTTTCATTTAAGTTGTTGTCTGTAAATGTTTTTATTGGTTGTTTTTTGTTTTTGATTACAGTTTTGTATCAATCATGGTTTGTCGGGATTTTTAAAAAAACAGGCTTCTTCACAAATCTATCCACAGAAAGCGTGTATAAATGTGGTGTATGTCTCATTTGCCTGTTTATAAATTAGCCGAGTCGGTGAGGTTATCCAGAAATTGAGTGCTAGGTAGGAAAAAACAGTTATTAATTAGAATGTTTGTTTACCCATTGCATCGTCTGTGAAAAAATCACTGTTAATAGAGATTTATAGTTGAGGTCGTCCAGTGATTGATGGCGATGGATACCGCCCTAATGTAGGGATAGTTATCTGTAATAGCCATGGCCAAGTATTTTGGGCTCGACGATATGGACAACATTCCTGGCAGTTTCCGCAAGGCGGCATTGATGAGGGGGAAACCCCGGAACAAGCCATGTACCGGGAGCTGTATGAGGAAGTAGGGCTTACAAAGAAAGATGTCCGAATTTTGGCGTCAAGCCGACATTGGCTACGTTATAAATTACCCAAGCGCCTGGTAAGGTGGGACTCTAAGCCGGTTTGTATCGGGCAGAAGCAAAAGTGGTTTTTGCTTAGCCTGGAATGTGATGAGTCAAAGGTGAACATGCAGCGTGGTAACACGCCTGAATTTGATGGTTGGCGATGGGTCAGTTATTGGTACCCGGTGCGCCAGGTTGTGTCTTTTAAGCGGGATGTCTATCGGCGGGCGCTGAAGGAGTTTGCCGCGATGGCCATGCCATTCAAGGAGAGAAGAGAGCGTAAGGCCAAGCGCAGAGGCAAGCGAGGATAACGCTGAAATCCCAGGTAAGGTTTATTATGCTGACGCAGCTTAGAGAAATTGTTGAGAAGGTCGCAAGCGCACCGAGCTTGATGGAAGCGCTTGAACAGCTGGTTGTCAGTACCTGCCGTGCAATGAAGACGGAGTGCTGCTCTGTCTATATCGCGGATCATAAACGTCGGAAATTTACGCTGATGGCGACTCAGGGGCTGACGAAGCCCCACCGGCAAATAGGACTGGACTTTGATGAAGGTCTTGTCGGTTTGGTCGGGAGCCGTGCTGAGCCCATTAATGTTGCCGATGCCTGTCATCACCCCCATTTCAAACATCTTCCCGGTATCGGTGAAGAGTCTTTCGGTTCGTTTTTTGGTACTCCAATTATTCACCAGCGCCAAGTGTTAGGTGTCTTGGTTATCCAGCAGCGCGAGCGACGGGAATTCGATGAAAGCGAAGAGTCTTTCATGGTAACACTGGCTGCTCAGCTGGCGGTGATCCTTGCCCATGCCAAAGCACAGGGAATGTGGCCAGATCAACACAATGGCCTACACCTTATTGGTTCGGCGGCATCAACCGGCGTCGCGATTGCCAGAGCGTGGTGGGATGATAACCAGCCCAGGCTAGAACAGGTCTCGCCCGCCTCCTGCGTGGATCTTGAAGCCGAACAGGAGAGGCTGAGTATTGCTGTCGAGCTGGCTGGTGCTGAGTTCCGGCGGCTTAGGAAGCGCTTCGATAGCGAACTGCATAAAGAAACCCTGGCTATTTTTGATCTGTTTAGCCATCTGCTTAATGACCCTATGTTGCGTAAGGATCTGTTTGCCAAAATTGCTGGTGGCGATCAGGCTGAGTGGGCGATCCGTCAGGTGGTCGAAGCTTATTCTGACCGATTTGCCAAGATGAAGGATGAGTACCTCAAGGAGCGGGCCCAGGATATTCGCGAATTGGGTCAGCGCCTGTTGTTCTTCTTACAAAATGAGGGAGGCATCGAGCATCAGTGGGATGAACCGGTAGTTTTATTGACTCGGGAGCTGACAGCGGCAATGCTGGCCAGTATTCCCCGGGATAAGCTGGCGGCGGTGGTGGCCCAGGAAGGGGCTGCGAATTCCCATGCCGCTATCCTGTCGCGGGCCTTGGGGATCCCGGCCATAATGGGGGTCGATTTTATACCAGAGAAGGTGCATAACTGTCCGGTGATTGTCGATGGTTACCGGGGGGACTTTTTGGTTAACCCAAATCGACATGTGTTGGCCGAGTATACCCGGCTGCTGAAAGAAGAAAACGAACTGGCGAAGACCGTTGAAGAGGAATTGGGTAAAGCGGCCTATACCCAAGATAACCAGCGGATTTTCATCCATCTCAACGCGGGACTGAGTGCCGATACCAGTATTGCGGTGAACCAGGGCGTTGACGGGGTTGGTCTTTACCGGACAGAGGTTCCGTTTCTGCTGCAGCGGAGCTTTCCGTCGGAAGAAGAGCAGACACTGCAATACCGGGCGATACTCTCAACCTATAGCGACAAGCTGGTGGTAATGCGGACCCTGGATGTTGGTGGCGATAAGCCCTTGCCGTATTTGGCGATAGAGGAAGATAATCCGTTTTTGGGTTGGCGAGGTATCCGTTTTACCCTGGATCACCCGGAAATTTTTCTGATCCAGGTGCGGGCGATGCTGAAAGCAAGTATCGGGCTGGAAAACATGGATATTCTCTTGCCAATGATTTCCGGTATTGCTGAGCTGGATGAATCCAGGGCTCTGATTGAACGTGCCTATGTCGAAGTTGCCAAGTATGCCAAAGAACAAGGGCGGGAGCTGAAGCGACCAAGGCTCGGGATCATGATTGAAGTTCCGTCGATGCTATACCAGCTGTCGGCCTTGAAAGGGAAAGTTGATTTTATTTCGGTCGGCAGTAATGACCTGACACAGTATTTATTGGCAGTTGATCGGAACAATTCCCGGGTAGCGAGTGTCTATGATGCGTTGCATCCTGCTGTCCTGCATGCCTTAAAGCATATTATTGAGACAAGCCAATCACTCGGTATACCGGTTAGTGTGTGTGGCGAGTTGGCTGGTGATCCGGTGGGAGCACTGTTACTGGTTGGGATGGGGTACCGCTCATTGAGTATGAATACCCGTAATGTCGCCAGGATCAAATATATATTGCGCCATATTTCAGTGAATGAGATGGAGCAGCTCGCTGAGTTTGCTTTGCAGTCGACCTTGGCTGATGATGTTCGCAATATGGCAACGAAGTTCGTAGATGATCGTGGTTTGGGTGGATTCATTCGTGCAGGTAAGCAGTAGGTTAGAATGATAGATAATGCGTTGTGGCTGTTTGCCATGTGTCTGATCTTGGGAAGCGGAGTCGGTTTACTGGCTGGTTTACTGGGTATTGGAGGGGGGCTGGTTGTGGTTCCGTCGCTGGTGTGGTTGTTGCCCCAGGCCGGTATTGAAAGCAGCTTGGTGATGCATATTGCATTAGCAACGTCGTTGGCCAGTATTGTTTTGACGTCGGGGGCGTCTGCCCGCAATCACTTCCGGTTGGGAAATGTGGATTTTTCGATTGTGAAATCGCTGGCACCGGGTGTGATCCTCGGAGGACTCGGAGGCAGCGTCATTGCCGAGCTGGTGCCAACGGCATTGCTCCCGAAGATTTTTGCGGTAATTGTACTGTTGTTAGCGATGCAGATGCTTCTATCTATGCGTGTCAGCCGTCAGGGTACAATGCCGGGGCCTGTGGCAACGGTATGCAGTGGCGGGGTGATCGGTATCGTTTCGAGTTTGGCCGGTATTGGCGGCGGTTCGCTGACGGTACCATATTTAAACTGGCACGGCGTGGAAATGCGCCGGGCAATAGGGTGCGCATCGCTGTCAGGGGCTATGATAGCCATTGCTGGTATGATGGGCTTTATTGCCGCCGGAGTCGGTGATGAAGCGTTGCCTGCGATGAGTATGGGATATGTCTATCTGCCGGCATTGGCTGGTATTGTGATGACCTCGATGGTGACAACCCGTTATGGTGCGGCATTGGTCAGTCGTTTGCCGACCATGACGTTGAAGAAGATTTTTGCCGTCTTTTTGCTGTTTATCAGCACAAAGATGTTTTTGGGATAATGCAGTTAGGGAGAGATCATTATTGAGTCTTGTCCCTGCTTTTTGAGATTAATTGAATGAGCCAAGGTTATTTGACGTTTCCAAATATTGACCCAATCCTGATTGAAATTGGTCCGCTGGCGATTCGCTGGTATGGGCTTATGTACCTGCTGGGATTCGTTTTTGCTATGTGGCTGGCGAATCGACGGGCTGATAAACCCGGAAGTGACTGGACTCGTGAGCAGGTCAGTGACTTGCTGTTTGCCGGATTCCTCGGTGTGGTACTGGGCGGCCGTATCGGTTATGTGCTGTTTTATAACTTCGAACTGTTCCTTGCTAATCCGTTGTACCTGTTCAAGGTTTGGACCGGAGGGATGTCGTTCCATGGCGGCCTGTTGGGGGTTATTACTGCCATGTTCTGGTATGGCTATAAAAATAACCGAACATTTTTCAATGTGGCTGATTTTGTTGCTCCGCTGGTACCGTTTGGTCTCGGTGTCGGCCGACTGGGTAATTTTATTAATGGCGAACTGTGGGGGCGGACGACGGATGTGCCTTGGGCGATGATATTCCCGACCGGCGGTCCACTGCCACGTCATCCATCACAGCTGTATGAGTTCTTCCTGGAAGGGCTGGTTTTGCTGGTCATCCTGAATCTCTTTATTCGTAAGCCTCGTCCAGCCGGAGCGATTTCAGGACTGTTTTTACTGGGATACGGTAGCTTCCGTTTCATTGTCGAGTATTTCCGCGAACCGGATGCCCACCTTGGCCTGTTTGGTGGCTGGATCAGTATGGGACAGATCCTCTCATTGCCGATGGTAATAGGCGGCTTGTTGATGATGGTTTGGGCTTACAAATTTCAGCCGAGGAATAAAACCGCATAAGGTGTTATTCGGTTATTGATTGCACAAAGGCGGCACCCCAGAGGTGCCGCCTTTTTTGTATTCTGTTAAAATCGGGCACAATTTTATGCCTTGAGCATAGCTATCAACGGGTGGGATATGAAACAGTATTTAGACCTTTGTCAGCGAATTGTTGACGATGGTGTTTGGATTGAAAACAAGCGAACAGGCAAACGTTGCCTGACAGTTATTAATGCTGATTTGACTTACGATGTGGCTAACAACAAGTTCCCACTGATCACAACGCGTAAGAGTTTCTGGAAAGCAGCGATAGCTGAGCTGTTGGGTTATATCCGCGGTTATGACAATGCTGCCGATTTTCGAGCCTTGGGTACGAAAACCTGGGACATGAATGCCAATGACAACGAAGCCTGGCTGAATAACCCGCACCGTAAAGGTGAGGATGACATGGGGCGTGTATATGGTGTCCAGGGACGCAGCTGGCAAAAGCCTGATGGTTCGACACTGGACCAGCTACGTAAGATTGTTGATAACCTGACCAAGGGGGTTGACGATCGTGGTGAAATCCTGACTTTCTATAACCCGGGTGAGTTCAATATGGGCTGCTTGCGTCCGTGTATGCACACTCACACGTTTTCTCTGCTGGGAGATACACTCTACCTGACAAGCTACCAGCGCTCTTGTGATGTGCCGCTAGGGCTTAATTTTAACCAGATCCAAGTTTATACCTTGCTGGCACTGATGGCTCAGATCACCGGCAAGAAACCGGGACAGGCTTATCATAAGATCATTAATGCCCACATTTATGAAGATCAGCTGGAATTGATGCGTGATGTTCAGCTCAAGCGTGAGCCGTTTGAATCACCGCAGTTGATCATTAACCCTGAAATCAAGAGACTGGAAGATCTGGAAACTTGGGTGACAATGGATGACTTCGAAGTGGTGGGTTACCAGCACCACGATCCAATCAAGTATCCTTTTTCTGTATAAAACTGTTGCCTGGGGTAACGAAATGTTCAGTACCTGAAACATTTACACCTATAGGAGGGAGTCAGTGTTCAGGTGATTTTCACGGGCAAGACTGATCAACGACGAATGCGGATTGGTATTATTCCCAGCTGAGTTTTCAGAACAACAAAAAGCCCCGCACAGTGCGCTGTGCGGGGCTTTTATTTGTTTTGAGTTTGGCTTTATTAAGCTGTGAACGCCAGAATTGAGCCAGGAATTGCAACAAAGACAAGCCCCAGGTAACCAGCTACAGCTGCTTTGTTCTTAGATGCAAGTTCACTTAGGTAGAACGCTGCTTTTAGCGGTAGTTCACGTAGTACGGGAGTACCGAAGATAAACAGGGTTGCCAGTATGTTGAATGACAGGTGGACTAAGGCAATTTGCAGGGCAAATATGGCGTTATCACCAGAGATTGCCGTTGCTGCCAGCAGAGCAGTAATACAAGTACCGATATTGGCACCCAGAGTGAATGGGTAGACGTCACGCACTTTTAGTACACCAGTACCCACTAGTGGAACCATCAGGCTTGTGGTGGTCGATGAAGATTGTACCAGTACCGTAACTACGGTTCCTGAAGCAATACCGTGTACCGGCCCATGGCCGATAGCACTTTTCAGAATTTCACGGGCACGACCTACCATGAGGCTACGCATTAGTTTGCCCATTGCTGTGATAGCAACAAAGATCAGGGCAATACCAATGAAGATAAGGATTACGCCACCCATGTTACCCAATGCTTCTAGCGGCCCTTTGACAATTTCAACGGCTGGTTTGGTCAGCGGTTTCATGAAGTTCAGGCCTTTCATGCTCATATCGCCAGCACCCATCATCGGTGATACCAGCCATGAAGAGATTTTTTCAAGGATGCCGAACATCATTTCCAGAGGCAGGAATATTGCGACAGCAAGCAGGTTAAAGAAGTCATGAACAGTTGCACTTTCAAAGGCTCGGCGGAATTCATCTTTGCAACGAGCATGGCCCAGGCTCACTAGAGTATTGGTAACTGTAGTACCGATATTAGCACCCATCACCATTGGAATTGCCGTTTCAACTGGCAAACCACCAGCAACTAGACCGACAATAATAGAAGTAACTGTACTGGACGATTGAATCAGTGATGTCGCCACCAAGCCAATCATCAAACCGGCAACTGGATGGGATGCAAATTCAAACAGCGTTTTTGCTTGTTCACCGACAGACCATTTAAAGCCGCTGCTGACCATAGATACAGCAACAAGTAGAACATAAAGCATGAACGCCAGATTTGCCCAGCGGACCCAACGCATAGAGCTGTTTATTGGTGCAGCAGTAGTGGCTTGGGTATTCATAATCAATTCTCCATGACAAAGATATGTCGTTTGGGTTTCATTTGTTTGAAATCTGGGGCGATGGTAGAGCTGGAATATTTCAGAAATATGACACGGCTTGTCACAAAGCGAATTTCTGACTGAAACGTGACTAAAGTGACTGTTTTACTATGTAAAAAAAAACTTACGATATTTATTAGGTTTTTGTTTTTAATTGTTTTTGTTGTTTGTTTTGAGGTGTAAGGTAAAAAAAGAATTTTATTGGTAATTTTTGACGTTAGATAGAGTTTTGAAAGGTTAGGACTAATGAAGATAAGGGAAATATTCTCTTATCTTGATAGTTATATAATTAATGTGCGGATATTACTCTCTATAATCCGTAATAACTCGGTTTTTCCGAGTGTTTGTCTCTAAACAAACGATTTCTCAGGACGGTAGTGTGACGTCTAAACTAAATTTACATTTTTGTTGTGATATCTGTTTCATGTAAAGGAGTTACGGTCGATGGCCGAAGCAATTCGTAATTTTCTCAAACTAGAGTCTGCAGGCGGTATTATTCTGATCATTGCCGCAGCGATCGCGATGATGATTGCGAACTCGCCACTGGAGTCGCTCTATACTGGCACCTTGCATTCTTATGTTGCCGGTCTGTCTGTTGCGCACTGGATCAACGATGGCCTGATGGCGATTTTCTTTCTGTTAATTGGTCTGGAAGTGAAGCGTGAGCTGATTGAAGGGGCACTAAATACCAAAGAAAAGGCAATCTTTCCGGCGATTGCAGCCGTTGGTGGCATGATCGCTCCGGCATTGGTTTACACCGCCTTTAACTTTGCTGATCCGATGGCTGTCAAGGGCTGGGCGATTCCAGCGGCAACAGATATTGCATTTGCCTTGGGTATAATGGCCCTGCTAGGCAGCCGTGTTCCGGTTTCGCTGAAAGTATTCCTGCTGGCGCTGGCAATTATTGATGATCTGGGTGTGATTGTGATTATTGCTCTGTTCTATAGCAGTGATCTGTCAACACTGGCTCTGGCTGTAGCCTTTGCGTCAACCGCTGCCCTGTTCGTGATGAATGCGAAGAATGTAACCAAGATTTCCTGGTATCTGGTTGTTGGTTTGATCCTGTGGGTTAGCGTATTGAAATCGGGGGTTCACGCAACGCTGGCGGGCGTGGTACTTGGCTTTGCGATTCCTCTGGCAGGTAAAGACGGAGATCGTTCAGAGCATGCGTCACCACTAAAACATATGGAACACGCACTGCACCCATATGTTGCATTCATGATTCTACCGTTGTTTGCATTTGCCAATGCCGGTATCTCTCTGGAAGGTGTGTCGCTTTCTGGTCTGACATCCATGCTACCGCTGGGTATTGCCCTCGGCCTGTTCATTGGTAAGCCGCTTGGGATCTTTACAGCAAGTGTTATGGCTGTGAAAACCGGCTTGGCGAAGCTGCCTGACGGTGTTGGCTTTACCCATATCTTTGCTGTATCCGTGCTGTGTGGTATCGGTTTTACGATGTCCATCTTTATCTCTTCGCTGGCTTTTGTCGGCGCGCCAGAAGACTTCAGCACCTATTCGCGTCTTGGGATCCTGCTGGGCTCTACGGTTGCAGCGTTATCGGGGTACTTCATGTTAAGTCGTACCCTGCCTAAAACGGAGGCGTAATATGAAACGTTATCTTCTAAGCGTTGTAATGTTGTCATCTTCAGCGGTTCTTGCGTCGGTTGATTACAATGACTGTACTGAGAACAATAATACGGAAGTGTGCCAGGCCTATTTGGCCGGTCTTAGCCACGGTAAGGCTAGCGTTGAAAATACAGTGATGTCTGAGTCGAAAGATGATTTTCGCTCACGAGCACTGGAGCAGCGCGTAGGAGAGCGTTACCGTAAGTCGGTTCAGAAAGAGAAAACGTCAATCCAGTTAAAAGACGACGAAGTTTCTTCCTAACCAACTCTTCTCTGGCGAATAATTATTGAAGACCCCGAGGGCACAGCGTAAGCTGCGCGTTTGGGGTTTTTTATTTCCGGGAAGTAGTAAAACAGGATGTCTCACCTAAATTACAATCACCTCTATTATTTTTGGATGGTCTGCAAGCAAGGTTCTGTCACGAAGGCCGCTGATGCCTTGTTTCTTGCGCCTCAGACGGTGACCGGCCAAATCCGAGCGCTGGAAGAGCGACTTAAAGGTAAGTTGACCAAACGGGTCGGGCGTAATATCGAACCGACTGAGCTTGGGCAGCTGGTTTTTAAGTACGCTGATAAGATGTTCGACCTTAGTTATGAGATGTTGGATATTGTTAACTATACCCAGCGGGAAAATCAGCTGTTAGAGGTTGGTGTTGCTGATGCTCTTTCCAAGCGCCTTGTTAGCAAAGTGCTGTTGGAGGGGATTCCTGAAGATGAGCGTATCCACTTGCGCTGTTATGAATCCACCCACGAAATGCTGCTTGATCAGTTGTCTCAGCATAAGCTGGATATGATTTTGTCAGATTGCCCGGTAGATTCAACCCAAAGCCCTGGTCTTTATAGTAAGAAGCTGGGGGAGTCGAGTATGAGCTTCTTTTGTTCGGTTCCGACCAAGCCGCTGAACTTCCCTGCTTGTATTGAAGACTATAAATTGCTTGTTCCCGGTCGAAGAACGGCGATGGGGCGCAAATTGCACCATTGGTTTGATCAGCAGGGGATCACCCCGAATATCCTTGGGGAATTTGATGATGCGGCTCTAATGAAGGCCTTTGGTGCCTACCACCAGTCGATGTTTGTTGCTCCTTCTATTTATGCCGAGGAAATTGAATCCAATAACATCCGTGAAGTGAAGCGGGTAAAAGAGATCACAGAGGAATATTACGTTATTTTTGCTGAGCGAATGATCATGCACCCGGCGGTGAAGAAGATCTGTGAGGCTGATTTTAGGAAATTGTTTAAATAACGTTGCGCTATTGGATTGTTTGCGTGAGATTTCGTCAGCTATGGCTAGAAAAGCGTTCCCAAATTAAGTACATTAGCATTAACTTAAGTTTAATGATGGTGGAAGTATGGAACTACAGCAAATGGAGCAAAATGCCCCTAAGGCCGTAGCGCTGCTGAAAGCCATGGCGAATGAACGACGTTTATTTATCCTTTGCTATTTGCTGGAACGAGAAATGTCGGTTGGGATGATGAGCGAAAAGTTGGGTTTGAGTCAGTCTGCATTATCTCAGCATTTGGCATGGTTAAGGCGTGATGGGCTTGTTGATACGCGCAAAGAGGCGCAGACAGTCTACTACCGCTTAAAAAGTGAAGAAGTCAGGGCGATGATGCAACTGCTTCATAAAATGTACTGTAGCGCTTAGTGTCGTGATATGGAGCGAACTACAAAAATCAGACAGAAAAAAACCGGCAGAAGCCGGTTTTTTTATAACTGAATCGCAACTCTTAAATTAAAGAGCTTTGATTTTAGCAGTTAGACGAGCTTTGTGACGTGCAGCTTTGTTTTTGTGGATCAGGCCTTTAGTAGCCATGCGGTCCATAACAGGTTGCATTTCAACGAAAGCTTGAGTAGCAGCTTCTTTGTTGCCAGCTTCGATTGCAGCAACAACTTTTTTGAAGAAAGTGCGCATCATAGAACGACGGCTAGCGTTGTGCTGGCGACGTTTTTCTGAAGTGATAGCACGTTTCTTAGCAGATTTGATATTTGCCAAGGGTGTAACTCCCAAATCTTGGTACGGTGACAATTTAAGGCCGAGGACTATGCCTGCAAAACCAGAGAATGTCAAATGATTTGTGCAAAGATCCGCCTAACCAATCAAGTTGGCACTTGCGGATTAACACGGTTAATATGGCGGCAGATTTTACCAGCATTTAGGTTCGGAAGTCACCTTTTCTGAGCCATCTTTATGAGGTTTTTTTTGTGAGTAAGCGTCTTTTGCGCTCTGGACTGATTGTCAGCACCATGACATTGGTCTCTCGGGTACTGGGATTGGTACGGGATGTAGTGGTGGCGAACCTGATGGGAGCCGGTGCAGCAGCCGATGTTTTCTTTTTTGCCAATAAAATTCCTAACTTTTTACGTCGATTATTTGCCGAGGGTGCATTCTCTCAGGCATTTGTTCCGGTATTGACTGAATGCCACGCTTCAGGGGATATGGATAAAATCCGGAAGCTTATTGCTCGCGCCTCGGGCACGCTGGGAGTTATCGTCACTGTTGTGACTTTGTTCGGTGTATTGGGTTCAGGTATTGTCACCGCTTTGTTCGGTGCCGGTTGGTTTGTCGACTGGCTGAATGATGGCCCGGCCGCACCAAAGTTTGAACTGGCCAGTTTATTGCTGAAAATTACCTTTCCTTATCTTTGGTTTATTACTTTTGTTGCCTTGTCTGGGGCGATCCTCAATACCTTGGGAAAATTTGCAGTTTCTTCCTTTACCCCGGTATTTCTTAACGTTGCTATTATTGGTTGCGCCTGGTTCCTGGCTCCGAATCTGTCTCAGCCTGAGATAGGCCTGGCGATAGGGGTGTTTCTGGGTGGCTTGATCCAGTTTTTGTTTCAGCTTCCATTCATATATAAAGAGGGCATGCTGGTTAAGCCACAATGGGGGTGGAGCGATCCTGGGGTGGTCAAGATCCGCACTTTGATGATTCCGGCCTTATTTGGGGTATCGGTGAGTCAGATCAACTTGCTATTTGATACATTTATTGCCAGTTTCCTGACGACCGGCTCCATTAGCTGGTTGTACTACTCGGACCGTTTACTGGAATTTCCGTTGGGACTGTTCGGAATTGCGATTGCTACAGTGATTTTGCCTGCTCTTTCGCGTAAGCATGTTGAGCAGACCAGTGAGCAATTTGCCCACACGATGGATTGGGGGGTAAGGATGGTGCTATTGCTGGGGATCCCGGCGATGCTTGGCTTGATGGTACTTGCTAAGCCGATGTTGATGGTACTGTTCATGCGCGGTGAGTTTTCACCTGCAGACGTTGAGCAGGCTTCTTTATCACTGCTGGCTTATGCTTCCGGTTTGCTGAACTTTATGTTGATCAAAGTATTGGCTCCCGGCTATTACGCCCGCCAGGATACAAAAACACCGGTGCGCTATGGGATCGTTGCGATGGTGACCAACATGGTGTTTAACGCGATCTTTGCTTATTTATATGGCTATATTGGATTGGCGATGGCAACAGCCCTCTCAGCTCTGGTTAATGCCGTTTTGCTATACCGTGGCCTTCACCGCGCTAATGTGTACCGGGTTACCCGAACAACCTTGACGTTTGTCCTGCGCCTGGTATTGGCTGGGGCAGTGATGGTGGCGGTATTGCTTTGGATGCTACCGGTAATGAACCAGTGGCTGGCCTGGACATTGAGCTACCGCGTGTTGTGGTTGGCGGGGCTGATTGCGTTAGGCGCAGCGGCTTATTTGATGACGGTTGTTCTGCTGGGGATTCGGTTACATCACCTTCGGGCCGAGGGGTAAGCACTTGCCCCGAAATATGATATCACCCAGTCAGAAAATGATTCTGATTGGTATGATGGGCTTAGAGTAGTATATAATCCGTCAGTTTTTCACTCTGCGAAAATTTAAGCGGCGCATGGAATTAATCCGAGGTATACATAATATCAAGCCAGAGCATCACGGAAGCGTGTTGACGATTGGTAACTTTGATGGTGTTCACTTAGGTCATCAGGCGGTGTTGCGTCAGGTGCTGGCGAAAGCGCGGGCACTGGGCTGGCCGGCAACGGTGATGAGCTTTGAGCCTCAGCCGATGGAATTATTTGCGGGAGAGAATGCCCCTGCAAGGTTGACGCGGTTTCGCGATAAGTACCTGCAGTTGAAGCAGGTAGGTGTCGATCGTTTGCTTTGTGTCAATTTTAATACTCATTTTGCCAATATGTCGCCGCGAGACTTTGTCCGCCGCTTGTTGGTAGAGCAATTGGGTGTTAAGTTTCTGGTTGTTGGCGATGATTTTCGCTTCGGTAAAGGCCGGAGTGGGAATTTTGCTATGCTAGAAGCTGCGGGGAAAGAGTTCGGTTTTACGGTTGTCAGTACCCAGAGCTTTTGCGTTTCTGACCAACGGGTCAGCAGTACGGCAATACGTCAGGCCCTGGCAAGTGATGACTTGTTATTGGCCGAGTCGATGTTAGGCCGTCCATATAGTATCAGCGGACGAGTCTCCCATGGGCGCAAACTAGGCCGAACAATCGGTTTTCCGACAGCAAATGTACCTCTCAAGCGTCGAGTATCACCGGTCTCCGGTGTCTACGCGGTAGAGGTCTTTGGTGTTGACGGTGCTCCGCTACCCGGAGTTGCCAATGTTGGCCATCGGCCGACAGTAAATGGTGTACGCCAACAACTCGAAGTACATCTGTTTGATTTTAAATCTGATCTCTACGGACACCAGATTGAAGTTGTGCTGCGTCATAAGCTGCGTGACGAAATTAAATTTGAATCATTTGATGCGCTAAAAGCGCAAATAGAGCGTGATGCTCACACAGCACGGGTGTGGCTGTCTGAGCGTAATAATGTCCAATTTCGCCCAAGTAACGGAATCGAGAATCAATGAGCGACTATAAAGATACCCTGAACCTGCCTGAAACAGGGTTTCCGATGCGAGGCAATCTAGCTAACCGTGAGCCTGCGATGCTTAAGCGTTGGTATGATGAAGATCTTTACGGTGAGATCCGTAAAGCCAAGAAGGGTAAAAAATCCTTCGTATTACACGATGGCCCTCCATATGCCAACGGTGATATTCACATTGGTCACGCACTGAACAAGATTCTTAAAGACATTATTATTAAGTCAAAGACTCTTTCTGGCTTTGATTCACCTTACATTCCAGGTTGGGACTGCCACGGTCTGCCAATCGAGCTGATGGTAGAGAAGAAAGTTGGCAAGCCAGGCCATAAAGTTACTGCGGCTGAGTTCCGTGAGAAATGCCGTGCTTACGCAGCTGGCCAGGTTGAAGGTCAAAAAGAAAGCTTCATGCGCTTGGGTGTTCTGGGTGAGTGGGACAAGCCTTACCGCACAATGGATTTTGCAACAGAAGCGAACATCATTCGCTCTCTGGGGAAAATCGCGGATCAGGGCCACCTGCTAAAAGGTTTCAAACCTGTTCACTGGTGTACTGACTGTGGTTCGGCACTGGCTGAAGCAGAAGTTGAATATAAAGACAAAGTTTCACCGTCTATCGACGTGAAATTCAAAGCGGTTGACGAAGCAGCAGTTGTTGCTAAATTCGGTTGTACTGAAGCGCATGAAGGTCAGGGTGATGTGTCTATTGTTATCTGGACAACAACACCTTGGACTCTGCCTGCTAACCGCGCTGTAGCTATCCGTGATGATCTGGAATACGTATTGATTCAGACGGAAGGTGACAATCCTGAACGTCTGATCGTTGCAGCTGAGCTGGCAAAAGATGTAATGGATCGTGCCGGTATTGAGCACTACCGCAATCTTGGTTTCTGTAAAGGTGCAGATCTGGAGCTGGTACGCTTCAACCACCCATTCTATAGCTTCGACGTGCCGGTTATTCTTGGTGATCACGTAACGACTGATTCTGGTACTGGTTGTGTTCACACAGCACCAGGCCACGGTCAGGAAGACTTCGTGGTAGGCCAGAAATACGGCCTGGAAGTGGCTAACCCTGTTGGCAGCAACGGTGTTTACCTGCCGGATACAGAACTGTTTGCCGGTCAGCACGTATTCAAGGCGAACGATGCTGTTGTCGAAACGCTGAAAGAGCACGGCGCACTGCTGCATCACCACGCTTATGAGCACAGCTACCCGCACTGCTGGCGCCATAAAACGCCGATCATCTTCCGTGCGACACCACAGTGGTTCGTATCAATGGATCAAGCCGGTCTGCGTGCTAAAGCCCTTGAAGAAATCAAGAATGTTCAGTGGATGCCTGAGTGGGGTCAGAGCCGTATCGAAGGTATGGTTGAAGGCCGCCCTGAGTGGTGTATCTCTCGTCAGCGTACCTGGGGTGTGCCAATTGCACTGTTCGTTCATAAAGAAACACAAGATCTTCACCCTAACACCGGTGAGCTGATCGAGAAAGTTGCGAAGCTTGTTGAAGAAAAAGGTATCCAGGCATGGTGGGATGTTGAGCCTGCTGAGCTGATGGGTGAAGAAGATGCCGCTAACTACGAGAAAGTACTGGATACACTGGACGTTTGGTTTGACTCAGGTGTAACACACTTCTCTGTAGTAGACAGCCGTGAAGAATACAACGGCAACAGCGCTGATCTGTACCTTGAAGGTTCTGACCAGCACCGCGGTTGGTTCCAGTCTTCATTGATCTCTTCTGTAGCAATGAAAGGCAAGGCTCCATACAAGCAAGTGCTGACTCACGGTTTCGTGGTTGATGGCCAGGGCCGTAAGATGTCGAAATCTGTCGGTAACGTTGTTGCACCGAAAGATGTAACCAATAAGCTGGGTGCTGATATTCTGCGCCTGTGGGTGGCGTCTACCGACTACACTGGTGAAGTTGCGGTTTCTGATGAAATCCTGAAGCGCTCTGCTGATGCTTACCGGCGTATCCGTAACACGGCTCGTTTCTTCCTGGCAAACCTGAGCGGTTTCAACCCGGAAACGGATCTTGTTGCACCGGAAGAGATGGTCGCGCTTGACCGTTGGGCTGTGGGCCGAGCGAAAGCAGCACAGGAAGAAATCATCCAGGCGTACGATGAGTACAACCTGCACACAGTGACTCAGCGTCTGATGCAGTTCTGTTCTGTTGAGATGGGCTCTTTCTACCTGGATGTGATCAAAGACCGTCAGTACACAGCGAAGCGCGGCGGCCACGCACAGCGTAGCTGTCAGACGGCTCTGTACTACATTGTTGAAGCACTGGTTCGCTGGATGGCACCAATCATGTCGTTCACTGCTGACGAGATCTGGAATGAAATGCCAGCTTCTCAAGGTAATGGTGAGCAGCGCGACAAGTTCGTATTCACGGGTGAGTGGTTCGAAGGGCTGTTCGGTCTGGCTGAAGGCGAAGAGCTGAACAACGACTTCTGGACTGAAATCCAGCATGTTCGTGGCGCAGTGAATAAACTGCTTGAAGGTGCGCGTAAAGACAAAGTGATCGGCGGTGCATTGCAGGCTGAAATTACTATTCACGCAAATGAAGCTTTGGCTGCGAAATTGAATAAGCTGGAAGATGAGCTGCGTTTTGTGCTGCTGACATCGAAAGCGCAGGTTGTCGTTGCTGACAGCAAGCCTGAAGGCGCACAGGAAACTGATGTTGAAGGCCTGTTCGTAACCGTTAAGGCGTCTGAAGCTGCGAAGTGTGACCGTTGTTGGCACCATGTTGCTGATGTTGGTACTATCGAAGGTCATGAAGAAGTATGTGGCCGTTGTGTGAGCAACATCGACGGCGAAGGTGAAGAGCGTAAGTTTGCCTAATGATTAAGTTATCGCCTAAACAGATCCCATCGCTGAAACAATCTGGAGTTCGCTGGCTGTGGCTAGCGGCTCTGGTGTTTATCATGGATTTCGCCAGTAAGCTGGTGGTGATGAATACCATGGAATACGGTTGGCCAAACCGTATTGAGCTTCTGCCATTCTTTAACTTGCTGTATGTGCATAACTACGGTGCAGCATTCAGCTTTTTGAGTGATGCTGGTGGCTGGCAGCGCTGGCTGTTTACGGCGATTGCATTAGCTGTTTGCGGATTGTTGGTTTTCTGGATGCGTCGTTCACCGGCCTCCCATAAGCTGGCAAACAGTGCTTATGCACTGATTATCGGTGGTGCTCTCGGCAATTTATTTGACCGTCTGTACCATGGCTTTGTGGTCGACTTCCTCGATTTTTATATTGGTAAGCACCACTGGCCGGCATTTAATATTGCGGATATAGCTATCTGTGTCGGTGCTGGGTTGATTGTTTTGGAAGGCTTTCTGGCCGATAAAGATAAACAGCCGGTTAACCGCTAAAAGCGGATGCAAGTTATAACCCTAGGCGCTGTCCGTTGATACGGACGGCGCTTTGTTGTAAAAAGAGCAGGGAAAGTTGTCCCCAGGGCATGCTCATCAATACAACAATTAAAAGGAACGCCACATGTTGGTAATTAAGGAAAATAGCGAAGTACTGATGCATTTTGCCATTAAGCTAGAAGATGGTTCAGTTGCAGATTCAACCCAGGCGATGGGCAAACCAGCGAAGTTCCGTATGGGTGATGGCAGCCTGACGGATAATTTTGAAAAATGCCTGTTGGGGTTGAATGTAGGTCAGAAAAGTACTTTTGTGCTGGAGCCGGAAGATGCCTTCGGCCTTGCTAATCCTGATAACATCCACCATATCGATTTGTCGAAATTTGGTGCAGATACGCCTGCCGAGGTGGGGACCATCATCGCTTTCTCCGGATCGGATGGTAACGATATTCCAGGAATTATTACTGAAGTTATCGGTGACTCGGTGACCGTTGACTTCAATCACCCGCTTGCCGGGCAACGGGTCACCTTTGATGTCGAAGTTGTGGCCATTGAAAACTAAGAGCTGTTAGCAATGAAAATCTTATTAGCCAATCCACGCGGTTTTTGTGCCGGCGTTGACCGTGCCATCAGTATTGTTGAACGTGCACTGGAAATGTATCAACCGCCAATTTATGTTCGCCATGAAGTTGTTCATAATCGCTTCGTGGTTGAAGGGCTCAAACAGCGTGGCGCTATTTTTGTCGAAGACTTACATGAAGTACCTGATGACAATATTGTGATTTTCTCTGCCCATGGTGTTTCACAAGCGGTTCGCAATGAAGCTAAAGCCCGCCAGCTGACGGTTTTCGATGCTACCTGCCCGCTGGTAACCAAAGTCCATATGGAAGTAGCGCGCGCCAGCCGTCGCCATATGGAAGTGGTGTTGATCGGTCATGCCGGCCATCCGGAAGTGGAAGGCACTATGGGCCAGTACACCAGCGAAGAAGGTGGTATGTACCTGGTTGAGAAACCGGAAGATGTCGAGAAGCTGCCGGTTAAAGATCCGAGCCATCTGCATTATGTTAGCCAGACAACCTTATCTGTGGATGAAACGGCTGATGTGATCGCCAAGCTGCGTGAAGTCTTCCCTGAGATCCAGGGCCCGCGTAAGGATGATATCTGTTATGCGACCCAGAACCGACAGGATGCCGTGCGTGAAATGGCGCAGTTGGTGGATGTGATGATTGTGGTTGGCTCAAAGAACTCTTCCAATTCAAACCGCTTGCGTGAGCTGGCTGAAAAGCTGGGAACACCGGGCTTCCTGACCGACTGTCCGGAAGATGTGCAGCCGGAATGGTTTGAAGGCAAGCTGAAGGTCGGGATCACCGCGGGGGCATCGGCACCTGAAGAATTGGTTAACCAGATCATCGATCGTATCCGTCAGTTAAGTGGTGCTGAAGTTGAAGAGTTGACCGGCCGGGAAGAAAACATGTTTTTTGAAGTTCCCCGCGAGCTACAAGTTAAGAACGTGTAAGCCGTCTGCCATCTTTGATATTAAGGGATGCTATCCAATTGAAGCCTCAGCGAATGCTGGGGCTTTTTTTATACTCGTCAACAGGCTACATTGAAGTAATACTTATCGATAAAACATATTAGGGAGAAAAGACGCAATGGTAAGAATTGCGATTGCCGGTGCGGCAGGACGCATGGGTCGACAGCTGTTAAAAGCGACACATCTGTCAGAACAGGCTGCACTGGGTGCAGCGACTGAGCGCAGTGAGTCCACCCTGGTCGGTGTTGATGCCGGTGAACTGGCTGGTATTGGTATACTGTCTGTTGCTGTCGTAGATGATCTGGCTGCAGCGAAAGATGACTTCGATGTACTGATTGATTTCACGGCACCGGTTGCAACTTTGGCTAATATCGAGTTTTGTCAGCAGCACGGCAAGAAAATTGTGATTGGTACGACAGGCTTTAGTGAGGAAGAGCGTCAGCTGATTGACGAGGCTGCTAAGAGCATGCCGATTGTGATGGCACCGAACTACAGTGTCGGTGTTAATTTGATGTTCAAACTGTTGGAGAAAGCCGCAAAAGTCATGGGTGACTATTGTGACATCGAGATTGTTGAGGCACATCATCGTCATAAAGTTGATGCGCCATCAGGTACCGCAATTGGTATGGGTGAGGCGATCGCTGGTGCGATGGGCAATAAACTCAATGACGTGGCAGTGTATGCTCGGGAAGGCATTACCGGTGAGCGCAGTCGTGATGAGATTGGCTTTGCGACGATCCGAGCTGGAGATATCGTCGGTGAGCATACCGCGATGTTTGCAGATATTGGTGAGCGAGTGGAAATCACCCATAAGGCTACCGATCGTATGACTTTTGCCAATGGTGCTGTCCGTGCTGCTGCCTGGCTGAACGATAAAACGCCGGGTTTTTATACAATGCACGACGTACTTGGCCTGGACGAACTTTAATCTCATCTGTTAATTACCGCTTCTCCCCTTCCTGCGGTATCTATTCCAGTTAAATACATCGATATGCACCCACAGACTTGTGGGTGCATAATTAGTGACTGCGTTCCTCTGGTTTTTATTATTTTCTCGAACGTGCTTCCCTGCTGGAAAATTAACCGGGAATTGTGTTGTTTTTGGTGTTTTGTGGGTGGTGTTTGTTCGGGTGCGGTAAAAGATCGGCTTTTGTTGGTGTGATTGAAATGGTTTTATTGTTTTTTGTTGTGTTGTGGTTGGTGTGGTTTTGGGCAAACGATAAAATGAGAACGAGTGTTGTATTGTGTGATGTAAAACCGATGAAAATGTGTGGTTATATGGATTTAGCCTGTTTTTTCTTTTGGGTTGGTCTAAATTCAAATTAATTTTGACTGTTTTATTGACACTTAAAAGAGTGATCCCTAGAATGCGCGCAATTTGTCAAAAATCAGCTTGACTCGCTTTTTGACTTTGTATGGAATGGGTGGTTGCAATTTTATCTGTTTTAACTGCATTTTTATTGTTTTGGAGGTTGTCTTGAGCAAATCAGCGCTGTTAGTCCTTGAAGATGGGACAGTGTTCCACGGCGTGTCCATTGGGGCAGATGGTTCGGCCGTTGGGGAAGTTGTTTTTAATACCTCGATGACGGGGTACCAAGAAATTCTCACTGACCCTTCCTATTCACAACAGATTGTTACTCTTACTTATCCCCACATTGGCAATACCGGAACTAATTCCGAAGACGAAGAATCCACCTCCATCCACGCGCAAGGCCTGGTAATCCGCGATCTCCCTCTCATAGCTTCAAACTTCCGTAGTCAACAGTCCCTTTCTGATTATTTAAAATCCCAAAACATTGTCGGCATTGCCGATATTGATACCCGAAAGTTAACTCGTATTCTGCGCGAAAAAGGTGCCCAGAACGGTTGCATTATGGCGGGTAATAGCCTGGATGAAGCGCTTGCTCTGGCTAAGGCTAAAGATTTTCCCGGTCTGAAAGGCATGGATCTGGCGAAAGAGGTGACTACGAAGGAAACCTACTCTTGGAAGCAAGGTTCATGGACGCTGGAAAACGGTCTGCCGGAAGCGGCTGATGACTGCGAACTGCCATACCATGTGGTTGCGTACGATTTCGGAGCAAAGCGCAATATCCTGCGGATGCTGGTTGATCGTGGTTGTCGCCTGACCGTTGTGCCGGCGCAGACATCAGCAGAAGAAGTACTGGCGATGAATCCGGATGGTGTGTTTTTGTCAAACGGCCCAGGTGACCCTGAGCCATGTACTTATGCGATTGAGGCGACGAAAACCTTCCTGGACAAGGGGTTACCAATCTTCGGTATTTGTCTTGGCCATCAAATCCTGGCTCTGGCATCGGGAGCGAAGACGGTGAAGATGAAGTTTGGCCATCATGGCGCCAACCACCCGGTTAATGACCTTGACCGTGATGTTGTGATGATCACTTCGCAGAACCATGGTTTTGCTGCTGATGAAATGTCATTGCCGGAAAACCTGCGCGTAACGCATAAGTCTCTGTTTGATGGCTCCTTGCAAGGAATTCACCGTACCGACAAGCCGGCATTCAGTTTCCAAGGCCACCCTGAAGCGAGCCCTGGTCCACATGATGCAGCACCACTATTTGACCACTTTATCGAACTAATCAAGCAGCACAGCGCCTAAGCCGGGAGTAAAAAGAAATGCCAAAACGTACTGACATTAAAAGTGTTCTTATTCTAGGTGCTGGCCCGATTGTGATTGGTCAGGCATGTGAGTTTGACTACTCAGGTGCACAGGCTTGTAAAGCGCTGCGCGAAGAGGGTTACCGCGTTATTCTGGTTAACTCTAACCCTGCCACTATCATGACAGATCCGGATATGGCCGATGCAACTTACATTGAGCCAATTCACTGGGAAGTTGTCCGTAAGATCATCGAAAAAGAGCGCCCGGATGCAGTACTGCCGACAATGGGTGGCCAGACCGCATTGAACTGTGCCTTGGATCTTGAAAAGCACGGTGTGCTGGAAGAGTTCGATGTGGAAATGATCGGTGCAACGGCTGATGCGATTGATAAGGCAGAAGATCGTTCTCGCTTCGATGCGGCCATGAAGTCTATTGGCCTAGAGTGTCCGCGTGCCGATACGGCTAAGACCATGGAAGAAGCCTACAAGGTTCTCGATATGGTCGGTTTCCCTTGTATCATTCGTCCTTCGTTTACCATGGGCGGTACCGGTGGTGGTATCGCATATAACAAGGAAGAGTTCGAAGAAATCTGCCGCCGTGGTCTGGATTTGTCACCGACCAATGAGCTGTTGATTGACGAATCATTGATTGGCTGGAAAGAATACGAGATGGAAGTCGTTCGTGATAAGAACGATAACTGCATCATCGTCTGCTCAATCGAGAACTTCGACGCTATGGGTATTCACACAGGTGACTCCATCACCGTCGCCCCGGCACAGACTCTGACTGACAAAGAATACCAGCTGATGCGTAATGCATCGTTAGCGGTATTGCGGGAAATCGGCGTCGAAACGGGTGGTTCTAACGTCCAGTTCGGTATTAACCCGAAAGATGGTCGCATGGTTATCATCGAGATGAACCCGCGTGTATCGCGTTCCTCGGCGTTGGCTTCAAAGGCTACGGGTTTCCCGATTGCTAAGGTGGCAGCCAAGCTAGCCATTGGCTTTACTCTCGATGAGCTGATGAACGACATCACAGGTGGTGCGACCCCAGCCTCGTTCGAACCGACGATCGACTACGTCGTGACAAAGATCCCGCGCTTTAACTTCGAGAAATTTGCCGGTGCTAATGACCGCCTGACAACACAGATGAAGTCTGTTGGTGAAGTCATGGCGATTGGTCGTAACCAGCAGGAATCACTGCAAAAAGCCTTGCGAGGTTTGGAAGTGGGGGCTAACGGCTTTGATGAGATGGTTGATTTAGATGCACCGGATGCTCTGACGCAAATCCGTCATGAATTAAAAGATGCAGGTGCTGAGCGTATTTGGTACGTCGCTGATGCATTCCGTGCTGGCCTGTCTGTCGACGGTGTTTTCAACCTGACCAATATTGATCGCTGGTTCCTGGTGCAAATTGAAGAGCTGGTTAAGCTGGAAAATGAAGTAAAAGAGGGCGGTTTTGCCGGCCTGAACGCGCAGACTCTGCGTAAGCTTAAGCGTAAGGGCTTTGCTGATGCCCGTCTGGCGAAGCTGTTGGGTGTGGCTGAAACGGAAATTCGTAAGCAGCGTGACCAGTTCGATATCCATCCGGTTTATAAGCGTGTGGATACCTGTGCGGCAGAATTCTCTTCAGATACGGCTTACATGTACTCATCTTACGATGAAGAGTGTGAAGCCAATCCAACGGACAAGGATAAAATTATGGTACTCGGCGGCGGTCCTAACCGTATTGGCCAGGGTATTGAGTTTGATTACTGCTGTGTTCACGCTTCCCTTGCACTTCGTGAAGATGGTTATGAAACCATCATGGTTAACTGTAATCCGGAGACGGTATCGACTGACTACGATACATCTGACCGTTTGTATTTCGAACCGGTAACTCTGGAAGATGTTCTGGCTATTGTTCGCGTCGAAAAACCGAAAGGGGTTATTGTTCAGTACGGTGGCCAGACACCACTGAAACTGGCTCGTGCACTGGAAGCGGCGGGTGTGCCGGTTATTGGTACCAGCCCAGATGCGATTGACCGCGCAGAAGACCGTGAACGTTTCCAGGCTGCCGTTGAGCGCTTAGGTTTGCTTCAGCCTGAAAATGCCACTGTGACCACAATGGAGCAGGCGGTAGAGAAATCGAAAGAGATTGGTTTCCCGCTGGTAGTTCGTCCATCTTATGTTCTGGGTGGTCGTGCGATGGAAATTGTGTATGACGAGAGTGACCTGCGCCGTTACTTCAATGAAGCCGTGAGCGTGTCAAATGAGTCGCCAGTGTTGCTGGATCGATTCCTGGATGATGCAACTGAGGTGGATATTGATGCTATCTGTGACGGCGAGCGTGTGGTTATCGGCGGTATTATGGAGCACATTGAGCAGGCAGGGGTTCACTCTGGTGACTCAGCATGTTCATTGCCGGCTTATACCTTAAGCCAGGAAATCCAGGATGTGATGCGTCAGCAGGTTGAAAAACTGGCCTTAGAACTAGGCGTACGCGGCCTGATGAATACCCAGTTTGCGGTGAAAGATAACGAAGTCTACCTGATTGAAGTTAACCCGCGAGCGGCGCGAACGGTACCTTTTGTCTCTAAGGCAACCGGTGCGCCGCTGGCGAAAATTGCTGCTCGCGTGATGGCTGGTCAGTCACTTGAATCACAGGGTTTTACCAAGGAAATTATTCCACCGTACTACTCGGTGAAAGAAGTTGTGCTGCCATTTAACAAGTTCCCGGGCGTCGATCCACTACTTGGCCCTGAAATGCGCTCAACCGGTGAGGTGATGGGTGTCGGCAATACGTTTGCAGAGGCTTTCGCTAAAGCTGAATTAGGTTGTGGTAAAGAGAAGCTGGCGAAAGGTCGTGCACTGCTGTCTGTGCGTGGCAATGACAAACAGCGTGTAGTTGACCTGGCTTCAAAGCTGGTGAAGCAAGGCTATGAGCTAGATGCGACCCATGGTACAGCGATTGTTCTGGGTGAAGCTGGCATTAACCCTCGTTTGGTGAACAAAGTGCACGAAGGTCGCCCGCACATTCTTGACCGTATCAAGAACAACGAATACTCCTACATTGTTAATACGGCAGAAGGCCGTCAGGCGATTGAGGATTCGAAAGTGCTGCGCCGAGGCGCTCTGGCAGAAAAAGTGAACTATACCACCACCTTGAATGCCGCTTTTGCAACTTGTATGGCTTGGGCAGCAGATGACCGTAACACGGTTACCTCCGTTCAGGAGTTGCATGCCCGCGTGAATAACGCTTAATGTAATGCCATAATGTAACAACAGCCCGCTTTATGCGGGCTGTTTTGTTTTTAAGTGTAATTGATTGGAAAATGCACGAAAGAAGCAAAATCCGGGCTTTTATTGCTTGAACTGAGCACCGAATTGCGTAAAATTGGCCGCGTCGCATAAGCGATAAATCTTTTTGGAGACATTAATGAACGATACCGACCATCCCCCGAGTATGAAGGTGGAAAATCAAACCCGTTAACGGTGTCGGTCTCCTGTGATTCCGGACCTTCTTTTCGGGTTCGGAATAATATGTCTTATGTATCTCTTCTTCTGATATCTATCCTGACAAATCATTCCTCGGTTTTCTTGCCAATATTCTCAATATAGAACGGCGTCAATCTACTGTAGATGACAGGCTTTTCGCTATTTTTTTATCAGACAAAATGAGTTTTGTTTTTCTGATGTAGTAGTGGTTGGCACATTTGCATAGTTGTATGACGTGATTCTGGTGGTCGTTACCCATGCTGCGTCTGAAAAGGCGGGCATTGCCAATCGGGAGATTCGCCATGGCGGTAATGAACTATGCGGCTCAGGCTGCAACTACAAATGAACACCTAGGCCAGAGTGATGTGCTGGCTGTCCGTAATGCGTTCTTGAAATATGACATTAATGAGCAGGCGACACTCCTTGCCAGGATGCCAATTTCCGATGCGATTGCGGTATTACATGAATGCCCTTTGCGGCATGTGCAGACCTTGCTGGATCTGCTTGATGAACGAAATGAGCAAGTGCGTATGCGTCACTTGGCGAACGGACTTGGATTGATCTGCTCGGAAGCTGAGCCGGCAGGGCATTATCTGAAAAACAGTGTCTTTAGCCATGTGCGTGAGCGCATTGGCTGGATTGTCGGCCTGGCTTTGCTGGGTATTGTTTCGGGATTGATCATTTCTCATTATGAAGACACCTTGAGTCAACTAGTGCTACTGGCGATTTATATGCCGGTGATTGCGGCTGCGGGAGGGAATACCGGTTCGCAGGCGGCGACATTGGTGGTCCGGGCGCTGGCAATGGAAGAAATACGGTGTCGAGACTGGCTGGCTGTACTTTGGAAAGAGTTCCGTGTAGCCATTGTGATTGCAGTGGTGCTGGCACTTGTGATTGTCGGCCGGGTTATGGTGTTCAGTGACAGTACGGTATTGCCGATTGGCATGAGGCTCGAAGATATCGCTCTGGCGATTGGAATGGCGATTTCGTTGCAGGTGGTGCTGTCGACCACCGTCGGCGGAGTGCTGCCGATGATTGCCCGAGCCTGCCGTCTGGATCCGGCGGTGCTGGTGAGTCCGGTATTGGCCTCAGTGGTTGATATTTCCGGGATGATTATCTATTTCACCACAGTGAATACATTTTTGGGATTAGCGTAGAGAGCGCAGGCTCAATAGCTTTACTCTTCAGTTTTACATCCGAAAATAACCAGATTAGAAAAAGCGAGTGACTTTTGTTACTCGCTTTTTTTTTGTTGTAGAACCTAGAACCTAGAACCTAGAACCTAGAACCTAAAAGCTTTTATATAGCGCGCGGTATAACTCTCGCTCGAACTGTTCGATAGGAGGGGCGACTTTAGGGGTATCATCGTCTCGCTCTTCCGGGTGGTAGTTGGTGACAAGTTGTACAAACAGTAGCTCCTTACCCGATTGGGTAGTAAGCACTCCGGCAAGGTTGTGAGTGCCGAACAGTGAACCGCTTTTGGCAGCAATTTGTCCGATCAGTGGCTGGTGGCGGATACTCTGACGGTAACGTAAGGTGCCGCTTTGTCCGCTGACCGGTAAGGTTGTCAGCAACCCCAACTGTTTGTCATGGTGGTAGATGTAAGTGATCACTTCCATCATTTGACTCGCTGTCAGGCGGTTGTTGCGAGACAGTCCCGAGCCGTCGACTAATACGGCCTGGTGTAGGTCAATGCCTGCTTTTTCTTTCAAAATAGCTTTAATGGCTGCGACACCATTATTAAACGTACCAGGTTGGCTGAAGTAGCGATTGCCGAGTGTTTTAGCGAGGTTGTCGGCAATCAGGTTGTCGGAGTCTTTTATCATGGTATCGAGCAGCTCACTGAGCGGGGCTGAAGAGTGGCGGGCAATGCGTTTGCCACGGGCGGTATCACTTCTCACTATATTACCGGTAAAACGGATCCCGGCTCGTTTTAGTTCTCTGCGAATCACTGCCTCAGTAAATTTAAATGTATTCTGTACGGCAAAGTTCAGTGGTAATGGACGTTTCTGCTGCTCCAGGCAACCGCTGAGCAGATAGTGGTTGGTATCTTCGGCATAGAGTTCCAATTCACAATGGCGGGCTTTCTGCTGCTCCGTGGTCACTGTGAGAGCGTGGGTGCTGACCTCAATTGGCTGGTGGGGAGGGATGTGTACCCGAGTCAGTTGTCCGGCTGTTTTATTGCTGTAAAGAGCGCCCTGAACGCAATTATGTTCAAGGGAAATACTGCTTGATGGAGCACTGTAGCAAACGCCTAGTACATCCCATGGCCAGCCCGGCGCACGTTCGTACCCACTGAAAATGGCACCATTAAGGATTATGTCACCACTGATGGTTTTCCTGACTTTTTTTATTTTTTTCAGCAGGGCAACCAGTTGTTGCCGAGATAGGCTTGGGTCGCCGCTGAAATGGAGAATAAAGTTGTTTTTGTCTTGCTCTAATTCGGTGTGAAATCGAAAGTTTTTGCCGAGGTAAAGCCTGGCCGCTAATGCCGTGATGAGCTTTTGAGTACTGGCTGGTGCCTGCAGCTGGTTTTCGCGTTGGGTGGTTAAGGTGGTGCCTGTTGTCGGATCGGTGATCAACAGGGCTGTATCATGACCTTCTGGCAACTGATTTAAGGCCTTCTGGGGAGAAAAGCTGGCAAAAGCTGGAAGGCAAAACAGAATGCCGATAAGTAATGGGAGTGCTCGTAACATGATTGGTGCCATAAAAATGAGAGGTTCAGTTAACCCTAGCCATCTTATAGCAAAACGGTACCGGCTCGAAGGCAAGTACCGTTTTTTTGGATCTAACGCTCTGAATTCTAATTAAATTAGAAGTCGTAACGTGCACCTAGAACGAATTCGTCAGACGCAACTTTCTTACCAACAACGTCTTTGTCCAGGTTGTTGAACTTGTAAGAAGCGTAAGTACGGAAGTTCTTGTTGAAGTAGTGAGTTGCATCTACAGCAACAGAGTCGCGTAGGTCAACGTTCTTATCCGTATCTTCTAAGTAGTTGTAAGTAGCGATAAATACAGTTTTGCCTAGGGTGTATGATGCTGCAAATTCGTAGCCAGTTGAATCTTTGATTAGGCTGTCATGAACCACTGTGTCACGAGCGTCCTGGTAAAGACCTGCAACGTAGAAATCGCCGACAGTGTAAGAAATCGCACCGAATGCCTGCTTACCTGTTTTGTCTTCGTTGCCGTTTTTAGAGCTCTGACCGTCTTGTTCACCGTAACCCGCACCGAAGCCTAGGCCCATATCCATCACGTACATAGCACCAACAGAGTAGCCGTCAGTGTTTTCGCCGTTGTCGAATACGTAGTTAGTTTTAACAGTCAGGTTGTTGCCCATTAGGTCGAAAGAGCCTACGTAAGCAAGGTTATTGTCAGTACGGTCAGCCGCAGCTAGCTTGTTACCAGCTTCGTTACCGTGGAAAGACATGATATCAGTAAAGTCAGTCAGCATGCCTAGAGAGCCGTCGGCCTTACCGTAAACCAGCTGGCCGTATGTGCCACCGATACCAGCGTAAGCATAACGGGTTTCGTCATCGCTGCTGTCCGCGCTTTGGAATTCTTTTTCGAAGAAACCTGTACCGTACAGATTGTCAGTGATGTCTGTTTTACCTGCTACGTTGATACGTACGCGAGTTGCATCAGAAACTTTGTTGCTGCTAGTTTCTGTATCAGCCATTACTGCACGCGCTTCAAAACGACCACCGACTGCAAGGCTAGATGCTTCATCTGAATATACTTCTGCTGCTGTTGCTGCGCCTGAGATTGATGCTGCTGCTACTGCTAAAGCAATAAGGTTCTTGTTCATTATCGAATCCTTTTGGAAATCCTTTTGGAATTATTTTGTGGTATGCATGAGACTGCTAAATGCATAGTGTTCTTTTTACTGGTTATTGGTTGGATAGAGTTAGTAAAAAAAACTGAAAAATACTTTATTGGTATGATTTTAAATGGTTTTTTGTTTTTATGGTCTGGTTTATCAGTCACTTAACTGATTTGGCTAAAGTTCGCCTGTGATTGTGTTTTTTAGTTGTATTTAGAATGCGGTTGAGCTTTTCTTTGACGATAAATTTACGCTATCTGGTATTTTTGTGACTATAGCCACATTATTTTGTGGTCTATTCTTGTAAGCGTATGTTGTTTCAACAGGCCGTTAGTGATGTGGATGATGCCGGAGCGGCGATCCGGGATGATCTCTTGCTCAAGTTTGTTTAGAATGATTCTGTTCCCTGTTAACGATGTTGGTTCAGCGATGCTGCTGGGCTAGCTTTTTTTTGCCCAAAAAGTGACAAGCGCTTAAGGGTATTGAGGTAAATATATTTATGGATAAGATTCCAATGACCGTACGTGGTGAGAAATTGCTGCGTGAAGAACTGGAAGTTCTGGTTAAGCGTCGTCCACTAATCTCTCAAGCGATCGGTGAAGCGCGCGAACTGGGCGATTTGAAAGAAAACGCGGAATATCACGCTGCTCGTGAAGAGCAGGGTATCTGTGAAGCACAGATCCGTGATATCGAATACAAGCTGTCTGTAGCCCAGGTGATTGATGTTACCAAGATGGAAAACTCAGGTAAGGTGATTTTTGGTGTGACAGTAACCCTGATTGATGTTGATACCGAAGATGAAGTGACCTACCAGATTGTGGGTGACGACGAGGCTGACATCAAGGCAGGCCGTATTTCTGTAAACTCTCCGATTGCACGTGGCCTGATTGGCAAGATGCAGGACGACGAGGTGACGATTACGACACCTGGTGGCCAGAAAGAATTCGAAATTGCCGAAGTAGCTTATCTATAAGCTGGTATATAGGGCATGAATTGTTAGGGAATGTTACCGTTGGCTGCAATGGAAAGCATTCCATGCCATTATCGAGACGTAAAAAAGGCCGCAGCGGCGGCCTTTTTTATTTTCGAGGAAGTTCGATTTTGCGCTCTTCGCTTGGGCGATATAGAACTAGCGTTTTACCGATAACCTGTACTTTTTCAGCTTTAGTTTCGCGAATAATTGCATCCACGATCAAAACCTTTGTTTCACGCTCTTCAGCCGCTACCTTAACCTTGATAAGCTCATGGTGGTCAAGCGCGAGTTCAATCTCAGCCAAAACTGCTTCAGTTAGGCCGTTTGCACCCATAAGGACAACAGGTTTTAGGTTGTGAGCAAGGCCTTTTAGGTATTGCTTCTGTTTGGTGCTTAGATTCATGATGACTCTATTTTTATATTACAAGGGTTGAAAACAGGGTATTCTAACGCCATCTAGTCTAGAAGACTAATTTGTTTAGTATATGCCACTGCGTGGTGGTCAAGTATACTTTATAAGTACGCTAACTCATTAGGTAAATCATGAGTAAAAAAAAGCACTCGGGTAGTTCAGGCCGTTGGCTGAAAGAGCATTTTGATGATAAATATGTTCTTGAAGCGCAAAAGAAAGGCTATCGTTCCCGCGCTATTTTCAAAATTGAAGAAATTCAGAATAAAGACAAGCTGTTAAAACCAGGCATGACAGTGGTCGATCTTGGTGCTGCACCGGGTGGTTGGTCACAATATGCGGCGGAAGTTGTTGGTGATAGCGGACAAGTTATCGCCTGTGATATTTTGCCAATGGATTCCCTGCCAGGCGTGAGCTTCCTGCAGGGGGATTTTCGTGAAGAAGCTGTGTTAGATGCACTGTTGGAACGCATTCAGCCAGATATGGTTGATGTGGTACTGTCAGATATGGCTCCTAACATGAGTGGCAATTTAGCTTCAGATCAGCCTAGAGCTATGTATCTTGTTGAACTAGCATTAGATATGTGTAGACAAGTACTTGCGCCGAACGGCAGCTTTGCGGTAAAAGTTTTCCAGGGTGAAGGCTTTGATCAGTATCTGGCTGAAGTTCGCAGCATGTTCAAAGCGGTCAAAATTCGGAAACCGGATTCATCACGAGATCGCTCTCGTGAGGTTTATATTGTAGCTACAGGTTATAAACTGTAGTACCCTAAATTCATCTTTAAGTTATCGCGAGGTTAACACCTTGAGTGACATGGCAAAAAACTTGATTCTGTGGTTGGTTATCGCTGTGGTTCTGATGTCTGTTTTTCAGAGCTTCGGTCCAGGCGATAGTGCTGGCCGTCAAGTCGACTATACAACCTTTGTCCGTGAAATCGGTCAGGATCAGATAAGGGAAGCGCGATTCAATGATCGTGAAATCACCGTTTATAAACGTGATAACACGCGATACGTTACTTATCTGCCTGTCTATAACGACCAGAAGCTGCTAGACGACTTAATTAACGCTAATGTGAAGGTGATGGGTACACCACCTGAAGAGCCAAGCCTGCTGGCTTCTATCTTCATTTCATGGTTCCCAATGCTCCTTCTGATTGGTGTTTGGATTTTCTTTATGCGCCAGATGCAGGGCGGTGGTGGCAAAGGTGCCATGTCGTTTGGTAAATCTAAAGCGCGCATGATGAGCGAAGACCAGATCAAGACGACTTTCGCAGACGTTGCCGGTTGTGACGAAGCGAAAGAAGACGTTAAAGAGCTGGTGGATTACCTGCGTGATCCAAGTCGTTTCCAGAAGCTGGGTGGTAAGATCCCAACTGGCGTACTGATGGTTGGTCCTCCTGGTACAGGTAAGACCTTGCTGGCAAAAGCAATTGCTGGTGAAGCTAAAGTACCGTT
Organism: uncultured Photobacterium sp.; assembly: GCF_947502415.1. Classification (GTDB taxonomy): domain Bacteria; phylum Pseudomonadota; class Gammaproteobacteria; order Enterobacterales; family Vibrionaceae; genus Photobacterium. The sequence goes on along the minus strand of NZ_CANMZV010000012.1, from coordinate 53,837 downwards.
TTTCACTATTTCCGGTTCTGACTTCGTTGAAATGTTTGTCGGTGTGGGTGCATCCCGTGTCCGTGACATGTTCGAACAAGCCAAGAAAGCGGCGCCTTGTATTATTTTCATTGATGAGATTGATGCCGTAGGTCGCCAGCGTGGTGCTGGTGTGGGTGGTGGTCACGATGAGCGTGAACAGACCCTGAACCAGATGCTGGTTGAGATGGATGGTTTTGAAGGTAATGAAGGTATTATCGTTATCGCTGCAACTAACCGTCCTGACGTACTTGACCCAGCGCTATTGCGTCCTGGTCGTTTCGACCGCCAGGTCGTAGTTGGCCTGCCGGATGTCCGTGGCCGTGAGCAGATCCTAAAAGTGCATATGCGTAAAGTACCGCTGGACAACGATGTGAAACCATCGCTGATCGCGCGTGGTACTCCAGGCTTCTCTGGTGCGGATCTGGCTAACCTGGTTAACGAAGCAGCCTTGTTTGCTGCACGTGGTAACAAGCGTACCGTTTCCATGGTGGAGTTTGAGCTGGCGAAAGACAAAATCATGATGGGCGCCGAGCGTAAGTCCATGGTGATGACGGATGAGCAGAAAGAGTCGACGGCTTATCACGAAGCTGGCCACGCGATTATTGGCCGTCTGGTACCTGACCATGATCCGGTTTACAAGGTGTCTATCATTCCTCGTGGTCGTGCTTTAGGTGTGACCATGTACCTGCCGGAGCAGGATCGTGTCAGTCATTCGCGTGAATTCCTTGAGTCAATGATTTCAAGCCTGTACGGCGGTCGTTTGGCTGAGGAGCTGATTTACGGTGTGGAGAAAGTGTCGACTGGTGCATCGAACGATATCGAGCGAGCAACTGATATTGCGCGTAAGATGGTCACTCAGTGGGGCTTCTCGGATAAGATGGGTCCGCTATTGTATGCTGAAGACGAAGGTGAAGTGTTCCTTGGTCGCTCTGTAACCCAGACTAAACATATGTCCGACGAGACGGCGCGCGCAATCGACAATGAAGTTCGTGCTCTGATCGACCGTAACTATGAGCGTGCACGTGAAATTCTGATGCAGAATATGGATATCATGCATGCAATGAAAGAAGCATTGATGAAGTATGAGACCATTGATGCTGGTCAGATTGATGACTTGATGGCGCGTAAATCGGTTATTCGAGCTCCTAAAGGTTGGACCGATGAAAATGACACGCTAGTTGCTTCTGAGGGCGAAACGGCTGAGGAAAAGGACGATAAGGCCGCTGATAATACAGTGACTGAAAAAGTCGAAACTCCTGATGCAGATGACAAAGAAGACAACAAGCCGCAAGTATAATTTGTGAGCTAAACAGTAAAACCCCGAGCTGTCTCGGGGTTTTTTTTGTTTAGCTGTTATGGATTACTAAGCAGGCTGTTGTATCGAGGGGAAGTATTTCCTCTCGCTGCTACAGATGCTTGGCGTTATGGGGGAAGGCGATGATCCTGACCAGTAGAGATAAGACTCTCGATCTTTCTTATGCCCATACCATGGGTATTTTAAACATCACTCCTGATTCTTTTTCGGATGGTGGTAAATTCTTTCACCAGGATAAGGCTTTGTACCATGTCGAGGAGATGCTGGCTGCAGGAACCAGTATTATCGATATTGGTGGCGAGTCGACTCGTCCTGGGGCTGTGGATGTGGCTTTGGAGGACGAGCTTGAACGAGTGGTTCCGGTTATAGAAGCAATTCGCCAGCGGTTTGATTGCTGGATCTCGGTGGATACCAGCAAGGCACAAGTGATGACCGAAGCCGTTAAGGCCGGCGCTGATTTGATTAATGACGTTCGGGCCTTACAGGAACCGGGTGCTGTAGCAGCAGCTGCCAACGCCGGGGTGCCAATTTGTTTAATGCATATGCAGGGGCAACCGCGTACAATGCAGGCCCAGCCTCAATATGACGATTTAATTACGGATGTCAGCGATTTTCTCACCGAGCGGGTTGCAGTATGTGAAGAGGCTGGAATCGGCCGCGAGCGGTTATTGCTTGATCCTGGGTTTGGTTTTGGCAAAACGCTAGAGCATAATTACCAGCTGCTTGCGCAGTTATATAAATTTCATCAATTTGGTTTACCGCTGCTGGTCGGTATGTCGCGTAAATCAATGATATTTAAACTACTTGATAAAAAGCCTGCAGAATGTCTGGCTGGTAGCCTGGCTTGCGCAGCAATTGCTGCCATGAAAGGGGCACAGATCATTCGGGTCCACGATGCACAAGAAACTGTTGATGTATTGAAAGTGTGTCGGATGACATTAGAGCAGGAACATAAGATAAATTGCTAGGAGCTGAAAATGGCTGAACGTAAGTTCTTTGGTACGGATGGTATTCGCGGATTGGTAGGTAAAGCACCAATTACACCAGATTTTGTTTTGAAACTTGGCTGGGCGGCAGGTCGGGTTCTGTCCAAGCAAGGCACCAATAAGGTGATCATTGGTAAAGATACCCGTATTTCCGGCTATATGCTGGAATCAGCATTGGAAGCCGGCCTAGCTGCTGCTGGTCTGCAGGCTGCATTTACCGGTCCGATGCCAACACCGGCGGTTGCTTATCTAACCCGTACTTTTCGTGCCGAAGCTGGTATCGTTATTTCAGCTTCCCACAACCCTTATTATGATAACGGTATTAAATTCTTCTCTTCAGAAGGAACCAAGCTGCCTGATGAAATTGAGCTGGCTATCGAAGAAGAGATGGAAAAACCATTGACATGTGTTGAATCAGCCATGCTGGGTAAGGCTTACCGTATCAATGATGCTGCAGGTCGTTACATTGAGTTCTGTAAAGGTACATTCCCGACAGAGTTGAGCCTGGCTGGTTACAAGATCGTTGTTGACTGTGCCCACGGTGCAACCTATCACATTGCTCCGAATGTTTTCAAAGAGTTAGGTGCTGAGGTGATCACGCTGGGTTGTGAGCCGAACGGTATCAATATCAATGATAAAGTAGGCGCGACTGACGTGGCAGCTCTTCAGGCTAAGGTACTGGAAGAAAAAGCACATTTCGGTATTGCACTGGATGGTGACGGCGACCGCGTAATCATGGTTGACGAAGAAGGCAACAAGGTTGATGGTGATCAAATTGCGTACATTATTGCTCGTGATGCCCTTCGCCGTGGAGAGCTGAAAGGTGGTGTTGTTGGTACTTTGATGACCAATTTGGGCATGGAAGTGGCGCTGAAGAATCTGGGCATTCCGTTTGTTCGAGCCAAAGTGGGTGACCGCTATGTGATGGAAGAGCTGCAAAAGCACAATTGGTTGATTGGTGCTGAGAATTCTGGCCATGTGATCTTGCTCGATAAAGTGACAACGGGTGACGGTATTGTTGCTGGCTTGCAAGTCATGGCTTCGATTGTTGGCAGCAAAATGACACTGAAAGAGCTGACTGATGGTATGGCAATGTACCCGCAGGTGCTGGAAAATGTCCGTTTCGCAAGTGATGCTAATCCGCTTGAGTCTGAGGCTGTTCTGGCGGCACAGGCTGCGGTAGAAGCTAAACTTGGAGATAGCGGTCGAGTGCTGTTGCGCAAATCTGGTACTGAACCTTTAATCCGTGTAATGGTAGAAGGCGAAGACGCTGATTTAGTTAAAGAATCAGCGCTGGCGATTGCACAGGCCGTGAAGGATAACTGCTAATCTTTTCCTCAACGGGAAGTAACTTTGGAGTCGGTTTTGCTTAAAACTTAGTCAAGTAATTCATGGCAATAGTTTTTTTGTTAAATTTTACTTGTCACAAGGGGAGGGTTTCGCTAGTATTCCCTCGCTCCTTTAGTTAGGGAGTGCGCTGGCACTGCTTAAGCAAAGCCGGCACAACAATTTAACCATAGGTGGAACCCATGTACGAAATTCTACTTGTGATTTATCTGTTGGCTGCGCTTGGTGTAATTGGCCTAGTTTTGGTTCAACAAGGTAAAGGCGCAGATATGGGAGCTTCATTCGGGGCTGGCGCATCAGGTACGCTGTTTGGCGCGAGCGGCTCTGGAAACTTTTTAACCCGAATGACCGCAATTTGTGCAACTGTTTTCTTCGTTATCAGTCTTGTTCTTGGCAATATTAGTGCTAAGCAAGCGAAAGAAACAAGCGGCTGGGAAGACCTAACAGCCCCTGCAGCAGAGCAAGTTGTAGAAAAAACTGAGAATGTTCCTGCAAACAGCGATATTCCTCAGTAATTAAAGATTTAGCCGAGATGGTGAAATTGGTAGACACGCTAGCATGAGGTGCTAGTGCCGCAAGGTGTAGGGGTTCAAGTCCCCTTCTCGGCACCATGATTCGTTACTTGAAAGAGTAACATCTGAACGATATAATCGTCGTCAGATTACGGACGCGGGGTGGAGCAGCTTGGTAGCTCGTCGGGCTCATAACCCGAAGGTCGTTGGTTCAAATCCGGCCCCCGCAACCAACTTTTGAAAAAACGGCTATTCTTTTAAAGAAGTACGTTTTTTCTATCATAGCTATGCGCTGTGATAATCAGGGTCCAGTAATAAAAAACCCCGTAATTCGGGGTTTTTTATTATCTGAAAAATGACCATTCAGGTATTTACTGGGCTTTAGTGCCCTTTTTTTGTTTCCAGGGGGTTGTTTTGACAGCTTTAGAGATGCAATTGACTGAACTGCTTGAAGCGCCGGTAACGGCTTTGGGCTATGAATTAGTCGGTTTGGAATTTATCCGTGCAGGCGAGCACTCAACTTTGCGTGTTTTTATCGATCATGAAAACGGCATTTTCGTTGACGACTGTGCAGAGGTTAGCCGCCAAATTAGTGCGGTAATGGATGTTGAAGATCCAATTACTGTGGCTTACAACCTGGAGGTGTCATCCCCTGGTCTGGAAAGGCCGCTATTTAAAGCAGCACATTATCAGCAATTTATTGGCCACGAGGTCAGCCTGGTATTGAAAATGGCGATGGAAAATCGCCGTAAGTGGAAAGGTGACATTGTTTCCGTTGACGGTGAGCTAGTCACAGTGAAAGTTGATGGCAATGAAGAAACATTTGCACTAAGCAATATCTCCAAGGCCAACCTGGTTCCAAAGTTCTAACCGCTAAATTGGGGCATTAGAAATGAACAAAGAAATCTTGGCTGTCGTTGAAGCGGTATCCAACGAAAAAGCTGTTCCTCGTGAGCGTATCTTCGAAGCACTAGAGATCGCACTGGCAACAGCGACTAAGAAAAAATACGAAGCAGAAATCGACGTACGTGTAGCGATCGACCGTAAGACCGGTCATTTTGATACATTCCGTCGCTGGAAGGCCGTAGAAGAAGTGACTCAGCCAACGCTGGAAATCACAATCGAAGCTGCTCAGTACGATGATGAAACTATTCAGCTTGAAGACTTCGTGGAAGAAGAAATCGAGTCAGTAACATTTGACCGTATTACGACTCAGACTGCTAAGCAGGTTATCGTACAGAAAGTACGTGAAGCTGAGCGTGCTCAGATCGTGGAACAATTTATTGACAACGAAGGTGAGTTAATTACTGGTGTTGTTAAAAAAGTTAATCGCGATGCTGTTATCATTGACCTTGGTAATAACGCTGAAGCTGTTATTCAGCGTGATGATCAGCTACCTCGTGAAAACTTCCGTCCGGGTGACCGTGTACGTGGCCTGCTATATGCGGTACGTCCGGAAGCGCGTGGTTTCCAGTTGTTCATGACACGTTCTAAGTCTGAGATGCTATCTGAGCTATTCCGCATCGAAGTGCCAGAAATTGGCGAAGAGATGATTGAACTGATGGGCGCGGCTCGCGATCCTGGTTCTCGTGCGAAGATTGCTGTGAAGACAAACGACAAGCGTATCGACCCTGTTGGTGCGTGTGTTGGTATGCGTGGCGCGCGTGTGCAGGCTGTATCTGGTGAGCTTGGTGGCGAACGTATTGATATCGTGCTTTGGGACGAGAACCCAGCACAGTTTGTTATTAATGCGATGGCTCCGGCCGAAGTTAGTTCTATCATCGTTGATGAAGATAACCACACCATGGACATTGCTGTTGAGAAGGATAACCTTGCTCAGGCAATCGGCCGCAGTGGTCAGAACGTACGCCTGGCATCTCAGCTAACTGGCTGGGAACTGAATGTGATGACTGTAGAAGATCTTCAGAAGAAACATCAGGAAGAAGCGCAGGAATCAATTGAAGCGTTTACCAAGCATCTAGATATTGATGAAGATTTCGCAGCTGTACTGGTTGAAGAAGGCTTCACATCACTAGAAGAAATCGCTTATGTTCCAGTAAACGAGCTAATGGGCGTTGAAGGTCTGGATGAAGACACTGTCAACGAACTACGTAACCGTGCTAAAGAAGCGCTAACAACGCTAGCTCTTGCCCAGGAAGAATCTTTTGAAGGTGTTGAACCTGCAGAAGACCTGCTTGGTCTTGACGGTCTAGAACGCGAAATGGCGTTCAAACTGGCAGCTAAAGGTGTGAGTACGCTTGAAGATTTGGCTGATCAGGGCACTGATGACCTGACTGACATTGAAGGCATGGACGATGCAAAAGCGGGTGAGCTAATCATGGCAGCGCGCAACATCTGCTGGTTCGGCGACGAAGCGTAATTACAAATGATAGCAAGGGAGGAGCAGCATGTCAGAGGTTACAGTTAAAGCATTAGCCGAGGAAATTGGTACTCCGATTGATCGTTTGCTTAAACAGTTTGCCGATGCTGGTATCAGCAAGAAAGCTGAAGAAAGCGTAAGCCAACAGGAAAAACAGACGCTGTTAGCTCACCTGAAGAAAGAACATGGTGGCGATAGCGCTGGCGGGGCTCCTACACGCCTTACTCTTCAACGCAAGACCCGTAGCACTTTGAGTGTATCGGGCTCTGGTGGTAAGAGTAAAAGTGTTCAGGTTGAGGTGCGCAAAAAGCGCACCTATGTAAAACGTTCTGCGCTTGAAGAAGAACAGCGCGCCGCTGAAGAAGCAAAACGTCAGGCAGAAGACGCTGCCAAACGTGAAGCTGAAGAAGCCGTTAAGCGTGCAGCCGAAGAAGCTGCCAAGCGAGAAGCGGAAGAGCAGGCGAAGCGTGAGGCTGAAGAAGCAGCCAAACGTGCCGCTGAAGAAAAGCGTTTAGCTGACGAGAAAGCTAAACAGAATGCAGAACTAGAGGCCAAACGTGACGCTGAGGAAAAGCCGCAACGTGAAGCTGAAGATAAGCGTTTAGCTGAAGAAAAAGCTAAGCGAGCCGCCGCTGATGAACAGGCTAAAAAAGAAGCTGAGGCGCTACAACGTCGCCGGGAAGAGGAAGCCAAGCGTAAAGCCGAAGAAGAAAGTCAGCGCCAGCTAGAAGAGGCACGCAAAATGGCAGAAATGAATGAAAAAAACTGGTCAAAGGCTGATCAGGGTACGACTAATATGGAAAAATCAGATTACCATACTACAACGTCTAGCTACGCTCGCGCAGCTGAAGACGAACAGGATCGTAAAGAAGAAGGCGGTCGTCGCCGTAAGAAGAAAAAAGCTGGCGCTAAGTCAGATGATCGCAATGCTCGTGGTGGCCGTCATCAACGTGGTCGCGGTAAGCCGCAGATGCACAAGCCGACTTCAATGCAGCACGGTTTTGACAAAACAGCAACCGTTGCTAAGCAAGATGTTGTAATTGGCGAAACCATCGTTGTTTCTGAGCTTGCTAACAAGATGTCTGTGAAGGGCGTTGAAGTTATCAAGGTTATGATGAAGATGGGCGCAATGGCGACTATCAACCAGGTTATCGACCAGGAAACAGCTGCGCTAGTGGCTCAAGAAATGGGTCACAAAGTTATCCTGCGTAAAGAAAACGAGCTGGAAGAAGCGGTTCTTTCTGATCGTGACGAAAACCTTGCTTCAGTGCCTCGTGCACCGGTTGTTACTATCATGGGTCACGTTGACCATGGTAAAACATCGACACTTGATTACATCCGTAAAGCTCACGTAGCTTCAGGCGAGGCCGGCGGTATTACCCAGCACATCGGTGCATACCACGTTGAAACTGAAAACGGCATGATCACCTTCCTTGATACTCCGGGACACGCAGCATTTACAGCTATGCGTGCTCGTGGTGCTCAGGCGACGGATATCGTTGTACTGGTTGTTGCTGCGGACGATGGTGTAATGCCACAAACGATTGAGGCTATCCAGCACGCGAAAGCGGCAGGCGTACCTCTGATTGTTGCAGTGAACAAGATCGATAAAGAAGATGCTAACCCAGATAACGTGAAGAACGAACTGGCGCAGTACGATGTTATCCCTGAAGAGTGGGGCGGTGAGAACATTTTCGTTCATATCTCTGCGAAGCAAGGTACTAACATTGACGGTCTTCTTGAAGCGATCCTTCTTCAGTCTGAAGTTCTTGAGCTGACAGCTGTAGAAGAAGGCATGGCGAAAGGTGTGGTTGTAGAATCTCGCCTGGATAAAGGCCGTGGTCCTGTAGCAACTGTTCTTGTTCAGGAAGGTACTCTTCGCAAGGGCGATATCGTACTTTGTGGTCTTGAACATGGCCGTGTACGTGCGATGCGTGATGAGCTAGGCAAAGAAATCGAAACTGCGGGTCCATCAATCCCGGTTGAGATCCTAGGTCTTTCTGGTGTGCCGTCTTCAGGTGACGAAGCAACAGTTGTACGTGATGAGCGTAAAGCTCGTGAAGTTGCGCTTTACCGTCAGGGTAAATTCCGTGATATTAAACTGGCTCGCCAGCAGAAAGCTAAACTGGAGAACATGTTCGCAAACATGGCTGCCGGTGAAGTTGCTGAGCTGAACGTAGTTCTTAAAGCGGACGTACAGGGTTCTGTAGAAGCAATCGCAGATTCTCTACGCAAGCTTTCAACTGACGAAGTTAAGGTGAACATCGTTGGTTCTGGCGTTGGTGGTATCACTGAAACTGATGCGGTACTGGCTGCTGCGTCTAACGCAATCATTCTTGGTTTCAACGTTCGTGCTGATGCATCTGCGCGTCGTACTGTTGACACTGAGAACCTTGATCTGCGCTACTACTCAATCATCTACCAGCTGATTGACGAAGTTAAAGCAGCGATGGGCGGCATGCTTGCTCCTGAATTCAAGCAGGAAATCATTGGCCTTGCTGAAGTGCGTGATGTCTTCAAATCACCTAAGATTGGTGCTATCGCCGGTTGTATGGTTACTGAAGGTATCATCAAGCGTAACAACCCTATCCGTGTACTACGTGAGAACGTTGTAATTTACGAAGGTGAGCTTGAGTCACTACGTCGCTTCAAAGACGACGTTCAAGAAGTTAAGAACGGCTACGAATGTGGTATCGGCGTTAAGAACTACAATGATGTTCGCGTTGGTGACCAGATCGAAGTTTACGAAATCGTTGAAGTTAAGCGTACTCTTGACTAACCATCAGGGTAAGTAGCTGTTTTATAACGACTGATTTTATGGGGAGCCTTGGCTCCCCATTCTTTCAAGAGATGAATTCTTAGAGAGAAAACGAATATGGCAAAAGAATTTAGCCGTACCCAGCGTGTTGCACAGCAGTTGCAAAAAGAGCTGGCGGTGATCCTACAGCGTGAGATTAAAGATCCGCGTATTGCAATGGCAACCATTTCTAGCGTCGATGTATCTCGTGATATGGGCTACGCAAAAGTGTATGTGACTTTCCTAACGGTGGGCGAACAATCGCCGGAAGACAGCCTGGAAGCATTGCGCGAGCTGGCTCCTTATATCCGCTCATTGCTGGGTAAGCAGATCCGTCTGCGTGTGACGCCTGAGCTAAACTTCATCTTCGACCAGTCGCTGACTGAAGGTATGCGTATTTCTAACCTGGTAAGCCAGGCGGTACGTAATGATGAAGTGCGTCGTGGTGACGAACCAGAAGAAGGTGAGGAATAAACCATGGCACGTCGTCGTAAGGGTCGTCCAGTCGATGGGGTAATCCTCCTCGACAAACCAACCGGACTTAGCTCGAACGATACGCTGCAGAAAGTAAAGCGTATCTTCTTTGCTCAGAAAGCAGGCCATACGGGTGCACTTGATCCATTGGCAACCGGTATGCTGCCGATTTGCTTTGGTGAAGCGACGAAGTTTTCCCAGTTTTTGCTCGATTCGGACAAGCGCTATCGTGTTATTGCTAAGCTGGGTGAACGTACCGATACCTCGGATTCCGATGGAGAAGTTGTTCAAACACGTGAAGTGAAAGTGGATCGTGGTCAGCTGGAGCGTTGCATTGCTAAGTTCCGCGGGACAACAGACCAAATTCCGTCGATGTACTCGGCACTGAAATACCAGGGACGTAAGCTATATGAATACGCCCGTGAAGGGATTGAGGTGCCTCGCGAATCTCGTAAGATCACCGTGTATTCAGTGGAGCTTATCCGTTTTGACAACAACGAAGTCGAGATGGAGCTGCATGTATCGAAGGGTACTTACATCCGCACTATCGTTGACGACCTGGGTGAAATGCTGGGTTGTGGTGCGCACGTAACTTACCTGCGTCGTACCGGTGTTTCTAACTTCCCGATGGAACGCATCGTGACATTGGAGCAGCTTCAGGCCTTGCTGGACCAAGCCAATGAGCAGGGGATTGTCCCTAGCGAGTTGCTTGATCCTTTGTTGCTGCCGACAGACACTGCGGTTCAGGATTTACCGGAAGTAAATATACTGCCGATGCTTGCAACTTACATTCTAAATGGCAACCCGGTCCAAGCCGGTCGAGTGCCAGAAACAGGTACGCAGGTGCGTATTACTGTTGGTGAGCAACGTGAGTTTATCGGTGTGGGCGTTATCGATGATGATGGCTTGCTGGCACCGAAACGCGTGATGGCGAATAAGCAAGCTTAAGGAGCGAGAGGCCGAAGGTTCCTCGTTTTGAAAAGAGATAAAGGTGCTTGGTTATACTAAGCCCGAGAAGAGCGGAATACTTGTTGTGGGTATTCCGTTTTTTTATTGCTGCCAGCCTGCTTTTTCTCTTGTCTTATAAGCCTTCGCGAAATTGAATATTCTCTTGTAGTTGTTGTGGGCTACCAGTATAATCCGCGGCTCGGGTGTCGGCTGAATCAGAGATTGGCTGGCACAAATTTGAAACATCTTGTATTAGGATAGAGTTATGTCTCTGAATGCAGAAACTAAAGCAGCAATCGTTGCTGAATACGCACAATGTGAAAACGACACTGGTTCTCCTGAAGTTCAGGTTGCACTGCTAACAGCACAAATCAACCACCTTCAAGGTCACTTTGCTAACCACAAACACGACCACCACAGCCGTCGCGGTCTGCTACGTATGGTTTCTCGTCGTCGTAAGCTTCTAGACTACCTTAAAGGTAAGAACCTAGATCGCTACCAAGACCTAATCAAGCGTCTAGGCCTACGCCGCTAAGATTGCTTTTGAGAAAGGAGCCTTTTGGCTCCTTTCTTTTTGCTCTTTCATTCTCCTTACTTACAGCTTCATCTAATACCTGCATCGTCATTGCTCATTGAATGTTACTGTAGTGAGTAGATTGATTAATCACTGACATATTTACGTCGTGAGATCGCGAGTCGTTTTCGTCGACCTTCAGGTCGCGGCTAATGACAGTTCTTTCTCTCTGCAAGAATTTTCATTAGTCGCGATACGTGAAATCACAGTAAAGTGTCTTTCATCACATGACGCTTTTCCTTGTGTCAGATATACTTAACGACGCAAATAGAAAGCGGAATAAAAATTAAGGAAATTCACGTGAATCCTATCGTAAAGACTTTCCAGTACGGTAACCACACGGTTACTATCGAGACTGGTGTTATGGCACGTCAAGCGACTGCTGCTGTAATGGTAAGCATGGACGACACTTCAGTGTTCGTTTCTGTTGTTGGTAAAAAAACAGCGGTTGAAGGCCAGGACTTCTTCCCTCTAACTGTTAACTACCAAGAGCGTACTTACGCGGCAGGTAAAATCCCAGGTGGTTTCTTCAAGCGTGAAGGTCGTCCATCTGAAGGCGAAACACTGACAGCTCGTCTGATTGACCGTCCGATCCGCCCGCTATTCCCTGATGATTTCAAAAACGAAGTGCAAGTTATTGCAACTGTCGTTTCTGTAAACCCAGATGTAAACCCAGATATCGTTACCATGATTGGTACGTCTGCGGCGCTGGCTATTTCTGGTATTCCATTTAATGGCCCTATCGGTGCAGCACGTGTTGGTTACATCAATGATCAATTCGTTCTAAACCCAAGCAACACTGAGCTAGAAGAAAGCCGTCTAGACCTAGTAGTTGCAGGTACGGAAGGTGCTGTTCTGATGGTTGAATCAGAAGCTGACCGCCTATCTGAAGAGCAAATGCTACAAGCTGTTGTATTCGGTCACGATCAGCAGCAAGCAGTGATCAATGCGATCAACGAGTTCGCAGCTGAAGTTGCAACACCAGCATGGGATTGGGAAGCGCCAGCAGTAAACACAGAGCTGAAAGCTCTTGTTGCTGAAAAAGCAGAAGCTCGTCTAGCTGAAGCGTATCAAATTACTGAAAAAATGGCTCGCTACGACCAAGTTGGCACGATCAAGAATGATGTCGTTGAAGCTATGCTGGCTGAAAACGAAGAGCTTGATGAGCGCGAAATCCGCGACATGCTTGGTTCTCTAGAGAAGAATGTTGTACGTAGCCGCATTATTGCTGGCAACCCACGTATCGATGGCCGTGAAAAAGACATGGTTCGTGCGCTAGACGTACGTACAGGTGTACTTCCACGTACTCATGGTTCTTCTCTGTTCACTCGCGGTGAAACTCAGGCGCTAGTAACTGCTACTCTTGGCACACAGCGTGATGCGCAAATCATCGACAGCCTAACTGGTGAGAAGAAAGATCACTTCCTTCTACACTACAACTTCCCTCCATACTGTGTAGGTGAGACTGGTTTCGTTGGTTCACCTAAGCGTCGTGAAATCGGTCACGGTAAACTGGCGAAGCGTGGTATTGCGGCAGTAATGCCTTCTGTTGACGAATTCCCGTACACAGTACGTGTTGTTTCTGAAATCACAGAATCTAACGGTTCATCTTCAATGGCTTCTGTATGTGGTACATCTCTAGCACTTATGGATGCTGGTGTGCCAATCAAAGCATCTGTTGCGGGTATCGCAATGGGTCTTGTTAAAGAAGGCGATGACTTTGTTGTTCTTTCTGACATCCTGGGTGATGAAGACCACCTAGGTGACATGGACTTTAAAGTTGCGGGTACTGATGATGGTATCACTGCACTGCAGATGGATATCAAAATTGAAGGTATCACTAAAGAGATCATGCAGATTGCTCTGAACCAGGCTAAAGGTGCTCGTAAGCACATCCTTAGCGTGATGGATGATGCAATCAACGCACCTCGTGAAGATATTTCTGAGTTCGCTCCACGTATTCATACGATGAAGATCAACCCAGAGAAGATCAAAGACGTGATCGGTAAGGGTGGTGCAGTTATCCGTGCTCTAACGGAAGAGACTGGCACTACGATCGAAATCGAAGATGACGGTACTGTGAAGATTGCAGCGACAGAAGGTACAGCAGCGAAAGAAGCAATTCGCCGTATCGAAGAAATTACTGCAGACGTTGAAGTTGGCCGCATCTACACCGGTAAGGTAATGCGTATTGTTGACTTCGGTGCATTTGTTTCTGTGATTGGCGCGAAAGAAGGTCTGGTACACATTTCTCAGATCTCTCAAGAGCGTATCGAGAAAGTTGCAGATCACCTGGAAATGGGTCAGGAAGTTAAGGTTAAAGTCCTTGAGATTGACCGTCAGGGCCGTATCCGTCTAAGCATGAAAGAAGCACAGGCCGAGCTGAACCCAGCTCCTGCTGGTGAAGAGAAGCCAGAAGCTTAAGTCTTTTTAAAAAAGCATGATATAAAGGGGCTGAGAAGCCCCTTTTTTAGACCTATGAGTTACTTACACCTGACTGAATCATGTACAACCTTCTCAATGAGAGAGAAAATGTCAGGATAATTGTTCAGTTTGGTATTAGCATTTAACGAAATGCGCCTTCTTGCGCTAATGGTATAAGCTAGTAAGAAGAACTCGTCAGTTTGGTAATACCTCAGGGAGAATTGCATTGATTGCAAACAGGTTAAAAATCGCATGTATCGCGGTGACGATGTTGGCTGGTTGTAGTATGGCTCCTCAGTCTAAATGGACCCATCCCCCGATGGCGGTACCTTTCCAGCCGACTATCCAGCAACAGATTCAGCTGGCACGCATTGATCAGTTACTAAAGCGCAGCGATCTGGATACTGATACCCTGGCCCAAGTTTATTATGAACGTGGTTTACTTCATGACAGTATTGGCCTGCGGGATCTCGCCCGACTTGATTTCAACCAGTCGCTGTCACTAAAACCGGATCAGCCGGATGTATTTAATATTCTCGGTGTCTACTTCACTCAGAGTGCCCACTTTGATGCGGCCTATGAAGCGTTTGACTCCACCCTTGAGCTGAACCTGCGTCACCCGTTTGCCCAGCGAAACCGCGGGATTGCTCTGTATTACGGTGGTCGATACGATTTAGCTCATGAAGATCTCATTGCCCACTATCAGCAGAATGTTAATGATCCCTACCGGGTGATTTGGCTGTACCTGGTTGATTTGGAACGTTCGCCTGAAACGGCGCAGGAGAAGTTGCAACAACGTTATGATGTTGCTGATAAGCAAGAGTGGGGCTGGCAGATCGCTCGGCTTTACCTTGGAGAGCTGACGGAAAGTGAGTTACTGGCTCAGATTGCCAGTGAAAGTGAAGATAATGACATCTTGGCAGAGCACTTGACCGAGGCGTATTTTTATCTTGCTAAAATTTACCACTATAACAAGGATTACTCGTCAGCCTTGATGCTGTATAAGCTGGCATTGGCAGGCAATGTGTACGAGTTTGTTGAGCATCGTTTTTCATTGTTAGAGCTTAGTCGCCTGATGGCTGCGGCCAAGCTAGAGCAGTCAGCTGAAGAAGTAGGCGAAAGCTGATACTGTTGTTGATACAGGCACAGATAGACAAAATAAAAAAGCCGCGGATTCCGCGGCTTTATTTTATGGCGATAATGCAAGATAGCTACGCAGCACTTTTGTAATGCTTTGTTTGCAATTTATTGGGCAATATCCAGGCCAGCCAGGCTGTGCCAGTAACCATTGCATTGGTGACCGCCTTCCAGTTGGTGACGTATCGTACCTTGTTCGTTGGCACGGAAATCATCGACCAGGCTTAGAGTTTCAACACCAAGCGGACTCAGGCGAATTACATCAACCAGCCCTTCCATTCCTTTAAGATCATTGATCAGGTTGTAGCAGTAACCTGATTGGGTCTGAATACCGTTTAGGGTAAAGACTTTCTGCGATTCCTGACTGTTGACCGTGATCCCGTTCGGGTATTTGATACAACAGGTTTCGCAGTCATCCTTGGCGCGATCTTCGGCACGGGCTGTGAAGCAGCGGGCCGAGTAGGCCAGCGGCAGGTAGCCGTAGCTGAAAACTTCGGTTTCGAATTTGTCGCGGATGCCAAGTTGTTCGCATTCTTTCACGACATTTTGTAGCCATTCGCGTGATAGCTCGACTGGCATACACCAGCGCACCATGCCTTTTTTCAGGAACAGGTTCAGCGTCTGGGCGTTATAGCAGTTGACTGCTGGGCCGACAACAAACGGAATACCTTTTTCGTGAGCCATTTGTATCGCTGAGACATCGTTGGCTTCGATGATGAAATCACCGTTGTCGATGTACTTCTTCATTACATTGACTTCACTCGGTGCTTCGAGCAGAGCCATTGTCGACAGTACAACCTGCTTGCCAGTTGATGCGATGTCTTTGGCGATATCAAACCACTGCGCCGGCTTCACTTCGCGGCGCTTCGAGCACACGCTCTCACCAAGGTAGATGATATCGGTATTGGCATTTTTGGCCTGTTGGTAGAAGGTTTCTACATCGTTTTGGGGCCAGAAATAAAGGAGTGGACCAAGTGAGTATTTCATTATGTTCTCCTTTATTGCCACTTGCGGTGGTAAGCACCCAGGGTGGTTTGCTTACCTTCTGAAACATTACCCAGACAAGAGTTCCACGCCGGATCGACATGGTAGCCTTCAGGGTTTGCTAAGTAGCGATCGATCGCTGCGCGCCAGGTACGGGTAACCTGTTCAACATAGGCAGGACTGCGCTGGCGACCTTCGATTTTCACAGAAGCGATATTTGCCTTGAACAGCTCTGGCAGGATTTCCAGGGTGTTGAGGCTGGTTGGCTCTTCCAGGGCGTGGTAACGCTTGCTATTGCCATCAAGGTCGACTTCAAAGCGGCCTTTACACAAGGTCGGGTAACCTGCGTTTTCGCCATCTGCATAGCGGTCAATCAAGATATTATTCAGGCGTGACTCTAGTCCCTGCGGGGTTTCCTGCCAGCGGACATACTTGGCTGGTGAGCAAGCACCGACGGTGTTCGGTGACTCACCCGTCATGTAGGAAGACAGGTAGCAGCGGCCTTCAGACATGATGCATAAGCTGCCGAATGCAAAAACTTCCAGATCCATATCTGTATTGCGGGCAAGCTGCTTAACCTGGTGGATTGACAGCACGCGAGGCAGTACCACACGTTTGACATTGAAGTTCTGTTTGTAGAAATCAATAGCAGCCGTATTGGTTGCAGATGCTTGTACAGATAGGTGGAGTTCTAGATCCGGGTATTTGGTTGCCGCATATTCCAAGACGGCAATATCAGCTACGATCAGGGCATCAACGCCCATTGCAGCTGCATTGTCGACCGCACGTGCCCAGCGTTCAAAGCCGTCTGGGTGGGCGAAGGTATTAAGGGCAACGTGTAACTTCCTGTCATGATCTTTCACGTATTGGACGGCTTTCTCTAGCTTGCGACCAGTAAAGTTTAAACCTGCAAAATGGCGGGCATTGGTGTCATCTTTAAAACCGATGTATACCGCGTCCGCACCGTTATCAATGGCAGTTTTCAGCGCCGGAAGGTTACCGGCGGGGCAAAGTAGCTCCATATTATTATATCTACCAGTGGTGGAATGAAGTTATGGAGGAATAGTAGGGGGGTTGGTGCCCCCTTGTCTTGATATCAGGCAGGTTTTATTGATTTAGGACAATTTTTTTGTGTCTGGTGACTATTTTGTCAGCAATTGGGCAAAAATTAGTCCTGATGGCGGCTATGTTTGAGCAAAATCGCTTCGAGTTCATTTTTGGGCTGCGGCCGATAGAAGTGGAAGCCCTGGATATAGTCGCAATTGAGGTTTGACAGCAGTGTTGCCTGCTGGCGGGTTTCTACCCCTTCCGCCACAATGCTCATATTTAGTGATTTGCCAAGGTTGATGATGTTTTCAATCAGAGTTACCTGCTTGGGCACTGTTTCGATGTCTTTTATAAAAGCCCGGTCAATCTTGAGTTCGTCGAGCGGGAAACGAGCAAGGTAGGACAGTGACGAATATCCTGTTCCGAAGTCGTCGATGGAGAGAGCAAAGCCTTGCTTTTTGATGGCGTTCAACATCTGAATTGCATGTTTACTGTCGCTCATTACCGCGCTTTCTGTCAGCTCGAAGGTTATATCATTGGGATTGACCCTGGTGGATTTCTTTAACTGCTCGACGTAAGTGTTCAGGTTCGGGTTACCAAACTGCTGTGGTGACAGGTTAATCGCCACCCGCCCAGCCATCAGCCCCTGCTGCTTCCATTTACAGACGGTGGTGAATACTTCTTTCATTACGACCTGTCCCACTTGCTCAATCATGCCGGAGCGCTCAGCTACCGGGATGAACTGGGCCGGGCTGATATAGCCTTCCACCGGGTGTTTCCAGCGTACCAGGGCTTCTGCACCGTCAATCACAAAGTCGCGGGCATTGACCTTAGGTTGGTACCAGACTTCAAGCCCGTTATGTTGCAGGGCTTTTTGCAGTTCGATTTCTAGCCATAGTTGCATCCGTGCTTCTTTGTTCATCTCTTCGCTGAACCTCACCAGCCGGTTCCGGCCGCGGTTTTTGGCCTCGTACATCGCGGTATCGGCATTTTGCAGCAGGATGCGGGCGTCGTTACCGTCTCCCGGATAGCTGACCATACCGATAGAGCATGCGAGATGCTTGCTGAAATGATGCAGGTCGAACGGCTGGTTGATAAGGGCTATGATTTGTTGCGAGATCAACTCGCCGGCACGGTCATGTTCGGGCTCAGGCAAGATGACGGCAAATTCATCACCACTGAGATGGCCGATAATTGCCGTTTCTGGCAACAGGCGGCGAAGGCGCTGGGAGATTTCCTGCAGTACCCGATCGCCGATATGGTGCCCCAGTGAATCGTTGATATTTTTGAAGTTGTCGAGGTCAAGGTAGATCATGACCAATGGCGTTTCATTGTTGATCAGCTGGCTAAGCCGACGACTGAAGCCGTGACGGTTATAAAGCCCTGTGAGCGGATCGGTATGGACTAACTGCTCGACCTGACCTTGCTGCACTGCTTGTTCGGATGTGTCTTTTAATAGCACCAGTTTAGCTGGCGAACCAAGTAAAGTAATATCGGAAGCCGAAACCTGTAGCGATCGATCGGTATTGCAGCGGGGGCTGGTCTGGCATTGGCGTGGAGTCGTTTTGTCCAGTTGGCTTATTTGCCCGCCGAGGATACGTTGGCTGTGGCTGTCAATCAGCAAGCGGCCAAGTTCTTCGCCGATCAATTCCCGTGGAGACTCGAATCCCAGCAGATTTGCTGCGGCCTGATTGGCTGAGATGATGATCTCGCCTTCGACAATACAGCTGCCGTCACTGAGCAGTTCATTGAGTTGGCTTAGTTGGTCTTCCAGCTCCTGTAGCGAATTAACCAGTACCTGGCGCTCGGAGGTGTCGGCGGAATGTAGAACGATATAAGGAATATTGCCGGATTTATCTGGAAGAGGCGCCAGGCTGAAGTGCATACTGGTATCGTGGCGGTTGTCGTTGAGCACAACCTCGCCTTCGACCGATTCTCCTTTGAAAGCCCGATCGTAATATGGGCGCAGTGAGTCGTAAAACGCATGGCCAAGAATAGCGGTGTCGTTTTGTCCTACCAGCTCTTCGCGTTTCAGTCCGCTTACTTCACAGTAGCGGCTGTTGACGACCAGGTAATTATGATCTTTGTCCAATATAGCAAACAGAAAGGGGCTGTTATCGGTCAGCAGCGGAAACCAGTAATTAAGTTGCTCAGTCGGCATTGATGAATCGTACGTCCGTATGCGTTAGACTTCGGCCTGTAGCCGGTCAATAATTCGTGCCGGATACTATAACCTGTGATGAAGGCGCAATTCCAAACTTTGCGTGCAGAGAAGCGTTTTTTTTGACCTGAGGCATAAAAAACATCCCCTTCATTACCCTACAATCGATGAATAATTGCGACATAGACAGGATAATAAACAGTGATTGCTCAACTACGAAAGCACATGGTACAGCATGGCCCGGCATTGATTCGTGTGCCTGCTAAGTTGACCCCTTTCGCGATCCAGAAGAAATGTATGCTGGATGGCTTGGCGATGGTCTTTAAAGAAGCGCTGGAAGACGGCGACTTTGAATTTTTGGAAGACCGTTGGTTGAAAGTCGAGGTAAGGGATCTTGGCCTGCGCTGGTTTATCAGTTACCAAAATGAGCAACTGGTTGTCTCGGATCATGTTGAGCAGGAAGATGTGAGTTTTAGCGGTGAGTGCAATGATCTTGTTTTGATTGCGGCTCGCAAGGAAGATCCGGATACGCTTTTCTTCCAGCGCCGCCTTCGCATTGAAGGTGACACAGAATTGGGTCTGGAAGTGAAAAACCTGATGGATAGTATTGATTTGGAATCACTGCCGGCACCCGTAAAATTTGTATTGCAGCAGTCAGCTGACTTCATCCAGAAAGGGATGCAGGATATCGCTGCTGAACAAGAGGTTATTAATGCTCATTAGAACTGAGGCACCGGCAGATATTCTGCCTATCGACCATTTACTTAAAGCGACGTTTGATACAGAGGCAGAAGCTAATCTGGTGATGAGGTTGCGGGAAAATGGCCGCCGCACCTTGTCTCTTGTCGCATGCAGCGATGAAGGTGAACTGATCGGACACTTGTTTTTCAGTCCGGTGACCGTTGACGGACAGGATGATAACTGGCAAGGACTGGCACCGCTGGCAGTGAAGCCGGAATGCCAGGGGCAAGGTGTTGGCCTGGCGCTGATGGAAGAAGCTAAAAGCATGCTGGCTGAGTTTGGTTACCCAGTTACCGTGGTGCTGGGCCATAGCGATTATTACCCTAAGGTCGGATTTGTTAAGGCTTCTGACCATGGGTTGAGCTGTAGCTGGCCAGTTCCGGATGAAGCATTTATGGTCTTGGAGCTGATCCCTGGTACATTGGCCGGGAAAAGTGGGCTGGTCGAGTACAGTGCCGAGTTCTCGGATGTTTAGTACCGCCGTGTTTTCGGGCTGATAAAATACCACCAGAGGGTGGTATTTTTATTGGTGTAGTTGGTTACGGGGATCTGGTAGGATCGCCTGCCGAAGTGATACCACCAGACAGAAATGGTAAGAGGATGAATCAGCGAGACATACAGGTATTACAGGAGATGGGCCTGACTTACTGGCAAGTAAGAAAGCCGTCATTCTTTCCTAATATGGAGGTGCCTGCGATTGACCTTCCCGAAACGTGCAAACTGCTGTTTGTCTGCTCGGAAGAGCTGGATGAGCACGACCGCTGGTTATTTGGTCGGATCCTGAAAAGCATGAAGCTAAGCCCCGAGCAGGCGCTGCTGGTACCGCCGCAGGCACTGGAGCAGATCCGGGAGCATCACTTGACCTGGTGCTGGCTGGCTGGTTGTCAGGGGGGGCATCCCGCAGGTAGTCAGTTGTTGACTTCGGTATCACTGAAACAAATGCATACTAATCCGGTTAGCAAAAAAGCCTTATGGCAACAGATTTGTTCATATGAGTCATAAAATTGTACCACTTGAGCCACATCACCAGGATGATGTCTGGCGTATTGAGCAGGCAGCTCATGCCTTTCCTTGGTCAGAGTCACTGATCCGTAAAGAGCCGAATAAGATTGCTGCTAACTTTGTATTGCAGGTTGGAGAGCAGGTGGTTGGTTACTGCTTTGGCCAGAACGTAGCTGGCGAAGCGACGCTGCTCAACATCGCTATTGATCCTGCTTGCCAGGGCAAGGGTTACGGCAAGATTTTGCTTGAAGGGTTTATTGATCAGCTTTCGGCACGCAATGCCGAGGAGATCTGGCTTGAAGTACGGGCTAGTAATACCCGGGCTTTTCAGCTGTACGAGGCACTTGGTTTCAATGAAATCAACCGTCGGGAGGGTTACTACCCGACGGAAACAGGGCGCGAAGATGCCCTGATCATGACGTATCTGATCATGTAGCCGCTTAATCACGCTTTGCGTGTTGTAAACAGAGCAGGCTTACCGCTGTTTCTTTCTGCGGAGTTTGCGTATAATTCCGCCATCTTTTAAGGCTCCATTGATTTGCCGCCCGTATTGCGCGCCAGTGACGGAACCTAATTGAGGTGCCGATTCAGGAGCCGGGTAGCCCATACAGATGAGTCTGACGGGCTGCTGCTCGATTATTGAAATCTCTAACAGGATTATCAACGCTTATGTCATTTCTACAAGAAGTGGGTAAACGCCGTACGTTTGCTATCATTTCTCACCCGGATGCGGGTAAAACAACAATCACCGAAAAAGTACTGTTATTCGGAAACGCGATTCAAAAAGCCGGTACCGTAAAAGGCCGTGGTTCTAACCAGCATGCTAAGTCTGACTGGATGGAAATGGAAAAAGAACGTGGTATCTCGGTAACGACTTCGGTGATGCAGTTCCCATACAACGATTGTTTGGTGAACCTGCTTGATACCCCAGGACACGAAGATTTCTCGGAAGATACCTACCGTACCCTTACCGCCGTTGACTCCTGTCTGATGGTTATCGATGCCGCGAAAGGTGTCGAGGATCGTACTCGTAAGCTGATGGAAGTAACCCGTCTACGTGATACGCCAATCGTAACCTTCATGAACAAACTTGACCGTGATGTTCGTGATCCAATGGAAGTGCTAGATGAAGTAGAAAGCGAGCTAGGTATGGCTTGTGCTCCTATTTCATGGCCGATTGGTTGTGGTAAAGAATTTAAAGGTGTTTACCACATTCACCGTGATGAAACGATCTTGTACGAGTCTGGTCACGGCCATGAAATCCAAGAAGTACGTATCATCAAAGGTCTGGACAACCCTGATCTAGACGCTGCAGTCGGTGCCGTTCTTGCGGAAAGCGTACGTGAAGAGCTTGAGCTTGTGATTGGCGCATGTCCTGAATTTGATCACGACTTGTTCCTGGCCGGTGAGCTAACGCCAGTTTACTTCGGTACTGCATTGGGTAACTTCGGTGTAGACCACATGCTGGACGGTCTGACTAAGTGGGCACCAGCTCCGGAAACCCGTAAAGCGAACGAGCGTGATGTTGAAGCGACTGAAGAGAAATTCTCTGGTTTCGTCTTCAAGATCCAGGCAAACATGGATCCAAAACACCGTGACCGTATCGCATTCATGCGTATCGTTTCGGGTACTTACAGCCAAGGCATGAAAATGAACCATGTTCGTACCGGCAAGAACGTAAGTATTTCTGATGCGGTAACCTTCATGGCAGGCGACCGTGCCCGTGCAGAGAAAGCTTATGCGGGTGATATTATCGGCTTGCATAACCACGGTACGATCCAGATTGGTGATACCTTTACCCAGGGTGAAAACCTGAAGTTTGCCGGTATTCCAAACTTTGCACCTGAGCTATTCCGTCGTATCCGCCTGAAAGATCCTCTGAAGCAAAAGCAGCTGCTGAAAGGTCTGGTTCAGCTGTCTGAAGAAGGTGCGGTACAGGTATTCCGTCCGCTACAAAACAACGACCTTATCGTTGGTGCGGTTGGTGTGCTTCAGTTCGACGTAGTTGTTGCCCGCTTGAAAGCAGAATACAACGTAGAAGCGATCTACGAAGGTGTTAATGTTGCAACGGCGCGCTGGGTAGAGTGCGATGATGCCAAGAAGCTTGAAGAATTCAAGCGCAAGAACCAGTCTAACCTGGCTCTGGATGGTGGTGACAACTTAAGTTACATCGCACCGACGATGGTGAACCTGAACCTGGCTAAAGAACGTTTCCCTGAAGTTGACTTCCGAGCAACCCGTGAGCACTAAGGGATAATGAGTAAGGCTATAGCCTACGGAACGACAAAGCCGTCACAATAGTGGCGGCTTTTTTTATGACATTTTTATGGATCTGCCCTAGCTCTCTTTCCTTCTGTTTGTTGATGTCTAATATTCCATGTATTGCACTTTGTGGGAGGATGCATGATGGAGCTTGCAGCAGGTAAAGAGATTTATTCCTGGCCGGGTGAACCGTATCCGCTGGGAGCGACCGTAAAAGAACAGGGGGTAAATTTCAGCCTCTATTCAAAAGATGCCACCCGGGTGACATTACACTTGTTTGACAGCCCGGATGCCGAGGCGCCGCTTTTATCGTTCGAGCTGGATCCTGTCCACCATAAGCGCGGGCATTACTGGTTTTTGTTTGTTGCTAATATCGGCCACGGTCAAGTGTATGCTTTTCAGGTCGCCGGCCCCTGGAAGCCTCGTTCCGGGCTGCGCTTTGACAAGGACAAAGTGCTGATTGACCCTTACAGTCAGGCAATTTGTTTTGGTGAAAATTATGACCGGAACAGAGCCATTGGTCATGGCTCGAATATCGATGCCTGTATGAAAAGCATCGTTGTTAATCAGCATGCCTTTGATTGGCAGGGTACTTTATCGCCTCACCACTCGTTGACCGATACGGTAATTTATGAGATGCATGTCGGGGGCTTTACCAAGCACTCTTCATCAGGTGTTGAGGAGAGCAAGCGTGGAACGTTTGCTGGAATTATTGAAAAAATCCCATACCTGAAATCACTTGGGGTGACGGCGGTTGAATTGATGCCGGTGCAGCAATTTGATATCCAAGATGCGCCGGATGGACGAAAAAATTATTGGGGTTACAGCCCGATCAACTTCTTTGCTATTCATGCCGATTACAGTGTTGAGAAAGAGCCGCTGGCCGCTATCAATG
Source organism: uncultured Photobacterium sp. (assembly GCF_947502415.1). Classification (GTDB taxonomy): domain Bacteria; phylum Pseudomonadota; class Gammaproteobacteria; order Enterobacterales; family Vibrionaceae; genus Photobacterium. Next base: position 29,830 of record NZ_CANMZV010000012.1, on the reverse strand, counting down.
AATTTAAAACTTTGGTAAGGGAGCTTCACAAGGCCGGGATAGAAGTGATCCTAGATGTGGTGTTTAACCATACCGCTGAAGGGGATGAGTGCGGACCGACATTTTGTTTTAAGGGGCTGCAAAACGGCACCTACTACTTGCTGAATAAAAGTAATGGCAAATATGCCAATTACAGCGGTTGCGGTAATACCTGCAATGCTAACCACAGTGTTCTGCGGCGAATGATCATTGATGCCCTGCATTTTTGGGTGACTGAAATGCGGGTTGATGGTTTCCGTTTCGATTTGGCCTCGGTGCTTGCCCGGGATAGTCAGGGACATCCGATGAAAGAGCCACCTCTGTTGTGGTCGATTGATTCGGACCCGATCCTCAGCAGTACAAAGATTATTGCAGAAGCCTGGGATGCGGCTGGTTTGTATCAGGTGGGATCGTTTATTGGTGATCGCTGGAATGAATGGAATGGTAAGTACCGCGATGATATACGGGCTTTCTGGCGTGGTGATAATGGTTATGTCAGCCGCTTTGCCTCGCGTATCCTGGGATCGCCCGATATTTACTGTAGCCACCGCCACTCCCCACACCGCTCGGTGAATTTTATCAGTGCCCATGACGGCTTTACCCTTAATGATCTGGTTAGCTATAGCGAAAAGCATAATCATGCCAACGGGGAGAATAATTGTGACGGCGATAACCATAACATGTCGAGTAACTATGGTGTCGAAGGGCCGACTGAGATTAGTGAAATCGATAATTTACGTAATCGCCAGTGCAAGAATATGTTGGCTACCTTGTTCCTCTCCCTCGGAATGCCGATGATTTGTATGGGAGATGAGGTTCGCCGCACTCAACAGGGCAACAACAATGCCTATTGTCAGGATAACGATATTAGCTGGTTTGACTGGCGCTTTGTCGATAAGCATGCAGACATGCACCGTTTTGTGATGTTACTAAGCCAAATTCGCCGGGCAGAGCCGACTATCGACTGGAACATGCACATGTCACTCAGTTCAGTGCTGGAAAATGTCGGAATCAGCTGGCATGGTATGCAACCTCACCAGCCGGATTGGTCAGAACACTCACACTCTTTGGCATTAACCGTTAATCATCCGATCACCAAAGATGAGCTTTATGTAATTTGCAATGCCTATTGGGATCCGTTGGAGTTCACCGTTCCCGATCGCGACGGCTGTGATTGGTACTTGTTGATTAACACCGCCGCTTCGAGCCCTGATGATATCTATACTATCGAGCAGGCGCCGAAATTCCTTCGAAATACCATTTTAGTGACGGGACGTAGTATGATCGTGATGGTTGCAAAACCGAGCGAGACATAATGCAGGTGGGAGGATAAATGCGAAACTGGCTGAAGTTGTGGGTTACGAGGAATGACAGGTGGTGTGGCTATGCTTATTGACAGCCATTGTCATTTTGACTTCGAGCCATTTGCCTCTGATCCTGCCCACTACCTGGCGCTGGCCCGCCGAACCGGAGTCGGGAAAATCATTATTCCATCCGTGGGCGAGCGAAACTGGCTGGCTGTTCAGGAACTCTGCGAGCAATTTGACGATTTGTACTATGCTCTTGGCTTACATCCGTTTTTTAGCCATGAGCATAGTCCGATAGCATTAAGTCGTCTTGAGGCGCAGCTTGATCAAGTCGTCGGAGGAGCGGAAAAAAAGGCGTCCAAATGCGTTGCTGTTGGGGAATGTGGACTAGACTTTGCCATTGCGGATGCAAATCGGGAACAGCAGGTTGAGTTGCTTAGGGCGCAGTTGATATTGGCCAATCGTTATGCGCTGCCAGTGATCCTCCATTGCCGAAAGGCCTTTCCTGAACTGATGAGTTTGTTGAGACAACACCCGCCGATTGCTGGTGGTGTTTATCACGGTTTTAGTGGCAGCTTGCCGCAGGCAAAGCTGCTTATTGATCAAGGTATCAAAATTGGCGTGGGTGGAACGATTACATATCGCCGGGCCAATAAAACACGCAATACAATTGCAGCTCTGCCATTGACAGCACTGATGCTGGAGACCGATGCGCCGGATATGCCCGTTGCCGGCTTTCAGGGACAACCGAACCGTCCCGATAGGCTACGTAACATCATTGAGGCGTTAGTCGATATCAGAGCTGAATCCGAGTCGGAAATCGAACAGGCGACGAGTTTAACTGCGGCTGAATTTTTTCGAATTTCGATGTGATCTTGATCGACAAAGCAAACGAAAGTGCCAAACGGTTGCGATGGCTATTAAGTGCTTTGTGAGTAGCGTCACAATTGTGGTTTTGCTTTCACTTTCTTTCCTTAGAAAGTGTGATATCAGCATTATTTTATCGGTCGCGGCATCAGTATAATGCCCACGACTCTTAATGAGCCGAATTGTCGAGACGCCAAACTTAACTAAAGGGATGCCATAAACTATGAGCCTGTTTATGAGCCTGGTTGGGATGGCAGTACTGCTAGCAATCGCAGTTCTGTTGTCAGATAACCGTAAAGCTATTAATTTACGTACTGTTGGTGGCGCATTTGCCATCCAATTCTGTCTGGGTGCATTTGTACTATATGTACCTTGGGGTAAAGATGTTCTAGGTGCTGCGAGTAACGGTGTCCAGAGCGTTATTGATTTTGGTAACGTGGGTATCGAATTCCTATTCGGTAGCCTGGTAAACTTCTCTGTTGAAGGTATTGGTTTTATCTTCGCATTTAAAGTTCTGCCAACAGTGATCTTCTTCTCTGCACTAATCAGCGTTCTTTACTACTTGGGTGTTATGCAAGTTGTAATCAATGTTCTTGGTGGTGGTCTTAAGAAAGTTCTTGGAACCTCTAACGCAGAATCAATGTCTGCTACAGCTAACATTTTCGTAGGTCAGACTGAAGCACCACTTGTTGTGCGTCCGTTTGTACCTAAGATGACTCAATCTGAGCTGTTTGCAGTTATGTGTGGTGGCCTGGCTTCTGTAGCAGGTGGTGTTCTTGCTGGTTATGCTGCAATGGGTGTTCCTCTTGAGTACTTGATCGCTGCATCATTCATGGCCGCTCCAGGTGGTTTGCTGTTTGCTAAAATCATCAAGCCTGAAACCGATGAGCCTGTTGAGCAATTAGCAGGTGATGACGCTCAAGGTGATGATAAGCCTGCTAACGTTATCGATGCGGCAGCTGGTGGTGCATCTTCTGGTATGCAGCTAGCGCTTAACATTGGTGCAATGCTATTGGCTTTCGTTGGTCTAATTGCATTAATCAACGGTATGCTTGGTGGCATCGGTGGTTGGTTCGGTATGCCTGAACTGACTCTGGAAATGATCCTTGGTTACGCTTTCCAACCTATTGCATTCCTAATCGGTGTGCCATGGGCTGATGCGAACATCGCTGGTTCATTCATTGGTCAGAAACTGATTCTTAACGAATTCGTTGCTTACCTAAGCTATATCCCTTACCTAGGCGATGCTGCTCCTGCGGTTATCTCTGAAAAGACAAAAGTAATCATTTCTTTTGCGCTGTGTGGTTTTGCTAACTTGTCTTCAGTAGCAATCCTGCTGGGTGGTCTGGGTAGCATTGCTCCAAACCGTCGCCACGACATTGCTCGCTTTGGTATGAGAGCGGTAGCTGCAGGTACGTTATCTAACCTGATGTCAGCAACAATCGCTGGTTTGTTCTTCTCTCTAAGCGCAATGTAATATTGTTTAAAATTTAGTGAGATAAAACGCCACAGCCTTGCTGTGGCGTTTTTGTATTTGCGTTATATTTGTTGTTATCAATTAATACCAAACTCTAGAGCCGCGTTTTTTCCCTTCGAACTTTCTACTCTCTCAATTTTGATCAACAGATCCGGTAAAAACCATGTAACGTGCTGGATTTTGTTTCATTTAATCGATTGCGCTCCGATTTTGGTGTTTTCCCTTTGTTACTATCAATCCTGTCGATACAACGACACCCCCTGTGGCGGCGGGCTACACTTTCCTTTGTGCTGTATAACACAGAGAGAAATGCGATGAACGAAGTCATATTGGCGTTGGTAGCCGGCTTTATTGTCGGGGTCTTGTTTTCAGCAATCAGACTGCCTATTCCTGCGCCGCCAGTGTTGCCCGGTGTGATGGGTATTTTCGGGGTGTATGCCGGTGGTATTTTTTATCATTGGCTTGTGGAGCGTTTCTTTACTTGATGAGTAATTTATCAAGTAATAACAATTGTTTATTCTAATCTATAGTCGTAAACACATTGTGCACGTATGGAAACACGACTTTGATGGTGAGGCGGAAAATAGCTTGGTATTATTATCGAGCACCATCAAAAATTGACGATTGCTGTTACAGCGTTTCCCCGTCGTGATGGGAGTACTGTCACGGTTTGCTGGACGGCACTAATTGCAAGGTACGTTGGTTACCCTAGTATCTTGCGCGGTGAAATGGATATCAATCAGGTCGACAATCTCGCATTGTTTCCCTGAGTCTTCAAGGAACCAAGTCCGCTCATCTAACTGTTCGCTGTAGGCGGGCCGTTTGACGGTATAGGAATAGATTGCCGTCAAGCGTATGGAACAGTTTCTATAAGCTTGGTAGAAAATAACTGGACTGGAGATAGTCATGAGCGATTTAAAAGCTGCTGCACTACGTGCACTTAAATTAATGGATCTTACCACTCTGAACGATGACGACACTGATGCCAAAGTGATCGAGTTGTGTAAGAACGCGAAAACCCCTGTAGGCAACACAGCAGCTGTATGTATCTACCCACGTTTCATCCCTGTTGCTAAGAAGCAACTGCGTGAGCAAGGTACGCCAGAAGTCCGTATTGCAACTGTTACTAACTTCCCTCACGGTAACGATGACATCGAAATTGCAGTTGCTGAGACTAAAGCAGCTGTTGCATACGGTGCCGATGAAGTTGACGTAGTATTCCCGTACCGCGCGCTAATGGCGGGCAACGAGGAAGTAGGCTTTAAGCTGGTTAAGCAGTGTAAAGAAGCATGCGGCGATATTCTGCTTAAAGTGATCATCGAAACTGGTGAGCTGAAAACGGAAGAGCTGATCAAGAAAGCGTCTGAAATTTCTATCAAGGCCGGGGCTGACTTCATCAAAACTTCAACAGGTAAAGTGCCTGTAAATGCAACTCCGGAAGCTGCTGAGATCATGCTGACTGTGATCAAAGAAATGGGCGTAGCTAAAACTGTTGGCTTCAAGCCTGCTGGTGGTGTTCGTACAGCTGAAGATGCGAAAACTTTCCTAGAAATGGCTGACCGTATCCACGGTGCTGACTGGGCTGACAACATGCACTACCGTTTCGGTGCATCTAGCCTGCTTGCGAACCTGCTTCACACTCTGGGTGAAGGCGAAAAAGCGGCTGAAGGCGGCTACTAATCATATCTCGTAAGGTGGCAATGATTGCCACCTTATTTATTTCCGTGACTGTTTACTGTTTGGTTCTTGCCGGGTTGAGGCTCGAACGGCATCCCCGTGGCCGAGAATCATGCCGTGAAGCGATTTAGGACGTAAAAATCGGCTTCACAGGGTAAATCGTCATATGCCCTACACAAATTATCCGATTGGGGAATACCATGTATTTACCACAAGAAATTATTCGAAAAAAACGCGACAACATCGAACTAACTGCTGACGAAATCAATTTCTTCATCCAGGGCGTTGCCAAAGAGACTGTCTCTGAAGGTCAAATTGCAGCATTCGCTATGGCAATCTACTTCAACGACATGACCATGAACGAGCGAGTTGCCATGACTTGTGCAATGCGTGACTCTGGCATGGTGATCAACTGGGATCACATGAACTTCGGTGGCCCGATTGTCGACAAACACTCGACTGGTGGTGTTGGTGACGTAACGTCACTAATGCTTGGTCCTATGGTGGCTGCATGTGGCGGTTTTGTTCCAATGATCTCAGGCCGTGGCCTTGGCCACACTGGCGGTACACTGGATAAGCTGGAAGCAATTCCTGGTTACAACATCACTCCTTCTAACGAAGTATTCGGTCAGGTGACCAAGGATGCAGGTGTGGCGATTATCGGCCAGACCGGCGACCTTGCACCAGCTGACAAACGTGTATACGCAACGCGTGACGTGACAGCAACGGTTGATAACATTTCCCTGATCACCGGTTCTATCCTGTCTAAAAAACTGGCTGCCGGTCTTGGCTCGCTAGTAATGGATGTAAAAGTGGGTTCAGGTGCCTTCATGCCAACTTACGAAGCATCTGAAGAGCTGGCTAAATCAATTGTTGCAGTAGCAAATGGTGCCGGCACCAAGACGACAGCCCTGCTGACAGATATGAACCAGGTACTGGCTTCTACTGCAGGTAACGCGCTTGAAGTTCGTGAAGCGGTTCAATTCATGACCGGTGAATACCGTAACCCTCGCTTATTTGAAGTGACCATGGCATTGTGTGCAGAGATGTTAGTTAACAGTGAGTTAGCAACAGATCTGGAGCAGGCGCGCGAGAAACTGCAGGCGGTACTGGATAACGGTAAAGCGGCTGAGTGCTTCGGCAAGATGGTTGCTGGCCTTGGTGGTCCGGTTGACTTCATGGAAAACTACGACAACTACCTTGAAAAAGCAGATCTTGTTAAGCCGGTATTTGCCGAGACAACTGGTTACGCTTACTCAATGGATACTCGTGGCCTAGGTATGGCTGTTGTTGGTATGGGCGGTGGTCGCCGCGTAGCAAGTGACACCATCGACTATGCAGTTGGTCTGAGTGACATGATCCGTCTGGGTGATGAAGTGAATGCTGAAACCCCACTGGCTGTGATTCATGCCCGTACTGAAGCGCAGTGGGAAGAAGCCGCTAAAGCAGTTCGCGAAAGCATTGTAGTTTCTGAGCAGAAGCCAGAGCCGACCCCTGAGGTTTATCGCCGCATTCGCCCTGAAGATGTTTAATGGAGTCAAAATGAAACGTTCAATTATCCTTGTACTCGATTCTTTCGGTATTGGTGCTACAGAAGATGCCGTAGATTTCGGCGATGTAGGCTCAAATACACTTGGTCATATTGCAGAAGCTTGTGCGCGTGGCGAAGCTGATAACGGCGAGCGTAGTGGCGCACTTCACCTGCCGAACATGACTAAACTGGGTCTGGGCAAGGCCTGTGAAGAGTCTTCAGGCGTGTTCCCTGCTGGTCTTGACGCTGATGCGGAAATCACGGGTGCTTATGCTCACGCGAAAGAATTGTCATCAGGTAAAGATACCCCGTCTGGCCACTGGGAAATTGCGGGTGTTCCTGTACTGTTTGAATGGGGTTACTTCAAAGAGCACGCAAACAGCTTCCCTCAAGAGCTGCTGGAGCGCATTGTTGAGCGCGCTAAGCTGCCTGGTTACCTGGGTGACTGTCACGCTTCTGGTACTCAGGTACTGGATGATTTGGGCGAAGAACACATGAAGACTGGCAAGCCAATCTTCTACACCTCTGCGGACTCGGTATTCCAGATTGCCTGCCATGAAGAAACTTATGGCCTGGACAACCTGATGGAACTTTGCCAGATCGTGCGAGAAGAACTGGAAGACTACAATATCGGTCGTGTTATCGCCCGTCCGTTCATTGGCGCAGGTAAAGGCCAGTTCGAGCGTACTGGTAACCGTCGTGACCTTTCTATCGAGCCACCTGCAGCAACCGTGCTTCAGAAGCTGGTTGACGAAAAAGGCGGTGATGTAGTGTCTATCGGTAAGATCTCTGACATCTACGCAGGTTGCGGTATCACTAAGAAAGTGAAGGCAACAGGTATTCCTGCTCTGTTCGAAGCAACGCTTGAGCAGATCAAGGAAGCGGGTGATAACACTATCGTTTTCACTAACTTTGTAGATTTCGATTCAGCTTACGGTCACCGCCGCGACGTGGCAGGCTATGCTGCAGCGCTTGAGTACTTTGATAAGCGACTACCAGAAATTCTTGAACTGCTTCAGGAAGACGATGTACTACTTCTGACCGCGGACCATGGTTGTGATCCAACATGGGAAGGTACTGACCATACTCGTGAGCATATCCCAGTATTGGTTACCGGCCCTAAAGTGAAGGCTGGTTCTCTGGGGCGCCGTGAAACATTTGCTGATATCGGTCAGAGCCTGGCTGAATACTTCGGTACGTCTGATATGGAATACGGTAAGTCATTCCTGTAAGCACGGAAACAAATCCCTGTCGCTGTTTCGTCCTATAGTTTTATAGTTCGAAACAGCACTCTCGATTAGTTAAATGATGTTGGACCAAAGCAATCCAACGGATAAATGGATAAATCTAAGGAAATAACGATGGCTACTCCTCACATTAATGCAGAAATGGGTGATTTCGCAGATGTTGTTCTGATGCCGGGTGATCCGCTACGTGCTAAGTATATTGCAGAAACTTTTCTAGATGACGCAAAAGAAGTGTGTAACGTACGTAATATGTACGGTTACACTGGTACTTACAAAGGTCGTAAGATCTCTGTAATGGGCCACGGTATGGGTATCCCTTCATGCTCAATCTACGCGACTGAACTAGTTAAAGACTTCGGTGTGAAGAAAATCATCCGTGTTGGTAGCTGTGGCGCAGTTCGTGACGATGTAAACCTACGTGATGTAGTGATCGGCATGGGTGCTTCAACAGATTCTAAGGTTAACCGTATCCGCTTTGGTGACCACGACTTCGCAGCACTGGCTGATTACGGCATGGTACAAAATGCAGTAGAAGCCGCGAAAGCGAAAGGTATCGACGTTAAAGTTGGTAACATCTTCTCAGCTGATCTTTTCTACAACCCTGATTTTGATTTCTTCCAGACAATGAAGAAATACGGCATTGTGGGTGTAGAAATGGAAGCGGCGGGTATTTACGGCCTTGCGGCTGAGTTCGGTGCAAAAGCACTGACTATCTGTACTGTTTCTGACCACATCCTGCGTGGCGAAGCGACAACGTCTGAAGAGCGTCAGCTGACTTTCAACGACATGATGGAAATCGCGCTGGAATCTGTTCTTCTGGGTGACGCTGAATAAGCCGACCTGGTGTAGATAGTATCAGGATACTTACTTATCTCGATTGATATAAAGGGCTTGCCGATGGCAAGCCCTTTTTCTTTACGTGAATTTAATCGGTGTTATGTTCGCTCGTTTATGCTGATTGATATAAATGGCTCAGTCTTTCGCGTTCGAGGTAAGTAAGAACGGGAAGTGCCAGATGTCTTTGCGGCGGCCGAAGGTAAAGGCCAGCAAGAAACCGATAATCAGGGCGGCAATGACCATGCCGCGGATAATATTGGTCATGTATTCAACCTGGCTGGCTGCATGTTCGAGCAATTTTCCGTGCTCCAGGGTGATCCGGACAAAACCGACGACCTGATCTTCAGCCATTATGGGTTCAATGATTTGCAGGCGACCAAAGCTGGCGACAGACAGTGGGGTAGAAATACCGGTAACCTGTCCAAGCGGCATTGCATCTTCGGTTTTGGCTACGGTGATCCCTTCCAGGTCATAGATAGTGGCATCGAGGATCAGAGGTTCTAGCGACAGTTGTTGGACTAACGCCTGAAGCTTGTCTTGCTGTTTTTCTATTATATCGTTGGCTGCGGTTTCCGCTGCCTGGCGAACCACCATTCGAGACAGAGACTGAGTCTGGTTACTGAGCGCCTGGTAACTGCGGATGGTAATATCCGAACCATATTCAAGCATGGCAACTAATCCGCTAAAGCAGATAATTAATACCAGAATTTGCCAAGCTCGATGTAATCGTTTTGTTTTCAGTTTCATCATCTTAACGTACGCCAAAAATATGGTCGAAATGTCAGAATGCCATATTGGGGCTTGCCCAAATAAATTGCAATAGGGTACTTTGGTAGCTGTTGATTATTATTACCTAACCTGAACATGGATGTATCAAGCGTGCTAACAGTAAAAAAATACACTTCTTTGCAACAGCGTTTCCCTGGCATAACTACTGCTTCAAATTTAGACTCAAACCAGGCTCGTGTGCTTATTTTCGGCCGAGGCATTACCCCAGAGCAGCTATCTGGGGTAGAGAGCTTGGCTGGTGTAACTCTGGAGGTTGTCGCAGCCTGGCAGGTAGGTACGTATGATGCCTTATTGATCGGCAATGCACTTTCTGATGCGCTTGAGCAGGCTGTCATTGAGTATCGCCTTGATTGCGTCCGGGCTGATGAGCTCCCCAATTTATCTGATCCGGGTCTGGTGGTGATGGATATGGACTCTACGGCAATTGAAATTGAGTGCATTGATGAGCTGGCTGTATTGGCAGGCGTTGGTGAGCAGGTTGCCGCGGTGACAGAGCGAGCGATGCAGGGAGAGCTTGATTTTGAGCAGAGCCTGCGCCAGCGGGTGGCGGCATTGGCCGGGGCTGATGAGGGGATCCTGCAAACTGTGCGTACATCGCTACCTATGATGCCGGAGCTACGGGAATTGGTGGCTACGCTCCACCATTTCGGCTGGAAGGCCGCTATCGCTTCCGGCGGTTTTACCTACTTTTCGGATTACCTCAAAGAGGAGCTGAACCTGGATCACGCCCAGTCTAATACCCTGGAAATTGCCGACGGTAAACTGACAGGCCGGGTACTTGGTGATGTAGTTGATGCTCAGGTGAAAGCTGATATCCTGCGTGCTCTTGCCGAGCAGCACGAGATTGCACCACACAACACGGTTGCCGTTGGCGACGGTGCCAATGATCTTTTGATGATTAAATCCGCAGGGTTAGGGATTGCCTATCATGCCAAGCCGAAAGTCGAAGCACAAGCCCCGGCCGTGATCCGCTATGCGGATTTGGGCGGGGTGCTGTGTATCTTGTCAGCTTCTTTATATAGGATTTAGTTTGTATAGGATCTAGATCTGAGGGGCTCGAGTCATCCTATCTCCAGCCTTACCAGCACCTCGTCGGTAATGTCGTATATCTCACCGCAGCCAATCAGCGAGGTGAATTCCATTTCAAGGGCCCTAGCCCGGTGCAGTGTCATCCGGGCTAATTCCCCTAGTTCCAGACCTGTCAGAGCTGTCATCGGGTTGAGTACCGGAACGGCGGTGATCCTCAGTGCCATGAAGCCACCTTTGGTCTTGGCTTTTTTGATGAATTTGATCCGCGCTTCGGTAGTGTCAAATTCATCGAGCAATTTGCTTTCAATGCTCTTAAGTTTGTCACCGCTTTTCTGGATGTGAATGTACATCTCATGAACGTAAGGCTGGTGGATTTCAACCGGGCGCATAGTTTCTGCCAGCATCCTTTTCAGCCTGTTTCTGAAAATAGGTGCAAGAGAGTAGGTATTATCTTCATCATTTGCCGCGAAGTTTAATAGTTTTAGCAGGGCTGGAAGTGGGTAGTTACTGCCGATTGCCCTGACTTTTACTTTGTGGTCGATTTTTTCCGTAAAGTAAGGCGTCATATTGAGGTGAGTCAGGAGCATCTGGTGCATTGCCAGCAGCAGCTCCCCGGTCGGCAATTGCTCTTCGGCCAGTGTGAGCTTATTTTTGTTATGCTGGATCAGCCGGCGTAAGAATTGCTCCCCCCTTAAGGCACTCTCGCCACTGCCGGTTGTCAGTTGAATGTTCTGGCAATCCGGGCTGACCCGGATCACGCGGTAGGGGACATGGCTTAGCGGCGCTTGCTTGTTTTGTTTTTGTAGCTCACTGAATTTTATCGTCACTTCATCGCCGCGCCTTACCTGTAGGGGCAGGTTTAGGTTCAGGTTCAGGCCGCGGATTGAAAAATCAAGGGTAGCGCCGGTGACTGGTGACAAATCCGGGTGGTTGAGCTCGATCGGTGTTTCGAAGATAAACCGTGATTCGCTACGCTGCGGTTTTGGATCGAAAAATACTGCTTTGGCACCGGATACCGGGTTTCGCGGATGGCGGAACGGTTGCAATGCCTTGCCAGGAAGTTGCGGCTTGATCGCCAGGCGGAAGTCTTGCAGCGCTTCTGCATTGGTCAGATCCTGCAAAATACCGATATGGGTGAGGCTGCTAAGCTTATCGACCATTTCCGGCGCAATATCTTTTAGCTTTTCCAGGCAATCCTGCTCGATAGGGTAGACGGTCAGCCGATTGACGCGCCAGCTGCTTCGGGTTGCCCCGACATGCCAGAACAGGTGGCGCTCTTCCATTGTCATTTCCGGTAGGGCGGCAGAATAGAAAAAGCTCTTCTGGCCATGTTCATGACAGAAGCTGTAGATCAGGGTGCTGCATTGCTTGAGGCCGGCTTTGCCCAGGGTTGCCATGCGATCAGCTGAGAGCAGGTGGTTGATGACGGGTTGGTTGCGTTCATCATGCCAATGTTCCCAGATATGGCGGTTGTGTTCGGTTAGCAGGCAGTATTCCAGTCGGTTACCGGCAAAGAACATCGGCATACTGGAGGTATGCTTAAGAAAGCAGTGCTCGTAGCCTTTAGTGCGAGCCTGGATAACTCTGTCTTCATGGTTTTTACGGGTACGGTTGTGTGAGATCTTCAGACTGCTATCAATTGCATTTTTGATGGCGCTATTATCGCCGCTCAGCTTGAGCCGGAGCCATTTGAAGCTGTCGTTGTCTTTGTTATCGTCGATATCCAGAATGCGATATTCAATTCCTGTGCTGAGGCGTGGATCATGGAAGGCTTCAGCCATGAGGGGAAATTTAGCCGTAATTGACTGGCCGAGGTTGTACTTAAAGGCAGAAGGGACTTTGAATTTTGCACCGGAATAAGATAAATCCGATGTCACGCCGTGTACCGACTGTTTTAAAGGCAGTGCCAGTTCGACCTGTGTGGTAATTTGCAGTCGGTTTTCTTCACGCGTAAGGTAGTGGCCAAAGCGGATCAGGCTGGCATCAAACTGTGTATCTCGTTGCGGCCCTTCGTCTTTATGAAGGTCTACTTTTTGTTGCTGGTGGAGTACCCGGAAATTATTTCGGGTATTCATCAGGGTTTCGTATAGCCCGACCCGGAATTTACCGCCGAATACCTTAATATGTTTGTGATAGGTATTGATCGCGACATCATCCAGCCAATGCTCGAGGCCGTTTAATTCGTAAGGGCGACAATCACCATTGACCCGTCCGCGGAGATCAACGACTTGATGGCATGGAGCCATGATGCGGTTGAGTTCCATTTTGAGCTTAAGACGGGTTGGGCCATTGGTTTCGTGTGTCATCATTTGAAACACGTGCTCAAAATCATCGCTGTCGTAGACAGGTATAAGTTTTTCGATTAGTCCTTTATAGTCGTCCGGCAACATAATTTTTTGATACATTGATCCAAAGTTTAATATTTGTATTTTGCAGCAAAAGAATTTTTTGTCATTAGGATTCCGATTGGAATTAGCAGTTTAAGAATTCTGCGATTAAATAGTGTGCTGTTGATCAAATAAGTTAGGTGAAACATGGCTAAGACCAAGCGCGCTTATGTGTGCAGTGAATGTGGTGCAGATTTTCCTCGCTGGCAGGGCCAGTGTAGTGCCTGTGCTGCCTGGAACACGATTACTGAATTTACGATCCCGAAAACTCGGGCGGCCGTTGGATCTGGTGTCGCTTCTGCTACGAGTAGTTATGCCGGAGCATCAACAAAGATTCAGAAACTGTCTGAGGTTGAAAGCAAGGACTTGCCTCGCTTTAGCTCCGGTATAACGGAGCTGGACCGGGTACTGGGTGGTGGCATTGTGCCGGGCTCGGTGTTGCTGCTGTGCGGTGACCCAGGTGCGGGTAAATCAACCTTGCTCTTGCAGAGTATTGGTTCGGTAGCAGCGGGCAAGGCGGCGCTGTATGTCTCGGGTGAGGAGTCTATCCATCAGATCTCCCAGCGTGCCAAGCGTTTGAATACGCCAAATATCGATAAGATCAATGTGGTAGCTGAAACCTCTGTAGAGCAGGTCTTAAATCACGTGACGCAGCAAAAGGCTGACTTCGTGATTATTGACTCGATTCAGACCATGACGGTAGCTCACAATGATTCGGCAGCAGGTAGCCCGAGTCAGGTTAAAGAATCTGCGGCGGCACTGACACGCTTCGCAAAGACTGAAGGGGTGACCTTCATGATTGTTGGTCATATTAATAAAGACTCTAATGTGGCGGGCCCGATGCAGTTGATCCATATTGTTGACGGTTTGTTTGCCCTGTCGTCGACATCAGACGAGAAGTTCCGGGTATTGCGGACTTCGAAAAACCGTTTCGGTGCCGATTCCGAATCCTGCTTTTTTGCTATGACGGAAACCGGGATGAAGCAGGTGAAGAACCCATCAGCGATTTTCCTTAGCCGCTCAGAGAAAAATCATGCCGGTTCTGTCTGTACCACGTTGTGGGAGGGAACGCGTCCGCTGCTGGTGGAAGTGCAGGCGCTGTGTAATAACTCCGTGACCGAAAACCCGCGCCGCCTGACTGTGGGGTATGATTCTAACCGTCTGGCAATGTCAATTGCGGTACTGGCCCGACATGGCGGGGTCATGCTCTCTGATATGGATATCTTTGTGAACTGTGTCGGCGGGATCAAGGTGGAAGAAACTTCGGCAGATTTGGCAGTATTGCTGGCGATTTTCTCCAGTTTCAAGAATGCGCCAATCCCCCAGGATGTACTGGTCTTTGGTGAGATTGGTCTGAACGCGGATATCCGCCCGGCAGCCAATGGGGTGGAGCGAATTCGTGAAGCTGCCAAGCAGGGCTTTACTCGCGCGATTGTGCCGAAAGCCAATGCTAGTCGCCAGGTGAACGGTATTGAGATTATTGCGGTTGAAGACTTACAGGAAGCGCTGACCGCTTTTGAACGGGTGGCGATGTAATCCGGTATCTACTGTTGGCGATAATATGCAATTAAAAAACAAGCAATAAGAAAACGAGAGCAAGGCTCTCGTTTTTTGTGTCTGTCATTTTGGGCGCACAGCCTGCGTGAGCTTTGGCTTAGAGCTGGTGCTGATCCGGTGCCACCTCCTGGTTGCTGGCCGTTTTTATTGGTGTGGCGGCTTCCGGAACATGGTGAGTCAGCTGAACCTGCATTGATACAATGTTATTGAACATATCCAGTAGGTGAACCCATTGCACCGTTTTTTCTTTCTTAAACAGTGAGTCAAAGTTCTCCGGTGTCCATTCTACGAATGGACGAGGGTTGAGGGCGCGTCCCAAAAAACGAATTTCATAGTGCAAGTGCGGGCCGGTCGACAGGCCGGTATTGCCAGTCCAGCCAATCAGATCCCCTTTTCGAATGAACTGACCGCGCTTAACATTGAATTTGTTCATGTGCGAGTAAGTCGAGGCAAAGCCCATTGAATGGCTAAGCTTGAGGAAATTGCCGGAGCCTTTTTTCTTGCTCGGACGGATCACCTCAACGACGGCATCTGCCGGGGAGTAAATCGGTGTGCCGATGTTGGCGGCGAAATCCAGTCCGCGGTGGTACTTGCGCCGACCGGTAACCGGGTGGATCCGGACACCGTACTGGGAAGACATGCGGATCCCCGGTGTCGGGCTACCGTTAGGCAGCAGGCGGAACAGGGTTCCCCGGACAGCTGAGCTGATAGCTGCACTGTCGATACGCTGTTCAAGCGGCAGTACTTCGCCATCGTTAGATTGCAGGCCGAGGATGGTTTCGACATCATCGATACGCTGGGTTAGTAAGGACAGAGCGGCTTTTTTGTCTGCCAGTTCTTGGTTAAGTACCTGGTTGGCAGTACTTTCTTCCGAAAGGGAGGCGGTAAGCTGCTCAGTTTGTACATTCAGTTCATTTAGCAGTTGGTCTGATTCAATAGTTTTCTGATAAAGGCTGTAGACGCTGTAACCGGCTGACGAGATCATGGATAACACAATAATCAAAGCGAGGAAAAAATAGCGTTTTTTAAAGCGATTGATTAAATAATGGGAAGTGCCTCGGTGATCAGAGACCGAGATACAAATACTGTCCGACATAGTGAATAACTACTACTCGTTAAGGTGCTTTTTAAGATCTGCCAGTTGTTCGAGTTCTCGATGTAATAGCTCGTCCGTGCCGATATTAAGCTCGACTAGGCGTTTGAGGTGGCTGGCACTCTCAATGTCAATATGATGGATCTGCATGCGCAGGTAATCGTCGTCATGGCTGACCAGCTGTGTCTCCATGTTCAGTTCGACGTCACAGTCATGCAAACAGAAGCTGACGGTGTAGTATTTGTCATGGCCGGATTTCCAGCCAGGAGGGCAAGTGAGCAGGATCCCCTGTAACGAAAGGTCACAAACTTCCGCAGACCATTCCTCCTGCGATTGCTTTATTTTTGCGGGAGTCCGGTAGAGGATGCGGATAAAGTGACGTCTCTCGACCATAGCAATACTTTTTTGTTGTTTTAGTGATTTAAGTGTAATTAGAAATGAGATATTTCTCCAGCCATTGGATCACAAAAATACGCCACCGTGGCACTGAGTCTGGTTGAGTTGGTCACATTCTTGGTTAGAAATACCAAAAAAGGGCTGCATAATGCAGCCCTTTGGAGTTATAAGTACGCAAATTACTTAGCGATACGCTTGTACTTGATGCGATGCGGCTCTGCAGCCTGTGACCCCAGGGTCTTTTTCAGCCAGTCGGTGTACTCGGTGAAGTTACCTTCGAAGAAGTTCACCTGACCTTCGTCACGGTAGTCCAGGATGTGAGTTGCAATACGGTCGAGGAACCAGCGGTCGTGCGAGATAACCATGGCACAGCCTGGGAATTCCAGCAGGGCTTCTTCCAGTGCACGTAGGGTTTCTACGTCCAGGTCATTGGTCGGTTCATCGAGTAGCAGAACGTTACCGCCCGCTTTAAGCAGTTTCGCCAAGTGAACACGGTTACGCTCACCACCAGAAAGGTCGCCAATCAGTTTCTGCTGATCGCTTCCTTTGAAGTTGAAGCGTGAAGCGTATGCACGTGCAGGAATTTCGAAGTTGTTGATACGGATGATTTCCGCACCTTCCGAAATTTCTTGGTATACCGTGTTTTTGTCGTTCATGCTGTCACGGAACTGATCAACCGATGCAAGACTTACTGTCTCACCCAGTTCAATCGTACCCGCGTCAGGTTGTTCTGTGCCGCTCAGCATCTTAAATAGGGTTGATTTACCGGCACCGTTAGCACCGATGATACCCACAATCGCACCCTTAGGCATGCTGAAAGACAGGTTGTCGATAAGAACGCGATCACCGAACGATTTAGTTAGGTTGTTCACCTCAAGCACTTTATCACCTAGGCGCTCACCTGGCGGGATAAATAGCTCGTTGGTTTCGTTACGTTTTTGGTGATCGTTGTTGTTAAGCTCTTCAAAGCGTGCCATACGTGCTTTTGATTTCGCCTGACGACCTTTTGGATTCTGGCGAACCCATTCAAGTTCTTTCTCGATCGTTTTCTGACGTGCTTTCTCTTGCGATGATTCTTGCTTCAAGCGCTCATCTTTTTGCTCAAGCCAAGAAGTGTAGTTACCTTCCCATGGAATACCTTCACCACGGTCAAGTTCCAGGATCCAGCCAGCAGCGTTGTCAAGGAAGTAACGGTCGTGGGTAATCGCAACAACAGTACCGCTGTAGTCAACCAGGAAGTGCTCAAGCCATGCAACCGATTCAGCATCCAGGTGGTTCGTCGGTTCGTCAAGCAGTAGCATGTCCGGCTTGTCTAGCAGCAGGCGACAGATAGCAACACGACGACGCTCACCACCAGACAGGTGTTTGATTTGTGCATCCCATTCAGGAAGGCGAAGGGCATCAGCAGCACGCTCTAGTTGCATCTCCAGGTTGTGGCCATCTTTGGTTTCGATCAGCGCTTCAAGTTCGCCCTGTTCTTTGGCCAGAACGTCGAAGTCTGCATCTGGTTCTGCATAAGCGGCATAAACTGCATCAAGGCGAGTCAGTGCATTTTTAACATCAGATACTGCTTCCTCAACAACTTCACGGACGGTCTTTTCTTCATCCAGAACCGGTTCCTGTGGCAGGTAACCTACTTTCAGACCCGCTTGTGGACGAGCTTCACCTTCGATATCGGTATCGATACCAGCCATGATACGTAGCAAGGTCGATTTACCCGCACCGTTCAGGCCAAGTACACCAATTTTTGCACCTGGAAAAAAGCTTAGGGAAATATCTTTCAGAATTTGGCGCTTAGGCGGAACGATTTTGCCAACGCGCGACATGGTATAGACGTATTCAGCCATATCCGTTTGTAATCTCTAATCTAAAGGGAAAGGAGGTATTTTACCTGTTCTGGACATAAGTTTAACAGCATTGTTCATCATTAGCGTTTAAGATGAATAAATACCAGTCTGATCTTGGCTGCCGTTTCGGTAGTTCCGGGATGATGGAAAACAGTACTAGGAATAAAGTGCAGTTGAGTGCATATTTATTAGCTGGGTATTTCTATAGGGATGGAATCGACTGGAGTGGAATTGTACTGTGACTTGCTATTTTATCCGTAAGGCGTTTTCGGTCACCGTAACGGTGCTGTGCTTGCTGGCCGGGCCGCTTAGCCAGGCTGCTTCGCTTGATCAGCAGCGTCAATGGTATGAAGAGGCAAAAGAGGCGCTGAGTGACAACAATGAGAAGGACTTTCGTCAGCTGCGTGAAAAGCTGGGCGATTATCCGTTAGTTCCCTACCTTGACTATCGTGATTTTTCTCGCAATTTGACACAGAAAACCCCTGCGCAGGTTGAGACCTTTATTAAGGAATTCGAGAGCCTGCCATTTAGCGAGACCGTTAGGGAGCGCTACCTCCAACATCTGGCCGATTCCGAGCGTTGGCAGAATTTTGTCGATGTCCAGCCGATGCCGCCGCGTGATGAAGTGCTGAGGTGTCACTATTATTATGCCCAGAGCAAGCTCGGTAATACAGAAGTTGCCTGGCAGGGCGCCGAGTCATTATGGTTGACCGGCAAGTCTCTCAGTGATGCCTGTGATCCCCTTCTGACAAAATGGCAAAAGGCCGGCCAGCGTAGCAATAATGTTATCCTCGACCGTATGCTGCTGGTTTATGAAGAAAAAAATCGTAACCGTCTTAAATATCTCAATAAACAGTTATCCAAAAGCGGGAAGGGGCAGGGTAAGGCGGTGCTTGAGCTTTACGATAGCCCCGATCGGGTTGGTGACTTTGCCAAACGTAGCAAGGTGACACCTTTCAACCAGAACCTGACGATTATTGCTTATAAGCGGCTGGTGCGCAGTGATGTGCGAGAGGCTGTTAGGCAGTATGAGTGGACGATGAAAGGGCAGCATTTTTCTGCTGTCAAGCGCCAGCTGATGGCCGACTATACCGCCAGCAGGCTTTTCTCAACTGATGATAAAGAGTTGATCCGCTGGCGTGACAAGAAGCTGACAGGCACGCGAAATGAATCGTTGTTGGAGCGCCGGTTCCGGTTGGCAATCCGCCAGGCTAAGTGGCAGGAAGCCAAGGGGTGGATGACGCGCTTGCCCGATGAGGCCAAAAAATCTATTCGTTGGACGTTCTGGCAGGCCAATTTTCTGGCCAGGGAAGGGAACAATAAAACGGCTGATGAGCTTTACCGTTCCATTTTAGGTGAGCGTAACTATTACAGTGCGGCGGCAGCCACCATTCTGGGTAAACCGATCGTTTATCCTGTTAGGACGTCTGATAGTTCAGTCGATCATCACCATGAATACACGGATTCACTCGGGCGGATCAAGGAGTTGATAGCGTTGGACAAGTTGTTTTCCGCTAACCGCGAGTGGGAATACCTGCTTGATAGGATGGATAATGATGAAGTGGTGATGCTGGCCACTTATGCTGCGGCGAATAAGTGGCACCATATGGCCGTTCAGGCAACCATTTCCGGCCAGTTGTGGGATTATATTGAGCTACGTTTTCCGGTCGCCCACAAATGGTGGTTCGATTTTTTCAGCAAGAAGCGTGGCTTGTCGGCTACCACGATGATGGCACTGGCGCGTCAGGAAAGTGCACTAAATATCGAGGCGATCTCGCCGGTTGGAGCCCGGGGGCTGATGCAGCTGATGCCTGCCACGGCCAAAGAGACGGCGAAAAAGCTGGGGCGAAACTATCAGGGTAAGAAGAGCCTGTTTGATCCCGGGGTTAATATTCGCCTTGGTAGCGGTTACCTGAAGATGATGCTGGAGCGTTATGATGATAACCGGGTGTTTGCGTTTGCTGCCTATAATGCCGGGCCTACCCGCGTAACACGCTGGCGTCAGAAAACCGATGAACAGCTGAATGTATATGAATTTATCGAAGCGATTCCGTTTGCTGAAACCCGGCGATATGTGCAGAACATTTTAATGTTCGAGGTGTATTACGGGGATCTGATCGGCAAGAAAACGCCATTGCTCAAACCTAACGAGCTGGATGCAAGGTACTGATTGTCGGCTTGGTTGTACGTAAATAACAGGATAGAATCCGGTGCTGAGAAAGGTACTCATTGATGAGGTTTAAATGTCTTCCACCCCAGAAACTCCAGAATTCACTGAATGGCAGCAAGTGATTGATATTTTGCGTCAGGCTGCGTCTGAGCAAAAAGATGACACTTTACTGAAGTTGCTACTGACGCCGGATGAGCGAACGGTATTGTTGTCCCGGGTCAATATTTTTAATGAGTTGCTAAATGGTGAGCGGAGCCAGCGAAAGATCAGTGAGTTGTTAGGTGTCGGTGTTGCAACAATCACTCGTGGTTCAAATGAGCTGAAGCATCATGATGAGGCGACCAAGGTGTGGTTGGCACAGTTGCTACAGCAGCAGAGTACTAAATAGCGGAACATATTGCTCAAAACCAAATCAACCCTGCCCAAACGGCAGGGTTTTTATTATCTGGCAAATATTCAGGCTGGAAATAGGTCTTGGTTCATGAATGGGATCAGAGCCAGGATCAATGCTTGCTGGTAAACCGAGCTGCGGCTGAGTTTATGGTTAGTCAGCATAGCGATTGCCCCGCCTTTTTGCTTGACGTTGGTCTGGTTGAACATTTCATCCATGACATCCCCAAGCTCGATGCCCTGGTGGATCTTATCCAGTGCCTTTGGCGGCAATGGTAAGGATGCCGATCGCGCCTCACCACGCTGAGTGCTGTTTTCGACAACCATCCAGGCAAAGGTGGAATCACCGTCGATACCGGCTTCAATGCTGACATAGTAGTCGGCTTCCGGTACTTGCTTGCGAGCGTTGTTGATCCGGTTACGGGCGCCGGTCAGGGTTTCGTCAGCGCACATAGGCTGATCTCTCACCTCACTGGCGACACTGATCCCCTGGAATGAAAAGGTTTGTGCTGGAAAAGCTGTTGAAAAAGCCTCAGCGACTGCAGATATTTTGGCAGGATTAGCTGAGGCGACGATAACTGATGACATACTATTACCTCCACCCCAGCTATTTTACGGTTTGACGACATGAAGTCACGCATGTAAGGCGACTTATCGGTCGTAAGCCCAATCCGACTGAATGATATACCCGTGGATTTGGAACTCGCCATTGTTCACAAACAGATTTGGAAAATCTGGCTGGGAAGTTGAAAACACAACGCCGTCGGCCAGCTGAGTCATGTGGTAGAAATCAGGCTCACTACCGCGTACTGAAGCGAATACCGGCTGCTTTGGACGGTAGGTCGCTTTGCGCGTCGCAAGCGCATAGCTGCCAACCGGTGCACACTGTGCGATGTTCTCATTATCAACTAACAGTCCCAGGCATTCTTCACGCTCCAGGTGGTGCGGAATAGCACGCTTGCTTACAACATTGACGGTTCCTCCCTGACTATACGTCGTAAAATCTTTACGGTGAATGATCGGGATGTAGGTACTTGTTGAACCTTGGGATGCTTCATCGCTAATAGCGGTGGTCGCACGGGTACCGGTATCAATTTGCCCTGTTAGCAGGTAGCTGATTGATGTACTAAGTGTCATCGCAATTTTTTCAAGCTCGCGAACTTCGATACCGTATTTGCCCGAAAGCTTACGGCTCATTGTACCTTGCTGGAGTTCAAGGGCTTCGCCCAGCTGCTTTTGGCTGATGCCCTGAATTTTGGCTAAACGCTTAATTCTCTCTAAATATTCCATGCTCTCAGGCTTCCTGCTCACAGTGATTGAATGCAAAAATAGGCATTCGTAAAAGTCATAGCCCATTTTACTGAGAACCATTCCAAAGGAATCTATGAAGCATAAAAAGTGCGATTGATTTCGTTAAAGGAATATCCTTGATTGGTATGATGGGTAAAAAAGGGAACAAAATTTTGACGGCAAAATAACGGTAGCGCCAAAAATAAAACTGCGAGCCAGATCAATTTTTGTGGTTTGACCACTTATCAACCAACAACACGTTATCGGATCCTATCAATATTTGCCCTGATAACATCTTATTTGTGAATGGATATATTTTTCGGCGGAAAATATATTATCAGGTCTGCTTCTGTTGAGACTTTGACCGTTTAATATAATCAATCGCGCATAACAGGCTGCTTGCTTTTATTAACTGGCTCACATTACGAATGAAACTTGGCATTTTTTTGACGACCATTACTAATCCGCAAGCCTTAACATTAAGGGAGGGAATGCTTAATGAGTATGAATGGCTGTCCAAGTATGAAGGCAGTGCAACAAAGCGGCTAAATGGTGAAGAAGTTTTGAGTCATTTTGAGAGTGTTTCGCCGAGAGAGTGGCGGTGATTTGCTGGTGGTTATGTTGTGGGGGAATGCGGGGTGTTGTCGTTGTGGGTTTAGCTAGGAGTATCGTCAGCGATAATGACATAGCCAGGGGGGTTGTATTTTGCTGGCCACCGGTAGGGGCACCCAGGATAATTAATGGCAGCACCAGCAGTGCCCAGACTAATCCGGTTCGGTCCACGCTGAGGTTAACCAAGTTGTCAAAGGTACCACTGATCGCCAGTTAGCTTATTTGATGATGGTTTTCAGAGAAGAAAAAACAACTCAAATTAGGGTTACAATACCGATATCAGACGGGAGCATTCAGGTGTCCTTCCCGTTGGTTTACTGTCTCAAATACACGTTTGGCGTGTGCATGTGCCAGAGCGATGGTGTTGGCCAGATCGCCGCCTTCCTCTGGAATTGCATTCATTTCAAATGTGGTAATGGTGTCGATAATATTCACTTCTGCGGCGCGAAACGGGTGCTCATAGGCTACCTGATAGGCTTCAAAAGGCAGGAAGTTGAAGCCATTTTCGCTGTAAGAGTCTTCGGTTGCACCAGCTGTTATCGAGAAAACTACTGGTTTGCCTTTTAGCTGACTGCCTTCCGGACCGAATGCAAAACCGTAAGTGAATACATCATCAACCCACTTTTTCAGCACCGCAGGGTAAGTGCTCCAATAGAGTGGAAACTGTACCACGATAAGATCAGCACGGAGCAGTAAATCCTGCTCGGCCTTAATATTACCGTTAAAGTAGGTGACGTGATTGATTTCCCAGTGCGTTTGCTGAGTCTGGTGAGCCAGAATGGTTGAGTTGGCGACCGATTGAGCCAGGTTTGGGTGTCCATCTATAACGAGTACATTCATGTATGAATCCTTGGGAGCGTTTCTAATGCAATGAAATGCACTAGAATGAATGGTCGAAAGCCTGTTTCTCTGGCTTCATTTGTGGCTTTTAGTTATTGCCAAGGATTATAAGTAGGTAGAAATAGATTAAGGAGGACATTTGTCCTCTCAGACCTGAGGCAGCTCAGAGTATTGATATGAGGCTTATTTTTAGCCGTCAGAGGAGCGGCGTGTAGATCTGGCGGGTAACACAACTTTATTTTCTGCGCTGGCTCGGTGTGATACCACATTGGAACCCTGTCGCCTAGAATCTATATCATGCTGAGGAGAATACAAATTCTGCTTATTCGGGCAGTGCCGGGATGGTAAGTGTTTCGGACGGAGGTTCAGCTCCTCGTTTGGGGGAACTGAAGGTGGTGTAATAAATCTTTCAGGTAATAAAAAGCCCATACAGTGATGGGCTTACAGACTTGGAGCGCTTTACGGAGGTTATGGTAAACAAACTTGTACTAAATTTTCGCCACTAACTTCAAAACAAATAGTGATTGTTCCATTTTTTTCCTTTTTTTGGCTGATACTTACATCCGATTTAGGGAATCTTGCAGCAATGGTCTCTAGAAGATCATTGATTAGATTTTCTTTTTCAGTACCACTGAAAACAGTTTGTGACTTAAGAAACATAGAAACGTAGAACCAAAAATAATGCGTAAATAGTTTAAAAACGACTCATTTTAAAATTTATTAAATTTATAACTCTCTTAATTTTAGAACGTGGTACTTGGCAAACCGTGGCGACTATGTATGATAAATGCTAGCGTTGTTGAGCAAATCAATTGCTAAGCGGATCTGGTTGTAGTGATGGTCTAATTATCCCGGACACCATTTTAGGTGGTAAAGTTACTGCCTAGTTTTAGAGGTGTTCAATGACAAAACAACGTCGTACTTTTTCTGCTGAATTTAAACTTGAAGCTGCCAATCTGGTCCTAGACCAGGACTATACCGTTTCTGGGGCTTCCCGTTCTCTGGATGTGAGTGAAAATGTCTTTCGCCGATGGGTAACAGGAGCGAGGTGGTCAAACGCCATCGAGTAAAGCGCTCACTCCGGAGCAACAAAAAATTCAGGAGCTAGAAGCTCGTATTAACCGCCTTGAGCGGGAAAAGTCGATATTAAAAATGTATGGTCTGCTCCTGAATTGCAAGAGAAGCTCGATTCTAGAAGTCGTTTGCGTCAATGTATCCGGCCTTGATGGGATCCGCACATCACCGTCCTAGTAAAGCTTTCAGTCACGATGGACTGCTTTTTTAGCCAGGCTTCAGTGATGTGGGATTAACGCTTCTTTCATCAGGTTTCTTCCGCAAAACATAGGTTAGCTATTGCTGTTGTGGATGCTTTATACAGCGCTCGGGTATGCCTGATATTCTCGGCCAGAAGTTAATACTTTCCAGCAGATTCGAATGAGTTTATTTGCCAATGCAATCAGAACCACATGGTGATGATGTGAGGCCTCCAGTCTGCCAATCCACTTTCCAAGTGATGATTGCTCTCGATTCATGTGGATTTTCAATGCCTTTGCCCCTTGGATAACGAGCGTTCGTAAGTAGGTGTTACCGCGTCTACTAATGCTCCCGAGGTTAGATTTTCCTCCGGTCGAATATTGCGCTGGCGGGAGTTGAATTATAATGGTAAGTGGCTGAAATTAAGTTAATTTTTAGATTTGTGTTTTTGTGCTTGTTACTTCCTATGTTACTAAAAGAAAAAGTCATCCCCAAAACATGACAAATATGTGATGCTTATCACGATTTGATATACTTCCTATCATACACGAACATAACTAGTGATTCTCGTCGCCTATCTTAAACGTCTAAAGGCTTTTTATCAGGTATCAATTCATGATTGTATTTATTTTCAAGCATCAAGCCGTGTGAATTTTAGACTATATCTTCCGTAGTTATTCTAACCTTAGTGTTGATATATCTGCTTTATCTAGTTCATGACTTAGGTAAATGCTGCTATTCTAGTTATCGTTACTCTTTTGTGTTCAACTGCGATGAGGAAGCTTATTGATGGAAAAAGTGAAACGTAAAGTTCTAGAAAATCCTTTCGGCAAGAAAGAAGGGTTTAGTAATCCAGGGGTAACCTTAAGCCAATCTAAGAAACGTATCATTGCAAAGTTAGAAAAGAGAGGATTAGTTACCTTCTTACGTTAAATTCATTTGTGATCTACATGATGAAAATATTAAGGTAATTAGCGTAAAGAAATAATTCAACTTAATTCCCTGTGGAGCAGGGGATACCTATGCATTAACCTTTCTCAAAGAATACACTTTTGACAAGAATCTTACCTTAAAGAGGCTTTTATACGCTTTAATAAAAAAATCTTGAAAACCATTTTAATGAAAAAAAACTCAATTCGGTTAAGTTGTTGATTTAAAAGCAATACACATTGTGTATTGACATGGGCTAAGCTGTGTTTTTGATATTGATTAAAGTGCTTTTGGTTGAAAAGAGATCTTTTAAGTTATCAAATAGCAACTTGTTTTAATAAAAGTTGATTAAACCAAAGTTATCAGATATAGGAAAAATCAAGCAGGTTCAGGCCATCACTCAAACAAGCTAATTTAGTGTTAGGAAAAGTATGTAAGAAGGTGACATTTTTTTGATATCATGAGCTTAATATGCAGATTACTATTGAAAAATGAGTTCAAAATCAACACATATCCAATGATAATGTGTCATGGCTTGATATAGAAAAACTATAAAGAAAACTGAATACTCAAGTTTTATTGTGATTCATGCTTGAAATAAACACTAGCCCCATTTTTAATCCAAATGGTTTAAATGCCTTATTGATTATCTCTGGTGTATAGTTTCCCTTGTCATTCTCTAGTTCTGAAATGGTTTTACGAGATACCTTCACTAAGTCAGCAAACTCTGTTTGCTTAATATTAAGTACGTGTGTTCTTAATAGCTTAAGAGCTTGACCTTGACTAATCTCTCCATCCGTTAACAACTCATAAATTCTAAGAATATTCGCTTTGAAGTTTTTACGATCTGGTGCTTCAGTCCTACTTGAAACTCGCCGAGTTGTATCAAGCTTTATCTTATTGTCATTGCTATGCTGAGTTTGACTAACATACATGGATTTCTGATCATCTTTTAAATTTAAGATCTTTAGTCTTTTAACAGTATCTTCAACAGTAACGTAATCTGTATTACGATTCCTCTTTTTCGAGTAATGATCATTCATGAGTTAATAACCCCCATTTTTCCAACCTTTTTTCAACAAAATTAAGGCCAATAGCTGGCATATCTAGAATCTGTTTTGGTAATCCTTTATCTTCGAGTCTTTGCCTTAAGCCAATTAATTGTTTTGATGTCTGACATAATGCAGAGATAAGCTTTTCCTGTGGGACTAGATGATTTAAAGCTTTTGAAATACCAATGAAATCATACTCGCCACCTACTTCAAAATCGCGCCATTTGGTTGTTCTTATGATACCTTCTGCATCTGCTTTCATTGGAGCAAAATCGTAAATTGGGGCAAGCCAAATACCATTTTCATCTCTTAAAAACGAAGTATTCCGACCATGGTTGTCGCTATTACCAAACACAATATTCAGAAGATCTCTACGTACCCATTCAATGACAAATTCTTCAATATCAAACTTAAAGCCATTAGCAACCATATTGCTATTGTTAATTATAGATATGATTTTTTCTAAGCAGTCTTGATGATAAAGAGTAGTTCCTGGCTCCGCACCCATCATCGAGTAAACAGATTCCATAGCAAACCGTTTTATCTGGTTGTCTTCAAGAAATTTAATATCAAATCTTGGTAACCATAGGGATGGATAACGCGTACCTTCTTCTAACCTCATATTATCTATAGGAATTGTACTAAAACCCATTTCAGTTAGTTCATGATAGAAATAATACTCGGCTCTTAAGATATTACAGTCGGCTTCTGAACGCTGGCCTCGCGGAAACTTCACAAGGTAGTGTAGATCGCGGCATTCTGTATCATCTTGAAATGTGTCTATCCAAATTTCCTCGTTTTCACTGCATCGCAACAGTAATTTAGGAGCTTCTCCCCCTGCACCTGTTGCACCGCCAGCCGCCGCCCCTTTACTCTGAGCGTACGATAAAAAGTCACCATCTCGTTCAACTACATCTGAAATGGCAAACTTCATTTTTTCAGCAACCTGATTAACTGGAGGAAGAGAATCTTTAATTCGTAGGTTACCGATTGGTGACATTGTTCCATGCTTAAGTAAAACAAATGTCTGTTGGCTAAAACTTAATCCTGCAAGATCTAAATACTTAATCCAGTAGCGGCGGCTCGCACCAGCCGGAACTATATCATCTAAGAATTTTAACCAGCCAGGTGCAAGCCCATGATCATCAAAGAAAAAATTAACAGGATAATTTATAGAGGCTGCGTGATTATTATCAGCCTCAAAAAAGGTTAGTGCATGTTCTGTTGTGTACTCAATAGTGGTGGTTGTGAAGTCACCTTCTGAGCTATTTGGCAGAGTAATAGTGGCAATATCAATCCATTCATTATGCAAAAAAGCTTGAACAACAACCTCTTCCATCAGTACACCTACATCAAAAAACATTATGTGAGATATAATACTCATAAAACAAAAAAACTTCAATTAGTGTGTGGTTTACGTTACATGAGGGTGCTTGGGGTATACATTTATATGTGCGATATATGTTACGTAAATAAAGGTAACAATCTTCTCTGTGCGGTATGTGTTACATTGAAAGGCAGAAATCAATTTTATGTCACTTATATGGATCATATGCTAAGTTCAAGTCGGAAGTGATCCTTAACTGTGTGCTCATGTCACATCGGTTAGTAAGTTGATTGCTTTTGAGTTGGTCTATATGGGTGAGGTTTGCTCGGCTTTGATTAAGGCTAAGTTGCGTGTTTTTAGTGCACTAAAGGAATGCCTGCCACGGTTACACAGATCACGAAGTGGTTGGGATATGGCACTATGGTTTAACAATGAGCGAACTGTGCTGATGAAAAATGCTGATCCTGTGCTTTAGTGCTGTGAACTTAGATGGGGGCGATTGAGGTTGGAAAGTAAGATGCCTCAGAGTTAAAAGCCTTTCTTGAAGACTCTTTGAATCCAGATTATCGAGAGATACTCAAAGCATAATCCAATCAAAAGTCAGACTCTTAATTCTAAGAGGCTTTTATATGCGTTAATAAAAACCACCTATTTAACCGTAACAAAATATCTAATCTTTTGATTTAAAGGTGATACACATTGTTTATTGGCTTTAGCCAAGCTGTATTACTGGCAAAACGGCATGCCGTTTTAGACTTAATATTTTATGTTTTTTCCAATATTAACAGTATATTGCAAGGAATATTAAACAAAAAAAGGTTGGCGCACATGAACGCAAAAATGGATGGTTTATGAACCCATGCCATTTTGCATTCTTAGAAATGATACGTTGCTTTTAACAATGCGATCCTGAACTCAATATCCGTTTCGGTTTGAGACTTTATTTTGGTGGTTTTTCGATTTACCTGTCGCCTGTTAATTAAATGTCACGTCGCAATTTTCAATTCAATAGAATCATTGCTGGTATCGTAAAACACTCGTTAAATGATACCAATTTAAATAACCTGATAGAGGTATCATAAAAATACACTTTCAATTATATGATACCAATGAGATAATGATACTAGGTTTTATGATGCGGAAAATGTATGTCAGGTAGATTATTTGCTTATTGTCGAGTTTCGACAACAGAACAAAACACACAGAACCAAATTCTAGCAATCCGAAGAGCTGGTTATGAAGTAATAGATAGCCGTGTTATTTCAGAAACGGTATCGGGAAGTACTCGTGCTCTTGAACGCCAGCAGTTCAAAAATCTAGTTGAGCATAAACTAGAAAAAGGCGATTCATTAATCGTTTTAAAGTTAGATCGCCTAGGAAGAGATAACATTGATGTACAGCAAACAATAGAGCTGCTATCAGCTAAGGGAATAAAGATAGTCTGTCTTGATTTGCCTGTTTCAGATTTAAGTAGCTCTGAAGGCAAATTAATGCTTCAAATGTTCAGTGCATTTGCCGAATTCGAACGCAATAGAATTCGTGAAAGAACTCAGGAAGGGTTGGCTCGAGCCAAAAACGATGGCAAAAAGCTAGGAAGGCCTAAGGCCATTGAAACAACCAAGGCTGTACAAAGTTGTAAGCTGAATGGTAAGTCCCAAAGTTCAACAGCCAAACACTTAGGAATTGGTATAGCGACAGTTAAACGTCATTGGAATAAAATAATATAATATAATATCGTTCTATTTTCCAGCCGCTTGCGGCTGAAGCGTACGAGTGGAGTTTAATCCAATCCTACACAGGAAAGCTTTATTCTGAGAAAGCTGTCCTATTGCGTATTCCGGCGAAGTTGAACACCGATTCCGGCTGAATGTGAACACTTAACTTTTCAACGTATCACGACAGTTGT
>NZ_CANMZV010000011.1 GCF_947502415.1 uncultured Photobacterium sp. | reverse complement strand
ACGTCGCCAATAAGATCACCCAGTAACTCAACAAATAAATAAATTATAGTTCAAATCACCAAGTTGGCATCACGATCATATGAAGACATAATTTATGTGTATTAGTTCAGACTTGATCTGACAGTTGCCCACTCAGCTATCGGTGCCTGTCAGATTATATTTGGGCTAAATTCTTTTCCTTTTAGATTAATTTCTCACCTTAAAGTGTATCTATCGACGTCTTGGCATCATAATAAACCACCACAAAAAAATACCACTCTTCTACCTCAAATGAGATCTTCTTCTCTGACTTTTGTAACTACCTGTTGAAAGATGAGAACAATACGTTGTAGTTGTTGAAGTAGATAAGCAGTATGGTTCAAGCAGTACAAAACAATAATCAAGCGTTGTTAAATAAGCTTGTTGCACATTTTGGCATTACTCGTTTTACCAAGGATGGAGGTTATATTTTACCTGATGGACGCTTGCTGGACTTGCAGCGTTCAGATATGGACAAGCGTCAGTACCACAGAGCGATAGCCGCTTTGCTTCCGGAAGAGATGCTCGGTGCCTGTGATGAAATCACAATCATTAATCTGATGGCGACGACAGGTGTAATTCGTTACGAATCCAGGGGCAGGGTGCATGTGGCAGCTGAACCAACTCAAACTCAAAGGCGTAAGCTGTTCGATATAATGAAATACAGCGTCCACCCATATCGTGTTATTGCGTCTGATGCCAATGGAGCCACAATTGGCGATCAAATGTTCCAGTCACCACAAGCTCATGAATTGCTTCAATTCTTTAATTGTTGTTTCGCAAGTGGGCAGAAGCAATATCGAGATGATGAATTTTACGTAATGGAAGAGCGTGGCAATTATGTATTTGTTTTCCGACCGGAACAGCGCCGTATCGGACGATACGTTGCAAGTACCAATGTTTATAACATCGAGCCGAAATTTGAAGGTTCCCTAAATCTTTTCAAAACTAAAATTAGTTCGTTAAATCTTCCTTATAGCTCGATTGCCTGAAATTTAAGACTCTAGAGTTGCGATTGAGCGTAATATTTGAGTAGAGACAGGGGGTTAAAATAATCCAGGCTGGGTGTTGATGTTGTTTGATGTTTTCATTTGAGCAGGTGTAGATTTGTGCATTTAGGTGGCACATTAAACCGCAAAGTTAACGTTAGGTAGGGTAATATCTTGAAATGCCGCTGGTGGTTTTTTGTTCACTATACCGAGACTCAAGATTCATTTAAACTTTGCGGCTATTGGTGTGTTACAGCTTAATAGAATAATCCTTCGGCCAAAAGGTAACTCCACGAAATGAGGAAGTGTGCTTTCCTAACACTAATGCTACTCCCCGCCACAGTGCAGGCATCGTCAGAGAGTGCGATGTTGTTGAATCTTATTGCTGGTGATCAACGGGGGAAATCTCAATCTTTGTTCAGTGATGGTTCTCCTGAGTGGAGGTCCGGGCTGCTTTCGGACGTAGAGGTAAAAAAGAAGCCGAGGTTTTATGATCTTGTGTTGCGTTACACTCGAAAGTACGATGTTCCTTTAGCTCTGGTGCTAGGGGTAATCCAAGCAGAATCAAACTTTAATCCTAATGCGGTTAGCCACAAAGGTGCAAAAGGGTTGATGCAATTGATGGATATGAATTCAAAGCATTGGAAAATAGATCCTTTTAGTCCAGAACAGAATATTCAAGTCGGAACAGCAATGATTGCTCGTTTTTTAACAAAATATAATGGCAATATTGATATGGCGCTTGCCGCATACAATGCTGGCGAGGGTAATGTGCGAAAGTACCGGGGTATTCCGCCGTATAAAGAAACTCGACAATACATTATTAAAGTAAAACGTAATATGAAGCGGTTTGATGGTGTTAACCCTTCGCCACCATCCTTAGATTCATTTCCATCACTTTTCCAGAACTAACTTAAACGCTAATGAAAAGGGGAAATACTCATCGTATTTCCCCTTTTTTTTGACTCAGAATATTCATGAATTAATAATGAAAGCAATTGAGTCAATTAACGTTTTGTATGCAGTGATTAGCGTAGGCTGCCTTTTACAACAATAGTGTTTGTTGAAGAAGAGGTTTTGCCTTTGTCGTCTGTCACAGTAACCTGGAACTTCAGTGTAGCGTCATAGCGCGGTGTCAGTGCATAAGCATAGTTTTCATCTGAGTACGCAATTTCTGTAGCAGGGCCTGCAATTTGAGTCCATTTATAACTTACGACTTTGCCATCTGGATCTGATGATTTTGTTGCATCAAGTGTAACCCACTCAGAGTGTGATGCTGTTTTGTCGTTACCAGCATGCGCAATAGGTGCTTTGTTATCGTCATCATAGATACCGTTAACATGTACTGTTTGAATCGCTGAGTCAGTTTGGTTGTTTTCATCAGTGATTGTCAGTTTGAATTTCAGCGTTGTGCTGTAATACGGTGTTAGTGCATAAGCATAGTTATTGTCGGCATAGGCAAGGCGTACTTTAGGGCCTGAAGCCTGTTCCCACTTATACTGTACTTTTGCACCTTCAGGGATTTCAGACTGAGTACCATCAAGGATAATCCACTTATGGCCAGGAGTCGTTACTTCTGATGCAACACGCGCAACAGGAGCACTTTGTTGGCCATCAGCTTTGATTTCACCTTCATAAGCTATGGCATTGTGCTCAGTAACAGTAACTGTCATTGCTTCATTGGCTTCTAGTTCAAAGTGAGCAACACCGTTCTCATCAGTTGTCGCTATATGAGATTCACCGGACTCTGACACCAAAGCTACACGTGCATTTTCAATGCGCTCGTCACCATTGCGAACAACTACGTCAAACGTTGTAATTTCGCCATTGCTTGCAAATTCAACTGGATGAGTAACAGTTAGCTCTTTAGGTCGTTCTGTACGAAGCTCCAGTTCAGGATCACCGAACCAGTTGAAGTAACGAGCCGTATCTACAGCGTCATGATCTAGTGTGCCAAAATGTGAGAATAAGCGTTCTTTTGCTCGGGTTAGCGCCATTGCCGGACGCCAGGAAACCGGGTAAATGTTACTTGACCATGTGCCGTCATAATCATCCCAGAAGCTGTCCATGATACCGGCATGCATTAAGTCGTTGTAGCCTGACAAACTAACACGCGCTGCACCGGTAAAGCCGACAGCACCACCATTCGGGTTGCGCATCCAGGCTTCGGCAAAAGAGTCTTTGCCATCAAACCAGCCTGTTGCACAGTTAAGGCTGAATACCACAGGAGCTAGGTTACCGTTTGTCAGCGCGTTAACATTTTGGGCAACAAAGTGAGGATCAGCCCAGCCAGAGCCGTCATCATAGCCATGGTCGCGGTGCATTACGAAGCTAACACCTTGGTTAATTGCATTGGCAATATCAAAGCGATCGCCTTTTCCCTGGTTTTTCCATGCCTGAGGAACAACTCGTGGTGGTGTAATACGGGCTGTACCATAGCTCCAGCCACCATATTTCAGCTCTTTATCAAGGTCTGCATCCCATTCTAGAGCAGTATGAATTTGGAAACCTTTGTTAAACAGATCGCCGGGGCCGTTGAAGAAATCATAATCAGGGCCAAGGAAGTCGGCGACACGATGCAGATCTTCCATAAACATGCGATCTGCTTGCAGGTTTTTGTTGCGATCCTGGAATTGGCCAGCCAGAAGAACATGGCTGTAGCGATCAGAATCAACAGGGGTTTTCTCGTAGGCTAGTGTACGGTTAACCATAGTTGTGATTTGATCTTCTGTATCGCCCGGGAAGCGTCCAATCACTAGGTCTGAATATTTGTCAGTTCCGTCGACTAAGGTATATTCATAATCAGTATGCCAGCGGTGATTGATACCGTGGTGGAAGTGACCAACTATTTCATAGGCCGGAACATCTTCATTATCACCAACTAACAGGACGTAAGACGTCATTGGGCCTTTTTCATAAGCACCCTTGATGTATGCTTTGATTTGCTCCTGTGTATTACCGGTTTCGGTAATCGTCGCTACGTGAACGTTATAACCTTTTTTACGCTTCCAGGCCGCAAGAGGCTCAATTGTTTCTGCAAAGCGATCTGCTGTGATAATCAGGTAATCAGCCTGCTGAGCTGGTGTTAGTTCTTCGTTATTTTCCTGACGGCCTGGAGTAAAAACCGCATCAGCCTTTTGATCTGCTTGAGGGCGAAGATCAATAATTGAGTCTGTTGGTGCTTCGAAGTTTAATTTATCCTCCCGCTTTGTTTTTGTGCCGTCAGTTAATACATAGTTAACGTGAAAGCGCACTTTCTTTGCAAAGCGTACAGTTTCATTAATCGGGTTGAAATCAATTGGACGATAGGAAATGACAGCATAATTCTTGCCGCGCACACGAATAGTATCAACGATGGATACTGGTGCCGTAACAGAGTCTGTAAGGTTTTTATATGCACCTTCTTTTTTAACAAATGGCATATTTTCATCTGGACGGCTACCATCAGCTTTAACTACATCAGGAAATGGCAGTTGAACAGGATCGACCATGATGTCATTGAATGTTTCAGACCATTCTACATTTTCAATGATGATGTTCAGTTTGGCTCCATCAGGAATGCGAACCATTTGTTGGTAACCGGTCAGGTTTGGTAATCCCGGTGCCGCCGGGCTTCCCGCGTCTGGAAGCATAATTCGGTTATAAACATTACCATCGGCCATTTTTACTTTGCCCATGGTTAATGTTGTTAATTTCGCTTCAAACAGAGCTCTGCTTCCTTCTTGATTAATAAGAGTGAAGTTTTCGCTTGCTTGTTTAGTTCTTGCAAGTGGGGCTGAATCATACAGTTGGTCAAAGTTAATGACTTGCTTGTCATAGACCATTGCATCGGTATGATCGACCGCAAAAGTAGATTGCGAAAAGAGAGCGAGGGTTAAAAGGAGCCTCGTTTTGTTCAATTTCATTATTATCTCCTGTATCTGTTGTGTGTTGTAGAAATTGAAAATTCTGCATTTAATGCAGTTGTTATAACTTGAGTTGGTTTTATTAACTTGCTGAATATGTGATATTCATTCGAAAATAATTTCGTTGTTTATTTGTTTGTGTCGCTTAAAGTTAATTATTAATAATCGGCTTTAACTTCTTTTTTAAATAAACGAAACAAGCTGTCGCATGTATATAAATACTACGCTGAACTAACATTAAATTATCAGTTAAGAACAAGCTTTGTTTTAAGCTTGTACTTGACTGACTACTCTTAATAATCTGTTTTTTACATGACGATAAACTAATAAGGTTTAAAACTAAATTTGTTGAGGATAAATTAACAGCTCTTTTGATAACTTCTTCTGATGTTTTTATTGTTTATTATATATATCACGAATATAGAAGTGTGCTGCAGGTATTTGGGTGAACAATCAAGCTTTGTATAACAAATTAGATATTCCTCGCAGTTTTTTTTCGAACAAACTTTTAGTTTTGTCCTGATCGTGACACGTATGGAGTATGGTTTAATTCGTTGAAATGCTTCAAATTTAAACAGTACTTTCCAGTTGATAGTTTGCTCAATATTTTTGTTTCTTATGTTCAGCATAAATATGTGATTTGCAGCGAAAAATGTGTAAGTGATGGATGTTAAATCAGATAAAAAGGGGGAATACCATCCGGTATTCCCCCTTTGATTTTCATGTCGTCTTTAAACGTTACCTGAAATTAACGACGACCTTTTACAGCAACGGTATTTGTTGCTGAAGATGTTTTTCCTTTGTCGTCTGTCACTGTTAGCTTGAACTTCAATGTGGCGTCATAACGTGGTGTTAAAGCATAAGCGTAATTGTTATCTGGGTACGCAATTTGTACCGTCGGACCAGCAATTTGAGTCCACTTGTAGTTTGCAACTTTGCCATCCGGGTCTGATGATTTCGTACCGTCAAGTACTACCCACTGAGATGGTGAAACTACCTTATCACTGCCTGCATCGGCAATCGGAGCTTTGTTATTGTCTTTCTGACCGGTAACAAACACAGTTTGAATTGCAGAACTGCTGCGACCTGCTTCGTCAGTTACAGTTAGCTTGAATTTCAAAGTGGCACTGTTATAAGGAGTCAGCGCGTAAGCGTATTCATTGTTTGCGTAATCAAGACGTACTTTCGGTCCTTCAACCTGCTCCCACTGATAGCGAACTTTAGCGCCATCTGGAATCATAGATTTTCTGCCGTCCAGTACAACCCACTGGTTGCCTGGAACAGTCATATCCGCGGCAACTTTAGCTACCGGGTCTTCACCATCAACGGTAATCTGACCTTCGTATGCTTTAGCATTGTGCTCAGTTACAGTTACAGACATTGGTTCATCTGTGTCAACTTCGAAATGAGCAATACCGTTTTCATCCGTTGTTGCAACGTGAGATTCACCAGATGCAGAAACCAAGGCTACACGGGCATCTCCAACACGATCATCACCATTACGAACAACAACATCAAATGCCGCTATATCACCATTAGCAAATTGAGCTGGGTGAGTAACAGTTAGCTCTTTCGGACGCTCGGTACGAAGCTCCAGTTCCGGATCACCGAACCAGCTGAAGAAGCGAGCTGTATCAACTGCTCCGCTGTCGTGCATGCCGTAATGAGAGAATAACCGCTCTTTAGCTCGGTTAATCGCCATCGCCGGACGCCATGATACAGGGTAAATAGCGCTCGACCACACACCATCATAATCATCCCAGAAGCCATCCATAATCGCAGCGTGCATCAGGTCGTTATAACCTGAGTAGCTAACGCGAGCTGCACCAGTAAAGCCTACTGCACCGCCATTAGGGTTACGCATCCAAGATTCCGCGAATGAATCTTTACCGTCGAACCAGCCAGTCGCACAGTTCAAACTGAAGACAATCGGCGTCATGTTACCGTTGGTCAGCGCATTAACTTCAGTAGCCGTAAAATGAGGGTCTGCCCAGCCTGAGCCATTTCCGTAACCGTGGTCGCGGTGCATTACTAGACCTACACCTTGGTTAATGGCATCAGCGATATCATTTTTGTCTCCACTTCCTTGGTTCTTCCAAACCTGAGGAACAACTTTGGGTGGAACTACACGTGCTGTACCGTAATCCCAGCCTTCATATTGAAGCTCTTTGCTTGTATCAGCATCCCACTGAAGGGCGGTGTGGATTTGATAACCTTTGTTGAACAGATCGCCAGGGCCATTGAAGAAGTCATAATCAGGGCCAAGGAAATCAGCGACACGGTGCAGGTCTTCCATAAACATACGGTCAGCAACAAGATTATGATCATTGCTGTCCTGGAATTGGCCTGCCAACAGGATATGGTTGTAACGGTTGGAATCTGCAGGGGTTTTCTCGTAGTTCAGGGTGCGGTTAACCATGCCTGTGATCTGGGCTTCGGTATCACCAGAGAATCGACCAATCATTAGGTCAGAGTATTTATCTGTACCGTCTACCAATGTGTATTCATAGTCAGTATGCCATCTGTGGTTTGGACCATGGTAACCGTGACCAACGATTTCGTATCCTGGAACATCTTCATGGTCGCCAACGAACAGGACATATGAGGTCATAGGGCCTTTTTCATAGGCATTTTTAATGTATGCCTTGATTTGATCCTGAGTATTACCTGTTTCC
Organism: uncultured Photobacterium sp.; assembly: GCF_947502415.1. Taxonomy (GTDB): domain Bacteria; phylum Pseudomonadota; class Gammaproteobacteria; order Enterobacterales; family Vibrionaceae; genus Photobacterium. Next base: position 169,955 of record NZ_CANMZV010000011.1, on the reverse strand, counting down.
GTGATCGTGGCTACGTGAACGTTATAGCCTTTTTTCCGTTTCCATGCCGCGAGTGGTTCGATTGTGTTTGCAAAGCGGTCAGCAGTGATGATCAGATAGTCGGCCTGCTGGGCAGGTGTCAGTTCTTCATTATTTTCCTGACGGGCTGGAGTAAAAACAGCATCGGACTTTTTCTCTGCTTCGGTGCGAAGATCAATGATAGAGTTTTCCGGGCTGGCGAAGTCGAGCTTATCCTGTCGTTTTGTTTCTTTGCTTTCGGGCAGGATATAGTTGACATGGAAGCGGACTTTTTCGGCGAAGCGAACTGTTTTCTTAACCGGATTGAACTCAATTGGTCGGTAAGATATTACGGCATAGCTCTTGCCGCGAACGCGAATAGTATCAACAACACTGACTGGTGGGATTACTGCATCAGTTAGTACACGGTAAGCGGTTTCGTCTTTGACGAAAGGCATGTTTTCTTCAGGGCGAGAACCATCCATTTCGACTACGTCTGGGAATGGAAGCTGAACCGGGTCAACGATGATATCTGAGTAAGTATCAGACCATTCAACTTCGTCAATGACAACGTTAAGCTGAGCACCGTCCGGAATCCGAACCATCTGCTGGTAGCCTGTAAGGTTTGGTAGACCTGGTTCTGCAGGACTACCACCGTCCGGAAGCATAATACGGTTATAAATATTACCGTCAGCCAATTTAACTTTGCCCATGGTGAGCGATGTTAGTTTTGCTTCAAAGTGAGCACTGCTGCCTTGCTGGTTGATTAACGAGAAATATTGGCTTTTTTGAGTAGAATCGGCAGCTGATACGGTATCAAGCATTTGATCAAAATGAATGACTTGTTTATCAAATACCATTCGATCTGTATGGTTGTCAGCAAAAGTAGGGTGTGAAAATAGAGCGAGGGTCAAAAGGAGCCTCGTTTTATTTAATTTCATTTTTATCTCCTATATCTGTTGTGTGTTGTTGAAATTGAAACTCTGCTTAGTGCAGTTGTTATAAACTTGATTAGGCTTTAGTTTTCAGAATATGTGATATTCATTCGAAATTAATCTGCGTTATTGATTCCTATTTCTTTTGTTGATTGGAATGCTAATAACAAACAAGAAGGTGTTTTTAATTGAGCGTAATAACCCCTCGCATGTATATAATCAATACTGCGTTAAAGTAATGTGAAACTTTCAGTCAGCTATCGACTATTAATGCTAATCGATACTTGACTAATTATCCTTGATTAATCTCTTCGCTATTATTTGATTCCTTTTAAATGGTGCTTTTCCTAGTGAGCAAGCTTGTTTGATAGGTTACTCAATAAGTTCTTGCTATGTGTTAAATAAATATTATATATATCACGAATATGGGAGTGCGCCGCAGATATTTGCAGCGACAATCAACTTTTGTATAACAATTTAGAGATTCCTCGCACTTTTATTTATTATTAGGTTTTGTGTTTGTTCTATTGTTAAAACCTTGATGAATATTGTGATTTGTATCGAAAAATATGCTCTAAAATTAATTTTGCACTAGAGTATTCATAATGAACGAACGATAGGGACAGATATTTGAGTAATTTTTGGAAGTATTTGGCTATCATTCTGCCCGTAACTGCGCACTCTGGTGACAACGTCACATGGGGGCAGAATGTAGAGCGACCTGATGGATTTATCTCTGTTGAAGATTTGAGAATAAAGCGGGACGGAGAGCAGCCTTGGGGACTGGCAGCCGTTGTACGAACGGCATCCATACCGTATGCGACGCAATCTGTTGTAGAAGATACCAGTGTATCAACGTTTGTTCCGATGATGTTTTATCAGGGTGAACGGTTGTTTCTCCATGGCACAGAAGGTGGATTGAATCTGTACCGTTATGAAGACTGGGAATTCAATGCTCTGGTTAGAATGCATTTTATTGATATACCGTCATCATTCCAGAACCAAATTGGTGGTGATACTGGTGATGTCGGTTTTCAGCTCAAATATCAATTGGATGACTATTTATATAGTCAGTTTGAAATATTGTCGGATCCCGATGGCCGATTTAGCTCGATGGCAACGTTGGGAGCAATATATCACACGGGTAACTGGCGATTTAGGCCACAAGCATCATTAAACTGGAAGGAAAGTGCTTACAACAGTTATTACTATGGCCTTAATCTTGAGTCGATAAATGCCGGTGTAGATATTAAGGTGGGGGCTTCAGCTAGTTATCATGTTGCGTCAAATCTATATTTATTGGCGGGAGCGAGAGTCACAAGGTTGGATAAAAACGTACAGGATTCGGTTATTGTTGATGATGACTGGCAAGGGGAAATATATGCCGGATTAGGTTTCTTTAATGATAGTAAGAAACCAAGAAAAAACACCTTGAGTAACAATCCTTATCTGCGTTTTGCTCATGGTTGGGCTACGCCATCTAATATTGGTGAGATTTTTTCTGGAAACACGGAGAAGGATGAATTCGATAATCAGCTAACATCGCTGTTTTATGGTCATCCGTTAACTGATGAGTTATTTGGCTTGCCATTGGATATTTATTTAACGCCAGGTTTTGTGTGGCATTGGAGCTCAGACGTCCAAGCTTCAACCCAGGAGTATGTGATGGCGGTGAAAGCTTATTATACCGTTGAATGGCCTGTTAAGTGGCGTTTTGGTGTAGCGGAAGGTTTATCTTATATCAGTAATATATCTTATATTGAGCAAAGTGAAATGGACAGGAAAGGGTATGAGTCAAGTAATCTGCTTAATTTTTTGGACTTCTCTTTTGATGTAAATCTTGGTGATTTATTTAACCATAAGCCCATGGATAATGTTTGGTTTGGCTATAGCTTGCACCATCGTTCTGCTATTTTTGAAAGTGCATCTCAGTTTGGCCGAATCAAAGGTGGTAGCAATTACAACACGGTTTATCTGCAGTTTGACATATAGCGGTGTTGGAAAGTAGTGGAGAAATCTTAACGACTATAAAGAAAAAGCCTTACCTTGAATATATTGTAGGTAAGGCTGTGAATGCAATAAGCGGCAGGAATTCCAGTTGTGTTAATTGTGTTAGGCTGTTAGTTTTTCAAGTTCTGATTTAGCGTCTGTGATACCTTTTGCTGCAAATTCTTCTCCCATGTTCAGGGCTTCACTGTAGATAAATTCGACATCAGTTAGTCCGACAAACCCTAAGATAGTTTTCAGGTAAGGCACCATAACATCGGTTGCACCATCTTTATGCATTCCGCCACGGGTTGTCACAATAATTACCTTTTTGTCAGTAAGTAAACCAACTGGACCGTTTTCGGTATAAGAGAAAGTAACACCAGTACGGGCAATCAAATCAAACCAGTTTTTAAGCTGAGTCGGAATAGAGAAGTTATACATTGGCGCTGCAATCACCAGAGTATCGCTGGTTTTGATTTCTTCAATTAGCTTATCAGAAAGAGCTAATGTTTCTTGCTGACGTGGAGTCAGGTTATCACCGCCACGAAGGCCACCAGCTATTTCTCCGTCAAGAACGGGTAAAGGATCTGTGGCCAGGTTTCGTTCAACGACAGAATTGACTTTGTCTTGCCATGACGCGATTAAGTGATCAATAAGGCCGTTTGATTGTGAATAATCGCCCAGGATGCTTGATTTCAATACAAGTACATTAGACATAGTAATTTCCTTTGCTCTGTGATTTGGCTTGTAAATAACTATATTTGACACCCGTTCGGGAAGATAGCGGAAAAAATTGCGCAAGTCATTCGAAAGAATTGAACATATACTATTCTTAGTTAATTTATTGATTATAATGATTAATGGTATTTATCGCTTAGTATAATTAAGCCGTTTTTGGGGCTAAGCGTTCAGAATTATAAGGAACAGTTTGAAAATATTGGTCAACTAAAAGCTAAGGCTTGATGGTTGGAGTGTGGTTTGGAGCAGAGGTTTTTGTTTTGATTTTTGACAGTTGAATGCAAATGAATGGGTGAAGTCAAAAAATAGCCCGAAACGACTCCTGTCTCGGGCTTAGGGGAATGGCTCGTGAGAGCCTTGCGCTAACTGGTTAGTAAATGGAGATCAATTACACTATCAATGGTAGTTCAAGCAGTACAATTTGCCAGTTTTAGCACTGAGAATATCATTCAACTCTGATACGGCTTCCATTATTACACCGGCTTTATATTTTCTTCTGAAAGCAGTAAAGCTGTGAATAAATAAGTCTGCGTAGCACAAAGCTTCTACATTAATTAGATATCAAATAGGTTTGTATCACGAACCAGTTCACGAGGTAATCCATTTTTAATGCGGTTGCCAACCCATTTTCCGATCCCGATAGGGTAGTCGCGATAGGTCAGAATGATTTCCCCTTTACCAGAAAGATTGTCCGGGCGAATATCGCGGCCCATAAACCATTCTTTGGCTTGTTCAGATGTTAGTGCAACAGCAACTTTTTCGTTACCTTTTGCCAGTGACATAATGGCCTCATGCTGCCAGCGGTAACCTTTCTTGTGTTGTTCTGCCAGTTTGATACCCATGCGTTGGAAGCGAATCTCAGTCAACAATGGGCGCAGTTTTGATGGGAACAACCAAACTTCTTTATCACGAATCCAAACTTCACTATCTTCTGGCAGAGTAATGTCCAGATCGGCTTTGATGCTGTTGGCTATAGTTTGCTGTTCTATGTTCTTAGCCGGAGAGAAAGGAAACTTGCCGAGGCGTTTTTTTACCTTCGGCGATTCAACAGAATGAAGCTTGCGAATACGGGCAACGAAGAAGCCTTCACTGTCGAATATTTGAGGATAAACGTGCAGGAAGCCTTCTTCGGTTAATGCTTCTTTAGCTCCATCAAACAGATTATTCAATGACTCGAATTCAACGGCATCACCGAAAGTCTCTTTCAGGAAGCGGCACACATACTGATTTTCGCTGAGGTTCAGTGTGCAAGTTGAGTACACCATTACACCATCAGGCTTCAGAGCCTGAAATGCACTGACAATAAGATCGCGCTGAACTGCAGCAATGTCTTCGACAGATTCTAAGCTCCAGTTCTCCATTGCGTCATCATCTTTGCGAATTGCACCTTCGCCAGAGCATGGTGCATCAAGCAGGATTGAATCAAAAGATTCCGGTGCCCAACCACCAAAAACACATCCGTCAAAATGGGTCAACGCTGCATTATAAACACCGCAACGCTGTAGGTTTGAGTGGAGTACTTTAATTCGGCTTGCTGCAAGTTCGTTCGCTACCAGAGCCCCACGGTTTCCCATGGCGCAGGCAATTTGTGTCGTTTTTGAACCTGGAGCTGACGCCATATCTAATACGCAGTCGAGGGCATTGTTATCTTTCAACAGTGCCGTAACAGGCATCATTGAACTGGCTTCCTGGATATAGAACAGGCCAGCCATATGCTCGGCTGTGTTACCAAGCGAAACACTGTCTTCATCTTCACGTTCAATCCAGAAGCCGGTCTCACACCACGGAACCGGAGTTAACGTCCAGTCTTTGTCCGCAACGCGGGCAAGAAAGTCTTCTACACTGATTTTCAGTGTGTTGACCCGGATGCTGCGGCGCAGTGGCGTTTTACAACTGGCAATAAACTCATCCATGCTCAGGTGCTGAGGCATGATTTGGCGAATTTGCTCAATGAAGGCTTCAGGAATATGAATGTTCGGATGCAAGGGTCTATCTCGTTAATCTAGCTATTGGGGCGAGAGTCTATAACAAACGGGGGCAAGAATCGACGGCTGGATGCCTTGGGAGGTAAGAAAAAGGAGCGCTGGGCGCTCCTTTGTTTACAACAGGTTGGGCTAAGCGATACTCATTAATGACGTGGTATTGCTGTTCGCCATGTTTTCCACTGTGGCTTAGCTTCTTTATAAAGCAGGAAGTGGGTATCTTGTTCTGCTTTAGGAGAAAGAGGCTGTTCTTCTGGTGTAGCAAAGGCGATACCACCTCGGATAAGGCTATCGACCGTGCCTGTTTGCACTGATGCGCCGGTTAAGCCAATAGTGACGTCAACGCCGGATTTATTCCAGAACACGGTATCGGAACGAACCAGGTGACTGTATTCGTGTTCAACCTGCGCTTCAAGAATAACGCGATCTGCCAGTTCACCCAGTGTCACTTTTATAACTTGGCCGACTTGAATATCTCGATACAGAAGTGGTGTTCCTTCGCTAATTGAGCCTCGGTCTTCACTTTCCAGAATGACGGTCAGGCCAGACTTCACCAGTTCGGCAGTGCCTAGTTTGAATGCTTGGTTGTAATGACCATCACCCGGAGTAACAGCAATGTAGCTGTTAAGCAAAGTGTCGAGGTTTTTCGCTCCGGTCAGGCTTAGTTTCGGTGTCACTACCCAGAAGTAGCTGTTTGATGTTGCGAGTATATCGGCATATTTAGGGAAAAGGCGTGCCTTTACCTCAATATTTCCGGCATTGAAATCAGGAAGCGTCTCAATAACTTTACCCACATTGACCCCCTGATAGCGAATATCTGAGTTTACCGAAATGGCTTTGGCATTATTAGCTGTGAGTGTGATCAACAGGCCAAAATCTTTAGCTTTCTTGAGACTAGGGTAGAGCTTATAACGAGATCCTGTTTTATTCGAAACACCTTTTAATTCATCAAAAGCAATGCCGCCTTTGATCAAAGTGCTAAGCGGGTCGGCTTTAATGTTTACGCCATCAAGTCCAGCTTCCACTTCGACACCTGAACGATTCCAGAATACGGTGTCAGGTTTGATCAGGTGGCGGTATTTATTATCAATAAATATTGAAACGGTGACGCCGTCACTTGTCAGGGCGTAGTCTTTTACTTCACCGACCTGAAGGTTACGGTAAAGGATAGGGCTTCCTTCTGATACTGGCGGAAGCTCTTTGGCAAATAGCGTGAAATGACTTCGGCCCTTTAAGCTTTCAGTTGCGAGCTTGGCAAGCTGTTTGTTTTGATACAGAGGATAGGTTTTCCGGATTTTCGTGCCGCCTTCACTGGTAAAGCTGATAGCTTGACTAATGATTTGGTCAGCGGGAGGTACATTGACATCGATGCCTTTGGCGCTGATGTTCGCCTGGATACCACCATCCAGGTAAAACCGGCTTGCTGAGCGAACCAACGAGGTATATTCAGGATTAACGATCACATTAAAGTGAACTTTGCTGTTTTCTAACGAAACTTTCTTTACTCTGCCGACTTCTATCCCTCTGTGTTTCAATTGGGTACCTCGTTTGATACCGAAACTACTGTCTGCATAAAGAGAAAAGGTGGCAACGCCTGGTTGCTGTTCTTGCAGTTCATCCTGGGTAATCGCTTTGAACTGACGAGTTTTTTCGCCTTCCCCTGGGATTAGAGTCAGGAAGTTACCACGGATTAAATTTCCGATATTTTTAACGCCGCTAAGTGATAATTCGGCCTCTTCTAACAGCATGTGCGAGCCATTTGTCAGCAGGTCGCTCATGCTTGGTTCAATTGCTGCGTGAGCAACAATTTTCTGGCGATTTTCATCAAGGCGAAGATCAGAAATCCGGCCAATTTGCAGACCACGATAGATGATTGGTGCACCGCTTACGCTGATATTGTTACCATCTGGCAGGTCAACCGTGATTGCGATACCACGCCCAGCTGTATTCAGATCTGGATAAAGGCGGAACAGATGATTCGGTTCGATTGGCATGCCTTCGTCCGGTGAATCGAACGCAATCGCACCACCGATCATTGCTGATAGGCTTTCAAACTGAACATCAACACCGTTAAAGCCCAGGTTGGCACTCATTCCGCTGACATTCCAGAAACGACTTTTATTAGTAACCAGTTCGGCATATTGCGGCTGGATGAGAATATCGATTAGTACCCGCTTTTTATCGTTGCTCAGGGTGTAGTTATATACCTCGCCGACAGGAATTTTTTTGTACAGAACCTGTGAGCCGATACTAACGGAACCAAGGTTTGGTGAACGCAGTTGGATCTTCATGCCTTGGCCAATTGGAGTGTCAGATGGTTGGCTATCAAGGGCTTTAAATTCATAAGTTGGTTTTCCTGTCCCTGGTTGAAGGGCGATATAATTACCCGATACCAGCGCATCCAGCCCGGAAATACCAGTTATAGAAGCTTTGGGTTTTACCAGCCAAAAGCGGGTCCCTTCTTTAAGGGTTTGTACTGCTTCCGGATAGATATCGGCTTCTGCATAGATGCTCTGCAGATCATGGGATAAATTGACGACACGAACCATACCGATCTCAAGACCTTGGTAGCGGATAGTCGTCCTGCCGGCAGTGATACCTGCAGCATCACTAAAGTGGATCTTAATCCGCTGTCCTGCTTCGTGGACAGCTTTGAACACCAGCCACCCTGCAAGGGTAAGTGCAAGTAGCGGAAGTATCCATAGAGGGGATAGCCCGCGGTCTCGCTTAACATTGACGGGTTCTGGTTGTTGATTATTTTGTCCGTTGTTCATAGTTGTCCCATATCAGACGAGAATCTAGGCTTTCTGCTGCGAGCATAGTAAGAAGCACGACGACACCAAAGGCAATAGCTCCGGGGCCGGGTGTAAAATCAAGAAGTTGGTCACGATCAATCAGGGTTACCATGATCGAGATAACAAAGAGATCCATCATCGACCATTTACCTATCCACTGGATAACGCGATATAGCCTCATGCGCTGGAGGTGATTGACTTTGCGCTTGAACTGAATTGTCAGGAGAAGGAATGCGAGCCCCAGAATTTTGGCTACCGGTACAACAATACTGGCAACAAAAATGATGATAGCGATGCCCGTCATATCAGTTTTTATCAGAGAGGCTACACCCGAAAAGATGGTATCTTCAACCCGTTTTCCGTTATTCAGGAAGATTGATATCGGATAGAGGTTGGCCGGGAAAATAAATACACTGGCAGCGATGAGATATGACCACGTTTTTTGGATAGAGTGGGGCATACGCTTATAAACCGGTGAAGAGCAACGAATGCACTTGTCCGAATGGGCTTGAGTCAGGTGGCAAGTATGGCAGTGTGCTTTTAGTTCGTTATCTGAGTGCTCAACTTCTGGTTGCCAAGCCTCCCAGTAACGAGCAATGGTGACTTTTGTGATAAGCAGTGGCATCAGGATCTGTAACGCCACGAGCGAATATAATCCAGGGCCGACATAGATATCAGCGTAGTCTTGAACTTTAAAGCATGAAATCGCCAGGCTGACGAGAAATACATCGAACATCGACCAGTATTTGAGGTGTTCGATAATCCAGAGCGATGTTCTGAATATCTGTAAATACCTGAGCTTGAGGCTTATTTGTGCAGTTATGACAGATAAGCTAACCAGTAACGGGGCAATAGTACTGCAAAATAGGATCAGGAAAGCCACAGCTGGAAACTCAGCGGCCAGAGTCAGGGTTCCTGAAGGCAGGGTTGCCGGGATCATTACACCAAACAATCGGATAGTGACCAGCGGGAAAAAATGAGCCGGTATGAAAAGGATCAAACAAGCCAGTGCTATGGCAAATTCACCACTAAAACGGGACGTCCCCCCACGGTAGAGACGAGTATTGCACCGGGGGCAATAGGCACTTTGTCCGTGCTTTGCGAGCTTAGGCATAACCAATAAGTCGCAACCGGGACAGAGTCTTGCCAATGACATGTTTGTTTAATCCTTAATTAGAATAAAAACCAAGCAGTTTCTGAGTGTTAGCTGTTGAAAACGAACACTATATTATTTTACATTCAGTCTGGCTACTGATAGTTGTTCGGTATCTGGTGCCGGCATTTCTGCTGACTGAACTGTTCCATATAGGGTTTGGTATAACCCCTCTTTATTGATAAGCTCCGAATGGGTACCTGTTTGGCTTACCTGCCCATCTTCGAGCACATAGATTAAATCGGCTTGCTTAACCGCAGATAAACGGTGGGCAACAATTAAGGTTGTTCTGTTAACTAAAAACTTATTTAGGGCTGTATGAAGCGCAGCTTCAGTTGCTGTATCCAGCGCCGATGTTGCCTCATCCAAGATGACAAATTCCGGATTTGCCAAAATCATTCGGGCTATTGCAAGGCGCTGCCGCTGCCCGCCAGAGAGGCGGATACCTTGTCGACCAATTTCTGTATCTAACCCTTCAGTTAAGCGCTGCGTAACATCGGTCATTTGGGCAATTTCCAGTGCCAGCCATAATTGTTCATCACTAAATTCAGCACCTAAGCATAGGTTATGGCGCAGTGTATCATTAAAGAGCACGGGGTGTTGTAAGACGACGGCCATTTTGTTACGTAGCGCCTCATAACCGACATCTTCGATTGGATGATCGTTAATAAGGATATCGCCTTTCGCTTTTTGATAAATCCCCAGAAGGAGTTGAATCAATGTAGACTTCCCGCCGCCGGATGAGCCAACCAGAGCAATGCGTTTACCTGAAGGAATCGACAGGTTCAGGCCTCTGAGTACTTCTTTGTCTTCATCGTAGGCAAAATGCAAGTTCTTAACTTCGACATGAATGGTTTCACCTTCGTTAAAGGGATTAACTTTGGGGGATGGGCGACTTTCTTCTTCCAGCGAAATCAATCCGTTTAGGCGTTGCATTGCCGCTGATGCGCTATACCAGGCAAATTGAATTCCCAATAGTTCCTGGACCGGGCCAAGCATGAACCATAAGTACCCGAAGACTGCAAACATCTGGCCAACGGTCAAGTCGGTAAACAGAACCATCAACATAGCCATGGCCCGGAATAGTTCGAAACCAAGTAAGAAAAGCAGGAAGGAAATACGGCCAGCTGCTTCGGATTGCCAAGCGTATTTGTCGGCATCGTATCGAATGTCATTGGCATTCAATTTGAGTTGGGTCAGAAACTCGCGCTCGCGGTTAGAGGCACGGAGTTGGTATATACCGTCGAGGGTTTCTACCAGTCTTTGCTGAAACTTTTCAAACGCTTGGTTTTCTTTTTTCTTCAGCGTTTTGACACGGTTTCCCATCAACCGTGATGCGTACACGACAAGTGGATTAACAAGGAGGATCAGCAGACCCAGTTGCCAGTTAAGCCATAACAGGATTATTGCCGTACCAATAATTGTTAGTAAACCGATGAGGAAACGGCTCAGGGTATCTCCGATAAATTTATCAATGGTTTCTACATCAGTGATCAGATGTGAAGTGATCCCGCCACTACCGCGCTCTTCATACTGACGCATGCTAATACGGCCTAGTTTATCGATTAAATGTCTGCGGATGTTGTAGGTGATGTCTTTAGCAACCAGAGTAAACTGCCGGCTTTGCAAAATGTTGAGAGCCTGGCTACCCGTACGCATCAGAACGACAAAGAGAAGGACGAGTAGAATGTATGCTGTCGGTTGATGAAAAGATTCTGGTAAGAAAAAATTGAGAAATTGGATACCTGTCGCGGGCTGGCCCAGTAAAATCTCATCGACCATCAACGGCATCAGCAAAGGAATTGGCACGCTAATAAGCGTGGCAATGACGGCAATGAAATTCGCAGTGAAAAGCCTTGGACGATGATGTTTTGCTTGATTTACCAGCCAAGACCAGTTAATCAGTTGATTTAAATTGCCTTTCACGATGATAATAATTCCTATTGACAGCCTGGGCTGCCATTGTAACGGCAAGAAAAGGAGTAAGCCATGGAAAGTAAAGCTGCTTTGTTATGACAGATTGACGAAGCAGGCTATTGCGTTAGTTGATGGCGAGACTGACCTTATCGCTAATATCTCTAATATTAGTGCGTTACTCTATATGGAGTTAGAAGATATTAACTGGACAGGATTCTATTTTTTGAAAGAAGACCCGTTGGTATTAGGGCCGTTTCAGGATAAACCTGCCTGTGTACGTATTCCTGTTGGGCGCGGTGTATGTGGTAAGGCCATTGCGCAAAATAATGTGCTGCGGGTTGAATATGTCCATCAGTTTGAAGGTCACATTGCATGTGATGCTGCCAGTAATTCCGAAATCGTTATCCCGTTTTTTGTGAAAGGAAAATTGTATGGTGTGCTGGATATAGATAGTCCAAATTTATCAAGATTTGACCAAGTTGATGAGGATGGACTAATTTCTTTCATTGAAGAACTACAAAAAAAGCTCTAATTGCATGCTTTCGGTGGTTTTTCGATGTTAGGTAACTATAATAGCGAGACTATTTCTTTTTGATTAAAGTACTAACGGCGAGTTCAACTCGCATTTGTCAGGAAAGTCCATGGAAAACTCTGAAAAGCTAACGAACAGTAAAGAAGTGATTGCATATATTGCTGAGCGTTTCCCTAAATGTTTTACTGTTGAAGGTGAAGCAAAGCCTCTTAAAATTGGTATCTTCCAGGAGCTCGCTGAGCGTCTGAACGAAGATCCTAAAGTAAGTAAAACTCAGTTGCGTACAGCTCTGCGTCAATATACTTCTTCCTGGCGTTATCTTCACGGTGTAAAAGCTGGTGCAAGTCGTGTTGACCTAGATGGTAACGAATGTGGCGTGTTGGAAGAAGAACATGTAGAACACGCGAAGAAAGCACTTGAAGAAAGCAAGGCTAAAGTACGTGCTCGTCGTAAAGAGCAAGCTGAAGCGAAAGCTGCTAAAAATGGTGAGGGCAAGGCGAAAAAAGTTCGTGCTAATACCGCTAAACCAAAGAACACTAAGCCGAAAACGACTAAGCTAAATAAAAAGCCTGCTGAAACCACCCGTGCACTAACTGCTGATGAAGTGAAAGTTGGCAAAGACGTTAGTGTAAATATGGGTAACGGAAACATGCCGGCAACTATCGTTGAAATTAATAAGGACGATGTTCGCGTTCGTTTGACTAATGGTCTGACCATGGTTGTTAAAGCGGAGCACCTTCGTTCGTAAAGGAGAATGCTCGACGTATGAAATGTCGATTCCGTTTCTCACTGATTGCTGCTGGCATGATGCTAGCAGCTTCAGCTCAGGCCCTAGAGGCCAAATATACGTTAAGTGATTTGCCGCAGCTTGCGCCAGAAAAGCAGCATGCGACAGCAAGTAAGAGGATTGCATCGCGATTTACCCGGTCGCACTACAAGCAGTTCTCTCTTAACGATGAATTCTCAGCCAATGTTTTCGATCGTTACCTCGAAATGTTGGACTTCAATAAAAGCTTCCTAACTGCTTCTGATATTAAGCAATTTGAAAAATGGGAAACACAACTGGATGATCAGCTCAAGCGAGGTGAATCAACAGCTGCGTTTGACATGTTTAACAAACTGCTTGAGCGTCGTTATGATCGCTACCAATATGCGCTAACCATCTTAGAAAAAAAGATCACCTTTGAAGTCGATGAAGATTTTACTCTTGATCGCTCTGAGCTTCCTTGGGCTAAAGATCGTAATGAATTGAATGAGTTATGGCGTAAGCGGGTTAAATATGATGCATTGAACCTGAAGCTGGCCGGTAAAGAATGGTCTGAAATCAAAGAGACACTGGGTAAACGTTACAATAATGCGCTGAAACGTCTTACTCAGACTCATAGCGAAGATGTATTCCAGATCTACATGAATGCCTTTGCTCGTGAAGTCGACCCTCATACCAGCTACCTTTCTCCGCGAAATGCAGAACAGTTCCAGTCAGAGATGAATCTGTCTCTGGAAGGTATTGGTGCAGTACTGCAAGTTGTTGATGAATATACTGTTATCCGTTCACTTGTCGCTGGTGGCCCGGCATCAAATTCTAAAAAACTATCTGCAGGCGACCGGATTATCGGTGTAGCACAAGATGGCAAAGATATGGTGGATGTGATTGGCTGGCGTCTGGATGATGTTGTTCAGTTAATCAAAGGGCCGAAAGGCAGTAAGGTTATTCTGGAAATCCTGCCAGAGGGTAAGAACGCTAAAAGTTACGATGTAACAATTGTTCGAGACAGAATTCGCCTGGAAGATCGTGCAGTTAAATCATCAATAAACTTTTCACAAGGCAGAAAGGTTGGGGTAATTGAAATCCCGAGCTTTTATGTTGGCTTGTCTGAAGACACCAAGAAAGAGATCGCTAAGCTAAACGATGAGCAGGTTGATGGTATTGTTATCGATTTGCGTAACAATGGTGGTGGTGCTCTGACTGAAGCTACCGCATTAACCGGTTTGTTTATTAATAGCGGTCCGGTTGTTCAGGTGCGTGATAGCTATGGCCGAGTTAAAGTAAATGGTGATTCTGATGATCGTGTTTACTTTGATAGTCCGCTTACCGTTTTGGTTAACCGCTATAGTGCATCGGCATCTGAGATTTTTGCAGCTGCAATGCAGGATTATGGTCGGGCTGTCGTAATTGGTGAACAGTCATTTGGTAAAGGAACTGTGCAGCAGCACCGTTCACTGAACCATATTTATGACTTGTTCGATAAGCCTCTTGGCCATGTTCAATATACGATTCAGAAATTCTACCGTATTAATGGCGGTAGTACTCAGAATCTGGGTGTTGTTCCGGACTTAGCGTTTCCGACGGCTGTTGATCCGGCTGAAACCGGTGAAAGTGTTGAAGATAACGCGTTGCCATGGGACAGCATCAAGCCAGCTAAATACCAGAAAATTTATAATTTCTCTGCGATGCTACCAGCGTTGAAATCAAAACATGAAGCGCGTATTCGCAAAGACTTGGAATTTAGCTTTATTCAGGAAGATATTGAACAGTATCAAGCTGAAAAAGATCTGAATAAGATTTCTCTGAACGAGAAGAAGCGTATTGCTGAACAAGAAGAGGATGAGGAACAACGTCTGGCTCGTCTGAATAAACGCCAGAAAGCATCGGGTAAGAAGTCATTTGTTACTTTGGATGATATTCCGAAGGACTATGAAGCCCCTGATGCTTATCTGGATGAAGCGATCGCGATTACAGCAGATTTGGTTAAGGCACAAAGCTAGATTCAAATCTAAAAGCGATATAAAACAAACGGCACCTTAAGGGTGCCGTTTTTTATTTATATTAATTTTTCAAATTCAATCACTTAGGTTGCAAATTATAAGGTAACTCAGTGTCTCACTTTTGAGACTGTTAACCTAAATAGTGTGATAGTTACTATATTTTGAGGCGGAGGGCTACTTTGCAGGCTAGTGTTTTAATGTAGTCCTTAAGTTCGCTATTGGGGTAGTGCTATGGTTAAATCGCTTTTTGCTGCGTTATTGTTGTTCTTAGGATCATTGAGTACCCAAGCGTATGCCGATGATTTAACAGAGTTTGACTACCCATTGTTGCTAGGTGACTGGTATTGGTTTAGTAATTCGGATGAAGGTGTAAATAGCGAAGGCAGCAGCTATCGGGCGATGAATGTTAAATTCAAGTCCTCTTACCGTTTCGTAATTCGGCTACTTCAGGTTGATGGTACAGTTGAAGAGTGGGGTGGGAAATATAATATTGATGAAACTACGGTTACTTTTTTTACAAAAGGACAGCCGGAGCAACAGCATAGTTATATGCTGAGCTATAATCAATTTTTGCTTGATGGTGCAAGGTTTACGAAATTAGCACCAGAAAATCTACCCGGCAATTGGCGTTCATCACGTATATCTGGCCAAGATGTCGGTGATAGTGTCTCTGAATTATCTATTTCGCTACGTCCTGATTTCCTTTTTTCGGCCAAGGTTTTTGGATCTAATGGTAAGAATAAAGAGCACAAAGGGATCTATTTCATTGAAGATGACCGAATTGTTTTAATCTATGAAGATGGCCAGCATGATAGTCAGTTTTTGCTTGGCTCAGATACATTGACATTAACGAATAAACAATTCGGTATGGAAGCAATTATGCGAAGAGAGTAATACAAAGCTCGTCACTTTGGATAAAAGAAAGGCTTGCAATAATGCAAGCCTTTTTTATGAGTCGCTGTCGTTCAACAATTAGACGATTTAAATTCTTTAGCTGTTAACAATTTTAAATGCCTGACGAAGCTGAGATAGGTATTCTTCATCATGACAGATGCTTTTACCTGGCTCGTCTGAGATTTTTGCTACAGGACGACCTTCGCATTCAGTAAGCTTGATAACAATATTCAAGGTTTTTACATCAGGTAAGTCACAAGTAAGCTGGGTGCCAATACCAAAGCTGGTATTAATACGATGCGCAAAGTGTTTATAAATAGCCAGTGCTTTGTTAAGTGTCAGGCTATCTGAAAAGACGATTGTTTTTGACTTGGGATCGACACCAAGCGATTCATAGTGTTTGATGGCTTTTTCACCCCAGGCAATTGGATCACCGCTGTCATGACGAAGGCCGGTAAATCGTTGGGAGAGGCGAAGGTCAAAATCACGTATGAAGGCATCCATGTTGATGCAGTCAGTCAAGGCAATACCTAGTGAGTCAGGGTATTCTTGCAGCCAGCGGTTTAGTGCAAGCTGTTGTGAATCCGCCAGCTCACCAGCCAGTTGCTGATGCGCCTGGAACCATTCATGCGCCTGGGTACCAACAGGGGTTAGGCCGCGTGTGCGGGCTAAGTGGTAGTTGGACGTCCCTTTAAAGTGGGGCATATTGTCTTTGAGGAAGTCGACAACTTTATGCTGAACCTCTTTTGAAAAACGACGGCGGCTACCAAAATCAACCAGAGCAAACTGGCTCATGTCAGTGCTTTCTGCGTTTTTATAGAAATCTTTAAGCTTCTGTTTTAGTTGCTCGATTGCATCGTCAGCAGATGCGTTCGGGTAGCGGATAGACGAGCGAACTTCGCTAATAATCGCCAGTAGAGGGACTTCCCAGAGGATAATATCAATCCATTTACCAGTGATTTTAATGGCCAACTGATTGCCTGAAGCATCAATATCCACATGGCTACTATTTAATTTGAAGCTCTCTAGATACTCCAAGTAATTTGGTTTGAAAAATGGGAGTGTTGCCAAATACTCCAGCTCTTCTTCCGTGAAAGAGAGTTCGGCTAGCTTGTTAACTTGAGCCTGGATTTCGTTACAGTACGGACGGAGGTCTTCATCGCTACGGCAGTGGAATTCCGCAACGGCCTCAACATTCGGGTATTGATGGAAAATCGCTTGCTGCATATGCAGTTTATATGCATCAGTGTCAAGCAGGGAGTCTATAACCCCAGTGTGTCCTGTATCAGTCATAGCTAATTGAGTTGTATATCGCAATCCGAGAATTTTACATTATTTTTTGCCAAATTGGGCTGAAACCTTCAGAAACAGGCAAAAAATAGGGCAGTACCATACGCTGAAACCTTGAAAACAACAAGTCTCCTCTCCATATTTTTTTATACGGATTTATCTTGAGCAGATCATCGTATTAACCCGATAGGTAATATTGTGAATCTCGAGTAAGTGAGTTTTAAAGACTACTTTAATCGGTATTGTAAAAATTTAAAACCACAAAAAATGTAAGGTATACGACATAAAATAGGCTTAACTAGTTGATTATTGTAAAGTGAAGCATCATATAGCATTTAAGTGTTTGGATCTTCATCAAATGGTGCCATTTTATATTGACCATATCGTATATCTTGGGCGCTACTCTTGTTTGAGGGCTTCAAAGGCAGAATAATGACAAGTGTCAGCCGCTTGTATGTGGCATACATGCCGTAATGCGGATAACTAAGGAAAACAATATGGCCGAACAACCGACAGCTACACAGCCAACAGCAAAATACCGTGCTGATTATAAGGCTCCAGATTATACCATTACCGATATTGCCCTTGAATTTGATCTCCATGATACGGCAACACAGGTTGTTGCTGTAAGCCAGGTAAAGCGTAAGTCTGAGCAGCCAGTACCATTAGTTTTGGATGGTGATGGTCTGAAATTACTTCGCGTCGAAGTGAATGGTGAAGCCTGGACGGATTATGTTGAAACCGAAGATGGTCTGACAATTAGCGGCATTCCGGCCGAGTTTGAACTGACTATCGAAACAGAGGTTAATCCTGAAGAAAATACACTACTAGAAGGCCTGTATAAATCTGGTGGTGGCTTCTGTACTCAGTGTGAGGCCGAGGGCTTCCGCCGTATTACTTACTATCTTGACCGTCCGGATGTACTGGCGCGCTTTACAACGAAAGTGATTGCCGATAAAGCCGAATTCCCTTTTTTGCTCAGCAACGGTAACCGTATTGATTCTGGTGAGTTGGAAAATGGTCGTCACTGGGTACAGTGGCAAGACCCGTTCCCGAAACCAAGCTACTTGTTTGCACTGGTAGCCGGTGATTTCGATGTCCTTCGCGACAGCTACAAAACCATGAGTGGCCGTGATGTTGAATTGGAAATCTTCGTCGATAAAGGCAACCTGGATCGTGCTGATTACGCAATGGTTTCATTGAAGAACTCAATGAAGTGGGATGAAGAGCGTTTTGGCCTTGAATATGATCTCGATATTTACATGATCGTTGCTGTTGATTTCTTCAACATGGGTGCGATGGAAAACAAAGGATTAAACGTCTTTAACTCCAAGTTCGTACTGGCTAATGCAAAAACGGCAACAGATACGGACTACCAGGGTATTGAAGCGGTGATCGGTCATGAATATTTCCACAACTGGACTGGTAACCGTGTTACTTGTCGTGACTGGTTCCAGCTGAGCCTGAAAGAAGGTCTGACCGTATTCCGTGATCAGGAGTTCTCATCCGACTTGGGTTCACGTCCGGTTAACCGTATCAATAATGTTCGTATTATGCGTGGCCCTCAGTTTGCAGAAGACCGCGGCCCAATGTCTCATCCTATTCGCCCGGAAAAAGTGATTGAGATGAATAACTTCTATACGTTAACCGTGTATGAGAAGGGCTGTGAAGTTATTCGTATGATGCACACGCTGCTTGGCGAACAAAACTTCCAGGCTGGCATGAAGCTGTATTTTGAACGTCATGATGGCACTGCGGCAACGTGTGATGATTTCGTTCAGGCAATGGAAGATGCATCTGGTGTGGATCTGGCTCGTTTCCGTCGTTGGTATAGTCAGGCTGGTACACCTGTCGTGAATGTAGCAACGGATTATGATGCAGAGCAAAAGCGTTACCGCGTCACAGTAAAGCAGCATACAGCTCCAACTGCAGGCCAGGAAGACAAGCTTCCGCTGCACATTCCATTTGATATTGAGCTATATGATTCACGCGGTGATGTTGTTCCGTTACAGCGTAATGGTGAAAAAGTACATAACGTACTGGATGTTACTGAAGCCGAGCAGGTGTTTGAGTTTGACAACGTAGCAGATAAACCAGTGATCTCTATGCTGCGTGAATTCTCGGCACCAGTCGTGCTTGAATACAACTATACCGACGAAGAATTGGCGTTCTTGATGGTTCATGCCCGCAATGAATTTGCCCGCTGGGATGCCGGTCAAATCCTGCTTGCTAAATACATTCGCGAAAATGTTAAGCGCGTTCAGCAGGGTGAGGCATTTGCACTGCCAGAATCAGTGGTGGATGTATTCCGTGGTGTTCTGTTGGACGAAAAATTGGATCCGGCCTTTATCGCAGAAATGCTGACGCTGCCTGGTGAAAATGAAATTGCGGGTTGGTATAAAACTGTTGATGTGGATGCTATCCACGAAGTGGTTGGCCAGCTGGAAAAAGTATTTGCAACTGAGATGGAAGATGAGTTCTCTGCTATCTATCATTCTCTGGCTCAGGCAGAATATTCTATCTCGCATGAAGCTATGGCCAAGCGTGCATTACGTAACCGTTGTCTGTCTTACCTGGCATATACCGCTAACGGTAATAAGCTGGTTGCGGAACTTTATCAGCAGTCTGACAATATGACAGACACGATGGCAGCTATGTCATCTGCTAATGATGCTCAGCTGGAGTGTCGTGAAAGTCAAATGGCGGACTTTAGTGATAAGTGGACGCAAGATGGCCTTGTTATGGACAAATGGTTCATGCTGCAAGGGAAGAACCCGGCTGCGAATGCGTTGGCAAATGTTCGAAATACCATGTCTCACGCTGCGTTTGATCTGAAAAACCCAAACCGTACTCGTAATCTTGTTGCAAGTTTCTGTGCTAATAATCCAGTACGTTTCCATGCTAAAGATGGCTCTGGTTACCAGTTCCTGACTGAGATTCTGACCACATTGAATACAAGCAACCCGCAAGTTGCTTCACGTTTGATCGAACCGTTCTTGAAGTACCGTCAGTATGATGAGCATCGTCAGTCTCTGATGCGTGCGGAGTTGGAGAAGCTCTCTGAGCTTGAAAATCTGGCTAAGGATCTGTTTGAAAAAGTGCAAAAAGCACTTGAGCAGTAATGATATAGGTTGAAAACAACCATAGATGAAGGGTTTCGGGTGGTTATATTGGCCGCTCGAAGCTCATTTTTTTGAAATACCCGAAAGCCTCATCGCGATGACATCCTATACCTTCAGCGTCAATATTTCTTATCATAATTACTTAAATCATTATTCGGGAGCGGCGAGTACCGTATTGGTTTTTACTGATAATGGTCTGCGTTTACAGTTACCGGCTTCTCGTTTTCGTCCGTTTCTCAGCCAACTTGGGGTGAGGGGGCGTTTCAGGATAACAGTGAATAATCAGAATCGCCTCGATAAGCTTGAACGTATCAGCTGATGGTTTCGATGTTTTTCATCATTTTTTTAACAATTAGTTTTGTCAATATGAGTAAAAAACTGATGTGAGCTATGTTGCTGTGACATTGTCACGCAAGTTTTATTGCAGTTAGCCATTAGAAAAAATAAGAAAAGAAATAATTGGTTAGACCAATTTACAGAGCGTATGGCTGAACTGTTGTCTTTTGGGGACAAAGCCAGATATTCCGACCACTCAAAATCTTAACCTCAGTCACATATTCGATTTTTTCATCTAGTTCTAGTGTTATTGTCGTAACGCTACCGCAACAAAACGCCCTACAATAGCCTCACGGATAAAATCCGTACCATGCGTGAAACGTCCCATATAACACATGGGATTGATACAAAAAACCTATACTAGATCGATAAAAGTTATAACGATGGAGCATTTGCTATGACCGCACCTGACCCTATAGTGCCGGTACTGCTTGAGAAGGTATATGGCTTAATCCAGGATAAGATTGAGACACCTCAGCAGTCATTAGTAGAAGTCTTTGCTCAAAGATTATTAGGACAATTGGCAGATGATGATCTGCTTCAACGGAATGAATCGGACTTATACGGCGCTGTATTGAGCTTATGGCACCACCTAGTACAAAACAAACCGGACCAAATATCTGTCAGGGTATATAACCCGACATTAA
This sequence comes from uncultured Photobacterium sp., assembly GCF_947502415.1. Lineage (GTDB taxonomy): Bacteria > Pseudomonadota > Gammaproteobacteria > Enterobacterales > Vibrionaceae > Photobacterium. The sequence continues at coordinate 148,862 of NZ_CANMZV010000011.1, read as the reverse complement.
GTCGCTACGGTTGGCAGTCGACACACACCGTAGTTGAAATTGTTACTCCTGACCGTCCTTTCCTTGTTGATTCGGTTCGCATGACCCTAACCCGCCTTGGTATCACCAGTCACTTAATGCTTAATGGTCCGTATTATTTTAAACGCGATGACAATGGCGCGATAAGTGAAGCTTGTGGTAAGGAAGGCGATTTTCAGACCTTATTCCACATTGAAGTTGACCGTCTGAACGAAAAAGACGAAATGAAAGCACTGAAACAAGAGTTAGAACAAGTACTTCAGGATGTCGATTTAGTCGTTAATGACTGGCAATTAATGCATCAGCAAATGAAGGAGATTGTCGAAGAACTCAAAGTTGCTGAATTACCGGTGAATGATGAACACCGTAAGGAAGCGATAGCATTTCTGGATTGGGTTACCTGTCATAACTTTACCTTCATGGGCTATCACCAGTATGACTTGACACCGATTGAAGGTGATTATGAGCTGATACCATGTGAAGAGAAAGGGTTGGGTCTGCTTGGTAAATCGGATAAGACAAGAAAGATGAAATTATCTGAGTTGCCGGAGTCCGCACGAATTGAAGCGCGTAAGCCCGAATTACTTATTCTGACGAAGAGCAATAGCAAATCAAAGATCCATCGTCCGGCATATACCGATTACATTGGTATTCGACGGTTCGACAAAGATGGAAATGTTATAGGGGAGCACCGATTTATCGGACTCTATGCATCCACTGCTTATCATCAGACAGCCATGAATATTCCTCTTATAAGTAATAAAATGTCACGAATTCTCGATAATAGTCGTTACCCTGCGGGCTCTCATTCGTGGAAAGCGCTGAACAACTTACTAGAAACATATCCGCGTGATGAATTGATTCAGGCAAGCGAGAAAGAAATGCTTGATGTCGGTTGCGGTGTAGTACAAATGCAGGATCGTGACTTGCTTCGCCTGTTTGTTCGTCGTGATCCTTTTGGCCGTTTCTTCTCGTGTATGGTTTATGTTACGAAAGAACGCTACAACACAGAGCTTCGCAGTAAAACACAAGAAGTGCTGAAAGAGTCATTCGGCTCAGATCAGCATGTTGAATTCACGACCTTCTTCTCTGAGAGTCCTCTGGCTAGAACTCACTACATTGTTCGTGTTGAGAACAATAACTTTGATGTCGATGTGAAGGCGATTGAGCATAACTTGGTTGAGGCTGCATCATCATGGGATGATCGCCTAAGCAATTCCTTGATAGCAAACTTTGGAGAGAGTGAAGGGACGGTTCTGGCGAAGAATTATGCCCGGGCTTTCCCTCGTTCTTATAAAGAAGAGATGCTACCTGGTTCAGCCGTTGCAGATATTGAGCAATTGGAAAACCTCAGTGAAGAGCGGAAGCTAGGTATGCTGTTCTACCGCCCTCAGGAAGAAGCGGTTGACTCACACTATGTGAAGCTGAAGCTATTCCATCGAGACGAGCCAATCCATCTTTCTGATGTGATGCCAATGCTGGAAAACCTGGGATTGCGTGTTATCGGGGAATCTCCGTATCAAGTAATCACAGCAAGCGGAACGGTCTTCTGGATTCTGGATTTCGCTATGTTACACAATGCCTGCACTGGTATTGACTTGAGTGAAGCCCGTGACCGATTCCAGGAAGCATTCTCTGCCATTTGGCATAACGAATTGGAAAGTGATGGTTTTAACCGTTTGGTATTGTGTGCCGGATTAACTGGCCGCGAGATAACGATTCTACGTGGTTATGCTCGCTATATGCGACAAGTCGGCTTCCCATTCAGTCAGCACTATATAGAAGAAACCTTATCTGGTCATAGCGATTTGGCCAGAGATTTGGTTACGCTGTTTGCCCTTCGGTTTGACGCAGTTAAAAAGCATTCAGATAAAGCTGAACTGGATTTAATCGGCAGGCTCCATAAGAAGTTGGATCATGTTGAAAGTCTGGATGATGATAGGATCATCCGTCGTTATATGGAGATGATCAGGGCTACACAGCGAACTAACTACTATCAGTTAGATGAAAATGGTAAGCCGAAGCCATGGCTTTCAATTAAGCTACGTCCATCAGATATTCCTGATATACCAGCCCCAGTACCGTTCTTTGAGATCTTTGTATATGCGCCAGATATTGAAGGTGTTCACTTGCGCGGCGGTAAAGTAGCCCGTGGTGGCCTTCGCTGGTCTGACCGTCAGGAAGATTTCAGAACAGAAATCCTTGGCTTGGTTAAAGCACAACAAGTTAAGAATACGGTGATTGTACCGGTTGGTGCAAAAGGCGGATTTGTTTGTAAACGACAGCCACAAATGACAACTCGTGAAGAAATTTGGGCTGAAGGGCAACGATGCTACAAACGTTTTATTCAGGCATTGCTAGATGTTACCGACAATATTGTCGGTGGTGAGCTAATTCCGCCAATAAACGTGGTACGACACGATGAAGATGATCCGTATTTGGTTGTTGCGGCCGACAAAGGTACGGCAACCTTCTCTGATTTAGCAAACTCGGTATCAGAGGATTATAACTTCTGGCTGGGCGATGCATTTGCTTCTGGTGGTTCGAATGGATATGACCATAAGCAGATGGGTATTACCGCTCGTGGTGGTTGGGAATCAGTTAAGCGCCATTTCCGTGAGATTGGTATCGATTGCCAGAATACTGATTTTACCTGTGCCGGTATCGGTGATATGGCAGGTGATGTATTTGGTAACGGTATGTTGCTTTCCAAGCATACCCGTTTAGTTGCAGCTTTTAACCACATACATATCTTTATTGATCCAAATCCAGATGCAGCCACCAGCTGGAAAGAGCGTGATCGCTTATTCAAAATGCCAAGATCCAGCTGGGAAGATTATGATCCAAGCTTGATCTCTGAAGGGGGCGGAGTGTTCTCCCGGCGCAGTAAGTCGATCAAACTGACACCACAGATTCAAAAACTATTGGGTACTCGTAAGCAAGCCTTACCACCAAATGAACTTATTCGCCTTATTCTGAAAATGGAGGTGGATCTGTTATGGAATGGTGGCATCGGTACTTACGTCAAGGCTGAAAGCGAAACGGATACTGATGTTGGTGACCGCGCCAATGATGCGTTACGTATTAACGGTAATGATCTGAGAGCCAAGATCGTTGGTGAAGGTGGTAACCTGGGTATGACTCAACTTGGTCGCGTTGAGTTTGCTAAGATTGGTGGACTGGTTAACACAGACTTTATCGATAACGTTGGTGGTGTTGATTGCTCGGATAACGAAGTTAACATCAAGATCCTGCTAAACAGTTTGGTTGCTAGTGGCGATCTTACGCATAAGCAGCGCAATGAAGTGCTTGAGCAGATGGAAGATGAAGTGGGAGAGATTGTTCTTGATGATGCTTATTGTCAGAGTGAATCTATCTCTGTAACACAGCAACAGCAAGTCCAGTTGTTGAAAGAACAAATCCGCTTCATTCATCACCTGGAAAGGGAAGGTAAGCTGGACCGTGCGCTGGAATATTTACCGGATGACGATACGCTGGCCGAACGTGAAAAATCGGGCGTGGGCTTAACTCGTCCTGAACTGGCTGTGTTGGTTGCTTATGGTAAGATGGTGCTGAAGGAAGATCTTGTTAGTGATGAGATCGCCAATGATCCTTACCACAACCGTTTGTTGCCAGCTTATTTCCCGAAAGCACTGCAACAAGACTACCGTGCTCAGATGGAACAGCATCCGCTGAAACAGGAGCTAATTGCGACGTCGTTGGCGAATCAGATGTCCAACGAAATGGGTTGTAACTTCGTAGTACGTTTGCGAGAAGAGACTGGCGCAACCGTTGCTGAAGTTTCATCTGCTTATGCTGTGGGTAGGGAAGTGTTCAGCTTTGATCAGTTCTTTCAACAGATACGCGCATTGGACAATGTTGTTTCGGCAAGCGTTCAGTATGAAATGCTTTATCGTTGCCGTCGCATGCTGCGCCGAGTAACACGTTGGATTTTGCGTAATCGCGATCGGAAGCTAGGTATTGAACAACAAATTACCTTCTATCAACCGATATTGCATAAGCTTCGTGATAGCTTGGAAAGTTACCTTGTAACTGAAGAGGTTCAGGAGCATAACGAGCAAGCTGCGGTTATGGTCAATGAAGGGGTACCGGCCAAGCTGGCGCATAATATCTCCCGACTCAGTAGTTTATATTCAGCATTGGATATTGCTCAGATTGCAAAAGAGCTTGATAAAGACATCGACTTCATATCACGAGTGTACTTTGTTGTCGGTGCTGATTTATCACTGCATTGGTTCCTGAAACAGATCCATAACCAACCTGTTGAAAACCATTGGCAGGCTCTTGCCAGAGCATCTTTCCGTGAAGATCTTGATTGGCAGCAACGCCAGCTGACAACAGCGGTAATTACTAGTTGCCACGAAGGTGAAGAAGCAGAATCTCTGATTGAAACTTGGATGGATGACAATCAGCAGGCACTTCATCGCTGGAATACTGTTCTGGCTGAATTTAAGGTTGGTAAAACACATGAATTTGCCAAGTTCTCAGTGGCATTACGTGAGTTGATGTTGTTGAACATCAATTGTCAGCCAGCATAGGGAATTGAATTACTATTGAAACTTAGTAGTTGAAAGATAAGAAGGCCGCTAAATTTGATTAATTTAGTGGCCTTCTTTTTTCCAAATATAATAAGAAGCTGATGAACGATTAGGGTAGGCCGGATTAGCTTATTGAAATTTAGATGAAATCAAGAAGTTTGGGTGTATTTTGACCGTGCCAACGTAATCGTTTGCAATTTTTTATGGTAGAGAAATTTATTTTTCATCACTAATCCCTTGTAAACAAAGGAGCTGAGCATTTTCTAATGCGAACAACGGAAAATACTCATTGAATTGCAAGGGTAAACTGTGAATAATGTACTCCCGTTTATACGGGGCTTTTTAAGGAGGTACAATGATTTACCGCCTCGCTCGATCCGCTATTTTTCAGCTTGATGCAGAAAAAGCACATGATCTGGCTATTCAGAACTTTTCTCGCTTTACCGGCACTCCTCTCGATCTTTTCTACCGTCAACACGTTCCCGATCATCCCGTTGAAGTAATGGGTATCAAATTCAAAAATCCAGTTGGTTTGGCTGCAGGCCTTGATAAAAATGGTGAGTGCATTGATGCATTCGGAGCCATGGGTTTTGGCTTTGTTGAAGTAGGAACGGTTACACCTCGCCCGCAACCTGGTAATGATAAGCCCCGGTTGTTCCGCGTTATCCCGGCAGAAGGGATAATCAACCGTTTTGGTTTTAATAACTTAGGCGTTGATAATCTGATAGAAAACGTCAAGAAAGCCAAGTATGACGGCGTTATTGGTATTAACATTGGTAAAAATAAAGATACACCAATAGAGAAAGGGGTAGAAGATTACCTAATCTGTATGGAGAAGGTATACCCGTATGCAGGATATATCGCGGTCAATATCTCTTCGCCGAATACTCCTGGGTTGCGTACCCTTCAATATGGTGAAGCGCTTGATGATTTACTATCTCAGCTTAAGCAAAAACAGAAAGAGTTGGCAGAGAAGCATGGTAAGTATGTTCCGCTGACACTAAAGATCGCACCGGATCTAGAAGATCAGGAGATTGTCCAAATTGGCGCAGCATTGATCCGAAATGAGATCGATGGGGTGATCGGAACTAACACTACACTGGATCGTTCTCTGGTTGAAAATATGCCGCATTGCAATGAAGCTGGTGGTTTGAGTGGTCGTCCGTTGCAAAATCGCAGTACAGAAGTGATCCGTCGCTTGGCTGAAGAGCTTGATGGGGCAATACCAATTATTGGGGTAGGCGGTATTGATTCTGCAATTGCAGCTCGTGAAAAGATGATGGCTGGTGCTCAACTTATACAAGTTTATACAGGTTTCATCTACCACGGCCCTAAGTTAGTCAAAGATATCGTAACCAATCTTTAAGCTTTCAGCTTAGCTAACAATATCCGCTAAAAAGTACCTGTCATGATCCTTCTGGCAGGTACTTTTTTATCCAAGCTATATATTTCAATTTTGATAAGCTGCTTTTTTGTCAAATTTACAAGGATCTAATTAATGACAAGCTAATATCTTTCCCCTTTTTTTTTATATCGAGCACAGTAAAATTCTTCTAAAGTTTTTCTAACTTGTTGGATAATCAGTATAAAGAACTGATTTTGGAGCTATTACGTGTTGAAGCCTAACAATTCATGGATGTGGTATTACGACCCAAAGCATGATTCCCTGATGCTCGATCTGGGGGAAAAAATGGTTTTCCGTGTATCCATTCCAACGAAACATCTCGTCACTTCAGCTTACGAGCGAACTGTTTTTACGGTAGATGATGCAAGCGTCTTTCAGATATACAAAGAAAGCCTTGCTCAATTAAAACTTTCAGAACCACGTAGAGCAGAACTCGCTTTGAATGCTGTTGCAGCCAGTCGTTTTCATAAACCCATAATGCCTAAAAGCTGGTTTTTTGAAATTCAGCAAGGGAACTGTGAGCCAGAAAATGGTGACATCGTCACACTACAGGCTGAATCAAACTTAGCAAACTTCCTTGTAATCGAAAATAGCGGCTGCGCAAGCCTATGTATGCTTGCTGATGTGAATTCGCTAGCGCTGAATGCCACCAAAGAGATGGCGTTTTGCGACACTATTAAGGTTATGAATGACCGTATGCAGGCGTTTCAGGGGGAGATACCGCTAAATTTAGCCCTGGTTAGTTAAGAAAACGGGTAAAGTAGGGCAGATCAAGCCTTAATATCTAATCTTAATGCTTCTGTAGTGCAGTTTTCGCATCGCGTGCAATATTATCCCATCGTCTAATAGAGAGTACCCTAAGCGAAGTTTTAGGCTCATTATAATCCTAACTCTACCTTTCCAAGCTTAATCTTAAGTGGCCTAACCAAATCCGATAGATTCTTATTCTTACGCCCCAAACTTAAGTTGTTTCTTAAACCTCACTTTACTGGCTGTAAATATATTCACTCCCTTACGAAGCACATCAAACAAAGTCCCTCAGCAATCTCTGATTAGCACCCTGGTTCATCATTATCTATGTTGAAGAAAGAGGGTGAAATCATAAATAGTCACACCGGAATCAATAGGCCGTACTCGACTGAAAATATCAGTCAACTAAAAGTAAACGCCCTTCGTTGAGGTTAATAAATCGGCTGCAATCAAGACGATAACCTGAAAGCAAGATTTGATAGCAGATGAAGTACATTTATTTTTCTCATTTCAATAGGATGAATATTGAGCGAAATAAGTGATTTTTATCGGGAAATAATAAAAAAATAGTGATTTTTTTTGCCTCTTTTTGTTGTCTATGCGCAAAAAAACACCATCTTTTTGTACCGAATAAAAAGAAAGTCCATCTTGATCTTCCTCTTTTTCCTGCTTTTTGAAATTAAGCAACATAAGTAATATGGGGATAGTTTCCCGGTTGGAAATAGTTTCCTTGTGGGAAATTATCGGTAAGTGTTAGGTAGTTCGTGACTGAGATGTTCGTATGTGAGCGCTTGCATATAGAGTTGCCACGGGTTGATTTTGTTGAGAGCTATATAAGTTTCCCCTTGCATAACAGTCACTTGATGCATTGTTTCTTGTGGTGGATAGTTAATTGCGGCTTGTGCGGACCATACATATGTTGAATGAAGGTACTGACTTTATCCATTGTTCATCGGTGGAAATAATGAGTGGCTAACGGCTTTTAAATGCTATTGTTTCCATACAGAAAGAATTTGAGTGCACTGAATGGTTGCTGCAATGGTGGCTTTTTTAGGGCAACTCAAATCGTAATTGGGGCTCATAGAAAATTGAGCTGATGTGAACTCTATAGTTAGTGCGGAAGTTGTGACGGTTTGTTATCTGGTGTTTTTTTAGCTAAATGACCGTTGTGGTTGTCTTTAGCGTGAGGTTTTTATTTGATTTTCGGTTATAATTCCCGCCAACATAAGTGTGAAAAGAACTCCATGAATCAATATCTAGCTATCACTTCACGAGGTCTTGAGAACCTCCTTGCAGAAGAATTAGAACAACTTGGCGCACAACAGATCCAAGTTGTCCATGCAGGCGTACGTTTTCGTGCTGAACAATCAACGGCTTATCGTTGTTGTCTATGGACACGTATTTCGTCACGAATCATTCAGGTATTAAGTGAATTCAATGTTCGAGATGACATGGATTTGTACCTGGGTGCTGCTGCAATTAACTGGCCAAACTACTTTGGTAGCGATACACGCATTATTGTAGACTTCAACGGTACAAACCGTGAAATCCGTAATAGCCAGTACGGTGCGATGAAAGTCAAAGATGCAATCGTTGACCGATTTACAAAAGCAGATTTGCGTCGTCCAAATATCGACCGTGAGCGCCCAGAGCTGAGAATCCATATGCGCCTATCTGGCGAGAAGGGTGTCCTTGGTTTGGATATGGCAGGTAGCGGTTTGCACCAGCGTGGCTATCGTACTGATGCTGGTAAAGCGCCGTTACGCGAAACTCATGCAGCAGCTTTGGTTATCAAGAGTGGTTGGACAAAAGATAAGCCTCTTCTCGATCCTATGTGCGGCTCTGGTACATTACTTATTGAAGCTGCACTGATGGCGGCTGATATTGCTCCTGGTATTAAACGTAAGCGTTGGGGCTTTGAGTCAATTAAAGACTTCGACAAGGAAGCGTGGCTAGAAATTCATGCTGAAGCGAAAGTTAAAGCCCGTCGCGGTCCTGCCAAGGTAGAAACTAAGTTTTTCGGTCGAGAAATGGATCGTCGCGTTCTGAGTATTGCTCGTGACAATGCAGGTCGTGCTGGTGTTAAAGATCTGATTGATTTTGAATATGGCGATGCAACTCAGCTTACCTGTCCTGAAGATTTTGAGGCAGGGGTTATTCTTTGTAACCCTCCGTATGGTGAGCGTCTGGGAACAACGCCAGAGCTAATTTCTCTATACAGCGAGTTGGGTAACCGTCTGAAGCTTGCTTTTGCTGGCTCGACAGCAGCAATCTATTCAGCATCGAATGAATTGTTAAGCTGCCTGCGTATGCGTGCAGATAAACAGTTCAAATTGCGCAATGGTGCATTGGACTGTGTACTAAAAACATATCTAATCACTGCCGGTGGTGTTAAGCACGTAGAAGGCGAGAAAGAAGGCAAGCTTGAAGATGCCCAGGTTGCACCTGATTTCGCTAACCGACTGAAAAAGAATATTGGCAAGCTGAAGAAGTGGGCAAAGAAAGAAGGTGTTGAGTGCTATCGCATTTATGATGCCGACTTGCCGAACTACAACGCTGCGATTGACCAATATAGCGATTATCTGGTTATCCAGGAATACGCTGCGCCAAAGTCTGTTCCGGAAGAGACTGCCCGCCGCCGGATTATGGACATTCTGCGTGCAACGATTCAGGTAACTGGCGTTGACAGCAACAAGGTAATTCTGAAAGTACGTGAGCGCCAGAAGGGTAAGAGCCAGTATCAGAAGCTATCAAGTGCTGAACGTCACATGACAGTTGATGAGTACGGTGTTAAGTTGAAAGTGAACCTGTACGATTATCTGGATACGGGTTTGTTCCTTGATCACCGTGTAACTCGCCGTAAATTGGGTGAAATGTCTCAAGGTAAAGACTTCTTGAATTTGTTTGCCTACACCGGTTCGGCAACTGTTCATGCCGCTTGTGGTGGTGCGAAGTCAACAACAACGGTTGATATGTCTAATACATACCTACGTTGGGCTCAGGAAAATATGGAGCTAAATGGTCAGGTAGGGCGTCAGCACCAGTTTGTTCAGGCTGATTGTTTGCAGTGGCTGCAAGAAGTTGACGAAACGTTTGACCTGATCTTTATTGATCCGCCAACGTTCTCAAACTCCAAGCGTATGAACCAGAGTTTTGATGTTCAACGCGATCATATTATGTTGATGGAAAACCTGAAGCGCATGCTTCGTCCGCAAGGACAAATTGTTTTCTCGAACAACAAACGTCATTTCAAAATGGATTTTGAAAAGCTTGAGGCGTTGGGCCTGCAAGCGAAAAACATTTCTGACAAAACACTTCCAATGGATTTTGCTCGTAATAAGCAAATCCACAACTGCTGGATCATTACGCACAAGGAAGGCTAAGTGCTAATCACGCTTTATAGCACGGAAGGATGTCACCTCTGCGAGCAGGCCTATGGCCTGCTCAAAGATGCTGGTTTGCAAGAGCGCGTACAAGTGGTGGATATCGCCTTTGATGACGCGCTCTTTTCACGTTACGGCGTCACAATCCCTGTGCTTTCTATTCAGCATTCCGACTCAATATCTGAGCTTGGCTGGCCATTTAACGCAGCCGAGCTTGCAGCATGGTTAAATAGTAATGGCATTAATTAAAATTAGTAACGCACAATTAGCGTACGGCGATCACGCTTTACTTGATGGTGCAGAATTTATTCTTCAGCCAAATGAACGAGTTTGTCTGGTTGGACGTAACGGTGCTGGTAAATCGACGTTGATGAAAGTCATCGATGGAGAAGTGCTGCTGGATGACGGCAGCATTCAGCGCCAGTCAGAACTTAAAGTTTCACGCCTTGAACAGGATCCACCTCGTAATGCAGAGGGGACTGTATTTGATTATGTCGCTGAAGGTTTGGCTGAAATTGGTCACGTGCTACGAGAGTACCACCGCCTGTTGGAGCTCATTACTCATGATCCGTCAGAGTCAAATATCAATAAGCTGGCTCGTGCTCAAGGTAAAATTGATCATGCCGACGCTTGGCAGTTTGATAATAAGATCACCTCTGTACTTGAGCATCTTCAGCTTGAACCTAATACATTGCTCAAAGATCTCTCTGGTGGCTGGCAGCGAAAAGCAGCATTAGCACGAGCATTGGTTTGTGACCCTGATATTTTGCTACTTGATGAGCCGACTAACCACTTGGATGTTTCAACTATTGAGTGGCTGGAAGGTTTCCTTAAAGAGTTCCGTGGATCTATTGTTTTTATCTCGCACGACCGTGCATTTATTCGTTCTATGTCGACGCGTATTATCGACTTAGACCGCGGTAAGTTGGCGTCTTTCCCTGGTGACTATGATAATTACCTGGACGCGAAAGAAGAAATGCTACGAGTTGAAGCGGAACAAAATGCCGAGTTTGATAAGAAGCTGGCACAGGAAGAGGTTTGGATCCGCCAAGGCATCAAAGCGCGTCGTACCCGTAACGAAGGACGAGTACGTGCATTAAAACAGCTACGCCGAGAGCGTAGTGAGCGTCGTGAAGTGGTTGGTAAGGCCGATATGCAGCTTCAGGAAGCCAAGCGTTCAGGTAAGATTGTGTTTGAAGCTGAGCACCTGTCATACAGCTATGGTGATAAGCCAATCATTAATGACTTTAGCTTTAATGTGATGCGTGGTGATCGTATTGCACTGATTGGCCCGAATGGTTGTGGTAAGAGTACCTTGCTAAAAGTGATGCTAGGAAAACTTGAAGCGACACAGGGTCACTTCCATTGTGGAACCAAAATTGAAGCTGCATATTTTGATCAGTATCGTGAAGTGCTTGATCCTGAAAAGACGGTAATGGACAACCTTGCTGACGGTAAGCAGGAAGTGACGGTTAATGGCCGCACTCGCCATGCATTGGGTTATTTGCAAGACTTCCTGTTCCATCCTCGTCGTGCCCGTACACCGGTAAAAGCGTTGTCTGGTGGTGAGAAAAACCGCCTGTTATTGGCAAAACTATTCCTAAAACCTAATAATTTATTGGTGCTTGATGAACCAACGAATGATTTAGATATCGAAACGTTGGAACTTTTAGAGGAAATACTTGCCAATTATCAGGGTACGTTGTTATTAGTAAGCCACGATCGCCAATTTGTTGATAATACTGCCACTACTAGCTGGTTGTTTGAAGGTAACGGTGTTATCGATGAATATGTGGGTGGCTACCATGACGCTCTGGAACAACGTGCAAATTCGCTGACTCAAATTGCGAAAGAGCAGGCAGCTCAAATAGAAGCCTCTAAAAAGAAAGATGAGAATAAACAGCGTCAGGTATCACGCCCTAAAGCCGGCAAGAAGCTTTCTTATAAGCTTCAGAAGGAATTGGAAGGCCTGCCGCAAAAAGTTGAAGATTTGGAAAATGAAATTGCTGAACTACAGGATTTGATTAATGATCCTGCATTCTTCCAGGATGTGAATAATGACACTCAAGCAACGCTAACACGCTTAACCGAAGCAGAAGCAGAGTTTGAGCAAGCATTTGAACGTTGGGAAGAGTTAGAAGCAATGCAAAAGGAATCCTAATGCAACATAAGATGTTAAAGTTATCGACGCTGGCGGTACTTATTGCTGGCGTTACTCAAGCTAATGCTGCGGTGTATAAGGTTGTTGAAGTTGATTCGTCTGGCCATGCTGTAAGTGATGTCATTGCTCTGGGCTATGAGGGTAAGTCTCTAGCCGGTCGCGTAGAAACTTATGCAGAGGCTATCCAAGCATCGCCGCAAGGAGAAAATTGCTTTGATTCGAGTTCAACTTGTATCGCGGATAACTCATTTAAGGTAGGTGGTGAAAGCCGGGTTGGTACAGATGGTATCAACTACCGTGAAGAGGTTGCATTTACGTATGATTTGTATCATGAAGTTAATGATTTAACTGGATTCAGTAGTTTTTGTACCAGCAACCTTGGCTTTAAGACTTGTTCTAAATGGGCTGAGCAACAGTATTATGGTTTAGATGCCACTGAAGGTACACCACATGATGGGGCTGGCTATGGTGGCTTACACCGTGAACATGTTGCTTGGGACAAAAGGTATTATGCAAATGCTTTACCTCTTGTTGAATCAAGCTCAGGCTCTTTAAGTAACTTGTCTCGCCTTAAGACTTTTTCTGCGGAGCCAGGTAAATATGACAATGAAGCCGTTACTCAATTAGGAAGCATTGTTTCTGATGGCAGTCAAGAATCAGCAAATGGTGTTGTGAGTGGCATTGGCGCACTTGAGGCTGGCACTGAATATACTTTTGGCGTTTCAAGTAGTGCTTACTTCTATAACGGCTCGCGCTATGCGCGCCAATTTAACAAACGTGGTTTTATAAACTTTGACACTAACAAATTTGCTTTGAATCCGCCGACATCCAGCTCGACCATTGTAGATAAGATGGGGCAAACAGTTGCTTCTGACGCTGTTGAGTTTGATGGAAAGTTGCTAGTTGTTGGTAGTTCTGCTTTTGACAAAGCCAATTTTGATGATGAACGCAAGTTGCCAAGCAGTAAAAACGACGGTTTTGGGCTAAATCAGGCTACGTACAAAAAATGTGGCACAGATGGCGTAAGCTTCCTTTACTCAAATCGTGAGTGTCAGCATGCAGTTTTCGCTACCGATGCTGCTTTCTGGGTAGTTGATGGTACAACAGCAGCGAATCCGGAAGCGAAATTCTTGGCTAACCGTGTCGATAAAAATAGTAATGCTTATGCAGCACTAGATCCTGACGAGAATGATCGCTCATTTCAGGGAGCTGCACGCGCAGTAGCTATTGTAGATAGTAAGCCTGTTGTTGTCGGTTATTCAACGGACTCTGTTGGTAATAACTCGAATAATAACAAAAATGCTGATTTCTATGCTATCAGTGCAAGTATTTATACGCCTATTGATGGTTTTACCCTTGGTGGAGATAACCAGTGGGAGCGCAAGCTAATCCCGGGGTTGAACATAAAACAGGGTGGTGACCGTAAATACCGTTATACAATCGCTACAGATATCAACAATAAAAACCAGGTTGTTGGTGTTGCTAAGAGTTATTCAGTAGATAACCGCTCTTATGCTGAGACTATTTTTGTTTACGATAATGACAATAAACCGAGTAACCCTAAGATGCTTGATTCGTCTGTCGATAGCTCTGTATTCTTCTCTGGTTATAATGGTTTCGCGGCAGCGATCAACAACAATAGCCAGTTGGTAGGTTGGATCGATTCAGAAACTGCAAACCAAGTTGATGGTCGTCAGCGCCGCCAGCGTGCTTTTACCTATATGGCTGGTGGTGATGTCGAAAACTCACCTCTCAAAGCGAATAAAGCCTGGTTGCTTGATGACCTGACTTACGGTTCTGATTCTGTTGCGACAGCGAATAACGAATTCCGTATTGCCCACGCAACTGACATTAACGATGCAGGTGTGATTTCAGCAACAGCATTCAAGTGTGAGGGCGGTTATAAGAATGATAGTCAGGGCGCCAAGTGTTCAAAAGATGAAAAGGTAGTTGCTGTTAAACTGATCCCAATCCCGGGCGGTGATATCCAGCAGCGTCCTGAGGACAATTCTGCGATTAAACGAAATGGCGCATCCTTTGGTTTGTTCTGTTTGACATTACTTGGCTTGATTGGTTTCAGACGAAGAAAGTAATTTTTTGTCAAAACTGTTCAATTTTCCCTCAGGCTCACAAATTGTGAGCCTGAATTGTTTCTGGGGTTGATCAATGGTTCTGTTTGGCTAATTCTTATAAGTGGAGTCACAAAAAACTCCATCATTATGAAACTGTAATGAATGAAAGAAACCAAATAAGGATGAGGATCGCACTTATGAAGAGACAAAAGCGGGATCGTTTGGAGCGCGCACAGGCTCGTGGCTATAAAGCCGGAATTAATGGTCGTTCCAGTGAAGATTGTCCGTATCAAGCGACGGATGCCCGTACTAATTGGCTAGGTGGCTGGCGAGATGCAAGGGAAGATCTGCAATCTGGCCTCTATAAATAACACTCCCTTCATATCACCCTTATTGAGCCCCTTTCAGGAGAAGGGGCTTTTTCATATCTGTATAACTTCATGGCATCATATGCTGTCTACCGCTAATTTTGGCATGCATAAAAGGTTACAGGGTAGGGATGTCATGGGTTCAGGTTACGCGGTCACATGTTGCCAGCCTGTGGTAAAATTTTGATTGGATAATAAAAAAGGCCGCTTTCGCGACCTTCTTAGATATCATTACGATAGTTTTTTAGAACGTTGAGGTATCTTTAAACAGACCAACTTTCAGATCTTTTGCTACGTAAATCTCTTTACCATCAACGAGAACACGGCCATCAGCCACGCCCATAATCAGTTTACGGTTAATTACACGCTTCAACTGAATTTCATAGGTAACTTTCTTTGCCTCAGGCAAGATTTGGCCAGTGAACTTCACTTCGCCAACACCAAGAGCACGGCCTTTACCTTCACCGCCGACCCAGCCCAGGAAGAAACCAACTAGTTGCCACATTGCATCAAGACCAAGGCACCCTGGCATTACAGGGTCACCTTTAAAGTGGCAGTCAAAGAACCAAAGATCTGGGTTAATATCCAGTTCTGCTTGGATGTAGCCTTTTCCGTGGTCACCGCCTTCATCAGTGATTTTAACGATACGGTCAATCATCAACATGTTGTCAGATGGTAAAGATGGGAAAGATGGACCGTATAGTTCGCCTTTACCACATGCAACTAGTTCTTCGTAAGTATAAGATTGCTGGCGTTTCATCAGACTTATTAAGCTCCTTGAAATGTATGCTGGCAATTTAGCTTACACCTGTACGCCTAACAACTCGGATCAGTTCTGGACAAACCAGTTACGGATATAAGTTAACCAATTGACTTCATTATCATGATCGCCATGATGAAAGTGATCAATTCGCTGCGCTATCTTGGCCAGTAAGGTATCCGTGTCTTCTTTTTCACCACGGAAAGCTTTGCCAGTTAACAATGGTAGGGCATCATCAACGCCTTCTACGGCCCAAAGATGGAATTTACCGGCCCGGATTGCTTCCAGCACCTCATCATTGAGACATAGGTTGCTTAGGTTCGTCTTAGGTAAAATAACGCCCTGCTTGCCGGTAAGGCCGCGGAAAGCACATACCTTATAGAAACCTTCAACTTTTTCGTTGATCCCCCCAACGGCTTGTACACGACCAAATTGGTCTACTGCGCCCGTCACAGCAATCTGTTGGTTGATTGGCTGAACAGCTAGTGCAGATACTAATGAGCATAGTTCAGCTAGCGACGCACTGTCACCATCAACTTCGCAGTAAGATTGCTCAAATACGATAGAGGAGGAGAAAGGTAAGGGTTGGTCTAAATCGAGTGCAGAGCTAACGAAAGCCTGCATGATCATCATCCCTTTAGCGTGGATATTACCGGCAAGCTCGGCTTTACGTTCAACGTCAGAGATATCACCATCACCAAAGTGTACAACGCAAGAGATACGTGCTGGTTCTCCGTACGCTCGAGGATGTCCCGGCATTTCAACGACGGTTAGGCCATTAACCTGGCCAATTTCTTCACCTTTACAATCGATAACAACCTGACCGAGGTGAATGTCTTCAATTGCACGCTCTGGCAGATAAGATTCGCGGTATTCACGGGCTTGTAAGGAGTTTTTGAGGGCTTGCGCAGTAATTTTCTGCCCCTCAGACTCGATAGCAGCTTCACAAAGCAGGTTTTGATGCCAGATAGGGCATAGAGGAACACGAGTTTGGTCTTCGGCATGTCGAGCGCCGGTTTTGAGTACAATTTCCAGTGCGTCTCGATCTGCCAGCTCTGGGAGCTCTGCTTTATGAATGATTTCTTTCAGGTAAGACAGGTACAGCGACATGCTTTCTTCGTTCAAAAGCAGATCTTGCTCGAATTCACCGTACATTGAAAAGCCTGTGGAGATATCCGGCTCGGCATTTTCCAGTTCAGCCATCAGGTAACGGTCACCGATCAGAACCAATTTAACATTGAGTTGTTCTGCTGGTGGAAGGGAATACAACGTCTTTCTTGATGATGGTTGCCACTCAAGAGAGCCATTCATCAGTACACTTTTAAGGCGTGGCCACAGGCTCGGGTTACTTAAAATACTGGTAACGGATAGAACCAGGTAGCCGTTATTGGCTTGGTGAACTAAGCCATGTTTGATTTGCGGCTTAGCTAGCTTGTCATCTTCACTTGGTGGATAAACGGCTCCGAACAGGCTCTGTTCTGTTACGTTCTCGCCCACAACAATGACTGTATTATTGCCATTACCGTTATCGGTTTTATTGCCCGATATCCGTTGTTTCGATTTTTTCTGTTGAGCTTCAGCATCGTAATGAGCCAGCAGCTCGATGACATAGTCGCGATAAACTTTGTTGTCAGGCGCTGTGATACGAAGAACGCGAGGCTGTAAGTCAACGGAGGCAAACCGGCGTACGGCGTCGGTAAGACGATCTTGTAATGTGCCGATACGAGCAGGCATCAGATCGACGTACTTGTCTAGGATAGAGTGAAACTTTGAGTAGTCTGGGGTCATCGTACGCCAGGATTCTTCATGCATAGGCTTGAGCTTTATTTCGTTACTGTGAAAAAGACAGCAGTATAATGGAATCAATGCCCGCATAATAGGCAGGTAATGACGATATTTGTTGGATTTGTCTTTCAGTACAGCTCAGCCATTGTTTACAATAGCGTTGATTCGTTTTGAGAGTCGTGTACCTTGGTATGAGTATTTTTTGATGATAGTTCGAAATGCTCTGAAAACAACCAGTTAATATCAAAAGGTAATTGAGCTTTTAAACACCAGCAGTTACACTGTCACTGTTTGAAGTGTAGCATTATTGAGAATCCTCGACGAATATGAAATATCAGCAGCTTGAAAACCTCGAAGCCGGTTGGAAATGGAAGTACCTGGTAAAGAAATGGAAAGAAGGTGAGTCCATCACCTGTTATGTTGATACCAGCGAGGCAGAAGCAGCTGTACAGGGCTTGCTTGCTATTGAGCATGAACCAACAAAGGTGATCAAATGGATTGCCAAGCATATGTCACCGGATCTTGATAAGAAGCTAAAACAGGCTATTCGTGCCAAGCGTAAGCGCCATTTTAATGCTGAGCAAATTCATACGCGCAAGAAGTCTATCGATTTAGATTTTCGTGTTTGGGAGAGGCTGGCAGAAAAATCCAAAGAATTGGATTGTACCTTATCTGATACGATTGAATATCTTTTGAGTGAAAGCAATAAGTCTGAAATTGCTAGTAAGAAAGTATTGGATATCAAGAATGACCTTCATAACCTGCTAGATATTGATCTCGAATAATCGTCTTAGACTGTCACTTGTTGAACGCATTCTCCGGCAGTCGACTGCTATTTTTAATATACGCTTATAAGAATATCCGCTTAAAGGAGTAAGTGAATGGAATATGTCATTGTATTGGCCATTATTGTGTTCTGTCTTGTGTTTAAAGACAGACCGGTTATGGTGTTGAAGTTTGAAGATGGTGAGCTGACGCATTCAAAAGGCAATATTCCTCATGGCTTCCTGATTGGTTGCAAGGATATTGCTCATAAACAACCGTTTTCCGGAAAAATCAAAGTCTATAAAAACCGTTTTGCGACTAAGCTGGTTTTTTCCAAATCAGTTCCAAGCAAAGTAAAACAGCGCATCCATAATGTTTTCCCACATACAGGCTCAACCAAAAAACGCGGTCGACGCGCTTAACATCACTAGATTGTAAGAAGGCTTCTCCGGAAGTCTTTTTTTGTATAAATATCACCTAAACGTTACTACTTTAATTGGCAACTCTTATGCTTACACCTCATGCATTTCGCCTGACAAAAGGCGTCGATTTAAAACTGGCAATTCTCGATTATATTCAGGCAAATTCAATTAACGCGGGCTCTCTCTTAAGTTGTGTTGGTTGTTTAACGGCGGTGAATATCCGTTTGGCTGATGAGGGGCAATCTCTTGCTCTGGATGGGCCTATGGAAATCCTGACCCTTGCCGGTACATTAACGCCGACACATGTTCATCTTCACATTTCTGTCGCTGACAAACAGGGGAACGTGTATGGAGGACATCTAATGGATGGCTCTATGGTTTCTTATACCGCTGAAGTTTGTTTGGTTAGTTATGAGAACCTGGAATTTAACCGCGAGTTTGATTTAAACACAGGGTTTGATGAGCTGACTATAAATCAAAGCGTTTAAAACGCACTAAGGAAAAACGTTAGTTCTATATTGTATATACATAAAAAATATCCGTATGCAGAAAAGGATTATATGGTGAGTTATCACGAGAAATAGGTCAGGGGAGTATGTTAAAGCGCAAGCCTTAGAAGCAATAGCAGTGCCTGAATCGTTGATGAAAAGAAGCCCTAATTAAGGGCTGTCTGATTATTTTAGGGAATCATTTAAAGCTTGCTTGCTAATTAGATATTGGTTAATCGTTGCTTTTAAAGCCGCAAGCTCGGTTTCAGCCTTAATACGTTTTTCCTTTTCTTCTTCATAGTTCTTACCTAACTCAACAGCCAGATAGCCGCCTTTGATTAAAGCTTTAGTTGTAACATTACTATTAGTCAGGCTTTTTAGTTCTTCAATCATGAAGTAGTGTTTTTCGGTATCTCTTATTGTTATTGCCATATAAAAGGAGGGATTGTTATTTATGATGGCATTCTACCTAAAAACCATTATCCGTCAAATAATTAGATTGCTTTCCTCACGGGCATTATATCCGCCGATCTCTAGTTTTGATTGCATTTTCGGGCCAAACTAACTTCAACCTAATGCACTATAATTTTATTGCTTAAACTCAAAAATACTCCAAATTCAAAAACAAAAACAATCAATCATTCAACTAATTTATAATATCTTGACAAGAGCTGTTGTAAATTTATGCTTTCTGATTAAAATCCTATACATATGGGAATAAAGGTAATAATAACAGTAGGATAGATGTTGAAACGATATGGAAATGAGCTAAGAGAATGCTTTCTGTCTAACAAAAACAGAGAAAAAACAGTGTCAGGCTCGCAAGGGATCGCTATGATCAGCCATGGCAGTGACGTTACAATCAGCGTTAAAACTCCACTAGGACGCTGGTTTCGGGTTGATACAATTTTTATCGGCACCAATAACCGAGATGAAATATTTCTGGAGCTGCCAACACTCAGCAAAGCTGAATTCGATCAGTATTTTTATGATGGTTTTTGGTTAAAAGTAAAGGCGATCTCGGAAAGAGGTGAAGGCGCCATTATCAACTTTAAAACGCAGATCTCACAAATCCTTTTTAAGCCTGTACGTTTGTTAGTACTGGATCTGCCAATGACTGCTGAGCTTATTCAATTGCGCAGTGAACCACGATATGATGTCAGCTTACAGGGAATGATTCCATTATCAAATCGGAAGTTGCTGGTGGATTTTACGGATCTGTCCAAGCATGGCAGTGGTTTTCAGCATGATGTTACCGGCCTTCAGTTTGAAGAAGATAGTTCACTAACCATTGTGGTCCAAAACCCCAATACCGAAGAAGAGTATCACTTATCAGGCAAGGTAAAGAGCAAACATGGACAGCGTAGCGGGGCATTTTATCGCTATGGTTTAATATTTGATGAGTTGGGAAGTCAGCAAGTCAAAAGATTATTGTCAAAGCTGATTTTTGATGGGTCTAAGCTTTCCTTCAAATGCCATTAAATTATAGGCTGTATGATGTTTTAGTTTCTCATTAATAAGCGTACTTCTACTGAGCTTTGTCTACTTCCCGCCTAATTGTAGCTCTAAACTTTTCTAAGCTTCGCTGAACTTTATGCACAGAAAGTGGCTTAATCAGGTAGTCTTGAGGCTGATGAGAAAGTACCTTTTTAACGACTTCGGTTTCACTTTCTGAGGTAATAATTGCGACGGGCATCTTAGGTAAATTTTTTTTGATATAGCTGAGTAACTCGATACCATCAAGAGGGTTTTCAATATTCAAATCAAGAAAAATAGCATCGATTCTATCGCTAGCGTCAATTAATGCTCTTTGTGCTGTTGAAACATTACTCACTTTGATGATCTCTCGAGGATTGGTACACTTCCTCAAGATCTGAGCTAATATCTCAGCCATTAATTTATTATCTTCAACAATCAAAAATCTATCCATGAAGCTCATCCGACCACAGCATATTGATTTGCATGCATATAAAGATAGATCACCATGTCTAGCATAACAAGCATTGTTATTAATAATTCAACATAGAGCACATAGGAAAAGAGCAAGTCGTGACAGCGTAACAGCCTGTTTATTGAATAGTAGCTACAAATAACCCTTTATAAAGTCTAGGAGAACTATGATTGAACTAAAAGTATAAAGAGGTGTAGCAATGATCAATAAACAAGATTTTATAGACCAGAATGAAGATGTGATTTCTGAAGAACTTAATTCTTCGCTTAGCCATATCATTCCCAAACTAAAAAAGAATGGCTTTTTTCAATCACAATTGAGCTATGCCTGTGCACCAGGTATTGTTATTGAGGTTCAGCGTCGACTACACAAAAAGTTATATGATCACGGTTGGGTTGCAGAGATTGATTTTTTAAGCAGCATTACCAGCTCTGAACTACATATCAAAGTCTATTGAGACAGAAATCAAAATTCAAAGGCTAGGGAAGCGGACTACGCTTACGCTGGTGTTGAAAAAACGATCCAGAGCATAGTTACGACATAACCTTACCTCAATGAAGTTAGGGTGACGTGTGAAGTCATGATGGGAACCGTCGATTTGGATCAGTTCACCTAAACAGTCACAGCGATGGCGAGGCTTTGGCATGGGGAACCCACAAGTCGTCAGTGATCATCCATTGACGCAAGATTTCAACACTGATACGTGAATACCATGAAGCTCTGTGAGTTTCTCATGCGCCAGAGTTGGCCCAAAGTCAGCGTAGTATTCGTGGACTAAGGCTAATATGCGTAATTTCAATTTATCATCATGTCGGTGATTACCTGGCTGGCCATGCTTTAATGAGAGTAAATTCGGGCAGCTTCAGCACCAGTGAGCCGTTTGTCACAAATGTCTTGGATAAGTTTAATCCGCAATAATTCATCATCAGTCATGATCAGCAACATCTCATTGGCTCCAGATAACACGCTAGAAAAAGAGTGCTCTGAAGTTTCAAACCTGACACTTCTAAATGGTTCTTACCCCCCTCCGTGCGCATTATGTGGTATGCAGTTATGTTGAGTGGTTTGCGGTCGGTACTGACCGCCTAGCAGTGTCAGAAAAGGTGGGCGAGGGATATCAGCCCGCGGTCACGAACGCGGCCTGCGCTGTCATCGTGAGAATCGTCAGCAAGCTGCTAGCCCGTAACATAACTTCATAATGCGTACCAACCCGCCACCCCCTATACCAGATACAAATTGATGCTTATTGAGCTCCTAAGTTTTGTATTTGTTTTAACAAAACAACGATATTCCACCTTGAAATACACCATATGCAACCATATTACAATTGGTGCTGTATCATAACTTTGGAGACAATAAATGTCAGACATGAATGTAAAGGTTGTCAGTTCCGTATCTTTTAATGACTACCTCAAAGTCGCCTTTGATTTTGGTTCGAAAGATGCAAAATCCTTTTATCATAACTCTAATGATGATGTTAAAAGGGCAATGGCTGTTTCATGTGCTTTAGAGCTGATCTTTTAGGGGCATCCACTCGCTCTGCTGTGCATAACGGTGTACTAGAAAATCATATGTCAGCGTTATCTGAGTATGCAGATGTAATCCAGTCAGCGATGAAAACAAACACGGATTAACTGACCAATAGAAAAGCGTTGCTAACTCTGCTTGTAACGCTTTTCTTTGTACTACCATGGCAAAGCCATACTAAGGCCAACCACCAAACGCCGATTTTTACTCCATGCTAAAACTGGCCGAGCCCGCCCATCTTAAAAACCGCTCAAAACCTTCCATCCTGCTAGGCCAAAATGGTTTGCAGTCTATTGATGACTGTGTGGCTATCTATAACCATGTTTTGCCACACAAAGCTATGCAATCATGTGGCAGAGCGGGACAGATATAAAACAGATTCTTAACCGTTCTCAGTTTTATGAGCATAAATCAAGACTCAAACAAATTGGTATCGATATTGGTCAGCAGTTCGATGTTAGTCGTATGTGCCCAACGCTTAAGCGTTCCGAAGTTATCGATGTGAAACCGCTTCACGTTCCACATTGGTACAGGATGCCAGTCGTTGCAGAATCCAATGTTTTACCATTCAGAGCAGTCGCATAAGGAGCGTATAACCATGTTAAAAATTGAAATTTTCGAGGATGACGTGAAAGTAAACTCACGAACAATGCCTGGTAAAGATGGCAAGCCGCCACGTATCATTCGAGAACAAGATGCTTACGCACATTTAAGCGGGCAAATTACAGGTCGATGAAGGACAGCCGCCGTATGCCGCGTTCATAGTTCCAGCTTTATCGTCAATTTGAGCTTAAAAGATTTGGCCAAGTGATTGAGCCGCTGGAAGCTGAAGCATAAAAACAAACTAGGGAGAAAGTCAGTATGCTTGATAACAAAATCTACTTTGAAGAAATCACACCGGAAATGATTGTGGCTTATTTTCCTGACGAAGGTTACACAGCTAAGTCGATGACTCAGCTTAATCAGATTTGCTCAATGGAATACAGTGACAACTTTGAACTGGAAACCCCTCAGTGCGCATTATGTACCTTATGTTAAATACGATCTCAAGGAACAGGTTCTTTTACGTTGAGGATTGCTCTGGCCGCTACATTCTCTCAATTGAGCGGCCCCTCTCGACACAGTTCGCCAAGCATACTGGACAATTTAACAGTATTGGCTATTTACCATAAAATAGGTAATTAACACCTATTTTTAAGCTCTGCTGCAAATGGTCAGTTTGCCTGGTTCTTCAAAATAAAGTGATAATTACAGCTTGGTTTAACCAAACCAAGCTAAAAACGCCAGACATTTTTGTCTGGCGTTTTTATTAGGCGCATTATCCGGTTAAGGCTAACAACTGGTACTTATCGAGCATCAGATTTAGCTCAGCCGTTTGAATAGGTTTTGCGAGAAATCCATCCATGCCAGCTTTTTTGTATTCATCTTGATCTGACTGCATGGCATTCGCTGTTAATGCAATAATCGGTATATCGTGATTTTTTTTTCGAAGCTGTCGCGTGGCCTCCAGGCCATCAAGCACTGGCATCGAAATATCCATTAATACGATATCAAACTGCTGCTTATCTTGAGTTAGTATCGCGATGGCTTCTTCTCCATTATTTGCAATAGCAACTTGGTGGCCACGCTTTTCAAGCATTAACTTCGCAACTAACTGGTTTGTATTGCTATCTTCAGCTAATAAGATATTCAATGGTTTTGCCAGTTTTGTTTCCTGAACAATCTTTGTCGGTACGATCTCAACTGACGGGTTTGAAATTGGGATATAAACTGTAAAGCAACTACCTTTATTCGACTGGCTTTGCAGCGTTATTTTTCCATTCATTTTATTGATCAAATGTTGGCTGATCGCTAATCCTAAACCTGTACCACCATAACGCCTGGTTATACTGCCATCAGCCTGAATAAATGGATTGAACAGATTTTTTTGAGCTTCTGCCGCAATGCCTATGCCGGTATCTTTTACGGCAATGACGACATGATTGTCTTCTTTGGTAACATCTACAGAGACATAACCTCGGTTGGTGAACTTCAAGGCATTACCAATGAGGTTAAACATAACCTGGGCTATTCTGTTCTTGTCACCAAACATGGTCTTCGGCACGTCAGGTGCTATGTTCGATGTTAGTGCTATACCTTTCTTTTTTGCTTGCTCTTTAAGCTGATTTACGACCAAGTTTATGCTATCTTCCAATCGCATATTACCGTTATACAACTCAAAATTACCTGATTCGATTCGAGACAGATCCAGAATATCGTTAATGATGGTAAGAAGAAGCTGAGCTGATTGGTCCATCTGATTTATCCAGCTCTTTTGTTCGTCATTAAGACCAGAATCGGCTAATGTGTCCATCAGCCCTAAAACAGCATTTAGCGGTGTTCTTATCTCATGGCTCATCATTGCCAGAAATTGTGATTTAGCCTTATTGGCAGATTCCGCTTGTTTGCGTGCTTCTTGCAACTCAAACAACTGCTTCTTTCGGTGTGTGATATCTTTTGCAGTCCCCCTATAACCCAACAACTTACCCTGTTTGGTAAAATATGGCGTACCACTGAAGCTGATCCATAATCCCCCTTCACTATCAGGCAATTGCCATTCAAGATCTTCAAAGGATACATTTTGCTCCAGCTTGGTCCGAAGTTCTTTTTCTAGTTCTGTCTGCCCATCAAATATTTCAAAAATACTTTCATTATCAATTACATGGTTGGCAAGGTTTGGTGATGATATATAGGTGAATTGAAAATCGGTATCGACCTCCCAGAACCAATCGCCCACAGTTTTTGCAAAATCCCTGAATCGTTGCTGGCTATGTGTTAATTCAAGTGTACGCGCGGTTACAAGAGATTGGAGACGCTCTCGATAATCAATATCGATAATTGCCCGTTCTAATAGTGGTCGAAAACGGTCAAGTACTCGACGACATTGTGGTGTGAACTGCCCACGTTCAGAATGAAGGAATATAAGAAGCGCATCACCGGAACTGACCTTCACACCCGTCAGCAATACAGATTTACAATAGTGAAGCATGCAATCAGGCAAGCCTTTGAATTCAATAACCTTCTCGGGATCAAATAAGGCAATACTCTCACCATTCATACTTCGAATAAAAGTCTGGTTCACAGGCCAGACGCTTGATTCGAAATAACGACACGTTGTAACAAGTTCTTTTAGAGGCGCTGTTTCGTCTTCTCGGGTAACAACAAGAGCGTGTTCAAAACCAATATATTTACGAAGCACTGATAATAAGCTATTGAATACTTGACGCTTATTATTCGCCCCTGCCATTGCTGACATGCCAGCAAGAATAGCCGCATTTTCTTCACGAAGTTGTTTTTCGCGTTCTTGGCTTCGCATTAAATCAAGTAATGTCTCTTGAAGCTTTTCTGATTCATAACTTGGCATGGCTAGTCCCTATGAAATAAAACCGCAGAAATCATCAAATTTCCATGTGCATTTTCACCACCAATAAACTGCCCCTGCTCACCAAAAGTAAAAGGGCAAACAAAAGGAGCATGGTGCATTGCTTTATTTACATGTTCAGCGACCTCTTCCATGCGGTTCTGAACCTGAAGCATGCAACCGGCACAATAAATTGTGATCCCTCCGATAGGATCAAGCGAACTATTGACACTGCCAATATCAAAAGCCGAGTTGATTACCCTGCCTGCTCTGGTGATCAAACGCTCTTTGGTTCCTTCCATAAAAAACAGCTCTTCTCCCTCTTCCACTGTTGCAAATAACTCAATGCCACCTCGTGGTGTTACTTTTAACAGATGGGCAAGCTTAAAATAAGGAAGATCATGAATTCTACCAGCTACACGTCCCAAAGGGTTTAAGCTGCTCTTCGAGACAATGCTATTTTCATCAGACAGCTCCTGCCCCAACCATGACTGGTAAACTTCTATCGCTGGCTTGTTATTAAGCTCAACCAGTTCTCGTCCATCAGTTCGAGTTACTACAGTACTTAAACCTGTGCTGGCATAACCAGAATGGAATGAGTAACTGATATTGCAGGATGGATAAAGCACACATAAGCCAACACCTTCCTGACATCGTTGTTCATGAGTAAAAATCCTCCAGTTTCCCTTTACATGATCATCAGCTGCGCTACCGCCAACAATCGGTACAGGTGATCCAAGCTCATCTTCAATGCCTTTTATGACATCTTCTTCTTTTCCTGGACTTGCATGAAGCAATATCAATGCCGGAAGCTCACCGGGACGCCCACTATTTTCTATTGCACGAAGTAAGGCCTGACGAGCCATGTCATAAGGTGATTGTTTGGTTGATACAATCGCGCTCCCAAATGCACCGTTGTAATCACACATAGCCCAAAGCGCTATCCCTTCTCCCCTGTTATATCCCTCATCAGTCATTACACCTTGACATGATGAACAACCGAGTATCTGCGCGTCTGGAAATGCCGTGGTGAGAGCTTGCTGAATTAGTGCATCGTCATAATTTTCAGAGAAGTAAACAAGAATAAGTCTTGGGTTTGTGATTTTACTTTTCAATTTGCGAATTGCATCTGAAACTGCATGGTCTGATGAATGAAAAGCAGAAAAGCTTGTAGCTATATCCATATGTTCATATTTATTGTTATGTGTAGCTTCAATCATAGCTACTTTTATATTTGCAATCAGCAAACTAATGCGTTTTTTATGAATTTATGGCTAAAGTTAAAGGCTTTTTTATCGTTAACCTATATAAAGCATTCAATTTCTAAACTAAGTGAAAGGAAGCATGAAGAATTCTGTTGTTTTAGTTACCGGTGGGGCTAAAGGCATTGGTAAAGGTATTTGTGAACATCTAAGTGATAAAGGCACGATTGTCGTTGCAGTTGATATCGATGAAGAAGCGGGCTACGAATTGGTTGCCACTAACCCTACAATCAGGTTCCGACAAGCCGATGTAACCAATGAATCGGAAATGGATGCAATCATTAGAGAAATTCATGATCAATTTGGCCGACTTGATGGCTTAGTTAACAACGCTGCTATTGCGAACCCATACAATACTCCCTTTGAAGAGCTTGAACTGTATGAATGGAATAAGGTGATTGCAGTTAACCTCACAGCCCCTTTGATAGTAACTAAGCTATGTATGCCGATGCTAAAAGCTAATCGCGGTGCTGTTGTAAATATAGCGTCAACACGTGCTATTCAATCTGAGCCAAATACTGAAGCATACAGCGCCTCAAAAGGTGGTTTGCTCTCCCTTACCCATGCGCTTGCAACCAGTGTCGGTCCTCATGTTCGGGTAAATTGCATTTCTCCTGGCTGGATTGATACCAGAAATGATGAACTTCGACTAATAGATCACCATCAGCACCTGACAGGCAAGGTTGGATCAGTAGGAGACATTGCGTCAATGGTTAACTTCCTGCTAAGTAATGATGCGGGTTTTGTTACCGGACAAAACTTTACCATTGATGGAGGAATGACGAAAAAGATGATTTATGCAGAATAACAATTGAGTTCAGAGGCTTGATAGTCCAAGCCTCTGAAAGTCGAACTTTGAGCCAAAATGTGACTAATTAACAATCACTTTTCAACTGTAAACTCTGCAATAATTGTTTTCTCACCTTGCTTGAGTGTAATGGCCCAGGCCATTTTATCGTGCACACACTCAGGCACACTGAACTTACCTATCCAACCATTACCTTGTTTCTCGAAGATTACTGGAATTGTACCCATGTACATTTTCACACCTTCAACCATGGCAACAGGTTTTACATTTGCGTTATCAGTTTGTATAACAAGTTCGGAGTTCGCCTTCGCTGGAAATGGCTGAATAGCCAACTCAAGTCCTTGTTCCTTTCCATTAATCACACAAGAGTCTGCTGTAATCTGACAATGAACCGCACTTTCATCCACAGGCTTCACATCATCATATGTTACTGTTCTCCATACAAATACTGTTATCAATACCGCCATCAAAAATAAAATTTGAATTAGCCTAGCTTTTGTTAGTTTTTCTGCAGCCATGATTTCCCGTTACTGTTACGTGTTACTGAGTTCAAACTTTTCACATAAATGTTATCTAACCGTAAATAAGTTGTGGTTTAAACTCTGTCAATCACTTGTTAATTAAAGTATTATGTGTACTGAAAATGCCACTTTTACAACAAAATAGCAATTCAAAAACTGAGTTGTTAAACAAACAATAAGGTATTGAATAAGCTTTGGGTGGCATTGCGACAACTAGTTGTTCGCACAAGGAAAACGAGTGTAGTTCAACAATTCAAATTGGAAGCATGCAACATGAGCCAAGTAAAGCAGCTTGAACAAAACTACAACTATACGGTCGTTCGTCAATTTACCTTAACAACAATACTTTGGGGAATTGTCGGAATGGGCGTTGGTGTATTGATTGCCGCTCAACTGGTGTGGCCGGCGCTCAACTTCGACCTACCTTGGTTGACTTATAGCCGTTTGCGTCCACTGCATACCAATGCAGTAATTTTCGCCTTCGGTACCAGTGCGCTTTTCGCTACGTCTTATTACGTAGTTCAGCGTACGTGTCAGACAAGACTTTTCGGTGGTAAGTTAGCATCGTTCACCTTCTGGGGCTGGCAAGCCATCATCTTATCTGCAGCTATTTCGCTGCCAATGGGATGGACGTCTGGTAAAGAATACGCAGAGCTGGAATGGCCGATTGATATCGCGATTGCAGTTGTCTGGGTGTCCTATGCCATTGTCTTCTTCGGCACAATGATTAAAAGAAACACGTCGCATATCTATGTTGCGAACTGGTTCTTCGGTGCCTTCATTCTGACAGTCGCAGTTCTTCACATCGTGAACAGCATGGCAATTCCTGTCTCCATGACTAAATCATACTCGGTTTACTCCGGTGCAGTAGATGCAATGGTTCAATGGTGGTATGGACATAATGCGGTAGGTTTCCTTCTGACTGCCGGCTTCCTCGGTATGATGTACTATTTTGTACCTAAACAAGCTGGTCGCCCTGTTTATTCTTACCGTCTTTCTATCGTTCACTTCTGGGCCTTGGTTTCCCTATATATCTGGGCCGGTCCTCACCACCTCCACTATACAGCACTACCCGACTGGACTCAGTCGCTAGGTATGGTGATGTCACTGATCCTGTTCGCTCCGTCCTGGGGTGGTATGATCAACGGTATCATGACGCTGTCCGGTGCATGGCATAAACTTCGCTACGACCCTATCCTACGATTCTTGGTGGTTTCATTGTCCTTCTACGGTATGTCTACCTTCGAAGGCCCTATGATGTCTATCAAGACAGTTAACGCCCTTTCTCACTATACAGACTGGACTATCGGTCATGTACATTCTGGTGCGCTAGGTTGGGTTGCGATGGTTTCTATCGGTGCGGTTTACCACCTGATTCCAAAACTATTCAGCCAAGAACGTATGTTCTCTATCAAGTTGATCAACATTCACTTCTGGCTGGCAACAATCGGTACTGTTCTTTATATCGTTGCAATGTGGATTTCCGGTGTAATGCAAGGTTTGATGTGGCGTGCAGTTAATACTGACGGTACGTTAACCTATAGCTTCGTGGAATCTCTACAGGCTTCTTATCCATTCTACTTCGTTCGCTTCGTAGGTGGTGCAATCTTCCTGGCTGGTATGTTCCTAATGGCATACAACGCCTATAAGACAATTGTTGCACCTAAAGAAAGCCTAAAAGCAACTGAGCAACCAGCATAAGGAGTACCGACAATGGCTAATAATCGTCATGAAATTGTAGAAAGAAATGTCGGCCTTCTAGCGATCCTTATCGTTATTGCCATCAGCTTTGGTGCATTGGTAGAAATTACGCCGCTTCTTTATCAGGATCAGACAACTGAGCCAGTTGAAAACCTTCGCCCTTATACGGCGCTGGAGATGGAAGGCCGTGATATTTATATCCGCGAAGGCTGTAATGTTTGCCACAGCCAGATGGTACGTCCGTTCCGTTCTGAAACCGAACGTTATGGCCACTATTCTGTTGCTGGCGAAAGTGTATGGGAACATCCATTCCTGTGGGGCTCGAAGCGTACCGGCCCTGATCTAGCTCGT
This sequence comes from uncultured Photobacterium sp., assembly GCF_947502415.1. Lineage (GTDB taxonomy): Bacteria > Pseudomonadota > Gammaproteobacteria > Enterobacterales > Vibrionaceae > Photobacterium. The sequence goes on along the minus strand of NZ_CANMZV010000011.1, from coordinate 118,405 downwards.
GTTGGCGGTCGTTATTCTGATGACTGGCACCGCGTTCACTTGCGCGATCCTCGTGCTGTTGTTCCTGAATCTAACATGCCTGCCTTCCCTTGGTTGGAAGAAAACGAGCTTGACGGCAAGTTGACGTCCAAAAAGCTAGCCGTATTTGGCAATATCTTCGGTGTTCCTTACACAGAAGAACAAATTGCCAATGCTGGTGAAGAAGTGAAAGGCAAGACTGAGATGGATGCAATCATTGCTTACCTTCAGTCGCTTGGTCACGCAATGAAATAAGGAGGCGCCATGGATATTGGAACTATTCATAGCATTTGGACAGTCCTTTTGTTCGTCTGCTTTATTGGTATCGTTCTTTGGGCATACAGTAAACGCCAAAAGCCTCGTTTCGAAGAAGCAGCCAATCTCATTTTTGCTGATGAAGAAAAAGATTTGGCAACGCGTGAGAAAGACAGGAGCTAGGAAGCATGACTACATTCTGGAGTCTATGGATAATCATCATCACGCTCGGCACCCTGGCCGGTATTGCAGCCATTCTTATCTGGTGTAGCAAAGATAAAATGGGTGTTGAAGAAGGTGAAGATATGGGACACGAATACGACGGTATTCGTGAAATCAACAACCCGTTGCCAAAATGGTGGTCCTACATGTTCTGGGGCACCATTATCTTTGGCATTCTTTACCTATTCTTGTATCCAGGTCTAGGTAACTACAAAGGATTTTTGGGATGGCAGAGTTCAGACCAAACAGTCCGCTCGCTTGAAGAATCAAAGCTGGCTATTGCCAATGCTCAAAAGGAACAACGCTTAAACCAGTATGCCAAAGAGCTGGATGATGCTCAGGCAAGATTTGGCGAAACTTTCAAAACCCTTGCGTATGATGGTTCAGGGCAAACACTTCGACCTATTACTGAAATTGCAGCGGATCCAGAAGCAATCAAGGTTGGTCAACGGCTGTTCATCCAAAACTGTGCACAGTGCCACGGCTCTGATGCCCGAGGTCAACTAGGCTACCCTAGCCTCACGGACAATGCATGGCTGTATGGCGGTGAAGCGGAAACCATTAAAACAACAGTGATGCAGGGGCGCATAGGTGTAATGCCAGCCTGGATTGATACTTTGGGTAAAGATGGCGTTAAGGAAGTAACCAGCTATGTATTAAGCATGTCTGGCCGTAAGGTTAATGCCAAAGAAGCTGCAGCAGGGAAACAACGATTTGTAGTTTGTGCTGCTTGTCACGGTACTGATGGTAAAGGTAACCCTGCATTTGGTGCGCCGGATCTGACTGATAATACCTGGCTATACGGTGGTTCTCGTCGTGCCGTTGAAGCCACTATTATTCACGGTCGTCAAGGTGTGATGCCAGCATGGAAAGACATTTTAGACGAAGATAAAATTCAGCTAATTTCTTCCTATGTATGGAGTTTAAGTAACGACACAGACAAGTAACACCTCAATTCATACTCGGTTACATATTGATTGAAAAATTAGTAATAAAAACTGAGACATAACATAAAGCCCCTGTTATTTTTCAGGGGCTATTTCCATCAAAGCTTCAAAGGAAATCATTATGTGTAAACCATGGTATAAGCAGTTTTGGCCTTGGTTCGTTTTTGCCATTCCTGCAATTTCGATTGTTTACAGTTTAACTGCCGTCTATATCTTTTCTCAGAACCATGTCGACCTTGTGGCTGAAGATTATTATAAGAAAGGTAAAGCAATTAACCTGGACCTTTCTCGTCTTCGTGTGGCTGATGCGCTGAATTTAAAAGCTGCGGTTAAAGTTACAGAGCAAAACATCCTAGTGAATTTCGATAAAGGTGATCTCAAAAACTTTCCAAACTTGCGAGTCACCTTTACGCACCGAACTCTATCCAATAAAGATTTTACTCAAATGGTGAGCGCAGATCTAAGTGGAGCCTACCGCTTTCAATCCCCTGATATGCTCGAAGGCCCTTGGTTTGTTGAGCTTGAACCATTTGATGGCGACTGGATGTTACAAGGACAGGTAAACCTACCAACATCCGACCCGATTTCGTTGTACGGGCAGGTTAAGGAATGACAAATAACTGTTACCATTGCGGCGATCCTGTTCCTCAGGGTTGCCAACACCAAGTTGAAATCATGGGTGAAATGCGCGAAATGTGCTGCCCTGGCTGTGAAGCGGTCGCCCAGACCATCGTCGAGAGCGGCCTGACCTCTTATTATGAATACCGCACCGCTCCCGCCGAAAAAGCCGATCTCGTTCCACAGCAGTTACAATCTCTTCTTCTTTATGATCATGACGAAATTCAGCAGGAGTTTGTTCGTGATACCGAAAACAGCAAAGAAGTATCACTATCGTTGGATGGTGTTTCCTGCGCGGCTTGTGCTTGGTTGATTGAAAAACAACTGATGCGAGAACCGGGGATTGTTTCCATCCGGGTTAATACTACCACTCACCGCGCTCTGCTGAACTGGGATCCTGCAAAAACGAAACTAAGTCACCTGCTTTCTGTAATTCACCAGTTAGGCTATAAAGCCGCTCCATTTGAAGCCGATGCCCAGGAGCAACAATACCACCGGACGATGAAAGCTTACCTGTACCGGCTCGGGATTGCTGGCCTGGCAACCATGCAGGTGATGATGCTGGCGGTTGCCCTCTATTTTGAAATATTTGGAGACCTGGATACAGAATTTAAGAACTACCTTCGCTGGGTCAGCCTGATATTTGCTACCCCGGTACTTCTGTATTCCGCCCTGCCATTTTATCTTAATGCGTGGCGAAACATACGGGCACGTGCCCTCGGCATGGACGTACCGGTTTCTATTGCCCTGCTCTTTGCTTATGTCGCCAGCTTTTATGCGACCGTCATGGAAAAAGGCGAAGTGTTCTTTGAGTCGATCTCAATGTTTACCTTCTTCCTTTTACTTGGGCGTTTTCTGGAAATGCGGGCCCGTCGCCAAGCCGCAGCGGCCAGCGCTAACCTGCTTAAACTCGTACCAACAATGGCAACCCTGGAAGACGGTTCCCTGGTTGCAGCCAAAACACTTAACATCGGCGATATCATTACTGTTTTGCCTGGTGAAAGCCTACCTGCTGATGGGGAAATCCTTCGTGGTGAAACCGCCATTGACGAATCCATGCTTACCGGTGAACCTATGCCTGTATCACGTTCTCAGGGCGATTTGGTTTATGCCGGTACGATAAATGGCGATGGCAACATCGCGCTACAAATTACTAGAGATCGACAAAATTCACTGATCTCTAATATCGTACGCTTACAAGATGAAGCACAAACATCGAAACCCAAAGTAGCTGAAGTCGCTGATATTGTTGCTCGTTATTTCGTGACTGGAATCTTAATTATAGCAGCATGTACCTGGCTTTTCTGGCACCAACAAAAACCAGAAGATGCATTGTGGATCACTCTTGCTGTACTGGTAGCTACTTGTCCTTGTGCTTTATCGCTGGCGACACCAACAGCAATCACTTGTTCAACATCAAGCTTAGGGAGGCTCGGCATTCTTTTGCGCCGAGGGCATGTTCTCGAGACCTTATGCAAAGTAAACCAACTGGTAATAGATAAAACCGGTACGCTCACTGAAGGCAACGTTCGATTAGTTGAAACTAAATTATTAAGTGATGTCTCTCAAAATGATGCCTTGGCTGTGTCTGCTGAATTAGAACGTTTTGCAAATCACCCAATCGCCAGGGCTTTTGTTGCCTATCGCAATTCAACGATAACATTCGATGAAGTAGAGAATGTTATTGGCCGAGGACTAAAAGGTAAGTTAAATGGTCGTGAATGGCGCATTGGTCAGGCTGAATTTACTCTTGAAAACCATCCAGAAAAGAACACCCTTTTAGAGCATTGCGATAATCGTTTCCAAGTATGGCTTTCTCGTGATAACCAGCTAATTGCAGGCTTCAAACTTGATGACCCTATCCGCGAAGACAGTAAAGAGCTGGTTGAACAATTTCAGTCATCAGGAATTAAAGTCACTATGCTAACCGGAGACCATTCAGCCAATGCTCAGGTTGTGGCTGATAAATTGAACATCGATAACCTGGTCGCGGGTGCAACCCCGGAAGGAAAATTGGAGTACCTTCGTAATCTTGGTAAAAATCATATTGCTCTTATGATTGGTGACGGTGTGAATGATGCCCCTGTTTTGGCAGGTGCTCACCTTTCCGTAGCTATGGGTGGCGGTACGGACGTTGCCAAATCTTCTGCAGATATGGTATTGCTTGGGGATCAACTATCACGAATTTTACGAGCTCGAGAACTGGCACTCAAAACTCGCAGAATTATTCGTGAAAATCTGGCATGGGCTCTTGGTTACAACCTTGTCATTCTGCCACTGGCCATTACAGGGTTTGTTGCTCCTTATATAGCCGTAGTTGGGATGTCAGCCAGCTCAATCATAGTTGTATCAAACTCTTTAAGGTTATTAAGAGAAAATGACTAGTCTTTACTTGTTAATACCAATTGCGATCATTTTTGTCTGCGTCGCTGTCGGCATCTTTCTCTGGGCTGTGAAGAACGAGCAGTTTGAAGATCTTGAGCGTCAGGGTTACGACATCCTTTTCGATGAAGACAAACCAAATAACTCCCCGCAGAAGAAATCACAATCAAATCATCAAGAAGAGAGTAATAAAGAGTCGTGAACATCGATTTTTATGCAGCGTTTGTGATTGGACTTATGGGTGCAGGACACTGCTTGGGTATGTGTGGTGGCGTTGCAGCAGCGCTAACTCTCGGCATGCCAGGCCAACAACAATCGAGTCGTTGGCCTTACCTGTTTTGTTACAATATCGGCCGCCTTGTATCTTACGCTATTGCCGGAGCAATCATAGGCGGCGCCTTTGCTGGCGTGGCTTCACTAAGCGGTTATTCGACAGCGCTGGTATCTCTGCGGCTATTTGCAGCTATCATGATGATTTTACTGGCTCTTTATATCGGACAGTGGTGGTTAGGCATTACAAAAATAGAACGCGCAGGCCAATATCTATGGCGTTATTTATCACCGACAGCCAAGTCACTATTACCGCTTAAATCACCAATTTCAGCCCTGCCGTTCGGGTTACTTTGGGGCTGGTTACCTTGCGGATTGGTCTATTCAACACTTAGCTGGGCGGCGGTTTCTGGAAGTGCCATTTCTGGTGCAGGCGTAATGTTTGCCTTCGGAATTGGGACGCTTCCTGCGATGATCGCAGTCGGTTCTATGGCTCAACAGCTACAAAATCTGTTAAAAAGTCTCTATTTCAAACGCGCCAGTGCCTTGATGTTATTGGTTTATGGGCTTCATACTGGTTATATAGCAATCAAACAAATATTGTAGGCTTTTTAATACTCGTCATATTGCTTCATAATATGTTAAAATATTGACCTACATCAAATTGGTTAGACAGGCTTATGATTTCAGACAAACTTACAACCAAACGTATCCAGTCAGGCGGATGTGCTATCCACTGTCAGGATTGCAGTATTAGTCAGTTGTGTATTCCATTTACTTTAAATGAGTCTGAGCTCGATCAACTAGATCAAATTATTGAACGTAAAAAGCCAATCCAGAAAGGACAAGAGCTTTTTAAGGCTGGGGATGAACTAAAATCGCTATACGCGATCCGTTCAGGCACCATCAAAAGTTACACCATTACCGAGCAAGGTGATGAGCAAATTACGGCCTTTCACTTAGCCGGTGACCTGGTAGGTTTCGATGCTATCAACGAAATGATGCACCCTAGTTTCGCGCAGTCACTAGAAACATCAATGGTATGTGAGATCCCATTTGAAATTCTTGATGATTTGTCAGGCAAAATGCCAAAGTTGCGCCAGCAAATCATGCGCTTAATGAGTAACGAAATTAAAGGCGACCAAGAAATGATCCTGCTTCTTTCTAAGAAGAATGCAGAAGAACGTTTGGCGGCCTTCCTCTATAACTTATCTCTGCGTTTCTCTCAGCGTGGTTTCTCACCTCGAGAGTTCCGTCTAACAATGACACGTGGTGACATTGGTAATTATCTGGGATTAACCGTAGAAACAATTAGCCGCTTGCTTGGACGTTTTCAAAAGTCAGAAATGCTGAGTGTTAAAGGTAAGTACATTACTATCCTGGATCATGAAGAACTGGCTCGACTTGCTGGTGTAAGCAAAAACAACGCCTCCTAATTAATTTCTTGATTACAAAGAAAGTGATACGAGCTATGAGCCGTATCACTTTTTTTATATTAATCCCCTTTCCGAGCTCCCCATAATTTCTTCTATACGTTACAGTTAATATACTAATCTGATTTATCTACTCGCGGAAAATGGTATTGAAGCGATAGATATTATTCCTTTACAGAGGATTCAGAAATTGGTTTTGATGCCAACACGTTTGTGTAAGGGGGCTGTTATGACTAAGTACAATAATATTCTCGTTGTTGCTGATCCAATTCAGGATCATCAGCCAGCATTGTCTCGTGCTGTCCATCTCGCCAGAAAATCACAGGATGTGAAAATCACCCTCTTCCTTGCTATTTATGACTTTTCTTATGAGATGACATCGATGCTATCGGCTGACGAGCGACAAGCAATGCGTCGTGGCGTCATTATGCAAAGAGAAGAATGGCTGAAAGATATCATTCGTCCATACACAGATGACGGTTTTGATATCACGATTACAGTGGTTTGGCACAATCGTCCTTACGAAGCCATTATCGCTGAAGTGTTCAGTCATGAGCATGACATGTTGATTAAAGCAACGCATGATCACGACAAAATCGGCTCTGTTATTTTTACGCCAACTGACTGGCATTTATTACGTAAATGCCCTTGTCCGGTATTAATGGTTAAAGATCATAGCTGGCCAGAAAACGGTAAGATCATTGCGAGTGTAAACCTGGCAGCTGACAGTGAAACTCATGACCAACTCAACGATGCTATTGTATCTGAAGCCTTGGTTATTGCAGATATATTGGAGGCTGAAGTTAATTTGGTTAACGCCTATCCGGCAACCCCGGTGAATATTACAATTGAGCTGCCTGAATTTGATCCAGCTTCATACACTGATGCCGTTCGCGGCCACCACCTTACATCAATGAAAGCACTTCGCCATAAACATGGTCTGCCTGAAGAGCAAACTCATGTCATTGAGGGATTACCAGAAGATGTCATACCACAAGTTGCTGAAGAGTTAGATGCTGAACTTGTTATTTTGGGAACCACAGGTCGCACTGGACTATCGGCGGTTTTCATTGGTAATACTGCAGAGCATACTATCGACAGCTTGAACTGTGATTTGTTGGCACTAAAACCTGAGGGTTATGTTAGTCCGCTTAGCCCACGTCTCGATTAATTTCTTTCTAGTTTTCAACATTAACAAAGAAGCCTCCATGTAGAGGCTTCTTTGTATTATCAGGTTTATTTTACAGGCTTAACTGGCTGAACCTTCTTACTCTTAGGCTTCTCTTCAGTATTTGCCAGCTTCTTAATTGCTGTTGTCAGGTAGTATTCATTGCTAATTTTATCGCAATACTTATGACTAAGTCCGCGGCGGGTCCACTCACTGGCAATAGCAACCCGTGAATGCTTTGCTTTACGGCTATAAGCAAAGGTCTCGCATAATTCAAGATTAGTCATTTTTTGCGGAACGCTCTTTACCGTACTGCTCCGCATACCTAAGCTTTTTGATTGTTGAGCAGAGCACCCCACAAGTGACATTGTCACCAAACCTAAAGTCAATGATTTTGACCACCAAGACAATGCCATTTTATTTCCTTAAAAACTAAAACTGATAAGACGTTGAATTATAGCTGAACATCAATAGCTCTTTGAAGAGCGACAAGCAGTAATCTACATATTCACTTAAGCTGTGAATTTGCCTAAGTCCGTTTTTTCACTAAAACTGACAATATTTATGTAAAAAGGTACTAGTATCTGTGGCTTGAATCCGTATCATACACGCCACGAACTTTCTGCCAGTTCAATGCCGGCAGTGGAAGCAACAACTTTTACTGACAAATGGGACTGCTTGGGTGTATCCAACCCGCTAATTTACTGACATCAAATAGAATAATCAGTAAATAACACAGCAATTTCCCATTTTTCAAAGAGAGACTGAGAATGAGCGAAACTCAAGAGCTAACCAAGGCTCAGCAATACAACTTTAACAAGCTGCAAAAAAAACTACGTCGTAACGTAGGTAACGCCATTGCCGACTTCAACATGATTGAAGAAGGCGATCGCATCATGGTTTGCCTATCAGGCGGCAAAGACAGCTACACTATGCTGGATATCCTATGCAGCCTAAAGCGCAATGCGCCTGTTAATTTTGAGCTGATTGCAGTGAACCTTGATCAGAAGCAACCAGGTTTCCCTGAACATGTGCTTCCTGAATACCTTGAGTCTCTGGATGTCGAATACAAAATCGTTAACGAAGATACCTACTCAATCGTTAAAGAGAAGATTCCTGAAGGTAAAACAACTTGCTCACTATGTTCTCGCCTTCGCCGCGGTATCTTGTACCGTACAGCGAAAGAGATTGGTGCAACCAAGATCGCTCTAGGTCATCACCGTGACGACATGCTGGAGACCCTATTCCTGAACATGTTCTACGGCGGTAAGATGAAAGGTATGCCACCTAAGCTGGTTTCAGACAATGGCGAGCACGTTGTGATCCGCCCTCTTGCATACTGCCGTGAGAAAGACATTGAGCGTTTCAGCGAAATGAAGGACTTCCCTATCATTCCGTGTAACCTGTGTGGTTCTCAGCCAAATATGCAACGCCAGATCATCAAAGAAATGCTGCGAGGCTGGGATAAATCTCATCCGGGCCGTATTGAGACAATGTTCACTGCAATGCAGAATGTTGTACCATCACACTTGGCCGATTTCGATTTGTTTGATTTTAAGAGCATCAACAAAGACTCTGGAGCTATCGACGGTGGTGATATTGCTTTCGATAAGCAAGAGATTCCAACTTCTCCGGTTTCCGTGGAAGCTGTTTCAGAGTTCGATCCAGGTGAGCAATTGAATGTTGTGCAAGTAAACTAAGCACATTCATCAATTATATCTAAAAAGAGCCGCACATTGCGGCTCTTTCCTTTATTGGGCCTACAATAGTAAAGCTTCGATTAATAATGCTTCAACTCGTAATTTGACACTACTGTTTGACGTTTTGATTTCGTATACTGCGTCGCGACTAAATTGATACCAACACGGTTACAGCTAATATGATTATTTTTACCACTAATTTAGGCGATATCGAGATCGAACTGAATTTTGATAAAGCACCTGTCAGTTCAAGGAATTTCTTAAAGTATTGCCAAGACGGTTTCTATGAAGGAACTATTTTTCACCGTGTAATAAAAGGCTTTATGATACAAGGTGGTGGCCATACTAAAGACATGCAAGAAAAGCCGACTCGCGCGCCTATTGTCAATGAAGCTAACCGTGGACTTAAAAACGTTATCGGCACGATTGCGATGGCACGAACTGATGCGCCACATTCTGCAACCGGACAATTTTTTATCAACTTAGCCGATAACGACTTCCTTGATCATACTGCAACCACCAACCAAGGCTGGGGCTATGCTGTATTTGGTAAAGTCATTGCCAGTATGGATGTTGTTAATGAAATTGCAAAAGTTAAAACAACATCTAAGTATGGTCATGATGATGTGCCGTGTGAAGCTATCATTATTGAAAAAGTGACGGTCAAATAATGTGGCGTGCCACTACTTTAAGTAGTGGCACTTTATACCAATTTTCATAACTATTTTCTCTGATCTTTGATGTAAATATGAAACGCACCAGTTCCCGTTGGCCTACGTTCAATATCAAAAAGTTCAGTAGCTTCTACCAATTGACTTAGCGTATTAAATCCGTAGTTTTTTGAGCTAAAATCTGGATATTGTCGTTTTATTAAACCTCCACACCGGCCAAGAAACGACCAGCCATCTTCATCAGCGTATTCCGAAACAGCCCCTCTCAATATTTTAACAAGCCTTGTATCCATTCGGAGTTTGTTCCTAATTTCTTTGGATACTGAGTTCTTGATTTTATCTGGAATAGCAATCTCTGATTCTTCTTTTACTATATAGCGCTCTCTAATCACTTCTGTATACATGAAATCATCGCATGCATTTCTAAAAGCTATCGGCGTTTTCTTCTCTCCGACACCAAATACATATATTTCAGACTCCTTTAACCTTGAAGCAAGCTTTGTAAAATCACTATCACTACTAACTAGAGCAAACGCATCAAAATTATTAGAATATAATAAGTCCATTGCATCGATGATCATTGCAGCATCAGAGGAATTCTTGCCATGAGTATAAGAAAATTGTTGGATTGGATTAATAGCAAGCTCATTTAATTGTTGCTTCCAGTTTTTTAAACAATCTGAACTCCAATCACCATATGCTCTTTTAACCAAAATATGACCATGCTTTGAAAGCTCTTTTAATACATAATCAAGAACCGAGTACTGTGCATTTTCTGCATCAATTAATACAGCAATTTTCTTTTCTGAATTTATGTCTATCAAATTAATAATCCTATAGTGTTAAATTTTTCATTCAACAAACACCGTCCATCTATCTACCAAAACAGTATGCACTCAGTATAAAAAGTCAGCCATCTCACCGTAAATACAACCACCACACTATCGCCCTTAGGTAATATACCCATAACCAATAAATCCTGAACATACTCAGAATAATATCAACCAATGAAATCTAAAAATTGATGTTAACCCCAAATGTACGCAAGAATACATTCATATAAAAAGAGCCGCAAATTGCGGCCCTTATTTATCACAACGTTTTTATTACTAAGATGAATAAAGATTCTTATTTAAATAAGCTGACAAAAAACATTTTTATATAGTCAATCAAACGGCTAAAAAAACCACCTTCTTGCACATTTTCCAGGGCGACCAGAGGTACTTCTTTTATCGGCTTGCCATCCACCTGATAAAAGATTTTACCAACCACCTCCCCTTTTTTTATCGGAGCGACAAGTTCATCATTAAGCTCGACGCTAGCGGTCAGCTTCTTAATGTCATTTCGTGACAATGTCACATACGAGGTATTTTGTGTTCCCAAAGAGATACTGTTTGCATTACCCATCCAGACACGTTCATTCAGAACTTCGGCACCTTTCGAGTGTGGTGATACAGTTTCAAAAAAACGAAAACCATAATTCAGCAACTGTTTACTTTCAGACTCCCGGCTTCTCGTACTTTTTGACCCCATAACCACAGAGATCAAACGCATCTCTCCTTGCGTAGCTGAACTCGCTAAACTGTAACCAGCACCACTGGTATATCCGGTTTTCATACCATCCACATTCAGGCTTTTATCACCTAGTAAGCCATTTCTGTTTCTTTGGGTTATGTCGTTATAGGTAAAAGAACGTTCGCTATACAATGAGTAAATATCAGGAAGATCGTTAATCAAGGCCCTGCCAAGTAAAGCTATATCATACGGTGTTGAATAAAGAGCGCTGTTATCCAAGCCGTGAGCATTAGAAAAAGAACTGTCTTTCATATTGAGCTTCTGGGCCCATGAGTTCATTAAACTCACAAATGCCCCTTCAGAGCCAGCAACATGTTCGGCAATCGCAACACTGGCATCATTACCTGATTGAACAATTAAGCCACGGTATAAATCCATCATGTTCACTTCGGTATTTACCTCAATGAACATTTTGGAAGAATCAGGAAAATTCTTAGCCCAAGCGTTTCGGCTAATCACCACAAGATCATCTTTGCTGATATTGCCACTTTTCATTTCTTGCCCGGCAACATAGCTGGTCATCAACTTAGTGAGACTGGCGGGATTTAAACGCTCATGAGCATTTTTCTCAACAAGGACCTGTCCAGTATGGTAATCCATTAACACGTAACCTTTTGCACCAAGAGCCGGCGCATCAGGAATGACAGTGGGAGTGGCAAAGACTACAGAAGAAAACAATGCCGTTGCCGCAAGTAAAGCATGAATTGTAGAACTCTTTTGCATAATGATATAACTAGCCCTCTTTGATGGTACCAGCAGTATAACGAAGAGTATTTCTGTCACTTGTGGTCTTTACGAAGTCTTACGATAATGTAAATTTAGTTACACATATCGTTATGATTTTTTATTCTGATTTCTAGACGTCACAAGGTCGTTTATCGACATTATCATGGACGACAGAGTTTTCCAGATGTCTCACCTGTTTTCAGCTCTTTTGCTACAAACTTCAACATTTGTTAGCACTATATTTCATAACAAGCACAGATATAATTAACTAAAACGTATAATTAAACTCATAAGATCAACTGCTAAAGTGGCATCCCTCGGGATTTTTTCGCAAAATCCCGTTTTTCCACTATTGGCATTTTTAAATCAAACAAAAACTTTTATTCTAAGTGAAAGCATTTCGTAGCAAATCTAATGGCTAGGAATCCGTTGACATAAGGATAGGTAATGAATTTCTACAAAAAACTAGAACAACATCATAAAAAACTATCAAGGCTTTCACACCTTAATGCTATCTGTGGCTGGGATCAGGCAACAATGATGCCGGAAGGTGGCAATGATGCCCGCTCGGAAGCAATGGCTGAACTGGCAGTAATGCAGCATGAATTAGCTACAGCTCCGCACCTTGCAGAATGGTTTGACAAAGCAAAATCCGAACCCTTGAGCCAAGAGCAATTAGCCAGCCTAAAGGAAATGAAGCGTTCATGGCAAATCAACACCCAACTTCCAGCCGAACTGGTTGAAGCTCAATCGCTGGCAGGGTCGAAATGTGAGCACGCGTGGCGAAGCCAGCGGAATGAAAATGACTGGCACTCATTCAGCAAGAATTTAAAAGAAGTGGTCGCAATTTCCCGGCAGGAGGCCCAGATTCGAGCAGAGGCAACAGGCCTGAGCCGATATGATGCCCTGTTAGATATCTATGAACCGGGCATGACCACCAAGCAGCTCGACAGAATCTTCAATGATGTAAAGTCCTGGCTGCCAAGCCTGATCCGACAGGTTCAGGAAAAACAAACCTCCGAAGGCGTGATTACCCCAGTCGGACCATTCCCGATTGAACAGCAAAAATTACTCAGCCTTGAGGTAATGAGCAAACTCGGCTTCGATTTTAATCACGGACGCCTGGATGTCAGCGTTCATCCATTTTGCGGCGGCGTATCGACCGACGTACGGATAACGACCAGGTACGACGAAGCCGATTTCACATCAGCATTACTAGGTGTTATCCACGAAACCGGCCATGCCCGTTATGAACAAAGCTTACCTGCAAAATGGCGAGGATTGCCTGTCGGAGAAGCGCGCTCAATGGGTATTCACGAATCGCAAAGCCTGTTCTTTGAAATGCAGTTATCGCGTAGCAAACCCTTTCTCGATATGCTCGCTCCGCTTGCCTGTGATGCATTTAACCGCCGTGATGATGCAGCACTAACCAGCCAGAATCTGGCTCTTTTCAATACTCGGGTAACACCAGGTTTTATTCGGGTAGATGCCGATGAAGTTACCTATCCGGCTCACATCATTCTGCGTTATGAAATCGAACGAGATTTAATTGAAGGTAATATTGAGGTTGAAGACATCCCGGAACTCTGGGACAAAAAAATGACTGAATATCTTGGCCTGACAACGCGATGCAACTATATCGACGGTTGTATGCAGGATATTCACTGGACCGACGGAAGTTTCGGGTACTTCCCTTCTTATACCTTAGGCGCAATGTATGCCGCCCAGTTCATGGCTGCCATGGGTAAGGAGATGAATGTAGAAAATCAGATTCGGGAACGAAATCTATCACCGATTTTCAATTGGCTGGATAAACATATCTGGAAGAAAGCGTCGACATTAAGTACTGATGAGCTGTTAAAAGAGGCTACTGGCGAAAGTCTGAATCCAGAGCACTTCAAGAAACACCTTGTTGAACGTTATTTATCATAGTTGTTATACAAGGTTTAGACTAAAAGCCAGCATCTGCTGGCTTTTTCTTTTTAATCAATACTTTAAATGCAAAATCATACAGGGTTCACACTATTTATACCTTTGTTCGATTACCTTTCTGCAATTATGTAATGTTGGTCACGGTTTGACCGCATTTATTTTTTATACTGATAAAGTTCATTCGATACATGACTTTGATAAGGGAAACAAATGAAGTACAAAGCTCAAGACTTGAACTACAAAGGCGACAACTGCGGTGTTCATAACTGGATGACTGAGCAAGGAAAATCATTTTACTGGCACCCGGATTGGCTTCATATTGCGGAAGATGAAACCGGCCTACGTGGTAAGCATGAGTTAGAAATTACAGAGGGAGATAAAGTAACGCAAGATCATGCTGTAACAGCAATTTTAAAGCACTTGAACAAGTGGATAGTCAACAGTATCGATAGCAACCCTAATTTTGAAGAAGCCGCCAAAAAGGCTGAAAAAGAACTAAAATAGTCCCCTCTATTTTAGTGGTTACCCTATGCTGCAAACGTGGCATAGGGTATTTTTTATTAATGTTAGTGTTCATGTTCATGTTCATGTTCATGTTCATTAACGTATTAGCTATACCAACTGCATTTCAAGAACAGCATTAACAGAGGCTCCATTCCACTTATAGGTATAATGTTTCGACTGACAAACCTTAGTCACCAGATTAGGTTTCAGCAAAGCGTAACAATTATAGTCCTGATGGCGAACCGACTGGTAAACCACACCATCCTTATTTTCTCCCTTTAACGAACATGCCAGCGCCTGTGAGTGGCTATAATTTGTCGGGTGATAAAGTTCAGAATCAAGATAACTCTGCTCTGTTAGATCAACAAGATCAGCTGTAAACCAAGCATCAATACATCGCATCTGGATATCCTGTGCCGGCTCCTGGGTGTAACCCATCACTCGCTCCATGTGATGGACTGTTTCTTTAATTGAAGTATTTATGTCCGGAGCCGCATAATACGCACCAAAGTCAGCGGTATTAAATCGGGCTCCATCCGGATTTACATGAGTAAAAGCCGCCATGACATAACTGCAATGCGGTATACCAACCAAGCGTTCTTCTACTGGTACACAAGCAAAATTACCGACTTCTTCAGCCAAGCGCGGATTTGTCAGTGCTTCTATAGCAAAAACAGCATCCAGCTGTGATGCATCAGCCACATCTTCATATAAATTGATTGGAGGATACTTAGATGGGATCAGCCTATAACAATGTTGATCATCTATTTTTTGAATTGGATACGGCATCAGGACTGCCCACCCCGCCAGGCATTCAAGCGCGAAGCAACCTGGTACAAATCAACCACCTTACCCTGCATCATCACATCCATCGCAGAACGACCGGCAAAGAACGGGTGAGAGTTCGATTTCTGTACCCAGTTATAAATGCTTTCATCGGATGTAAACAGGATCCGCAAACATTTATGGATATTCAGGATGTAGCTCATTCGTTCCAGCAGATCTTTAGACACTTTGGCTGATTCCGGATGGCTACGATATTTATTCAACGTCGAACGGCTGCTCAAACCCAATACCGCCATTTGTTGAGCCTGTGTACAAGACCATTTATCCAGAATGTTGAAAACCACAGGCAGCACGACATTACCAGCTTCGGCCTGCGACTGATTCTGTTTAGCCTGGGATGCATTCATAAGCAGCTCTCAACTTAATGTTTATTTATAGACAAGATTAGCACTGAGGTTCATTAATAGCCATCACTAAAGCCAGTAACCATACTGCAAGTTTGCGGTATTCCAAGCACAAAAAAGAGCCGCATAAATGCGACTCTTTACAATCAGTTATATGCGCCTATTGCTATTTACAGGCACGTAAACTGAAATTACTGATATTTCTTAGCCGTATTTTCAGCTACTTTCACAATCACTTTCACTGCCTGCTGCATACCTTCGATAGTGATAAACTCATGGAGACCATGGAAGTTGTAACCACCGGTGAAAATATTCGGACAAGGCAGATCCATGAATGACAGACGAGCACCGTCAGTACCACCACGAATTGGCTTAATGATTGGCTGTACATCACACTCAATCATTGCTTCTTTAGCCAGTTCAATGACGTGTGGATGAGGCTCAACCATTTCACGCATATTACGATAGCTGTCAGTGATCTTCAGTTCAACACGACCTTTTTCCAGCGTGCTATTCAGCTCGTCTACTTTCTCCTGCATGAAGACCTTACGGCGTTCCAGGCTGTCACCGTCAAAATCACGAAGAATATAGTTTAGTTCTGTCTTAGCAACGCCACCTTCCATCGCAACCAGATGATAGAAACCTTCATAGCCTTCGGTACATTCTGGTGTTTCTTCTGTAGGCATCATCAGCTGGAATTGTGCTGCGATGTTCATGGCGTTGATCATCTTATCTTTTGCTGTGCCAGGGTGTACGTTCACACCATGACAGATAACATCAGCAGAAGATGCGTTGAAGTTTTCAAATTCCAGTTCACCAACCGGACCGCCGTCAATGGTGTATGCCCATTTCGCACCAAACTTCTCAACATTGAACAGATCAGCGCCACGGCCGATTTCTTCATCTGGCGTAAAGCCGATACAAATTTCACCGTGCTTAATTTCCTGATGTTCTTTCAGGTAAGCAATTGCAGTGATGATTTCAGCGATACCCGCTTTGTTATCTGCACCAAGCAGAGTTGTACCATCAGTTGTGATCAAGTTATGACCATGCAGTTTGTTCAGATCCGGATACTGGATTGGTGAAAGCACCTCATCACCGGCACCAAGAGCAATATCTCCGCCCTGATAATTTTCAACAATTTGAGGTCTTACATCTTTGCCAGAAGCATCTGGCGCTGTATCCATGTGCGCGATAAATCCGATAGTCGGAACGTCATAATCAACGTTAGATGGTAGACGAGCCGTCAAATAGCCGTTTTCATCCAGTTCGACATCACAAAGCTCAAGTTCGATAAGCTCTTTTTTGATCTGTTCTGCAAGCACGCGCTGCCCTTCAGTACTCGGGCAGTGGGCAACTGATGAGTTAGATTGAGTCTCAAAGCTAACGTAACGCAAAAATCTCTCAATTAATTTATCCATGTCCCACTCTTAATTATCTGATGAATCAGTTGTTTGGAGAATCAAGATGACCCTTTTGAATTAGAGGCTTATTAACAGGTGCGCCTCAGATAATGCGTACCAAGTATCAAGGACTCAGAAATAAAATGACTTGCGATGAATCAGGTTTTCGTAAAATGAACGATTTAAATTCTCATTTTGCTAACTAGGTAGCAGCATTCATTACTTTTCGGTCAAAAAAAGACACTATAACTCTGGAAGCAAGCTAAAGATTCAGATTACTAGACCCCATATTCTGCATGTGGACTATCACATCCTCTGGTTTCATCGTCGGATCATTGAAAAAACGGAATAACTCGCTGGATGCCGCTTTCTCTATCACAGGGCTAACCGCCATAGAATCAATGATGCTCGGCATAAGCGTTCCCGATTTATCAGCCTCATTAAAATCTTGTTTAGCCCTGAGAGAACAAGTATTAAATCCATGCATTGATATATTCCGATGCGCTGGCATTGACCCCTTTAGTCGATTAAAACCACGAAGAAATGCTGGTTCAGATATAACAGCTGCAATCTGATTTGCTCGCTCATTACTTAATAGCGGATTTTTAAACAAAGCAAAGCTATCCATATTATAAATAAATCCCGGCTGCTTGGATGGTGTCGGATTACATGAAATATAACTGGGGAAATGACCATTTATCGCTATTAACTCACCGGCAACCCAGTCACCGGTTATTTGAAATACACGTTTACCTACCAGCAAATCATTTGTTGCTTCTTCCCAGCGTTGTTTAGTTAAGTCTGGTAATACAATTGTGCTGATCCGGCGAAACTTATTAAGAACTTCTAGCGTTATCGGACTAGCCAAAGTATCAGGATCTAATTCAATGAAAGCCTTACGGTAATAATTTGGTCCACCGAGACCAAATGCGATGTTTTCAAACAGCTGAACTACCTGCCAAGGTTCATTCCCGAGAGCCAGAGGAGCAACACCTTTCTGTTTTAGTTGAGAAAAAACATCAATCAACTGTTCCCAGGTTTCAGGAATTTTCAGCTGATGTTTTTGCAAAATATCCTGATTCACCCACATCCAGTTCAGTCGGTGAATCGTAATAGGTATGGCCACATAGTCACCATGGAACTGATGGATACCTCGAACCTGAGGAAGTAAGTTATCATCCCAATGCTGTTGTTGGGCCGCAGCATTTAAATGATGGAGAAAGCCTAAAGCAGCCCATGACTTGATTGCGGGCCCTTCAAGTTGTGCCATATCAGGTGGATTGCCAGCAATGGCACGTGCTTGCAATATAGATTTGGCCGTTTTACCCCCGCCGCCCTGAATCGGCACATTAACAACATTGAATCCTTCTTTGTTCAGGTATTCTTTAACGATATCGGCAGATTTTGCTTCGCCTTGTGAAGTCCACCAATGAAGAAAATGAACATCCTGGCTGGCATGGACAGAAAAGACATAACCAATGAACAAGATGAAAAAAACAAATCTCATACTTCTCTCGACAAAATTAAGTGAACCTCAAGCCCCTGCTTCGAATGATTTTGCAATTTCAAATCACCGCCATGGGTACGAGCAATACTTCTGGATATCGTTAACCCGAGGCCTGAGCCTGTCTCATCTTTACGCTCCGCTCTGTAATAAGGCTCAAACACCTTTTCGAGCAATTTGTTATCAATACCTGGCCCATAGTCACGTATCGAAATTTGCAGCTCTCTTTTTGAATCTTTGATCGTTATATCGACCTTCCCACCATAAAGAACTGCGTTATCGACCAAATTATGAATACACCGTTTTATCGCAATCGGCTTTCCGTGGTAAGTCACTTGTGGTCGGTTTTCCAACGACACACAATCTGAACCTCGGTTATAGTAATCAGCACAAGTGCTCAGTAACTGACTGATATCAATCCATTCCGGTTCTTCATGAATATCCGTATCCCGAATGCACTGCAACGCTCCTTTTAACATTAGGTCAACTTCATTGAGCAACTTTTCAAATCGTGCTTTCGTATTTTCATCATCTAACATTTCAGTACGTAACTTCAGACATGCCAGCGGTGTTTTCAAATCATGGGATATTGCACTAAACAACATTTCTCGATCACGAATATAAGACCTTACCCGCTGATTCATTTTGTTAAAGGCATGAACAGCCGCACGGGTTTCTTTGCTCCCTTCTTCCTTTATTTCCGTTACCGTAAACTGTGCCCCCATTAAAGTAGCTGCTTTAGCTAATGACTTGACTGGCCTGATTTCTTTTTGCAACAACAATGCAGTGCATAACATGAGTAAAAACGAAGTAATAACAAGAAATGTTAATTGTCGTTGGTCTAAAAACTGTGTCGTAAGTAAAGAAAATGGGACAGGTAATACCGATGCAATGTAAAACCATTCCTGCTCTGACATCTCGATTTGCATAACCAATATCGGCAAATCAAGTTCACCTAACACTAAGCTATACTTGGTCCATATTTCAGGCAATTCGCCAAGTTTTATACCTGAATTAAAAACTCGCACATCTTCTCTTCGAGTAATAGAAACCTGTACACTTTTAGCAATTGCTAGTTTATTTAGCAGTGTCTTTTCCGTAAAATCTGACAACCAGTATGTAAATGTATAATCAGGCATATTCTCATTAGGAACATACCTGTTATTAATGGAAATAAAGAATCGAGTACCACCGGCTTCTCTCAACTGGTTCAATATCAGATGGCGATAATTAACTGGCAATGATTGAAAATAATTATAAGTATCAGCTGCGGCATTAGCGATATTAAGCATTGTACTTTTTGCATTCATTTTTTTAGTTTCTTCATTTGCCTGGAACCAAATCAACCCAGCAATAAACTCAGCGATTACAATAACAACTAAAAGCGTAAAGCAGACACGAAAAGTAATTGACTTAAAATACCCCGACCTCATTTGTACTTCACCCTAACCGCTATTTATGCTTCATAAAGAGAATCTACAGCCAACATATAACCCTTATTTCTGACAGTAATAATGATGGACCGCGCATCATCATGAAAGTGCTTTCGCAATCTGCTCATTTGTACATCTATTCCCCGCTCCAGAGGCTCTACATCCCGGCCCCATACACACTGTGCTATTTCATCACGACTAAAGACTTTATTGGGGTGTTGTAACATCAGGCTTAACAAAGAAAAATCAGCACCTGAGAGTTGAACAACCTCACCACTTGAATGAATCAACTGCCGCTTCACTGTATCAAATGTCCAATCCAGAAAAGCAATCTTCCGATTGAACGGTGTTGTTGAACTAAACAGACTACGACGGAGCAATGCTTTTATTCTTGCCAATAGCTCCCGAGGGCTAAATATCTTCGTAATATAATCATCTGCACCAATCTCAAGGCCAGCAACACGATCTACTTCATCACAAACAGCCGTCAACATAATAATTGGAACATGAGACTTCAATCTTATTTTACTGCAAAGAGTTAATCCATCATCACCAGGAAGCATGATATCTAACACAATTAAATGAGGTTCCTGTTGATTAAAAACCTCCCACATCTCATCACCATCAGCGGCAGTTATAACATTGAAACCAGAGCGAGTTAAATACTCGCTCAATGCATCCCTGATTTCATCACTGTCATCGACTACCAATATTGTTTTCTTTTCCATGTTATATCCCTATTTAACATGAACATTCTGAATTTATACGGACGTAATTTATGCATGGCAACCGTTTTTATCGGTATTTAGATGCACCCTCTGTTTTTATTTGCTTTGTAAGCATCCTCTTACAAATGAATAACTATTATTTACCTTAAGTCGATATTTTTTCCTTAATGTAGAAACTGAAAGTTCGTTAATAAAAAAGGATTATTATTATGTTCAGTTCTACCTTTGGTCTTCTACAAAGAATCGGGCGGTCGCTGATGCTGCCTGTGGCTGTTTTACCGATAGCAGGCTTATTACTGGGTATTGGCTCCGCTAATTTCTCATGGCTACCCGGCATTGTTTCAGACATTATGGCAATGTCCGGTGATGCTGTTTTCAGTAACCTGGCACTTATCTTCGCGATTGGGGTTGCTCTGGGGCTGAGTGATAACGACGGTGTAGCCGGCCTGGCCGCAACTGTTGGTTTCGCTATACTAACCGCCACTATGGGGGTTATGGCCAAATTACACGGTATTGAGACGGCAACTGTCATTGGTATACCCACCATTAATACCGGTGTATTTGGCGGTATCATCATCGGTGCTATCGCATCGGTTATGTACGGACGGTTCTATAATATCCGATTACCAGAGTATCTTGGCTTCTTTGCCGGTAAGCGTTTTGTTCCGATTGTTACCGGTATCAGTGCAATTGCTTTGGGTATCGTGATGAGCTACGTCTGGCCACCAATTGGTAATATGATCGATAGTTTCTCTCACTGGGCAGCTTACCAAAGCCCTACGCTCGCATTTGGTATCTATGGTTTCGTTGAGCGCTCACTTATTCCATTCGGACTTCACCATATCTGGAATGTTCCGTTCTTCTTTGAAGTTGGCGAATATATAAATCCTGAAACTGGTGCCGTGATTAAAGGCGAAATTCAACGTTATCTTGCTGGTGACCCAACCGCAGGAAACCTGGCTGGTGGCTACATGTATTCTATGTGGGCGCTACCTGCTATTGGACTTGCAATTTACCGTTCAGCCCGCCCAGAAAAAAGAGCGCTTGTCGGTGGTATTATGGCCTCAGCCGCACTAACCTCTTGGCTCACCGGTATCACAGAACCTATGGAATTCTCATTCCTATTCGTGGCACCGATTCTTTATGTCATTCACTGTATCTTTACCGGTATTGGTTTCGCTCTTGTCAGTGCTCTGGATATTCATCACAGTGTCACTTTCGCACATGGTGCAATCGACTTCCTGATCTACTACCCACTTTCTAGCAACGCTTGGTTGTTCATCGTAATTGGTCCTCTTTGGGCTCTCATGTACTACACCGTGTTCCGCCTCATGATTGCGAAGTTGAACCTAATGACTCCAGGACGTGAAGCTGACGAAGAAGATATTAGCCAAGTTGCCGAGATCGGCACCGAATTAGCCGAAAAGTTGATTTCTGCACTGGGTAGCAAATCAAACATCAAAAATGTCGATGCCTGTATTACCCGTCTTCGCGTTACCTTGCACGATATAAAGCAAGCTGATGTTGATGCCATTAAAAAACTTGGAGCCAGGGAAGTTTTGGTTATCGGCGATAACTTACAAGCAATCTTTGGTACGAAGTCAGACAACATCAAGACTGAAATCAATCAAGTATTGGTCGCAACTCATTAATCAACGGATATTTATAATGAATAAGATCAAAACATCGTTAGTTGTGCTCTCATTGGCCATGGCTCCATGCCTGGCCAATGCCCAGAATTATTCGACTGTACCCGAACAAAACCTGTATTTTTTGAGTCCTCATCCAGATGATATTTTACTGACATTTGGCGGACTGATAAGCAAATTGTCCAATGAAGGCAGCATTGAACACAAAACAAATGTCACTGAAGTCTTTTTCAGCTTATCGAACTATACGACAAACCATTTAGATGTCCTGACCAACAAACGTGTTCTGGATGTTTCAAAAATGCGTTACAACGAAGATTTCAGTGCACATACAGAAATGTTCGGTAGCTGGAATAACTTCCGCTATAAAACCGCGGGCTTTTATGACGCACCTCTGCGCCTATATAAAGGTTCAGCGACTGCTGGTGGCGGCCCTGAGGGCTCATTCCCTGATTTCAGACAAGCTGAAATCAACATCTATGAGCGTATAGCTGCTGATGTAACGCCAATACTCAAGCAAGATAATTGCGCAGCCTTTGTTCTTCTTGCTAACGGCTCACATATAGACCACTTTACAGTGCGTGAAGCCATCATGAAGGCTGCACATGACTTAGGTAATCAGGCCAAATGCCAAATCTATTTTGGGGAAGACCAGCCATACACGGGAGCGAATCCTGATAAAGCGATGGATGAGCTAAATAGCATTAAAGCGAGGTTACCTAATAATGCTATCTCCAAAATATCATATTGGTTTGATAAGCAATATAAGCTTGAGATGTTCAAGAAATATTATTTAAGTCAATACGATACTGGCTATCTTCCACCACTTCAAAGTGCTGATTTTGAAAATATATATAAGTGGGATATATCGACTTATGCAGACCTGAAGACACATCAACAATGTACAGCAGACTTCTGCAAAATGAACTAAAACCAGTTCCCCCGATAAGCTAATTTATTAGCTATATGAAAAAACCCGAGCATGCTCGGGTTTTATTTTGTTTATTCGCACATTATAAAAGTGACTATTGCTAACTAGCGAGGGATCCAGGGAGTCACTTTGACCGCCTCATCAGGGAAAAGAATTTCATCCCCCTTGCCCAAATCAGCTAACTTGATAACCGCTTTATTACCTTCAATAGCAATAGTCTTAGCATCAGAGACTTGAAGTGGCTTGGTTACATTTTCCGAGAAATGAATAACAACACCACTGACTTCCGGCATAAACCAACTGGAAAACATCCCTCCCAAATCAGCTAACAAACTATCCATCTGAGGGACAATTTCAGCTATCTCAGATTGGCTGATCGATTGAACATAATGTTTATTGGCTATCACCTGCATAGAGACATCACAGGTAATACCGTCATCAATAACAAACGTCACATCCGGGTTTGCCTGCCGAAGATTGGTGTCCACCGGTACAACCAATTCATAATCAACAGGGATCTCCAACTCTTCATAATGCTCTTCTTTCTGCATCCATCCTTTATGCACAGTACAGACATCACCATTTTTCTGGTCAAGCAAATAGAAGGCAATACGTACATCATTATGGCCCTCTTTGACGTTCTGTTTTAACTTCCCGTAAAGCGAGCTGTATCTCATCTGAATTTCTTGAGCCACAACGCCCTGAGCATATACAGATGCAGTAGCAATAAATCCAGCCAGAAGCCAATGGGGTAATTTCATCCTTTATCCTTGGCGCCAATATTTTTTGTTATGCGTGATCATCGACTGTATTTCATCCACATAAGCATGACCACGTTCCGAATAACGGCTAAGTCCTTCAGCTAAATTTACTCCTTCGATGATCTGGCCTGCTACACGCTGTGCTGCACGAATATCTCGAAGTTCAGAATAAGCTCGGTTTCGGTTTACATTCATAAAGTAAGCCTGAACCGATAAATAAGCAGATTCAAAGGTGGCGACTTCATGGGTCGCTCCTGTTGTTCGCGCCGAAGGAACCAAACCGCATCCCTTACGATAACACCACTGACCAAAATAGTTATTACCTTCAACGGCAAAGCGTGATGTTCCCCAACCAGATTCATTCGCCGCCTGGCTTAATACTAACTCTTCAGGTAACACATCAACACGCTTGAGCATCACATTAAACCACCCCAGTGTGACACTGTCACTATTTAAAGCAACTTTATATACATTTCCTAGCTTTTCTGAATAAGCCAAAGATTCATTATCGATAGATTCACCAGATTCAACCTTTGCCTGCAATTCAAGCAGGAATTGACGCTCTCGCTCAATCCTTTGGTTTTCGTGTTCTACAGCCGGGCGTAAATAGTCAAAGAAAGCCGCTTTTTTTTGATTAACATCTACAATAGCACGAAAGTCCGGCTTTTCTGCTGATGTTAATTGCGAGATCCCCTCGTCACTATCATGTGTTTTTTCTTCATTTAACAGCGTTTCGCCACAAGCTGTCAGTCCACTAAGCAATATAAGAAACGCAAATTTTTTTGTTGTTTTTATCACGCGTCAAAAACCTTGCCGTCGTTCTTTTTAGATTCGTCATCGCCGCCTTTCTTCATATTGGTTACCTGAAGGGTAATACCAAACATATTGCGGTAAATAATCCCTTTCACGTTAAAGAAAAATGGAATTGTCCAAATCAAACCAACTCCTGCAGTCGCAAAAGAGATGAAGAACATAATCAATACGACAAGGTAAATTGCCGTCATCGGCATCAATTTTTTCAAGGTCGCTATCAATGAGTACTGAATCGCTTTT
Organism: uncultured Photobacterium sp.; assembly: GCF_947502415.1. Taxonomy (GTDB): domain Bacteria; phylum Pseudomonadota; class Gammaproteobacteria; order Enterobacterales; family Vibrionaceae; genus Photobacterium. The sequence goes on along the minus strand of NZ_CANMZV010000011.1, from coordinate 93,332 downwards.
ACCGGTGTTGTTCGTTTTTCGCACACCAGAATAATCGCAAAACTGAAAGCCATAGAAAGAAATAGACCTACCAGAGGAAAAACAGCATTACCGATGCCCTGTATCGAAGATGTCAGTAGCATCGTAATGATGGACACAAGTGTAAATGGAAAGCCCTTCACCAAATGACTGGGTTTGGTTGGTAAACCTACAGCATGGTTCAGTGCCATCAAGCTGACACCAACATACAATGGAGCACTGAGTACATCAGACCAAAAGTTGGCCATGTAACCAGCCTGAACAATATCAGCAGAGATTTCTTGCCCGGTAATAATGGCATCAAAGAAGATGGACGCATCACCAAGCTGGACCTGCAACCCCAACATCAGCAAAGCAACTTGCGCCAGGAATAAGCCAATAATGGCTGGCAGAAATGAAAGAAAGTTTTTGGCTGTCACCTTCCAGGCTTCCTGTAAAACGGCTACAGCCTGTAGATCGCAATTCCCTTTCACAGCCTTATCAATCGAGCCACCGACATGGAATGTTTTATTATTCATTCTGTTTTCATCAAATAGTCATAGTTACAGTAGCGTGATTGTACGCTAGCTAGACGCTAGATAAAAATCCTGTCAAATTAAAATGTTCAAATTGTCATCATGTGCTATGTAAACCGATGATTTTTAGAAGCAATAAAAGCGACTTCTATTTGGTAACAAAAATGGCGTTTCCTCTGTGTTTTTGGCCAAAAGTTAATACCGTCAGCCTTACGGTATCCAATTGTTAGTTGCAAAATAACCAACGGGAGCACGATATCCAAAAAACAGTGAAAAACCACTTTAATTTACATGGTTAGAAGTCTATCATGCGCCTCCTAAAATTAGCCTAAATGTTGGGGGGCGAAATCATGGATCCCCTAGGTGGAGATAACGTAGAATTGAACGCTGCACAAACAACTAAAACACCAGTGATTCAGCTAAAAGGGCTGAATAAAAGCTTTGATGGCAAACAGATCATCACTGGTCTTGATTTGGATGTGAATGATGGTGAATTCCTAACCATTCTCGGTCCCTCTGGTTGTGGTAAAACCACAGTATTACGTCTAATTGCTGGCTTTGAAAATGCCGATTCCGGTCAAGTCATCATCGCTGGTAACAACGTTACTGACATTCCTGCCGAACAACGGAATGTAAATACAGTATTCCAAAGCTACGCGCTTTTCCCTCATATGACGGTGTTCGACAACGTAGCATTCGGTTTGCGCATGCAAAAAGTAGCTGACAGTGAAATCGAACCACGCGTAATGGAAGCTTTACGCATGGTACAGCTGGACGGTTATGCTTCACGTAAACCTCACCAGCTTTCCGGCGGTCAGCAACAGCGAGTTGCCATTGCCCGTGCTGTTGTGAATAAACCAAAAGTATTATTGCTGGATGAATCTCTTTCTGCTCTGGATTACAAACTACGTAAACAAATGCAGATCGAACTTAAGCAGTTGCAACGTAAACTTGGCATTACCTTCATCTTCGTAACACACGATCAGGAAGAAGCCCTGTCGATGTCTGACCGCATCATCGTTATGCGCGATGGTAATGTCGAACAAGATGGCTCTCCACGTGAAATCTACGAAGAGCCAACCAACCTGTTTGTTGCGCGCTTCATTGGCGAAATCAACGTATTCGATGCTGTTGTAAAAGAACGCTTGGACGAGGACCGTGTTTTAGCTGATGTTGAAGGCCGTTCATCACTGATTCATTGCAAACTACCTGTAGTGAAAGGTGAACGAGTCAAAGTTCTTCTGCGTCCTGAAGATATTCGCTTAGAAGAAATCGAAAATACCGATGACGCCAACGGTATCATCGGCTATGTCCGTGAACGCACCTATAAAGGCATGACCCTGGATTCTGTGGTTGAGCTGGAATCGGGTACATCTGTAATGGTTAGCGAATTCTTCAACGAAGATGATCCGGATGTTGACCACTCTCTAGATCAGAAAGTAGCTGTTACTTGGGTTGAAAGCTGGGAAGTGGTGCTTGCCGATGAACAAGAAGCTTAATCTTCAGAACATCATCATCACGGTTATTGTTAGCTGGCTGGTACTGTTTGTATTCATGCCAAACCTGATGATTATCGGAACCAGTTTCCTGACCCGAGATGATGCAAACCTGATCGAAATGACATTTACGCTGGAAAACTATATCCGGTTATTCGATCCTCTGTACGCAAAGGTCATGGCCCACTCGTTCTATATGGCGATGGTGGCAACCCTGCTTTGCCTGTTGATCGGTTACCCGTTTGCTTACGGCATTGCCAAAATGCCCGAGAAATGGCGTCCGTTTATGTTGTTTCTGGTTATTGTTCCGTTCTGGACTAACTCGCTGATCCGTACATACGGCCTGAAAATCATGCTGGGTACCCGTGGTGTTTTCAATAATACCCTTCTGTACCTGGACATCATTGATAAACCAATACGTATTATGTACACCGAGTACGCGGTAATGGTTGGTTTGGTTTATATCCTGTTGCCATTTATGGTTCTGCCGCTGTACTCAGCAATTGAAAAGCTGGATCACACATATATTGAAGCTGCTCGCGACCTTGGCGCCAGCAAGTTCCAGACGTTCGTTAAAGTGATTCTGCCACTGACAATGCCGGGTATTATCGCAGGTAGCCTGCTGGTACTACTTCCTGCATTAGGTATGTTCTATGTGTCTGATCTTCTGGGCGGCGCAAAGAACCTACTGATTGGTAACGTGATTAAGAGTCAGGTGCTCAACGCCCGTGACTGGCCGTTTGGTGCCGCAACCAGTATTGCATTGACTGTTGCTATGGCCATTATGCTATTTGCCTACTACCGTGCCGGCAAGTTACTTAACCGTAAGGTGGAACTGGAATAATGGGACGCGCTTTAAAATTCAGTCTGATGACTGTGGTGTATGTCTTTCTATATACGCCAATTATTATTCTGATCGTAAACTCATTTAATGCCAGCAAGTTTGGTATGAAATGGGGTGGCTTTACGACTAAATGGTACGAGCAGCTAGTCAATAACGACAGCCTGATGCAGGCGGCATGGCACTCGCTAAATATCGCAGTGTTCTCAGCTTCAGCAGCCGCAATTATCGGCAGCCTGACAGCCGTTGCCCTATTCCGCTACCAGTTCCGAGGCAAGCGTTTTGTTAACGGTATGCTGTTTGTTGTAATGATGTCACCGGATATCGTTATGGCAATCTCGCTGCTGGCTCTATTCATTCTGCTTGGCGCTGAACTGGGCTTTTTGACTTTGCTTCTGTCACACATCACTTTCTGTCTACCGTTTGTGGTTGTGACTGTGTATAGCCGACTAAAAGGCTTTGATGTGAAAATGCTTGAGGCTGCCCGCGATCTTGGTGCAAGCGAATGGGTAATCCTGAAACAGATTATCCTGCCGTTAGCAAAACCGGCAGTAGCCGCTGGCTGGCTGCTAAGCTTCACCTTATCGCTGGATGATGTGATTGTGAGCTCATTTGTCACCGGACCGGCATATGAGATCTTACCTTTGAAGATTTACTCTATGGTTAAGGTTGGCATTTCTCCGGAAGTAAATGCACTTGCAACCATAATGCTGATTGTATCTCTGTTTCTGGTTATCTGCTCACAGTTACTGGCCAGAGAAAAGATTAAGTAACTCTCCTATCTTAATTGGTCACTAATCCCCCACCTAAGGCAATCAAAACATTTTTGGTTGCCTTTTTTATATCCCTCTCTGCTATAATCCAACTTAAATATCTATATTTTATAACCATATATAAAAGCAATAAGACGAGTTTGTAACGAGTCTTGATTGCTTTTTTTAATGTAGGAGAAGCGGCTAGTACTTGATATGAAAATCATTGGGTACATTCGCTAGAGATAACTCTCAATATCCTTATATTTTTTGGAGCACAATAAAATGAAAAAATGGTCTTCTTTGGTGACCAGTGGTGTTTGCGCAATGGCAATGTTCTCTAACGTTGCAACTGCTGCAGATGAAGAGCTGTATTTCTATAACTGGTCTGAGTACATTCCTAACGAAGTGTTAGAACAGTTTACAAAAGAAACGGGTATCAAGGTTATCTATTCGACTTATGAATCGAATGAAACCATGTACGCGAAGCTTAAAACCCACGGAGCCGGTTACGACCTAGTTGTTCCTTCAACTTATTACGTATCAAAGATGCGTGATGAAGGTATGCTTCAGAAAATTGACCACTCCAAACTATCGCACTTTAAGGACCTTGACCCTAACTTCCTGTATAAGCCATTCGATCCAAAGAATGACTACTCTATCCCATACATCTGGGGTGCGACCGGTATCGGCGTTAACACAGAAATGATGGATAAAGCTGAGATCAACTCTTGGGCTGACCTATGGGATTCTAAGTGGGAAGGCCAGCTAATGATGATGGATGATTCTCGTGAATTCTTCCACATCGCTCTACGTAAGCTTGGTTTTTCTGCGAACACGAAAAAACCAGAAGAAATTAAAGCTGCATACGAAGAGTTGAAGAAACTGATGCCTAACGTACTGGTATTCAACTCAGACTACCCTGCTAACCCATACATGGCAGGTGAAACCTCTCTGGGTATGCTTTGGAACGGTTCCGCGTACATGGCTCGTCAAGAAGGTGCTCCTATTGACATCGTGTGGCCAAAAGAAGGTGCAATCTTCTGGATGGACAGCATTTCTATCCCAGCGGCTGCGAAAAATACCAAAGCCGCGCACAAGATGATCGACTTCCTGCTTCGCCCTGAAAATGCAGCAAAGATCGCGCTTGAAATCGGCTATCCGACACCAGTTGGTACAGCGAAGAAACTGCTTCCTGCAGAATTTGTTAACGACACGAACATCTATCCACCACAAGATGTTCTAGATGCTGGTGAATGGCAAGACAGCGTAGGCTCTGCAAACACAATTTATGAAGAGTACTACCAGAAGCTAAAAGCTGGTCAGTAATCCACTAAAGCTATTCATGAAAAAAGCCTCGCAAATGCGAGGCTTTTTTACAGGTGTTCTTCGGCTCTGAAACCAAATCGCCCTAATACTGAACTAAACATTTAGTCCAGTATTTCTTTAACAAACTGCGGAACAATCACCGATGCCAAGCCGTAACGTTTCTCAGCAAATTCACTTTCCACTTCACTTGGCTCAAGGTTTAATTCAACCGTATGTGCCCCATGCATTGCTGCTTCATGAACAAAGCCCGCCGCCGGATAAACCGCTCCGGATGTCCCGATAGAAATAAACAAATCAGCTTCCATCAATGCATCATGGATGCGATCCATACCAATTGGCATTTCCCCGAACCAAACGACATTGGGGCGCAATGGAGCCGGCATCTGGCAACAGTGACAATGGTCATCAAGTGATATATCCCCACTCCACTCCACAGCCTGACCTGTTTGGCTGCACTGTGCTTTTAGCAATTCTCCATGCATGTGGAGAATGCTCTGGCTTCCGGCCATTTCATGCAAGTTATCGATATTTTGTGTAACTATCATCACATTGCCATCTAATTCACGTTCAAGCTGAGCCAAAGCTAAATGAGCTGCATTAGGACCAACGCCTCCACTCACGAGCTGCTGACGACGTTGATTATAGAATTCTTGTACCAGACCTGGATTTCGGCGATATCCTTCTGGAGTAGCTACATCTTCGATGTGATGATCTTCCCAGAGCCCATCTTGGTCGCGAAAAGTACGGATTCCTGATTCAGCGGAAATGCCCGCACCTGTTAAAACAACAATATTTCGATACGGAAAAAGCATAAAAGTCGTCCTTATTGTGGCTCAAGAATTTATTTATACCACTGCTTTAATATGATTATAAAGCGAAGTTACTGAGACATTAGTCGAACAATATCAAGGCTAAGCTATGTTTTAAAATCAACGATATCAAATTATTTGATGTATCGACATAGCAATATCCAGTGTTATTTCTGTAAAGCGTATAAATAATTTTTGTTGGTTTTTCTAGTAAATAGTTTATTTTTTATTGATTTGAGTTCAATGTAAAAAGTTATAGTGCACTAGAGTCGTGGTCAGCTATATTCTGGGCTTAAACGGCTGTTTGTGGGTAAAAAGAAAGATAAAATGCCGGTTAAATTGTAATTACAAAAAAGCCGGTGAATTGCTTCACCGGCTTTTTTTATCGAAATAACAACTATTGTTATCAGGCGCTTTCTTTAACAGCCTCGGCTTTTGCATCATAACCCGGCTGGTTTTCAGGAAGGTCTTTTACTTCTTCATACCAAAGGTCGTGATGTTCCTTAGCCCATGTTTCATCTACTTCACCAGTGATCATACCGTCCAGTGCCGCTTCCATACCGAACAGGCCGATATAGATATGGAACACAAAACCACAGATCAGGATGAGTGCCGAGAACATATGAATAAGGTTAGAGAGTTCCATATCACGGCGAGTCTGTTCAAAGATAGGGAAATCCAGAACAAAGCCACTTGCGATAATAAAGATACCAAAGAAGATCAGTAGCCAGAAAATAGCCTTCTCACCGGCATTCGAGAAACCCGCAGACGGGTGAGTCCCCTTGTACTTACCAGCCATTCCGCCCATTTTCATGAACCATTCAATATCAACTTTATTAAAGATACTCTTGCGCCACCATTTGGTTAACACAGCAAATAGCAGGATCGCAAAAATAGGACCAATATAATTGTGGTACTGCTTGGCTGCATAAATAATCCAGCCCCATAGCTCTGTAGGGACAACCGGCTTAATAAAGTGTTTGCCATAAACCAGCGTCAGGCCGCTGAATGCCAGGGTTAGAAAAGTAAACGCCATGCTCCAGTGAAGCGCACGATCCAAACGGCTCCAGCGTTTAATTTTACGACCAGTTTTAGGCTTGCTCAGTTTTAGCGGCCCAACAGTCACATATGCCAAAGCAACCAATGCAAGGCTACCAAAGATCGCCAGCGCACCCAGTGGAGACATCCACTTCTCTTTCAGGATAAACCATGTCTGTCCCGGAACAGAGATGAGCACACCATGCTCAGGTGAACGTGATGTGGTGTAACCTTCCTGACCATCCTTGACCATGCGCCAATAATCAGCACCGGCAAAACCTGTGATTTCTTTCTGAACCACAGTTTCACCCAAGCGCTCACTATTCGTGTTTTGGCTAGTTTCATTGCTGGCTAATACTGACAGCGAAAATGTCAGCATGAATGCAGTAACCAGCGTAGTAAACAAGCGTTGAATTCGCTTAGTCATTAAAACTCCCGACTGTATCGAAACAGTAATTACTCAGTAATGGTTTCAGCCTGCGAACAGGCTGAAACCGCTCAGTACCTTTGAGTACTGGTTATGTACGGCGATTAGCCCTTACGTACTTTTCCAGCATCAAGCGCTTCGGCCATTGCCCAGCCCGCCTCTTTAGCACCACGTGCAACTACACGCTCGCGGTAGATAGCAGAGATCTTCTCTGCATCACCGGCAAGCAGTGCTTTAGTCGAACACAGTGATGCACACATTGGCAGTTTGCCTTCGGCAATACGGTTCGCGCCGTATTTCTGCTTCTCTTCAAGAGAACCCGGCTCAACGCCCGGACCACCTGAACAGAACGTACATTTGTCCATCTTGCCACGCTCAGCAAACGCACCTTGTTTAGGGAACTGGGGCGCACCAAACGGACAAGCAAACAGGCAGTAACCACAACCGATACACAGGTCTTTGTTATGACGAACGATGCCGTCTTCTGTTTGCTCGAAACAGTCAGCCGGACAAACCGCCATACAAGGCGCGTCGCTACAGTGCATACACGCAACCGAGATTGAAGCTTCACCCGGCTCACCGTCATTTAGTGTTACAACACGGCGGCGCTGAATGCCCCACTCAAGTGCATCATCGTTTTCATTTTTACAGGCTGTCACACAACCGTTGCACTCAATACAACGCTTAGAGTCACAAAGAAATTTCATACGTGCCATCAGAATGACTCCTTACGCTTTAGAGATTTTACATAGGGTTACTTTGGTTTCCTGCATCTGAGTTACAGGATCGTAGCCATATGTAGTTGCAATGTTTGCTGATTCACCGGTTACATACGGTGCTGAACCATCAGGGTATCGTTCACGAAGATCTTCACCCTGGAACTTACCGCCGAAGTGGAATGGAATAAACGCCAGACCGGGCTTAACGCGGCGCGTTACCATAGCCTTAACGTGGATACGGCCCTTCTCGGCACCTTCAACCCACACCATGTCACCGTCTTTGAAGCCAAGATCGTTGGCATCTTTCGGGTTCACTTCAACAAACATCTCTTGCTGCAACTCTGCCAGCCATGGGTTAGAACGGGTTTCTTCACCACCACCCTCGTACTCAACCAGACGGCCAGAAGTCAGGATGATCGGGTATTCACCAGATACATCTTGTTCCTGAATAGATTTATACAGCGTTGGCAGACGGTACTTAGACTCGCTGTCATCCCACGTTGGGTAATCAGTTACAAGGTCACGGCGAGGCGTGTATAGCGGCTCACGGTGAAGAGGAACTGCATCCGGGAATGTCCAAACTTTTGCACGCGCTTTTGCGTTACCGTAAGGAATACAACCGTGCTTGATAGCTACGCGCTGGATACCGCCAGAAAGGTCAGTTTTCCAGTTTTTGCCTTCAGCCGCTGCTTTTTCTTCTGCTGTTAGCTCATCCCACCAACCAAGCTGCTTCAGAAGCTTGTCAGAGAATTCCGGATAACCATCTTCCAGCTCACAACCCAGTGAGTAGCTGTCTTCTGCCAGCAGGCTTTCACCTTGGTACTGAACACCGAAACGCGCACGGAAGTTACCGCCGCCAAGAGCAACAGGCTTCGACGTATCATAAAGGATGTGCGTACCTGGGTGATTCATCTCAGGCGTACCCCAACAAGGCCAAGGCAGACCGTAAGTTTCACCGTGAACCTCACCACCTTCTGCTTCTAGCGTTGTGCGGTTGAAGGTATGCCAGTTCTTCTGGTGCGCTTTAATACGCTCTGGGCTCTGACCGGTGTAACCGATAGTCCACATACCCTTGTTGAATTCGCGGGTAATGTCTTCGATAACTGGCTGGTTATTAACAACATTGATGTTCTTAAACAGCTGATCAGCAAGACCGATTCGCTTCGCCAGCAAGTACATGATTTCATGGTCAGGCTTAGATTCGAATAGTGGTTCGATAACCTGGTCACGCCACTGGATAGAACGGTTGGTCGCCGTTACAGAACCTGTAGTTTCAAACTGTGTTGTTGCCGGAAGCAGGTAAACGTCGTCAGTACGGCCGTTCATCACAGATGCTACACCTGGGTATGGGTCAACGATAACCATCATATCCAGCTTACCCATTGCCTTACGCATTTCCGGGCCACGAGTCTGTGAGTTCACCGCGTGTCCCCAGTAGAACATGGCGCGGATGTTGTCGTTCTGCTCGATGTTTTCTTTGTCTTCCAAGACACCATCGATCCAACGCGATACAGGGATACCGGCGTTGTTCATTGGTTTTTTGCCGCGGTAATCCGCCTGATCAAAACGACCTTTCAGCCATTCGTAATCGACATCCCATACCCCTGCCCAGTGCTTCCACGCACCTGCAGACAGGCCGTAGTAACCAGGTAGGTTGTCAGAAAGAACGCCAAAGTCAGTTGCACCCTGTACGTTGTCGTGACCACGGAAGATGTTAGCACCACCGCCCGCTTTACCCATGTTGCCAAGGGCCAGTTCAAGAATACAGTAGGCACGTGTGTTGTTGTTACCAGTAGTATGCTGAGTACCACCCATACACCAAACAACACAGCCAGGACGGTTTTCAGACAGAAGTTTCGCTGTCTGGTAAACGTCAGCTTCAGGTACGCCAGTTACGCGTTCAACTTCAGAAGGCGTCCATTTCTCAACTTCTGCGCGAACTTCGTCCATACCCCAAACACGCTGACGGATAAATTCTTTATCTTCCCAGCCGTTTTTAAAGATGTGGTATAGAACGCCCCAGATGAAGGCAACGTCAGAGCCTGGACGCAGTGATACATAGTGATCAGATTTCGCAGCAGTACGGGTGCGACGCGGGTCAGCTACAACGATCTTACAGTTGTTCTTCTCTTTCGCGATCAGGATGTGCTGCATCGCTACCGGGTGCGCTTCTGCGGCATTCGAACCGATGAACAGAATCGACTTACAGTTGTGCATGTCGTTCAGGGAGTTAGTCATCGCACCGTAACCCCAGGTGTTTGCTACACCGGCAACAGTGGTTGAGTGACAGATACGCGCCTGGTGGTCGACGTTGTTAGTACCCCACATGGATACCATTTTACGGAACAGGTAAGCCTGTTCGTTGTTGTGCTTTGCAGAACCCAGCCAGTACACAGAATCCGGGCCTGATTCTTCACGGATCTTCAGTACTTTCTTACTGACTTCGTCCAGTGCCTGTTCCCAGCTAAGTTTTTTCCACTTACCGTTAACAAGTTTCATTGGATATTTAACACGACGCTCGCCGTGACCGTGTTCACGAAGTGCAGCACCTTTGGCGCAGTGTCCACCAGCATTAATAGGGTGGTCTAAAGCGGGTTCTTGGCCAGTCCAGACACCTTCTTGCACTTCTGCGTAGATACCACAGCCCACTGAACAGTGAGAACAGATGGTACGTTTAATTTCAACCGGCGCTTGCGGATCGACGGTTTTCGCTTCCGCTTTTTTCATCATGCCAGGTGCAAACATGCCCGCACCTGCGATACCACCAGCAGCCGCCAGTGATGAATTACGGATAAAGGAACGACGAGAAATACCTAGCTGGTTTTCGTCCTTGCTCACTTTGTCGGAACGTTTAGTCAGTTTCATTTATTGCTCCGCCTTACAAGGTTTCGTAGTAATCACGAATATGCTGAGTTTCGCGATAGCCGGTTGTTTTAGATTCATTTTTATTTTCTGGCTTATCACCAGCCGCATTAGCAACAGAAGTTGTGCCCGCAGCAACAGCACCAGCAGCCATAGTCAGACCAATATTTTTTAACAATTGGCGACGGCTTTCGTTGGGTTTCTTTTGCTCACTCATTAAAGCTTGCTCCTTCATCGTTATTCCTTATATAGCCCTTTAAGCGAATAAGGAATCGATCATTTTGTTTTTCTATAGTTACGTCGTAATAAAAAGCGGATGAAAACAAAGATTACTTTGCTTCAATAAAACGCGTTTTTTCTACCGTTAAAAATTGCAGTGCCAGCTCACCGACGGCGCAGTAGAACACTGCGCTTTCAGCCGCTTTCACATCGGCAAATAACTTCTCAAACCACGTTGCGATATGACGGTTGAAGAACGTCTTCTGAAGGTGTTCTGGCCCCTCTTCCACCAGCATTGCCATCACTTCAAGTAGTGCGGCAATATGATCTTCTGGCTCTTTAACCGATTCATCACGCTGAAAACCAAGCACGGCTAAATCACGTCGCAAATGAGCCAAAGGCATTTCCATCAGAGAACCTGTCAGATACCAGGAACCAAAAGGTACAACCTCTCCTCGGCCAATGCCGATGAATAGATCCTGATATTCCTCTTCGACAGCAATCAGATTTGCCTTTTGTGCAGCCAGTTTTAGTAATGGCCAAGCCGCAGCCATTTCTGTGGTTTGATATTGAGTATCTTCGACATCAAGCTCTGCCAGCCAATTCAGGACATTTTCATCCGGTGCTTTGCGCAGCAGATGTGCCAGCATGGCGTAGATCTCGATACGAAGCTGAGATTGTTCGTGTTGAGGCTGATTTACCATTGATTGTTCCATATTCTGCTCCTTACACCCTTAGCTGACTTTCAGGATCATTTTCGATCTTCGAAAAGACATCGCGAACACGACAGTCTTCACACATAGCCAACCGGCGAATGGCATCTCCCTGGAATTGAGAGTGACCTTGTAACTTCTCAGTTAGCATTTTCACCATCGATGCAGGTGCAAATGGTTTTCCGCAGCTAGTACAACAAGCCGCTTCTTCCTCATGAATAACGCGAACGTCCTGACGTGTCGCCTTATCCCAGTTCAAACCTGGTTTCATCGCGATCACTTTTTCAGGACATGCCTTTTCACACATACCGCACTGAACACAATCTTGCTCAATAAACAAAAGTCCCGGACGATCACCAACCGCATGCAGGGCGCGAGTTGGACAAACCGCCACACAACTCATGCATAACGTACAATCGTCAGATTGACATTCAACCGAGCCATAAGGTGCATTTGCAGGAAGTGCTGAATATTCAGGCTTTTGAACCGATGCGTTATAAAGCATTTCCAGAACAGCAAATAGCTTGTCTCGCTTAGAACCTTCAATGCGCTTATCTACAGAAAGCAGTGGTGCATCAAATGCCTGGAAGGATTCTGCATCCGCAAAGTTAAACAACGTAATGCGGTCAGCTTCATAACCCAGTTCAGTCAGGAAAGTTTGAGCAATCGCCAGTTCATCAGAAAGAACACGATCAATCGTGGCAGGAATATATGCCGTATTTGTCGCTAGAAGTACTTGATGCGCACCATAAGCCAATGCACTAAACCAAGTATCAACACCAATCGTTGCCAGCTCTTCCAAAGCAACGGGTACAACCGTTGTCGGAAGTTTTGCCAGTGCATCAGCAACATTTCGCTCATCACGATTACCATAAAACAGAAGTGTAGGAGTCTCTCCGCCTTCTTGCTGATAACGCGTTAGCAAACGATGGATAAAGTGCTGAGTATTTTCAGGATCAGGCAAGGCATAGGTAATAGCTTCTGTAGGGCAAGCCATTGCACATGTACCAACCCCCTGACAAAGGTATGGGTTGATCTCAATTGCATGACCATTACTGGACAAAGCACCTGCCGGACATGCATCAACACAACGGTCACAACCACTTACACCACGGGATGAATGGGCACAAGCTTCTGGATTTAAACGAAAATACTTTGGCTTATCAAAGGTTCCAAGCATAGCTGGAAGCTCTTCAATCACTTTCGCCAATTTCGCTTTGCCTGCTCCCACATGGTAATAACCCGGAGCCGGAATTTCCGTTATAACCACACCTTCTGCTGTCATATCGACAATCAGATCAAAACAATCACGGCCAATGGCCACTTTTGCAAGATTTGCGGTGGTATCAGTAAGTGCGCCTTCAACACGACAAGTGACTTCAAAAGCACCAAGGTAACCTTTCACAGCCACCTCTTTGCTGAAGTACAGATTTTCAGCCTTTTCTGTCTCTGCTTTCTCTGTAGCCAAAAGCGTGACTGAATTCAGTTCTGAAAACTGGCTTGCCGCCGTTGTAATTGTTTCCTGTTCACCAATGATCAGCAAATTGCCACGGCTTTCATAAGAAACCGTAGGCGGGATCAAGTTAGACAGCTCAACAGTGCCAACAATCGCCGCCAGTCGTGCTTGTCCGTTCTTGTCTGAAAAAAGGTTGTCAGAAAACGCTTCTAGTGTACTTTTTAACATTATTATTCCTGTCTACTCGTCACCGTCAGTCAGTGCCGATTGAAGTCCTGCTTATCTATGGAAAAATTCCAAACAGGTATCTTCATGCTCTTTATAAGAGCAATAACCGAACCAACTTTTTACGGAATAAAATGACCTATAAGGAACCAAAGTCAGAAAGAGACTCTTTGACCTACCAGCAATGCGACAATTTGTCTCACACCTTTATTCGCACTGCGCCAAAATGTCCCGATGATTAATAAGGGTATATTTCCCTTTTTGTCTCACTTCACTTTTAAACAGGATTTTTCAACCCTGACTAACCTATTCCTTACGTATATGGTTAGTTCTACGTATACAGCTAGCTTCTCTTCGTGCGTGTTTCTTGCTCAGCAACCAATACATCATCTTTCACAAGTTGCTCTTCTTGTACCTGAGCTGATGCATCTCCCTCTGCCGAGGTAGGGATAGATTCACGCCATAATGAAGCTTCTGTTTCTTTTTCTATCAATTGGTTAGGGTCGAACTGGATATCCATGGACTCCAGTTCGACTTGTTCAGCTGACTCCCCTGCTTCCGATTTCTCACTGGCATCTTCAAACTCGTCTACAACTTCACTCATCCAGTTACGAAGCTGTTTAGTCACACTAGAATCCAGAGCCTTCAGATTGGAGAAATCCTCTGTGCAATCGTCCATGTCACTGACATAATTGAACTCATCTGAATGGAACAACTTACGCAATGCCGCCTTTTTAACGGACTTCTCAACACCGGACTTCATAAATGAAGCCACCCCGCTATCAAAAGTCACATCAGCCACATCATCTAATGTCGGAGCAGTATTTTCTTTCTCACTTTCAGCATCATGAGTTACTGGCGGGATATGGTTATGTCGAGAGTCAGCACTTTCGTTATCTGCTTCAACTTGAGCCGAAGAAATTGTATTTTTCTCTTTTATCTCACTTTGTTGAGCTTCAGGTGAACTAAGCTCAGCTTGCTGATTTGCCAGTGCAACTGCCTCTGTTTGCTCTTCCCTTGCAGCTAACTTCCTGCTTGACCAACGTTGAAAAAAATCAGTTGCCACTGGAACGTCCTTTTTTTCCTTTACCACCACGCTTACGCTTACATTCGATCAATTCGCCATGTCGACCGATGAATGCTTCCATCCAGGCCTGAATCTGAAGCGGAATTTGGATATGCAAAACCTGGTAGTCCCCGTCCATATAGCTACTTGCAACACTCTGCGCAGCAGTTACCAGCAAAGGTGAAAGCTGCTCGTTATCTTGTTCACAAACAAAGAATAAATGCGGGTCTTGGGAACTCAGGTTAAAGCGATACTCACTACGTTCGTCGCGAAAAAGCTCTAGCGGAAGAAGGTAGCCACCGTCAGATTTTGCAACTTCGGCTATTTGGTCCTGGTCATACAGGCACACATCTTCAAGAGACCAATCCAGCGTCGTCCAGCGACCAATTTGCTTTTCTTCAGAAACCAATCGAAATGCAATCGGCCATATCGATTCATCTTTACGTAGCTCTGGCATACTCACTCCTTACTCTTAGCTCGTTTACCCTCGAATAAAGCTCTTAAAGCAAATATCAGACCAACTTAATTCCCGACTGGAATTTTGAACGCGATCATAATCATGTGGTGATACCTATTTTTACTACCGGGTTGCGATATAACTTCCCAAAAAAGATGAAGGTCTACATTTCTTTTAAAAAATCGACCAATATAAATAAGAACTGGAACGAAGTTTGCTTATGTGCAATGTTAAAAACATATTCTCATGCGATTAGCATTTTCGAGCATAGACTCATGAACAGATTCACCAGGAATCTCTGATGACCCAATTGCCAAAAATCATTAAAACGAAATCCTCCGTCGATCAGACCATCACCGTACAAGTGATGGATGAGTACGGCGATATGATGGAAAAAGAAATTGCCTGCGAGCATCCTCTTACGGTTTACCTCAACTGGATTGAAGTAGTTACCCTGATGACTCTCGGTGAACGCCCTGCCGCATTAGTACTTGGCTATTTAAAGAACCAGGGGTTTATTGAAGATTTGGATGCAATCGAATCTTTGATCATTGATTGGGATACCAATTCCGCCGCCGTTATCACTCGCGAAAGTACCGATGGGCTGGAAAAGAAACTCGGCAAGAAAACCGTTACATCCGGGTGTGGCCAAGGAACCATGTATGGCAACGTTATGAAAAAACTGGAAGGCGTTACCCTTCCACAGCCTCGAATCGCGCAATCCAATTTATATGGCCTTCTTGAAGCGCTGACTCACCATAACGCCACATACAAAGCTGCAGGCGCAATTCACGGATGTGCCGTGTGCAAAGGAACTGAAATCCTCTCTTTTGTTGAAGATGTCGGTCGCCACAATGCAGTCGATACACTTGCTGGTGAAATGTGGTTACAAGATGAAACTGGCGAAGATAAGATCTTCTACACCACAGGTCGCCTGACTTCTGAAATGGTGATTAAAGTCGCTCAAATGGGGATCCCGGTTCTTCTATCCCGCTCCGGGGCCACACAAATGGGTTACGAGCTTGCCCAGCAACTCGGAATCACCATGATTGCCCGCGCCAAAGGACACAGGTTCCAAGTATACAATGGCATGGAAAACCTGACCCTGGATGTAAAAGGCGAAACCGGAGGTAATGAGTAAATGTCCACCAGCTTCCCTGAATTCATGAACGCTAAACTGGTTGCGGAATACCTCGACCTGAATGAAAAAAAAGTTTATGCCCTTGCCAACGACGGTGTACTTCCCGCGACCAAAGTTACAGGTAAATGGCTATTCCCAAAAGCAATGCTTGATCAATGGCTATTAGAATCCTGCCATAACGGAGTACTTAACGATCGCTTGTTGATTGCAGGCTCTGATGATCCCCTGCTGCAAATGATTGTCGGCAAAATGGCGAACCAGTTAGGTAGTACTGCTCTGGTCGGCTATACCTCTACCGGTACGCGACAAGGCCTGTCGATGTTGAGCAAAGGTCATGTTGACATGTGCGCCATTCACTGGGGTCATGCTGAAGAAGCCGCTTTACGCCACCCGGCTCTGCTACAGCAATATCCGGGTCATAAAAACTGGGTGTTAATCCATGCCTTTGAACGCCAACAAGGTTTAGTGGTTAGCCATGAAATCGCTGACTGCGTTAATAATCGTTCATTAAGTCCTCATGAACTGCTGGCTTCCCGCTGGCGTTGGGCGCTTCGGCAGGAAGGTGCCGGTAGTATGCGTGCTCTGGAAGAATGGCTTCACGGACATGCGTTTAACATTGATATGCTAACCAAAGCCGATGTCTGTAATAGTGAACGGGAACTGGCATCGTGTATTGCCCGTGGCGTGGCTGATGTTGGTTGCGCCAGCCAGAGTACTGCCGGTGAGTTTGGCCTCGGCTTTATACCATTATGCCGCGAAGCCTTTGAGCTGGTGATCCCGAAGAATATCTATTTCCGTACCCTACAGCAGCAATTGTTGCACGCTCTGTCTGATCCAGAAGTCCAGGCAAAGGGAGACCAACTCGGCGGCTACAACTTCCAGCGTACGGGTACACAAGTATGGAGTGCTAACTAGCCAGTCATATACTACAAGCGGTATCTGACTCAGCACTAACTTACTGACACGAAACCTTTATAAGCGAGCAAGCATCAGCTTTCTCGCTTTTTTTATCGTTGCATTCTGTGAGTACCAACTTTTGGTATCTAGTAAATTTGATAGCAAAAGTTAAAATTTCAGTTTATACAGCTTCGAGAGAATGCCATCATAAAAAACAACAACCATGACAATCAATCCACAATGCAATCAATTGAACCATTCCCAGGATTACCTGTAATCCAAGTACAATACCGAATGACACAACCTACATAGAACAAATCCAAACGATAACGGTATAGCTTGCATTAGATGGCAAGAACCCACCTATACTTGTTCAATTTAAGTTGAAAGTTTGTTCATCAAGCAATTACTTACACCATTAAGTCACGTTTAAAAAACACCTTTTCTCGAAGCATCTCTTTTCCTCAAAAAAGCATAAGTCCTACATATAATTAGTGCTTCAATACTTCGCTACGCATATGTCTATAAAATCATCAATTACAAACAAGATAAGTCAAAATGTGAGCAAATACTCCAATCCTTGCAATTCCCTTACAGAATATTGATCTAACCCAGATTTTTAAGTGATTTACTTTGTGATTTTGTGCCACTAGGTGCACACTTATTGGCGGTCATCCGACCAGTATAACTATATTACTCTGTCTTCAAATACATTATAAATCGCGTAAGGAGTGGTCATGAATTCTTTCATTACCGGCGCAACTGGTTTTATCGGTTCTAATTTTATTAAACGTCTGGCTAAACGACCTGGGGATATCTACGTACTTTCGTTCAGTGAAGCGGACGATCAGAGACTTCAGGATCTTATTGAAAAAAATCAATTACCTCGTAACAAATTTCACACTTTCCGTGGCTCAATCACGGAACCGAACCTTAGCCTGTCCGCTGATGACATCAAGTCATTAACAGGCAAAATCACCAACTTCTTCCATTTCGCCGCTATCTACGATCTAGAAGCCGACGAAGAAGCGATGATGCGTGCAAACATTGATGGCACAGAAAACACATTAAGAGTGGCTGAGCGCATCAATGCTGGTTGCTTCCACTACATCAGCTCTATTGCAGTAGCTGGCCAATTCCGCGGCTGGTTCCGTGAAGATATGCTTAACGAAGCAACTGGCCTTGATAATGCCTACTTTGCAACCAAGCACAATGCCGAGAAACTGGTTCAGGAAACGGCTACGATCCCATGGCGCGCTTACCGTCCGGGTATCGTAATCGGCCATTCCGAAACAGGTGAAGCAGACCGTATTGACGGGCCTTACTATTTCTTCAAGATTATTCAGCGACTACGCCAGTCCCTTCCTGAGTGGATGCCTCTACTTGGCCTTGAAGGCGGCCGTCTGAATCTGGTGCCGGTCGATTACGTTGCTGATACCGTTGACCACATTGCTCATAAAGAAGATCTGGATAACCAATGTTTCCACGTCGTTGACCCCGACCCTTATCGTGCCGGCGAAGTCATCAATATGTTCGCTGAAGCCGGTCACGCACCAAGAATGGCAATGCGCCTGGATATGCGCCTGTTCCGCATGGTGCCAAACAACTTCTGGCAGCAACTCGGACACCTTCCTGTTTTACGTAACTTCATTGATGCGATCAGCCAGGAAATGCAGGTTCCTAAAGACGCAGTGAAAATGTTTAACTATCCGACCCAGTTCGATTGTACGAATACTCTCAACGCACTGGCAGACAGTAGCATCCATTGCCCTCGCCTGCCTGATTATGTCAATAACATCTGGGATTACTGGGAACGCAACCTGGATCCATCACTACATGTCGACCGCACTCTAAAAGGTTGCGTCAACAACAAAGTGATCGTTCTGACTGGTGCCTCTTCAGGTATTGGCTATACCACAGCACTTAGATTGGCAGAAACCAATGCGACTCTGGTACTGATTGCTCGTGACCTGGAACGTCTGCAACAAGCCCGAAACGAAGTTGAACGCCGTGGTGGCCGTGCATTTATTTATCAGTGTGATCTCAGCAATGATGAAGCTACACAAGCGGTACTGGATGAAGTTAAACAGCATCACGGCAAAGTTGATATCCTGATCAACAACGCCGGTCGTTCAATTCGCCGCTCAGTAATGCATTCTGTCGAACGTTTACATGACTACGAGCGTACTATGCAGCTGAACTATTTCGGTTCACTTCGCATGATCCTTGGCCTTCTGCCGGACATGGTGGAAGAACAGTCAGGTCATATCATCAATATCTCATCAATTGCTGTATTGACCAACCAGCCTCGCTTCTCTGCCTATGCGGCATCGAAGTCTGCCCTTGACTCATTCACTCGTACCGCTGGTACCGAACTAAGCAGTCAGGGTATCAACTTCACGACCATCAATATGCCTTTAGTCGAAACACCTATGATTTCTGATCACTACCGCAAGGCTGAAGGTGGCATTCCGCTACTGACTTCTGACGAGGCGACGGACCTGATAGTCAAAGCTATCATCGAAAAACCTAAACGTATCGCCAACCGTCTAGGCCTGTTTGCAGCTCTTATTCACGGTGCTTATCCGAAACTGGGTGAGCTGGTTATGAACGCTGGCTTCAGCATGTCACCAGATACACCTGAGGCCGTCGACAAGGACCACAAAGCCGCACCAAAAGAAAAGAGTGCCGAAGCTAAGGCGCTTTCAAGCATCATCCGCGAAATACATATGTAAAGGAAACACTATGCAAATTACTGCAATCCATGACTATAAGGAAAAACTGGATATCATCCTGCGCTTCTTCAGTGAAGATGATCTAATCGTCGAAAAATACCAGAAGCTAGGTGCCAGAAATGTCCGAGTCAACAATATCAATGAAACGGATGATGGCTTTATTGTCGAGACGCAACGTGAAGTTCCGGCTAACGTACCAGCGATGCTAAAAAGCTTGCTGGGCAGCTATAACACCATCAAGCAGAAAGAAACCTGGCACTGGCAGGAAAATGAACAGCTGCTTTGTCACATGAAAGTGGAGATTATTGGTGTTCCTGCGACGATATCTGGACAGATGATGTTTAGCGAACCGGCTGAGAGCGGCATCCAGACTCAAAACAATGTGTCTGTAACTGTTAAATCATCGGTTCCTTTGATTGGCAGCACGCTTGTATCTTTCATCTGCGACGATATTAAAAATCAAATGCAGGCAGAATACGATTTCCTTCGTGAAAAACTGCCACAGCTTAATGCAGAGTAATAGATAAGGCACGACAACGGGAAAAGTAGCTGTTCGCCAATATACCTTCACCAAGCCGGTGACGGTGGTAGAACAGCTACCTTTCAGGAAAACAAGGAAGAAACAATGAAAACCCGCGATAGGATTTTATTAGTTAGCCTTGACCTGTTTAACCGCGACGGAATCGCACAGGTCAGTACCTTGATAATAGCAACAGAAATGGGGATCAGCCCGGGTAACCTCTATTACCACTTCAGAGGTAAAGATGAAATCATTGCAACGCTGGTGACAGAACTTCAAAACTCCCTCACCACAATCAGTAATGAATACCCGAAACAAGTCAAAGATTTTGATGACTACTGGCCATTTATGCATACCATTATGGCGCTGTTTACCCATTATCGTTTCTTGTTCAGGAATCTAGATACACTCAACAGCCAGAGTCCGCAAATCAAGCGTAAGATCCGCACATTAATTCTAAAACTACGGACCTTAAGCAATGATATGCTTTCGCACCTGATCAGCCTTGGCAAACTCAAGTGTGACAACAACAGCCTGCCTTTGCTCGCTGATAACTTATTGCTGGTAAGTTTGAACTGGTTGAACTACCAAACACTGCTGGATGATAAATACAGTGAAACAGACCTGATCCGTGCTGGTGTTCTACGTTTGATTTCAATGGTTGAGCCATACTTGACCGATTCAGCGGATTCACCGTTCTACACCCATCAGGATCTGCTGGATGAGCTTGTAAGCTAGCCCCTATTCTTATCAGATGAATTAAGCAAAACCGCCATACTTTAACGCCATGCAATGCATGGCGTTATTCTTTATAAGTGGTTAGTTTACCAGCCAACTCTTCTCGGTCAGCTTTTCTCAACTTGCTGACCACCAGCTGATAAGATTTATCGACGAGATCAAGCGCCATGGCTTCGCCGACATCGCTACGCAGTGACACAGTGATCCAATGACGTTTGTTCATGTAATAGCCAGGGGTAATACCGTCAAACTGGCTGACTAAAAGCTCGCCGTCTGCAGGTTGGCATTTCAACGTTACTCGCGGCATTCCCTGATGCTCTCCCAGCAAGGCAAACATTTTTCCCATCACCTTAAAGACTAACACCTCCGGACCAAACGGATAACTCGCCTCAGCACCTTTAAACCGGCTCAAGTAATCTTCTAAACGCTGCTGTTCCATATTTCTTCCCTTGATGAACGCCTTTAATTCAAGAGGTTATCAGACATCAGTAAAGCACACCATTCATACAGCCAAGTCCGGCTTACTGGTCACAGTATGCCGCTATATTTTGTGATGATTTGTATTCTCAAAGTTCAGACATTCCAGGCAACCGATCCGACTAACCTCAATATTTAGAAAGCAATATACTCAACTGCTCTCTTGAGAAGACAATTTTGACAAAAACATAACTTGCACCAATCGCAAAGAAAGGGAACCATTAGCCACTCTATAGATAATGTTCGTAATAAAATGCCAAGGAGTCGTTGTGGGCAGAACTTTAATTCTATTCTTCAGTGCGATATGCATCTACACTTCAACAATAGCATCGGCCAAAGCAGCCAAACTTGATCCGAAAAAGATAGAAACGGCTTCTGTCAGCACTTACGTTACGGATCTCAAGTCCGGCAAAACGCTTTATAAGAAAAATGCCGATATAGTGATGCCTATCGCTTCAATCACCAAGCTAATGACTGCCATGGTTGTGCTGGACGCAAAACAACCACTGACAGAAAAAATCACTTTCGACCAAACTGACAAGGAACGTATCTACAACGGTTATTCCAGGATCAGGATGGAATCACAGCTCAGCCGCAGTGAAACCATCAGAATTGCACTGATGTCTTCTGAGAACCTGGCATCAGCCGCCCTTGCGAAAAGCTACCCTGGGGGCTACGACGCTTTTATCAAAGCCATGAACAAAAAAGCCAAATCATTAGGTATGAAACATACCCGTTTCGTCGATAGCTCAGGACTCAGCCCTGAAAACGTCTCAACCGCTGCCGATCTCGCCAAAATGGTAAAAGCTGCGCACAAATACCTTCAGATCCGTAAATACAGTACGACATCTGTACATACCGCCTATTTCAAAAAACCCAGATATAAGCTTGCCTACACCAATACCAATGCACTGGCCCGTGGGAAGAAGTGGAAACTTGATTTAAGTAAGACTGGATACCTGGACGTTGCCGGGCGCTGTCTGGCGATGATAGCCAATGTCGACGGCAAAAAGCTTGTCATGGTGATGCTCGATGCCTACGGCAAAATGACGCCCATTGGCGATGCCGGCCGAATCAAAAAATGGATCCAGACTGGAAACAGCGGAAAAATCTCAGATTCAGCGCATCACTACCAAAGAACAAAACTGTCGGAGCTGGCCAAGTAGCAATTTAACGCCTCAAACAAACCAATACCTGCATCATACGCATTAGCTGGCTTCTTTATGCTCAGATTTTGCTTCTTTGTATTTTTCCTGAATGAAGCTGGCCATTAGCTTTATCGCATCCCTGGCTTCACTCAGTTGATAAAACAACGGGTACACATGCGGTACCCCTTTTATCACATTCAGCGTCACATCCCCCCCCACCTCACCGATTTTTTCAGCCAGGCGAACAGAATCATCCATTAACAGTTCTTCAGTACCAGCAGTAATAAAAATAGGTGGTAAGTCATGATGCTGGGCGTAATAAGGCGATATATCAGGATCGCATGGATTTTGTGCACCGATATAATTATTTCGCATGAGCAACAACGTACTCAAATCGAAAAAAGGATCATCTTTACATTTTTTAAAGGCAGACTCCCCTGTAACAGCCATATCGGTGACCGGAGAAATCAAAATCGCAGCAGCCGGCATAGGTAAATTTAAATCACGCAGACGAAGTAAAGTCGTTAAAGTCAAATTACCGCCTGCAGAGTCCCCTGCAAGGATAATTTGGCTGGGAAGGTAGCCATGCATCAGTAAGGCGCGATAAACCGCAAAACACTCATCTGGAGCCTTTGGGTAAGGATGTTCTGGCGCAAGACTGTAATTAACCATCAAACCACGGGATTTGGTTGCATTGGCCAGGCGAGCAAGAAAAGCGTTATGAATTCTTGGACTGCTGAAGCAAAAACCACCGCCATGAAAGTAGAGAATGATTTTATTCCCACTGCTGTGAGGCATATCAATCCAGTCACAAGGCGTGTTTGCAAACTTAGTCGGGGTTATTTCCATTCCCTTTGGGGCACTAATTAAGGCGCCATAGCTATCAATACTCAGAATCAAATCACGCATTTCGTCAGTACTATTACAACTGGCTAGTCTCTGCCGCATGATTCGAAACAAAACCTTGTTAAAAGCTCTATTTCGCCAACTATCCATAAATGCCACCTTTATTACAATTCAGTAACAAATGTAGGATTAAAAAACCCCTTTGGTCAATATCTGGTGGTAAAACATCGAGAAATTTACATAATCACCAAACCAGACAAGGTAGATTTTTGTACAGATATGTATAATTTTGGCGACCATTCTAACGAAAAAAGGTGCGCGTGCATGGCCCACGCGCAACCTAAAAGGTTAACCACCTACAGACTGGGAAAGGCAGTTAGACCTAAAGCAGGGCTGCTTTATCGTCTGGCTGGCTTATTGGATAGCAACCCTGAATTGGCAGTTACTCTGCTTCTGCCAACTTCTCTACCGCAGTTGTGAGCTTGTCGATTTTCTCGTCCATACGCTCAAGCTTCTCACGGTCTACTCCGCTGAGGCGGTAGAATAAATCATTCATACCTGCTTCAACTTCGTCTGTTGCTTTCTCTGCATTTTTACCAATGCATTCTTTTGCTTGGATTTCCACTTCTTTACCACGCTCAACTAACTCATCGAACATGTGATTAGTTTTTTCATTAATTTGCTGCGCTTCTTCTAGGCTACGGCTGTATAGACCCAGACCTGCTAGCCAGATGTTGCGTGCAACGCCTTCACCACTTTCAACGACATTTTTTGCCGCTTTAACTACTGTGTTTTCGCTCATAATTTTATCCCCCTGCGTCATAACGCTGGATTACAGAAAATCTATTTTGATACCGGGAGCTACTGTACTCCCGACACCTTGCCGTTAAACCGTTTCCGGCTTAGTTCCATCAGTAGCTTTTGTTTCAGCTACTGGCTTTTTTTCTTCAGCTTTCTCCGCAACAGGCTTAGCTGCTACGGTTTGGGGCTTTCCCGCTTCAGGGGCAGCCTTAGCTTCAGGTTCTTTCTTTTCAACAGGTGTGGCTGCCTTTACAGGCTTACGACGCGCAACACTTGCTTTACGGTTACGAGTAACTGCAGGCTTTTCAGCTTTTTTTTCAACAGGTTTTTCATCCTGCTGACGCTCGATCAAGGCTTCGATGCTTGCGGTTAAGTGATCAATTTTGTCGTCCACACGATCCAGACGATCATTGTCGATACCAATCAACTTCTGAACCACATTGTGTACACGTTCTTCGATAGCAACTGATGTGTGGCTACGAGCTGTGTGTACACGCTCTTTGGTTTTTGACTCAACCGCGCGACCGCGCTCGATTAACTCGTCAAATAAGCTTTTGCCTTTATCAGACAATTGATTAACTTCATCTGCACTTTTTGCATAAGCGCCCAAACCAGCTAACCAGATGTTGTAGACCATAGCGTCACGAATCTGCTCTTTTTTAGATTCTTCCGCAGTCTGTTTAAAGATGCCCATGAGTGTGCCCTCCTAATCTCTGTGACAACTTGTCAGCCAGTGGGTATTGCCTGACTGCTTGGTTTAAAGAATACGAATTTCAATTAGAATGGTCTTACTAAAACAACAATTTATCGTGGACGGGATCAAATTTTTGTCAAATAGCCTTCAGGAAGATAACCAGATATAAAAAGGGCCTCTTAAGAGGCCCTTTCTTATTCCAAACTGGTTAATTAATGGGGTAGCAATAGCTGGTCGAGACGTTCTGATATATGGGTTTCAATACTGGCTGAAAACAAACTGGCCGCAAAGCCCAACAACCTCAGTTCAATAGTTATTTTACCCTCTTCTGAGTGCAAACAACCCTTTGCCGAAGTGTGATTGATCATCAGTCTGTTTTCCTGCCAAGCCCAGGTTAGTCCATACTCCTGTTCAAGCTCTCCAGCGATCTGTTCTGATAATACAGCGATCTTATCCATCGGAAAGTCATGATTTCGTTCAATTAAAATAGTCACAGAAAAACTCGCTCGAATTAGTGTATTTAATCAACTACTTCTTATTAACATACCCGCGAGAAATATTTTTTTCTGTGGCGAAGATCCAATAGTTTACAATTCAGATACTCATAACACGTTAAATTTCCTCAATAAATGAGAAATAAACATGGTACTTTTTACCACCACTTGTGCCCCTGTTGCCGCTCTTCCATAAGGAGAACGCTCCGATGGGGAAAAGAATGCACCAAGCAACATACCCATACCGGCAATCTTCACTATTGGCGTATCCGCTTTTAAAACGATATAGCCACCAGCCAGTGTCACCAAACATTGCTGGAACTGAGTACACTCAATATCGAGGCCATGAGCCTCCCGAACAAACTGCTCGCAATTCTGGTTAAACAAGTTATAAGGCCGCCCTATATGTTGGGTGGCATAGTGAAATGCGCGCTCAGGTTTGTCACTGGTAATATTACTAACAACTATATCTCTTCCTTCCGTGAAATCTTTTAATGAATCTATTTGAACTCGTAATCTTTTCTTAGAGTTATGTATAACTCCACCCTCACCATCCGATATCCCATAGTGCCAGTAAGTACTACAACGAATTTTTAAAACGGTCCCCATTGGGTAATAGGACTTCGACATCTTGCCTGCTCCCACTTGTACTTGACTCTCTTACGGCCTATCTAGCTGCTTTAGTATTCCGTCCGATAAAAAACAACTTTAAGTTTAATACAAGCGATAAAGAGTCCGCTTAATCCACAATGGTTATCGCGTCTCATTCTTTGGAACGCAACAGCAAACTACTGTAACTAATACAACATGTTATTTTTATGCTGCTATAAATATAAGATGCTATGTTTAGTATTAAGAGCAAAAATTTAATAGCAAGGTTTACAACAATAACAATTATTTATCCTTGAGTGGTTATTATGAAGTTGCCATTAATCTTTCTTACTCCATTTTTAATTTCTGGTTGCCAGGGGATGAACCAAGTCATTCAACCTCCTACCGTTGAATCGGAGTTGTTGATTAGCATCAATAACTTTCCTGATAACATCATAAATCAATGTTCGATTAACACTAAAATGCAAGAAGGTAGCTACATTGCAACAGGTGTACCTTACGAGACAACTGAAATTGAAACCCTCACACCGAAACAAAATAATGAACCAGACCTTTGGGATATCCTAGGACATTCTTTTACATTCAAAGTCCCCAATAACAAGCACGTTCGGTACTACAAAAACTGGTACCTGAACAATCAATATCATCTCGATACTGTCACTGAGCGTGCCAAACCCTTCTTGTTCTATATTTATGAGCAAGTCAAAGATCGCAACATGCCTACTGAAATAGCACTACTGCCCTTTGTCGAAAGCTCTTTTGATCAATTTGCCTATTCACACCGCGGTGCTGCAGGCTTATGGCAAATTACAAAACCGACAGGAAAAACGTTTGGACTAGATTATTTGGCTGGGTATGACGGGCGCCGAGATATCATCACGTCAACCAATGCAGCTCTTGACCTACTTGAGTATCTTTTCGACAGGTTTGATGGCAATTGGCTACACGCTATCGCAGCTTACAATACTGGTGAAGCGCGAGTCAGAAACGCTATAAAACAAAATAAAGCAAATGGAAGACCGACTCATTTTTGGGCATTGCAGCTTCCCAAAGAAACTCGGTTATATGTCCCAAAACTCTTGGCTATAGTCAACCTCATTAAACATCAAGACCGACACACTCTTAAGCTAGTAACAATACAGCCAGAACCTGTAGTCACTGAAGTGGTCATAAATGAAAGAGTGAAATTAAACCTTATTGCGCAGCATGCCGGCATCAATCATGACAAATTACTTGCATTAAACCCCGGATATACCAATGGCTACACCTTTGCTAACAGAGATAATAAAATACTGCTACCTAATAACACCAAAGAGACTTTCTTTAAAAACAAAGAAAGTAATGAATATATAAAACAAAAATTCACTATCCATCATATCAAGGCCGGTGAATCTCTCAGTGAGCTCGCGCAACTGAATAATACATCCGTATCTATGATAAAAAGCATTAATGACCTCTCAAATTCGGTCATTTTCGCCGGACAGGAGCTAATTATTCCGCGACATTAAAAGTCAATTTAATGGCTAAATATCAACAAAATGATTACTACTCAGATGAATCACAAACATGCTCTGTATCGTATCTTCTATTTTCGTCAATAACTGCAGATCTGCTTCATTATGGGAAAGAGATAACCCAACGATTACACCCGCAAGTAAACAAGCTGGGGCAATCAAGCTACGGATGATAATTAAAGTACAAACAGACATTACTGATATCAATGTAGCTAAATAGATATTTCCCGGAACATCACTATAAAAAGCGATATACAGCGATATAAACTGAAGAAGCACGCCGATAGACAGAGCTGCCAATTTCATAACCACCACCACACTTATGTATTTACATAATTATAGGCACAACAAAAAGCCAAATGAGATTTTTCTCTTATTTATTAAGCATTTTACTCATCTTTCAACGCGGAATTCACTAACTGAACAATACCGAGAAGAGTGAACTATACTTAGGAATACAAGAAAAACAGCGTAATTGGGTCACAAAAGGATCTTGTATGCAACACTATGAGATGATATTCCCTGATCGCATGGGGATTATTCGGCGTACCACACTTTTTTCTATGATTTTTATGTTTATCGGTTTGTTGTTCATGGGCTAGTAATACACAACAAAAATATCGTCGTAATTTTTATTGTAAACACCAAATATAATAAAGGCATGAACTCATCATGCCTTTATTATTTATAACCTTATTTTCAAATATCGTTAAACTTCAACTGCCAATAATAGTTTGTCGCTTATTGAGGCTTTTTCCGGTAAATATACAGAAAATGTCGATCCCTTACCCGGTGCCGACTGTACGCAAATTTCGCCACCGATTTGACTAATAATTCCCTGGCTAACTGACAGCCCTAGACCTGTACCACTTCGACGGGTGGTAAAGAACGGATTGAAAATTCGCTCCATGTTTTCCTCACTGATCCCGCAACCATGATCTTTAACAGACACAACAGCACCAATAGCCTCACCCTGTTCATCTAACCAGTCTTCGGTACTCACTTCCAACACCCCGATATCGCCCATGGCATGTACACCGTTCATCTGCAAGTTCACTAACACTTGCAATAACTGATGTCGGTTTACTTCCACACAACATTTCGCCTCTAGGGTAACTTTAATCTCTATCGCCTGCTTTTTAGTACCAGATCGCACCAAAGTAAGACTTTCTTCCACTATCGGATTCAAATGTTGCCAGGTAACCTCATCCTGTACTCCTCCCTGGCGACTATACTGCAGCAAGCTACGGGTAATATTTCGAATTCGATCAATTTGCTGGTGAATCGCCGCCAACTCTTCATTTACCCGCTCCGTTTCATCACCCAGCTCAAACTGCATTAGCTCTACATTACCCAGTATAACTGCAGTCGGATTATTGATTTCATGGGCAATACCAGCCGTCAGCTCACCAAGTGCAGCCAACTTTTCACTGGTTACTAATTTGCTGCGAGCCTGATTCAGTAACTTAATATGCTGTTCAAGCTCCTCTGTTTTTTCTCGCAAACTCTGGGTTCGCTCTTTCACCTTATCTTCTAGCTCAATTGAAGCTTGCTTGATCACTTCATTTCGCTGATGGAGCTGGTTGAGCATACTATCAAATTGCTTACCGAGAATTTCAAGCTCGTGGTCTTCAGTCAAATCCAACGAACCAATTCGGCAGTCCTGCCCCATCTGGACGGCTTTCACCACCTGATGAATTTTCTCTACCGGCAAGAAAAGATCGCGGGCACCGCGATAAACAACCACACCGGAAGCCAACAGAACCAAAAGAATACCAACTCCAAGCTCAACGATATTAGTCAGGTAAATACGGATCAATGGCCATTCCAGGTACCCGGTATAAAGCATCCCTATAATATCGCCATTATGATCCTTAAGAGGCTCATAGGCAGAGACATACCAGGCATCGTAAACGAAAGCCCGATCGACCCAGGTTTCTCCTTGCTCTAAAACTGCCAACCGAACCTCATCAGAAACCCGGGTACCGATCGCGCGACCATTAAGACGTTCACTATCCAGTGGAACGTTGGTACTAACACGAACATCCCCCATAAATAATGTCACAGTACCAATACTACCTTCAGGCAAAGTATCGGCGGCATAGACCAGATCACGAATACGATCCACCAAGCTAGTACTGTTATTCAGTAGCATACCGCCATCGATAATCCACTGCAGATTATTTTCATTATTGAAAATTGGAATTATGCTTCGGCTTACCAGCCCTGTGGACTCAATTTCCCCTTCCTGAAGTAACGGGAGCTGGGCTCGAGCTGGCAAATCTGCATGTAAATCTTCCAATCCCTGTACATTAAGTCGCTGAAAGAATGTCTGCTCCTCACCACGCATCAGAAAATGGCGGTTAGCCTTGGAGAACTCACCCAAAGCCGAAGCTGGACGCAAGACGACGAAATCAAGGTTGTATCGCCGAGCCTGATTATGAACCCAATCACTAAGTGCAGCTTCATCATTTTTCATCAGGTACTGAAAATCATATGATTCCGTCAACGACGTCAGCCGCATGCGCTGCTGCTTCTGCAACAATTCCATACTATGGTGGGCTACAGAAAGATCTGCCCGTACATTCTTTAAAGCATTTTGCCAGGTGTACATGACAGTCCAGTACATCGTCAGCGCAATCAAAACCAACAGAGTGATAAAGATAGGAGTCGAGGTCAAAAGCAGTAACCGATAGCGCACCATGGTGCGAAACCGCCTGATCCACATCGCCAAAAATTGTTTCATTGTATGCGTTATCCTAATCAGACGTTTCGTCAGTCCATTCTTTAAATTTGCGCTCTAATGTCTTACGAGCTACCCCCAAATGGCGAGCTGCAGCTGACTTATTGCCTTCATGTGTATCAACCACCTGCATGATATGCGCTTTCTCCACTTCTTTAAGTGTCCAGTCACTTGGGTAGCAAAATGTCTCGTTACCAGTTGAATCTTCGCAAGTGCACGGCCGTTTATCATCAGAATCTGATACTTGCGCGCTATTGTTAACAGTGGACTCGTCACTAAGCACCACCTCAGCTTCTGGCTCAAATGTTGACTTAACCGGCATCTCGCCAGCAAGCTCTCGCCAATAATCTGCTGGCGGTTTACCTAGCAATAAACAGCGCTCCATCATATTTTTTAACTCACGGATGTTACCCGGCCAATCATAAGCCTGCATGGACTGTATATCTTCGTGAGTCCAGTTAACCGCCTTACTCCCAAGATCCTTGGCAAGCTGCTGAGTAAAGTGATGGGCAAGAGCGGGAATATCTTCCAGCCTGTCACGTAAGGACGGCAATTCAATTGTCAGGACATTCAAACGATAATACAAATCACGTCGGAACCGCCCTTCTTCTACTTCCTGCTTTAAGTTTCGGTTCGTTGCCGCCACAATCCGCACATCAACAGGCACTTCACGCTCGGCACCTACCGGACGAATCGCCTTCTGCTCAAGAGCACGTAATAGCGAAGACTGCATTGATAACGGCATCTCACCGATTTCATCAAGGAATAGAGTTCCGTTATTAGCAACCCGAAACAGGCCTTCACGTCCTTTCTTGGCACCGGTAAAAGCACCGGAAACGTGACCGAACAACTCACTCTCCAGAAGATCTGGTGCAATTGCACCACAATTAAGAGGAACAAACGGCCCGCTTCTTTTACTCAGCTGATGAAGCGCCCGGGCTACCAACTCCTTACCAGTACCAGACTCCCCCTCAACCAACACCGCCGCCAGCGAAGGTGCAACCTGAGCAATCATTTTCTTCATCATGACAGTACGCGGTGCATCACCAATAATATCGACCGGATAAGTGCGCTCAACATCCCGCTGCAAAGCAAAATTCTGACGTTCGACAAGGCGCCTTTCAACACAGCGGTTAACCGACTGCATCATTTGCTCAAGATTAAATGGTTTCAGGATAAAATCAGAGGCTCCAGCTCGCAGCGCTTTAATCGCCGTATCCAGATCCGCGTAACCTGTCATGAAAATCACATCACTTCGTCGGGTAGTCGGATCAAACGCTTCATGCCATTCAATACCCGAACGGCCAGGCAGATTAATATCGACGATAAGCAGATCAAAATGACAACGCTTGCGAAGCTCTTCGGCCTCTTCCACACTACCCGCAGTATCTACTTGGGCAAATTTTTTACTGAGTGCTTTATTTAAGATTGCTCGCATGCCCGGTTCATCATCAACAACAAGAACCGACATGGCAGACCAAGAAGAGGCTGCGACTTCAGACATAACAATATTTTGTATTAATGGTAAGAGTGCGACATTTTGTCCCACCGTACTTATCAATGTCAAAACTGTTTGTTGGTAATCTGACCCCTGCCTCATACCAAATAAGCCTAAATTGTTTTAAATCATTAAGTTACCAATAAACGTCACGATAAAATATATTCAAATAAGCAACTTGGCATTTGATTTGCTAAGGAATCAGCTTAGAAAGACTGAGTATTTGCCTTAAAACACTACTCGCTTAATTACTTAATAGACAATTAAGTCAGGAAGACCAATGAAATTTCTAAAAACAACTTTTGTGATTCTGGCTCTTGCTTCTGCTAGTGCAGTACAAGCCGCTGAAAATATGACCATCCGCCTGGCAACAACAACCAGTACCTACCATTCAGGTTTGCTTGATTACTTGCTACCTGAATTCAAAAAAGATACTGGCTACAACGTTGACGTGCTGGCAGCCGGTACCGGTAAATCACTACGCATGGGCCAAAATGGCGATGTTGATCTGGTTATGACTCACGCTCCTAAAGCAGAAGCAAAGTTTGTCGAAAAAGGCTACGGCGTTCTTCCTCGCAAACTAATGCATAATGACTTTGTGATTGTCGGCCCTAAGAGTGATCCTGCTAAAATCGCCGGTGATAAAGATGTCTCAGATGCAATGACCAAAATTGCATCTTATAACGTTACTTTTGTCTCTCGTGGTGATGACTCTGGTACCCACAAAAAAGAACTGAACCTGTGGGCTCAAACCAAAATTGAACCAAACTTCGGTGGCTACAAAGCTGTCGGTCAAGGCATGGGACCAACTCTAAATATGGCATCTGAACTTCAGGCTTACACCATGACTGACCGCGGTACCTGGCTTGCTTACCAGAACAAGCTGGATCTGGCTATCATGGTTGAAGGTGACAAGCGCCTGTTTAACCCTTACCAGGTAATTTTGGTCAACCCAAGTCGCTACCCGGACATCAACTACCAAGGTGCAAAATCATTCAGCGACTGGCTGGTAAACCCAAAAGCACAAAAAATGATCAATAACTACAAGCGACATGGTGAACAGCTATTTGTCGCGGATGCTATCGAACTATAAATGACTATCTGGCAAACCAGCCAACAAGCCGTTCAGCTTCTGCTGAGCGGCGATTCCTCTCTTTGGGGAATCGTTGGTGTCTCATTCTCAGTATCATTACTGGCAATCAGCATCGTGCTATTGCCAGCTTTGCTTATTGGTTTTGCCCTCGCCTATGGGAAGTTCCCCGGGCGTTGGCTGCTTCTTTCTCTATTTAATACATTCCAGTCTATCCCGACTGTCGTGATTGGCTTGCTGCTATATATGCTCCTCTCACGTTCAGGTCCCCTTGGTGACTGGAAAATGCTTTTTACCCAGCAGGCAATGGTTCTAGGACAGATCCTTATCTGTTTCCCAATCCTTGTGTCGATGATGCACGCCGCCTTTCAGAACAGCGACCGCCGTGCATGGGAAACCTCTCTCACTTTGGGCGCAAGCTATCCCAGAGCCTTAGCAAGCCTGATGTGGGAAAGCCGCTTTCCGCTACTTGCCGCAGTGATTGCTGCTTTTAGCCGAATTATCACCGAAGTAGGATGCTCGATGATGGTCGGCGGCAACATTTTAAATTCTACCCGTAATATTCCGACAGCTATTGCACTCGAAAGCTCAAAAGGCGCGTTTGCACAAGGTGTTGCCCTGGGTATGGTGCTGCTAATACTGGCACTGGTGTTAAACTTCTTCTTGTCTGTAGCTCGTGGGAAAGCCCACCTGCGCACCAACTAAGCTGGGGAACAGGTAATGTCACAAATTTCAATCCAAGCTGAAAACCTCTCGATCCGCTTCAAGGATCGACTGCTGTTCCATATTCCTCAGCTTAGTCTTGGTCCTAAAGATGCTGTTTACCTGAGCGGCGACAACGGTGTAGGCAAAACCACTCTTTTAAAAGTCCTTTCCGGCCTGCAAAAACCGACGACCGGCCAGGTAAATCTCCAGCAGCAATCTTGGCTAACCAAATTTTTCTGCGGTCAGACAAAAGGCGGCGTGATTTATATGCATCAAACGCCTTATATGTTTGATGGCACTGTTTTCGATAACGTCTGTTATGGCTTGAAATTCACCATTAGCAATCGTCAACAACGACGAACTGAAGCCATTCATGCCCTTCGTATGGTAGGGTTGGAAACATTGGCTGATGAACATATATCAGTTCTTTCTGGTGGTGAACGCCAGCGGGTTGCCATGGCTCGTGCCTGGGTACTAAAACCCGGAGTCCTGCTAATGGACGAATCCAGTGCCAGCCTCGATCAGGAGTCTATTGAGAGGCAAGTAACCCTTGCCAAGGATCTTCTTGAACGCGGCACCAGCCTGGTGATAACCAGCCATCAGAAAAATGGCCTGACGGCCTTATGCCGCCGTCAGTGGACCATAACAGATACACAATTAATAGAACGAGCAGATCTACAGCTCGTCAATGAGGACAAGAATGACTATGCCTACGCCTGAGAACACAAGCTGGGTGATCCTGGCTGGCGGACAAGCCAGCCGTATGGGAGGAAATGACAAGGGATTGGTCGAACTGGCAGGCAGGGCGATGATTGAACACGTGATAGATACCCTGGAACCACAAACCGATACCATCACTATCAATGCCAATCGCAACCAGGCGCAATACCGGGCTTATGGCACCGTTTTTGGCGATAATATCCAAAACTACCCTGGCCCGCTTGGTGGAATGCACGCCGCTTTGCACTACCTTAGCGATGAGTGGATTGGCTTTGTTCCGTGTGACTGCCCACGGTTACCAGCAAATTTAGTCTCCCGAATGGCTACGGCCTGCAAAGAAGACACAGATATTGCTGTCGCCCATGACGGTGAACATATTCAGCCAGTTGTTACATTACTGAACAGACGTATTTTGCCCAAGCTCGAAGCCTTTCTTGAAAACGGTGATCGAAAAATCATTCTGCTTTACAAACAATGCAATATGATTACTGTTGACTTCAGCGATCAGCCGAACGCATTCGTTAATCTAAACACGCCAGAAGAACTACAACAATTTGGACAGGAACTATGAGTCAGATTAATGCATCCCTGCCCCTGTTAGGCTTTGCTGCCTGGAGCGGCACAGGTAAAACCACCCTGCTTGAAGCTATGCTGCCTAAACTTGTCGAGCGCGGAATCCGTGTCGCCGTAATCAAGCATGCCCACCATAATTTCGATATTGATAAAGAAGGCAAAGACAGCTACCGTTTGCGCAAGGCTGGAGCTGGACAAATGCTAATCTCATCCCGCTACCGCCGGGCACTAGTCACCGAAACGCCGGATGAAGAAGCTAACCTTCCCCACCTGATTACCCAGCTAGATCAAACCCAGCTGGATCTGATTCTGGTCGAAGGCTTTAAAAAGCTGGATTTCCCCAAAATAGAGCTGCACCGTGAAGAAATCGGCAAACCATGGCTTCACCCGGAAGACAAAAACATTATTGCTGTCGCAGCTAATATTTCAGCAGATACTAAACTGCCGCAAATTGATATTAACGATCTTGATCAGTTAACCGATTTCGTTGTTGCTTTTGCCAATAAAACCCCGGAAGCCCAAGAAGAAAGCTTAAGCTGTAGTGACCTTAATCCAACCGAAATGTTATCAGTTGATGAAGGTCGCCAACGCATTCTGGAACAAATCGTCCCATCAAACAATGCAGTTATCGTATCGCTTAAGCAAGCATTGGGACAAATTGTCGCACGGGACATCTTGTCTCCGGTTAACGTACCGCAACACACCAACTCAGCAATGGATGGCTATGCTATCCGTGGCGATGATCTTGAACGTGAAAACTACCAGGTTATTGCCGAAGTGATGGCTGGCCATAGCTATGACCAACCGCTTCAGCTTGGCGAAGCCGTGAGAATCATGACTGGGGCTCCTATACCGGCCAATGCCGATACCGTAATTATGCGTGAGCAGGCAGAACAAAATGGTGACATTGTCACGTTTGATACCAGTAAAGGTGTGATTCGTCCGGGACAAAACGTCCGTCAAGCAGGCGAAGATTTAGCTGTAGGCCAGACAGCCGTCGCTGCCGGCACGCAAGTATCTGCCGCAGAACTGGGGATGATTGCCTCTCTTGGCCTTGATTCGATCAGTATTAATAAGCAGATCAAAGTAGCTATCTTCTCTACCGGAGATGAAGTCCAAAGCCCGGGGGAAGAGCAAAAGCCAAATTGCATCTACGATTCAAACCGCTATACCCTATTTTCAATGCTAACCAAGATTGGCTGCGAGGTTATCGACCTCGGTATTATCGAAGATAGCGAAGCCGCACTAGAAGCAACTTTACAGCAAGCCAGTAAACAAGCTGACATGATCCTCTCTTCAGGTGGTGTCTCCGTTGGTGATGCCGACTATATCAAGACAATTCTGGATAAATTAGGCGTAATTAACTTCTGGCGAATCAACATGCGCCCAGGGCGACCTCTGGCCTTTGGTCAAATCCAGCAAACACCTTTCTTCGGGCTACCTGGTAATCCAGTTGCCGTGATGGTTGCTTTCATGCAATTTGTCGAGCCTGCAATTCGCAAGCTTCAGGGAATGGATAACTGGCAACCACTGGTATTCAATGCCGTTGCAACAGAAAAGCTCCGCTCTCGTCCGGGGCGTACTGAATACAGCCGAGGCGTTTATAGCCTTGATGCTAACGGTCGCCTGTCGGTGAGAACAACTGGGCAACAGGGCTCAGGGGTTCTCCGCTCTATGAGTGAAGCAAACTGCTTAATTGAAATTGCACCGGAACAGCCTGGTGTCGATGTTGGCGAAAAAGTGCGTGTAATTCCATTACTGGAAAGAATTTAAACTGATAATACCAATCAGAATAAGAACAGACAGAAATTAATTAGCCCCCAGAAACAGTGATTTCACCACATCTGGGGGCTTTTTTTTTGCAGCTTCCGTGCTACTTTATTTTCCTGAGCCTTCTACACGTCTAGAAGATGGTTATGCGTACGCTTTGTACTATTTATTACGCTCAGATAAAGTAACCCTAGCCATGAAACTGTTTTTTTAATTTATAAAACAATGCTTTATAAGCATAGTCTGTGTTTCGCAGGCGTGCATATTACATAATTATGCCTATGGTTGCATCAAAAAAATCATATTTTTTCTGGTTCATTTGTAAAATCAATGATCATGAATCAATAAAAGGTAACATTATGGGGCCACGATTATCTGTTCGCGCTGTTTTTTATCACCAAAATCATATCCTGCTTTGTAAGCATAAGGATGACCGAGGGTTCTGGTACATTACCCCCGGCGGTGGTGTCGAACACGGTGAAACACTTGAAGCGGCTTTCCACCGTGAGCTGATGGAAGAATTAGGTATGAAAGCAACAATGGGTGATGTCTTATGTATCAGAGACTTAATTGCAGATCGACACCCGACTCCTTATCTTCCTGACCATTTCCACCAGTTAGAAATTTTTGTCGAAGGTCTCAGCCCCTCTTTTATAGCGGAAGCCAGTAAACTTGATCCGGACCAAATTGGCTACGAATGGGTTCATACTGATGAACTCGACAATATCCTTTTCTTTCCGACAGAGCTTGTTTCCATATTCAAGCACCGCAATTTTTCCATTATCTACCAAGGGCACAAGCTGTAGTTTAATTAAAAATGGAAAAACAAAAATCACAAACGCTCAATATCTGTTTTAAGATTGATTGATTTATAAACACATTAACATTCATGATGTTAGTCTAGGTAAACTGCCTATCCGTTTATTCCCAAAGAATCAAGTTTTAATGTTGTCTCACTGGCTAGACCATTTAATATTAACTTCTCATGTAGAATATCTAACAGTTCGATTAACGAAGGTATTCATAAGTAAGGCATGTTTTTAGAATCGTATTACTCAGAGCAGAACGGCGAATTTTCATTCACACGTGAACAAGCAAGTCACTTTGCAAAAAAAATTGCTGGCGACTTCAACCCAATCCATGATGAAGATAACAAGCGTTTCTGTGTTCCTGGCGACCTGCTTTTCTCAGTTGTTCTCTCCAAAGCAGGCCTGAGCCAAAAGATGCGTTTCGATTTCGCCGGTATGATCAATGATGGTATAGCGCTAAGCATTGACCAAAAGTCTGACAACGATCAGTCTATGATTGACGACAAAGGAAAAGAGTACCTTCACATTACCCGTGAAGGTGAAATCACGACAAACCAAGCTCTGATTGAACAAGTCACAAAGAGCTATGTTCAGTTCTCTGGAATGAACTTCCCGCATATCATGGTTCCGCTAATGGAATCAAAGCAAATCATGATTAACCCGGCTCGTCCGCTGGTTATCTACGAAAGCATGGAACTGGATTTCGAACGTCTTGACATTACTGCGCCAACAGTAGAGCTAACTGGCTCAGATATTGATGTAGACGGCAAACGTGGTAGTGTTACACTTAAGTTCTGCTTCAAAGAAAACGGTGAGATTGTCGGTACCGGCCGAAAACGCATGGTAATGAGCGGCCTGAAACCATATTGCCAGAATGACATTGATGATCTGGTAAATCGCTTCAACCAACGCAAAAATGACTTCTCTGCACTTCTGGCAGCATAAGTAACTTATGTATTGATATTGAATTCGTTAAAGAGCCGACATCGTTGTCGGCTTTTTCTTGCCTTAGCCGCACCGCAGTAACATCCCCCGCCCGTCTTTTTCAGCTCTATACTTTAAAAATTGGCATTTAAGCGCCAATCAAAAAGTAGTGGAGTAATAATCATGGCTAACCACTTAATCCCCACATTATGTGTAACCGCACTCGTATACTCAGCTGGCTTTGCTTACAGTGCTATAGCAGGTGATGATCTTGATGCTCTGATCACTAGGGCAAAGTCCGCAGCACCAGCAGCCATCAGTGACGATGCAACCGTTATTGTAAAAGGTAAAGAAGTCATCAAAGGAACAAATGGCTGGACATGCCTGCCAAATACGTTCCCGGATGATGGGATGCCGATGTGTAACGACGCATTATGGATGCAAATGTTAGATGCGATGGTCAACAAAAAGGACTTCAAGGCAGAAACCATCGGTATCTCATATATGCTGCAAGGTGATCTTGGTGCGGGTGTCAGTAACTCAGACCCTTATCATCCTGAGCCGAAAAAAGCCGATGACTATGTCGAAACTGGCCCGCACCTAATGATTATAGTGCCCAAAGAGTTACTCAAAGGTTTAACTGACGATCCTAGTACCGGTGGACCTTATGTCATGTGGAAAGACACACCATATGTTCACATTATGGTTCCTGTGGCCGATAAAAAATAACAACTAACCCGTCTTTATGGCGGGTTAACTCTCTCATTAACCCGTAAAAAACATTAACAATCATACAACCCAGAAAACATCATCCGGGCCCGCAGTCCCGGATTGTTATCTCCTAGCACCAGATCACCACCATGCCGTTAAAAAGGCTTAACAACACCTCTAAATCTTCATGGCAGGCTTCGAGATCTTCATACGGATATTCTTTTATACCCAGAACATCCACCAACAACGCATCTAATCTGAGTTTCATTCGAGCTATCGATGTTCGCATGTCATGCGCCATCCCCACCGTCAATGCCTTAAGGTTTGTTAAATCATGAAGCTAGAATAATCCTGTATCGTTTAAGTCAACCTTTTGCCAAGATTAAATATTGTTAATATTCCAACCCAATCCGCGCAATTCATAAAAGGAAAATTCATCAACTTATAACTCCAGATTATACCCTGCTCACAAAAAGCATTCGGCAACAGCCGCCTAACATTCTACAGTGGTACTTTATCTTTAATTATCATGCTCAAGGACGTTGTATGCACATTCCACAGCCTTACCTGCTATTTCTTGGCGATGTCACAGATCCTCTCTCAACAAAAACAGCCAGAGGAATTTTAACGTGGCGCCCCGAACTGTGCCTCGGGCAGCTACGATTAAATGAACATACAGTATCACTTGGTTTACCCGATCTATCGCTTCAAGATGCCAAAATGCAAGGAGCTAGAACACTTGTCATAGGTACAGCCAATGCTGGTGGATATCTTCCGCAACCATGGTTAACAACCATTGAGAAAGCATTAAAACTGGGGTTCAATGTCGCCTCAGGTTTACACCGGCGACTTTCCAGCTTTCCAGCCTTGCTCGAAGCCGCACAGGATCATCAATGCCAACTGTTCGATGCACGCCATTATGATCTGCCTCTTAATGTCGGTAACGGCAAAAAACGCCAAGGGAAGAGGCTCCTAACCGTAGGGACGGATTGCTCCGTAGGAAAAATGTATGCTTCGCTAGCACTTGAAAAAGAAATGAACCAACGAGGGTTACACAGCCGGTTCTGTGCAACAGGGCAAACCGGCATTCTGATTTCTGGCCAGGGAATTTCTGTTGACGCCGTAATTGCTGATTTTATTGCCGGTGCGGCCGAGGCAATCAGCCCGGAATTTACCGATCACGACTGGGACGTTATTGAAGGGCAAGGTTCACTGCTTAACCCTGCCTATGCAGGTGTAAGCCTTGGGCTATTGCATGGCGCGCAACCCGATGCCCTTGTGTTATGCCATGAAGTGGGCCGTAAGCATATCCGCCACTTTCCACATATGCCACTGCCTTCAATTCAGGCAACAATGGATGCAAACCTAAATGCAGCCAAACTGACCAACCCGAATGCTAAATTTGTCGGTATTTGTCTCAATACTTCTTCACTAAATCATGATGATGCCCTTGCTTTGTGTCAGCAGAAAGAGCAACAATATCAATTGCCGGTTACGGACCCTGTTCGCTTTGGGGTTTCGACCATTGTTGACAATCTAACGGGGGAAATCGAATGAAGATCAATGCCGTTCACGAGCAATTTCCGCTTGCCCGTCCGTTTACCACCTCCCGGGACACCCGGACCCACCAAGATGTTGTCACCGTTACCATCAGTAAAGACGGCATTTCAGCCTTGGGGGAATGTACCCCCTACCCCAGGTATGGTGAGAATATTAAGTCTGTCATTAAACAAATTCACTCTCTGAACAAACTCCCGGCCGGAGTCGCACTCAACCGTACTAACCTTCAACAGCTACTCCCGGCAGGGGCTGCCAGAAATGCTGTTGACTGCGCACTATGGCGTCTGGAATACCAGCAACAATTCCCCTACCAAATCTTCGAAATGAAGCCTGAAATAATAACAGCTATGACAGTTTCACTGGATGCACCCAAAGTGATGGCGCAACAAGCCAAAGAGCTATGTAAACAGGGAGCCCGGTTGCTAAAAGTCAAACTAAATGATGAACAAATCATTGAAAGAGTGAAAGCCGTCCGTACCATCGCACCGGATGCAGAGCTCATTATTGATGCCAACGAAGCCTGGGGGGAATTGGAGCTGGAAGCTTTATTTACCCAGCTATCTCCATTCGGTATCCGTATGATCGAACAACCCGTTCCCAAAGGTCAAGATGCTAAATTACTTGGCATCAATCACCCCATTACTTTGTGCGCCGATGAAAGCTGCCATACCTGCGATGATCTTGATGAGCTGATCGGCTGCTACGAAATGGTCAATATCAAACTCGATAAATCAGGCGGACTCACCGAAGCCCTGGCTCTTGAAGAAAAAGCACATAAACTGGGTTTTAAAGTCATGATCGGCTGTATGGTAGGAAGTTCATTAGCCATCGAGCCCGCACTACCTATTGCATCTCGGGCCGAGATTATCGATCTTGATGGTCCACTCCTAATTAAAAACGACAGGGCTGACGGACTTCTATACCAAGGAGGGGCTATTCAGCTCGGAAGTGTTACAGCCTAATATAACCAACAACTCCAGCAGAAGTACAACGTCTTATAATCCAGTACTTCTGCTACCAACATAACTGACCTCTCTAGCTCATGACAAAACGTGATAGCTAAAACAATTCATTCAGGAAAGAATCAACCTACTAGTAAATCGATAGCGCTGGTTAGTTATATCTGATAAGTTTTAGTCGTTAATCAACCAACAGAGGAATTTTTGATGATTGTTGTAAAAACTAACCGGGCTGAGCGAGACAAGTAAAGCACATCCCCTCCCTCCTGCCCGGTCTTTTACCGGGGCCTAACTTGCCCCTGAACATCAAATTTCAGTCGTAACGCGATCTGCGTTAGGGGTAAATCTATCATGTGTAAATCTATTTCCTTGCCTGAACTAGGCTGGAAACCTTTTTTCCAACAACAACTTTCCCTGGAAGAATGGGAAACATGCCTTATAGCAAGAGTCATGGCACAGCACCGTAGCCAGCTATCACTCATGACCGAACTAGGTGAACACCACCTAACTATTACAGCTAATTTACCGACATTAACCGTTGGAGACTGGCTCCTGCTTTCAGGTGAAAATCAATTCGTTCGCCTGCTTGAACGTAGCTCCAAGTTCAGCAGAAAAGCAGCAGGCAGCAAAGTTGACTCTCAGCTAATTGCGGCAAATATTGATACCGTATTTATCGTCTGTTCCGTAAACAACGACTTTAACCTGAACCGAATCGAGCGTTATCTGACTTTGGCAAACGATGCTGACGTTGAGCCAGTTATCATATTGAGCAAAGCCGACTGTTGTGATGACCCACAGCAATTCGTTGAACAAATACAGATGCTTGATCCCATGCTGATGGTCGTAGCCGTTAATGGCTTAGATCCTGTCAGTACATCGGCACTCAACTATTGGTGTCAATGCGGCAAAACTATTGCATTTCTGGGATCATCCGGTGCCGGAAAATCAACCCTCATCAACACACTGCAGGGTTATGATGTTCAACAAACCGGAAGTATTCGCGAAGACGACAGTAAA
This sequence comes from uncultured Photobacterium sp., assembly GCF_947502415.1. Taxonomy (GTDB): domain Bacteria; phylum Pseudomonadota; class Gammaproteobacteria; order Enterobacterales; family Vibrionaceae; genus Photobacterium. The sequence continues at coordinate 50,694 of NZ_CANMZV010000011.1, read as the reverse complement.
GGTCGCCACACAACAACGTCACGATCACTGCATGCAATGCCGACAGGAAGCCTGTTACTAGATACGCCGGGAATGCGCGAGCTACAACTTGCCGATTGTGAACTGGGACTGGATGCCACATTTGCTGATATTAACCAACTAGCAATAGAGTGTCGCTTCAGTGATTGCCAACATGACAACGAACCGGATTGTGCTGTGCGGTTAGCAATTGAAGGTGGAAACCTGGAGCCACGTCGATTACAAAACTACCGAAAGCTCAAGCGAGAACAGGCTTTCAATGGGGCTACTCTGGCGGAGAAACGCGCTCAGAACCGAGAATTCAGTAAGTCATGCAAAGCAATTCAAAATGAAAGGAGGAAATGGAAAAAAGGACAAGAGTGGCAGCAAAATTAGTCAAAAAACATTTACGTCCTAGCCGGATAAATAGCCTTTTAAATATTAAATAACTTAAAAAGCCTCTTGTAGAGGCTTTTTAAAACCATCTCTAAAATTTAATTTTACAATATTCATAAACACACCTGCATAAGAAGAAAGACAAAAACAACATAATCTATAGTGGTACTCTCCTTTCATGCATAACCGTCTAGTCAAAATAACATTCCATTTGCCCGTATTTTCTTACAGAGAAAACGAAGAGAAAAATAAAAAAAGAGTAAAAGCAAAGAATACGAATAAAGTCAATATGATATCTAAAAAATAACGTTTGGATGAACATTATTACTTTTGAGAAAAGTAAATTCAACAAGAGCCCTATATTCAGCTTTAGAGTTCACGGAAGCTAGCTAGGTATTTTCGTATGAACTTGGCGATGAGCTTATTGCATGAAACAACAAAACAGAATCATCATCTGAAAAAGGTGCAATACAATGACTCAACCAATCCCAATCACATCATCAATGTTCAGCGTCTATAAAAATAACAAAGCTGTTCATATATTGATTTTATCAGGATTAGTCTGTGGAATTTTTTTTCCAATCGGGCAAGCTAAAGCAAAAAAAACGAGCATAACGGAGCTTACTTATATTGAGGAGTTAGGTAAACGGCTTTTCTTTGAAAACATTTCAGATCCTAAACGAATGTCTTGTTCATCATGCCACCTCCCAGAGGCCGGAGGTACAAACGGTGTGTCAGGAGAAAACCTGCATCAAGTAGCTGTGACCGGCGCTGATCCCCATACTGTTGGTTCTCTCAAACCGCCTACAAATAAGTACGTTCAGTTCCTTGATAGTAACGGAGATGTTCAAGGCCTCCCAAATTTTGGTGGTTGCGGTTCATTTCCAACGTTAACTTGTGGTGGTGCATTTTGGAATGGCCGGGCTAAGGGGGATTCCATAGATAACATCGATATCTTTGTGAATAACCAATATAAGGTTCTTTACGAAAAATATCTTGGCCCAGTTACTGACCAAGCTCATGCAAGTCCATTCATCAACCCCGTAGAACAAGGGAAAACTGACAAACAAAGCGTATGTGAACAAGTAGCCGGAACAAAATGGGGAACAGAACTCTACCGTTATGCATGGGGGCTGACACTTAATTGCGAACAACAAACTATTGATCAAGTCTTTGCAAGATTCGCCGTCTCATTAGGTGCCTGGCAAATGTCATATGAAAACAACACGTTCAACTCCAAACGCGATATTGCACTCAAAAATGACGCTGATGGTCTATTCCCGCTAGATGATTTTACGAATGAAGAAAACCTAGGGCACGATCTGTTCTATGGTGTTGCAGAAAACCGTGATGATCTACAGTTCGGTCAGGCGCGCTGTGTATTCTGCCACCTTAGTAGCAATTCAGATGGAACAGGAGAGTTCGAACGTTATACCGACGATAGTTATCACAACATTGGCATTCCTAGAAACTATGAAATTCCCGGAAGCCCTGAACCTAACGTAGGTCTGAAGGCTACAACAGGAAATCCAAACCATCTTGGCTCCCATAAAACACCAACGTTACGTAATGTCGACCAACGACAAGGCAACGGATTTATCAAAGCCTATGGACATAACGGTTTCTTCAAGAGCCTGGAGAGTATTATTCACTTCTATAATACCGCCATTGCAAAACCCTCTTGTGAGAGTAAAGGGATTTTACAAGCCACAGAAAAAGAGGCACTGGCTAATAACTGCTGGCCAGCACCGGAGTTTGCAGATACCTCTGCTCTTGGCTTTATCGGTAACCTTGGCCTTTCAGCCTCAGATGAAGCCGCTATCGTTGCATATCTTAAAACTCTGACAGACACCAGCATTGTTGATAAGCCAACACCTTACAAATCCAGTAAATATGATCAAACTCGACTGAGTAATTAGAAGAACAACCTCACCCATCCCCTGTCGCCAACTCTGTTAGCGACAGGTTTACTTTATTATGAACAATAAGATTTTTATTTATAAAACAAGACATGATAAAAAACCAACCCCACAACAACATTTACATATAAATATTTATCGCTGCTTTATCCACCACACCTTTTAGCTATTAATCGTCCCATCAACTTCTTTATAAAACCTTTTCTAAACACCAAACATAAACTTTTTCACCTCGTCTTAAAATCAGTCATAAAAAAATACCTCAACTGCATCAATGAAAACCCTTGACTCATTACATAAAACAATTCCAATGATTTTACAAAGTTACTATTTTTGAGATTTGTCTCTTTTTTGTCAGTTCTATTTTTTAAGCAACAACGTTAACTAGGTATTTATAAAACCGCTATATCTGAACTATATGGCTAGGTAAATAATCGAATCATTTGATGCTAAAGGTGCACAATAATGACTCAATTTAATATCATGACAAAGCAACACGTAAAAGTTGCGAACATTAAACATTCAAAAGCTCTCTTTGTTACAACCTTAAATCTTACTTTAAGTGCGGTTCTTTTTTCGGGAACGGCTCAAGCAGAGGAACAGGATCTCACTTACATTGAAGAGCTAGGAAAGCGGCTTTTCTTTGAAAACATATCTGAGCCCACCCGTCAATCATGTTCATCATGCCACCACCCGGGTGCAGGCGGAACAAATGGTGTATCAGGTGTAAACAAGAAACAAGTCGCTGTTACAGGTGCCGATCCTCACACTGTCGGCACCCTTAAGCCACCAACAAATAAATATGTCCAATTCCTAACCGAAGACGGGCAAGTAAACGGATTACCCAACTTTGACAGTTGCGGTACATTTCCTACCGGTGTTTGTGGCGGTGCTTTCTGGAACGGACGAGCTAAAGGCGACTCTACTGAAGATTTAGGTATTTTCATTAACGATCATTACAAAAATCTATACAGCAAATATCAAGGGCCGATGACAGATCAAGCTCATGCCAGCCCATTCATCAACCCTGTTGAACAAGGTATCGGTGAAGGAACCGAAGGTAAAATTGCAACATGTAAACATGTCGAAAACACCAAATGGGGAGTCGAACTGTATGAATACTCCTGGGGATTAAAGCTGAACTGCAACGAAAAACAAATCGATCAAGTCTTTGCCCGATTTGCCGTTTCATTGGGTGCATGGCAGATGTCCTATGAAAACAACCCTTATGATTCGAAACGAGATATTGCACTCAAAAATGATTCAGACGGAAGATTCCCATTAGATGACTTTACCAAGCAAGAAAATCTTGGCCATGACTTGTTTTACGGTGTTGCGGAAAACCGCGATGACCTTCAATTTGGTCAAGGCCGATGTGGCTTTTGTCACCGAAGCGGTAATCGGCAAGGTACATCAGAATTTGAACGCTACAGTGATGACAGCTATCACAACATAGGCATACCAAGAAACTATGAAATCCCAGGTCGTCCCGAAGCTGACGAGGGGCTTCATGCAACAACAAAAAAGATGGAAGAACTGACAAACCCTGTCCACCTCGGTAGCCATAAAACACCAACGCTACGGAATGTAGATCTAAGGCTGGGTAAAGGAACGACAAAAGCATACGGGCACAACGGTTACTTCAAGAGTTTAGAAAGCATTGTCCATTTCTATAACACTGCAATTGCAAAAGAGTCATGTGAAAGTAAAGGCATTGTGGAAGCAACAGAGAAGGAAGCACTAGCCAATAACTGCTGGCCTGCACCAGAATTCGGAGATACATCCGCTTTAGGTTTCATCGGAAATCTGGGGTTAACGCATGAAGATGAGGCTGCTATTGTTGCTTATTTAAAAACACTTTCAGATACATCTATCGTAACCCAACCCAAACCTTATAAATCGCAAAAATACGATGAAAGCCGATTAAGCAGAAACTAGCTTACCCCAAAAAAACAAACCCGGAAGTCAACAACGTTGACTTCCGGGTTATTTTTAAGTTGATAAGCGGTGCTTAATTACAAGGTTGAACTGGCAACGTCTTGCTGTTCCCACACTTGTTCCTTCTGCTTTTTATGCATCCGAACTACCGCAAGAGGGCCAGTCACAATAGTAGCCGCAACCAGCAGGGAAACCGGAACAGCAGTAATCACAATAAATGACTGTAGTGCATTCAAACCACCATCCCCTGCGACCATCAGCACTGCGGCAACACACCCCATTACAATTGCCCAGAACAAACGCTGTGACTTTTTCGGCTCACTGTCACCAGATACAACCATTGAGATTGCATAAGCCATTGAGTCACCGGTTGTAACAACAAAAGTCGTCGTCAAGACTAAGAACGCAGGCACAAGCAAGCTACTGAACGGCAACTGCGATAACGAAGCCAACAATACCGCAGGTAGTCCCGCCGCATTCAATGGGCCTGAAATACTACCTGGAGATTGAAGTTCAAAGAAAATCCCCGTACCACCAAGCACCGTAAACCAGAAGTTAGTTACAATCGGCGCACCAATCGCGACCGTTAAGATCAACTCTCGGATGCTACGACCTTCAGAAATTCGAGCAATAAAAATTGCCATCATTGGCGCAAAGCCAATAAACCAGCCCCAGAAGAACCATGTCCACCATGCATTCCAACCGGGAGCGGAACCATTCAAGCTCATTTCTGGAAGCTGATGCAGATAAACAGCAAATGCAGCGCCAAAATGTTCAAAAATAAATTCTGTTGGGCCAAATAGCAGCATAGCCATTAGCAGAGCAAAAGCACCTGCCACGTTCATGCGGCTCAGCCATTGCAGCCCCTTATCCATACCGGTAAACGCTGACACCGAATACACCGCAACCACCGCAGCCAAAATACCCAGCTGGTTATTGGTTGTATTCTCAAGGCCGATCACAGATTCAAGGCTGTATCCCAACTGTGAAGCCAGGAAACCGATAGGACCAATCGTACCGGCTGCAACCGCAATGATAGAACAAGCATCAACAACAGAACCAAACCAGTGATTCTCCAGCTTGTTCCCTACCAACGGATAAAGCAATGCTCTTGGACGCAGTTTCACCCCACCCTGGTGGTGCGCATACATTAAAACTATTGTGGCTAACGTACCTAATACAGCCCAAGCAAGAAAACCCCAGTGTAGGAAACTTTGGCTTAGCGCCGGAACAACAGCATCGGCAGTAGAGCCTGTCACTAACGGGAAGCTTGGAGGAGGCGTAATGAAATGATAAATAGGCTCAGCTGCAGACCAAAAAACACCGCCGCCTGCCAGTAAGGTACACATGATCATCGCTAACCAGCGAAAAGTACCAATAGTTGGTTTTGACTGCTGCCCCATTCGGATCTTGCCGTAACGACTAACAGCAATAAGCATGGCAACAACAAAGTTAATAACCATCAACCATTGCCAGAAAGTACCGAACTGTGAAGTCACGGAGGAAAACATTGACTGAATCACACTTGTTACGAGTGACAGGTCGATGAGCGCTGAAAGGAGGAATAAACTAATAAACCCAATCGTTAGAGTTGGAACTAATTTATCACCAACCTTTTGTGTGTTGCTATGCATAATATTCTCACGGTTACTGTGAGGGGCAGCACATTAACAGCTTCTAACGTATATAACCAGCAAAATCTGACTTTGAAGCACGAAAAAAGACCTTGATTTATCGCAATATACGTGGTGAATAAGCAATAACGTCGCATAGAAGGATGAATAATTCGGTAGATGTTAGCAACTTAAGCAAAGATTAATATTTAGAGCTCAAAGTATTGAATCGTAACCCTAGAACAACAGCTCCCTCACCTTTTGATTCAAAAACCAACGCTGAACAAACTTAACCCCGGTTCTATTAGCTCCATATTTGCTAATAGAACATCGTAAAAATGACATTAATTTCACTTATATGGCTATAAGCTCTGCTAAAATACATTTCCTTCTTTTTTTCCATCAGAAACACTAATGTTAACCACCTCATTCATAAAAAAAATCCCTGGGTTTATTGCCCTATTACTGTTTGCCACCGTTATGTCGGGTGTGCTTATGTTCTTTTCATCAGCCACACTTACCAGTGAGGTTAGTGACAGTACAGGTTTACTGTTCAACCTTTTAACCCAATCTGCAGGTAATCCCGGCTTTCTGATCGCTGTAATTCTACTCACACTTGTCCCACTCACCTTAAAATTACCTCAGAAAGAAATAATCCGACTCATCGTCCAATTCGCTATTCTTCTTGTTCTTAGTTTCGCCGCCAAAACGGCACTAAAACACATCACAGAAGTGCCGCGACCATACAGTTATGAACTGCAGAGTTTAGGCATTGTCGAATCAACTGCTGAATTCTATCGGCTAAGTGACGAGGACAAAGACAGTGCAATTGATTTAGCAAAGTCTAGTGTCAGTAAATGGCGAACTTCTCACTGGCAAGGAGAAACTAACTACTCCTTCCCATCCGGACATACCCTTTTTGCTGCTGTGTGTGTGGTTTTCTGGGGAGGCTTCTTTCTCAATCGCAGACAATTCTTCCCAACAACTATGTTGATTTTGTGGGCAACAAGTGTAGGTGCCAGTCGTATATGGCTGGGAATGCACTGGCCAACCGATCTGCTTGCCTCTATCGCTGGTGCCGGAGTGCTTTATTGCTTAGTTCCTGAATGGGAATAACACTTCATACGATTAAAAAACGCTTCTTATGAAGCGTTTTTTTCATCTATGTAACAATCATCATTAATGACAAACGTTCTTAACACACTGCTTTCAACTTCAACCGGAAACTGTGACTTACTGAGTGATAATGAGCTAATGGAATTTCCACTGGAACCCGAAGTCATTACATTGTTCGCACTCGATACAACTTTCAATTTCACATAATGACTCGTATTATTTCTAACAACTAGCTTAATGCTATCCGACTCGACATCACATCCAATATCTAGAGGTTGAAAACTTGCTGCATTCACAAAGAATGCAGCAAATAACGAAGCTAAAATAAATACTGCTTTCATTAATTAGTACTGAGTTACGTTAACATAGTTGCCATCTGATCCATCGGTGATGTGAACAAGCGAGTATTGTGCGTAGTTATACTGGTCAACATATACGTAGTTGCCATCCGAGTAGTTCTTGATTTCAACATCTGAGAAATGATAGTCACCATCTTGATAAACATCTACATAGTTATAATCAGAATCATAATCGATCGTTACATATGAAGTATTATCGTATCCATATTGTCCAACATAGACGCCATTACCATCTGAATAATTATCAATATAAACACCAGAGTAATTTCCTGAACCATATTGATAGACACCTACATAGTTATTGTCTGAATTCCCACCAATATAGACATCTGAATCATTATAATATCCATCTTGATATACATAGACATTATTATAGTCAGAATCATCCTTAATAATTACATCTGAGTAATTACTATAGCCATATTGGCCAACATATACGTAGTTGCCATCTGAATAATTCCCAATATCTACATTTGAATAATTATAATCCCCATATTGATCAACATAAACATCATTATAATCTGAGTCATATTTGATCTTTACAGTTGAATTATTATAATACCCACCTTGATAAACAGAGACATAGTTATAATCAGAATCGTATTCAATTTCAACTGTAGAGTCGTTATAATCGCCATTCTGATAAACATCTACATCATTGTAATCTGAATTATATTTAATCTTAACAGTAGACTCATTGTCATAAGACGCTATTGCTGAAGTAGATACTAATGCTGCTGAAATTAATAGAGCAAGATTTTTCATCATTTTTCCTTAAAGTAAAATCATCGAATGGTTATATTTTTATTCATCCCATTAATGATCACATGAGTTTGACCACCAGATTGGGTTATATCTGTTTTAAAGTATTCAACATTACTTTTTTGTACAACTAGAGCTTTGTTATCATCATTATATTGTGTTATCTCTCCTTGATGGTTACCTCCTTCTTGTATAATGGTGGCTTCATTATTATTCCCATATTGTTTAATTACTCCATAATTGCTATAGCCATACTCTGAAACATATGCAGCATTTCCACTTCCATATTGGTGAATGTAAGCTATATTTCCACCACCATATTGCTCAATAGAGGCGCTGTTATTTTCGCCACTTTGCTTAACTAGAGCTGAATTACCTTGTCCGTAAGAATTATTCTCCTGAATAATATTTACATTACTGTTTAATGCGTAATCTAATTCAACAGAAGCATAATTATCAAAGCCATATTGCAACTCAGATAGATGACTCAGCTCATTTAGTGCAAGATCACTAGCCTGAGAATTAAAATTTGCGCAGGCCATCATTATTGTTACAAAAGCTAATTTTTTCATTTTTACAGGTCAAAAACATTCAACTTGTGTATTTATTATTGATTATCTCTTAAGTTAATCCATCAACCTATAGATGATATTTCCCTTGAATAATTAGCACCAATTACCAACCATTATGAAAAAAAACGTTATCAAAAAGTATTACTAAAAGATAAAAAAACTAACACCTTTGTTTGATTAAAATAAATAAAATCAATAAAACCGGACACTTATATAATGTTTGACTCGTTTATTATGACACCATATGTAAGTTCTAAAATATTAAATAAGAATAACCACACAGCATTTTTTTGACAAAAAAGCCCTCAATAATGAGGGCTAAATAGTTCATATTGAATAGCTGTTAAATGATTGGTTTCGATCTGTTCATATATTCCTGAATAATCGGGTGCTGTAAATCTTCTCGCCGTCTAGGTTCCCACAACCCTGTTTTTATCCCATCAACTATCACATGAACAACTGCAGCATCTATAGCTGACATAACTGCTAGATTAACAGGCTCATTTGTCGTGTAACCCAGTTCCGCTTCTAAAAGGTCTTTGTAATCAACAAACTTAAATACACCCGTTTGTAACTCTTTAGATAGAATTGTCTTACTCGTCGTTACACTAAGTAATATTCTGCCACTCCTAACATCAACAGCACGTATATTGACAGTTACTTGATCCGTTCTATATTGGCCTGATGCACCAACCCCTAAATACCTGGCTCCCGCTCCTCCGGTTTGAATATTCGTGTCATATGCAACAATCCCCCCCTCAACCATAATGTTTGCAGAAGCCAATGACGGTAAATGCACGCCATGATTTGTAGGTATCTCTTCTTTCTTTTGCGCTGCCCGGATTATTTTTCTTTCCGTTAATAAATTCTGTAAACCTTCACGCTCTAACGGCATAAACCATTGAGAATCAAGCAACGCAGTTGTAAGTAAAGCGGCTCCTCCCTGGGGTACTGCCGTTGAGAAGTTGCTATTAGGTTGCGGCTTATATTGTCCAGTCTGATCCCTGAAATCATAGACAGAAACATATACTTTTCCTTTAGGTAAAGGTAAAGATACAAGGTCCTGATAGGCCGTCCCCCTTGCCATCAATGTAGGTTCTTTACTGACACTTGGTGTATCTAAAGATGTAGAACAGCCTGACAAACACAGTAGCAAACTCCCCAAAACTACAGCTTTCATCAAAATTCTCCCTATAGATCCGGTACGAGACCACTGACTTGAATTGTGGACGATTCACCCGTCTCTTTATCCGTGATCTGAATAATTAAATTTCCGTTATCATCAAGAACATTAAGTAAAAAATCGTCAGTTGCTAACTGCCCAGTATTGCCGTTTCCTACATCTGAAAGTAGCTGACTTATCAAACGCGATTCTAAACTTGCAGCTAATCGCTCAAGATCTGATTGCTCTTCTAATAACAAATCTTGAGGCGGCTTATGATCATTTATTGCATTTGCAACCCCCAATAAATGGCTGCTATTTAAAGGGTTACCGCCAAAACTGGGATTGATTGGTGTATAAACCAATTCCGTAGACGAAACCTTTCCGGACAGCAGGACAAAACATGCTAATACTAACCTACCCCTTTTCATGATAATTCCTCTTATATTTCGTCATAATCAACATCAAAGGTATCTTTTAAATAACGTTCAATGCGCCATTTCACCATATAGGAACCAACAGCTTTTACTGCATCGTCAACTTTTGTCTCTATTTGTTGTCTCCCTGGCGAAAGCGCTGTCCGATAAATAATCGTTTGACGGTGAAATACAGTTATAATGCTTCCAGAAAGTGCTGTCGCTCGCTCTTTAACTGTCAAGTTTTCTTCTAAGTCTTCATATTTATCGCTCAACTTTTGCGAGAATAACGAATAAAAATCCTCGCCAAATCGAGTCATCGTTCGATCTATAACAACGCCCGTTATCTCTCTCAGATCATCAAGCCCTTTATGGTTTTCAAGGAGGGGGCCATTTTCAAGTGGCTTATTCTCAGCAGCAAATAAAATAAATGAAACTGAAAATAGCGTCAAAGCTATTGCTACAACATTCATTCTCATAATGGTAAGTCATTACAATAGTTGTTTTTTGCCCACATGAAAGCCTGCATTCTATTCTTAACATTTATTTTTTTGAAAACATTATATAAATGTGTTTTCACTGTGTTTTCACTAACAAACAAGCTTTCTGCAATTTCATTATTAGATGCACCCATTACCAGTAACTGCAATATTTCCTTTTCTCTTGCAGTTAACCTAGCATTAGGTTGAATAGAAATGGATTTTTTATTTCGATATAATTCAATTATTTTTTGCGTCAATTGGCGACTTAACCACAGCTCACCTTCAATCACCTTTTTCATTCCTTTTGCAACAACATCAAGCCCATCACCAGCAAAGAATAGTCCAATAATATTAGGCCATCTTGAAACCATACCCGCACTAATTGACTTAGGTGAGTTAATCATCACTTCATATGCATCAAAGTTATTTTCGACAATAAAGTTCACATATAGAGCTAATGATTTCTCATCAATTTGAGAATAATCAATAATGAATAGCACAGACTCCTTAGATGAAATATTTAACTGGTGTAAACAATCAATTGTCGTGTTCTGAATAGAAAGACACAGTGATTTCTCTAGATAATCCCTAAAAAAGGAGGATTGTAAACTAGAGTCGCAGATGAATATCAAATCATTATATTTAGTTCTAGACATCATATTCCCTTCAATTAAATATCTTATTACTAAGACATTTCTAAAGGTAGAACATAACGTTAGAACATCAAGACAGCCAAATAACACCAATTGCAGCTAAAGTGCTAATCTATTGATTAAGAAGGGTAAATTACGGTCTTATTAATAAGACGTAAGGTTAATTAGTTTTACACTAAAAGATAGACATTTTTTTATTTAACTATTTTGCTATATAAAACATAAACTAACAAAAAACCACCATATATATAAACAAAAGCCTTGCTTAATCAAGCAAGGCTTTACTCTTTTAGTACTAAAATTATCGTTGTTCCGAGGTGATTTTTCGCTAACTTTAGCCTTCGGTTATAGTCAAATTTAATGAGTCTGAACACTATGCTCATACTCGACAACAATTTGATTACCACAATACCGGACGTTTCGAATGTTACCATCAACGATATAGGTATTCGTCAGTGTTACTGTATTAGGCAACACTCCAGCTACTTGCTCTCTCAATGATGGCAATGTAATTATAGGGTCGACACCTATGTAGTCACAAAGCTGATTAACAAAACTATGCTCAAGAGGAACCTGCCCCCTCAAAATATCAGAAAAAACCAACTGACTGAGCCCTAGCTTCTTCGCCATCTCAATTTGTGTAACACGCATTTTTGCCTTGTAGCTCATCCATGTATCATGTAAGACCTGACGGTCTTGTTCTGTATATTGCATATCAAAAATCCTAGCGCCATCTTCTTAGTTCAAGCAGATTAAAACCCAAAATTCACGCTAAAATGTCAGAACTATGTAAGGGATACATCAGGTAAAATGCCGCATTTACCGGAAATGAAAAAGCGAGTCACAGAAGTGGATCTAAATTCAACATCATCAGAATGTTACAAAACAATCTAATTTTTGCGCATTATATGATAATCTTTCCTGCAGACGTTGTTACTCAAAATGATAGCTGTATATAATCTGCAGTATCGACGTTTCCTTTAATTATCCAGACAGGAATCACATGCACTTTCAGCGCATCATTGCAAAACTTGTCATACTCGCAATGCTGTTTACAGTGACACTGTCACCTGTAAGTGCAACTAGTACACCCAATCAAAACCCACTCAAAGTAAACTGTCACTCATCAGCCATTGTTAAGTGCTGTGAGAGTTCAATTTCTTCACCCCAACACCAGTCGATGGTTTGTAACCCTGTAGATATGACCGGTCAGGATCATGCGAGTAATTGTTGCGGTGATAATGGTTGCCAAGCTAATAGCATTCCGTTGGCAATACTTACCGATAACGAATTACTCACGGTATCTTCATCAAGCCCACTGTTTACTGAACCAAAAGGCGAACGGCTGTACCATCATGACCTGCTCCTTCGCCCGCCATTGTCTGCCTAAGTGATTGTTACCGCTGTCTTTCAAACAGCGAGCAAAATCACAACTGAAAAAACTTACTTATATTCAGTTTCCAGACAAAGGATCAAATAATGAAATTTAAATCTCTAGTTGCACTATCTTTAATGGCAATCAGCTCAATTTCTATGGCGGCTACGACCAAAGGCATCAACTACCAATCCCCTTACTGCGGCTGCTGTAAGGAATGGGTAAAACACATGGAAGTAAACGGTTTTGAAATTGAAGTGGTTTATGAAAAAAATATCACTCCAGTCAAAATCGACCTTGGTATTCGCCCTGAATATGCCTCTTGCCATACAGCAAAAATTGAGGGCTATAGTTTTGAAGGACATGTTCCTGCTGAAGATATCAAACGCTTTATCGAATCAAATCCGAAACGAATGATCGGGCTTGCTGTACCCGGTATGCCAATGGGCTCGCCAGGAATGGATTATAACGGTGAAAAGCATCCTTATGAGGTGTTAGCCTTTGATAAAAATGGCAAAACTATGGTCTGGGCACGCCATAATCAATAAAAATTGAGCCTTATTTAGCACAAGCTCGAATACGGGCTGCTGACTTCATTCCGAACCGAAGCCTTGCAGCCCTTTTCTTAATTGTGAATCTATCAAGTGTGTTATGAGGCCGCCAACCGTGCAAATAAATCCCGGTTTGGGTCTTCATTCTCGGCCCAGTCCAAGTCCATTTCTCGCTTTTCCAAATAAACTTGCAAGCCACTAAAATAAGTAAAAGCTGTCAGCTCAGAATCTTGCGTGAAGTGCTCAACAAAAGCCTCTTCATACTCCGCCAACTGATTTAAGGTCGTAATACCCTGCTTTAGAATCCACTGAATCGCATAAGGTGAAATCATTGTGCGATAAAGCATTAATTCCTTAATATCAGAAATTGCAACATCAATTCCTTTCTGGATCTTGGATTCCTGAAACGAAAGTGCTTCTTCAGCCAACATTGCTTTCAAACTACCAATGCTGACTTCACGTTCCTCGGCCGAATAACCATAGGTGGTTTTAGCAAAACGTATTGCGTAAGTCAGGCGGTCACGACCGACCAACTCTACTACCTGTTCAAGATAAGGTTGTGGAATATTATATGCCTTTGAAAGCTGTACAACGGCTTGAACCAAACTGGTGTAGGTGATCCCGTTGTGCTCAATGTAAAAGCCAGTACTCATCCCTACAACTGGTAAGCCATCAATTGTCAGTGGCCAACCTGTGTAATTCACTCGATCTTTTGCTATTTCAAACATTTTCCAGCCGCTTTCTCTGAAACCTTCAAGGGCCTTACCCTCGAACTCGGACTCTTCAAGCTCCTCTTTAGTCCAGTTCACCCCGATCTGAAGGTGTTTTTCATATTTTCGATGAAGCTTCTCTTTCACTTTATCGCGAAGAAGATCTAAGCCACTGGCTTTAATTGAGTGGCATAATGAGTAACACTCCTGACAGCAAGGTACCATGATCGGTAATTCTTGCTGCTCATAGTTTGGCGATGGAGTGAAGGAATAAGATTCAAAATAAGGCTCACCACAAAACCAGCAGGTATGGCGAAACTCATAAGGAACATCGATAAATTGGTAAGCACTTGTCATGTCAGCTTTATTATGTCGAATAATCACTTATCAATTATGCGTTTCAAGATCCAGTTTCTCAAGTTCATCTGCACCCACTCCCCCTTTGACCCTCACTCGATTTCACTTGGATAATTGTACTAAGTGGCATAAAAAGCTAAAATACGCGACCATTTTGTGAATGAGTATGATTGAATGTCTGAACAGAAGCGAAAGGCGCTAAAAAAGATTGCGAAATGCCTAGAGCTGGGTAACTCTGCGAACATCAACGAAGCCGCACAAGCTATTAAGATGGCGCACAGGCTAATGCTCAAATATGGTCTGGAAAAAGACGATATTGAATTCATTCAGATGGGCAAAACCAAGTCTTCTACTTTACTGCCAACCGACATTAGCCAACAAATCCTTAAAATTATTCGCGGTATCAACCGTCGTTTTGGCGTTGAATGTGTTTTAACCAACTACAAAGGGTTAAAGCAGGCCGAATTTATCGGCGTCGCCGAACGCGCCATTTTTGCAGCTTTCGCCTTTGATGTCGTCTACCGCGAGATGAACCAGCAAACAGGCCAGTTCCGCAACAGCTTTGCCGGAACGGGTACCAGTTCAGCTGAAGTCAGCCGTCGTGTCAGTTCATTTCTTGCTGGATGGATTGAAGGTGCATTAGAAAAACTTCCGGAACTCAATACCGATGATGATCATGACAAACGCATGACAAACTATATCGACAAAGAGTTCGAAAACATCGATCGCGAAACCTTCAAAAAGCAACTTCAAGAAGCAATGAAGGCGATGACTGATGACTATGAGAAAGGCATGAAAAAAGGCCGGTCAATTAGCGTAAATAGGCCAGTCGGCGGTTCCAGAGCGCATGAGCCCAAATTACTTGGGTAAAAAAGCCTTTAAATGCATCAATAAATGCCTTTATCTATAATCAATATACAGCTGCCCTCATAAGTGGCTGTATTCTATTTGAACAAAAATCCCGCAAATTAACAAAAACTTACGTCTAACCTAATAATCTGACAAGCCATCTACTGTTTAAAAATAAAGCAAAAGAACCAAATTCCTCACCTTCATGCAATGAATTGGAATATAAATCCCATTTTTGTGATAGAATCAAACAAAATCCCCTAAAAACCGATAGCTTTCACACATGAAATTCCCTGGTCAGCGTAAATCAAAGCATTACTTTCCAGTCAATGCCCGCGATCCATTAGTTGCTCAAATCCAGCAAGAAAATCCGCTATCTCGAACCCACCTAGTGGGTGTTGGTCAGACTATTGTTGATATCGAAGCTCGTATTGACGATGATTTCCTGCAACGCCACGCCTTAAGCAAAGGCCATTCTCTAGTACTTGACGAAGACAAAGCGGAACTGCTTTATCAGGAACTACAAGAACGCAACCTGATCAGCCACGAATATCCTGGTGATACCATTGGTAATACACTACATAACTACTCTGTGCTGGCTGATGATAAATCAATCCTGCTAGGTGTAATGAGTAAAGATCTGAAAATCGGATCATACGCTTACCGCTACTTATGTAATACATCCAGCCGTATGGATCTGGATCACCTACAGCCTGTTGATGGACCTATCGGCCGCTGCTATACGCTTATCACCAAAGATGGCGAACGAACCTTCGCGATCAATGAAGGTGAAATGAACCAGCTAACGCCAGAACATATTCCAGAGTGCGCATTTAAAAATGCATCAGCGCTTGTGCTTTCTTCTTACCTTGTACGCGGTAAGCCTGGCGCGCCGATGAAAGAATCGGCACTAAAAGCCATTGAGCATGCTAAGAAGAATAATGTTCCTGTTGTTCTGACCTTGGGAACCAAGTACGTCATCGAAGACAAGCAGGAATGGTGGATTAAGTTTCTGAAAGAACATGTAACTTGCGTTGCTATGAACGAAGAAGAAGCTGAAGCACTGACTGGCGAAAAAGATCCGCTACTTGCTGCTGACAAAGCCCTTGAATGGGTTGACCTGGTGCTATGTACTGCCGGTCCGGTTGGCCTTTATATGGCAGGCTACACCGATGAGACGTTAAAGCGCGAGTCAACATTACCGCTACTGCCTGGTCGTATTGCTGAATTCAACAAATATGAATTCAGTCGCCCAATGGCTAAAGCCGACTGTGAAGATCCTATCCGCGTATACTCACACATCGCACCTTACCTAGGTGGTCCGGTAGAAATCAAAAACACCAACGGTGCTGGTGATGCTGCACTATCGGCCCTATTACACGATATGTCTGCCAACCGCTACCACAAGGCAAACGTACCAAATTCAGGCAAGCACATTGGCAAGTTCCTGACATATTCATCATTCTCACAGATCTGCCAGTACTCAAACCGCGTAAGCTATGAAGTACTAACCCAGCATGCACCTCGCCTTTCGCGTGGTCTGCCAGAACGAGATGATTGCCTGGAAGAAGCATACTGGGAACGTTAATTGATATCCCCCATAAAGCGGAGTCTTATACTCCGCTTTTTTATATCTATCATCCGCATCCCTTCCTAAATAAGCATCTTAAGGCGCTTCTTTAAGTACAAAAAAGCCGAAGCATCAGCTTCGGCTTAATATGAGCAACAAACCGTGATTAATTAGCACTCATTAATCGCGTTGCGCACACGCTTATCTGATACTGGATAAGGTGTACCCAATTGTTGAGCAAAGAAACTGACACGCAGCTCTTCAATCATCCAGCGGATATCTTTAACCTTCTGCGGAACCGGCTGACCTTTCGGGATCTTATTCAATAGCTCCTTGTAATCCGATACCACAGACTCAATCTTAATGATATGCATGCGGTCTTTATTCGGATCAATCGGTAACTTCTCCATCCGGCGCTCAATGGCCCTCATATAACGCAGAATATCCGGCAGCTTACGCCAACCACACTCAGTCGCAAAGCCCTTGAAAATAAGCCCTTCAATTTGCGCTTTGATATCTGACAGAGCAAACGCCATCGTCAGGTCAACACGACCTTTCAGGCGTTTATTGATATTAAATGCCGTTGTCAGGATCTCTTCGACTTGCTTGGCGATATCAACCACCGCATCTCCGAGCTCCGCACGGATGTGCTCCTTGAGCGCTTCAAAAGCATCAGACTCCCAAACTAAACCGCCCTTCTCTTCGATAAGCTTATCGATACCACAGGCAATACAGTCATCAATCAGATCCATCACACGACCATAAGGATTGAAGTACAAACCCAGCTTCGACTTATTCGGCAAATTCGCATGCAAATATTTAATAGGTGAAGGCACGTTCAGCAATACCAGACGACGCTGACCTTGCTGCATCGCAGTACGCTGCTCTTCTTCGGTCTCAAACAGCTTGATGCCTACCGAGTCCTTGTTATCAACAATCGCCGGATACGCTTTAACTTCAAACCCGCCACGCTTTTGCTGATAACGTTCAGGTAGCTTACCGAAACTCCAGGTTTTCAGCCCTTCCTGCTCAATATCATCATCTGCAACCTTTGACAGGGTTTCCTGAACTTTCTCTTTCAAGCCCTCTTTCAGGCTGTAAAGATCCTTGCTCTCCCTTAGCTTCCGATTGCGATGGTCAACAACACGGAAAGTAATTTTCAGGTGATCTGACACCTGTTCTAGATTCCAGTCCTCACGAAGAACAGTAACGCCGGAAATACGCTTCAGCTCTTTTTCCAAAGAGTCTAACAGCGGCATTGCCATCGCCTCTGCTCGTGCCATAAAGGCATCAGCATAATTAGGTGCCGGTACAAAATTACGACGCACAGGTTTTGGCAACGACTTAATAAGCGCAACCACCAATTCGTGACGCAAGCCCGGGATCTGCCAGTCAAAACCATCTGGCTCAACCTGGTTCAGAATCGGCAATGGCACATGTACCGTTACACCGTCACTGTCTTCTCCCGGTTCAAACTGATAGCTTAATTTAAACTTCAGATTTCCCTGGTGCCAGAAGTTCGGATAATCCAGCTCGGTAACATGGCTGGCATCACCTTTGAACAGCATCTCACGTTCAAAGTTCAGCAGATCGGTATTTTCGCGCGAGGCCTTTTTCCACCAGCTATCAAAATGGCGACCTGATACAACGGTATGTTCAATGCGCTGATCGTAAAACTCGAACAATGCGTCATCATCAATCAAAATATCGCGGCGACGGGACTTGTGCTCCAGCTCTTCAACTTCACGCAATAATTTACGGTTCTGATGGTAAAACTTATGCTTTGTCTCCCAGTCACCTTCAACCAATGCAGAACGAATGAAGATTTCACGAGAAAGAACCGCATCAATTTTGCCGTAGTTGACCTTACGCTTGGCAATCACAGGGATCCCGTACAATGTCACTTTTTCAAAAGCGGCAACAGCTGCTTGTTTCTTCTCCCAATGCGGTTCGCTGTAACTGCGCTTCAGCAGGTGTTCGGCCAACGGCTCAACCCATTCAGGCTGGATCTTGGCGGCAATACGTCCCCATAGCCTTGATGTTTCCACCAGCTCAGCGACCATTACCCACTTCGGTTGTTTTTTAAAAATACCAGAGCCCGGGAAAATATTGAATCTGGCGTTACGCGCGCCCTGATATTCATTCTTCTCCTGATCTTTCAGGCCGATGTGAGACAACATACCCGATAGCAGCGCAGTATGAATACCCTGGTAACTTGCCTCTTGCTCGTTTACGCGTAATTCCAGCTCTTTGACAACCTGGCTAACCTGATAGTAGATATCCTGCCATTCGCGGATACGCAGGTAGTTCAGATATTCTTTCTTACACTGTTTACGGAACTGGTTGCCCGACAGCGCTTTCTGCTGTTCCTGGATATAATCCCAAAGATTTACAAAAGTAACGAAGTCAGATTCTTTATCATAGAAACGGCGATGTTTTTCATCAGATGCCTGCTGTTTCTCCATCGGACGCTCACGCGGATCCTGGATAGACAGAGCACAAGCAATGATCATAACCTCACGCAGCGAACCTTGCTTAGGTGCTTCCAGTACCATACGAGCCAAACGCGGGTCAATTGGTAAACGAGCCAGCTGGCGGCCAATCGCAGATAAACGCTTTCGCGGGTCTTTGGCTTTCGGATTAATCGCACCCAGCTCTTCAAGCAGGCGAATACCATCCTGAATATTGCGGTTATCCGGCGCTTCAACAAACGGGAAGGCCTGGATATCACCAAGACCAATCGCTGTCATCTGCAGGATAACGGATGCCAGGTTGGTACGCAGGATCTCAGGATCGGTAAACTCTGGACGAGACAGGAAATCGTCTTCTGAGTAAAGACGAATACAGATACCTTCCTGAACACGACCACATCGACCTTTACGCTGGTTAGCACTTGCCTGTGAAATACGCTCAATAGGCAGTCGCTGTACCTTAGTACGGTAGCTATAACGACTGATACGAGCTGTACCCGGGTCAATAACATATTTGATACCCGGTACAGTCAGAGAGGTTTCTGCAACGTTGGTTGAAAGGATAATACGACGCCCGGCGTGAGACTGGAAAACCCGATTCTGCTCACCTGCCGATAAGCGGGCATACAGTGGCAATACTTCCGTATCACGCAGGTTACGTTTTTCCAGCGCATCCGCAGTATCACGGATCTCGCGTTCACCATTCATGAAGATCAGGATATCCCCCAAACCTTCATCGCACAGCTCATCTACCGCATCGAAAATTGCCTGTAGCTGATCGCGGTCGCTGTCATCAGCATCTTCAGATATTGGACGGTAACGAACTTCTACCGGATAGGTACGTCCCGACACTTCAATGATCGGCGCATTTCTGAAGTGCTTAGAAAAACGCTCAGGGTCGATAGTTGCCGACGTAATGATCACTTTCAAATCAGGGCGTTTCGGCAATAGCTCTCGCAGATAGCCCAGAATAAAATCGATATTCAGGCTACGTTCGTGAGCTTCATCGATAATAATCGTGTCGTACTGGCTAAGATAACGATCGCTCTGAATTTCAGCTAACAAAATACCGTCGGTCATCAGTTTTACCTGACTCCGATCCGATACTTTGTCGTTGAATCGAACCTTATAACCAACATAAGAACCCAATTCACACTGAAGCTCTTCGGCAATACGACTGGCAACCGAGCGTGCAGCCAGACGGCGTGGCTGGGTGTGACCAATCATGCCGGAAGTGCCTAAGCCTAGCTCCATACAGATTTTCGGCAACTGGGTCGTCTTACCCGAACCGGTTTCACCTGCCACGATCACAACCTGGTTGTTTTTGATCGCTTCGGCAATTTCATCTTTTTTCTGGCTTACCGGGAGTTGTTCCGGATAGGTAATTTTCGGACGTTGCGTTGAGCGCAACTCAACAGTTTGCATTGATTTGGCAATATCTAATGCAATTTCATCGAAAACAGCATGTTTAGCCGTTTCATTATTAATTCTTGCCGCACCCTGCACTCGCTTGTGCAAACGAAAACGATCGCGGATCATGCAATCTTTAATCGCGGCTTTTAACGTTTTTTCATTATTCAAAACGTCTGACTGAGAGGTATTCGACTGAGTCAAAGGAATTCCTGATATTTCAGCTTGGTATTAAATAAAACTGGCGGGATTCTATCACATTTATTGCGGGGAGAGAGGCAGAAACAACACAATCATCCTGTCTACTTTCTTCGGGTTCGTCACTGATCAAATTTGTCAGCCATCGACGGCCTTTGATGCGATGAGTTATCAGCAAGACTTTAACTAACTCTTCGCTCAAAATTGCCAACATCACCCAATGCAGTGGCGACCCCAGTACAATACCAGTGATAACCGCTATCGGTATGCCAATTCCCCATTGGCCAAACAGAACAATAAAAATACTGTAACGAATATCACCACCACTACGCAGCACGCCACTGATACCAACCATATTGTACACTTTGAGGAACAAACCCAACGCCAGAACTAAAGTGACATTAACAGCCATTTCTAAATTAGGCGTATCCACTTTAGCCAGCAAACTGCCGACGCCATCATGGAACAACAATACGGCTAGCCCCAACATCAATACCAGCGAAGCACTCAGACCAATAAACAACCAAGACTGCTGCCAGGCTCGCTGGTAATTCTCAGCACCCAGCTCATGACCAAGAATAGTTGAAGCTGCCACGGCAAAGCCGATGAAACTAGAAATTAACACACCTTCAATCGGTGACAACAGGCTGATAATTGCAAGTTCTGTCACTCCAAGCTGTCCAATAATGTAGTTGTAGACCAGTACGCCCAAAGCCCAGCCGCCATCTAATGAACGAAGGCACTGACGAAGGTGCGGTTGATACGCCGACAGTGAATCTCGCAATGGCCTCTTTATTATGTGAAGTTGCCAATGCCGACCATAATGTCGATTCCCGAGAAAAAACAGCCAAAATATAAGTAGTAACTAACAGCCCCCTATAACTCTGGGGGCTCCAAAGGCCATAATGTCGTGTTCATAATGGTTATTAGTGCATTGCATCATTTCCCTTATTCATTCCCAATTTGCGAATTTCCATTTAAATCTGTTGTCAAAACAAGGACTTCAAACAAAACCAAACCATAAGACATTGAAAAAAAAGAAATTTAACAAAAACTTATAGCGTGTTATTTCTGGCCTCTTTCTTGTAGTTAAAACAACAAGTTAAATTCACAAGGAAGAGTAAAAGCAAATGAAAAAATTTATGCGCTCAATAATAACCCCAATTCTTTTCCTTTCTCCACCCGCAGCAATGGCAGCTAAGCCATTTGGGGAATGCCCTACAGAAGCATTTCTTTTTCAAGGAGAACCAGCAACCGTTTATGCTGTCGACCTGTCAACGGGGAATTATCAAACTGTAAGCACAAATACAGGAGCCAGTGGTGTGATTAATGCCGTCGGCTTTAATAAAACCGACCGCTACATATATGGCTGGAACAAGGCTGCAAAAACCATCACCCGCATAAATCAGGAATATCGCATTGAAGATTTAAATCTTCAATCAGGGCTACCGGAAGGAAAAAGCTTTTTTGTCGGAGATGTTTTCGACAACAATTATTTCCTCTATTTACAAAACCAAGGCATGTTCAAAATAGATTTAAGCCTAGGCGATGAAAACCTCACAGCGACTACAGTTATGTCAGCATCAGATGCAGACATAAGTCTTACTGACTTTGCATTTTACCCAGAAACCGGTGAGTTATTCGCTGTAGAAAATACGAACAGAGACCTTTACTTATTTACCTTTGATAGTTCAGGCAACGCCAGCAAAACAAAAATAGGTGCTACAGAGCTAACCGGTAAAACAACGTTTGGCGCTCAGTATTTCGATAAATCCGGTTTTATGTATATCAGCAACAATCATGATGGAAAGATATACCGATTAGATTTACGTGACTTAGGAAACTTAAAGCCTCAGGCGGAATTCTTTGCCGATGGTCCCTCATCAAATAAAAATGATGGTGCGCGATGTGCCAGCGCTCCCGTCACAGCTAGCAATACTGATTTTGGCGACGCACCTGATAGTTACAAAACATCACTTGTTGAAAACGGCCCACGCCACTTTATTGGACCAAACTTCTTTTTAGGTTCCCAAATCGACAGTGAAGGTATTGCTGCTGTTTCACCTAGTTCAGATGATAATAACGGCTCGCCAAACGATGAAGACGGCGTTTCTTTTGCCACTAACTTTAAACAAGGTTCTGACGTATTAATCAACGTCACTGTCGGAGGTGAAGCTATTGGTTATGTCAACGGCTGGTTTGACTGGGATGGTGACGGTACTTTCAGTGGTGATAACGAACAATCCATTACTGATGAGTACCTGATACCCGGAACTCATACTTTAAAGGTCCGGGTACCGGAAGATGCTAAAGCTGGAACTACATGGGCTCGTTTTAGAATAGGAAACGCACCCGGCCTGACTTATTTTGGCGGTGTGACTTATGGTGAAGTCGAAGACTACCCTATTACAATTGAAGAACAAACATTAACTCATAACTATTACCCTGGTGAAGGAACCTGGGTAACGCTTGCTTATGAAGATAATTGGCCTGAAAAAGGAGATTATGACTTCAATGATATTGTCATGTACTACCGGATAGATACGGTTTCAAACCAAGATGGAAACATCGTTCGCTACGACATTTATGGAAAACTCCAAGCCTACGGTGCAACATACTCCAATGGTTTTGCGGTACAGCTCGACAACATTGCGCGGTCACAAGTAGATGCCGATAGCGCAAAAATCGTTGTCAATAATAAAACCCTTCACAGCCAAGTAGTTATTGAAGAGGAGCAAACAAACGCGGTTGCTCTTATATCCAGTAACCTTAAAGACGAGTTCTCCCCTCCAGAATGTTCCGGTGATGCCGGTAAATTTTACCGAGTATGGCGAGGGTGTAATAAAGATGCCGCAGATCAATTCAGCTTTGTTGTCAGCATTCCGTTTAAATCTGCTATTACTAACGGGCCGGACATGCCATTAAATCCCTTCATTTTTGCCCCTGAAGGCCGCTTCCATGGTAATTCATTCGATGTGGAATACCCCGGACGTGAATTAGAGATCCACCTGAAAGGCCACTGCCTGACATCTCTCGCATCCGATCGCTTCTTTTCAACACAACAAGACACTTCAATATATAACAGTGAAAACTGCCCCGGACCAAACTGCGATAGTTTTCACGGCGTAAACGGTACACCGTGGGGGCTACTGATTGACTCAAACTGGGCACACCCATCAGAGCGAACTGACATTTTACAGGCTTACCCAGACTTGGCTGAATTTGCCAGCTCCGGCGGTACGCAAAAACAAAACTGGCACCAACGAGCCAATGCTGTCGTTAACAAATTATTCGAATGAATTCAGCCGGGAGATTAATGATGAAGCATATATTAAAAGCATTACTCATCGCCCTAACAATATCTGGTTGCGATGGAGGCGGAGGAAATGATTCAGGCAACTCAACCGATAGTGGCAACGGCAATACAGCAACACCTTTTGATCAAATAATCATTCCAGATGGTTTCAACATGCGCTCTTCATATCCCGTTATGTTGGATATTACGTTAACGACTAATGAAGCCATGTACCTGAGCGTATATGGAAACCATACAACAGGACAAGACGGTGAACCCATTGCAGATACCAGTAGCCGTATCATTGCAGGACAGATAAAAAATGGCAGATTCAAAGGGAAATTTACTGCAACCTCGACCCTCGAAAATATCTTAATAGAGGCCTGGTACCTTGATGGAAGCCGACTCCCATTCCGCGAGGTCATTTCATTACCACAAGAAACCATCACCATCCAAAACTGACCAATCCTCCTACCATTTAAAAAGCTGCCTTTATATGATGGCAGCTTTTTTATATTGTGCTTTTCTATATTGTTTTGTGCCGTCCTGAGATAAGTTTTCCGATTATTTTATATCGATGGTTCGACTGGCCTTTCGGTACTGTACCTTCCAGCCTTGCCAGCGCGGTAGCTCCCAACGTTTTGGGTCTTGCTTACGCTTACCGCTGGTATGTACCGCTATCACCAATTTTCGGGCAATATGGTATTCGATACACATGGTCAGATCGGTTAATACAACCTGATACGGAAACGCTTGATCAAACTCTTCCCGTTCCCATTTAGGAATTCCATCAAATTCAAAATCATCAGTAGTAAACAGTTCCAGATCATCTGCAGATTCAACACCCAGCGCATCTAACTGCTCGGCGAACCATTTTGCCGCATCTACCGGTTCAGCAACTCTGGTACAAGCATCCGCCTGATATCGACCTAGCGACAAATACAGATTCCATTGATGGATATCGGCACAAATTTTATCGGCTAATCCTTCGAGCAACGCCCCTTCCATAATCATAGAGATCAATGCCCGCCTTGCCGATTCGCCCTGAGGCTGCTGCCAGCGTGTTTGGATAACCCGGCCAGCGTAAACTCGCTTAACCTCAACCTGACAGCCCTCATCATTCACCTGGCTGTCACCCATTTGTTCTTCCCCCATGTCTTGCGAGATCATCAGATCAAAAGAGATAGGTGACATGCAAGTTGCCAAAGTCAGATTCTGCTTCACGCCTTTACCCGGAAGCGAAAACTGGTCAAACACAATCGCCGCTTCAGCGGTGTCAGAAAAACGGCTATCACGCCCAATGCTTACTTCACAATAACCATTACCCAATGCCTGCCGACGCTTTTCCCGCCTAACAAAAACCAGTTCAGGCGTAGCCTTCATAACAGCAAGCATCCAAGGTTCCCGTTTAACCGACGTAGCAACTTCAAGCTGAGGCAACGCCAGTGCCTCGCGGATCTGCTCTGATAACTGACGAGCTTCTTTCAGCACACAAGTATCAACATTCAGGAAATCAGGTGTTGGCTCACGAAGTAACTTAATCAACGTCATCGCATCACAGGCTGTCGACTGCCATTTAGCAAGTTGCTCGCGCTTCTCTTCACTGGATGGCAACTGCCACAATCTTTGCGGCACACTCAGGGCCGCCGACAGATCCACCATAGCTTCCTGGCTCGCCTTGTCCGGCATAACAGTAATCAAATGGGCAAACAGGGTATCGATCGGCAGTGGATATAACCGCTTACCATGTTCAGTAACATGTCCGTTATCATCAATAGCAGCCATCAGCTTCAATTTATCTTTAGCCTGTTCAACCGTCTGAAGCGGCAGAGTATCAATAAAGGCTAAATCTTCAAACCGATAGCCACAACTTGCCGCCGCCAGCATAGGCTCAACCAACTCCTCGCGGTGCAGCTCAGGAGGTGTCAGCAGCTCCAACGGTGCAGCTTTACCATATAATCGGATACAACTTCCTTCGCAAACACGACCGGCACGTCCCTTACGCTGTTCAGCACTGGCACGGGAAATAGCATGTAAGCCAAGCACGGTTCGGCCATTACGTTGGTGGGTTCGGCGCTCCAGTCCGGTGTCAACAATCAGGGTCACACCCGGTATCGTCAGCGATGTTTCCGCCACATTGGTAGCCAGGATAATCCGCTGCTTGTCACTTTCTGTCAGGGCACGATGCCTTTCATCATCGAAGACAGAAGCGTGCAAAGGGATCACATCCACCAGCCCTAGGGCAATTTGCTCATCGAATAACTGCTTTAATTGAGACTGACACTGAGCGATTTCTTTGCGTCCCGGTAAGAAAACCAAAATATCCTGGTGCAGTTGGTAGTGCTCGGCAATAACCTGACGTACTTTGGTTTCAACGCCACGGATATCGGGCATATTACGGCTGTCGCTTGCTACATGAGAAACATCAACATGAAAATTGCGTCCTTCGGCTTGTAAACGGTAGGCACCAAGATAATCAGCCAGTCGCTCACCGTCCATCGTAGCTGAGGTAGCGACCAAACGGTGACGGTTGAGCTTCATCAGCAACGCCAACAGTAGATCAGTATCCCAACGGCGCTCATGAAACTCATCAATAATAATTGTATCGAATGCAGAGAGCTGATCTTCGCTCAACCAACGCAAAGCTACGCCCGGTGTGACAAACACAATACGGCTCTGCTCATCAAAACGGTTATCAAACCGGATTGCATAACCTACACCCTGCCCCAACTTTTCGCCGGATTGCTCAGCAACAAATTCTGCCAGAGAGGTACATGCCACACGCCTTGGTTCGATAACCAGAACTCTCCCTTTTTCAGCCGCCCAAAGCGGTAAACGAGTCGATTTACCTGAACCAGTTTCGGCTTCAACAACCAAATGTTGGTTCTCTAGATGGGAAAGAAAAGTTTCTTTTAACGAATCAATCGGTAACGTGTATGACATGAACAGCTTCTGCAGAAATTCCAATTAATCCCTTATTTTGTCAGCAATTAACTCGAATGTCATTGCCATGTGTGTATGCACTTGTTGATATAAAACGATAATTCCAATACTAAGGTGCAAGTGGCTGTTTTCGGTATGAAGTAATTCACGGCACATAACTTGGTTTAAGACTGACGGGTGTACTAGTCTTATTTGAATGATATTGTTTTAAAAGGTAAAAACCTTGAATGACCTAAACTTAACGAGTCTTGCTGCTAGCCATCTATTAACCGACCTCAAAGATGGTTTGCTCACCATTACCATGAATCGCCCTGAAAAATTAAACGGTTGGACTTTGGAAATGATGGAGGCATTACGTGAAGTGTTTTCAAAAGCCAATACCAACGATGAGGTCAAGGCCATAATATTTACCGGATCAGGGAAATATTATTCCGCTGGGGTCAATTTAGGTGGCTCACTCAAATTGATGCCACCTCAAAAACTACACAGGTTAATTGTAAAAAATAATCAGGCGCTATTCGATATATTCCTAAACTGCAATACTCCCTTATTGATAGCGGTAAATGGCCCGGCATTAGGAGCCAGCGTAACATCCGCCACATTAGCTAATAGTATTATTGCATCAGAAAATGCTACCTTTTCAACACCGTTTTCAGCCTTAGGCATCACCCCTGAAGGATGTTCCAGCCTTCATTTCCCCCGTTTAATGGGTGAAACGAATGCTCAGCGTATGTTAGGAAGTGAAGGCTGGAAACCAAATGCTAAAGAAGCGTTAGACGCAGGATTAATTCAAAAAGTGGTGCCTCATAACCAATTAATGGTAGAAGCGACGCGTATTGCTCAAGATTGGATTACCAACAAGGAGCAACGTAAATTTCTAGCCGGTAGTCAATTAGAAGAGCTAAAAGCAACTAATGCTCGAGAATCAGAGCAACTCGCAGATTCATTTTTAGGTGCCGACTTTTTAAAAGAACAATCGTGTTTTTTATGGGGCAAAAAAAAATATGCACCTTCAGCCTTGTTTTTTTCGCTATGGGTATTACGGCCACTTTGGTCACGCTTAATTTGAACACTCAAAAAATTGAATTTTTTAAGGCATAAGATTACAGGCAAGCCTAAGTGGTGGAAAGGGACCGCGTGGGCCATGCTAACTGCCGCACTTTTGATATTGCCGCCTTTGGCTGGGGCCTTTCTCTCCGGTAAGCCACTATCACAATATCTAAGCCTGCAGCCCTCGACGCTCTATGTGGAGCATCCGCCTTTTTCATGGCCAGTATTCATCTTACTCACCTTATTGATCTTGGCCTGTATACTGCCTTTTCTTTATCGTTTGGTACGCATGCAGGACAAGCCAGCTCCTCAGCTATTCTCATTTCCCTGGTGGGGATGGCTGGGTATCGCGCTGCTCGCTTTGAGCTGGTCACTGGCCTGGGTGAAGATCGATACACAAAGCGACTGGCAACGCTATACTTTCACGCCACTCTGGCTCGGTTATATATTACTGATAAATGCCTTAGGGATAAGACGTAACGGAAGCTGCCTAATGCGAGAACAACCAGGTAAGTTTTTATTGCTCTTTCCCGCTAGCACACTGTTTTGGTGGTTCTTCGAATACCTCAACCACTTCGTACATAACTGGTATTATCTGGGGCCGCCAGTTTCTCCGTTAACCCGCATTCTGACCGCCAGCCTGTCTTTTTCAACCGTGCTACCAGCAGTATTAAGTACCGCCTACTGGATGGCAACGTTCCACCGTATGCGCCGTGCCTATACCCACTATTGGGCATTCAAGATACCATACCCCCGTGTACTTGCCGCTATTGGGTTAACAATTTCAACCCTCTCTTTATTTGCCTTGGGAGCATGGCCGGACTCTTTCTACCCCTTGGTCTGGGTATCACCACTGATTGTATTGCTATCGCTACAAGTACTGGCAGGAAAACGGACTGTCTTTTCTTCACTACAAAAAGGAGACTGGCGCCCCTTCTGTCTACCAGCCCTGGCCAGCCTGCAGTGTGGCTTCTTTTGGGAATTATGGAACTATGGCGGGACGTCTCCCTGGAAATACAATATTCCGTTCGTGGACCGTTTCCATCTGTTTGAAATGCCTTTGCTGGGTTATGCCGGCTACTTCCCGTTTGGGCTGGAATGCATCTTAGTTGCTTCCTTGTTGGGTATTAATGTACTCACAGCACCAGCCTCTTCCCCAAAAAAACATAACCCACTCCAATAGCCACTCCAGTTCTGCGGTGGTAAGAACAAATAACCCCTACCATTTTTACTTATCCATATTTGCTTATCTATAGAGTGCTCTCCACCACCGAAGTAAAAAAATGACTGGAGTGCTATTACATATCCTGCAAACGGTTAGCACTATGAACCATCCGCATTGCCTCATGTTTTTCCAAATCCGCAAGTTCGACTAATAGCTCTTTACTTGATTCAGTCTCAGCCCTATCGCTCAAATACCGATAAAGCTCAATTACCTGAGAGTGAAGATGAGTAACTTCAGAAATAATCTCATCCGTTTCAAGCTCTGAAAACGGACAGTCAGCTAACTTATGACGAATAATAGGATGCTGATCAAAATATTCGTAGCACCACGTATTGAGGATATTTTCACTGGCTGATTTTTCAAATTTACCAATCACTGCCTCCAATTTCTCTTCATGTTCAGCCAGATATTTCAGCAACAATTTAACTCGTTCACTATCGCTTTGATCCACACAGCTCTGCATACAATCGGCCAAACAGCGATGAAATTCTTGCGTCCAGTGCAGGACATCTTTTAACGTTTCGACTTGCATACTCGTATACCTCTATATCGTTAGAATATTTTGATAACCCGCAATTTCAACATCAAACTCCGTATTACGTCGCAAATGATCTCGCATTCCCTCCAATGCGTCGGGGTCGCCATGAATAAGCTGGATAGGCATCCCCTTCCGTAGCTTGGAGTGCTTCAACCATTGCTCAATCTCCAGATAATCCCCATGTCCAGATACGCCGTGCATCACTTCAACCCGCGCACGATTAAGGATCCACTTGCCATGGACTTTAACCATCTCGGCACCCTCAAGCAATTTTGCGCCACGGGTTCCCCCTGCCTGATAGCCCGTCAATAACAATGTTGTCCGGTGATCCGATAAAAGGTGTTTAATATGATGCAAGATCCGGCCTCCAGTCACCATGCCGCTACCAGCTATAATAATGTGGGGAAAACGCATTTCTGCCAACGCCTTGGATTCCTCCACACTGCGCGTGTAAATTGCTGTATTACACATAGCATAGCACTGAGAATGTGTGAGCCGATGTTCTGAGGAATAACGGGTATATATGTCAGAGACATTTATAGCCATCGGGCTATCAAGATAAGTTGGTAAATGAGGAATACGATCGTCAGCCATCAGCACAGACAACATATGCATCAGTGTCTGGGAACGCCCAACAGCAAAACACGGAATTAACAGCACCCCGCCCTTTTGCGCCGTCTCATTGACAATATCGGCCAGCTGTTGGAAAGGATCTGTTTTTTTATGGTGGCGATTACCGTAAGTGGATTCGAGTAACAGTAAATCAAGCTCCGGTAGCGGGTCCGGTGGCATCATCAAGATATCGTCCGAGCGACCTACATCACCGGAAAATCCGACTTTCTTTCCTTCTGCTTCTATTATGATGCTGGCTGCCCCGAGAATATGGCCAGCATTCTGAAAATAAATCGTTATATCACCAACACTAAAACGCTCATCATATTCGACTGTTTTGAACAGCTTCATTGACTGCTCCGCCGTAGCGCGATCATATAAAGGCTCAGGAGTATCATGCTTACTTATATGATGCTTACCATAGAACCGCGCATCTTCTTCCTGCAGATTTCCGCTATCAGCCAACAAGATCCGACAGAGCGCCTCTGTCGCTGTATGGGTAAAAACTGGTCCTCGATAGCCTTTTTTGTATAAAACCGGTATGTAGCCGGAATGATCCAAGTGTGCATGAGTTAAAAGAATCGCATCTAATTGATGAATATCGACCAAAAGCAAAGGTTGCCAATTTCGCCTTCTCAGCCATTTGTAACCTTGGTATAAACCACAGTCCACCAGCACCCGGGTTGTCTTGGTTTCCACCAAAAACTTGGAGCCTGTCACCGTTTCACAACCACCTAAAAATACTATTTTCATGTATTTCTCTGCATAGATATACGAGTGTATTACATACATAGTAGTAAATGCATGGCATATAACCTCATAGGGTATTTTTTAGCATTTCCTATAAATTGAGACAGAATTGAACAAATGAAACCACCTTAAAAAAAACGACAAAAAATACAAAAGATCCGGTAATTACAAAAGATACAAAAGACACAAAAGCCACATAAACACCCAAGCTTTCAATTTATGCGAAACATTGAATTTACGCTTGCGCCACAATAGTGGGGCAATTCCCCTCTTGAGCAAAAAACGTGATCACTTTATTGAAAAATATTCGCATCTTCCTTTGAAATAAAAGAATTATAGGAATAGGATTAGCGCCTAAAATGAAATTTAAATTTCATTAATAACTACCTAACCATAACCAGAGTCTATTGCATGAAAAACGATAAAAGACCTCTCTACATTCCGTACGCTGGCCCAGCGTTACTTGAAACTCCTCTGTTAAACAAAGGTAGTGCATTCTCTGTAGAAGAACGCATGTTCTTCAACCTGGAAGGTCTGCTTCCAGAAGCGATTGAAACAATTGAAGAACAAACCGAACGTGCTTATCAGCAGTATCTGAACTTTGATAATGATATGGATAAGCACATCTTCCTACGCAACATCCAAGACACGAACGAGACTCTGTTCTATCGTCTGGTAGAAAACCACATTACTGAAATGATGCCTATCATCTACACACCAACTGTAGGTGCGGCATGTGAAAACTTCTCAAATATCTACCGTCGTGGCCGTGGTCTGTTCATCTCATATCCAAACCGTGATCGCATTGAAGATATGCTAAACAACGCATCTCGCCACAATGTAAAAGTTATCGTTGTAACTGACGGTGAGCGTATCCTGGGTCTGGGCGACCAAGGTATCGGTGGTATGGGTATCCCAATCGGTAAGCTTGCTCTTTACACTGCATGTGGTGGTATCAGCCCGGCTTATACTCTTCCTGTAGTACTTGATGTTGGTACCAACAACCCACAGCGCCTGTCTGACCCAATGTACATGGGCTGGCGCCACCCTCGTATTACTGGCCAGGAATACGATAACTTTGTTGATGAGTTTATCCAGGCAGTTAAGCAGCGCTGGCCTGAAGCACTAATCCAGTTTGAAGACTTCGCTCAGAAGAATGCTATGCCACTGCTAGAGCGTTACAAAGACGAAGTTTGCTGCTTCAACGATGACATCCAGGGTACAGCAGCAGTTAGCGTTGGTTCTCTATTGGCTGCTTGTAAAGCTGCAGGCACGAAACTGTCTCAACAGCGTATTACTTTCCTTGGTGCAGGTTCAGCTGGTTGTGGTATTGCAGAAGCAATCATTGCTCAGATGGTTTCTGAAGGTATCTCTGAGAAACAAGCTCGTAGCCAAGTGTTCATGGTTGACCGTTGGGGTCTGCTAGTTGATGACATGCCAAACCTGATCAACTTCCAGCAGAAGCTTGTTCAGCCTCGCTCTAAGATCAACAAGTGGAAAACAGCAGATAACAACATCTCTCTACTAGATGTTATGCGTCATGCCAAGCCTACTATCATGATCGGTGTATCTGGCGTACCAGGTCTATTCAGCGAAGAAGTTATCCGCGAAATGCATAAGCATTGTGAGCGCCCGATTATCTTCCCACTGTCTAACCCAACTAGCCGTGTAGAAGCAACGCCAGCAGACATCATCCGTTGGACTGACGGTAATGCACTAGTTGCCACTGGTTCTCCATTTGAGCCGGTTGTACACAATGGTAAAACTTACCCAATCGCACAATGTAACAACAGCTACATCTTCCCTGGCATCGGCCTAGGTGTACTGGCTGTAGGTGCAAACCGTGTTACCAACGAAATGCTAATGGAAAGTAGCCGTGCCCTGGCAGAGTGTTCTCCACTGGCAATTAATGGTGAAGGTGCTCTGCTACCGCCTCTTGAAGATATTCAAAAGGTTTCTCGTCACATTGCATATGCTGTAGCGAAGAAAGCAGTAGAACAAGGCAAAGCGCCAAATAGCACTGACGAGCGTATCAAAGAGAAGATCGACGCGAACTTCTGGCAATCAGAATACCGCCGTTACAAGCGTACTTCTTTCTAATCTGAAGACGCCTGTTAATAAGCCCGCTCTCTTAGCGGGCTTTTTTGTTTTTCCCACTGTACATAAAGTTTGCCCACCACTTCCCCTCCTCAAAAGCTATGCTTTTCACACGGCAGCTACAGATTTGACATGGTTTTTGCATAACATTATCAAGATATTAAGGTATTATACTTATACCAAACTAATTAGTTTTCTATCCTGGCTACGCTATACAAAGGACAGAAACTAGGCGCTTGATTGTTGGTTTATTCATAGCACGTTGAAATACCAATTCCTGATGCCATTTACTTTTAACACAAGAGTTTATTTTACATTTTTACATCTGGATTCGTATGAAGCTGCTTTACTTATTTCGCATTTCTGCAGTACTGCTAATCGTTTTAGTCGGGGCGAGTTTACTTATTGATCGCTGGATCTCCGCCTATACATCCGATCGCATTTTTACTGACACTTCTCTTATTCCATCCCGCACGGTCGGCCTGGTGCTAGGCACCAGCAAATATATCGCGAAGAACCTCAATCCATACTACGACTACCGAATGTCAGCGGCCCTATCTTTATACCAACTTGACAAGATCAATATCCTATTACTAAGCGGTGACAACGCTCACCGTTCCTATAACGAACCATGGACAATGAAACGTGATCTGTTAAAAGCAGGCATACCGGATAAAGACATTGTTCTTGATTACGCAGGTTTTCGTACTCTGGACTCTGTAGTCAGAGCCAAAAACGTATTCGAAACTAACCACTTTGTCATCATTACCCAGAAGTTCCATTGTGAACGAGCACTGTTTATCGCCCAAAGCAATAATATCGACGCCATTTGCTTGGCGGTCCCTGAACCCCGGGGTCTGGCAGGGCTTAAAATTCGCACTCGTGAAGTCCTTGCCCGAGTAAAAGCCATGATTGATATATATCTTTTAGATATTCAACCGCGTTTCCCTGGCCCTAAAGAACCTATTTCAACACAAGAAATGGTGATAGAAGGGCCTATGCCCCAACAATAAAAAAAGCCGCTGTATCCAGCGGCTTTTTTCTGTAAATCTGTCCTAGATGAAATAACTACTTAGCGCAGTTTCTGCTTTTCCACCTTTTCAATAAAAGACTTCATAAACCTCATCCTGACTTCTTTCATATGCGCCTGCGCATCACTATGGACACGCTTACGCACCCCCTGTGCTTTTGCACTCATAACAACCTAGCCTCAACTTAATTTAATTTTATAATTAACAATCTTTATTTTTGCTTATGATACATAAGGCATAATGTCGCTGTTATCAGTTTTTATTGAGCACAGTAACTTTTGTGACAGAAAGCACAAAACAACATTTTTCTGACTCACAACAAGTCAAAAAGCCGACGAATAACTCTAACTTTTTACCCTCTATTTTAAGACTGCTCACGACTTATTTTTTTACCCAATTTAAAATGCGTTAAAAATAACGCAAAAAAATCACCTCCTTGTTTCAACCTAATACGAAACTGAACAATATTGAAATCATGTAACAGTTAATATAACTACCATAATGTCTACTTTCCCCCGCTTATACAGAATGATTATCTAGCGAAGTTCGCTATGGGTATATTTCCACACATATCAGAATGACAAGCTCACAAAAAAAACAATCCCCCCACCGACAAGATAACAAACAGCCATCAACCAGTTAACAATTACCAAATAGACTGTAACATCCGCAATAACAAAAATGTTGTGCGCTTTATCGCAACCATTACTATACCCATTAAAAGGAAAGCATATGACAGCCTTAACCCTGACACTGAAAAAGTGGCTGTTTGACCGGAACAGCATCATTCTACTGGCAGACATCGCCCTATTTACCCTATTGTTAAACACCCTCCCCTTTGAACAAGATGTTGTTGTCGGTCTGAGTATTCTGGCCTTTGTCGCCATTCTATGGCTAACCGAAGCCCTGCATGTCAGTATCACTGCCATATTGGTTCCGCTACTGGCAATTGGCTTTGGTATCTTTAAAACACCTCAGGCGCTCGGCAACTTTGCCAACCCAATTATTTTCTTATTCCTGGGCGGTTTTGCCCTTGCCGCAGCCCTGCACAAACAAGAACTCGACAAAGCGATTGCCGACAAGGTATTACTAATTGCCAAAGGGCGTATGTCTGTAGCCGTATTTATGTTGTTTGGCGTTACGGCAGCACTGTCAATGTGGATCAGTAATACTGCAACCACAGCAATGATGCTTCCTCTGGTGCTTGGTGTACTCAACAAAGTAAATGAACAAAGCCATCGCAGTACCTATGTCTTCGTCCTGCTGGGTATTGCTTACTGTGCAAGTATTGGTGGTATCGCGACAGTTGTT
The DNA here is from genome assembly GCF_947502415.1 of uncultured Photobacterium sp. Classification (GTDB taxonomy): domain Bacteria; phylum Pseudomonadota; class Gammaproteobacteria; order Enterobacterales; family Vibrionaceae; genus Photobacterium. The sequence continues at coordinate 14,966 of NZ_CANMZV010000011.1, read as the reverse complement.
GGTAGCCCGCCCAACGCCATTGCCGCCGCTGAAGTTGGACTGAGCTTTACCGAGTGGATGGAATTTGGCCTGCCAATTTCGTTAATGCTATTACCTATCACTGTTGCACTGCTTTACTTTTTGCTAAAGCCAGATCTTAACCACACCTTCGAACTTGACCATAAGCCGGTACAGTGGAGCAACGGTAAACTTATTACCCTGACTATCTTCGCTCTGACAGTAATGCTTTGGATTTTTAGTAAGCCTATCAATGCATTCCTTGGCGGTTTCAGTAAGTTCGACACCTTGATTGCCCTCGGCGCCATAGTCTTGCTAGGTGTATCGCGAGTGGTTGAATGGAAGGATATCGAGAAATCAACTGACTGGGGTGTATTGCTACTATTCGGTGGTGGTATCTGCCTGAGCAATGTCCTGAAGGCTACTGGCACCAGCGTCTTCTTGGCACATAGCCTGAGTGGCCTCCTAGAGCAAGCAGGCCTGTTCTTCACCATCTTAGTTATCGCTGCTTTCGTTGTGTTCCTGACTGAATTTGCCAGTAACACCGCCAGTGCTGCCTTGCTGGTACCGGTTTTTGCTACCGTCGCCGAAGCACTGGGCGTATCTCCGGTCATCCTGTCTGCACTGATTGCAGTATCTGCATCTTGTGCCTTCATGCTACCGGTTGCGACGCCACCGAATGCTATCGTCTTTGGATCTGGTCATATCAAGCAGTCTGAAATGATGAAAGTCGGTATCTACCTCAACATCGCCTGTATCGGTGCGCTAACCATGTTTGCATGGATGTTCTGGTAACCCCTGAAGAGCTAATCTCCAGTTTTTCAAAAGTTAAACCCTGCACTACGACTAACAATAAATAAATGTTCCCTCTCAGGTGGCCGACTATGGCCACCTTTTTTAACGACTAAATACCGTTACCCTTAACAACTAAAAGTCAGTCGCAAAAATTTGTTTGTCCTAGGTAACTAGACCAGCATATCTTCATCAGCCGGAAAGCGGACACCAACAACATTGCGAGCCTGAGTGATAATCGTGTTGACAATCTGAGTACGCGCCAAACCAGAATGGTCAATGTGCTGCTTTTCAACCAGACGGGCAAACTCCACCGCTTCGTAATACATCACATTTTCTTCCTGCGATTGAGTCAGCTCGAGAGCTGGTTCACCTGGTCTGTGCAGCATTACCGATTTGCACTCTGAAATACCATCAACCAGCATAGTTCCCTGCTCACCTTGCAATTCGCTTGGGATTAACCCGTCACTGACTTTGGAATGGCTGATCACCACATCAAACTGGCTATAGTGAAGCACCAGAGTGCCATGTGCATCCACCCCCGAATCGAGCAATACACCTTGCGCTGTAAAGCTGTTTGGCTCACCAAACAATCCAATCGCTGCGCTTAGCGGATATATCCCGATGTCCATCAGCGAACCGTTGGAAAACGCCGGATTAAAGGTATTCGGGTTTTCGCCATTCAAATACTTGCTATAACGGGAAGAGAGCTGGCAGTAGGAAAAATAGACTTTTCGAAGCTTACCCAATTTCGGTAGTGCCTCACGAATACGCTGAAAATTAGGTGTATACGTTGTTTTCATTGCCTCAAACAAAACAACGCCTTTCTCTCGGGCCATTGTTATCAAGGCATCAACCTCAGCAATATTTGAAGCCAGCGGCTTTTCACCAATGACATGTTTACCTTGTTCAATAAACAATTTTGCTTGAGGTCCATGGAGGGAGTTCGGGCTGGCAATATATACCGCATCCAAGGCATCGCTTGCCGACATTTCTTCCAAGCTGTCAAAACACAAACTAACGTCATATTTTGCCGCAAACTCTTGAGCATTCTCTATCTGACGGGAATACACCGCCGCCAACTGATATTTACCTGTTTTCAATGCGGCTTCGATATAGCTATCGGTTATCCAATTCGTACCAATCACACCAAAACGAATCATAATTGTCACAGCTACCTTATTGTCATTCCGTGAATATAGTCGGCTATCATACCAAACTACTGATGCGCTTATTAATATATTCTAAACGAACGCTTTTTACCTCAACCCTGTTCCTTCCACCCTGTTTTGCTGCATAAAGCGCACTGTCCGCCCGGTCTAGCAATGACTCAAAGCTTTCATCTCCGGTCAGTTCGGCAACACCGATACTACAAGTAACAGGTAAGTCATCAGTCCATTGGTTAGATTCCACAACGGCCCTTAAATGCTGAGCAAAAGGCTCAGCATACGAAAGTGATTCACCAGGACAAAAGATAATAAATTCTTCTCCGCCCCAACGAACAAACACATTACTCTCACAGATTTGACTCTCTAGCAGCTTTGCAAAGGCTTTCAGGATCTCATCTCCTTTGAGATGGCCATACCTATCATTAATAGACTTAAAGTGATCAATATCGAGATAGATTAAAGAGAATGCACTACCATGGATTATTGCGTCCTCAATCGCTTCTTCCAGCCAGGCTGATACTGCATTACGATTTTTTGTACCTGTTAAAGCATCTCTATAAGCCAGCTCTTCAAAACGCCGGGTTCTTTCAAACAATGCCCGATTAGTCGTACGCAGCTCATTGCGACGAGCTTCTACCGATTTAAGGTTACCTTGTAACCGAAAGTATTCCAGCAATAGAAAAGCCCCCGCCGCCGCCAGCCACATTAAGACGTTAAACTTCAACAGTGATGCTTCTGATATCCATTTCCCATAAAACACCAGAGACTTAATTTTGAGCTTATAGTTAGCTGGAATGATTTTGCCCGCCGTTGAAACCTGAATTTCAATAACATTGTTAACTTGCTGACCTGATTCTTCAATGGGGATTTCATAGTCTGCAATCCACCATGAGAGCACCTGAAATGCCTGCATCGGTATGACAGATAAACCACTCCCCATTCCGGGAGAAAACTCAATTGAATTATATTTAAGAGACAGTGGATCACGGAGATCTGAGTAAGCCGGGTCAAAATTACGCAGATATACACGAATACGTTCTGAGAACGGTGGGCTTTTATAGTCAAGCTCTAAACCAATCGAGTGATACTTACTCAAATCGACTCCCATGGAGTCATTACTCAACATTATAGAAACACCACAGAACGGCCACCTCGCTACATCTGTGATATTGCATTCAAGCGTGAGTGAGTGGCCATCATAATCAAGCCATGACTTCGTTGAACCATCATAGTCGCTGTCATCAATACTTTTAAAGGATGTTAACTTAGAAGAAATAACCAGCTCAGTATCAAAAACCCCAGAGAGGTAACATAAATAGGATGATACTGTGACAATGATAAGGGTATAAACAGCTAGTCGAATACGCCGAGTAAGCTTTGTCACATTCCCCCCAAACTCGCACTACATTGTAATTTCAGAAAAACGCGCGAACACTAGCAAAGAGCCTAATGTTCAACAATTTATTATTTGGTTACAGCAAATAATTGAGACAGGAATACATCTTTCACGCTCAAAAAACATCAAATAAGTCAGAATTGACCCATAAACTCAGTCGCCAACATTTTTTTTGATATATTTAAGCCGCCAATACATAAGAAAATCACACTGACGGCTTTTATATAAAAGCAGTTTTAACGCTTATCGTCTTAACACTTATCGACGAGTATGACGACCACGATTCTTGTGAATTTTATGCTTTGCTTTTGCTTTACGTTTGTCAGCAGAACGACCACGGCGACGATTTTCCGGAGGTTCAATCGTCGGGTCAGGCTCATAGCCTTCCAGCCACTGCTGTGGCAGACGAGTATCCAGCAGCTCTTCAATTGCCTTTAGCGCCCACTCTTCATCCAGGCTCATTAGTGAAATGGCATTGCCCGCCTGACCAGCCCGGCCAGTACGCCCGATACGGTGAACATAATCCTCAGCTTTGAACGGCATATCAAAGTTCACGACATATTCCAACTGATCGATATCTAGCCCGCGCGCAGCAACATCTGTTGCAACCAACACTCTGATCTTGCCTGTTTTAAAATCATTTAATGCGCGCTGTCTTGCGCCCTGGCTCTTATCACCATTGATTGAAGCTGCTTTAATCCCATCCAACCCCAATTCTTTTGCCAGCTCATCAGAACCCTGTTTCGTTTTAGTAAACACCAAAACCTGTTGCCAGTTTCGAGAACCAATCAGATACGAAAGCAATTCGCGCTTTCGATGCCTGTCAACCGGGTACACCATTTGCTCCACGGTCACGGCTGTACTGTTAGCTGGGGTTACTTCAATCAGCTTAGGATCTTCAAGAATGTCATAAGCCAGTTTTTTCACCTGCTTGGAGAAGGTTGCAGAGAAAAATAGTGTCTGCCTTGCGGTTTTCATCCGCTTCATGATCCGCTTGATATCGTCAATAAAGCCCATATCCAGCATACGATCCGCCTCATCAAGGACAAAGCATTCAACCTTAGCCAAATCAACTGTCCCGACATAAGCGTGATCTAACAGTCGTCCTGGGGTCGCGACCAAAATATCAGCACCTGAACGGATAGCATTTACCTGAACATTCATACTCGTGCCGCCGTAGGCAACGGCCGTTTTAATCGGAGTATCCTTACTATAAGACGTGATGCTGTCATAAACCTGCTGCGCCAATTCTCGGGTCGGTGTCAACACCAAAGCACGGATCTGGATGTTGGCTTTTTCCCTATCAGCACTTGTATCAGGTTCAAGCTCAGGCTGTTCGAGCAAACGTTGAAGTACTGGCAATCCAAATGCAGCCGTTTTACCCGTACCGGTTTGAGCACCAGCCATAATATCGTGACCAGCTAACACTTCTGGAATGGCTTGTTGCTGGACTGGGGTTGGGGTTTTAAAGCCCAAGGCGGTTACGGTATCAACTAGCTGGCTTTGTAGCCCCAACGCTTGAAATGACATGCAGTGTTTCCGGTTCTGAACAAAAGAGCGCGGATTTTAGCAAAGTTTTTCAGAAAATATAAAAAAAGCACTGCTCAGCAGTGCTTTTTCTCTCAATCACTCTTACGTGATTACTTAATGTTCAGGAATGCAGCGCCGCGCACACCACCAGCATCACCGTATTTCGCCTTCACGATTTTCGGAACACGGGCAACAGACAGCAAATGCTTCGGCAAACGCTTAGGCAGCTCGGTGTACAGCAACTCAAAGTTTGATAGGCCACCACCAAGAACCACAACATGAGGATCAAGACCAGTAAACAGGTTTGCCAGACAGATAGCCAGCAGCTCCATAAAACGATCAACATGCTCAACGGCCTTCTCGTCACCTTCTGCGTGACGTTTGATCAACTCAACGGCTTTAACCTTCTCGCCATAATAATGGGTGTAAAGCTGCTCAAAACCACGGCCAGACAGGTAATTATCGATACAACCTTTGTTATCGCAACCACACTCAAATAACGGCGCTTTTTCACCCAGGTGGAACCAGGCATCAATTGGCATACGAGTATGACCCAGCTCACCGGCTACGTGGTTCATACCAGAGAATACATGGCCGTCAAAAACCAAACCGCCGCCAAAACCTGTACCCAGAATCAACCCCAGAACTGATTTTTCGCCTTGTAGTTCTTCATCCCACGCTTCAGAAAGTGCGAAACAGTTAGCATCATTATCGATTACTACACTACGACCCAGTTTTGCTTCCAGATCTTTACGCAGGGTACGACCTTTGGCCGCAGGTACATTTGAGGTCAGTAGTTTGCCATCTTCGGCATCTTCCATTCCCGGAATGCCGATCCCGACAAAACCTTCACAAGAAAATTGCTCATCGGCTTTCTGAATAATACCGACCAAAGTTTCGACTAGTTTTTCATAGTCATCACCCGGCGTCGGCACACGTTCCGTCGCAACGCGTTCCAGTTTCTCATTAAATGCACCAAATTCAATCTTGGTACCGCCCACATCAAAGCCGTAGTACATCCTGCACTCTCCGCAAAATTTATAAAAACAAAACTGAAAAAATTATCCACACATCTACACCTACAGACTGTGACGAGCCACAAGTTTAGTGGGTCAGATAACAGTTTCAGCTCGCGTTTGCCGAAAGAAACAGCAAGTTGTTGTATTAGTTTTCAACCTGCTGTTATTTAATTACTTTATCTGCTAAAACAATACCGCTCAACTACGCTGCCAGATACTCTTTTAACTGCTTGATTGCTGATTCATCCGGCAATACGCGGTTCATTTTTCCTGCAATGTAGTTTTCACGGAAAACATCAAACCAAAGATCCAGTACATCAGCATTTCGCTGTTCACCATACAAGTCGATAATGCGGGCTGCCACTTCCGCGGTCCCCAGCTGATTCTCTTTCGATGCTTCACGTACTTTATAGCGAGAAGGCTTTTCAGGGTTGATAGACAATACCGGAAATTTATTCAGGTACGGGCTCTTACGGAACATCTTCTTGGCTTCCGCCCAGCTACCATCCAGCATAATAAAAAGAGGTCGTTTACCCGTACCCACTTCCACCTTCTCGGCTACACGCTCAGGCTCAGCATATTCATCAGGAAATACCACATAAGGTTGCCACTGTGGGTCATTCAGCAGTTCCAGCATCTCTTGATTTGGCTCGGTACGTGACCAAATATAGGCAAACGTATCTTCAAACAAATCCGCAATCAAACGGCCTGTATTGCTTGGCTTAAGGATTTCATCATCATACATCACCAGCAAAAAGGCAGCATTGGAATCGATAACCGGTTTTTCAGAACAGATACAAAGGTGTTCACGCTGCATACAGTAGCGACAACGTTCAACCTTACAACCCCTTGCCCGAAACGGGCGTGTCGAACGTGCCAAACGTTCTTCGTATAAATTATGTACCGCGTGAATACGCATAGCGCTTTTACCTAAAACAACAAAACGCCAGCATTTTACTGGCGCTTATCTTTGTTGCAATCAAAACCGTAGAATTTATGAGGGCAGCGAAGAACATAACAAACAACCCTATTCACACTAATAGCAATGAAGCCAGCTTTCTGCTGGCTTCATAAATTAACGATTTCAATATTGGTTACACAATTACCGCATAATCACTGACACACTAATTTGGTTGCTGACAGGCAGTGCAACATGCTCAAACACAAGTTGAGTGCCGTCCTGTTTCCAACCGGTTAATTCCTGACCGTTTAACTCCAGTGCTTTAACTTTTCCTTTCAGGCCAAGCCATTCAATCTGAAGAGGTCGGGATTGCGGTGCATTCGCGTAGCTGCCTTGGGTATCGATAACCAACTGAACACCGTTATCTGTATCATGCGTTTTAAACGTCGTTTTACGAACTTCACCATGCAGGTAAGCATTCGTAGCTCCATCATCTTCATACAACGTAAATTCACCGTCACTACCATAGATCCGTGCAGCCAGAATCAGCGGCACATCGCTGGAAAGCGGCATTGCCTGCTGCGGATTAACAGGAACGATAGCACCGTCACGGGCAAACAACGGCAAGGTCAAAACACCATTATCATAAACAGGAAGCTGTTTAAGCCACTCTCCTTTACTGTCAAACAACTGACCTGTACGGTAATCGAACCACTGACCACTCGGAAGATAGACATCTACCGCCGTCTGTCCCATTTTCGCAATCGCAGCCCCCATCAGATCTTTACCCATCATCTTCTGACCAGCCAAGTTATGAGCCTCTAGGTCATCTGCAAAATAGTAATCCATTGACGGATAGACTGGCTCTGCTGCAATATTGGCACGATGGGCCAACGAATACAGGTATGGGATCAACTGATAACGCAGTTTGATATTGGCCTTATTACTAACCATATCACCAACCCGATCCGGCGCTGTCTCTTTGCAGTTACACAAGTTCTCGGTATGCGGACGAACCGGCACCTCAAACAAGGAACTGTAAGCAAACCATTGGGTATAAGTTTCATTCAGGGCGGCTTCACGTTTTTCCGGCACTGCGCTCAAGGCACTGCGATGGAAACCGCCAATATCAGAACTGTAATAATCGATACCTGACAACACGATATTCGGCTGCATGCTGAATTGGCCAGCTAAACTTTCCAGGTTCGTTCCGATATCTGCCGACCACATAGTGGCACCAAAACGCTGGATCCCCGGCGCTCCCGAGCGAGACATCATAAATGGACGAACTTCCGTTTCATTACGCTGATAGCCATTGTAAATGCTTTCCAGCCACTTGAAGTTGAAGATATTATGAACATCATTCTGCGAGCGACCATCTGTATATACACCATTCGGGTTGTACATTTCCGGCTCGCCCAAATCGGTCCAGTGGCCAATCACGCCCATGTCGATAAGTGGTTTACGCTTCCAATCGTGCCATTCATCACCGGCGGAAGCGTTAGTCCAGTCGATCATACCGCCCTTACCCCACCAGTATCCGTAATTATTCGGATCTGAATCAATGACCTTGCCTGTTTTCGCCTCCTTGACCAGGTATCCGCTCTCAGCCATCTTGCCGAACTCTTCCAGTCCGTCACTGACATAGGATTCCTCAATCAACATCATGCCGACACCTTGGGCTTTCAAAGACTTGATTTTCTCTTCTGGTGCAGGGAAATGCTCACGATCCCAAGTCAGGGTGCCCATCTGGCTGGTTGGGCTGAATGCATCAACATTACCGAACCATTGTAAGTCCATAACCACGCCATCAAGAGGAAAATCATGCTGCTTCAGCGTTGCCAGCTTGTCATCCAACTCCAGCCAGTTATCAAAACCATACTCCGATAACCACATGCCAAACATTTTCCGTGGCGGTACCAGCGGGGTACCAACCATCGACATGTATTTCTGACGTAAATCCGGCAAATCTTTCCCGGCCATAAACAAAAAGCTTGGTGTGCCTTCAAGCTGCGAAACTTTCCAAGGTGCCTTGGTGAAATCCCAACTCACAGAATAAACAGTATCTAAGTAAATGGCATAGTTACGCTGTTGTGAATTTATTGCGTACAGGATCGGGAATTGGGTGTTACCTGTACCACCGCCCTGATAGCCTTCCATCTTATTGCCGCCCTGACGTTTAAAGCCAAGCCAGTTGGTATTAAGCTTACCTGGGTCATGAAACTCCTGGCCAAGGCCATTCAACTGATAATCGCCATCTGATTTAAGCGTGAAACTGTTTATTTTATCCGGACAGATGTCACTCAGCTTGCCTGTGGATTTCGATACAATACTCACGCACAGACTTTGAGGATTCACCGTAACTTGTAAATTCGCCGTCGAGAAACCATGTCCGGTTCTATTCAATACCGAAGGACCATTAAACTTAGTGATATCAATCAACTCAGTCGTCGGCAGGGCTTCTGTTTGTGGTTGCGCCTTAAATGCTATCTGAACGACGTCATCGCCCAGCACATCTATTGCCAGGTCACGCTGCGGCTGCTTTGCTTTCTCCAGGAAAAATGCCTGATGTTTGCCAACAACGTCTTCACCAAGCTGTTGCTGTAGCGATTCAAGAAACGCCTGCTCGCTATAATACGTTTTCTTGATAACCGGTTTGAGCGCCTTACGCAGATTGACCTCAGGTACAGCTTTTCGCATCCGAAAAACCTGCACTGGTTCGAGTCGATAACTCAGATCATTCTGATAGCGAAAATAGGCAACATCGGCATAAGCCGAACAACTCACAGCCAAAAGGCTAGGCACGGCGATCCCCAACATCAAGTGCCGTAATGGTATTTTTCCCGTCATGGTTATTCCCTTCAAATGGTACCAACCCACGTTATCTTTACTTTGTACTCTTATGTTCTAAGAAATACGCAATATGCATCAATAACAAAGAGTTGGCCTGTCTCGATATAATTAACGGGAATATACGCTGGCAAAAATCAACTTAAAAGCGATTATTATCAATACTTTATTTGTATTAGCTTCATCACTAAATGTGCAAATAAAAGAAAACAAAAGTCACAGACTGTGACAATGATTCTGGTTTAAAATAGCAATGCTTGTTATGGGATATTTTTAATAAAATTCAAATAAAAAACCAGCATCGCAAGATACTGGTTTCAATAATTAACGATTGTGATTATTCAACAATAATAGCGTCGCGCAACTGTTCATTAACAGATTCCTTGCTCCACTCTTTAGGGTCAAAATCATCAGCATCCCAGCCACTCCACTCAAGTAACTCAAGATCATCCTCGTTACGTCTTTTCAGCGCCTTCAGCAATCCTTCATAACCCGGAATGCCACCACAATCCTCAGGCGGACACATCCGGCTTCCAGCTGTAACCTTTGGCACCAAACAGCATTTGCTCTGAACCTTTTCCAGAGTAATAGTATGCTGCCAATAATCACCGAAATCATAGACATACTCTAGGTGATCACCTGGCTTTTTCAGCAACATCCCAAGCATGACATCTTCCAACTGATCGTAATCATACTCATCAGCCCCTGTCGGATAATTATCACGATCATCAATAAACTGGAACAGATGGCTATCCTCCCATCCCATCGCAATCTGGATTATGGTATGAAGCTCTAGCAATGATGTTTTATTACTTACTGTCATCCTGCGCCATACTTTAGGACGAGTATCATCCAATTCAATTTTAACGACATAACCGGTATCAGGTTCTGCCATCAAATTCAGTGATGATAACCATTGTTTTTCATGTTTTACGGCGTCCAACGATCGCTCAGCCAGCACATTAAGTAACGGTAATTGCTTTCGCTTCAATGGATTGTTGAGCAAATCATATGCATTGAGCCAAAAGATGTCTTCAGACCTTTCCAGCCCCTCAGCTGATTTGGCAAAGTGACAAACCAAACCACTAAGAATCATGCGCTTCACCAACCCAGTCCGATCAGCAAGAAAAACCTTATTAATAACATCTCGCGGAGTTTTGCAACCAGGCGGCAATGAGGTTTCAAACCAAGTATTTACCGATGAATGCATTAACAATAAATCACTGATATTGCGAGCACTCTCTACATCCCTGGCTTCCGGTTTTTGAATGTGTGCCGCAATCATATCGCTCAGGTTTGCAGGTTGCGGCTTAGCCCACTCAGCCGGCAACAAACTCAAAAACAGCAAGGATGCCATATCAAGACACGTTTTTGTTTCCTGGTTTAGGGTCAGCATCCATGGAATAACTTGTTTGATATAGAGCGGGTCTACCTGATGGGTATCAGTTTCCTTACGCATTTTTTCAATCAGCGATGTCCACTCCGCCTTGCTTTCCATCGGTTGATAAAAGCTTTCGGCAATCCCCATATCAAAACGTAAGACGGCATTCCACAACGCATAGCCAAACTTATCCTTGAGCAGAACTGTCAGTATTGCAGCCCCTTCCCCATCAGGCATGCAGGCCATTGCTTCAACCACCGTCACTTTGTTGGTTTTGGCCTTGTTGTACCTCAATACCTGACGCTGCCAATAATCAATCTGTTTTTTTAAATCATCAGCTACAAAGTGGCGCAATACGGTCAGGTAACCCGGTTTTTTCAATTTACACCATTCTTTATCAGGCATTGCAGCCAAAAATTCCCGAGCCTGTGCTGCTATCGACGCCTCATTATGAGAAAGCAACATAACCGCCGCATCAACGTACCAGTCAAAAACCGTCAGTGACGCAAATAACTCCGACATACCCTGAGACGGCATCATTGCCAATTCAGCTTCCATCATAAAAACAAAGTCTTCAGCACAACGAATACCCGACTCACGGATCTCATGCACCATAGCCTCGCTCAATGCATCAACATCAAGCTCCTCTTCAAACTCGGGCTCATAGTGTTGATGCAACCATTCCATGATGTGATCAGAAACAGGGATTTGATGCCCTTTTAGCACCCGAACCACAGCATACAACTGCTCAGGTTCTATGGTTTCCTCATCAAGAGTTTGATTCAGCACATCAGATATTAATTGAGCATAAGCCTGGAAAGCTTCCGGATTGACTCGTCTCATCGTACAAAAAGAGACAGCAGCAAACTCTATCCAGCGGAGCAACTCCTTATACTCAATGGAATCAATCTCATATGGACAGCAAATCCCCATTTGAGTAATCAGAAAAAAAACGGCAGGCTCCTCGAGTAAAGTCTGAATTTCATCCGGCAGTACATCTGGTAGCTGTTCGCTTTTCCCTTCAAGATGCTCTTCTAAATAGTCTTCAAAAATATCGATGATTGATGATAGTTCCACGCCAATAATCCTTTGATTTATCTAAAACAAAGCATACTCATGAATTAAAATACTAACAATCTAACATTCGCATTTTGTTGTTGTGTTCATAAAATGATTGAAAACCACCCTATCCAACCAGAACAATCTCCATCCAATACAATGTCCAAATAACCACCAAACCTGTTTTTGGAACATACAGTTAGCTAAAAGCTAAGTTGCTTACTGTCGCAATCAGTTGCCTTAAAAAGCCTTTATATTTCAGCACCCTAGCCATCACAAAAAAGAGAACGTTTGCGCCAAACGATAAAATCACAGACTAAGTTACCAAAAAATATGTTTGCTCATGCATATATTCTTGGCTATATTGCCCGCGCCTCGCTACTGCGGGGCGTTTTTTTATCTAGCCCCCTAAAAATGATAAATAGGTAATTGAATGACCTTTTCAAAGCCTCTCATCGCACTTTCTATCGCGACCGCACTTGCAGGTTGCGCTCAAACACCTTCACAGCCGGAACACACTTTTACACTGACTGTCGCTCACATTAACGACACGCATTCCAATTTTGATCCGGTAAAATCCAGCTTCAAAGCTGATGAAACTCTGGTTTATAACGAGTTTGGTGGCTTCCCTCGCCTACAAACTATGGCCGATGAATACAAGCAAGCAGCACAAACTGAAAACGACAGCTTTCTGTTCCTTCACGGTGGTGACGCATGGCAAGGCAGCGCCTACTTCAAGCTTAACGAAGGCGCAATGAATGCTGAATTGCTGAGCCAGATGGGCCTTGACGCTATGGCGCTGGGGAACCATGAGTTCGATCTGAATAACACTAAGCTGAACCAGTTCATCAGCGATATCAACTTCCCGGTTGTTGCAGCCAATGTTGATACCAGTAAAGATGCTGATTTGAAAAATCAGACTAACCTGAAGCCTTATGTTGTTTTTGCGTTCGACGGCAATAAAAAAACACCAGTCACTGATCTGAATAACCTGCCAAAAGACAAAGATCTTGTTGCTGTGTTTGGTATTGCCCTAGATGACATGCCAAATCTGGCACCGAATACCGGCAAAGTCGAATTCCATGACATGGTTCAATCCGCCCAGTCAACGGTTGATATGCTGGAGGCTAAAGGCATCCAGAACATTATTGCACTAACCCATATCGGTAATGCTGTCGATCTGGATATCGCCTCTAAAGTTAACGGTATTGACCTTATCGTTGGCGGTCACTCTCATACTTTACTGGGTGACTTCACCAACCTGGGCCATGACCATAACGGCACTTACGCGCAAATGGTCAACAATCCTGACGGCCAAAGCCGGACATGTGTTGTTCAGGCAGGCCAGTATGCTCAAGCCATCGGCCAGCTAAAAGTGATTTTCGATGAGCAAGGTGACGTTACTGACTGTAACGGCCTGAACACCCTGCTAAGTAACGAGGAGTATTACCACTCGCCAACGCGTGAAGCTGCAAGTAAGTTCAACGCAAAAGATACAGCCCAAGTCGTCGACTTCATTGATCAAGAAGAAAATATCACGATTGCTGATGAAGAAATGGCAATGCGTTCGCTTATCGATAGCAAGTACAAGCCAGCTGTCGACAAAGCTTATGGCAGTGTGATTTCCCAAGTAACCGAAGAAATCAACCACGAACGTCGCCCTGGTGACCGCGGTACGGATATACACGGTTCTGATGTAGCGGCTCTGGTTGCTCAAGGTCAATACTACTGGGCAAATAGCGCTGAAGTGCAGAAAGTAACCGGTATGAAAGTGGACTTTGCCCTAATCGGTGCAGGTGGTATCCGTACCAATATGGAAGCCGGCGAATACCGTGAAGGTAATGTTTCACTGGAACTACTGCCATTTTCTAACTTCATGTCTGTATTACCGGTTAAAGGTGCAGACATCAAAGCGTTAATTGAAGGGGCGGTAACTGCAACGCTACCAAAAGGTTCACATGCAGGGAAATTCCCTTATGGTGGCCATATCCGTTACCAGTACACAGAAACTGTTGCCAAACAAAAAGGTAAACTGGATTTCGTGGAAGTTATGACAGGTTCAACGGAAAACCCGAAATGGACTGCACTTGAAGACAACAAGACCTACAACGTTGCAATCAACAATTACAACGCAACCGGTAACGATGGCTGGACACCTCTGTTCAAAGCCCAGCAGAAAAATTCTGGCCGCGTCGACCTGGCTTTCGTTGATGACAAGCTAACAGGCTTCAAAGTGAACAATATCGAAGAAATTGGTGGCAAATACAAAGTTCACTACGAGGTAAGCGGGCCAAACTGTAAAGCAGAAAGCACCCGTTGCAACACCGATGCACAAGCCGTTATTGATTATGTCGCTAACGAACAACCTTCTCTGGCACCACTAAACTATCAGGTAGTCACGTTCAACCGCGCGAAATAAGCTTTATATCACAAGACTAAACTCTCAAAGGGCTTTCTTACACAAAGCCCTTTTTTAGTTACACTCTTATGAATAACCATGTTCCCGCTTCCAGTCCTCGCTCATTTTCTCCAAAACACATAAAGGAAGCGGACGGTGCGCTCTTGCAGGACGAGTAGCGATCATCCGGTAACCTGACGCTTTCAAACGCAAATCAAACGACCGATCAATTGGCATTCCTGCACGGGACAAATCCCAACGGAACATCCGTAACGCCATATACTCATGCTGCTCAATCTCACCACCATATGGGTATTTCAGCACTTTTGCATAGGCCTTTTTCGCCAGCTCGAAGTTTACTTGAATCATAAGCACCCCCAAACACACTGGTTATATTAGGCTCTGTTGTACTTCTGTGTTGCTACGTTATTCAAGCGAGCAACCTATAGTCTATAGGAAGGCTCTCTTTAGCCT
>NZ_CANMZV010000010.1 GCF_947502415.1 uncultured Photobacterium sp. | reverse complement strand
GCATGACAAGGTAATTGGCACATTCATTGAGCGTGAGTTCTACAGATGTTAGTTCAACAAGTTGGCGTCATGACCCATAATTTCACTAAGGCTCTTATACGTAAGAAAATGCACCTCAATGTTACAACGCAGGTGCATTTATTAATGTTTCCTTGATAATCAGCAAGTTTTATAAAGGTATCACAGAGTTGGTATTTGTGAACCTTCTACTATAGATCTGACCATTAATTACGTAGGAATCAAATAAATTTCAGAGGCAACTTAATTATATTTCATCATGAACAATAAACCTGCAATCACTTTTTAGGATATTTTAAATGTTATCTCTTAATAAAAAACCGGGCGCTTGCTCTGCTCTTCTCGCTTCATTAATACTTTCATATCCAGTATATGCTGCTAAAAAAGATATTTCTTTCAATGTTGATGGTCAAAAGGTAATTGGGACACTAGAAACACCAGAAAATATATCTAAGCCGCCTGTTGTATTAATGCTTCATGGCTTTATGGGCAACCGCCATGAGTTACCAGTGAAAGACACAGAAGAAGGTGTCTATTCCAGAGCAGCAAGAATAATGGCAGAACATGGTCTTGCTAGCTTACGTATTGATTTTAGAGGTTCAGGTGACAGTGATGCAAAATGGGAAGATACGACCTTCAGTAGTCAAATAGAAGATGCAAATGCGGCGGTAAACTGGATAAAAAGTAATAACAAAGTTGATAATTCTAAAATTGGTATCCTCGGGTGGAGCCAAGGAGGTTTGATTGCCAGCCATGTCGCCAAATCCAACCCAAATATTAGGTCAGTAGCCCTTTGGGCCCCTGTTACACATCCTTTCATGACATTCTCGAATCTTTTAGGGGCAGATTTAATTCTTGAGGCAGCAGCAAGTGATCCTGAAAAAAGATTTTCAGCAACAACTCCGTGGGGCAAAAATACAACGCTAAAAGCTAAATTTTTCAAAGAAATTTTAACAAAGAATCCTATTGGGGCGATTGCTGATTATCAAGGACCTCTGCTTGTCATCCGAGGCTCTCAGGATAACCTGGTTATAAATACTGATGCCTGGATGACTTATCATGATGGTGTAGAAAAACTCATTGAGTTTGATACTGACCATGTGTGGAGTGCATTTTCCGGCCCAGAGATACTTGACGGGAAGATGCTACCTGAAACTATTGATTGGTTCAGTAAAATGTAATTAGAACTCTGTAATCTTACACTTAATGGCCTACACTCTGTGGCCACTTTTATAAATATCACTACAGACACAAAAAAGCCTTTGAAAGAACAAAGGCTTTTTCTTTAATGAGGTGGCGGAGAGATAGGGATTTGAACCCTGACCCCACGACATAAATTAAAATAAACCGTTTTAAATCAATGCGTAACCGAGCGTGACGCAAGCATATTTAAACAATTGTGTTATGCAATTGACTCTAGTTAAAATTACATAGCAAGTCAATGGTAGCTAGCGCATTTTGAGTCAACATCGACTTGGCCTAGTCGACTTGGCCTAGTTGATCAACTCGGCTTTGGACAGAAGCTTGTCAGTGCATTATCTAAATTAGTAACCGATGAATTAATACAGGTATCACAAAACTTAAGCCACCACCGCTTCTTTCGGTAGTCATCTTGCACGAAAATGGACAATTCCTTCCGTTGCGCAACAAGAATCCCAAGTGATGCGTTTACATATAAATGCCAACTTCATGCAAATTAAAGTGGGCGTAGTGATTCTGCCCGCTATTCGAAACCATTCTGACTACCAAGACTATTTTCAAGTTTCTGCCAAAATAAATATTGACCTGTCTAAAGCTTCACAGTTTATAGTTCGCTCATAAATGAGAGGAAAACCCATGTACCGTATTTCTGAATTGGCACAAAAAGTCGGATTGAGCCGTTCCACTTTGCTCTATTACGAAAAACTCAAACTGATTTCTGCCAAGCGGCAAAGCAATGGGTATCGCTGCTATACAGACAAAGATGTTCAACGTGTAAAACTATTACAGCAACTACAAGCTGGCGGACTAACCCTAAAAGAGTGCCAAGCATGCTTAAAGGCTCAAATCGACAGAGAGCTGCTACTTCATAGGCTTAATGTATTGGATGAAGAAATCGCCCAAAAACAAAAAGCAAGAGAGCTTCTTTCCTCAATGCTTGGCATGAACTCTATGAAGGAGTGGCACCAGTCAATGGAAAAAGAAGCCCCGTCAGCACATCTAGAATGGTTAATGAAACAAGGCTTCAGTGAAAAGAATGCCTTGAGGTTAAAGTGGCTTTCGAAAGATATGAATAAACATGAACAATACATGGCTGATTTTGAAGCTATTTTTCAAGGGTTAGATCGGCTGGGGCCAGGTGATGAAGGTGACTCTCTCAAAGCATTACGCTCTTTACCTATTAGGTCGGGCGATGCGCTAGAGATTGGCTGTAGAAAAGGAGTCACAACCACTTTGCTGGCAAAAAATTCAGCCTTCAATTTAACGGCACTCGATAACGATGAGTACTGCCTAAGCTGCCTTAAAGAGAAGGTTAAAGACCATTCTCTTGAACATCGAATAACAACGATTTGTGCCAGCATGACAGCGATGCCATTTGATCGGGGGCAATTTGATGTGCTCTGGTCAGAAGGCAGTGCTTATATCATGGGAGTCAAGCAGGCACTCAAAGGTTGGAAACCATTTCTCAAGAGTAATGGCTACTTAGTTATTAGTGACTTGGTTTGGCTGACCGATAACCCAGATGCCGAAGCCATAGAGTTTTGGCAACAAAACTATCCAGACATGGCGACGAGCAAGCAACGAATCAAAGAGATGATGAAAGAAGGCTATGAGGTTATAGAGAGCTTTACACAGAGTGAACAGTCGTGGCGCAACTATCTGGCTCCATTGATTCAAAAAATCACTCAGGTTGAAGATGAAGGTTTTTCTTCTAATGCACTCGATGATTTACGCAAAGAACTACAGATACACGAGCAATACTTAGGTCAATATGGTTACCAAGTATTTATACTAAAAAACAAAGGTTAAAACATGAAAATTAGAGCTGAAAATAACTCAGACATTACAGAAATTGAAACACTTATTTATCGAGCGTTTGAGAATCATCCACACCATGAACCAGGTGCTAAACCAACAGAACACTCGATCGTCAATAAACTACGTGATGCAAAAGTATTATCACTATCTCTAGTGTGTGAAGATCAAACTGGCATCATTGGTCATATTGCCTTTTCACCGATTCTTATTAATGGCGAGGAGTCTGTTTGGTATGGTTTAGGCCCAGTATCAATAATGCCAGAGCGTCAAAGTGAAGGTATCGGTGGTGCACTTATTCGTGAAGGTTTAGCACAACTTAAAACACAAGGTATTGAGGGTGTAGTGCTACTCGGTGAACCAAAATATTATGGCCGATTTGGCTTTGAGTCACAGCCAAACCTTACACTTCCAGGTGTCCCATCAGAGTATTTCCTAGCTATATCGCTAGCCAACAATATTCCGACAGGCGAAGTTGCTTATCACTCTGCTTTCTTTGACAACTAAGAAGTAAGGAGAAATTATGAAACGTTTTATTCTGACAGTGACATTTCTACTATGCATGTCATTAAATAGCGCGAATGCTTTAGCAAATAACCCAGCATCTAAATTAGGAATTGCTATATCAAATGACGCAGAAAAAATTGCATATAGCGTTAACGGGAGTGGCAAAACATCACTAATATTTATTCACGGTTGGAGTCTGGATAGCAGGCTCTGGCAAAATCAAATCGGTTATTTTTCAGAAAAATACCAAGTTATTACTATTGATTTAGCTGGTCATGGAAATTCGTCATTCAATCGAGAAGAGTACACCATGACTGCATTCGCTAAAGACATTGAAGCGGTAATTGAGAAAGAACAGCTCGACTCAGTCATCTTAATTGGGCATTCCATGGCTGGTGGTGTAATTGCTGAAGCAGCTAAGCTGATGCCCAAAAAAGTGAAGGGCATTATTGGTGTCGATACATCACAAAATGTGGCATTAAAGTTATCACAAGATGATCTTGACCTGATGACGAAGCCTTTTGAAGACGATTTTCAAAGCGGAATTGCGGCATTTGTAAAAGACTCATTACCGAAGAACGTAGAGCCAGAGTTACTCTATTGGGCTAGAGAAGATATGGCGTCAGCCCCTAAAGATATCGCGATTAATCAGTTTCGTAATTATATCGGCCAATATGTAAGTGGTGAGTCATATCGCGTCTATGAGAGTATCAACGTGCCAGTTGTGTTAGTGAACGCTCGATTATGGCCAACTAACTCAGCAGAAAACAAGAAACATATCAAAGATTACAGCATTTATTACATTGAGGAGTCAGGACATTTTCCGATGCTTGAGAAACCTAATGAGTTCAACAAGATCCTTTTTGAAGCTGTTAAGTCTATTAAGTAGTTTGATCTATTAGGTTCGTTTCAATCGACTACAAGTGATTTTTCTTTACCTGAATTGCATGAGTTAGAGTGAATTCTCTAACTCATTTTTTCTATTTCTGACATATGACGTCAAGCAGCTTTGCATAACCATGCACTGTAAATATTTGGATACGAAGATACCCTTTCTGCACAGTTCTGGGAGGTTTCAAGCACGCCCCCATGACAGCTAGCCATAAGGAAAAGTACGGAAATTCCAGTGGCACGATTTGCCACTGAATAATTATGTTAACGCGGAATGGGGCAGATATGAGTTGTTGCAGATTCTGCAACAACTGAACTTTCTCATTGCTCAGGCAACTATTGCAACAGTTCAACTGCCGAGGAATACTCGGTAGTTGATTGATAAGCAATGTGCATGTTTTGCACATTAGCTAGTTCTATTGCTAAAACGATGCGTTCTGAAACGTTTAGGGGCATTTTCGTGTTAGAGTAATCCGTCAGATTATGTGATCCGTCAGATTAAGTCACATGAGAACTGACAGACTGCATGCTGACTAATCCAACTTCAGTTGTGAACACTAATCCAACTTCAGTTGTCCACTTAAACCGAGTTGATACAAGATCGTCGAATCCTTCTTATGAAAGGAAACTTGTCCAATCAACTCGGTTTCTAAGCAGTAGAGAATTGAATATTTTCATTCAATTCAGTGGCTGTTTCCTACGATGCTGCCGCCAAGTTAACCAGATCATCTAACAGTCTGGCTTTCTCTTCCGATACAACCTCCAGCTGAATGGTTAACATTTCCAGCTCCTTTTCCTTTGCCGCAAAGTCAGCTTTAAGATCACTATATTGTTTCTGGACGTTGTTTAAGCCTGTCTCCAACGCGTCATTCTGCTGAGTCAGCAAATCGTGTTGTCGCTGCGTTTCATGAAGCTGCCTGAGTGTGTCATTGAGGGCATTCACTGACGATTCGAGTTGTTCAGCTACTTTTTGATTTTCTTGCTCTCGCTGCTGTAATTTATCAACAAACTCAGTATGCGCCTGTGATAAGGAAGCCAGCTGCGCCTCAAGCTCATCGATCCTTTTCATCGCATCGCGAACCTCAGCTTCAGCGACACGTTCCCGCTCATTTGCCTGGTTAACGGCACTCGCCACACGCGACTCTGCTGTTTGAATGGCAATGCCATTTAACCGTTGGACGATGGATTGCAACTCATGGGTCAGCTTTTGGTTAACCGATGATAGCGCCTCTGAGAGCTCAGAGGGTAAGTCAGAACCATCAGCACCTTGCTCACGGTCTTGCGCATTGAGGTGCACTTGCCACACGCGTAACAAACGACCGGCATCACCTTTATTGCCTACTGCTTTGCGCAGTGCAAAGCCCGTAACACGGCGCTCCTGTTGCAGTAAGGCATTACCGGCACGAATAATCGTCTCGTCAGAAACTTCAGGCGTTCGGCCAATTTGAGTTTCACTCATTACACACCTCCGGTGTACTGAAGAAAGTAAGTAAGAAACAGAAGAAAGAAATAAAGAAAGTAACGAAAGAAACGGCTTTCGCTGTGGTTAGTCGGTCAGTCATAGCCCACCTCATAATCCTCAGGACTTGTGTCGCATGACTCATCCCCCACGGCATGGATAATGCTGTGCACCACAGGCTGTAAATCGAGCGACAATTCGCTATCTAATTGCTCTGCCAGACGCTGAAAATAATCTTCAGCCTGATGCACTAAGCCACGCTGCTGGTACGCCACGCCGATATATGCCTCCCGGATAAGCTCGCCCAGCACCTGTTTCAGCTCGCCCCTGAGTTTTTCCGTCATCGTGTTTATGCGGCAATATTCAAAACCAAGTGTCTTGATGGCTTGCTCTTGGTCTGCAATCTCTGCTTTTTTCTCTGTGATATCCTGCTCAAGTTGCATCAATTGCTCTTGTTGCCAGGCGTGCTCACTGGTTAGTTGCGCCTTGGCTGTTTCAAGCTCAGCAAGACTACTG
Source organism: uncultured Photobacterium sp. (assembly GCF_947502415.1). Taxonomy (GTDB): domain Bacteria; phylum Pseudomonadota; class Gammaproteobacteria; order Enterobacterales; family Vibrionaceae; genus Photobacterium. The sequence goes on along the minus strand of NZ_CANMZV010000010.1, from coordinate 179,879 downwards.
GCTGCCTCTTTGGTTTTCTCCTTTAGCTTTTCCAGCCGCTTTTCTTCCAGCTCACATTTTCGGGTCGCGTAATTATGGCTGCGCTTGGACTTGGGCATTTTTAATTGCCGGTTCCCTTTCTTACGCTCCTCAGACTGGCGCTCGGTTTCGGGTGCAAGCACAGCATGTAACCCCCGTTTATGCAGCAGGTGCTCATTGATGAAATCACGAAACATGGCTTGCAGCCGCTCGCCGTGCAGCACCATTTGTTCCTGTGTCAGCACACAATTTTCTGGTAGCAACTTTTCTTCCTTTTCATTTCTTGCAGCACGCAGCTTGTTTTGTTCACGGACGTACTGATTAACCACTTCAATTTGGGTTTTGAGTAAATCCCAGTTGCCAAAAACACTGTCTTGCCCAGACAGGAAGTAGTGACAATGCGTACCGGTCTCTTCATTTTTTAGTCGCTCATCAGCATGCACCGCCATGGCATGGATGGGGTATTTCGGAAAATAGTGCGTGAGGAACTTTTCCGTAAAGTCCAGCCAGTCCTGCGGTGTAATGGTTTTGTTATCTACCTTCCAGCGGTGAGGGATTTTAATTATCCCCTCTTGAAGGTATGTGGCATTCTGATTGGGCCTGGCCCCAATCAGCTTGTTATGCACTGCAACAAACTTTCTGACCGAGCCCATTTTTTGCTGGTGACGCGCCAGCGTTTTCATGTCCAATTGCGCTACCTTACCCGCAGGAATCGGGCAATTATCAGCTGTCGTCCAGAGCTCCCACAGCAATTCGGCCGCATCCTCATGGCCTTTCTGGCGTTCAACTTCCATCGCACTTTTTATTTTGCCTTTCAGCTGCCGACGCCGGGTCTTTAGCTTCGCCTGATTCTTCACTTTTGAGGCTGGCATAATCGCGGCTAAGATGGCTTGTTTTTGCTCTAGGTTATAGTCATCAAGCGGCGCGGTTTTGCCGTTAAACCAAAGTGAATTTTCCTTCGCCAGCGATTCATCCCACTCCGGCGGTTTAACCTTTTTAGTGAGGATGCGCAACGTATGGCACAGCGTCTTGAGAATTAGTGCAACACCCTTAGCGGTCGTATCGGGATTGAACTGGCGGTAAAATGCATGGATGGTTTTCATGCCACACCCCCTGTGAGGGTGTGGGCCGACCCCGGGGTCAAGGGGACTCCCTTGCCAGCCGCTGTCGTCTTATCTTTTGCGCAGCCAAAAGTGAGACGATAGCTTAGCTGGTTAAACATCCGTCGCCCTTTTGTGGCGCGGCCCATGTCGAGACTGTCTCTGGCCAAAATCAAAAGGCTATTCACGCGCACCACCTGACAAATTCAGCGCTTGCTGAAGCGTGCTGGCCAACGCCGGATTTTGCTCCAGGGCTATCAATAACTGTCCAACCAGGCCCAGTGAGGTTTCGGAGGAGCGGTTTGGCAATGAGGGTGCAGCTCTACTAGCGGACTGACTTGGGGGTTCCTCAACAGGGTTATCGACAACGCCGAAGACATCATCCATGCATTCATAAAACTGGCCTGCATAGTTAGGGGCATCCTCCTTCAGCCAGCGGGAATAATGTTTATCCACCATAGTGGTATCTTCGTGACCAAGTTGCCGCGCAACCCACTCTTTACTTATCCCCGCAGTGAGGCAATGGCTGGCGAAAGTGTGGCGGGGCTGGTTTGGCCCTCGGTGCTTAATGCCCAGCGCCTTCAGGAAAGGGGTAAAAAAGCTTTTGGCGTACTGACGCGAATCAATAAACGGTTTACCTGTTTTGGTGTTCAGAAATACATGACGAACATACAGGGTCTTGTAGGTTTTATTGTCCGCCTGTAACACTTTTATCCGTTTGGGCTTGAGATGGCCTGTTAGCTGATATTGCCGTTTTAAAATGGCCATCACATGCGGGTTCATCTCAATGGTTCGCTCAGATGATTCCGTCTTTGGTACTTTATACCCACCGAGCACTTTACATTTATTAATATCAATCTGGCGACGTTCAAAATCCACACAGTCCCAGTCTAACGCAATCGCCTCGCTAATCCGCCCGCCAGTTGCACAGTTGGTTAGACACAAGTTCTGCTCACTTTGGTATTCGGTTTGCGCTGTAACCAAGAGGGAAAGCTCTGACTTGGTGAACGGCAATGGCTCAGCTGTTTCTATCACTAAGTTGCTCAGTCCGTCCATCGGGTTGCGAACAATCACTCCATCGCATTGAGCACTTCTGAAAATAGCCCTGAGCACCGTAAAATGTTCATTGATGGTTTTGTTGGCAAACTTCTTGTGTGCCTTAATTTTCCAGGCCTTGATATCTGATTGCCTTATTGTCTCAATCGGCCTTTTACCAAAGTGTTTAACCAGATTCTTCACTTTGGACTTCACTGACTTCAGGGTAGAGGGGGGCGACCTCAAATTGACGCTCTGCAAGGTATTGCGCAGCATAATCTGCAAAAGTGTATTGAGCCATCATTGACCTCCGCGGTTCAAGCCGCTTTTCATCATTATTTGGCTACAAGCTAACACGCCCCAAAGGGCAAAATACATACTAAACTGCTAATATTTAAATATTTTCATGAATAAAAACAACCGCTTATACAAACACTTATATAGACACATCAAAAATCCACAGTACAATCAGAGCCATAGTTGATAAGAGCCAGATACTTCTTCAAGACACTAAGTTTGTATTTTTTTTCCATAGCGACCATAGGTTATGTTTTGGTTTTTATGGCCAACAAGCTGAGCAACGATGTTTTCATCTACCTCTTGTTGTTTTAATTCATCCACAAAGGTATGACGAAACGAATAAGCAGTCGGTCGCTTTCCCGCTTCCATACCGATTTTATTCTGCAACCTCGCAAGCTGTTGGCAATATTGGCGAGACCAGTCTTTATTCTCCCCCAGCGGGATGTAAGGGAATAGCTGTGTCTGGCCCGCTTGCTTCAGTTCAGACACATAATCTTGAAATCCCCATGCCAAAATCTTGGAATGCACCGGGACAAGACGGTAGGAACCGGGATTTTTGATGCGTTGCTCGTCCCCATCTCCACTGACACGAATGCAGGTTATGCCATCTTGCTCAAAGATATCTTCAACCCTTAACTGACATGCCTCCGAAGGCCTGAGGCCGTGGAACAACATCAAGAGTGTCGCCCACTTAAATGCAGCATTCTTTGCTTTAAACTCAGCGGACTGAAACAGGCGCTTTAATTCGTGTTTTTGCCAGCGCTTCCGCGCTGAACCATCACCAGTGCTCGACGATTTAGCCATTGGGATATCAGTGAACGAATTGGCAGTGGTGTAACGCATCAGCTTACACCACTTAAAAAACTGGGAAACAGCCGATAGATATTCCTTGTTCGTCTTATGGCTGCGCCCCTCTCCGAGCAAGACATCCCGATACACGAGTGCCTCTGCGCTGGTAACCTGAAACACCGTTGTCGCTTCGGTGGAGGTGATAAAGTGTTCTATGCGCTGTTTAAGTTGTTTTACCGTTAGAGGTCGCACCGACTCTTTTGCCTTCGAAGCGACAAATTGCGACAAAGCTTCACTTAATGTGATACCCGCTAGCGGCCTAGGAGCTCTAACGTTGCTTGCTTTGCTGGCTATCCGAATAGGAACTGTTGCCTTGTCAGAGGAGGTAAAGCTGATGCGAATTTGGTTGATGGTTCGGTCAACCAAGCACTTAAAATCAGCCACGGTTTCATCAGGCCGAACACTCGAAACCAGTGGGCGTAGGGTTCGGGCGACTTCAAGGTTACGTTCTACCGCCTCTGCACGGCACTTTGTCAGTAGCGAAACCTTGATGTCAAACGGGAAGCCTCTGTCTTTTAACGATTTTGGCAGGCAGATACGAGTGTAGTAGGTACAATTTGCAGCGCGGAATAGGTACATTGTCTCAGTCAATCCTATTGTGGATGCTTGCAATGCCCAGATACAAAAAAAGCCGTTGATAATCAACGGCTTTTTTTGTTTTTAATGTGGCGGAGAGATAGGGATTTGAACCCTAGATACGCTACAAACGTATGCCGGTTTTCAAGACCGGTGCTTTCAACCACTCAGCCATCTCTCCGTAAGTGCGGCGAATATTACGTGCTTTGATTTCGCTTGTAAATACTCCCTGCAATCAACCGCTTACCTTTTGCCCAGCAAGTTCAACATCAAACCTAAACGGTTAATAAATATCAATTATCACCAATAATTCCAGAAGGAAATCAATCATAAAAATCACAGATAAACGCTAGGACAAAAGTGAAACATCTGTAAGCCGGAAGTTTGACCTAAAACTGCTAATTTATTCTGGAGGGGAACTTTCAAAGATACCCTTGAACCACTCCGGTTCAAAGCATCATTTCACGTAAATTGCACAATTATGCGATATGTCACAAACTGGGTTTTATCGTCTTAACTCTTACAAAATCGTCTGATAAAGATATGTTGATTCTGACGCAGGGTTTCTTTAGGAGGTAATTGTGTCTATCAACTCTATTGACCACAACGAAATTGCAGACGTTGCTTCTAAGTGGGACTACAAAGACGAAACGGCTTCAAACATTGCGCCATCTAAGCGTCAACAAGCTGAAGCTAGACGCCGTATCGAAATGCTTCGCGACATTCGCGATAGCGGTCTAACCATTGCGGAAGCAAAAGAAATGGGGCTTATTCACTAACAAATAAAACTAAAGAATAGGTGTCATCGTGCCATCAACTGTAGGCACTTTGACTTGTATTAACCAATAACGGACGGAACCTACTGATACAAATTGGTTTAATCGAATTTATCTATCGAACTAACCTGTTATTCCGTCTTTTCTAATTACGGGGTAGTCGTTACATTATTGCCAACAATATCTGAAAGGAACGCAATAATGACCACAATGACTACCCGATGTCCTCACTGTAAGGCTATGAATCGCCTTCCAATTGAGCGCACAAAAGAAATTGCTTCTTGCGGTGCTTGTAAAGAAAAACTACTCGACGGTAAACCAATTGAGGGAACAAGCGATAACTTCCTTTCACTTATCCAGGGTGATCAAGCTGTCGTTGTTGATTTCTGGGCTCAGTGGTGTAACCCGTGCGTCGGCTTTGCGCCTATCTTTGAAAATGTAGCAGCCGAGCGTGATGGTGCTGCGCGTTTTGTAAAAATCGATACCGAAGCACAGCAGGCTCTCGCAGCTCAATACCATATCCGTAGTATCCCGACCATTATGGTGTTCAAGAACGGCCAGATGATAGACAGCCTTAACGGCGCGCTCCCAAAGAGCCAGTTTGATCAATGGTTAAATCAGGCACTGACAAAAGCATAACCCTTTTACCAAACGTAATAATAATCTGGCCTATCCGCGAGATGTTTGAACACAAAAGGGATTAATCGCCTCTCAACTCTGCGAAAGCAGAAGCGCAGCGCTTATACCAGAATCTATTGCGGGTATAACGTTTGTCGTCAGGTTTGACACAGGGAGGCTAAATGGCGGATTCAATCTTAAAGAAGTCAAATCAGAACTTTACTGCGAATCTGGACGACTACCGCCGTTGCTACCGTGATTTTGACTGGTCACGCCCAAATGGCCCATCTCCCAAGGGCCTGACCGGTAATGATTTAAATAAAAGTGGGTTGAATATTTGCTACGAGGCCATTGACTGCCATCTGCTAGCAGACACCGCCGATAAAACCGCTATCCGTTGGATAAGCAAAGATACTCAAATCATCGACTTCACCTATCGTGATCTCAGCGAACAAACCAGCCGCTTTGCCAGTGTTCTCAGTAAGCTGGAGCTAAAAAAAGGGGCACGGGTATTCAGCCTTGCCGGCAGGCTACCTGAACTCTATATCGCCGCCCTTGGAACACTTAAAGCTGGATGTGTTTTTACCCCCCTCTTTTCCGCCTTCGGACCAGAGCCTATCCGCTCTCGAATGGAAATTGGCCAAGCCAATGTCCTGCTGACCACCAAAAGCCTTTACCGCAAAAAAATAAAACAATGGTGGCGAGAACTGCCCGACCTACAGGCGGTACTCATTATTGATGGTAAAATAGAGGATGAGTCCGACTGCTATCATTTATCGGCGTTAATGCAAAACGCTGATCCCCTTTTCCCCTGCGTGGCAACCCAGGCTGAAGACATGGCGCTACTGCACTTTACCAGTGGAACAACAGGCAGACCCAAAGGCGTTATCCATGTTCATCAGGCCATTCATCACCATATGTTATCCGCCTATTATGCGCTGGACTTAAAACCATCCGACACTTACTGGTGTACAGCCGATCCGGGCTGGGTGACAGGCACCACCTACGGAATCATCGCCCCACTTTGCCTCGGGGTGACAATGCTTATCGACGAAGCTGAATTTGACGTCGAACGCTGGTACCGCCTGCTGCAACAACAAAAGGTAACTAACTGGTACACCGCCCCAACAGCAATACGAATGCTGATGAAAGCCGGAGATGAAATCCCCCAGCAATATGACCTTTCCTCACTGCGCTTTATCGCCAGCGTCGGCGAGCCGCTCAATCCGGAAGCCGTTGTCTGGGGTAACAAAACCTTCGGCATCCCCTTTCACGATAACTGGTGGCAAACCGAAACCGGTGGGATCATGATTGCTAATTTCGCCAGTCAGGCGATCAAACCAGGTTCGATGGGCCTGCCGCTTCCGGGGATACAGGCAGCGATTGTCGAGCACAATAGAGAAGGACAGCTTGAAACCATTTCTGCGCCGATGCAAGTTGGTGAACTTGCCATCAAGCCGGGCTGGCCTTCCATGTTCAGAGGTTACCTGCATCAGGAAAAAAAATACCAAAGCTGCTTTGAAGCAGGGTGGTACTTAAGCGGTGATCTGGCGATGCGGGATAACGACGGCTATTTCTGGTTTGTTGGACGCAAAGACGATCTAATCAAATCCTCCGGTCATTTAATTGGCCCGTTCGAAGTAGAAAGTGCCCTAATGGAACATGAAGCCGTTGCAGAAGCCGGGGTAATTGGCAAACCGGATCCGGTGGCCGGAGAGATCGTGAAAGCCTTCGTCGCACTAAAGCCGGGTATTCAGCCCGACGAATCGCTTCTCAAATCATTACTGGGATTTGCCCGCAAGCGCCTTGGTGCCGCGGTTGCTCCTAAAGAAATAGTCTTTCGCAGCAATTTACCTAAAACCCGCAGCGGAAAAATCATGCGTCGGCTACTAAAAGCCAGGGAACTTGGCCTCCCCGAAGGCGATATATCTACTCTGGAGAGCGATGAACAATGACCGACAGACTCCACATCAACCGAAATCACTTGCTGCACCAGCTCAAGCAAATGCTCCGGATCCGCCGCTTTGAAGAAAAATGTGCCGAACTCTATGCCCAAGAAAAAATCCGTGGCTTCCTCCACCTCTACATCGGCGAAGAAGCGGTCGCTGTCGGGGTAATGAGTGCACTCAGTGGCGAGGATCAGATAGTCGCTACCTACCGTGAACACGGCCATGCCCTTGCACGCGGACTGACCATGGGTAGCGTGATGGCAGAAATGTTTGGCAAAACCACAGGATGCAGCCGTGGTCGTGGGGGCTCGATGCACCTGTTTGACAAAGCGATGCAATTTTACGGCGGCAATGCCATTGTCGGCGGCGGATTACCACTGGCAACGGGACTGGCCTTAGCAAACAAGAAACTAAAACGCCCTGCTATCACTGCCTGCTTTTTTGGCGAAGGAGCGGTAGCCGAAGGAGAATTTCACGAAAGCCTCAACCTTGCCGCCTTATGGCAGCTTCCGGTGCTGTTTGTCTGCGAAAACAACCGTTACGCCATGGGCACGGCTCTGGCGCTATCTGAATCAGAAACCAATATCGCCAGAAAAGCCAAAAGCTACGGCATCGTTGCCGATCAGGTTGACGGTATGAATGTGGTCGATGTCGAAGCCGCCGCGCTTGAGGCCATCTCTTATATTCAGGAGCAGCAAAAACCTTACTTGTTAGAATGCCAGACCTACCGTTTTCGCGGCCACTCCAGCTTTGACAGCCAACTCTACCGCGACAAAGACGAAATAGCGCAATGGGAAGAAAAAGGACCGGTTCGCCAGTTGATTAAATGGCTCAGAAACAACAGTCATTTTGAAGACAGTGAGCTGGAAGAAATTGAAAAGGAGATTGAAACAGAAATCGCCGCAGCGGTTCACTTTGCCGAAGAAAGCGAATGGGAACCGGTCGAGGATTTATACCGGGACGTATACACGCAGCTGAAGTCGCCACAATAATAAAATTCAGTCAGGACAAAACACATGGGTTCGAAAACATTAAGCTACCGGGAAGCACTTCGTGAAGGACTGGAAGAAGCGCTCAATCAGGATTCTCGGGTATTCCTGATGGGTGAAGATGTCGGTCATTACGGTGGCTGTTACGCTGTCAGTAAGGGGCTGCTTGAACAATTCGGAACCGAGCGAGTTATCGACACACCGTTGTGTGAATCCGGCTTTGTAGGTGTCGGGATAGGTGCAGCGCTTGGCGGAATGCGACCTATCATCGAAGTCATGACAGTGAATTTCAGCCTGCTGGCAATGGACCAAATCGTTAATACCGCCGCCACGCTCAGGCATATGTCCGGCGGCCAGTTCCATGTCCCGTTAGTGATCCGCATGGCCTGCGGTGCCGGGAGGCAACTTGCAGCCCAACACTCTCATAGCTGGGAAAACTTCTATGCTCATATTCCCGGCCTCAAAGTACTCAGCCCCGCAACCCATTGCGATGCCAGGTATATGCTCGGACAAGCCCTGGCTGATCCGGATCCGGTGTTGATATTCGAACATGTCATGCTGCTTAATGAATCCGGCAACGTCCCTGAAAGTGCCAAAGCCCCAATGGAACAGGCACTTATCAAGCGTGAAGGCAATGATATCAGCCTGATCACTTATGGCGGAAACCTCAACAAAGCCCTGACAGCAGCCAAGCAACTTAAGGGGTTCAGTATTTCAGCAGAAGTTGTCGATTTGCGCTGCCTTCGACCACTGGATAAACCCACAATCCTTTCCAGTATCGCCAAAACCCACCGGGCCGTAGTCATTGACGAAGGCTGGTATACAGGCAGCCTGGCTGGAGAGATCAGTGCCATCATCATGGAAGAAGGCTTTTGGCATTTAGATGCCCCTGTTAAACGAGTCTGCACTGAAGAAGTCCCCATTCCCTACCCTCATCATCTGGAACAAGCCGCCCTACCGCAAGTCGAACAAATTGTCACAACAGCCAAAGCTGTCATGGAAGGCCGATAATGGGTAATACCACGATAGATATCACCATGCCATCACTCGGTTCCGACATGCGGGATGGTACGTTGGTCGAATGGCAAGTAGCCGAAGGAGATAGCGTCAACAAAGGCGATATCATTGCAGTTATCGAAACCAACAAAGGGGCGATTGATATGGAATGCTATCACACAGGTACTATCAGCCAGCTTCTTGTCCAGCCCGTTGTCTCTTTGCCTGTCGGCACTGTTTTAGCAAGGCTTGAGGTCGACAGTGAGGTTGCAGATATCAGAGATGTTCAATCCACCGAATTACTAGACCATGCATCAGAATCAAAAACAGATACAGAAACAGAAGCGGATCAGCCCGCTCAACCGCAACTTTCTCAACCAATGCCGCCCCAAGGCACAATCCCGATATCCGAAAGGCAAAAGCCAGTAACAAGAGCGCTCACTTCACCTATCGTCAAGAAACTAGCCCATGAAAAACAATGGGATTTATCCGCCATCAAAGGCAGCGGCCCGGATGGTGCAATCTTATTAAGGGATATCCAGCGCCTTATAAAAAAGACCGCACCTGAACCAGATACAGTTACTGAATTAGGCATAGTCTCTGCGCAAGCGCCGGCAACAACGCCCGCGTTCGGAGATCGCAACCTTCCGTCGATACGAGAATCCATCGCCTCAGCAATGGAAAAGTCCAAACGTGAGATCCCCCATTACTATCTCTCGCTTGATATCGAACTCACTGAAGCCGTGCGATGGCTTCAGGATAAAAATAACAAACGGGATCCCGAGGATCGCATACTGCTACTGGCAATGTTGCTAAAAGCGACAGCACTGGCACTCGCCAAATTTCCGGCTCTAAACGGCGTCTTCAAGCAAAATCACTTTGAACCCGGCAGAGGAATTCACATTGGCAACACCATCAGCCTTCGAAATGGCGGGCTGGTAATTCCCGCAATCCACGATGTAGACCAACTCTCACTTAATGAAACCATGCAAATGCTACGGGATATCACAACCCGAAGCCGTAGCGGCCACCTTCGCAGCTCAGAACTTACCGATGCCACCATTACTGTTACCAGTATTGGCGATAGAGGTTCCGACAGCGTCTTCGGCGTGATCTACCCTCCACAAGTCGCCATTATTGGTTTTGGACGCCTGCGTAAATCAGCAGTCATAAAAGACGACAAGATTATTATCGGCGACATCCTCACAATCACGCTCAGTGCCGATCACCGCGTCAGCGATGGCACTCTGGGCGCTAAATTTCTTCATACCCTTGCGAATCAATTACAAAAGCCGGAATCGTTATGAATAATGATGAAATCAGAACTATGGTTATTACGGCAATACAAGGAATTGCCCCTGAAATAGAAGAAAGTGATATCGCCCCAGATGAGGATCTTCGAGATGAGTGCGATCTGGATTCAATGGACTTCCTAAACCTACTCGGCGCCATCAAAAAAGCATGTGGGGTTAATATTCCCGAAACCGACTACCCGAAAGCCAGAACCCTCAGCAATATACTCGAATATCTGAGCAAACAATTAGGGCAATAAAGGGCGGGAAATTGCTGTCATCTTGTGATCAAAGGAATTGTGCTATGACGACTCAGCCGGATAACTCGACCACGCACCAAGATACAGACATTATTTATTGGTTCGACGATTTAACCATTAAAGATGTTGCAATAGTCGGCGGAAAAAATGCCAGCCTAGGAGAAATGATCAGCCAATTAACACCTGTCGGGATCCAGGTTCCAATCGGCTTTGCTACCAGTGCCCAACTCTACCGTGATTTTATAACTCAAAACCAACTTGACCAGCCGATCGCCAGCCACCTGGACGCCCTTGCCAGTGGCACCGCAACCCTAACAGAAACAGGAAGCGCCATCCGAGCACTCATATCCCGGGGCACATTCAACGAACAGCAGAAAGCAGCCATCACCAAGGCTTACCGACAACTCTGCCAACGTGTTGACATCGATACACTCAGTGTTGCCGTAAGAAGCTCAGCCACAGCCGAAGATTTACCCGAGGCCAGTTTTGCAGGGCAACAGGAAAGCTACCTCAACTTACATGGTATCGATGAGGTAATCGAAGGCTGCCGCCAGTGTTTTGCCTCACTTTATACCGATCGAGCCATCGTCTATCGTCAAGAGCAAGGATTTCCTCATCAGCAGGTTGCCCTGTCAGTCGGTGTCCAGCAAATGATTGAAGCCGAGGCCGCCGGCGTCATGTTCAGCCTCGACACTGAAAATGGCTTTCCCGATGTGGTAATGATCAACGGCTCATGGGGGCTGGGCGAAACCATTGTCAAAGGCGGTGTAACCCCGGATCGCTTTGCGGTTTACAAACCGCTGCTCGACAACCCAACCCTTCAACCAGTAATTGAAAAGCAGCTTGGCAGCAAATCTGAAAAAATGGTATTTACCGAATACGCTACAGCCCCCGACAGGACTGAACCCACACATACCATCGCCACCACCGAGACAGAGCGTTCCTCATTTGTACTAACTAATGATGAAATACTTGATCTCGCTCGCTTGGCAGTCATCATTGAACGCCACTACGGCAGCCCAATGGATATGGAATGGGCCAAAGACAGCCGCAACCAACAAATGTACCTGGTACAGGCTCGGCCTGAGACTGTCGAATCGCGCAAAGATACAGCCGTATTAGTCAATTACACCCTGAACGAAAAATCAGCCGTTTTACTGGAAGGTGCCAGTGTCGGTAGCGCCATTGCAACAGGCAATGTCTGCCTCATTAATCACCCCGATGAAATCAATCAGTTTCCGGAAGGAGCGATCCTGGTTACCGAGCGAACTGACCCGGACTGGGTTCCCCTAATGCGTAAGGCATCCGGAATCATCACCGATACCGGCGGCCCCACCAGCCATGCGGCCATCGTCAGCCGAGAACTAAAAGTGCCTGCTATCGTAGGCACGGAATTAGCGACCAAAACATTAACCGATGGCCAGAAGGTCACCTTGAGCTGTGCAGGAGGAGCAACAGGCCAGGTCTTCGAGGGCATACTGGAATACGAAACCAAAGAGGTAAACCTGGATGATATTCCCCAAACTCAAACGGCGATCATGATCAATGCTGCTATGCCGGACGGTGTTTTTCGCTGGTGGCAACTACCTGTTGCCGGAATAGGATTAACCCGAATTGAATTTATGATTTCCAGCCAGATTCGGGTACACCCGATGGCACTGATCCACCCTGAAAAAATATCCGATCCTGAAGTGAACCAGACCATCGCCCAATTAACCTCTGGTTATAACCATAAACCCGATTACTTTGTCGATAACCTGGCATTAGGTATCGGTAAAATTGCCGCATCGCAATACCCTAAACCGGTTATTGTCCGAATGTCAGACTTCAAATCCAACGAATACCGGGGATTATTGGGTGGTGAGTTTTTCGAGCTCAGCGAAGAAAACCCGATGCTGGGATTACGTGGCGCATCCCGCTATTACCACCCGCTGTACCGCGAGGCATTCAAGCTGGAATGTCAGGCCATACTCAAAGCCCGCCAGAAGATGGGCTTTAGCAATATTATCGTCATGATCCCATTTTGCCGCACTACCAGCGAAGCGGATCAAGTACTGGAAGTCATGGCAGAAGCAGGCCTAAAGCGAAGCGAAAATGGTTTGCAGGTTTATGTGATGTGCGAAATCCCATCTAACGTGATCCTGGCTGATCGCTTTGCCCAACGCTTTGATGGTTTTTCTATTGGCAGTAATGACCTGACTCAACTGGTACTTGGGATAGACCGGGATTCCGCAGAGCTTAAACCGCTGTTTGATGCAAGGGATGATGCCGTCAAGACGCTGATAGCACAGGTAATCAAAGTCGCCCATCAATATGGCTGCAAAGTTGGAATTTGCGGGCAGGCTCCATCGGATCACCCCGAATTTGCAGAATTTCTGGTGGAGTGTGGCATCGACTCGATTTCGCTCAACCCCGACTCCGTAGCCAAGGGTTGTCAGCAGGTTGCCCTTGCCGAGAAAAAACAGGCGCAGCAATAATGCGAAACCTCTATTCTATGAACTGAATGCCTGCAAATTCATTACCTGTCCCAGATCCTAAGTGCTTGATGCCAGTGTTAGTACTTACGGGCAGGTAATGTTGCACCTGTTAGCTAATACGCCGACACCTGCACCTTTTTGCCCTTGCCCTTGCCCTTGCCCTTGCCCTTGCCCTTGCAGTCAGGATTGAGTCAATTATCACTCAATGGCTTACTGCTTATATCTAAATACTTATGAGCCAAAGCTTTTTGCATTCCTATGATTTGACAGAAAAAAAATAAGAAACATCATGAGCACCCCACTCACTTATTGCATATGCAATACCAATGACAAATAACGAAGATATAAGCACTCTCGTTATTTTAATTCAGATATAAAAGGACAATAGAATAAGCATCAGGGAATAACTCCGGTGCCTATTATGAATGCATTATGAGAAAAATTATCCTTCTAGGCTTGGCTTTCACTTGTTCCACAGTAGCAGCATCCACTTCAGAGGCTACATCAGATAAACCATTATCCGCTCAGTTTGGCAACGTCGCTTCAGGTTACAATAAAACCATTCATTACCCATCCTATTCGAAACCGCTTAGTGCCAATGATACCGGTTTACTCAATCCGAATACTCATCACACCACCCATTTACCTGTCGTTTACCACTCTCGCTGGCAATGGCTAATTTATGGATACAAAGAAGCCGCTATCCAGCTTAACAAACATCACTTCAGCTACCCTGATCAAGTGGAGCTAAACATTGATGCAAACACCAAAGTAGAATCTATTGACGTTGAACTTATCAATCAGGAAACTCGTGAAGTTATTGCCCAGATAACAAACCAAGGCTCTGAAGCCACTATTCCAACCGAAGCTCATTGGCCTGACGAAATACTGGTTAAGGCCCGAATTCAATTCGACATAGGCGAGGATGCCATTACAACCTCAATGGCCTTCGGCTTGCCTGTAGCTCAAATTAACCGTATTGAATTACCGACCGCGAAAGGCGCAGATTTATATATACCGGTTAATATCGAAGCCTTACAAGCCGGTCTATACCGTGTTCAAGCCAACCTGTTTACCCAAAATGGCGATCCTGTTGCTTTATTAACTAGTTCGAAAAGACTGTCTGAAGGCAATAGTTCCTTACTGGAACTTAAAGTGCACAAAAGCGTATTGCTTGGTACAAAAGGGCCATACCAGTTACAAAATGTTCAAATCGAACGTATGACAGATACACCATTTGAAAAACAGCGCCGAGGACGCAGCACGCAAGAAACATTCCCTATTGCTGATTTCGACTTAAATGAATTAACAGACGATGCTTACACACCGACACAAGAAGAGTTAGATCGCCTCAAATTTCTAAACTCACTATCGAAATAAATTTCAAATGAGTAAAGCAATCGCAAATGTGAACAGATGAAACGTTAGGCTTTGCTACCATATAACAATACCTGTCCAAAAGAATGTCCCTAAGGTGTATCCCTAGCGGTTAGCGGGCAGGTATTGCTTCAATTCATCCCACCGAAATGTCGGACCGTCGGTACACACATATTTGCTTTTTGTATAGCAATGCCCGCAGGTGCCGACACCACAATGCATCCGGCGCTCAATCGACAAATAGATAGAATGATCTGAAATACCATAAGCGACAAGATACTCTGCCAAACCAAACATCATGGCTTCAGGCCCGGCAAGCAATACGATATCAGGTAATTCCCCAAAACTATCGAGCACTGTCGGCATAATATCAATCGGCGTTCCGCTGTACTCATTTTCATCACCGTTCGTCTCCCCGTTTTCTACCATATTGAAAACGGGGATATACTGCTGCCATTTTGCTCGTTCAGGATTCAACATTTTTGCCTGACGGTTACGGGCACCATATACCACCGTCAGCTGAGTGTAATTTTGCTGCTCGATAAGCTTATCGACCAATCCAACCAAAGGTGCTAAGCCACAACCGCCACCTACTACCAGGATACGCTTATCAGCAATCTTATCCATTGGCCAGCCGATTCCATACGGTCCGCGAGCTCCGAGAACCTGACCAGCCTCCAGCTTAAAAAGTGCAGATGTTACTGAGCCCATCCGGCGCACCAGTGCACGAAAATTACCGTCCTCGTCGGGAACCTGAGTAAAAGTAAACGGAGCTTCCCCCACTTCTGGCAGGCAAAGCATAAAAAATTGCCCTGTTTTTACATGCTGCCAGTCAGAGTGGCTACTCTGACTTTCCGAAGCACCAATCAAACGAAAATGAAAATGCCTGGCTTGTTCACCATCATCGTAGAAGTCAATCAACTGTACTGCCGAAGGCGTTAGATTATGCATCGTTGACTATCCTTTTCATTATCGAATGAACACCTATCACTCCCGGGCATACTTGCTCACAACGGCCACAACCGACACAACCATAACGACCAAACTCTGGTAAAAAATCATCGCTAAACTTGTGATACCAGAATCGTTTAACCCTCTCTCCCGCTTGCTCTGCAGGGTTATGGAAACTAGCTTCACGCTGAAAGCCTTCATACAGACAAGAATCCCAGAATCTGACCTGCTCACTAGATTCTGGATTCACATCTACATTATCGCTAACCAGTTTGTGAGTCTGGGTGCCATAGCATGAGCAAGTCGGGCACAAGGTTGTACAGCCTGAACAGGCTAAACACTGAATACCGACCTTCTGCCAGAACTCTTCCGACGGTTCATCCCGATTGATGATTTCAATACCTTGCTGAATATACGAATGATCCTCGAACTCATGCTCGCAATGGCTAAGATTATCCCATCGCAAGTTCATCTCATGAGAAGAAGCCGGAGTCAGCGACATACCATGTATGGCTTCCTTCCCTCGTGCCGTTACTGCCACCAGCAGCCAGTGTCCTTCCTCCAATGGATGAAGGATCAAATCAGCCGTTTCGTCGCGCACGCCGGGACCGGCATTGACCATATAACAAAACCCGTTTTTGCACGGGTGGGTACAGTCAATACCCACCAGCAGCGCCTGTTTGCGGCGAGCCTGATAATACGGGTCTTGCTCGAAAAATGTATCCTGATAGTTAATGGCTGTTAAATCACAGCTATGAACGCCAAATAGTACAAATGGTTCCGGCTCAGGTATCGTTTCACGAAAGAACTTCCCGTCAAAAGTATACAACGGCTCCCTTTCGGCAAAGAAAAAACCCTTTGCTGAGCTTTGCGGCTGCAGTGAGATTAATGGCGGAAACACCGCTTGTTCTACCTGTTGCCAACAAGCCTCGCCGTTCCCCTGCTCCACCACTTGATAAAATCGACGCGCACCAGACAGGTGACACTGTAACTCAGCTAGCGACTCTAGCAAATATTGCTGCATCTTATTGCTCCTCCCATAAGCACTGAACATCTTTAGGGTCTTGCCCTGAAGGCAACGGGAACACCACCACAGCACATGCCTTCAGCTCCGGCATTTTGGTGATCGGATCTTGCGCGGTATTAGTTAGCTGATTAGAAGGTGCTTCCTTGAAATGGTAAGGCATACTCACCAAACCCGGCGGCACATCGTCGGTGATCATGGCACGGGTCTCGATATAGCCACGGCGGGAACGAACTCCCACTGGCGCATAACGAGTGATTTTGAGCGAACGGGCGTCGTCAGGATTAATAAACAGCACACCCGGCGGAATTTCCCGTTCAAGCAAAGGAGATTTTCGGGTCATGGAACCACAGCCATAATGGAAATGAAGCCGGTTGGTGGTCAGCAACAATGGATACTGCTCATCAGCCGGTTCATCAATTTCAGTGTAATGAACCGGGATCAATTTTGCTTTTCCGATAGGAAAGGTATCGCGGTGCAGAATCTCAGTTCCCAGTGGTGCGTCCTTGTTACATGGCCACTGCAAGCCTTGGGCACTATCAATCGCTTCATAACTCATGCCCTGATAGGACGGCGTCAGCGATGCCATTTCATCAAACACTTCCTCACTGTTTGCCCAGCTCAGCTGATTGCTACCAAGGCGCTCAGCTAAAGCTTTCAGCCACTGCCAGTCACCCATTGCTGAACCGGGAGGACTGAGAGCTTGAGTGATCCGCTGAACCCGGCGCTCACAGTTAGTAAAAGTGCCCTCTTTTTCAGCAAACGAAGCGGCAGGCAAAATAATATCCGCTAGTTTAGCCGTTTCTGTCATCGTCAGCTCGGCAACAACCAGCAAATCCAGTGCTTTAAGGGCAGCTTTAACATGGTTCTGATCCGGATCTGTTACCACAGGATCCTCGCCAAACAAAATAAGCGCGCGAAAATCTCCCGACAAAGTCGCTTTAGTCATTCCCAGTGAAGTCAGTCCTGGCTGAACGGCAACATCCCCCAGCCAGGCCTGCGAAAACTTAGCCTGAATATCGGCACTGTCCGCCCCCTGATAACCAGGATAGACATTAGGCAGACAACCCATGTCACAGGCTCCCTGCACATTATTCTGTCCCCGCAGCGGATTAATTCCCGTTCCCTGGCGGCCTATATGACCGCAGACCAACGCCAGGTTAGAAAGACCAATCACACTCTGTGTCCCGCTGACGAACTGGGTGATCCCCATACCGTATAGGATCATGGCGCTTTTCACCTGGCTGTATGCTTTAGCTACTTGCCGTATCAGCTCGGTACTGACACCTGTATATTCCTC
Organism: uncultured Photobacterium sp.; assembly: GCF_947502415.1. Taxonomy (GTDB): domain Bacteria; phylum Pseudomonadota; class Gammaproteobacteria; order Enterobacterales; family Vibrionaceae; genus Photobacterium. The sequence continues at coordinate 161,992 of NZ_CANMZV010000010.1, read as the reverse complement.
AACTGACTCGGGCGTGACATCCTCAACATTCTTCGCCAGTTCGTCAAAACCTTCACAACGCTGGCGGATAAAATCCTGGTTGTGCCAGTTCTCTTTGATGATGACATGCAGCATCGCATTGAGCAGCGCGATATTACTTCCCGGCCGAAGCTGAACATGCATATCAGCAACCTTGGCAAGACGAGTAACTCTGGGGTCGATGACAATCAACTTCGCCCCTTTTTGCTGCGCTTCGAATATCTGTCCGCCGAACACGCTGTGATTTTCTGTCGGATCTGCGCCGATAACGAGAATAAGATCAGTGGCAAAGATGTCTTTGGCACTGTTGGTCATCGCTCCTGAACCTAATGCTTGCTTTAACCCGGCCACTGTCGGGCTATGACAAATTCGGGCGCAGTGATCGACATTGTTGGTTCTGAGCACCGCTCGGGCAAGCTTCTGGGCTGCGTAGTTATCTTCATTGGTGGCACGGGCACTACTGATCACCCCAACGGCTGCAGGGCCAGACTCTTCCAGCACATCCTTCAGTGAACTGCTGATAGTGTCCAGCGCTTCATCCCAGGTGATTACCTCGAAATGATCTTTGATACGTTTGAGAGGTTCGGTAATCCGGTTGTCCGGATTAATGGCATAGGCTGTACTCCAGCCTTTTTCACAAAGTTTACCGTGACTCATCGGATGGTTGGGCAAAGGCTCAACACTCGTGAGCATTCCGTTTTCATCGACTTTCAGGTTAATCCCGCAACCTACACCGCAAAACGGACAGACAGTTTTAACAATTGAAGAAGTCATCGTCATACACAGCCTATGTCGAATATTGGTCTGAGTATAGCAATCATGCCGAACCTCAATAGAAGCAGGCATGAGATAGCGCCATAAAATCAGTAAGATTAATCCTTCGGCTTAGTCGGGTTCGCCCCTCTGAGGTAAATCACGTGATAAACAAGGCCCACCAGCACACTACCACCGACAAGGTTCCCGAGAATCACTGGGATCAGGTTGCCGACAAACCCCAGCATAGTGACCGACTCCGCGGCAATCCCGGCATCACCGGATATTTTCAGCAACATCGCCAACGGGATGAAATACATATTAGCGATGCTGTGCTCAAAACCGGCGGCAACGAAAGCTGAAATCGGGAAGATAATCGCCACCGCTTTATCAATCACACTACGCCCGGCCAGTGCCATCCACACCGCCATACACACCAGCACATTACAGAGCACACCGCGAAAAAAAGCGGTCCAGAATGGCATGTCACATTTCGTTTCCGCAATCTTGAGATAAACCGCGGCAATCGCACCGTTATTAAGGTCGGTATGACCGGAAAGGAAAACCAAAATCGCCAGCCCTGTCGCACCGACAAAATTAGACACACAGACAACCAGCCAGTTTTTCATCAGCTCTGCGGTAGTAATTTTGTTATCCGCCCAAGCCATTGCTAACAAATTATTCCCGGTAAAGAGTTCAGCCCCAGCCACAACAACCAGCAGCAAACCCATCGAAAACATCATGCCGCCAAGAACCTGCCCGGTGGCATAACTGAAAGAGGCGTCAGATTTAACCAGGGTGAAATACAAAGCGCCGAGACCAATAAATGCGCCAGCCAACACCCCCAGCATCACCATAGATAGCAGTGGCAACCTTGCTTTCGTGACTCCGAGCGTATCGACTTTTTCTGCAATTTGTTTGGGAGAAAACGCATCAAAACCGTAAAGATCAGCCATGCCAACTCCTTGGAAAAAAACCAGTCAAATACCCGTTCTCAAAATGACAAGACAAGGTGAATAACAAAATAAAAATATGCTTTTAAGCTAGTCCAGATTGCTGTTTTATCAATATAAAACCCTAATAAATGTGGATGATTTTGCTTTCACATTGCAGATAAACAACTCTGATAAATGTGTCAAAACTCTCAACAATCCCGATTCCATCCTGATTATTTCCTGCTGTGTGCTTAACTTAGTTTTAGTTCTTAAGGGGTTAGATGTTGGATTAAGGAGAACATGGATGAAAGACGGCCACCACCAGCAGTCAGCATCTCCATTCCCGCCTTGGCATGCTGAAACGCTTGAGCACATAACCGAAAAGTTAACATCGTCATTAGAGGGCCTCAGCGAACCACAGGCCAGGGAAAGATTAAATCGCGATGGGCCGAATAAACTGCCTGAAGCTAAACGGCGAAGTCCCTTAGTTCGCTTCCTTTACCAATTCCATAACATTCTGGTTTATGTACTTCTTATTGCTTGCGTAACCACAGCTATTCTCGGCCATTGGCTGGATGCCGGCGTGATCCTTGGGGTCGTTCTGATCAATGCTGCTATCGGTTTCATTCAGGAAGGCAAAGCTGAAGATGCCCTCAAGGCAATACGGCAGATGCTATCTCCTAATGCTCTGATTATCAGGGGTAACCGCCAAATGACAATCCCCGCAGAAGAACTCGTCTGCGGGGATGTTGTTCTACTCCAATCAGGCGATAAAGTACCGGCCGATCTCCGGCTATTTAAGGTCAAAAGTTTTCAGATCAATGAAGCTGTGCTCACAGGGGAATCTGTCGCTGTGGAAAAGAACACAGCTTCGGTCGAATCGGACACAATCCTTGGCGATCGTTTCTGCATGGCGTTTTCAGGCACCCTGGTTACTCACGGTCAGGCCTGCGGCATTGTCGTTGCTACCGGTTCAGACACTGAAATTGGTCGAATCAGCACCCTTGTTTCTGAAGTCGAACATGAAACCACACCACTATTAATTCAGATGACCCGCTTTGCCCGGTGGCTGACAGCATGGATCCTTGCCATCGCGCTGGCAACTTTCGTTATCGGTGTCTTCCTACGTGATTTTTCTGCTACCCAAATGTTCCTGGCGGCGGTCAGTATTGCCGTTGCCGCTATTCCCGAAGGCTTACCTGCTATCATGACCATCACACTGGCTATTGGTGTACAGCGCATGGCACGCCGTAATGCCATTATCCGCCGCCTGCCGGCGGTTGAGACGCTAGGCTCTGTCAGTGTTATCTGTACCGATAAAACTGGCACCATCACCCGAAATGAAATGACTGCACGTTCCATTGTCACAGCAAATACTCTCTACACGCTCACCGGTACCGGATATGACCCCCACGGTGTTGTTATGGTTGGAGAGCAAACCGTTCAAGCAGACGAACAACCTTTGCTCACTGAAATGATACGAGCAGCCGTTTTGTGTAACGACGCCTCACTAGAGCAAAACAGCCATGCCTGGTGTGTGCATGGCGATCCAATGGAGGGAGCGCTTCTGGTTGCTGGGTTGAAAACCGGACAGGAACAGGATACTGAGACAAAACTATACCCTCGGGATGATCTAATCCCGTTCGAGTCAGAACACCGATTTATGGCAACCCTGCACCACAGTCATAATCACGATCACAGCAAAGATAGCTTTATCTTCGTCAAAGGTGCCCCTGAACGGGTGCTGGAAATGTGTGAACAGCAAAAAACCAACTCCTCACTTGAGCAAGTGGACCACCAGTTCTGGCAACAACACATCGAGCAATTAGCCTCGCAGGGACAGCGTGTACTGGCTGTTGCCTACAAACCGGCACGTAAAGGCCAGAAAGAGCTGAGGTTTGTCGATGTTGAAGAAGATTTCATCATGCTGGGGTTGTTCGGGTTGATCGATCCACCAAGGGAAGAAGCCATCAGGGCAGTAAGCAAGTGCAAGCAAGCAGGGATCAGAGTAAAGATGATCACCGGGGATCATGCGATGACAGCAAAAGCGATCGCCCAACGATTAAAATTACTAAATCCTGATAATGTCCTGACCGGACAACAACTTCAGCACCTCACAGACAAACAACTTCAGAACGAAGTCGATAATGTTGATGTTTATGCCAGAGTCAGTCCTGAGCATAAAGTCCGCCTGATTAACGCTCTCAAGCAAAAAAGAGCTATCGTTGCTATGACGGGTGACGGCGTTAACGATGCCCCTGCACTCAGGCGTTGTGATGTCGGCACAGCCATGGGCAAAAATGGGACTGAAGCCGCAAAAGAAGCCTCTGAAATGGTACTTGCCGACGATAACTTTGCCTCCATTGCCTACGCTGTCGAAGAAGGACGGACTGTATACGACAACCTGAAAAAAGCGATTTTGTTTATCCTACCGACCAGCGGCGGCGTTTCACTTTGTATCATTGCAGCTGTCGCCTACGGCTTTCACCAACTCCCGCTGACCCCAGTGCAAATTCTCTGGATCAATATGATTACTACCGTCACCCTTGCCCTGTCACTTGGTTTTGAGCCTCCAGAGAGCGAGGTGATGAAACGTCCACCACGTGATGCTGATGAACCTATGCTTGATACCCTGCTGACCTGGCGGATTATCTTTGTATCATTCGTTCTTATGTGCGGAACATTAGGTATTTTTCTTTGGGAGACAGGGAACGGACAAAGCGTGGATTACGCAAGAACTGCTGCCGTGAATACTCTGGTGATGTTTGAAATCTTCTACCTGTTCAATTCGCGCTATATCACCGGCTCTGTTTTTTCATGGGAAGGATTCACCGGTAACCGCTTTATTCTGCTGGCTATCGCTGTATTGATTGTTTTTCAGCTTGGCTTTACTTATCTGCTGCCTTTCCAGCTTCTGTTTTCAACGACAGCAATTGATGCCAACACTTGGTTTAACATTACTCTGATCGCCTCATCAGTGCTGTTTCTGGTGGAACTGGAAAAATATCTGGTTCGCCGTTTTCACCCTAACCGAACCAAACCGACAGACAACATTTAATACAGAGCAAACAATACAGTCTTATGATCCTAAACCACAGCCATAGTCATAGTCATAGTCATAGTCATAGTCATAGTCATAGTCATAGTCATAGTCATGAACTGAAGCCTGTGGCTTAGGAATTACGTGTAAATACCTACTTACATCTGATTAAGAATCATCAGCAAATAAAATTATTACGTCGATATTAATTAAACCACATAACTGACGCTAATTAATATAAATGGCAATTGAAAAGCACTCGGCCATATAACGCTTACGCATAAGTTATCGACGAACATCTCACAAAACTATAGCAATATGCATTTTTCAATTACTGATTATTGATTCAGAATCAAGTAGCCATTAACTTGTGGAATCCTATAGAGAGTTTACGCACCACTTACGTAAATATCTTGTTAAGTATAATGACAATGGAATTTAATAATGAAAATCAGTGATCTCATTACAGAGATAAAACAGAGTTACTATATTTCGGATAAAATCGCGGATGACATTAGTGAATTTGTATTCAATCAAGAACAGCCCGCAATATATTCTGGCTCTAAAGATCATTTCGCTGGTTTTTACATTAGAAATATCATCCGTGAGTTAAAGTCTGTCGACGACGATGCGCTTTATATCCAGCGTTTTCTGGCTGCACTTCTAAGCTCAGCATCAAATTTTGACTGGTTAGAAGCAGTAGATATTGATGCGTTAATGGCTTTATATCCAGATTTTCATACGTTGCTAGGTAACAACACAGAAGAGATTCTCGATAAAGTATTCACTCTTGATGAATGGGATGACATCAAAAAAGCCTTTTTCAAACTATCAAAAATCGGCTTCCCAGAACAGGAAGTGCGCGATTTTCTCCAGCATGAAAAGCACAAATCAGAAGGTTTCTATAACTACTCGCACCACCTTTACCTAAAGCTATACCTTCAACCAAAGATGAGGGAAGCCTATGATAAAAAAGATTGTGCTGAGTTTGATGCCATTTTCCGTGAGTACTTCACCGCCTGTCTTCAGGATCACAACAAAAAAATCGACAACCGTCGCGATAAGTTCAATGGTGCCTTGTACCGCACCGCATTGCCGCAGGAAGCCTTTGACCGCTTCGTAGCACTTTTTGACGGTACAGGAGACTGGGAAGCGGATCTCAAGTTCGTTACCTCTCAACTGGCAACAGACAAAGATCGCTATTCATCCAGCGAAAAAGAAGAGTTCACCCTTCTTCACGATGAAGAATTCAAGGAGTTGATTCATTTCATCCTTGATTTGGATCTATTCCATCGATTTGGCGATTCTAAATACGTATATAACTTCTCGAAAATTATCCTCGGACTGGATATCGAAACATGGATTGATCAATTACGTTTCTTCTCTTCCTACAACTACTGTGCATTCAAAAATGCAAATACATTAATGGAAGAACTGGACGATGCCATAAAGTTGTACCCTGCTCTCCAGACAAGTTTCATCCAATACCTGATGAATTATATTAGTCAACACTATCACTGTTGCCTGAGAAATTACGAAACCCCCAAAGCAGAACACTTCACCAAAAATCCACACCTACAACTGCTGAAATTATTGTGTGAACGATTCGGCGCTACCAATATTTGGGATTGGTATTACAACGACAACCCAACCAAGCCAGAATGTGACATTATCCATGGACTGTTGGCTCAAATTTCAGATGCGCCAGAACTGTCAGAGCGCAAGGATCTTTTCGACCAAGCCTTACTGCGTAAATATCTTCCTCGTATCACTAAAAAAGAGCAAGACAATGACGCCCTGCTACATTTCATCCTTACAGGGGAAAATGCAGATAGCGTTGCAAAAGTCACACTCGATAACAGCAACATTGAATACCTATCTTGGCTCTCCCAACCTTATTTTGAGCGCTTAGCGACAATATTCTTTAATGGCAAAAACAACAAACTGGTTGTCGACTTTGTTGATAATGCCGCCAACCAATACCAGTCAAACCCTCTTCGCCAGCTGAGCGATGTTGCAATCAAGTACCCTCACTGTGAAGCGAGTTACATGAAGGGGCTGATTGGCTACACTCAAAACATTAACAAGCAGTGTAAACTCGATATTGATAGCAAAGTTTGCTATTACGAAGGGATCTACTACCCGGAGATAATGTCGAAAACTGAATTAGCCTACTTGCAGCAACATAACATTCCTTGTGTCAAATACATCGCAGCCGGTTCGGCATCCGTCAAGGCTCTGCTGCTGATCTGTCTGAAAGGCACCATTACCGATCACGATGAGGCAATATTACTCATCGACATGCTCAAAGAAAAGCAAAAGGGCCTGAATGCCAATTTGCAAGCCTGTATTAGTTCACTGCCGGACGCACTAAAACAAGCCGTGCTATCAACAATCGCAGAACAGTTGGAAGATTTCAGCGGCCAGAAGGAAATCAATGCGGTTGAGTGTCTGTGCCAAGGCTCTCTTAGCGAAGAAATCGCCCTTGACCTGCTGAATAAAGTCAGCGAGACCCAATCTCGCACCCTGCTAATCCAGCATGGTAATATCAACTTTGTCCATCTCTACAAAACCGCCGATGGTCGTTTTGATTTGGCAGCTTACCTTGCCGAGAGCTATCAAGCACCGAAAAAAATGCCTGTCAGCGAGGAGATCCTTAATCTCATCGAAACCAAGGACGGCAGCAGCGGTTACGAAGCGGCCATTCAGCTACTGCAGGTTTACCAGCATCACGAAGCCTTCGTGCCAAGTTCCGAAGGCAAAGCAATTCTGTCACAAATCACAGAAGACTCGCTCGATGCTTTCATGTGCCACCTGATCAGCCAATATGCGGATAGCATCACGGCCAAGAACCGTTGGTTGCTGACAATCCCGACGCTTCACACCAGCATCAACACCGTCAAACTGCTAATGCCGCTTATCGAGCGTTGGGCGAATGGGTCGAAACACCAGTTGGCAGCCCACCTCATCAAACAGATGGGTGGCAGCGGACTAACCCAGGTCTTCATGGCGCTGGATCGTCTGAGCCGCAATACCAAGAAACAGAGTGTAAAAGAAGCGATCCAAGAAGCCTTTGCCATCGGTGCCAGTCAAAAAGGCATCACTAAAGGTGAACTGGGTGATAGCTTGGTCGACAACATCGGCTTTGTCGACAATGCCATCCCGCTATCGTACTGCGGTCAGGACTTTGATCTGATCCTCAACAAGGAGCTGAAGTTCTCGATCCGCAAACCAGACGGAAAAATTGTCAAATCCCTTCCGAAGCCGAAAGTCGATGACGATGCGCAAGCTGCGGCGGCAGTCAGCAAGCACTTCACCGATCTGAAGAAGATGCTCAAGGATATGGTGACTCTGCAAACCCACCGCCTGGAAGACGCCTTTGTCGTATGGCGCCAATGGCAATATGAGAAATGGGCGGAGCTGTTCCTTGCCAACCCTGTCATGAATAAGCTGGCCAGCCAGCTTGTATGGGGGATCTACGAACAAAATACGCTGACACAAACCTTTACTGTCAACCCGGCTGTTATTACCGTGGATGACGAAGCATTAGATATAGCTCCGAACAGCCATATCGGCCTGGTTCACCCGAGTGAGCTGACAGCGGATCAACTGGCCGAGTGGCAAGATTACTTCGCCGACTGGGAAATTTCGGTACTGTTCGATCAGCTATCACGCCCGATGCTGACCCTAACACCAACCCCAAAAGATCCGCTGGCCTATGTCCCGAACCTGATTTTCCGCAAGTCGCCATCTACCGTGATCAACCGCCTGCGCAAAAAAGGTTGGGCTATTGGCTCAGTACGCGATGGCGGCAGCTTCGATGAGCTATACAAGGAAATCGACGAAGGCGAACTGGGTATCGAAATCACCTTCGACGAAGCAGTATGGCACGGCGGTTATGGCTATGAATCAGACGAGAGTGACATCGCCATTGACAAGATTGAATTCTACCAAGCCGGAGCCCTGCCTCGCGGCAGCTACTGCTATGCAGAACTCGATGAGCCTGAATACAAAAAGCTCAAAAAAGATATCGAGCAACTGCCACTGCGACTGGTACAGGAACTGGTTCGCGAAGCCGTCAACGGGTATCAATAATCGATTCCACCCCGTTTATGGCATCGCTCCCGCAGCCTGAAACGGGAACTTTTTAATTAACAGCCAAAGCGACTTCCGCTTTGGCTGTATTGCATAGAGCAATATCATGAACGTACAGCGCCTGCCCGCAGAACAGCAATACCAGAACCAACTTAACGCCCTTCGCGAAGCCGATACTTTTGCCAAACCCGCAGGCTGGCAGTTAAGCCCGAAAATGGTTCGCACCTTCATTCTTGGCAGCGAACAGCCGATTGCGGGCCAAACCATTACCCGCAAGATCTACGGTAACGATAGTGCCGTCGAACGCGCCATTATTACCCTGCTGGGGCAGCAAGGCCTGTTACTGGTCGGCGAACCCGGTACGGCCAAGTCTTTGCTTTCTGAGTTACTGACAGCAGCAATCTGCGGTAACAGCACCCTCACAGTACAAGGCAGTGCCGGCTTGTTTGAGGAAAATATCCGCTACAGCTGGAACTATGCCGCCCTGTTGAAATCAGGACCGACGCTTGATGCCATGGTGCCGGGTCCGCTCTACCAAGCGATGAAGAACGGAGCCATCATGCGCTTCGAAGAGCTCACCCGCTGCCCGACTGAAGTGCAGGACAGCCTGATCCCGGTTCTTTCTGACCGTATTTTGCATATTCCCGAAATCCAGCATGAGCAGAACTACCTGCTGTCGCAACCGGGATTCAACATCATCGCCACAGCCAACCTCAATGACCGCGGTGTAAACCAAATTTCCTCTGCCCTCAAGCGCCGTTTCAACTTCGAGACACTAAAACCGCTGGCACAGCGCAAGGACCGTATTGAACTGGTACTAGGCCAAGTCAACGACAGGCTGCAATATGACGACATCGGACTGCGCCTGGATCAAGATACCGCGACCCTGTTGGTGACCGTGTTCGACGAACTCAAATCAGGCACTGTTGCCGGTATCGCCATCGAGTCGCCATCAACCTTGTTGTCTGTACCGGAGGCAATCAATCTCGCCTACCATGCCGCAATGCAATGTCATTACTTCGGTGAACAAGCCATCACCCCGGCCCACCTTGCCACCTACCTGCAAGGTGCCGTGATCAAAGACAACCACAAAGACGAAGCCTGCCTGCAAGATTATCTGCGTGTCATCAAACGCAAGCGTAGCAATGATCCGCTGTGGTCTTCATTCCTCGAAGGCAGCCAAGATGCCGGACGCTAACAAAATGGCTTTGGCGCCACTCAACGGCAACCCCAATCTGATCTGGGCACCGGTTCGTCACCATAGTCCAATCTGTAGCTGGCAGTTGCTGCGACTGATCAAACGGCATAAGCCCGATGTGATTTTGATTGAAACCCCTGCCGACGCGCAGTCGCTAATCGCCTACTTGCAATCCAGCGAGACAAAACCGCCCGTGGCCGCGTACATGTACAGCATCGCCAAAGACAACCAAGCACGACGCGGTTTTATCCCGTTCGCCCCAATGTCACCCGAATGGAATGCCCTGCAAGCCGGGAAACTACACAACATACCCTGCCAGTTTATCGATCTGCCATATACCCACTGGCCAATACAATTGAGTGAGGACGAAAACGAGGAAATATCAAACACCGATCCGCTGCTCTACGATAGCGAAGCTACTTTCAGCCAAACCTATATCGAGGCATTGCTTGCCCAAAGCCATTGTGAATCATTTGATCAATGGTGGGACCGCTACTTTGAGCATCAATACTCGGCTTCAGCTGAATCCTTCTTCGAACAAATGCAGTTGTTTGGCAGCCAGATGCGCCGGCACCAAACCGATGCCGAACCACATACCCTACTGCGCGAGCAGTACATGGCAAACCGTATCGCGCCATGCCTCGCCGCCGGACAAAAAGTCCTGGTCGTATGCGGCGCATTCCACTGTCAGGGAATTTGGCATTTCCTCCAGCAGGAACAGCCTCTTAATCTTGAGCCAGAACGCAACCAGCGATCCGGCTGCCACCTAGTCCCTTATCCGCTGTCACGGTTAAGCCACCGCCATTATGGTGCCAGCCTCAGCCACAGTGGTTACTATGCCCACTGGTGGAAAAAGCTGAAAACGGCTCCACTCAAAAAACTCGGGACTCTAACCCGCCATGTTCACACTGAACTGGCCACCGATCTAATGAGTTTCCTTGCCAGCAAAGGCCACAACGTTGCCATACCACAATGCGTTGACTTGGTTGTGGCAGCTGAACAACTGGCACAGCTGCGTGATATTGCCCCGGGACGCAGCGAATTCATCGAAGCTGCGCAACTGACTTTTATCAAAGAAACCCAACACGCATTCCATGCCTGGATTGATGAGTTCTTTACTGAGTCAAAAGCAGGAAGCCTTGCCAAAAATTTACCAACAGCGCCGATTGTCATCGATTTTCGTGAACGCAGTAGCCAGTTGAAACTACCTTCGCAACTGATCGACGGTGAAATCCGCAAGGAACTGGCCATCTACCGGCAGCCCAACCACCTTCGGCAATCACAATTTTTGCACCAGTTGGCGTTCCTGGGTGTTCCCTACGCGACACAATTGAGTGGCCCTAATTTCGCAGGCCAATCTGAATTACAACGGGTGCGGGAACAATGGTTAATCCGATTCAGCCCGGAAACCGAAAGTGCTCTTGTCGAACAGAGTCATCTTGGCAGCACGATAGAAGAGGTGATCCACAATACCCTCCGCCAGCGACTAAACCGCAGCGATATGACAAGCTACCAGAGCGTCACGTTACTGCTCGCAGCTCTGCAAATGGGCATACCAAACTGGTTATCGCCGTTACTTGCACTGGTCAAACGCCAAATCGACAGCGAAACGGATCTGACACAACTCTATCCCTCACTGTCATTACTTTTCCAGTGCCTGTTGGGCAATCGGCTGCTTGCTCACAGCCACCAGCATGAGTTTGAGCAGGTAATACAGCACAGTTTCGTTCGGCTCTGTGCCCGCCTGCCAAGACTGGTCGATCCACGCCATGAAAAAGAACTATTACCACTGCTGGCAGAGCTTCTGAAGCTGACGCAACAACGTGTCGATATTTGCCAACCGAGCTACCTGCAAGATGCATTAATCGCTATCCCGGCCAGCCAGTACACCTACGCCCTTCATGGCGCCAGTGCTGCCATCGCAACAGTACTATCCCAAACTGATAACAGTCCGATTCTGGGCGACGCTCTGCAAACCGTCATCGAACAGTGCCACCGAGAGCCTGATGCTTTGGGTGATTTTTGCTATGGTATCGCCATCGCAGCTGACTATTTGCTATACCAGCAAGCCAACCTGAAACAACAGTTAGATCAATTTCTAACCTCGTGCGACGAAACGCTATTCCTGCAAATCCTGCCAGCGATGCGACGGGCATTCCTGCAACTCAACTACGATGCTTTTGCGCAAGTTAGTGAACTTTGCCAGCAAAATCCCGGTCAAATCGCATATGAAAGACAACCCGACGCCTGTGACATTGCATTGATGCAACAAATCAGACAGCACGCACTACAAGGTTTAGAGTTCTGGGGGATCGATTTTGAATAATCACGAACTTTCCCGCCGCTGGCGTCTGATCCTCGGTAACCGATCTCCACAGACACTCGGCGAGGACGATGCACGTAAAGACGAATGTCTGGATGAGCTTTATGACAGGGAGTATCAGGCAAGGGTGCCATGGCACCACATTGGCGGAAGACACTCCGGCTCGCCCTGCCCGGTCGACTGGCTGCACAAAGTGCGGCGAGCCTTCCCGAAAGCAACGGCCGATATCTTGCAACGTCACGGATTAGACCATTACGGTTTGACTGAATTGCTAATGGACGAAGAACTGCTGCGTCAACAAAAGCCGGATATGGCACTGCTACAAACCTTACTGGCCTTCAAGGACAAACTACCAGAAAGCCTGTCGCCAGAGATCGAGCGTATTATCAGCACTGTATGTGAAGAACTTGAACAAGTGTTATCACAGCCGGTTCGCAGCATGTTCAGCCGCCAACGGATCCCGCTGACACAGGCTCGCCCCATGCCATTGTCCTATACCGACTGGCAACGCACGATAACGCGCAATTTGAAGCATTACCAGTCGGAAGACGACACGTTTATTCTGGAAAGACCATTTTTCTACCAGACCCAACACAACCAGATTCCGTGGGATATCTATCTGGTGATTGATCAGAGCGGCTCAATGCTCAGCGCCCTGATCCACGCTTCAGTAATTGCTGCGATATTCTGCCGCTTGCCGATGATCAACATCCGGCTCTACCTCTTCGATACCCGAGTTGTCAATTTCACCGATCAGGCCGATTCACCACTCAATGTCCTGCTAAATGTACAGATGGGCGGCGGAACAGACATCGGTGGTGCACTTGCCTTTACCCACAGCCAAATCGAGCACCCGCAACGTTCTATCGTTGTCCTTATCAGCGACTTTGCCGAAGGCGGCTCGCCGCAGCCACTCTATCAAACTGTCGACAAGATGCAGCAAGATGGCATTACCCTGCTCGGCCTGACAGCATTGGATCAACAGGGCAATGCCCAGTACAACAACCATGTAACCGAACATTTGCTCGCGAAAGGTATGCCCATAGCATCAATGACACCGGAAAACTTGAGCAAATGGATTGCCGAGGTGATAAAGAAATGACGCTGCTAGCCTGGACCCAACAAATTACCGATGAGTTTCTGCTGACCTGGACCAACCGAGGCCTGCTCCGCCGTGCCAAAAAGCAGGCAGCCAATGCAGATATCACTCAATGGCAAATCGAAGAACATACGATTAGCGGCCACATTGATAGTTTTCAGATCACTCTGGCAGCCCCCGAACTGACTGCCCTACAATGTGATTGTGGAGCCCTTGAGCCTTGCAGCCATAAAATAGCCTTTATACTTGCTCTGCAATCCCTGCCCGCATCGCAACCCGCAGCAAGCCCCGTAGCATTCGAAATAGCCCCATGGCTTGTCGAAAACTATGCGGAGCTGGAAGCTATTTTTGGCAAGGCCAAAAGCCAGAAAGCGCTAACAAGCTGGCATAAAGGCGCAACCATAAAGCTGAGTACTCATCCCGATCATGCGCTGATCGACTGCCAGATTGGCAAAAAAACCTATCAAGTTTATTTGCCAGCCCAAGTTGACTGGAACCACCTCGTTTGCTCCTGTCAGGAAACTCGTTGTCAACATCAAGCCTTGGCAATAATAGGGCTATCGGTACAGGAGTCACGCTTCACCTTGCCTTCTGAGCAACAACAAACACAACTAAAAGAGCCTCAGCGAGAGAAAATTAAGGAAGTCGAACACTGGCTCAACCAAATACTGGGCTATGGACTGAAGAACGTCTTACCGATCCAGCTTACGCAAGGAGAGAGCTTCGTTACCGAACTGGGTCAGCACGACCTACCGAAAATCGCCACCTTGCTGGGAAAACTGCTGCGAACCCTCAATGGCGTTACCAAACGGCATCTCACCGCAACGACTGATATTGCCCTTGAACAAATTGGACAGCTGCTGCTTTACCTGCGAGCAATTCAGGCCGCACCGAGCCAACTCCCCCTTTACCAACTGGCAGGTCGACACAAAAGGCAATATACCCCTGTCACCTTACAGGATGTCATGGCTGTCCGCGCTGAATACTGGCATAGCGAAGACGATGCCAGAGGCTACCGTTTCTACCTGTATGAACGACAAGCCGCGCGCTGGTACTGCATTAGTGAAGGTCGAAAAGCCCATATGGATCGCAGTTGGGACCACCGCACCGCTCTAAAGGGACAACGGATTATCACGGCAGACAATCAGACGATTTCCCTACCTGAACTGGCCTTCCAAAGTGTCGATTTTAAGGGCCAAGTCAGCGATAACCATTCGTTGAAAATAGACTGCCTGCTTTCGGCCCCGGAAGCTATCAGCTGGGACAATTTGGAAGACGACCCGGCCTTGTCTGTCCATTCACAGTGGCAGCGACTGGGAAACCAGTACAGTCAGCCTTTTTTCGACCCACTGACCGATGCATTAGGCTGGGTGCTCACTGACAGCGATATGACGGTGACTTGGCACTCACACCAAGCATACGGCAACTGCACCGTAGAGACCCTATGCGGTCAAACGCTCACCGTTACCTTTGACGCACATTGCCAAAGGAACGCGAAAAAAAAGGGTTCCAAACTCTTATTCGGGCGTTGGGTACCTAGCATATCGACAGTCGGATTCCATCTATTGGATATATTCACTGCAACGGACTTCAATACAAAGGCAAAAAGCCATGCACAACCATAATCTCAGCACCTTTTTCAGCCAGTGGCACCAGATCGCCCAAATGATTTGCCTGCAAGGAACAGACAACCTGACACCATCAATCCGCACCCAGCTAAAACGCTGGCAGCAGGATGCTGAACTATTGGGTCTTGTCGAAGTTCTGCCCCTCAGCCAACAGCTAACCGCTGACGCAAAAAATAATATCGGCTCGGCACAAGCCTTCGCCCAACTGCTGGTCCTGATGCAGGCCATGGAACGCTCTGCCATCAGCTGGCAGCTCTCTCAATAGCTAACCCTTTTTTGATCAATACGAAAAAAGGAGCGCTTTGCGCTCCTTTCAATTATCTTTCCAATTGAATGAGTTAAATGTTTTTCTTCGGCTCACCAGTGGTAGTCGGATTGGCAGGATCACCGCTCCATTCATACCAGCCACCATCAAACACACTGATGTCTTTCCAGCCCATCACATAGGTGTAGAAGAAAGTCTCTGAAGCTCGCCAACCGGTCCCGCAATAGAAAGAAACTTTCTGATCTTTATTAATTCCCCATGGCTGCCAGTAACGCATCATGACATTTGGGCTGACCATAGTCTGATCCGGATTTCGAAAATCTTCCAGGTGCAATGAGTCAGAACCGGCATGCCCCCATTTAGAACCGACAATCCGACCTTTCGGTTTGATATAGGTGTAACCGCTGATCTTACCGATATACTCATCCCAGGTACGGATACTCACCAGTGACTTATGCTCAGGATCAGCCAGAATATCTCTCGCTTCCGGCACATCAATGATGTACTGAGGATTTGCCGGAATCTGTTTGCCAAAATCAACCGGTTCAGCATGGTTGCGCATCGGTTCTGTCTGATAGCCGGCATCAACCCAGGCAGTCCAGCCGCCATTGAGTAACCGCACATCCTTAACCCCGGCGTACATCAGAATATTAGCTGCGCGAGCTGCCGGAATATTATCGCGGCCATACAAAATTACGGTTGTATCAAAGCGAATACCGAGGTTTCTGATCGTTTCGGCCAGCTTTTTATCATCAACCTTATTCCACAATGGCTCTGATTCGATATCGTTGGTATTAAGGTACTGAGCAGACGGAATATGCGATACCAGATATTTTGTCGGCGGGCCGTACGCTACTTCCACAAGTGCGTAGCCTTTCTCAGGAGAATGACTGACATTCTGACCGCCAATCAGCTGTTTCAACCATGATGCTGGAACCAGTTGCTGATAGTTTTCCAATACTTCCAGTTCGCCTTTATAGGCAGTCACGCCTTCTTCAATGAGGCCAACGTTCTTAATACCCAACTGAACTAATTTTTGATGTAGTTTCTCTGCTTTTTCAGCATCACAATAAAGAAAAGTTCTCTTGTCCGTTTGAATACCCTGCTTGTCAAGCAAAGCGGAAAAATCATCAGTATTAAGAGAATCCAGCCAATTCGCATCAATATTAAATGCAGCGGGATAATGGCCTCCACGGCTTTGTCCTTCCTCTGGCCAGCCGTTGTAATGATTACTGGAACGACAATCAATAACCTGATAATCACTCTGATTGAGTTCAGCCAAATCATTGAAACTTGCCGCCATCACCGGGTGAGAAAGCATTGCAACAGAAGATAGCAATAACAGCTTGTTTTTAAACATAATAAACCATAAAAAATGAAATCAGTCGCACATATTACCTGACTAATAGAATGGTTTATTGCTATGCGATCACACTCCCTATATTCCAAAAAGCTGCCATACTATGAACAGCTTATATAATTAAAAATATTTATTATTACGGTTACAGGTGTGTTGCGTATGTATGTCTGGAAAATGATGTCTGCACGATTCAATATATCTGTAATGGTACCGACTGTACTCTCTGCCCTTTCTCTCTCAGGTTGTAGCTCGCTCTCAGACTCAGAATCCAACATCCACACCTATCGTTTTAACGACTATGCAAAAAGCTT
Organism: uncultured Photobacterium sp.; assembly: GCF_947502415.1. GTDB lineage: Bacteria > Pseudomonadota > Gammaproteobacteria > Enterobacterales > Vibrionaceae > Photobacterium. The sequence goes on along the minus strand of NZ_CANMZV010000010.1, from coordinate 144,967 downwards.
CATTACTCTTAATGACACGCGCATTAATGGCGCAGTGGTAGACAAAGGTCTGTTCTATCCTAAAAGTGCTTTCTCATTTACCTACCGCTACTGTGCCAATAGTCCGCAAAGTGCAGCCGATGATATTGAAGAGTTCAATCTACTGGCTAAACGCGTCTGTGATGCCAACCATGGACAGCTAATCCATCAGCAAACTGGTACCTGGTGTGTCTATAACAGCAATACAATTGATGAATACCCATTATTCTATGCCAAAATATCCAGTACTGAATTATGGTCAGACCTATGTCTCGACGGGCCATTTGTCACCCTGAAAGTAGTAGAAAATACCGAAGCAAACCATAACCAGTGGTTTGAAGCCGCCAAAGTACTGGGCTACCAGCCTTATTCAGCCAAACGTCAATTGGTGATCCCTGATTCAACACTCGGACACCTCTATCAGGCTCCACAAGAACCTGTCGCAACCGAGTTATGGAACGAAGAAAGCGAATATATCTACACCAGAATAGGAGCCATCGTCTGCCTGTATAACCGTCCGGCAGATTCTCCCGCCGGCTACACCTACCGGGGCACCGTACACAGCGTTAATGGCGGAATGGTCAAAGTGGCTGCCACAACAAAATTAAGAGGAGATATCAGAACAGCTCCTGCACTAGAGCAACTTGAATGGCATCGATTAGCCTATATTACAGCGGCAGCAAACTCCTGGTTTGTTTGTGGCTAATTGAACTAATTAAATCATTATAAAAAATAAAGGCCATCAATACTCATTGATGGCCTTTTTCAATTTGGTATTAATTAACGCAACTCAAAGAATCGTACCTGATCTTGTACCTGCTGGCTAACATGGTTCATTTCGTCACTACTGGAGACAGTCTCAGAAGATATCTCTGCCGCCTTATTAGACAACTCCTGCACCACATGCATATTAGTACTAATTTCAGCTGCCACCGAGCTCTGCTCTTCTGCTGCCGTTGCAATTTGCTGAGTCTGAGCATTCACCTGTTGGATCATCGACAGGATATCTTCAATCAACTCGTTACTTTCAACAACCCTGCCTTCTGCCGAAGTAGCGATTTCGGTACTTTCAGCCATCATATTAACGGTATGCTCACAGGCAGAACTCAACTGTGTCAGCATGGTCTCAATCTCATTCACCGATGATTGGGAACGTTGAGCCAGACTACGGACTTCATCAGCTACAACAGCAAACCCACGGCCCTGCTCACCGGCGCGCGCCGCTTCAATAGCTGCATTCAATGCCAGCAAGTTGGTCTGCTCGGAAATACCACGGATCACGTCAAGAATACTTTCTATCCGGCTTGATTCATCCCTTAACTGACCGACAACACCCGAAGCCTTATCCAAATTACTTACCAGCCCCATCACAGCATCTTTAGTCTCATTGGATGACTCAATGCCCTTATGAGCCAGCGCTGTCATGCTGTCGGAAGTATGTGCTGTTTCTGATGTATTGTTAGCAATGTCTTTACTGGTAATGGTCAACTCTTCAATTGCCGTCGCCGCCTGAACCGTATTGTCTGACACCTCTGTAGAAACATCCTGAATAGTATTGTTTGCTTCAAGTAGCGCCTGGCTATTGTTAGTAACAACTTGTGTAGAACTACTGATAGCAGCCAGTGTCTTGTTCAGGTTCTGAATCGTTGAGTTTAATGCATCACTCAACTGAGCAATTTCATCCCCGCCTTCAACATCACAATGCGTTGTTAACTTACCCTGAGCCAAATCAACAGCCGCATCTTTAACCCGGTTAATATTACTGATCATTTTGTTTGAAAACAGAACCGCTACCAGAGCTGCAATAAGCAGAGCAACGACAACCGAAACATAAAACATCCACGTCGCGTTGCTGATTGCTTCAGTCGCATCTTTATGTGAAAAATCAGCTGCCTGCTTATTTATTTCGGTCAGCTCATTAAACTGTTTATCCAATTCTGAATAAGAATCACGAAATGCGGCAAACACAGGAAATGGAGCTTTGTTATTTTCGCTTGACTGCATCGCCTTTACGAAAGCGTTTGTCTTATTCTGGAAAGTTAAGATTTGGCGATTCAGCTTTTCAACCAAAGTCATATCACCGTTAAATTCACTTCTCAGCTTCGCCATCAACTCAGGCGTTTCCTTTATTGAACGATCAACATTATAGGTATAGCCATCAACCTGATTTGTTAAATTCAAAAGGTAGGATATTTGTAAGCCCCTGACATTCAACATAATGTCGGTTTGCAAGCTTTTAATATTTTCAAAAGAGATAGTCGCCGAAAAAGTATGGTTATAAAACTGGTTAAAGTTGCTGGCTACTCGATTGTTTGCTGATTTTATAAATAATAATGAAAAAATGAAAATGGAGGAAATGAGAAACACCAAAAAGAGCAATTTGGTCTTTATCGATAGCTGTTTTATATTCATATAGTAACAATTCTCTTTTAATCATTATTTATCAACAAGTTGAAAAATATACGGTAGGGTAATGCAACCTTAGGATAAATAATTTATATCGTTCTGTTAAACCGTCGCCATTTAACATTCACGCATAATACAGTTCCTTTGTGCTCTATACAAACACAAAACACTTAAAAGCAAACAACGGGTAAAAATGCAAAAAACCAGAATATAACACCAGTATCAATACGTTAATTTAAAACCCGATTCACATTTCCTAATTATTAATAATGAAATTAATCAAATCCCCTTCACTAACGCAATTAATTCAATACAAAAAAAGGCTCAATATCACACACTGAAAGTGGTGATATTGAGCCCTTTGATTAATTGTAAACCTATAACTTAAACTTACCGACTACCGATATAAGCTGGCTGTTTGCCGCAGCAAGACTAAGTGTTTCATTCAACGTCGCTTCTTCATTTTGAGACAACTTGCTCACAATCTCACGTATCTCATTCATATTTCTGGTGATCTCTCCAGCAACCGAGCTTTGTTGTTCAGCCGCAGTTGCTATTTGCGTATTAAGATCATTGATATGAGTTACTGACTGGGCAATCGAATCCAGATCACTTGCCACTAAAGAGGTTGTCTCGGCTGATTTTTCACAAGTCGACTTTGTTGTATCCATTGCCGAAATAGCGTCATTCGAGCCATTACGCAAGTTATTCAAGGTCTGCTCAATTTCACCGGTGCTTTCCTGTGTTCTGGCCGCCAGAGCACGGACTTCATCAGCAACCACCGCAAAACCTCGGCCTTGTTCGCCAGCACGGGCAGCTTCAATCGCCGCATTCAACGCCAACAGGTTGGTCTGCTCGGCGATTTCGCCGATCACGTTCAGGACATTAGTAATTTCCAGCGTATCTTTTTCAATAGCGGTAATGCTGTGTGCTGTATTCTCAACTTCATCAACCAATTGCGAAACTGTTTTTGTCGCATTGGTTACCACGACTTTCGAATCCACCACCTGAGCATTGGTTTTGTGGGTAAACTGTGATGCTTCCGCCGCATTATTAGCAACATCTCCCGCTGTCGCGCTCATTTCCTCAACCGCAGCAACAACCTGATCAGTTTCGGATGTATGGGCAGTAAGGACTTTGTGGTTCACTTCGGTCTGCATCTTAAGATGATCGACACTATGTGAAATATGCTGTGAAGCCTGAGAAACATCACGCATCAGCGTTTGCAGGTTGGCAATAAAGGCATTAATCCCCTGAGATATCTGACCGAGATCATCATCACTGGTAACTAGCAAGCGACGAGTAAGATCGCCATTCCCCTGTGACAAATCTGTCACCATTTCTTTTAAAGACAGAATTGGGCGATACAGGAAGTTCAGAATAACCACAACAAGAACTATTCCGACAAATAGCATACCCAATGAGGTGAAAATAGCGTGGGTTAATGCTTTATCTACTTCGGCATAGGCAATGGACTCATCCACACCAATGAACAGATACCAACGTTTACCGTTAACCAGTTCTATTGTTCTGGTAAAAGCCACCTTATTAACGCCATTAAGAGTATAAGGTATCGTAAACTCATGATTAGAAACCATTGCCTTCTGCACATCAGCCATACCCAGGCTATCAAGACGAACACCCACCTTCAGAACTGGAGAATTAGAGGCTAACGCCATTCCCGACTCATCAACAATCGACGTTACGGCACCTGGGAAGTTCACATTCTGAACCGCTTTATTCAAAATCGATAACTCAATATCACCAAGTACAACCCCGTTGCTAACGCGCTTAACGATAGAGATCAGCTTCTCACCAGTCCCGGAATCTGTATAGATATCTGTCACGGCCAGGCTATCAGACCTTTGGCCCAGCTTATACCAAGGGCGGACACGAGGATCATATCTCTCGGTATCTGCCACGCCATGAACCCAAACATCATCGCTTTCATTCATGAAGGCACGGCCATCATCCAATCCAAAAACAATATAACTGAACCCAGAACCATCAGCGGTTAATTTCGCCAGCTTTACAAAAATCTCCGCAGTAAGGCCGGAGTCATAATTGTCAGCAACAGACTGGATCGCTTGGGCCTTGTTACTGAACCAAGTTTCTACCTTTTCTGCCTCATATGACAAAATCGACATTGATTTGTCATTAACGCTCCTAATCGTACTTTCTTTCAGTGAAAGATAAGCAAACCAATTGGATGCAAGCAGGCTTGCTGCAACTAATAATGCAACAGATAGTATTATTGTTTTTTTAAACCCAAGAGAGTTCATTTGTTCAGACCCTTTAATAATGGATATCGCTTTAAAAGGAAGAAAAGCTAAAAACTGCATGTCGCTCACTGACGGGAGCGATTCACAACTGTTCAATCATGATAACTACACACCTTTGATTGTTCTTATTGGCTAGTCATGCAAAATATATACATATTCTTCCAAAGCAGAAGGTCAAGGATTCTAATTCAGGAAGGAGAAAAAGCAAGGCAAAAATAGACATCCTGGTCATAATTCCACCAAAACCAATGAGGATTACATTTAAAAGTTATGTTCATTAAATATACCGCCCAGCAAGCCAAACCAATTGCATAAGACAGTTCTGCCTTATGTGACCAATAATTAAGGCAACACATCAAAAATAAAACAAGATATGTAAGCATATATCAATTTAGTGTATTGAGTCAGCATAGAAGAACAATAGACAACGCATTGTTCAACAACAAATTGATAATACAAATGGTTATTTTTAATAACTATTTATTTAGAGCAAGATCACATTTTTCCCGCCGATAGTTTAATGCCATATATAGATCTGTTCGAATTGAGCATTTTATAATTAGCACACTCACTATATCCAAAACATACACAACCATACTCATTAAATATTGTCCCCCTTATTATTCAGGGAATTAAAAGCCATGAAGTTAACAATAAAGACGAAACTCACTGCACTTTTGTGTATTCCCTTACTTGTTTTAGGGGGATTTTTCATTACCAGTCAATTAAATACCGAAAAAAATGTCCTGGAAGTTGAAAGTAATAATGTAAAGCGCCAGGTTGCTAAATTAATGAATGACAACTTAATGGGGCAAGTTGACACTGTCAGCCGTTCAATCACCGATTATTATGAACAATCAAAACTAGAGAGCATTAAAAGCGAATTAGGAAAAGAAATAACAACGTTTCGCAATACCATTGAAAAAATCTATCAGAATAGCGGTTCCGTTTACGATGCAAAGGCAAATATTAATGCCTTCATTAATGAATACCGTTGGAACAATGGCCGTTACATCTTAGCTTATGACGCCGATTCGATTATCAATATTGCAAACGGTGTGAATAAGAAAATTATCGGTACCAGTTCATTTGACAAAACCGATAAAAAGGGTAACTACTATGCGCAAAACATCGTAAATGCAGCTAAGGGCAGTACGATTGGTTTTAGCAGCTATTACTTCCTAAACCCGACCACCAACAAAATTGAAGAGAAAATCACCGCTTCAGTCTTCTTTGAACCTCTGAATCTTGTTATTGCCACAGGTGAATACATCAGTACGCTTAAACATGACAAGTTACAGGCCGCACTCAACACAATAAGCTCAAGCAAATACGGCGATAATGGCTATTTCTGGGTACAAAACAAAGACGGTAAGATTCTTGCTCACCCGAAAAAAGAAATTATCGGTACAGTTATCCCTTCAACGACACGCCTGATTGCCAATCAGATTCAAGGTAAGTCGGATGTTTTCGTTAAAATCGCGTTCGAAAACCCGACGACCAAGCAAACTGAAAATAAAATGGTCTATGCAAAGAAAGTATTCCCTGAATGGGGATGGGTCATTGCAACAGGCGCTTACGAAAGTGACATCCTTAACATTCAAAAAGGGCTGACTGACGCCACTCAGGAGATTTTCGATGAAAACGTCAGCATGAGCATTACCATTACAGCGGTACTGCTTATTGCCGCCATCGTTATTGCGATAATTTCTCTTAACGCTATCATCAAACGTCTGGTGGTTCTCAAAGCGCGCATTGATACCCTTTCAACCGGTGAAGCGGATTTGACCTCGCGCATTAATATTGTCTCGGATGACGAACTGGGTGATATTGGCAAATCAGTCAACAAGTTCATCACCTATCTCCAATCAATGATACTGGATATCTCGCAAGCCTCTTCGCACATCACCGATGGCATCCAGGAGCTTAACCAGCAATCAGAACGCAACAACCAGGCTCTGGCTAACCACGCATCAGAAACCGATCAGGTTGTTACCGCTATTACCGAAATGAGTTCAACAGCTGACACCGTTGCGCAGAGTGCAACAGATACAGCAACCAACACCCAGAAGGCCAATGACGAGGCGATGACTTCTAAAACTATCGTAGAAGAAGCTTCTAATAGTGTTATGGCCCTAGTTGATGAAGTGAGTGTTGCATCCACCAGCATTAACACCATGAATGAAAATACCCAGCAGATCGTGAGTGTGCTTGGTGTGATTGGTGAAATTGCTGAACAGACCAACCTACTGGCGTTGAATGCAGCTATTGAAGCAGCACGTGCAGGCGAACAAGGCCGAGGCTTTGCCGTCGTTGCCGATGAAGTTCGTTCGCTTGCCGCACGCACGCAAACCAGCACAGCAGAAATCAATGAGATTCTGACCAAGCTACGTGAAGATGCGTCAAGTGCCGTCGCTGCCATGGACGTTACTAAATCAAGCTGTGAGAATACGGCCGAGAATACAGCCAAAGTTTCTGAAAGCCTTGATGCGATGACTAATTCAATTGTTGAGATCAACGATCTGAGTTTACAAATCGCCACCGCTTCTGAAGAGCAAAGCTCAGTAACTGAAGAGGTCAACCGTAATATGAGCAATATACAAGAGATGGTTTACGAACTGACTAAAAACAGCCAGGCAACCGTTGACAGTACCCAGAGCCTTTCTGCAGCCAACGCCCAACTAAGCGCGCTGGTTAGCAAATTTAAATTGCAATAAAACTGACAGTAAGACCATAAAGAGAAAAACCGCTGATCATTCGGCGGTTTTTTTGTCAAAAAGATCACAGGGCTAGGTATGCCAAGATTAATTAATTGAAAGCAACACTGTTTAGTGACAAAACACACCACCCAATACAAATGATTATCATTAGAGGGTTAAATCTCCAAGCGTGTTTTTAATAAACCGTCAATGGCCATTATCGTAGTTGGTTAGTCTTACTACAAACAACGCTGGTGTTATTAATATTATTATGTGCCACACCATCAATTCAGCTTCACAATGCATACGGCCTGTCGCAATAGCCTTTCAGCTCTTGATATAACTGACCGGATAGCGTCTGAATATCATTCACCAGAGCTTCTTGCGCTCGTGTACCATGGCCCGGCATCTCAACCAGAAAAACATCCAGCCACTCGGGTAACTGAGAGATCAACTTCAGATAGGCCGACGCATTTCCACCGGCAAAAGGAAAGCAGAACACCCTCACTGACGCCGTGTTTTTCGGAGGAAACAATAACACAGCCATCGATCACACTATCATCATTCTATTCATTCACGAGTCCTTAAGTTCAGTGCATAGCCTAGGCAAGCTCTTCAACGACGTTTTCCCGGCTAAACCACACGTACATTGAGGCGATAACAAGGAGCAATAACAACACGCTGTAGACCCAAGTTCCAATCTCGGCATAAAGACCTGCTCCGATAAGCGGTCCGGCAATGAACCCCAATGACATGGCGGCCTGAAGAGCTGCCGTCACCTGCCCCTGAAGCTGGGCTGAAAACGACAGTGATGCTTTGCTGATAATGCCCGGATAGGCGAAACCAAAACCGACGCCCAGCACGGCAAAGGCAACCATTACACCAACCAGGCCCTTAGCCAGGAAGAAGATAGCCAAAGCCACCAATATCGATGACAAACCTATCGTGATTAGATGACTGCCACTGAACGTCCATTTTTGAATAACCACACCTTGGCACAAAACTGATGTGATCGCGCAAATCATAAAGGCTATACCTACCCACTGCGCTGTAGTTACGGCATCAAATGAGAGCAAGTCCTGGAGCGAGAAGGCGATGGTTTGCTGTATTGCAGAAAAAATCGCGTATACAGTCACCATCAAGATGAAATATGACCGTATCTTAACGTCGGTAAAGTGCAGTTTCTCTATCGGGCCGGACTGACTTTGCTGAGGCGGTGTCCCTTTAATCTGGCGAACCGCAAACGGGAGCGGTAGCAGCATGATGAGCGCACTAAATACAATAGGAACAAGTATCCCTGCCGATACCATTGCACTCCCCGCTGCGGGGCCAATAATCATACCTAGCCCGAACATCATTCCTATCATCGCCATCTTCGCTGGCCGTTCTTCGGCGCTGGTGTTGGAGATCAAATAGGTTTGTGCTGCAGGCATTATCGCGGCGGTAAAAAATGCAAACAGGCAACGTGTTAATACCAACAATAAAAAGATCGTTATCACCGATATTTCAGAATCAATCGCAGCCCATAACACATAAGCAAACGCCATATTAAAAATGGCGTATCCTGCCACCCCAAGCATTAATGATTGTTTACTGCCGGCCCTATCGACGCGACGTCCCCAGAAAGGTGAGGAAATAAACGAAACAAAAGCGGCCGCACTGATCACCAGCCCGGTTTGCAATTCTGTCATCATCAATTCACGAGCCAAGGCCGGAAAAATGGCGAAGACAATAGACTGCCCAGCCCCAACCATTAATAGGAAGAAATATATAAAACCAAATTTATTACGCATATATCTACCCTTAACTATGAGTTAATTTGTTTTATGGCTTGGCCACATTTGATAGCCGGTGAGCAATAATCAATACAATACAGCCTTTGAATATTTCATCGATCGCCTGTTGAATGGCATATTCGTTTTCCACATCAAGAGACGCTGTCGCTTCATCAAGAATGATGAATATCGGCGTGCTTCAACAAGGCACGGGCAATAGAAAGCCGCTGAAACTCGCCGCCTGAAAGCGGGTACCACCATCTCCGATCATCGTGTGATAGTCGTCAAAGAACGACATAATCAAATGGTACCTTTAACATTGCAGCCGATCCTTTTGCCTGCTTGAATACCTCCCCACGACGCTCACACAAGGGTGAAACACAGGAATAGAGACGACTCAGAGAGTCCCATAAATCAATCGCAGAATGAATATCTGACGGAAAACGGCAAGAAACTCCGACAACAGCAATGTCCATGTATAAGTCCTTCATATACCCAGAGATATCGGAGAAAAGACTCTACATGATAATGGTTAGTATTTACACCATAAAGAGGAGGAATACTTCGTGTTACTCGTTCTTTATTACATAAACGAGAACTTGTTCTCAAATATATAAGTAGAGGTTATCTTATTTTTATTCACAATTAACATTCCATTAATTAATAACACTTCTATCTTTATTTGCTCCTCTAAGTTAATTTTATTTTTTAACTATACTAGTAATCATTAAAGGGACTTGATTTTTAGTCAAACATTATGGCCTATTGCCTTATTGAAAAAGCGCAAGCGGAACATCAATTTCACGATAGCTGAGTTTATAAGAAACGTAATGGCGAACAACCTGTAGGATGATATCGGAAAGAAAATGACGACAAGAGCCCAAACGTAAAAACAGATGTGATGTAAAAACAATAATGTACATCCACATTCTTGCCGAGTGGCCACCGGTTGGATAACGGTTTCCGAACTTTAAACGTCAGCTTCAATGATGAGGCTGCAATCATTGATACTGCATCAAAGCCAAAAATATACCCCACGTTATGGTAAAACGCCTTAAATATAGATTCTTGGTAAAAAAATAATAGTGTTACATATTCTTCTTTAGACAGTTGCGCAAGTGATGGAAATGTAAAAAGGAATCTCTTTGAGCACCCTGAGTGAACACGACCGACCTGATGGCTGTAAATATCATGACACACATTAGGTATGTCCACTGACACCGCTGTATCCTCGGCAAGATACTGTGATCGCATCAAAGTCACGACTTCATGTAATTTCAATCTAAATGAGAGGGAATTTTCGGAAGGATTCGAACCCTAGGCATCGCGATGCGAAAAAATAAATATCACTAGTTTCTTTAAGCAAGTACATATGTCCCACCTTTTTATCATGGAGCGACATTTTCAAAGTGCAGAAACTAAAAAACCGCTGATAGTTCAGCGGTTTTCTTTAATGTGGCGGAGAGATAGGGATTTGAACCCTAGATACGCTACAAACGTATGCCGGTTTTCAAGACCGGTGCTTTCAACCACTCAGCCATCTCTCCGTAAGTGCGGCGGATGATACGGCCTTAAATTAAACTTGTAAAGCGTGAATTTATTAGCACAGAACCAACCGTTCAAGTATTGAGCAAACTGAAGCTATTAAGTCAAAATCCGCTCTTTTCCTTATCGCATCAACAACAGCTACTGCTGCAACGTGAAGCAGACTGGCTACTACAACTTTCACCACCGTTGCCGAGATAAGTCGCCTCAGACAGATAGAAACCGGTAAACACACCTTCAAAATCAACAGATACAGAACGCTCTGCCAATCCTGTTGCCATTAACGCCTGCTGCCATGCCTTCACTTTCGGAAAATCGGACAGAAAGTCATACTTGGTATGCTTCTCAATAATATCAGCGCGATGAAGTAAAGGCAGCCAGGCAATATCAACATTGCTCAGTGATTCACCTTTAAAGTAAGGGCCATCACCTAATACTTTTTCTGCCTTTGCAAAGGCTTTGCTAAGGTTAACCGATCTTTCTGCAAGGGTTTCACAATCCGGGCTTCTCATTGCACCACACTGAACAAGATACTGCTTCGCCCCCTGATAACTCCATGCACGATCGATTGCTCGTTGTTCTGGCGACACGTCACTCTCAAGCGATCCATAAGCCTCATTGATATACTCAACGATGGCTTCTGACTCAAATAACGCAGTACCATTTTCGGTGACCAGAACAGGCACCTGACCATTAGGAGACAAATCGAGAAACCATTGCGGCTTATCTTTCAGGCTGATGTACTCAATATCATAGGCAATGTTCTTCGCTTCCAGTAAGGCTGTAACACGTTGAACAAACGGACAGATTTTAAAACTAATTACTTTGATCATCTTTTTCTCTCATTGTCTTCAAAAGTACTTATAAGACGAAGATAGATTGAAAAAGACGAAGAAAAATCAAATTTTTTTAGCATTTATTGCAATGCTTTGATTTTAAATCACAATCTATGACGTTGCCGTGCTGATCAATAGAGAGAAGGCAGCAATCTTCAAAGGATTTACGCAATAACATCCGACCTTTCTGCACCCGGGATTTCAAAGTGGAGTAGCTGATCCCCTGCTTTTCCGCATACTCTTTTTGAGACTGGCCATGCACATCAATTGCGGAGATCAATTCAGACATATCTGCTGGCAACGCCTGAATAAAAGGAAGCAGGCACGGAGACAGAGCTTCTTTGATATCAGAATCTTTCTGTTCATACCAAAGGTCATCAGAACTTAGTCCCCGTGTTTTTGCTTTATCCCGGTAAAAATCAATAATGGCATTACTTGAAACCTGGAAAAGCCAAGACTTAATACTGGCCTGCTCTTTAATCGCATGCAGGTTTTGGTAGGTTTTTATCAGAATATCCTGGAGCAAATCATCAACATCATCGGCATCAGATACCCGTGAGTGTAAAAAAGCCCTGATTGCCGCCTGATACTCTTTCCAAACAAGCTCGATATTCATTTGCTGCTCCGTTGAACTGCTTCTTACTTAAATACTAACCGCGCGCATGATACGCCTAATGGAAAAATAAAAAAGCCTGCACAACAACCTCCATACCCGTTTTATCCACAGGAAGAAGTTGCTGGTGCGCAAGCTTTCAGAAATAAACTCAGTCGGGGAAAGTGCTAATTCCGGTTAATCGTAATATCAGAGGCGAAGCCATGCTCAGTTGCTATCAGGGCCTGTTTGAGCATCATGGCGGCTTCATCGGACTGCCCTTCGGCTCCAGCCGCACAGACTCCACCAGTCCTTTAACCGCCCACTTCGCGGCGCAATAAGTTGATTCACCCGCCTTGGCAACCTGAGCAACAGTAGACATCACAATCACAACATTAACTTTATGATTACGATAACGAGCGACCAGCTCACGCAGCAAATAGATAGTCGAACTGACATTATTCTGAATTAAATCATTGATAGCCTGAGGATCCTGCTCCTCAATCGGACCGAAATACCCGCTACCTGCACAATGGATAACCGTATCCGGCACCAGCTCAAGGCCATCCAGCAGCGCAGCAACGTCTTCCCGTCCGCGTTATATAACTTCGCTAGTGCAGCGCCAAGGCCGCTACTTGCTCCTGTAATCAAAATCATATTGATGCTCCAAAATCCTTCACGAATTGATTCACATCATTCCTGTTAAGTAATCTGTATTTTCCTTAAAGCGAAGAATACTGGCTGCGGATCATCTCTATAAAATGCGCCACAATCGGCGAGTTATTTCTTCGGTCATAAAGCGCACATAAATCAGCAGGAAGTGGCTCTTTCAAATGAATAAACTTCACGTTATCCCATTTATTGCTGCTGAAACTCTCTGGCACAACAGAGATCAACTCGCTGGTAGCCACTACCGCCATTATCGTGCCGGGTTCAATCACCTCCTGCACAATCTGTGGGTGACAGCCTTTTTCCTGGCAGGCATGGATGAACATTTCTGCCGAGGCAGAATTACGCGTATCGAGAAAAACAAATTCCTCATTATCCAACTCAGTAACAGATATGGCCTGTCGTCCGCTCAACGGGTGATCATCTGATACGACAACACATAAGTTTTCCCGAAACACGGTTTCAGAACAAAGCGGATGGATATTGAAAGAATCAGCATAGCGAGACAGGCCGACGTCGATACTCTTATCGAGTAAACGCTTTTTCTGTTGCCGCGGAGAAAGTTCCACAAAATTAAAATGATAGTCGGGATATTGGTTTTTAAACCGTTTCAACACCGAACCAAAACCGGCGTAAAAGACGGAGCTCACAAGCCCGATATTGATAACCTTGTTTTGCTCCCGTCCGACCTTAATCGCATTGTTTAATGCGCTGTCGATGGTATCGAAAATCCGTACGCACTCTTTTTTCAGCTGCATGCCGACTTTGGTCAGCTCCACATTGCGCGAATCACGAATAAACAACTCGTAACCGAGCAATGCTTCAAGTTCTTTGATCTTCGCACTGAGCGGTGACTTAGTAATGTTTAAGCGTTCGGCTGCCTGGCCAAAATGCTCATGCTGAGCGACTTCATAAAAATAGCGCAGCATTTTCAGTGAAATACGCCCTTTCGACACAAAGCTTTCTGTTATCTCATTCTTCACCATTTTTGCAGTCCTGCACTATGGTTAGGTTTACCGCTATTTTGCATATTCTTGTTATAGACAATGTGACCTGAATAACAGCCTTTGTTGTTATTTGCCAAATTCAACCAGAGTGCTCACATTCTCACCAAACAACCGTTCTTTTTTTGCTGACAAACATGCTTTTTTTAGCGATTTTTCGCGAACAATAGTGAAGCTAAAGTGAAGGCCTGACCCAAAGAAGTATCAAAAGGTAACAGACATGCATAACGATCCAGTTAAAAACGCCCTTACCACCATTCAGGCTCGTAAACCCGGTTTCCAACCAAAAGCGGCTTTCATTTTAGGTTCCGGCCTAGGGGTGCTGGCCGACGAGCTAAAAGGCAAAACAGTCATCCCTTATGAAGAGCTGGATGGCTTCCCGGTAAGCACGGTTGAAGGTCACTCAGGCGAGCTGGTACTTGGCACCATGAACGGTGTGGATGTAGTTTGCATGAAAGGTCGCGGACACTACTACGAACACCAGACAATGAAAGTAATGACTACACCGGTTCGCACGTTTAAAAAACTGGGCTGTGAATTCCTGCTGGTAACCAATGCGGCTGGCTCCCTCCGTCCTGATAAAATTGATGTTGGCTCTCTGGTGATCTTCCATGACCACATCAACACCATGCCGGAGTCACCGATGACAGGCGCAAACGATAACGAATATGGACCTCGCTTCTTCAGCCTGGCTAATGCTTATGATAAAGAGCTACGCAAAGAAGCATTTAGCGTCGCCGAAACGGAAGGTATTAACGTCAACCCGGGCGTCTTTGTTTCCTATACCGGACCGAATTTCGAAACCGCTGCCGAAATCCGTATGATGCAAATCATGGGCGGCGATGTTGTTGGTATGTCTGTTGTTCCGGAAGTGATCTCTGCCGCGCATTGCAGCTTACCGGTACTGGCAATCTGCGCGATCACCAACATGGCGGAAGGACTGAGCGATGTTAAGCTGTCTCACGAACAAACACTAAAATGCGCCAAACTTGCTGAGGCCGATTTCATTCACCTGATCAAGGCATTCATGGGTACGCATTTTAAACCGGCTGAATAACAGTAGAATCACTGACAATTTAGTCTGCTAAGAGCCTTTTATGCTGTCGGTTTGATGATCATTTTTGAACAATACCGACAGCAATTCCTCGACCAATACAGTTACTCAGTGAACTCATTGAATGCCTTATATCGGGACAACATTTGCAATCCTTCAGCTACCGGACGATAGGTAATATGTCCGCAGTGAGTATTTACTCCCTTAGCAAATCCTTTATCAGTCCTGAGAGCGGTAAGGCCCTCTGATGCTAAGCGAATTATATAACCTAACGTCGCGTTGGTCAGGGCGATAGTTGCTGTTCGCGGATAAGCGCCGGGCATATTTGTCACACAGTAATGTGTCACTCCATGCGTTTTATAGACAGGCTCAGAATGCGAGGTTGGTTTTGAAGTTTCAATACAGCCTCCCTGATCGATACTGACGTCAACAATCACACTCCCCGGCTGCATTGAAGCCACCATCTCTTTTGTCACCAGATGCGGTGCCCTGCCCCCCGGATGCAATACACTGCCAACCAGCAGATCTGTATCAGGTAATTCGCAGGCAATAGCCTCCGGTGATGATAAAGCCACCCTGTGATTTTCCGAACGGCCCTGCTGCAAAGCACTAAAACGCTCTTTATGACGGGTAAAAATCACCACTTCACTACCGATTCCGTCAGCAACTTTTGCCGCGTGACGACCAACCACACCGTCACCCAAAACGACAACCTTACCATAACGCTGACCTAAAACTGTCCCCAACTGCACCCCTTTCCCATCGGCAAACTTCGCCAGGTAATAACTGCCGATTGTGACGGCCATATTGCCGGCAACTGCACTCATGGGAGCAAGCAATGGCAGCCTGCCGTTCTCATCCTCAACGGTTTCGTAACCGATCGCCGTGGTACCTGCCTTTAAAAGAGCTTCTGTCAGAGATGGGGCAACACCAGCCAAGTGCAGATAGGTAAACAGTACCTGTGATTTCAGGTAAGGATATTCACTCTCTAGCGGCTCTTTGATTTTAACCACCAACTCGCTGTTCCAGGCCAGTGCAACATTGACAATCTGACAACCGGCCTCCAGGTATGCTTCATCAGTAAAACCGGAACCCACTCCGGCACCCGACTGCACTTTCACAACATGCCCGGCACCGACCAGTTGTTTGGCTCCCTGAGGCGTCAGCGCGACCCGGTTTTCTCTGTTTTTTATCTCCTTGATGACACCGATATCCACTGTGGCTTCCCCTTGTCATATCCGTCAATGCATTGAGTGTAGTTCGGAAATTACTGTGCACTGTTGAGCAAAAAAGACAATGCAAGAAACGTCGGTGCGATCTCATTAAAATATGAAGCATGTCTAATACATGAGCCACTTCAACTCATATAATCAAACATCTGTTTAAAAGGATTTTAATATGTTGCTATACAAAACAATCATAGGCATCAACAAACAGCTCAACAAACTGGTCAATATCCCGTTTACTCAACTGGAATCAGGCGCAGACAGCCTGACAAAAGCCGGAGAGTTAATGTCATCGGTCGGTGCGAAAAAAGCCATGATCGTAACAGGGCGATCCAGCTCAATGGCTATCATGCCGCAACTATGCGAATCACTGAAAGCGCATGATATTGATTATGCAATTTTCAATCAGGTCATGCCGGATCCGACTATTGCCACTGTGGCAAATGGTGCAGACTTCTATAAACAATTTGAGTGTGACTCAATTATCGCCATCGGTGGAGGATCGCCAATTGACTGCGCCAAAGTCATCGGTGCCAAAGTGGTCAAAGACAGACCGGTGCGAACTATGGCCGGTAAACTGAAAATCAGAAGAAAGCTGCCGCCATTCATGGCTATTCCGACAACTGCCGGAACAGGCTCTGAAGCGACTGTCGCCGCGGTTATTACCGATCCTTCAGCACAACAGAAGTTTGCCATCATCGATCCTGTACTCCTGCCGGATTTTGCTATTCTTGACCCCAGGCTAATGACAAGCCTGCCAGCAGCGATGACAGCTGCAACCGGAATGGATGCCCTTACCCATGCCATCGAAGCTTACATCGGCACTTACCACACAACACTGAGTGATAACTACGCCACAGAGGCAATACAAAAGATTTTCACCAACCTGCCAATAGCTTATGAAAACGGTCAAGACCTCAAGGCCAGAGAAGAAATGGCGTGGGCATCTTACGAGGCTGGCTGTGCTTTTACCCGGGCATTTGTCGGCTATGTCCATGCTATTGCCCACCAACTTGGCGGGATGTATCACATACCCCACGGACAAGCTAATGCTGTACTGTTGCCAAGCGTACTTCGCCTCCTGCAACCATATTGCAGACAAAGATTAGATAAGCTGGCTGATATCATTAGCCAGAAAGGCGGCAACGCATTTATTGAGGCGGTGAGCAATCTCAATAAACAACTAAATATCCCTGAAGGTTTTAAGGAACTAAAAGCCGAAGATATTCCGCTGATAGCTAAACGGGCTTTGGAAGAGGCTCACGGTACATATCCGGTTCCCGGTTATTTAAGTCAGAAGCAGTGTGAACAGCTACTTCATTCCTTACTGATTGAAGAAGTGGAAAAAGAAGACACAGTGACAGCGTAACAACCGAATACACAGTTCATAAATTCATAGACTTCAGTCTAACGCCTGTTTTAAACCTTCCACATAGGCGGGGTACGTCGAGATGGTATTATGCCCCGCTCCCTTAATCACAAATACCGCCTCCAGTTGCTCACCAAAACGCTCTACCAACTTCTCGCTTCTGGCTCTGGGGATCACCCTATCGTCTTCAGCAATAAAAATATAAGTCGCAGCGGTTATATCTTTTACTCGTTCCGACGAGAGATATTTGTCTTTTATCAGCAAGGATACCGGAAACATCCAATAATGATCTTTTGCGACATTTTCAATACTGTCGAACGGCGTCACCAAAATCAGCTTATCTACCTTCAGGTTCGCCGCTACATATATTGCAACGCCGGATCCCAAACTACGCCCCATCAGAGAGACTGATTCATGTTGCTTGCTTATGTGCTTAAATATCTCTTTAGCATCACTATACAACGCCTGCTCTGTAGGCTCTCCGGCATTATCGCCATAACCACGGTAAGGAATAAGATAGATACTATATTGCGGCAGGACCTGCTCAAAAAAAGGAATATTGTCTTCAATGTTTTCGGCATTACCACCGTAGTAAATCAGCCCCTTCGGCAAGCCCGCATTAAGCACCCAGCCTTTAAGCTTCATGCCATTCACCAAAAAACTGATACTATCCGCCTCATATGACTGCCGTGCCGGTTGCGGGAAATAAAGGAACTTTCGCTGCAAAGAACAGAAGGTCAGCGAAAAAACCACATAAATAGCCACCAGAGCAATCAAAAAAATTTTCATCACTGCCACCTTCTCCCTATGGCTTAAAGCTTAGGCTTCACCATAAACGTATAATAAACGAACGCATATATACCGAGATTAATCGCAACAGCAACAATACCTAACACAATCTGTACATTAAAACTCAATTGCTCTGGATAGATCGCTGGAATAATGTAGTGCTCAACAAATCCGTCGGAATACCCTTGTTCACCGGCAGCTCTTCTTAGCTGATTTTCCAGCGGAGTTAACGGGCAGATCCAGCCCTTGAAGCTGATCAATGACACCCATACCGCAGCCGGAATATGGACAAAAACAAACAAACGCCGCCACATCACCAGCAAACCGCCCAGCAAGGCAAAAATAATAAACAGCAGGTGTACCACAACAACAAGATCAGCAAGAATGCGATAAGTCAGAACAAGCCCCTTTATATGGGAGTATTACAAGAAGAATAGCAGAGTTGTATTTGGAGCAATTGAAGATAACTGCGAACAAAAATCACACGGTCTGTTGAAATCAAAACCAGAAAACTCGTGAATCAATTGAACATATTGAATAAATTATGTGAATAGCCATTCAACCACTTATACTCTAGCAAAATATCCAAATAAAATATAATTATGATAAAGAAAATTAATATCTTCTTTGCCGTTACGTTGGCTGTGCTACTCATTATCTCAAGTGTGATTTCCTTTAATTTCCTTGATAGCTGGAAAAACAAAAACATCCAGAAAGCGAATAATGAAACAGTTAAAATTGTTACGGAAACATTCGATTCTAAGCTTGCTGAAATGCAACGTCTGACCACACAACTCGCTTCCATGCTACCAGTTAAGCAATGGGGAATCAGTTCTTCAGACATGCTGAAGAGATTTAAGAAGACCATTGCCATCAATTCGGCAATCAAAGACCTGTACGTAACGGATCTGACCGGACAGGTTTTCAGCGGACAGGAAGGCGGTTATGTCGACAAAGATGTTTATGATCCCAAACGGATGAATAAGAAATGGTATTTCTCTATTGTGGAAAATCATCAATCTTTCTATATGTCAGATCCACGAGTCAATATTTCAGGTGACTTAATTTCTGTGCTGGCAGCCCCTCTCTACGAGAATGGTCAACTTGCCGGCACCTTGTCTATAGATATTAACCTCAGCAAAATTATGCCGGAGCTGAACCAGGAGTACGCAATTACAGATAAACGTGGACAGGTTCTGCTAACAGACGCGACTACGCATGATTGGGTTGAGAAAAATATTTTTGAACTAAGACCAGAATTCAAGCATGTAAATCAAACACCTTATCTTTATACAAATCCCAAAGGAGATGCTTTCAGTGTTTCCAAGCAGGCTATTAATAAGCATTTTGACTTGTATGCCTTTACGTTACAAAACGATGCAATAGCCATGCAGAAGAGTCTGTTTACCGGATTGATATCACTACTCGTCTTTGTTGGCGCTTTGCTTTCTGCAATCGTATTTATTGTTGTTCGCCGTGAAGTAAACAATAACCTCGGGGAAGAGCCGGAAGCCCTGGCCGGTAATATTCAGATGTTTGCTGAAGGCAACATCACATCCGTACAATTCAATAACAGTGGTTTGATTTCCAAATCGCTCGGTGAAATGCAGAATAACATCCTGAATATTGTCACCTCTGCAAACAATGCCATGGATGATCTTTACCGAAATCAGGATCAAATTAATCTAATCATCCAACAAAATACGGATAATACAGATAAAGAAGTTGCTGATATTGAGCAGATTGTAGCAGCCGCTACAGAGCTATCTGCAACAGCATCCGAATTGGCACAAAATGCTGTCGATGCAGAGACTGCCACAAGTGCAACACTACAAGTTATCAATAACAGTGACGTGGTATTAAAGCGCTCTGAAACCATTTCGAACCAGGTCAACCAGTCGATGCAAGAGTCAGCAACTGTTGTAAATGAATTGAAAGAATACTCGACTCAAATCAGCTCAGTTGTCGATGTAATTAATTCGATTTCTGATCAAACGAACCTGTTGGCATTGAACGCGGCGATTGAAGCTGCCCGGGCCGGTACACATGGCCGCGGTTTCGCTGTTGTTGCTGATGAAGTTCGAGCACTGGCCGCCAAAACACAAAGTTCGACTGTAGATATTCATGAACTGATCACCAAACTTCAGGAGCAATCTGAAAAAGCAGATTCGTTCATGGTGAATAGTTCGACTCTGGTCGGGGAAGCTCAAACGATTTCATCAGAACTGAATACGGCGTTTAAAGAGATATCTCATCACGTAGAGTCTATTTCAAGAATTAACGCCATGGTTGCCACTGCATCTGAAAAGCAGTCATCTGTCACTCAGGATATTTCGCAAAGAATGGAAGGCATTAACAATAATGTTCACCAGAACCTTAACAATGCACACGAAACAAGTAATGCAAATAGCGAAATAGCGAAATTAACTGAAAGAGTTCAAAAGGATTTATCCTTCTTTAAAACCGAGTAACACTATTACATATAAACAAAGCCAGCCAGATTACAACGTCTGGCTGGCTTTTATTTTCTCTGCTATATCAACAAACAGCGCTTTAAAGCTTTATTTAGTCAAACGCAACTTAGTTATAGGCGCGAGCAAAACGACCGGCTGTGCTTGCTTTATAACTGCCAGCATCAGCAGGGATAAACACTGATTCGCCTTTTTCCAACGTCAGAGTTTCACCGTTAGCATGAGCCACAGTCAATGGTGCATCAACCGCCAGCAAAATTTCTGCACTTGCCGGCTTCAGCTCAGTCTCCTGAACCTTGTTATATACGCTGAACTTAAAGTCCGGCACCGGGATCGGGTAATGCAGACCGCCCTCAGATTGTTCAGGCGCAAGAAGCAAAGTATCTACCGGCATTGGAACAAACCGAGTATTCGCCACCAGCTCAGCAACATCCATATGCTTTGGTGTTAAACCGGCACGAAGGACGTTGTCTGAGTTTGCCATGATCTCCAGACCTGTACCTTTGATATAAGCATGAGGTGTACAAGTATCGAGGAACATTGCTTCACCCGGTTGAAGCATCAGCACATTCAGCATCAGCGGCGAAAATAAACCGATGTCACCCGGGTACTGCTCTGATAGTTCAAGGATCAGTGCGAACAGTTCATTTGCTTTATGGTGTTCAGCATAAGTCAGCAAGCCGTTAAGAGCAGCGTCTTTTACTTCACCCTGTAGTGACAACATAGCTTCAAAGAAACAGCGCAGACCCGATTCATTCTGATCGGCTTCCAGAGCAGATACAAAATATTTCAGTTCAGCAATTTCCAAAGCACTGAACAGGCTGACGATGTCAGCAAATTCACGGAAACCGTTCATTGCCTGATAAGGCGTCAACGCATAAACCAGCTCAGGTTTATGGTTAGGATCTTTGTAGTTACGATGACCGGCACTCAGAGGGATTCCGGTTTCTTCCTCTTTAGCAAAACCGACTTCAGCCTGTCCCTTACTTGGGTGAACCTGAATTGATAACGCTTTTTCAGCAGCCAGAACTTTAAACAGATAAGGCAATTCACCAAACTGCTTTTCAGTATCTTCACCCAAAATTGCCGTCTTATCACTATCAATGAAGTCAGCCAGACGACTTTCATTTCCTGCTACGTCGATTTGAGAACAACCGTTAGGGTGCGCCCCCATCCAGATTTCAGCCTGAGGTTTGCACTTCGGGTTGGCGATACCAAACAGAGACTCAATCGATGTGATGCTCCCCCACGCATAGTCTTGAATAACATTGCGCATAGGAAAAAAGTATGAAGATATAGAAGTGGTCATTATTTTACCTTTATATAAAATACTGACCGCATAATATTTAGTACCATGGGATCAGTACCTAACTGGATCATAAGCGCACCCAATAATTAGCTACGCTCTATAACAGATACAGTTTTTTAAATAGTCTCTTGCTAGACCATTAATGGTAGGTAAAATAATGTATTGATAAAATTGGAGAATTTCCTAGCATAGCTAGGAGAATTTCCTACTTTAAATATAAGACACAATTACGATGAATCATGAAATACAATTAAGTATTAATATATTCAAACTAAAAGTTTGCCAAGAAATAAGGAATCACCAGCGCATTCACTAAGTCGATAAAGAAAGCGCACACCAGCGGCACAATAATGAATGCCAGATGCGAGTTGCCGTAACGCTGGGAGACCGCAGACATATTAGCCATTGCGGTCGGTGTTGAGCCAAGGGAAATGCCACCAAAACCGGAACAGATCACAGCCGCATCATACCCTCGTCCCATCGCCGGAAAAACAATAAGAAGGTTTACCAAAACAGCAACTACAAACTGTGCGCCTAAAATAGCAAAAATCGGCCCTGCCAGATCCACCAGTGTCCAGAGCTGCATGCTCATCAACGACATTGCCAGAAATGTACCCAATGAAATATCTGCGATTAATGCTACTGCAGGTTTACGTGAAGGCCACTTTGTACCGGAAACCCGTGGGTATGATTCAGGCATCAAGTTGGTGATCAAAATCCCAGCGAACAAGCAGGTAACAAACAAAGGCAATTGTACAATATCTTCAATAGACTCATTAATAATGAAGCCCAAAATCATGCAGATATGGATAGCCAAAATAGCGTCCAGAAAATCAAAGCCGGTGATTTTCCCCTCTTCGGCTTCTTCTGAAACCCCGACATCCAGCTCTTCTTTATGATCAGGTTTAAGGTCATAGCGATTGATGAGGAACTTGGCAATTGGCCCGCCCATCAGACTCGCCAGAATCAAACCAAAGGTGGCGCAAGCAATCCCAATCTCCATGGCATTTTGGATACCATAATCTTCTGATATCCGTGGAGCCCAGGCAATAGCCGTTCCGTGACCGCCAATCAGGGAGACACTCCCGCCCAGCATCCCCACCGGCGTATCCAGTCCGAATAGCGCAGCAACACTGATACCTGTCAGGTTCTGGATAATCATATAGCCGATGGTAATGGCAAGCAGAATAATGAGTGGGACACCACCCTTGAGCAAATCCTTGAAGCTGGCGTTTATGCCAATCGTTGTGAAGAAATACACCAACAACACATCCCGAGCCTTGAGGTTGAACTCAATTTCTACTCCGGAGATGATAAAGACCAGAGCAATCAAAACTGAAAACAGAATCCCGCCGGTAACAGGTTCAGGGATACTGAACTCCCGTAAAGGCGTAAACATGTGGTTCAGCCTTCGTCCGACAAACAGGACGATAATCCCCAAAGTCACTGAAAAGAAAGAGTCGATACTCAAGATTCCGCTAGCCCAATCCATCTCCATTACCGCCCCTCCATCGTGACTAGTCGTTAGTTTGTCAGATCACATTTGCAAATCCATTTGCGCATATGATGTTATTTATTAGCACAGATAACTCAATAAGCAATTCATCCTGCTTGGGTGTAATAAAAAGCCAGCTATATACCTAAGCTATAACACTTTCTCTGAACTACAACTTACCCCATTAACATTAGTCGACGACAGCAAGGACAGCAGCTCCAAATGCTGCTGGAATGCGTATTTTACCATCATGCTATTTCTCCCTGACAATCGTATATGCGCACAAACAATACGATACTGGATACTTATGCATTTCGTGGTATACTATTTACATTATCAATAAATTGGTAATACAAGATTTCCAGGAGATCGCTTTCTCTCTCCACCTCAGCGATTGCTGATACAGTTATATGTGAATTCGGGTTATGTTCTTTAGAAAATTCAGAAAAAGCAAAATTGCTGAAAGGGATATCAATAACAGTTCAGAAGTCATCAAAGTTATTGAGTGTAAATTAAACGAAATCGAACCTAAGCTGACCGCGTTCAAAGAACAGCTTCCCTCTTTTAACACTGTTTTAGTCTTAGGGTATGTGCCAACCCATATTAACCTGAATGAGGTTAACAGAAGCGTTTCACGGCAAATACAAGGGAACGTTATTCTGACATCCACAGCCGGCGAGCTTTCTTCATCACAATCGCCTTTTTACTCTAGCTCACAATCAGACACAATCGTCCTTCAACTTTTCTCCCAACAGCTGATTGCTTTTTCTCAACCCCATTTAATTGAACTGCCTTGCAGCGATATTAAACAAGGAAAAATTAAGCTAACAGACTCACAGCGAGTTGAGCATCTGACTCGACAGCTGAAACGAATCCACATCAACAAAAACTTAAACGCTGAAAACATGTTTGCTTTCACCCTGGTGAACGGTTTAACAAACAGTGAAGACTGGCTGATGGAAGCCATTTATGAGTCAGCATTGTTCCCGATTCCGTTCGTTGGCGGTTCGTCAGCAGGTAAGCTGGATTTCAAATCGGCACCGTTCCATGACGGCAAGGCGATACGCAATGAACACGCCATCTTTATTTTCGTCGAACTGCAGCCTGAATTTGATTATCAGCTGTTTAAAACCCAGAATTTTATGCCGGTCAGTGACTCCTGGTTTATTGCTGACTCCTGTTCTGCCACAAGAAAAGTAAAATCATTCATCAACCCTAAAAATAAGGAGCTGACAACACCGACGTCAGCTTTAAGCCAGTATTTCCGCTGTTCTCAGGATAAACTGCCAGACGTTTTATCTGACTATACGTTTGCAACGAAAATAGGTGGTGATTATTTCATTCGTTCAATATCAGACATTGATTTGAAGAACCAGGAAATCAGCTTTTTCTGTAACACGCCATTGGGTACCGAATTACACCTGATGAAGCGAACCGACTTTGTCGAGCAAACCGAAAAAGACTATACATCTCTACGTCGCCGTCATGGTGAGCCTGTAGGCGGGGTCTTCTTCGATTGTATTTTGCGCCGTTTGCAAAACAGTCATTCTCTTTCCAACCTAACCTGTTTTAACAACTTTCCGGCAGCCGGATTTTCGACTTTCGGCGAACTGCACGGTATCAATATCAACGAAACCCTCAGTGCGATTCTCTTCTACAGAAGGGAAAAAACACAGCAGCTGTCTCATGGTTCGTTTGCCTTAGATTACAGTAAATACTCTCTGTACAATAAAGAGTTACGCTCTATGGCACAGCGTCTGCTTATTAATATTCAGGACGATATTATTAAGGAAAACATGAAGACGATGGATGTAGCAAAAAGCTCGACATCGTTAACTAATGACGCATTGACGGCGATTGAGTCTATCAGCTCAAACTCCATTGAACTAAACAAAGATCTGGGTCAGTTCACCAACCTCATTCATACACTGGCCAGTGAAGCCAATTCTCTGACTGATGATGTCAGCGCCGTGAATGACGATGTTGCCAGCATCAGTGAGATACTGTCGATCATCAACAAGATCGCTGATCAAACTAACCTGTTAGCGCTGAATGCCAGCATTGAGGCTGCACGCGCCGGTGAGTTCGGCCGAGGATTTTCCGTTGTTGCGGATGAGGTACGCGGTCTGGCGAAAAACACTCAGGATTCACTGCATAACTCCAATGAAAATGTGTCAGGCCTGATCAAGCGCATCAAGCAGATTTCAGGCGTGATTATAAAACTCTCTGAACAAATGGATTCCACTTCGCAGAAAGTTGAGCTGATACAAGGCGCGATGGGTAATATCAATCAAAGTGCGATTGATACCGTGACATTCCTGAAGTCCAGTAATGAAATCACCAATGACCTGCACCAGATCGGTGAAGAAACAATTAAACACGCCACATCAATTTCGATCATGCGTAATCAAATTAACGCGGAGGAATAACTTCGCAGCTAAGAACCTTCACCAAAATTAAAGCTCATCGCTATCCATTTTCTGTTCTGATTTTGGGAATCGGATAGCGATGGTTTTTCGGGCAAGGATTAACTTGAATCTTGCCCTCACAAGAGGATAATCAGCCGCTTATTCTCTCTTGTTGCCGGATATATTTTTAGCTCCCATGACCTCAACTCTCAACCAACATATCCCTGTCGGCGTGCGTTTTATGCTGCTCTCGGCGCTGGGATTCGCCCTGATGACCGCTTGCGTTAAGCTGGTCAGCACCCACGGTATTCCCGTTTTTGAAATCGTCGCTGCGCGTGCTTTTGTCTCACTCGTCATCAGTTATCTGGATGTCAAACGCAAGCGACTGTCAGTCTGGGGAAACAACAAAAAACTACTGTTTCTACGAGGGATTATCGGAACCAGCGCGTTAATGTGTGTCTACTATGCCGTTACCAGCCTGCCACTGGCAGAGGCCACAATCTTGCAGTACTTCCATCCGGTTTTCACTGCTCTGCTCGCTGTACTGTTTCTCAAAGAGCGTATCCAGCTCTCGTCCATCATCTGCATTGCGCTGTGTCTACTGGGCCTGTATACCATCGTTCACCCTAGCATCAACGTGAGTAACTCAAACGAGTTACCATTATTTAGCGTAATGATTGCCCTCTTGGGTGCCATGGCCAGCTCGGTGGCTTATGTTATCGTCAAAAAGCTCAGCAAAACCGAAGACAGCTCTGTGATTATCTTCTACTTCCCATTGGTGGCCTTACCCACCTCGGCGATGCTGATCGGCGACAATTTCGTGATGCCGGACCTCTACCTGACCGGATTGCTGATCCTGGTCGGTTTATTCACTCAGGTCGGCCAATTGGGACTAACCAAAGCCATGCAAACCCAGGATGCGAGCAAAGCTTCGGCCTACTCCTATGTCCAGATTATCTTCTCGGTCATCCTCGGTATTATGTTGTTTCAGGAATACCCAGCCTTCGAGACCTATCTCGGCGGTGGCCTGATTGTTGCCGGCGCGCTGGTCAATATGTTCGGCGCAAAATGGCCCAATAAGAAAACAAGTACAGCCTAAAGGAAGCTTAGGGTGAGGTTACAGCTCGTCACTTTACTATAGTGAGCTTTCAAAACAGAAAACTAAAAAGGGACAGGCTCCACTACGGAACCTGTCCCTTTGATTACGTATATTAGTTCAGACTGACACTAAACCTTAAAACGCTGGATCAGCACCTGCAGGTTTTCACCCAGTTTCGCCAGTTCTGCACTTGAAGCAGATGTCTGCTCAGAAGCGGCCGCCGTTTGATCTGCCACTTCCTGAATCGCATTCACGCGAACATTCACATCTTCTGCCACACTGCTCTGCTCACGGGAAGCGGTCGCAATCTGCATATTCATGTCATTGATGGTGCTAGACTCATTGGTAATAACGTCCAATGACACATTCACCTGCTCAGCCATATCCACCATTTGCTGCACCTGCGATTGGCTGTTTTGCATTTCATCAACGGCACTTACTGTTCCGGATTTCAGGGTATTAATCATAGTTTCGATTTCAACCGTTGAATCCTGGGTTTTTTGTGCCAATGAACGAACTTCATCAGCAACAACCGCGAAGCCACGACCAAACTCACCGGCACGTGCTGCTTCAATTGCCGCGTTCAGTGCCAGCAAGTTTGTCTGATCAGCGATGCTCTTAATCACATCCAGTACAGAGGCAATCTCTTCGCTATTGGCGCGAACCTGATCGATAGCCTGAGCAGACTGCTCAACATTATCAGCCAGCGTACGCATTCCCTGTACTGTATCTGCAACCAAACGGCTGCCCTTCTGCGTTTCCTCGTAAGCCTGTTTTACTGCATCCGACGTCATGTCGGCACGAGTGGCCACATCCTGCGTCGTCGCATTCATTTCTGTCATCGCAGTGGCAACCTGCTCAATATCCCCGCGCTGGGCATTAACCCCGACACTGGTCTGGGTGGTTACTGCCGACAACTCTTCAGAAGCTGTCGCAATCTGGTTAATGCTGTCAGACAGACCAGCAAGAATTTCACGTAATGAAAGTACCATTGCCTGCATAGCCGCAAAAAGATCACCAATTTCATCTTTGCGATCATTGTTCACATCAACGGTTAAATCGCCATTAGCGATACGCTGAGTTATCCCCACAGCTTCCTGTAGTGGCAGTGCAATCTGACGCGAGATCAAAACACTAACAGCAACACCAGCAATGATTGCCAGCATAGCCAATACAGAATTGAGCGTGTCTACCCTACTTATATCAGCAGCCAAGTGTTTTTTCTGAACGCTTCGCGCTTCATTAAGCAGATCTTCAGCCTTGCGGGCCTGAACCAACATATTTTCATTGGCCTGCTCCATTTTTTGCTGCGTCACCAAGTAATTACTGAATGCCTGCTCATACTGACTGATAGCTGAAACAACCTGGTTAACTCTCTGCTCACCAGAAGCCGAGTGGCTTTGTGCTTTCACATCAGCCAATAGTTGATTCATATTGCGGATATGCTTCTTAACCGCTTCAGCGAACTTATTATCCAAAGTCACAATGTAGTTCTTCTCTGCGCGGCGAGCTTCAAGCATCCACTTGATCATACGGTTAGCGGCATCAGCAATTTCAACCGCCCAGCGAATTTCATTCGGGTTTGCATTGGCATTAAGTAGCGCTTCAAATGACGTTTTCTGATCGATACGGATCTCTGTCAGCAAAGTATCAACATCCCGTGCTTGCTTGCGCATCTCACCTGACGCTGCATTCGCCTGCTTTTTAAGCTCGGTGAATTGCTTGAATTCCTGGTGATAAGTACGTGTAACATCAATCACCTGATCAAGAGTTGATAGTTCCTGCTGATTGCTGATCCCCTTTTTGGCCTTCGCCACAAGGGCATAAATGCCTTTTACCGCATCATCAACACCACTTTCCGATTGTGCAGTATCACGCAGAACATAGTTTTTTTCGTTGATCCGGGCTTCCTTGATCAACTTCACCATACGGTTTACATCGTCAGCGATGCGGACATCTTCACTTAATGTTGAAAACCCCATCAAGCCATTTAGAGCAACAAAAGCAGTCAACAGCAACACTGAGCCAAAACCTATTGTTAGTTTTGATCCAACTTTCAAATTTCTGAAATTTAACATTTTCACCTGGTTATTATTTAAAGATTTTCCAGACAATCCCTGCCTAAATATCCGTACAAAACCACATCTCGAATCTTACTTTTTAAACAGCGACCGAAACCAAAAAATATAGAGAATAACATCCGAAAACAATTTAAAGAAATTTTCAGAAATAACTTCCCTTTAATAGTATAAAAGCTACCCACTTCACAAACATGCATTTGACTCCTTTGTTATTTATCCAAGGAAAATAACAACCAGGTTGCAGTAAACTAAATGTATATAATATTTATGAGAGTTAAGTTTCTTATATTTAACCTCACTCCCTCCTACTCCTGAACTAGGCTATATTTTATTCATCCGAATCTTTTTCATTAAGTGTGTGATAATGAGCTTAAAAGAGAACCTGATAAAAGAGATAACAGATACTAAGGAAAGAATGCTGATGGCCGCTTACAGCCATCATGCCCGCTATCGACACTGGCACCGGGTGAATCTAATCCTTAATATCACCATTGGGATCCTAGGAGGGGTAACAGGAGGAAGCCTACTAGCGCAGAATGGCTTTATTACTGGCTTCATTGCTTTTATTGTCGCAATTCTGGCTTCCATCGCTGCCATCATGGAACCGGCTAAACACGCAGAATCAAGCAAGACTGCCTATAAAATGCTGAAGATTTTATCCAGTAAGCTTGATGCATTACGTGACGTTCACCTGATTCAAATTACTGATGATGATAAAGAAGAGTTATTCAGAATCACCGACCAATTTCTTAATATTCGGGAAGCCCGTGATAAAATGCTGGAAGATGCTCCTGTTCCCAGCCCTGACGATCTTGAAAAAGGTCGTGAACGTTATAAATTATTCGAAGCTGATATTTCTGATATTCCAATTCCACTATTTCCTGAAAGTGCCGAGAGCCAGCAATTAACAACAAAGCCAAATAAAGAAGATGTAAAACAAGAAAATAAAAGCATTGATGACAAAAAACAAAAGACAGGCAATTAAACAAAGCCTCAACAGAGGCTTTGTTTTTATATTTAGGAAACACGAGAACAAAATCAAATAAAATATATTTTTATAAAAGTCACTTTATTCTAATTATCCTGTCCTTCCATTAATGAACTTTATCGACTGGTATCAGTAGCAAATTTAAGGTACTTTTACCGATAATATTCCTGATTTTAAATTCATTACAATAAGGCAAGGTGACATGGCAGTATTAGATATACTTACCATTCCAAACCCAAAGCTTAAGGTTCAAACTACTGAAGTTAAAGACATTAGTACAGTGCAATCACTAATTGAAGATATGCTTGATACTATGTATCACACTGACAATGGTATCGGCTTGGCGGCTCCACAAGTTGGTCGCTCTGAAGCCATTATCGTTATTGATATCTCTCCAGAAAGAAATGATCCGCTAATTTTGGTTAATCCGAAAATCATCAGTGGCGAAAATCCGGTTTTAGGTCAGGAAGGCTGCCTGTCTGTGCCCGGCTATTACGCAGACGTCGAACGCTTTGAAAAAGTAAAAGTGTCGGCTTGGGATCGTGAAGGCAACAGCATCGAGATTGAGCGCGACGATTTTCTGGCTATTGCGATGCAACACGAAATCGACCACCTTAAAGGTAAGCTGTTTATTGACTACCTGTCACCATTAAAAAAACAGATGGCACTTAAGAAAGTAAAGAAGCACGTTAAATCAGCAGTATAAATAATTAGAATACTCCCCTGAGAGTCAGTCAGAGATAAAAAAAGCGACCGACAGCAGTTAGCTGAAGGTCGCTTTGTACCAGAGAAATCGATGCCCCTGACAATCCGAAATGTTTGTCACGAACAGCTTCCGTATTGTCTCAAAGCTACGGGTACATCCATCCCTCAAAGAGGTAAAGCATACGAAGGTAACTAGGATCAGCCTTCACTGCTTCAAATTGTTAGTTCAGCTCATCACCTCGACCAGGAAATTTTGGTGTCCCCCGAAACTCACACCGAGGATCACTGCGCCTAGCACATTATTGATGTCGTTCATCAATAACAATAGCGCTTATCTGAACCTTTGCCTGTCTTTTCACCAATAATTAAATTTTCCGAAATTGATGAACCCAGCATGCTCTTAAGAGCCTTCCAGCTCTTTGTCATAACTTTTCGGATAAAAACAGGAAATGATGCCAGATAAACTCCTCCCCTTACATCATGAGGCTTTGAGCTTTTTTTGAGGG
This sequence comes from uncultured Photobacterium sp., assembly GCF_947502415.1. Lineage (GTDB taxonomy): Bacteria > Pseudomonadota > Gammaproteobacteria > Enterobacterales > Vibrionaceae > Photobacterium. The sequence continues at coordinate 113,641 of NZ_CANMZV010000010.1, read as the reverse complement.
GGATTTTTGAGCAAAGCAGCAGTTTTTTAAGATAAGAGAAAGGCGGCCAGAAGGCCGCCCTTAGAATTTTGATCTCACTATAAATAAAGCAATTAGCTTCCCAACGCATCTTCCAGCTTGGCTTTCCAGATAGCCATCGCCAGTGCAGGCGTACGCAAGATCTGCGGCGTCGGGATCCAACCCTGTTTAATTTTGGCGAACACATCAAAGCGCTCAGCATTACCAGACATCGCCTCTGCCACCACCTTACCGGCAATATTCGTCAAGCCGACACCATGACCGGTATAACCATGCGCGGTATAGATATCATTACCCAAATGGTCAATCTGCGGCATGTAGGAACGGGTAACAGCGAACAGACCACCCCAGTGATATTCCATCTTCACATCAGACAGCTGAGGGAACACCTTGATCATACGCTGGCGCAAACGCTCCATTGAATCGCTGTATTCACCGTTGAAAGGATGGTTTACACCACCAAACAGGATCCGACCATCCGGTGTCGGACGGTAATAATCCAGGCAGTTATTCAGATCCGACATCGCCATCATATTGCTGATTGGCTGACGGTCACCCAATTGCTCGGTCACTGCAATATAAGAAGCAACCGGCAGCACTACACTCTGTGCTTTGCGATCCAGTCCATCCAAATAAGCATTACAAGCAAGAAGTACCTGCTTAGCCTTCACGCAGCCTTTTGCTGTATTAATAACATGAGGCTGACCCTTTTGAATTTTTACCGCCGCACTATTTTCATACAATGAAGCCCCCAGCTCCATCGCCGCTTTAGCCAGACCCAGGGTGTAATTAAGCGGGTGCATGTGGGCACTATTAGAATCGTATAAGCCACCCAAGTAACGTTCTGTATGGGCAACCTCATTGATCTTATCTTTGTCCCACCAGCTTGCACTTGGGTAGTTATAACGGGTCTGCTTAAGCTCAAGCCATGACTTTAGCTCTTTTTCCTGGCTATTTTTCAACGCCAGCTCGATGTAACCTTCCTGGAAGCCACAATCGATATTAAATTTCTGAATGCGATCACGAGCAATATCGACAGCTTCACATGACAGGTCCCAAAGCTGCTTGCCCCATTGCGGACCGTAAGTTTCATCGACTTCACGCAAACCAAGGCAATAACCAACCAGGCATTGGCCACCATTTCGGCCGGAACCCGCCCAGGCCAGGCGGTTTGACTCCAGTACGACCACTGAATAACCTTTCTGGCGCAGTTCAATGGCTGCACTCAAACCTGTCATACCCCCGCCGATAATACACACATCAGCTTCAACCTCTTGATCTAATTGAGGCTGTTCAGCTAATGGGTTAATGGTCGCCTGATAATAACTATCGATATATTGACTGTCTTTGGACATTCCGATTGCTCACAAAAAATACATGGACAAAAAAACGCGCGCATGGTGTCACGGGTTCATATATTAGACAAGTAATTTATTAACGTGACAGATATCAAATTTATGAGTTCTCGACTTTGACAGACGTATAGCCCCCCCTATGATTCGCCTTCAATTCTGACTTTACCAGTCGATAGGACGACGCAGTAATGAATAAAATTCTTAAAGGGGTGAGCACACTAACATTCGCACTATCAGCATTTAATGTTTCGGCAGCAAATGATGTGCTTAACGTTTACAACTGGGCTGAATATATGCCTACTGACGTTCTGAAAGCTTTCGAGAAGCAATATGACGTCACCGTTAATTACTCTACATTTGAAAACAACGAAGGCATGTATACCAAGCTAAAACTGCTTGATAACAAGGGCTACGACGTTGTTTTTGCCTCTACCTATTTTATCGAGAAGATGGCCCGCGAAGGGATGCTGGCTAAAATCGATAAAAAGAAAATTCCTAACTTAGCTGACGTTTATTCAGGACTACTGGGACAGGAATTCGACCCTAAAAATGATTACTCTCTTCCTTACGTCTGGGGTGTAACCGGCATTTCCTATAACGCCGATATGGTTAAGCACGGCAAGGTAACCGGCTGGAAAGATTTGTGGAACAAAGACTTTGCCCTTCAGGTAATGCTTCTTGATGATGTTCGCGATGTTTTCGGTATGGCACTAAAAGCACAAGGCCACAGCATCAACACCACAGATGAGTCAGAAATCAAGCAGGCTTATGAATACCTGCTGAAGCTACGTCCAAACATTGTGGTCTATAACTCAGATGCACCACATGTCCCTTATGTAACGGGTGAAGCAAGCGTTGGTATGCAGTGGAACGGTAATGCCTACCTTGCCAAACAAGAAATGAACGAGCTGGAATTTGTCTACCCGACCGAAGGTTCAATCCTGTGGATGGATAACTTTATCATTCCTGCCGGTAGCGAAAACAAAGTGCTGGCACACAAGTTTATCGACTTTATTTACCGTCCTGAAAACCAGGCAAAGATTGTCGAAGAATTCGGCTTCCCTGCACCTAACAAGAAGGCAAAGAACTTCTTGCCAAAAGAGGTACAGGAAAACCCTATGATCTTCCCGAAAGACGAAGATATCAACAAGGGTGAATTCACCAACGATGTGGGCGGCGCTGTACGTATCTACCAGAAATACTGGCAGCTACTGAAGAGCTAAAAGCCACAAAAAACAAAAGAAAGCCCCGATAAATAAAGTTTCCGGGGCTTTTTTAATCAGTCATTCAGAACTTATTTATCATGAGCCAATAAAGATCATACCGCTGTTTTACGATCTTTGGGTGTCAGCATCGCTTCCATCTGCTGGGTCTGTTTGCCTATCAGGCGTTCAGCCAGCGCATTGACTTCATCCAATTTCAGAGTCGATATGATTTGCTCAGGATGAAGCACCGCTTGTGGATCGGCATCAAACAGCAGATAACTGCTCAGCATCCGAGCTTGTTCATGGGCATCCGTAAGCCCTGACTTAAGATCTGCCGCCAACTGAGATTTAGCAATATTTAATTCAGCCTCTGTAAAACCTTTTCTTGCCTTCTCAATAACTTGATTAGTGCTTTTTCTAACAGCTTCCAGCTTATCCGGCGAGGCATTAATATTGAATTCCACAATCGCCTGTCCGCTGCCATCAAACCAGGTCAGGTTAACATAAGGGTCATAACTCAAACCTTCAGCATTACGAAGCACATCAAAGTATCTTTTATTCAGTAAACGATAGACGAGATCGACGGTAAACCTGTCCCGAGTCGTCTTCGGCTCACCCTCTGACATCAGGCTAAACAGGTAATTAACTGTGTTATCGACCGCTTCTGGAACTTCAATTGACGCAACGGAGACTTTAGGGCTGGTTTTGTAATCAGTAACAGGCGTTGCCGGCTCCAGTGAAATACCACCAATGTAACGCTTGATCAAACCGGCAAATTCTTCTGATGAAATGTCTGCACTCACCACTAGCTTAAAATTGCGGTTTTTCTTCATCAATAAATCGACAACCGCCTGAACCTGAACTGGCTCAACCTGCTTATAATCCGCTCCTGTCATCACCTGATACGGGCTTTCCGATGGAAATAATGTACCAACAAGGCGTCTGACAAAGATCCCTTGTGGAGATGCCAGCCAGTTATCCTGTTTAATAGCCAGCTCTTTACGAACAGAGACAAACTGTGATTCGTCCAGCCTTACAGACGTCATCGCCTGATACAATACGGATAAAGCAAATGGCAATTCATCTCTGGATGTATCACTGTAAACACCATGTGAGGTCGGCCATACCACAGGCTCTAGATACGTATTATGACGTTGCAGCAACTTATCAAAATCTGTGGCACTGATGCCTGCTAATCCACTACGTGCAAATACAGCATCAACCATGTCACCAGCATGACGAAGCTCTGGCGGTAATGCAGCCAAACCTCCTGAAGACATCATATAAAGAAATACATTATCTCCGGCTTCCGGCATCTGTCTTAACCAAACTTCAATACCATTCTCCAGCATCCAACGATGCAAGGTCGGCTCAATAGCGGTATAGGAGGCAATCTCACCGCCTTTCTCCGGCGATGGAAACTCATCTGAAGCTGATGCCCCAGAGACTAACATCTTTCCGGAAGCCGCAAGCTGCTCGCTGAACAATGAATATGACTGTTTAGCAGGTTCAGAATTTCCTTCCCTCGTATACACAAATACCGACTTAGCTTCAGACACTAGGTAGTCTTTGATTGCCTTGTCCAGTTGCTTCTTACTAAGCCTTTTCACAAATTGCTGCATCTGATAACGAGCAGCCTCTTTGTCCAACAATGTATAATCATCAATCAGTGAATAAAGACGATCTTCGGCGTAATCAACAGCATTCTTATTTAACCAATTGGTATCCAGATTATTAATATCATTTTGCCAGGTTTGTCTGATCGTGGTCAGCTCAACGTTACTGACCCCATGATCACGTAGAGAAGCCAGCTCTTCAGCAACAAACTTCTGCGCGGGTAAACGATCTGATTCGGTAAACTCAGCAACGATGTAACCAAAATAACGATTAATAACCAGCGATCGATCAACGAAAATATTAAGTAACGGAGCCTGAGTTTCCATCCGACGATCATTCAGGCGTCCCGCAATCGCCTGCATCACGGTTTGCTCCATCAGCATCGTCTGATAGTTTGATTCTGTCGTTACCTGACGATCACTGAGCTCTGTCAACAATGCCAACGCAGGCTGCTGACCCGCAGAACCTGATACAAACAGCGGCTCAGTTTTCAGTGGCGCAATACCTTTTTTGTCAGTACTTGATGCTGCCAGCTCAGACTTACCTGCATTGTTTGTTTTTGAACCAAAATACTTAATTATCATAGGTTCAAGCTGTTTACGATTGATATCACCGCTAACAATAAGCTCTGTTTTTTCAGGCAAGTAATTCGCCCGATAAAACGTCATCAGACTTTCACGATCGAGCTTTTTAATATTTTCCTTCGTACCAAGCACCTCACGCCCTTCGTACTCACTACCTTGCAGAAGAGCTTCGAAAACTTTCAGATCTGCTGATTTGTCATCCAGCTGCGCAAATCGAAACTCACCTAGCACAGCCCCTTTCTCATTTTCAATCAGAGCCGGATCTAACGTTAACTTCCCGGTAGCGATATCACTCAGCCAGGTAATTGCACTTTCAATCTTTTTATTATTTGGAAGGTCGATTTGATAATGAGTTGTTTCATGACTGGTGTAAGCATTTAAATCATTACCGAACGAAACGCCAGCTTCCGCAAACATCTCTTCAACCCGCTCAGCACCAAAACTCTCCCCACCAAGTAGAGCCATGTGCTCTAGAAAGTGCGCATAACCAGCCTGAGCAGCAGTTTCATTCACCGCTCCAGTATGAACCAAAAGACGAAAGGAGACTTTTTCCCCATCAACAGAACGCAGATGATATTGCATTCCATTTTCCAGGAGCCCCTGAATCCATTGGTCATCCGCTTGTAACTGTTGCGGCTCTGATGCTCGCTCACAGGCAACGAGCATTACTGTGGCAAGTATAACGCCCCAAAATCTAACTAACCTTTTTATTTCCATATTAAAAACCTGCAAGCACAACACGTTAAGACAATGAAATTATTGGTAATTTAATCAACAACAATATTCATCGCACAAATAATCCAGATAGTTTTATCAGTTTTGAACGGTGTTTTAAAGCAATTAAAAAACTTTTCTTTAGTACGAGTGAGTTTGCAGGTAAGAGTATCTAAATCAGAGATTTCCCGACCTAAATAGAAAACGCTATAAGTCAGGATGGCTAAAGAAAAGGAGTCGCGAATGGAAGCGGAAGTTCCATACAAAAAAGGCTTAGTCTCTCGACTAAGCCTTCATGTAGTGGCGGAGCGGACGGGACTCGAACCCGCGACCCCCGGCGTGACAGGCCGGTATTCTAACCAACTGAACTACCGCTCCAATTCTGTGTGAAGCCCGATGTTAAACATCCAACTTCTAGAATGTGGCGGAGAGATAGGGATTTGAACCCTAGATACGCTACAAACGTATGCCGGTTTTCAAGACCGGTGCTTTCAACCACTCAGCCATCTCTCCGTAAGTGCTGCGAATAATACGCAGCACTTCGGTCATTGTAAATAGGCAATACATCCAACCGACCAATAAACAAGCACTTTCACTGATTTTTTTATAGTTTTACACGTTTGAGGTAAAAATAAGGCCTAATGGCTCATTAATACTACTCATAAGACTGCCTATTTTAAGTGAAGTATAAAGACAAACAGGCTGACCATTACTGGCCAGCCTGAGTGCTTCCCTAGGTATTGTGAGCAATTAACGATTAATCATTTGCTCACGCTCAGGACCTACCGAGATCATTTTGACCGGTACACCCATGAGTTCTTCAATACGCTGTACGTACTTCTGCGCTGCAACTGGCAGGCTTTCAAAAGTACGGCAGCTAGTAATGTCTTCTTCCCAACCTTCCATCTGCTCGTAAACAGGAGCCAGTTCCGCAGTCTGTGGCCAGATTGGGTTTTCGCTGTGATCACCATCGTAAGCAACACAGATTTTCAGATCCTTCATACCGCTCAGGCAATCCAGTTTAGTCAGCGCCACTTCTGTAGCAGCCTGCAATTCCACGCCATTACGAGTCGCAATCGCATCGAAATAACCCATATCACGAGGACGACCAGTTACCGCACCGTACTCGTTCGCGGCTTCACGGAAATTATCCTGCTCTTCCATCGCCGTAATCAAAGTGCCGGTGCCGACTGATGAGCTAAATGACTTAGCAACTGCTATCACACGTTCTGGGTGCAATGCCGGCAAACCACTACCGATACCTGCGTAGGCTGCTGTTACGTTGGATGAAGTCGTCCATGGATACTCACCATAAACCAGGTCACGGCCAGCACCTAACTGAGCTTCGAATAGTAGGTTTTCATTTTTGGCTTGAAGTGCTTTTAGTGGCTCACTAACGTTACAGATAGCATCGCGCCATGGTTCAGACACTTCCAGCAGCCACTGGGTCATCTCTTCGGCAGTCTGAGTAAACTCAAATGATGGGTACAGAGCCTTAAGCTGCGGCAGTTTCCAGTCCAACATGAACTGAATACGCTCACGCAGTACTTCTGGTTGCTTCAGCCAACCAACCAGAATGCCTTTTTTCATTACGCGGTCGCCATAAGCGGGCGCTATGCCCTGACGTGTCGAACCGTAAGCACCATCACCTAAGCGCTCTTCTTCAAGGGTGTCTTCAATAGCGTGGAGTGGAAGACAAAGTGTCGCGCGGTCTGAAATTCGCAGTTTAACGTTAACGCCAGCCGCTTTTACTTCAGCGATTTCTTCAGATAATGGGGCCGGGCTGATCACCATACCAGGGCCTAGCACCGCAATACAGTCTGGATTAAATACGCCGCTCGGAAGCTGGTGCAACTTAAATGTACCGAAGTCGTTAACTACAGTATGACCCGCATTGTTACCGCCCTGAAAACGGATACTTGCCGATGCGCTATCTGCTAAATAGTCAACAATACGGCCCTTACCTTCATCACCCCAGTTAGCACCAACAACAACGATAGACGACATGATTTAATCTCCTTAAAAGCAATGCCCATATCCTATGCTCAGCTTTGGAATAAGAAAAATTAATAATCGTTATAGCCCTGATAAGAATCTCATATGGGATTATTTTGCCAAAAGCGTAGAATGACGCGAGAACACATTCATCTCGCGACCTGAAATCTGCATTCATAAACAGGAATTCCATGCTCGATATCCACTGGCTCAATACCTTCGTGACCCTTGCCCGACTTGAACATTTTGGTAAAACGGCCAATGAGCTTCATATGACCCAACCTAATGTTAGCCTTCATATCAAGCAGCTAGAGCAGACAACTCGGGTCAAGCTCATCGAACGCAATCCTTTCAGGTTAACTCAGGCTGGTGAACGCTTACTCCAAAGTGCGCAGAATACCTTGATGGAGCTACAGATCTGCCAAGCTGATCTCAATGCCATCAACGACCTGTGCCAAGGAACCCTGACTATAGCAGCCAGCGATATCATCTCCCGGTTACTACTAATAGGCCCATTCCAGTTGTTTAAGCAGGAATTTCCGGGCATTGACCTCTCCCTGCTAAACACCACCTCTTCGCAGGCGGCCGAGCTAGTCAAAAGTGCCAAGGCGGACTTAGGCTTCGTAATGGCGCAGAAGGAAAGTCAGCCTCTACATTTTACTGAGCTTCAGCAAGTCAAATGGTGTGCCCTCGGTGACGGGCTCAAGGAGTGGCAACAAGGAAAATTTGGCGACAACAACGAAGAACCGACGCTGATCCTACTCGGTCACGATACCCGAACACGGGATCTGATCGATTCAGCCTTACCCAAGCTGAATCTACCGAAATATCGAGTAATGGAAGTCGGCAGTGTCGATGCCCAGATAGACTGGGCGGAAGCGGGGTTCGGGGTAGCCATTGTTCCAGAGTTCTCACTACACCCAAAACTTAACCTGCAAACAGCGATTTCGCCCTTGCCAGAATTTCCAACCACCAGCCTAGGTTATATCGTCCGGCAAAATCAGGTCTTATCAAGAGCGATCAAACAGCTACTTCATTGGGTTGATGAAGAAATTATTAGTTCACAACGGGTGAAATGAGTGACAGCGTTAGCAAGCTATCTAACACCTGTTCTCGCAAGCTTTAGACGCTTTACTAACATTGCGTTTAATCAGCCTCTAACCAATGTGATCGTGTAACGGCCAAAGGGGCTACCTAAGTTTAAACTAACTAAATTTATAGTGTGAAAACGCAAAATTCGAGCACTATAAGCAAAATAATGTTAACAAAATAATGGACGCTGCAATTTATATATCGTAATGTTCCCGTAATAAAAATATATAAATCAATAGCTAAGGAATGCTCCATGAGACTGGATGTGCCAGAAAATTACCAACCGCGACTGGGACTGCGCGATACGGAAGTTGCAATCAAAAAGCTTAAAGACTATTTCGAAGACGCCTTAGCTTACGAGCTGTATCTGACGCGGGTTTCTGCCCCTCTGTTCGTCAAACCAGAAACCGGGCTGAATGACAACCTTAGCGGCACCGAGCGTCCGGTGGATTTCGATTTGTTGGACGACAATGGCGCTCGAGTAGAAATCGTTCACTCGTTGGCAAAATGGAAGCGTATGGCGCTGGAACGCTATGGTTTCCAAAAAGACGAAGGCCTATACACGGATATGAATGCTATTCGCCGAGACGAAGAACTCGACAATATTCACTCTATCTATGTCGATCAGTGGGATTGGGAAAAAGTACTCGATAAATCGATGCGTCATGACGCCTACTTGCATACAACCGTAGAAAAAATCTATAACGCATTCCTTAAAACTGAAAACTACATCTATCAGGAATATCCAGTATTAGAAAAACGGCTTCCATCAAAGCTGACATTTGTTACCTCACAAGAATTACTGGAAAAATACCCGTATTTGACGCCAAAAGAGCGGGAAAATGCCATCTGCAAAGAACATGGCGCAGTATTTATTCAAAATATCGGCCATACACTATCGAACGGTGAAAGGCATGATGGTCGGGCTCCGGATTATGATGACTGGAATCTGAACGGTGACCTGTTGTTCTGGAACCCGGTATTGGATAGCGCGCTGGAACTTTCCTCTATGGGGATTCGTGTCTGTGAAGAGAGTCTGGCTGAGCAGTTGGCCATTGCCGGCTGTGAAGATCGCGCATCACTGCCGTTCCACAGCATGGTCTTAGACAAATCACTGCCTTATACCATCGGCGGAGGGATTGGTCAGTCACGCATTTGTATGTTCTTCTTGCAGAAAGTACACATTGGAGAAGTCCAATCTTCTATCTGGCCAGATGAAATGATTGCCGAGTGTGAAGCCAACAAGATCGTCTTGTTATAACAACGCTCACGTTAATAATGCTGCTATGGTCTGGCTAACACCGCTTAATTCGGTAGCCAGACCAGACAGAGGCTCGTAGTAGAGATATTAAAATTTCATCTAGCCTTTTACACACACTAGTTGGTGTAAAGAGTGTACAATTTCAACCAGATCATTTTGCGCGTCTAACACACTCATTATCGGCTTATACGCTTTGGGGTGCTCGTCGACCACCTCTGCGTCTTTGCGGCATTCCACACCTGCCGTATCCCGAATTTGATCTTCTACGGTGAATGTTTTCCTCGCTTGGGTGCGAGACATCACCCGGCCGGCACCATGACTGCAACTATTAAAGCTCTCGGGATTACCAAGCCCACGCACAATAAAAGAACTTGCCCCCATTGAACCGGGGATAATTCCCAATTCGCCTTTCCTTGCACTAATGGCTCCTTTGCGCGTGATCCATACTTGCTTGTTATAATGCAGCTCCTGCTGCACATAGTTATGGTGACAGTTCACCGCCTCCTCAGTCACTTCTATCGGTATCGGCAAAACAGAGCGAATTGCATCAACCACCCTTTGTGCCATGATACGTCGGTTAACTAAGGCGTACTCCTGCGCCCACTGAACAGCAGCCACATAATCATCAAAGTGCTGTGATCCCTCTTTTAGGTAGGCTAGATCCTTGTCTGGCAAATTACTAAGCTGCCTGCCCATATCTTTTCGGGCCAGATTAATAAAATATGTACCGATTTTATTACCTACACCACGAGAGCCACTGTGAAGCATGATCCACACTTGATTATTTTCATCAAGGCACAGCTCAATAAAATGGTTTCCCGTTCCTAGCGTTCCAAGGTGGTTAACATTGTTAGAATCAGCGATCGCTGGGTGCTTCGCAACAATCGCTTTAAATCCGGGCTCCAGCTTTTTCCACTCGGCCGCCACCATAGGGGGAATACTATGCCAAGCACCCTGGTCACGCCGAGCATTACCATGATGGGTTCTACCAACCGGAACAGCCTTTTCAATGGCAGTTCTGATTTCTTTTAAGTTTTCTGGTAACTGGGCTGCTGTTAAATTCAGCCGAGAAGCGATAAGGCCACAACCTAAATCGACACCTACTGCGGCTGGAATTATGGCTTTGACGGTAGGAATAACACTCCCGATGGTAGCACCTTTACCCATGTGTACGTCGGGCATTACTGCAATCCATTTATATATAATGGGAAGAGTTGCGACGTTGAGAACCTGTTGACGGGCTTGCTCTTCGAAGAAAACGCCTTTAACCCATGCTTTGATCGGTGCACCTTTGTCGCAGATCAGTTCAAAATTACTGTTGTGGCTCATTGTACTTTCCGGCTTTCAGCCTGCTATTAGAACTTACTTCTCCCTATTAAGCATACACCGCAACACTTTTCCCGTGGAAAGATATCAGAAAGGATTTGGTCAATTCATACCGGGTAATTATGTCAATCAAATTCAACACATACAAAAAAGCCCCAGTCTTTCGACTGAGGCTTCGTTGTAGTGGCGGAGCGGACGGGACTCGAACCCGCGACCCCCGGCGTGACAGGCCGGTATTCTAACCAACTGAACTACCGCTCCAATTCTGTACGAAGCCCAGCTATTAGCCAACTTCTAGAATGTGGCGGAGAGATAGGGATTTGAACCCTAGATACGCTACAAACGTATGCCGGTTTTCAAGACCGGTGCTTTCAACCACTCAGCCATCTCTCCGTAAGTGCGGCGAATAATACACAGCACTTTAATTACTGTAAAGACCTTAACCATCCAACTGCTCAACATTCAAACAAAGTCATCACTCTTTTTGATGCTTTGAATAAAAATAAAGCAAAATCAACGTCATTTAACTATTTGATCTATCATCTTTCGGCATCAGAACGGCTTCAAAACGCTCACTATGGTTGAGCATTTCCAATAATGTTTTATCAACAATGCTCTTTTCCAATTGTTCATTCAGCTTTTCCTGTGCATAAATCTCAGTCGGAACACCATAACGGGAATAGCTTTGGCTAATAACATCCAGCCAGCCCAAATTAGATTTAATCAAGCGCTGATAGCGGTCTTTACGCTGGTATCTAATATTATCTAGTCCTTGTTCAGAAATACCATCACGCTTAACCTGCGCCAGCACCTTGTCCGTTAACTGGATTAGCTCATCAACCCTTTCAGGCGCACACGTAAAGCTGATCCGGCCTACCGCATGCTCATCATCCGGTTCCTGCCAGAACCAGCTACTCACACCGTACACACCTGATGCCTCTTCACGCAGAACCTGACGCAACTCTTGCTGCACAAGATCGCCAGCCACATCTAACTGATAGTTCTTCTCCAGGCTCCAAGGCGTCTTCCAGCTCAGGTAAATCTCAACTTCCGAGCTTGGCTCTTGGTTTTTGTTCACGACCAAACGTTCTTTCGGTGACACAACGTCAAACTTACGCATTTCACGGTTCTGCGTTTTAACGGGTAATGATGCTAAATAACGTTTTACTTTCGGCAGCAACAGGCTCTCTTTGATATCACCAACAATGTAATAGGTGTAATCAGTCTTCGATAAAACATATTGCTGATAGGCAGCAATTAAGCTTTGACGGTTAACCGATTCAACATCCTGCTTCGTCAGGCTATAAACCGTTGGTTGTTCCGGATAACGCAGTGCAGATACCTTACGGGCAAACACATCTTCAGCATCACGGGATGCTTCCGATAAGCGCCGCACCATATCACGCTTGTATTCCGCGACGATTGCATCCGTAACAACCACTTCCTCATGTTTCAGGCGGAACAGCTTAAACAAAGTATCAATATCGCTACTGCGGCTCCAGCCAGAAAAACCTTGCTGGTGATCATCCAAAATAGTTGTGAACGCGATTGGTCGGCCATCCATGATGGTACGAAGCTCTTTACGGCTTAGCGAGCCCATACCAAACTCATCCACAACTTCAGCAGCGATTTTTACTTTGGAATAATCTTCCGCCGGCACCGACATTAAACCGCCATCAGTGTACATTTTGAAATGCACTTCATTTGGGGTGCTATCGCTATAGTTGTAGATCAGCTTCGAACCGTTGCTCAAACGGTATTCCTTAATCCCCAACGCAGGCCACTCTTTCTCCAGCGTTAGATCGCCGGCTTTGCTTGGCGCTGCAGGCAATTCGGCCGTCACTTTTTCCAACTGGTACTGCGGCTGAGGCTCGGTCATTGCGGTTTGCCATAGCTGTTCAGCTTGCTCAACGCTCAAACCTTGCTTAACCTCTCCATTAGGGTGAGTCAGCATCAACATACGAGCTTTCGGACTAAGCAATTTTGCAAAGGCGGCATTAACCTGTTCCAGCGTAACCTCTTTCAACAGCGCTTTATTTATCTTGAGCTGTACCTCATCACTCAAAATCAACTGGCCCGTAGCAGCACTGTCAACCATATCGCTGACCAGATCGATACTGTACGGCGACTCCATGGCCTTTTCACGACGGGCAAACAATGCATCAATTCGCTCGATTTCACCCTCAAATTCTGACGCTAAAAAGCCATGTTGTTTAATTTGTGCCAACATCGCAAACAGTGCTTTCGCTGACCGCTCAAATTCAGGTTCGGCTAGCTGAATGGAAAACAGATCCTGCGATGTTTCACGGCCCAGGCTGGTTGAGAAATAGGTCGCACTATTTATCAGTTCTGACTCTTTCTCCTGCCACTCCTGAAAACGAATATTTAGCAGCTTAGTCGCAATATTTTTAATAAAGCTCTGCTGATACGCCGTGAACGAATTATCTTCTTCGTAAGGAGTAAAGAAACTAAATTCCAGTGAAGAATCAGCACGGCTTGCTTCAGTTACTGACGCAACTCGCCATTTTTGAGGAACCGGCACAGAGTAATCAATCGGCTCCATTGCCTTTTCCGGCTTTTTCAAATACGAGAATTTTTCACTGATCAGCTGTTTGATCTGATTACCATCAACATCACCAGCCACCACCAGCGACATATTATCTGCCCGGTACCAGCGGTAGTAAAAATCTGCGACACGATCGACCGCAACATTATTGATGGTATAAACATCACCAATCGGATCACGCTGCAAATAGCGCGATCCCACCATTTCCACCGCCGACTTTTTATCAGCAAGGCGCAGTTGCGGGCCAAGGCGACTACGCCACTCTTCCATAACTACCCCGCGCTCGGCATCAAGATCTGCCTGCAGGAAAGTTACCCGGCCAGTCCACTCGGCAACAATATCCATTGCCAAACTGATCATCTCTGGTTCATTACTTGGCAGGTTAAGAATATAAACCGTATTTTCAAAGTCGGTAAATGCATTAATATCAACACCGAACTTCATACCCACCTTTTCCAGCTCGTCGATCAGGCTATTTCCCGGATAATTCTCCGTTCCGTTAAATGCCATATGCTCGACAATATGAGCCACACCACTTTGGTCGTCATCTTCGTTCATTGAACCAGCATTGACGACCAAGCGGATATAAACACGATCATCTGGCTTTGCATTTGGCGCCAGATAATACTTAAAACCATTATCCAACTCGCCTTTTTCGACCAAATTATGATAAGGCAACTGTGCATATTGGGTACTGACGCTGGCACAAGAAAGCAGCGAAAAACACAGTACAGTACACAACAACTTCTTTAACATACGACTTCCTTCACCAACAGATTCTTCTGTTTACATACCGTCAGATGGTGTTTATGCCAGTTCACAGAGCTTGAACGGTGGCTGATTGAGATTACGCGAGTAGAACCAAGCTGCTCTTCTAAAAGGGCATACATGGCTTGCTCACTGTCTTCATCTATGGCTGAAAGTGCCTCGTCAAGGAATAGCCAGTCCGGTTGATGCACCAAGGCACGAGCAATCATCACCCGTTGCAGCTCACCACCAGACAAGCGATGCTGCCATAGCTCCGTTGCGTCGATATCTGCACTTATCTTTGATAGACCAACCGCATTCAGGGCACCGACAAAAACATCATCACTCCATTGTTCTGCCGACTGTGGGTAGCTCAGCACTTCGCGCATAGAAGCATGAGGTAAATAGCCACGCTGAGGAATAAACATGCAGCTGCTATCTTGCGGCATCACAACCTGCCCTTGCTTAAACGGCCAGATCCCCGCCAAAGTTCGGAATAATGTACTTTTACCGCAACCCGAAGGGCCGCTGATCATTGTATTGACTTCAAATGCGCCCGTTCCGGCATCAAACAAGACTTCAGCCTCAGGGTTAATCACCGACAGATTTTCCCATCGTGGTTCCTGGCCTGGTTGAATCGAAACGCTTGAGTCCGGCAATTGTTCTAACTGAACATGGAAATTAATTAATCGGTCGGTAACCGCTTTCCACTCAGCAACTGATTCATAAGAGTCGACAAACCAACTGAACGCTTCTTGTACACGATAGAAACCTGTGGCTGTCTGCATCATGTCACCCAGTTGAAGCGCACCACTCATTAATCGCGGCGCTGCGACCAAGTACGGGAAAATACGTGCGACCTCGTTATAACCGCTATTAAATGCGTTATAGCGAAGCTTCATCATGGTCAGTTGCTGCCAGTTTTGCCATACACGCTCAAATAAACCACCAGCCCTGTTACGTTCGGCATTTTCGCCATTTTGCAAGGTAATCGATTCAGCATGTTCACGAACGCGCATTAAATGAAAACGGAAGTTAGCCTCGTGCCTTTCCTGTTCAAAATTTAATTTAGTTAACGGCTTAGCGACTTTATGGGTCAACCAGGTTCCGACAATGGAATATAAAATTGCCACCCAAACCATATAACCAGAAATAACCCATTCACTGCCAGCAAATTCAAATTCCAACTGACCGGAAAGGTTCCAAAGAATAACCACAAATGAGAATAAGCTTGTAACAGTACGAAGAAGCCCTAGCCCCATACTTAATGTGCTGTCACAAAACTCTTTTATATCATTTGTTATACGTTGATCCGGGTTATCCGTTGCGCCTTTCATTGCCTGATGGCGGAATAAACGATTATCTTTAAGCCACTGACTTAAATATGCATCGGTTAACCAACGACGCCAGCGAATTCGAAGCGTACGACGCAGATAATCCTCACCCAAGTCAACCAAGGTGAAGATACCCATGATCCAGACAAAATTACCCAACAGCGGCCAGAAATTATGCCACTCTTTGTTTTGCATTAAATTAAAAAAGTCCCGGTTCCAGTCACTGTATAAAACAGCAAGCTGAACCGTACCAAAGTTAAGGGCAATAATGGTTACAAGTAAAATACGCGCCAGCCATTTCTCATGGCTTTTCCAATAAGGCGACGCTAAATTCCAAACCTGCAGTAAAAAATGCCGATTCGAGAGCGTAATAAGATTATTCAGCTGCATAATTTAAGCTTCTAGATAAAAACGACAATAAGCTCTGCACTATATTGTGCAGAGCTTAGGTTTATTGATTAATAAAACGAATTAGAAGTTATAACCCACTTCCAGCCATAGCTGACGGCCAGGAGAGTACAGACCGTAATCACCATTACCACTATTTGCCTGAGTGCCAAAACGACGAGTTTCATTCAATACATTCAGCAAATCGGCTTGGAAATAAATATCCTGACTCAGCCAAGTTGATGGCTGCCAGCGCAGTTGGGTATCCCATTGGGTATGAGCATCAAACTTATAGCTCTTATATCTGCGAGGCGTAAATTCACCGACTTCTTCGTAGCCCTGAACAGGCGCCTTGATATAAACCTTATTACTCCAAGTAAGCTCATGCTCTGGAAGTTTCATATCCAGACCAAGACGAATATTCCACTCTTCTTGACTGCTGTTTATTTGCGCTTCCATCTCTCGCAATGTCATGTCTTTACCATCGAGACTCACAGGCTCATTTGGGTCCTGATTTGCCTTCAGGTCATCGCGATCGGTATTTAACCAGTCAAAGCCTAATGTCGTATTCCACAATGTCGAGCCAATAACCCACGGCTGAATGTTGCTGATTTGCAAAGTGTACACATCAACGTGATAGTCTTCACCATTAATGTATTCATCCAGCTTCTTACCATCCAGTGTATTGGTTCTACGCAGAATCAGGCGATCTTTGTTTTCACGCCAAATATAACGAGCAGCAAGAGTAAAGTTACCAATGTTCTGATCAACACCAAAAGTTAGCTCATCTGCATGCGGTGTTTTAAAGTTTTTAATATCTTCAAACCGACGAGTAGTGTCTTTGCTTAATTCAGTTACGCCTTCAGAAAGCTTCATTGCAGCAAAAGAACGCCCATAATAACGGTTAGCTCCTGCAATAAAGCGTGTATTCGACAATGCTTGCCATGTAGTAGAAAAACGTGGTGCAACATTCAAGTTTTCTAAATAATCATCACGCTCAACACGTACACCAGGACGGAAAGACCAATTACCCACCGCCATGCTGTTATCAATGTACGCAGAATAACTTCGGTAATCTGTAGTTACAGTGCCTTTAAAAGCAATGTCATGATGATCAACACTCTCCCCCCAACCAGGGATTGATAAAGTCATTGTCTGATGTACATCACCAAAGCGTTTAAAATTGTATTTTGTCTCTGTTACTGATAAACCACTCGTCACACGATGTTGCAAACCTAGAGCATTAAACGAATTCGATTTGTAGTCAATTTTTACAGTTGCATTCCGCTGCCTTAATTCACTATCACCATAGCCACCATCACGGTATATTTTATCATCAACATAAGCTTCTATGACCTTCGCACTATTTGAATCACGGCTATCATTAAAATCATCATAAGATGCCGTTGTCGTCAACAAACCGGTCACAATCGGTTGCTGCCAACTTACTGTGGCACCATACGCACGATGTTGATCGACAAAATTATTCTGAACGAAATCGTCATAAAACTGCCCCGATTCATATGCAGAATATCGTAGGCTAAGATCCAACTTCTTATCGGCAACTGGTTGCCAACGGAAGTTAACCATCACATTATCAATCAGGCGAGTTTGTTCCTGCTCATCGATTGTACCTTCCTTATCAACAACACGATTTTGAGTAATGTCTGATTCGCGACGGCTTACTCCCACGACCATACCAAGCTCATCAGTCAAACCTTGTTCGATAACAAGATTTACGAAATCCTTTTTATATTTAGGCTGAAGCTCAGCATCATAAGTACCAGACGCTTTTTCATATTCTTTTCTAACCGTGTCATCAATCTGCATTTCAGCTAAATGATGATTTGTAGTACGGTAATTAACACCAACTCGATCGACACCAGAATAGAACAAACTTTCGGCAACAATAGCACCACCGGTAAAGCCACCTAAACTCGCAGGTACATTACTGTCATAAACAGTAACGCTGCCAATCATCGATGAATCATAAAAATACGCCTGCTCAGAGCTCGAACCAGGTAGAACACCTACACCGTCTGAATTCAGTGTTCCTAGTGGGTCAATATCGTTATTAATATTAATACCATCGACCATATACGCCGTCTGGCTGCTTGGTGCACCATTAATTGAAACACCGGCAGGTTTAATTTCACCATTCTGGAAACCATTTTCGGCATCTTTTTCGAAACGCACATTCACGTTCGACTTTAGTAGATCCGTCATATTGCCGTTTCCGTCCGGCGTATTTCGGATTGTTTCACGGTCAATGATCGCTTTTGATGTCAGGCCATCATCCGCCTGATCAACGACAACAACCTCTTGTATCTCTTTTTCGGGATGTTCGTTACTCTCTACATCAGATGCAGCATAAACAGAACTTGCAGCAAATCCTGTCACAGCCATCCCTGCTGTTAACAAAATGTGTTGAATTTTTATTATTTTCATAACTATATCTGGCTCTTATTTGAATTAGGAGCAATAAGGAGTCTTGAGACGAGGGATGCTACCAGCCACAAATAACAATGTAAATGATAATTGCTATCACTACTGTTTGGATGTATATTCCACAACCTAATTTGTTTCACACCTAATAACCACATGAAAAGAAACCTTTGGCTATCTTTGGCGTTGTTTAGCCTATCTGCACTGACACCTATAACTCGGGCCGATTCCCATCTTGAACCAGTTATAGAAACGCAAAAGAAAGCACTGGATTCAGCGTCACTAACGCACAAAAAAATCGAAACCATCGATGACAACACTGATGTGCTTATTCAGGAATTTCACAATGTTCTGCGCGAAACGGCATTAACATCGAAATACAATCAAAATTTGTCGGATCAAATTGCGGAACAAGAAAAGCAGAAACAACGTCTGATAGAACAGCGAGCATCACTGGCTCGCACTCGCCAACAGCTCATTCCGCAAATGGGCAATATGATTGACGTTCTGGATCAATTCATCACCAACGATGTGCCATTTCTTTGGGATGAACGACAGGCAAGAATTCAAGAAATAAAAAAACTGCAAGGTAACCCTACTCTGGATACCAGCGATAAGTTTCGCCGTATTCTAGAAGCCTACCAAATAGAAACAGAATACGGTTCCACAATTGAAAGCTGGCAAGCACCACTTCCATTTAGTGATTCACCAACCTTAATGACGCAGCTTCGAATTGGCCGATTAGCACTTTATTACCTAACGCCAGATCAGCAACAAGGTGGAATGTGGAATAGCCAATCAAAGAGCTGGATAGTACTTTCCGATGAAGGCATCCGCCAGGTAAGCAATGCAATTAAGCTGGCAGAACAACAAATTTCGCCACAACTTCTTTCACTTCCAGTTTATCGAGCTGACTAATGAAAAAAATTATTCTAATTATGATCAGTGCTGTGATCACCAACACAGGTTACAGTAACGAACTCGATAGCCTGCTAAAAAAAGTCCAGCAAGGCTACCAACAAGAAATAGCCCTTGATAAAGCACAGCTTGAAAAATTTAAGGCTCTTAACACGCAACAAATTGAAGCAACGAATGCGGCAAAAAAGCGACTGACAACGCTGAATATCCAAACAGATCAATTCATTAGTAAAATTGATCATAATCGAAATGAAATTGCAGAGCTTACTCGCAAATTAGCCGAGGAAAGTGCTGACCTTCAGCAGGTGTTTAAACAATTAAACTCAGCGGCAAGCGAGCTTGATCATCACCTTAAAAACTCAATGCTTTCAGCCCAGTTTCCTGATGAACAGAATCGTCTAACACCATTACTGAATACCAAGTACCAACCGAATAGCCAGGATATCCAGCACCTTTGGGCTGGTTATCTTCTTCAGATGGTTGAAAGCGGAAAAATTGCTTCTTTTGATTCTTCAGTCGTGCTACCAAATGGTGCGATTGAGCAACGCCTGATCACCCGATTAGGAACATTCACGGCCTTTGACCAAAACGGATATGTCCGTTACCTGGAAAATAATGGCGCGTTTATGTTGCTACCTAAACAACCGCAAGGTAAACCGCTTGATCTGATTACACAGTTTGAGCAACAAACATCAGGCCCTGCAACGGTAACCATCGATCCATCACGCGGCACCCTGATTGCGATCGCCGGCGATCAACCTGACAACTGGCAGCGTATTCAGCAAGCAGGTGTCGTCGGCTATTTAATTTTGCTGGTTGGGTGTGTTGGTCTCATTATTTCGGCGATCCAGGGAATCAGGCTTTTCCGCCAAAATAAACAAATTCAACATCAGCGAATGAACCTTGATCAGCCAGGTGATAATCCGCTAGGTAGGATCCTGAAAGTTGGCCGTCAAACCAATATCAAAGCAGAGCAACTTAGTCGTTTATTGGACGAAGTCGTTCTTGGGGAGATCCCACTACTCAAAAAAGGTTTACCAACCCTCGCCGTTCTTGCTGGAATTGCTCCTTTATTAGGCTTGTTAGGTACAGTATCCGGGATGATTGAAACATTTCAGGCCATTACTGCATTTGGTAATGGTAGCCCGAAAATCCTGTCATCAGGTATTTCTCAGGCATTGTTGACCACGGCTCTTGGACTTGTTGTCTCCATACCTTTGGTACTGATCCACTGCCTTCTTAACAATAAAAGTAACGCTCTGATCCATATCCTTGAACACCAGGGAGCCGGACTGATCGCGCTGCGCGAAGTGGATGAAAGCCATGATCAATGATGCCTTCGAACAATTTATACGAGGCAGTGTAATCTTTTGGCTCATTATGCTGGTGTCATGCCTGATGTGGTATCTGATCGGTACCGCCTTCTTTAAACAGTGGCAATACCGTAAAGAACTAACAGCATCCTATTCATCATTATGGGCAAAACTACAAAAGAATAAACGTGCTAACGAGAGCAGCCGCGGCTGCCTTGTTAACCTTTTTTCCCAATATATGTATTCACATCAAATGATGATTAATACACTGGCAAAAATACTGCCGCTTCTTGGGCTGCTCGGTACAGTTAACGGCATGATAACAACTTTTCAAAGTATGACTGCCGAGGTTGGCAGTTACCTGTCATTTTCTGTCGGTATAGCCAGTGCCCTGCTCACAACACTGGCTGGCTTAGTGACTTCATTATCAGGTGTATTTTTTCATCATCGACTTAAACAGCGTGCCCAAAAATTTACTCTGACATTTTCCCAGCAATTATCCCGAGTATGACCGATGCGTAATTACCACTCGACTGACAACCAGGATTCCGTTGACATCAATATGACGCCACTTATCGATATGGTGTTCATTCTGCTCATCTTCTTCTTGGTAAGTGCCTCTTTTACCAAGCTCAACAGTATTGAAGTAAACCGTCCTGACAGTAGTATCAGCGACACACAGACAGCTAAAAATATCGTTGTTTCTATAGATCAAGAAGGCACAATTTGGCTGGATAAAAACCCGATAGATATCCGTTTCGTCAAAAGTGAAATCAAAAGCCGAGCACAACAAAGTGAGCAAGTCTCTGTGGTGATCAATGCCGATAGCAATGTGGCGACAGGTAAATTAATAGAAACATTAGATCAGGTTCGCCTGGCAGGAGTCAGCAATGTCGCCGTTGCTACCAACAAAAAAAGTTAGTATCTATATTATGGGCGGCATACTGGCGCTGGTCATTAATGCCATCTTGGTTGTCATTATGAACACCTTAGTCTGGGGCACACCACCAAAAACATCATCACAGGAAATGCAGCTTTCATTCAGGCAATTTCGCACGCCTGAAGAGCAGCTACAGCCGGAAGAACCAACTGAACTGGCGCACACGGCTGAACAACCAGCGGTCAGCCAATTACCCATGCCGGAAATTAACCTGTCGGTTTCCAAAATTAGTCCGGTTCAGGCCATCGCCTTACCAGCAATGACCGCAACCGAATTTAGTCTCGAGCTATCTCTGACAAAGGTTGATCTGACGCTTGTAACCTCTAACAGTACGCTTCGATCCAATATTTCCAGCGGCCTGATTTCAGCGACACCTGTTTTCCAACTGCCTCCGCAATATCCGCCAAGAGCAAAACAGATGGGAATTGAAGGAGAAGTCTTACTTCATTTGTTTATTGAAGAAAATGGCAAGGTGTCAAAAGTTAAAGTTATTTCAGAACAACCTGTTGGCGTATTTGCCCAATCCGCAACCCGAGCGGCTTACCGCTGGCGTTTTCAGCCACCAGCTGCAGGCCAGTCACCTTGGCAACAATTAAAAATCAGTTATGTACTTAACAAATAAATTCTGCGCGCTCTTTTTCATGCTGGCCGCATTTAGCGTTAATGCCATCGAAGTCTCACCAGAGATCTATCAATCTTACCAACGCATCCAAAAGGCCATGGAACGTTCACCGGAAGAAGCTTCTGCAGCAGTTGAGCAGTTTTATACATTTTCCAAGACTCAGCCGGAGACGGTAAAACTGTTGGCGGCCAATTTGTACCTGCAAAACTGCATGGTCTTAACAAACTATTCATGCGCACTTCAACGAATCCAGGAAATGGTGGAGTATAAACTAACGCCGGAGCAAGCCCTTAACTTCAACTTACTTGGTGCCCAATTAAGCTATCAACAGCAGTTATACCCTCTTACCACCTCATTTTTATCCCGGTGGTTCCCAGTGGCAAACAGTCAGTTGAATAAGATCAAACAAACTAATCCAGCACAGTATAAAGACAAAAAAACAGAACTAGCCAATAACTATCTTTTTTCAGCTCACGCTTACCTACAACAGGATAAAACAGAACTTGCTATTCGCGATGTATTACAAGCTCTGGAAATTGAACAGCGAAAAGAAAACGATTACCGTCTGTTACTCTCTTTGTATGAAAAAACACAACAAAAGGCGAAAGCCAGAGGGTTACTTATTACAATGACCAAGCTGTTCCCTGCTAACGGAGACTACTGGGAACGACTAGGTTATAACTACCTTGAAAATCAGGAACCGAAGAAAGCGCTCAATATCCTGGCAGCAGCGTTTAACTCAGATATATTACCAGATCGCTCATGGCCTTTACTGGCTCAGCTCTATATCAGTCAATCTGTGCCACATAAGGCTGTCACCGTATTAGAGCGAGCAAAAGAAGAGAATCGGATAAAAGATACAAAAGCGTATTATCAGATACTAACAAACGCGAACCTTGTCGGTCGCGATCACAGCGCGGTACTTAAAACCTTAAATACCATTGAGCAGATCCAGCAACTGACTCCGGCACAGCTTGCACAAAAAGCTCAAATCGCTTTCAGGTTAGGCAAGTGGCAAGTAGCACAAAAGGCATTAACCTCTTTGGTCACCAGCGAACCAACAAATGCCCAATGGCGTTTTATGCTGGCTATCTGTTGCTATGAACTAAAAGAGTACACGCTGTCGAATGAACACCTTCGCCAGGTTAAAGCTCCTGAATATGATGCGATAGTTCAACAATGGCTTAAACAAATCGAATATTTGAATAGTTAAAAAAAACCGCTGCCCATAAGCAGCGGTTTTTTATTATCTTTTAATAGTCAATTGGTTAAGAAACACGGAACCGGCTCATCATTGCCTGCAAATTAGCTGCCAGCTGGCTAAGTTCGACACTCGCCTGAGCAGTTTGACCAGCTCCTGCTGCCACTTCTTTCGATGACAGGTTAATACTCTCGACGTTACGTCCCAGCTCTTCTGCCACGGAATCCTGCTCACTGCAAGCACTCGCAATTTGCTGTCCCATATCCGCTATCTGAACGATGCTCTGTTCGATACTCTCCATCGTTTTACCGGTATTCTGGCTCTGAGTAACACAGCCTCGGATCATGCTACAGCTTTCTGTTGTCGCCTCTTTAGCTTCTGTGGCACTTTTTTGCAATTTATCAATGATTGCAACAATCTCACCCGTCGAGTCCTGGGTACGACCAGCCAGAGTACGAACCTCATCTGCTACGACAGCAAATCCACGACCTTGTTCACCGGCTCGAGCAGCCTCAATCGCAGCATTAAGCGCCAACAAGTTAGTCTGATCAGCGATATCACGGATAACATCCACGACCATGCTGATATTGTTAGACTCGCTTTCAAGCTGCTCAACCAGCTGACCGGCATTTTCAATCTCTTGTGATACCCGCAAGATTGATTCAATACTCTGCTGAATATCCTGGCAACCCAGCTTAGCTTCATCATTTGCCGAGGAAGCGGATACCGAAGCCATTTCAGTATTACTAGCAACCTCAGCGACAGTTGCTTTCATCTGATCCATGGCCGTTGCAACCATAGTGATCTCATTTTGCTGTTGCTGCATCCCTTGAGATGACTGCTCAGATATTGCGCTGACTTCTTCAACGGCGGCACTAAGCTGAGTAACAGCAGCCACAATCTCTTCAACAAGCACACGCAGGTTATCCTGCATTTTCATACTGGAATCAGCCAACTGACCCAGTTCATCATTACCTATTTCATCACGATTTAAGTGATGAGTAAGATTACCTGACGCAATTTCACTCGATAAATTCATCACCTGATTTAACGGACGACAGATCTGACGGGTCAGAAATAAGTTCATCAGCACCATAAAGAATGCAAGTGCAGAAACAACGGCAAAAGAAATGCTGCTAACCCGATCCGTACTCGCCAGCATATCGTTACGATTACGCTGAATAAAATCTAAATTAATCTCTTTCAACTTATCTAATGCAGAGGTCAAGGCTTGAAATTCATCAAAGGTACCAGCAAGAATCGGCTGCGCCGTAGCCAAATCTCCCTTTGCAGCCGCTTTAGCAAAGCCATTTAGCGACTCCTGATAACCTCTCCAAGCCTTGTTAATATCTCTAAGCACCTGCAACTCGTACTCACCAGCATAAGATTCAACTGCAGTGCGATATGCATCCATCATCTTCTCAATTTGCCTATTTTGCTGATCAGCTTTATCAATTCTTTGACGGATCTTTTTAGAGTCGCTGTAGGTTAAAATTGCATACTGAGTACGGCGAACATAAGACAACTCAAATATTATGTCTTCAACAGACATAAGGCTTGGTATCGTAGAGTCAGCAAAATTTAACACCCCTGAACGAATTACTTTCAACTCGCCCATCAAAAATATGCCAAATGCAATAATTATTGCTGTTATCAACGTAAAAACGACAGCAATTTTCTTACCTATTGATAAATTTTTATATACCATTATTAACAACCAGATTATTTCACTTGATTTAATTTATCACAATCGCCTAAATAAGATTATGATTAAGAAAGCAGACTCATACTCTCTGGGTATAAAACACCCTGAAATTAAAAAACAACAACCTTTAAATAAGACCACAAAATAAGCGGTAAATTATATTATTATAGCTATCAGGTTATATTCACGAAAAGCAAATACGCTTATTGAATGAAGATAGCAACAAACATACCCAATGCCAATTGAATGATGATTTTCATCCCAGTAAAATTGTAACCATATTATCTTTAGGTCGTTATTGACACATATATTGCTAATAAATACGTTTATGTGCTTGCAAGAATTTCACTTTTAATGGGCAATTCATTCCAAAAACTCGGGTATCGTAAATATGGCGAAAGAGCACAATAAGCATGCCGGAAAAGTGAATAGGTCTGTCACATACCCTTACACCGAGCTACCAATAAACAACGAGATAAAAGCCATGAATACATTCACAGCCGTTATTATTGCGTTTACGTGGACGAAATAAATATCCCTAATTGCTGTTTGATCTTGTTTGTTACGCTGGTAATTGAACGTCGAAGGGGGAATCTACTTTAGATTTAAGATATAAAAAAACCGCTGATAGTTCAGCGGTTTCTCTAGAAGTGGCGGAGAGATAGGGATTTGAACCCTAGATACGCTACAAACGTATGCCGGTTTTCAAGACCGGTGCTTTCAACCACTCAGCCATCTCTCCGTAAGTGCTGCAAATAATATATAGCATTAAGTTCGTTGTAAAGCCTATTAACAGGAGTTAAAAACCAAGCGATCAAATCAACACCAAAGCGAACAATTAGCTATCACCAAGTTTTATTTTACCTTCTTTCTCTTTGGATAATCATAATAAATCGTAACCGCTGGCTCACTGGTAATGGCTTGCCAGCAATCAACCTCAAACCCAAAAACAACAACGCCGCAAGTCGGTAAATTCTCAAGCGCAAAACCCAAGCGATTAATCAGCTCATTGAGTGCCGGGTTATGACATATCACCATTAATCGATCGACTTGTTTCGGGCTTCCTTCAATCACCTCAAGTAACTCATCGGCAGATTCTGTATACAGTTCGGGACAAATTTCCAATCTCGGCTGGCCTGTAAGCCCCTGAACAAAGAAAGAAGCGGTCTGTGCCGCTCTCAGCGCAGTACTCGATATGATTAACTGTGGACCGGTTTTCCAAGCATCAAGACGGAAAACCATGTCTGGTACATTCTTCATGCCCCGTTCACTCAACGGCCGATCGAAATCATCTAAAGTAAGATCATCCCAAGAAGACTTTGCATGACGAACAAGAAAAAGTAGCTTCATTCCCAACTTCCCTCTTGCTGCATATAACAATTATATAAAATGCTTTAGGAATAGGTATGAAAGTAAAAAACAGATGAGACAATAATGAGAATGCTGGGCCCAGCGAATACCTGAGCCAGCAATTAATACCAAAACTAAATAGCAGACTTAACAGCCCGCGCCAGCTTACTGGCCGCCTGCTCTGGGTCCGGAGACTTAGCATTGAAGAAATTGGTCACAACATCAAAAATGGCAGCCTGCACATAGCTTGTCGTTGCCAGCCCCTGTGAGACACTTGGCACTAACTCGCCATTGGTAGATGTCGCTTTAAACGTTGCCATAGAATCCAGCGCACACTGATCAAACTTACTCATATCCATATCAAGGCGAACCGGAATCGACCCTTTATTCAGGTTGAAAATTTCCTGGAAATTCTTATCCAGGATTGTCCTGGCCAGCTCTTTCTGAGCCTTCCGATTTGCTTCATCACTCAATTTAAAAAAGGCGAAACTATCAATATTGTAAGTAAACTTCCCTTGCGTACCTGGTGCCGCCACACATAGGTAATCTTTCCCCGGTACCTTACCAGCCGCTGCAAACTCCCCTTTAGCCCAATCGCCCATAATTTGCATTGCGGCCTCCCCATTGATCACCATTGAGGTTGCCGCATTCCAGCTACGTCCGCGATAATGAGGATCGATGTAATCTCGCATCTTGCTAAACTGTATAAAAACATCAGTCATTTTATCGCCAGACAGCACATCCATATCCAAACTAACGAATGCTTTCTGGTAATCTTCAGCCCCCAGCACGGCAAGCGCCACAGCCTCAAATAAAGTAATATCCTGCCATGGCTGGCCGCCGTGAGCTAACGGGACAAATCCAGCCGCTTTAATTTTATCCGCAGCAACAAAGAACTCAGCCAAGGACGTCGGTACATTTGCCCCGGACTTTTTAAGAACCTCCGGGTTCACCCACAGCCAATTAACCCGGTGAACGTTTACAGGAACAGCCACATAGTTGCCGTCATATTTCATCACTCGAGTAACAACTTCCGGCAATACCTTGTCCCAACTCTCCGCATCAGCAACGTCACTCAAATCAGTTAAAAAGCCAAGTCTTCCCCACTCCTGAATATCATGCCCTTTAATTTGTGCAGCCGATGGCGGATTCCCTGATACTGCGCGGGTTTTTAAAACGGTCATGGCACTTTCACCACCACCGCCGGCAATAGCAAAATCTTTCCAACTGTTGCCCTGCTCTTCCATTATTTTTTTTAGAACTGATACAGCCTTTGCTTCACCGCCAGAAGTCCACCAGTGCAGCACTTCGACTTCACCCGCAGAAGCAACAGCGCTTGAAAGCACCAGCGTCAATGCCGATAATGTCCGTTTTAACATCTTCATTCTGATTTTACCCCGAACACTCCGGCCCTACTCTTTAAGCAGACGCGGAATATAAACCTTTACTTCCAAGCCGCCCTCTTTGGCGTTATGAATTGTCATATCACCACCGTGGGCATGAATAATATTACGCGAAATTCCCATTCCCAATCCGTGGCCTTCATCGTCCTTGGCTATACGAAAATATGGTTCAAAAACAGCTTCTAGTAGCTCTTCCGGTATACCTTCGCCTTTATCTTTGATTATCAACACCAAGGCATCAGGTTCATCCGAGACGATAATATTAACCTCATGCCCGTACTTCACTCCATTGTCTATCAGGTTACTCAAACAACGCTTCAGCGCCAACGGCTTAGCCATCATAGGTGCGATTTTAGTATCAGGCAGGTGAACCTTAATACGCGGACTATTGTGCCGCTCGGCAATACTGCGCAACATTTCCGACAGATTTACCTGAGTCAGGTTTTCATGAAGATCAGTGTCTTTTACCGTCTGCAACGCTCCCTTCACCATCATTTCCAACTCATCCAAATCCCGATTGAATTTTTCGACTTTAGCGTCATCGTCAATCAATTCAGCTCGAAGACGCAAACGGGTGATCGGTGTTTTCAGATCATGTGAGATTGCCGAGAACAGATGCTCACGATCATCAATATAACGGCGCAAGCGCAACTGCATCCGATTAAATGCCTGAGTTGCCGTAACCAACTCACTCGCGCCTTCTTCTACCAACGGTGGCTGGTAAATATCAAAACTCAAAGCATTAGCTGCATTGGCAAGCCGTTTGAGCGGCTTAGTCTGACGACGGATCATGAAGTAAGTAAACACCAACAGCAGCGTAGTAATAAAAATAAGGAACAGCACTTGCTGCTTGGTAATGATTTCATCATCCAGAGTAGCGTAAGGGGAAGGTAGTAAAGCGGCAATATAAAGCCACTCATTCGCTGCCAGCTCAAGCTGAACAACCAGTATAGGCGGATTAAAAGGCTCCAGACTGAGGGTATAATGTGCCCATGAACGCGGCAGATCACTGAGTAAAATATCGTTTTTCAGAACATGAAGGGTTTCAGGACGGGAAAACTCTACCCGAATAACATCAAGGCGCGGTAGTTTTTCTTTAAGAACTTCCTCAAACACCCGCACAGCCGTATTTTTCATTTGCGAGGAAGGGATAGGTTCAATCTTAATTTCTTCTTCGTTGAACGAAACAAAAAAACGGGTTCCCCCCATATTCCGCAACTGATCCAGCACAATGTGCCGGTACTCCAACGGGAGTGATTGAAAGAAAGTCACGGTAGAGGCAAACATGGAGGCCATACTGGCAGATGCCGATTCAAGCCCCTCTAAATCCCGTTGCTTTGACTGACCATACCAAATAACTGTGGCAATCATCTGTGCCAGAAATACAGCCAGCAAAGTAAGCCATAAGGTGCGAGCCAACAACGACTTTGGCCACCATTTTTTCCAATTCATGTTGCGATGCCTTTTATATCACATCAGGAGGGGATCACTCTTCGTAGGTAACCTCGGCATTAAAGGCATATCCATTACCACGAATCGTTTTAATTAACCGTTGCTGTGTGCCTTTATCGCCCAAACGCTGGCGCAACCGGCTAAGCTGAACATCAATGCCACGTTCAGAAGGATGAGCTTCGCGACCACGCGTAGCAAAAGAAATAGTATCCCGATCCAGCACTTCATTCGGACGGGTAAGAAATAGCATCAGAAGTGCAAAATCACTGCCAGACAGTTCGTAATCTTTGCCCTTTTCCAGATCGAATAAACGCTGGGAACCCGTCTCCAGACGCCAGTTTGCAAAGCGGATTGCTTTCGGTGTTGCCGGAGCCTGCTGAGTTTCCGTTGGTTTCACCCGACGCAATAACGCCTTGATACGCGCCATCAGCTGACGAGGACTGAATGGCTTGGCGATATAATCATCGGCACCGAGCTCAAGACCAATAATCTGATCCATTTCATCCGATACCGCCGTCAGCATAATAATTGGTACATCAGAAGTTTTGCGAATGTACTGACACAAGGTGAAACCATCATCGCCCGGCATCATGACATCCAATAAAATGAGATCGGGATAACCCATTGCCAACCGACGCTTCATTTCTTCGCCTTCGGCCGCTGTTGTTACGGTAAAACCTGCTTTTGTCAGGTATTCATCCAGTAGCTCGCGAATCTCCTGATCGTCATCAACAACAAGGACCTTCTTGCTCGCACTCATTTCGCCTTCCTTTTATACCGGCTTTTTTAACTGACCAACTATCGCTTTCAGGAAGTCATGTTCGTGTCAACGGTAACCGGCTAACTACCAATTATTCAACCTGAAATCGAGAAGCCAAAATCCAGACTTCCCACTTTCTTTTCCGGCTATATCTTTATTTAAGATACCAGACCACAAAGAAAAAGGCGCGCATTATGCCTCAGAATAATGAGCTTCACATCAAAGACTGATGATTTAATCAATATCTGACGACCAGGATCAAAAAAAGCTGCCAATGGCAGCTTTTTCAAAAACAATTCTTCTAACTTACGGGTTATGCAACACCCATCTGTGTCTTATATTTTGTCACAGCATTATCGAAAAACTCACGGGCGTCATCATCATCGATGTTATTGCTCAGCTCAGCAATCACCTCATAGCCTCGTTTAGCATTTTTTATCTGCCAGACGGCATAGGCAGCCTGCTTGTCTAGTTCAATACGATTTTTTTCAACTTGAGATAACAACGTTAAATTATGCATAACCCAGCACCACGGTAAAACATAACGCTGATCTTATCTGATTTTTTAGCGCAGACCAACGTAAAACCTTTGCATCATCCCGTGTTCGAATGAAACTAACCGATCAGCATTTTATAAACATGCCAGCAATGATGACTGCAAAGTGATTGAGGTCTGCTCCCCTAAAATCCCAAAATTACTTTCAGAAGAATAAAGAAACCAGCAACAATCCCCATCATCAGCGCCACACTCAGAATCGGACTCAGAGTTGACGAACACGGATTATGCAAAGCATCCGTTAATGTTGGTTCTGATTCAACAGGATCCCTTTGCTTTTTCGCCAGTTCAGAAATGTAATATGTAATCGTATCAATGCACTCATCGGCAGAATCGATCACCTGTGCCCCAAACCACTTATCATTATCAACCAGATGATCAGCATTAACATTTTGCGGTTTACTGAATAAACCTGTCCGGCGATCAATGACTGACACTGCTAATTGGTTATTTTCCTTATACCAGACCCAGCAAGGTAAATAAGTACCTTCTATTTTAACTTTACTCGGAAATGGATAATGTGAATCTGTCATCACATGCAATAACTGCTCTTTTGAACCAATTAAATAATGCAATTGCTGGACACACTGTTCGAACCAATGTGGAAAATTATTGCGGTAAGATTGTTGGCGAAGCGGGGCTAGCCGAGCAGCACCACGAACAACATATTCACTAACCAATGAACAAACCGACTCCTGATCACCCCAGAATGCCTTTACAGAAGACTTGGGCAATGAAAGCCGCTGACAAACCAGGCCACTTGGAGAAACCATAAGCAGCTCTTGCTCATCACTATCTTCATTCGAAGCCTGGTCAGGTATCTGATACTCAACCTGCCACGGTAACTTGACCTTACGGAGGATGGCTGTATTGACCTTATCTACGGTAGCCCTGTAATGGTCAAAGTTTGTCATCAATACCCCTCCGATTATGCATACAATATTTATTGTTTACATAGTAAAGGAATTTATTTTAAGCAACTATGATCCGTTTCGTTTTTTAGGAAATTGGCTTACTTTCAGGGCTATAAAATAAAACCAGGCTAAATACATGAAATGTTATTAATTTAGCTTGCCTATCCCTTCAATAACTTAAATAACATAAGAAAATAAACCTATTTAGTTACGTCTCTAAAAGCATTCAAAACACGGGATAATGCGGTATTAATAGCCGTAATGCCACATGCACGTACACACCTATTGATTAGAGGTAGTTTCACCACTTCAATGCATAACCGCTAACACGATGGTTAAAAATACAAGGCTGCGACATAACCTGATTAAACAGATTACAACCAATTTTGGATTAAAATCACATAATTGTTGATAATTGCAAAAAAGCGCATTACCATTCACAACCTTCTGAGACTGATTATCATTTGCTTTATCATTGAGGGTGTATGAAAAAACATTTATTGGTCACTGCTACAGCTGCGCTTACATTAGTTGGCTGTAATAATGGCGGTACCGCTACAACAGAAGCACCAACAGCTTCCGCGACAACGGCGACATCTGCTGCTACGACTTCAACTGAACCTACAAACTCTGGCACATCAGTATTAACTTCTATCGAAGTAGAGACTGTTATTCTTGATGATAAAAACTACTTACAGCCAATTGTAACATGTGAATCGTGTATCGAAGAGAAAACAGAATTCACATGGATTTTAGATACAAATGATAATGGCGTTTTCGGTGACACTTATAACGATGTGAAAGACGTTGAGTTTAAAGGGAAACAACTTCCACTGGATGTCAATCATTACGCAACAAAACAACTGCTGAAAGTTATGCTCTTTGACGAAAACAACGACCCAAGCATTTCAGAAAGTATTTTCCAGCGAATTCAGGCAAAAACGGTAGCCGGCACAAGCAGCGCATTTGCTGCACTGAAAACTGATGGTACTGTTGTGGTTTGGGGTGCCCAAAACAAAGGCGGCGAACTTACTGAAGAACTGACCGATGTAAAATCAATTACATCAAACGATAGTGCATTCGCGGCCCTAAAAAATGATGGTACTGTTGTTGCCTGGGGTGACCAAGACAAAGGCGGTGTACTTAACGAATCATTAACTAATGTTGAATCCATCGTGTCAAACGATAGCGCTTTTGCGGCCCTAAAAAATGACGGCTCTGTGTTTGTCTGGGGTGACGCCGATAAAGGCGGGTATAATAACAGCGGCAATGAGCTTTCAAATATCAAAGCCATTTATTCAAATGGTAATGCATTTGCCGCAATTAAAAATGACAACACTGTTGTCACCTGGGGTGATCAAGATAACGGTGGTAACAGCAACCTAGTATCATCATCATTAAGTAACGTCACTAAAATAGCATCGACCGGTTGGGCCTTTTCTGCCCTACGAGCTGATGGCGAAGTTATTTCCTGGGGTGATAGCGATTGGGGTGGCGAACTGCCAGAACCTGTCAAAGGCGTGAAAGACATTTTCTCCAACCGGAGTGCCTTCGCCGCCCTGAAGAACGACGGAACTGTCATCACTTGGGGATTCGGCTTCTATGGTGGAGATTCTGATTCAGTCTCTCACAAACTAATCGATGTAAAAGCCGTTTACAGCACACTATCAGCTTTCGCAGCTCTTCACCATGATGGCAAAGCGACAGAATGGGGTAACTCTGATGCGGGTGGAGATAAGAGACTTACTTCGTTAGAAAACATTAAAGAAATCTTCTCGACAGACGAAGCATTTGCTGCAATCACCAACGATAACAATGTTATTACCTGGGGTGACAGAAGCGCAGGCGGTCGAAACAGAAACGTTAAAGACAAGCTAACAGATATCAAAACCGTTTATTCGAATTCTGGCGCTTTTGTGGCAGTAAAAGAAAATGGCGACATCATCTCATGGGGTAATAGCAATACGGGTGGTGGCTTTGAAGATAGCAACATCGCTAAAGTATTCTCAAATCCTCATGCCTTTGCGGCAATAAAAGCAGACGGCAATATTGTAGCTTGGGGTGGAAGTGGCTATGGCAGCGATAACTCTCTGGTTGCAGCTGACTTAATACCATCTTACGTGCAGATTAAATAATCTCACGGCCAGAAAAACAATAAAGGGATCATCATTACGTATGCTCCCTTTTTAC
Source organism: uncultured Photobacterium sp. (assembly GCF_947502415.1). GTDB lineage: Bacteria > Pseudomonadota > Gammaproteobacteria > Enterobacterales > Vibrionaceae > Photobacterium. Next base: position 79,671 of record NZ_CANMZV010000010.1, on the reverse strand, counting down.
TTTCTATGTCCACGCAGATTTGCAGTGCAAACCAAATGATTATTTGTTTTATATACCAAGCTGAACGCCAAGCACAATTGCATTACTCTCAACGTCTCCCATATTGCGATACTCATAACCTAAGCTGAAATCGAGTAATGGCAACAAGGTCAACACAACACCAGCCCCACCAGTAAATCCCCACCCATCATCATTTTCCTTTACACCGGGACTTTCAATATCCACATCGTAATAATTCGCACCAGCCTTGGCATAAAGGTTTCCGATAAGTAACGGGATATCTCCTCGTAGCGTCACAGGAAAAGCCGTATAGTCAATTTCATTATCGGCAGACTGAAGATTTGCCTCAACGTCAGCACTTCCTTGTATTACCCCAGCGTTGATACTGAACATGTCACTAAACTGATATTTGGCATTGATACCATATTCAAAGCCATATTCACTATTACCATCAAACTCAACATTCGAGCCACCAGCGGTTGCCCCAACAGAAAGTCCAAGGATATCCGCACTCGCAGGTAAAGATGCCAATGCCAATACCGTCGCCAACAAACACTTCTTCATAGTTACATTCCCTCGCCAAAATCGTTCAAACAGTATTCATCGTATCTAGGATGTGTCCCTAGTGTTCTACCTTTTAGGCTTAGACGAGAAGCTTAATTTATACCAGTTAGTTAAAGCAGTTACGTGCATAGGCTCACTTCACGATGGTAAATAGTAACAATACAGGCAGACTCTATACTTACCTCACATAACAACAACCAAAGCAGATCTAATTTTCACCCTGAACATTTTCCCCCTTATTGACCCATTCCCGCTCTGAATTACAATGAAATCCATTACAAGATCACATGTTCACCTCTGCTGTTGCATTATTTTTTCTCAGCCTTAAATATTCGACCAAAACAGCATAGATTATTGATATAGAGAATAAAAATACAAAAAAAACGGATTAATCTCACTAATTCACAAGCCTCTCAAGCAAACGTTTTCCCTCCCACTTTCAACAGCATTGGTAATCAAGAGCGATTTTTTGGATAATAGCGAGGTAATTTGTGATCGCGATCGCGAGATTGTTTGTGCTCGTTGCTTACACTGGCTCCATCAAACGGCAACAACAATAAGGCGCCAGTTAGAGCAGCCTCACAAGCCGTCACAACATATGCAACACGAAGAGGGTAAACACATGAACGAGATTTTACTTGCAGTCCTTGCAGGTTTAATTGTTGGCTTATTTTTCTCAGCCATAAAACTTCCACTGCCTGCACCACCTGTATTGCCAGGCATTATGGGTATCGTCGGTGTTTACCTGGGCGGTATTGCATACCAAACTATTGTTGAACGTTTTTTCTCTTAATTCCCCGTATTCATTTATTAACAAATTCCTAGGAGTGAGCTATGGCTACCCCACATATCAATGCAGAACTTGGTGATTTCGCTGAAACAGTCCTAATGCCAGGTGATCCGCTACGTGCCAAATTTATCGCAGAGAACTTCCTGGAAGATGTAAAGCTTGTGTGTGACGTTCGTAATATGTTCGGTTACACAGGCACTTACAAAGGTAAGCCTGTTTCTGTAATGGGTCACGGTATGGGTATCCCATCATGCTCAATCTATGTTCACGAGCTGATCAAAGATTTCGGCGTGAAGAATGTAATCCGTATCGGTAGCTGTGGTGCCGTACATGACGACGTTAAACTAATGGACGTTATCATCGGTATGGGTGCATCAACAGACTCTAAAGTTAACCGCATCCGCTTTAACGACCACGACTTTGCAGCAATTGCTGATTTCCACCTGCTAGAAACATCTGTAAACCAGGCTCGCATGCAAAACGTACCAGTTCGTGTAGGTAACGTATTCTCTGCTGACCTGTTCTACAGCCCTGAAGCTGACCTGTTCGAAAAAATGGAAAAACTGGGCATGCTGGGCGTAGATATGGAAGCGGCAGGTATCTACGGTGTTGCCGCTGAGCTAGGTGCGCGTGCACTGACTATCCTGACGGTTTCTGACCACATCAAACGTGGCGAGAAACTAAGCTCTGAAGACCGCCAGAAGTCTTTCAACCAGATGATGAACGTTGCGCTAGAAACCGCAATCAACATCTAACTGATTTCAGTGGCTGGTGCTACCCCGATTGCACTGGCCACTTATTTCCACTAGCGAGCGCAAATACGAATGTGATTATTCCATTGATTACATTGGTATTAGTGAAAACTAGGGACAATTAGTGTTAGCAAGAACGCAGACATTGAACATGGTCGCAGCTCAAAATTTTGTAAAATGTGGCGTCTTACACAATTTAATCTGAAAGCTAGCCAAAAGGCATTCGCTCTCAGGCAGCCAAGTGCTCTTTCTGTTAATTGCTAACATCTAATTATGTACTGAATAAAAGGCTAATTCCTTTTATTCAGTACCCTTCCCTACCCCCTTTGGGATGTGGCCCCAGCGGCTCACTACATTCTGCTCAGGCACAAGGATAAGGTTAGGCTGATATGATGAAAACACTTCACTCCGATTGCAATGATTCCTTATTGCCTCCGGCTAGCGGCAAACTTCAGCTTAACCACTGTAAATCTATCGGCTGCAGCAATTTTGGCTCTGAAGACAAGCATCATTATGTGCTGCAACGGACTAACCCCAACCGCCCGACCTTAGTTTGCCGCGAATGCGGAGCGTTTCCACCTGTTCTCAACAACCATGATGTGGTTGCCGAAGTTGCACGCCTAAAGCTGATGCAAAGTAGCGGCTTACCAGCCTGCAGTAACCCTGATTGTGAAAATCTCGGGTTACCGGTCCTAACACATCGCCACCTGTACCATGCCTTTGGCTACAGTGGCGACCGCCAACGCTATCGTTGCAAATGCTGTCAGGCCACTTTTGTTGATCGCTGGTCTGGCTTTAATGGTAAAAACCAGATCCAACAAAAACTGCTGGCATTGTTATTTACCGGATGTTCAGTTCGTGACATCTGCCGTCGCCTGAGCATGAACCCTAAGTCTTTCTACGATCAGCTATCTCAGATAGCCAGCCGCTGTCGTCGGCAACTCTCGATGTTCGATGCGCGTTTGTTCAAGCATGCCCAAACACTGTCACTAGCGTCCGATCTGACCCCGTTGCAGCCTAATAGCGATAACGGGGTCAGCTGGATTGCAAGCTGCGAAGCCAGCTCTGGCTACGTTGTCGGTCAGCACGTCAATTTCCAGCAAAGTGACGTTGATAATCCAAGCGAAGAACATGACCCGTATTCTGATGACACCCGTTTCATGGCCCCACCAAAAGCCAAGCTGGTTGAAGTTCCCCCACCAGCCCCGCAAGGGATTTTAGCGCGTGTCGATACCAAATACCGCGAGGTATTGTCACGCCCGAACCTTGAAGATCCACTCAGCAACCTGCCACGAGTTAATTACCCGGCCAAAGGCTGCCTGATTCGCCCTCAATACACTGTTTATGCCCATTATCTGCATCTTGCCGAGATGCTTGAATACAACGAATCGCTAGCGATCTTCATGCCGCAAGAACCCCTGTTACGATCTGCTTGTATTTCTGTATTCATGGAGCGTATCAAAGCAAAAACGATCCATCCTCTCTATGTTGAGGAAGATCTAGGCTGGCAGCACGGACAATCTTCCGGGAGAATTGATATTGTTCTTATGGGATGGTGGCGAGATCGCTGGGCCTTTACCCGTCATGAAGACATAAGCAAAGGGATCTGCCATCTAGGCGGCGAAAAAGGCAGTGAAGATAAATGGCTGGAAACCGCCTCACATAATGCTATCAGCGACTATCAGAACCGCTTCCATGATCAGTTCGCTCAGCTTGTCGACGAGCCGCGCCGTAAATTACGACCAGCCGGTCTGCTGCCTCTGCTCGATATCTATCGCGCATGGCATAATTTGTGCCGCCAAGATCGCTCCGGCCAGACTCCTGCGCAACAGATGGGCCTGACCTCTGCGCCACTGACGCTTGAACAACTTCTGAACTAATTTATACCACTTGATTTTAATTGATAGCATACACCTAAAATCAAGTGGCTTATTTCTAAACTTTCCATTCTGGCTGGCTAAAATCAGCTATTACGGCGTCAGATTTTTGCAATTATCCCAACTAGTTACGGCAAATTTTTCCTTGTTATAGACAATTTTCCCTGCGCAATTATCTGAACACTTACTTATCCCGATTTATATTATTTGCAATTTCTTTGTCGGCGAGATCAACTTTCCTTCTCTCTATCATGCGTAGCGATTGATAATTATCTAAGATTTATTTACAAACAATTAATAAGTCTAAAATGTCGGGGTACGGTAGTTTGTTCAGGGTTATTCCATATCGAATCAAGCCAATGTTATTGGCGAGTATGCTGTTCGTAGGTATTGTTCCGGCATTCATTTATAGCTGGATCACCAGCGACAAACTCTCGACTATCGCGCTGACACAAATTTCAAAAAACTTAAGCAACCGAACGGATCTTGCTGCGCAAAATATTGACGATATCATTACCAAGCGACTCCTGAGTATCAAGAGTCTGGCTAACTCACCGGTTTTTGCTCTCAATCCTGACTCAAGGCAAGTTGACCACCAATTCGTTAGCCGCTACCTGTCAGAAATCACAACAATCGATACAGCTTTTTCAGCCATTTATCTGCTAGAAAAACAAAATGGACGCTACATTATTGCCGAATCATCCCAGACAACCTCAATTCATACCCTTACCGACAAACTTAACCAAGCTGGCATTAATCAGCTTGACGACATCACAAAGCAACTAGTCGAATCAGAGAACAATGTCTACATATCTACCCCGCAGCAATTAGACAGGTTTCCTTTTCTCTACCTAATAACTCCGGTTATCCCCCCATCACAGGCAACGAGCAACTTCAGTGATTCACGACTTCTGGTGGTAAAATACGAACTGAGCGAGCTAAATAAACAGTTAGTGTTCTTAGCCGAACGGATTAACAAACAGGACTACCTTATCCTCATCAACCAGGAAGGTGATGTGCTCCTATCAGGCCTTCACCAAGGACAATTACTGCAGGCTTTTGAATACTTCCGGCAGATATATCGCCACGAAAATAGCAACAACGAGACCACCAGCCAAGTGCTTCACTATACTGATCGCTATGACGATGACCTGATTGCAACCGTCTCCCGACTTTCAACCCGGGGCAACAGCAATCAACCGATCTGGTCTCTGGTCTCCATTACCCCGAAAGATACCGTTACCCATGTCCTGGACTATATGCACCGTTTTTTTCTGGCAGCACTACTACTAACTGCCGGAATTGTAATCATCCTTTCCGTCGCCCTGACCAAACGCATTACCCTGCCGCTAGCCAAGCTATCACGCTTTGCTGCACAGTTCAGGCTTGGTAATTACGACCGTAACGACGACTTTGAAGGCCCTCATGAATTTCAAGTTCTCCACGATGCCTTAAATCAGGGCGCAGATAAGATCTCTTACGATACCCAACGCTTAAACCGGGCACTTCATAAAGCAGAAGCCGCAGACAGAGCAAAATCAGCTTTCCTTGCTAATCTGTCTCATGAGATCCGTACACCAATGAACGGCATGCTAGGGCTGTCTCAACTACTTCTCAAGACCAAGCTGACCGAGAAACAAGAACACCACCTACGAACACTACTTGATTCCGGCAAACACATGATGTCGCTGCTCAATGACATTCTTGACTTCTCAAAAATCGAGCAAGGTCAGCTTAAACTGGATCCAACCAACTTCTGTTTTACTGACCTTGTTGGCACTATTGAAAGTACCTACTGTTCGCTGGCAAAAGAAAAAGGCATTGGCTTCAACATCAACTGCGAATTTAACCAATATGACTGGTTCTATGCTGACAAAGCCCGTATCCGCCAGATTTTATTCAACCTTATCAATAACGCCATTAAGTTCACCGAACAAGGCAAAGTTGAGGTCACCCTTAAACTGGAAAAAGGCTCCAGCCCAACCGAGCTGCTGCTAACCATTATCACTTCAGATACAGGTATAGGTATTGAGCCTGATCGGCTCCAGTATATCTTTGACCCGTTTGTCCAGGCCGAAGCCTCGACCAGTCGCCGCTTTGGCGGAACGGGATTAGGACTGAGTATCATCAAGCAACTTGCCGAACTCATGAGCGGCAATATCAGCCTTAACAGCATACCTGGTACCGGCTCAACCTTTACGGTCACCCTGTCCATCCACCAGGGACAATACATGCAGCCGGAGCAAGAGAGCACTGAATTTGACCAAAGTGCTTTTGCCAACCTCAAAGTACTGATCGTTGAAGACAATCACCTAAATGTACTGATCATTGATGCTTTTCTCAAACAACGTGGTTTTGTCACCCACACAGCCGAGAATGGTGCAGAGGCCCTGTCTATTCTTGAACAGGAATACTTTGACCTCATCCTGATGGACAATCATATGCCCGTAATGGATGGTATTGAAGCGACCCTTAGGATCCGTGGAATGAACCAACCGATCAGCCAGGTACCTATCTTTGCCTGCACAGCAGATGTATTTGAAGATACACAAAAAAGTATGCTCAATGCCGGTGTTGACTGCGTGATCACGAAACCACTGGATGAACGAAAGCTGCTTGATGCCCTGCAACGCTTTAAGCACAAAATTACCCATATAGCGATGCTGCGCGCCGAATTCGAACAGGTACAGAAAAAAAGTATTTCGCAGCAATCCGCTTATATTGAAGAAGTATTCACCGATGATGACCAAATTGAACAAAGCACACCAGAGATAATCATCGATGATAAAACAGCCAGTGACGCTACGTTTACCCTAGCGACTAATGCAAACACAGGCGAGACACTCGATCCGGCTAATTTCCACCAAATAGAATTAAATTCACTGCTTGAAATGATGGACAATGACACTGACATTATCTTGCAATTTTTAGCCATTTTTGCCGATGAACACAATCAGGATGTCGAGAAACTCAGAGAAGCTATCGCTCAGGATGATTTCGATAAGGCAATTTTGATCAGCCACTCGCTCAAAGGAGCATCAAGCAGTATCAGTGCCCTTCATGTCCACCAAGCAGCAAAAGACATTGAACAAAAGTTCAAATCCGGAGCGCTGCCATCAGAACCTGAGCTGATAAAACTAAAAGAAGCCCTCGAGAAACTCACAGATGAAATCCACCAACAGCTGGATTCCGTCTGCTGAGCCCCTAAAACAGAAAAGCGACAGTTACCATTGGGATAACTGTCGCTTTTTTTCATAAAGCCAGATTATATAATTTATTTTGATATATTTATCTCTGGCACTCTTCTACTTACCTTTTAATTTTTATTTCTATATGTCGTTTATAAACGATTGTGCACTAGTCTGTTCTTATTTGATTTATCTTACGGTCAAAATCCCGATATGTTCTGTGTTTACCCTCTCAGCCTAATTGTTAAATCAATATCTACACATAAAAGTTTTACTTAAAAATCTATACACAAAGGCGAAGCTCTACTTCGCTACTTTTCTCTGGGCAATCCATCTCTTTAAGCTCTTGCAGAACTTCTTCAGCCCAGTAGATCCATGCCTGGCGATTATGAATCGCACGACGCAGGGTCAGACGCTCAAGGCGAGACTGGCGAGTCATATTTCGGTAGTGGGAAAAATACACTTTTTCCAAAGCATCATAATGGTTCAACAATGAATAAGACTCGTCAATTAACCCTTCAAGCTGATGTTGCATAGGCTCTGAATTGTGAAGGCTGCAAACCAATAGCTTGGCTGATAGCTCATCACGAATTGTCGGGTTATTAGCCGGCTTCTGAAACCATTCTAACAACGTCTGGCGGCCCAGATCTGTAATGGAATAGACCTTACGATCCGGTTTACTGGTTTGTTCTTCTACTCTGGAAATCACCAGATCATTACGTGCCATTTTATTTAGCTCGCGATATACCTGCTGATGGCTGGCTTTCCAAAAATAGCCGATGCTGTGAGAGAACTCTTTAGTGATATCGTAACCCGTAGCTTCACGGTCACTCAGTATGGTCAGAATTACATATGGTAGAGACATATCTTTTATCCATTAAAATACAACAAAGGGACAAGTTGAATCAGAAATTCCTTTCAGCTTATGCAACACCCTAATCAATCAATTGATATGCAAATAATGAATATTTTTTGGGAACAAGTAATAAATAATTATGTAAACTTATGAACAGATGCTGATTCATAAACCACTAAGGCCTGTAATCAGGCCTTAGTTTTATCAAATAGAACAGAAAAAAAACGCTTAAAAACCTGAAGGCTCGGTATCAACCTTTGTTTTTTTTAATTTAAATTCATCTTTCAGCCTGTCAATCGACGTTGGATAAATTGATAGCAAAGCTTTTGTTAAGAATATGATTTCCTGTTTATCATTACCTTGCTTACACGCTATTTCAAGCTCCTCGCAAGCCTTGCATAGACCAATTAAACCAATCGCCCCAGACGAACTTTTTAAACTATGAGCCAGCTTCATAATCACTTCTGGTGAAGTTTGAATCGCGATTTCTTCGGCAAGTGAAGCAGAATGAATAAAGAAAGTCTCAAGCATCTCACTAACTAAATCATCGCCGAGGATCTGTCGATCGCCCTCTAATACCGAAGGCTCAAATAACACCGCTGATACCGAATATTCATCATCGGCAGATTCATATTTAATAGCCTGCCCATGATAGACATTAGCGAGAATTGCCTGCATCTGTTCAAACTGTACCGGCTTACCCAAAAAGCCATCGAGACCAGCTTCCAGATATGACTCAATCTCTTGACGAAACACATGAGCGGAAAAAGCAATTGTCGGGATGTAGCGATTAGCTTGCTCTCGCAAGAGATGTGTTAGCGTAACACCATCGGTATCCGGCAGGTTTATGTCCATCAGGATAATATCGACATCATGAGCCTCAATTGCTCGTTGTGCCATTTTTCCGGACATTGCCACCACGACCTCATGGCCGAGCTTATTCAGGAAACCTTGTGCCACCAAGACATTCGTTTCATTATCCTCAACCAGCAATACCTTCAATGGTGGAACCGGCAGTGGCACCGTTTCATTGGTCGAAATCACTTTACCTTCTTCGGCTGCGCTCAGAGGTAATGATAAGACAAATTGACTACCGGCATTAATCTCACTTCGAACCGTTAGCTTGCCCCCCAGCATCTCAGCAAACCGTTTGCTGATCGGTAAGCCCAGGCCGGTCCCCCGTTCGGATCTCGTCGCTTGTTCAAAAGGTTCAAAAATAACCGCTTGTTTATCTTCAGCGATACCTTTACCCGTATCGCGCACTTCAAACTGAAGCAAAAACTGCTCTTCAGTCGATTGCTCTTTAAGCTGAACATAAATGGTGACACTGCCCTGTTCTGTAAATTTAATGGCATTTCCCACCAAATTGATCAAGATCTGCATGAGCTTATTAGCATCACCATGCAGATAATCAGGAATGCCATCGGCAACTTCATAACTGAGCCTGATATTTTTTTCCTTGGCCCTGGCATTTAGCATGTTCACTACATTACTTACGACCGAATCAGTATGAAAATTGGTTTCATTAATATCCTGGTGCCCGGCTTCGATTTTAGAGTAATCAAGGACATTGTTGAGCACTCCCATCAGCACTTCACCTGAAGCAATGATAGTTTTGGTATAGTTCTTTTGAGTCCGATCCAAAACCGTATTATCAAGCAGTTGTAGTGTCCCCATAATCCCGTTCATCGGAGTACGGATCTCGTGGCTCATGTGAGCTAGGAATGTCGATTTGGCTATATTGGCCTGTTCAGCCTGCTCGCGTGCTCTCTCATGCTTAGTGACTTCGGAATTAAGCGCGTCATTGGCCTTAATGAGCTGTGCCGTTCGCTCATCAACCAGTTTTTGCAGCTCGTTTTTATGCTCCTGCAGGGCTAGCGCATTCTTTTTAAAGACCGAAATAGCATCGGCCAGCTGGCTTTTTTCATCCGTCTCTCCTCTCGGAATATCGACCGACAAATCACCCGCTGCCAGTTTCTTGATAGCCGCTGTCATACTGCCTGATGCCTCGAGGATCTCATCAGTAGCACGATTTTGATTTCCCGAATCAACAAACAAATTAGTTTTGTGATCAATTCCGTCAGTAATGTGATCAGATGCCTGCGAGATTTCCTGGATCATCGATTGCAAGTAACTAATAAAGTTATTAACCGAGTGGCCAATGTCCCCCAGTTCATCGTGCGAAGTGATCTCAATCCGAGACGTTAAATCCGCTTCGCCCGTTGATAGCGTATCAATGCGCTCTTTTAAGATCACCAGCCCTTTTACGATCCGATTTATGGATATGGTTGCAACAAGTAATGCCAACACCAGTAAAGCCGCAGACGTTGCAATACTCATATACACTTTGGCATTAAAGATATCTTCCGTCGTGCTGGTCAAACCATCCTGTATACTGGTGAGGTCACTATCATACGTCCCGGTAGCAATCGTCCAGCCCCATTCGGGAAATACCTTCCTGGCATAAACAAATTTGTTTTCGGCTTTCTGTGTTGTCGGGTTTTTATGAAAGGTTTTAACGAAAGCTTCAGACTTTCCTCTGATTTTATCTGCTATCTTTTTTGTCGTTGTCGGAATTACCGTACCCACAATTGACGAGTCAGGATGGGCTAAAATCCGGCCTTCTTCGTCCTGAACCCAAAAATAACCATTCTTGCCATACTTTGATGAACTGATAGTCAGAATTGCCGCTTCGAGCTCATCTCTCCTAAGCGTACTGGTGTACTCACCGGTTGCGACGACCAAATTTAAAGGTTCAAAATAAACCGAAGCCGTTAATTTTTCTTCGACTTTATTCGTCATGGGGTTGAGATAATGGTAAGCGGTAAACCCTATCTCGTTTGCTTTAGCGGCATCGACAATATTGCGTGCATAATAGTTTCCACTATCGTCTTTTTTATTAAATGCACTGGTACCAACAATCTCGGCATTCACCCCATTCGCCATATTAACGATTGTCGTGGCATCGTAAGCAAAAATATAACGGCCATTATGCCAGCGATACTGGTTTATAAATGCTCTTATACTGATTTCTGCATCTATATCAGAATCACTATTCAGATAGATGCTCTCGATCGTGCCACTGAAAGCCGAAATATCCTTCGCCAACTCGACTTTAATATTCTCCAGCTTTGAATTCTCATAGTAATAGGATAAAGAGCGAGTAACCGTATCAACCTGACCTTTTAAATTATCATTTAACAATTTAGCCACCTTGACACTGACATTGTTTTGTTCAGCTTCAAGTACTGATTTCTCGGTATTGATCAAACTACTAATGAAAAACCCACTCATTGTCAGCAATGATGCACACATAATGAGCGAAAGCTTGGCTTTAATTGTTAAATTCATGCCATTAAACAACCTCAGGAGCAAATAGATATCCTTCACCATGAACGGTTACAAAGATCTTCGGATGTTTCATGCTTTCTTCCATTTTATTTCTCAACCGGCGGATCAAAACATCAATCGTACGATCACTTGGGGTATCAACGCGATGAGAAATCAGGTTCAACAGCCGATCGCGGCTAAGCACTCGGTTTGGATGGGTGATAAAAGCAACTAACAACTCGTATTCAGCCTTAGTTAACTTTATCGTCTCACTACTTTTCGACAACTGACGCTGGGTAACATCAAATTGAAAATCCAGAAAGCTAAATGTACTTTCATCTTTTTCCAGCTGTGCCCAGGCTGCCTCAGCCTGCACCAGAGCATCACAAGTAAGTTGGATACGCCATAGCAAATTTTTAGCACGAACCAGTAATTCTCGTGGTTCAACAGGTTTGGTGACATAATCATCCGCGCCCATTTCCAGCCCTAGGATCCGATCAATGGGATCCGTTCGACCCGTCACTAAAATAATCGCGATATCTGAAATATTCCTCACTTCACGTGTAAGTTGTATTCCATCTTCACCCGGCAAGTTAATATCCAGCAGGATCAAATCAATTTTTTCCCGCTCCAGAATCATTCTCATTCCCCCACCATTATCAGCCTCGAAAACGGTGTAACCAGCCTGGGAAAAATGCCCTTTTACCTTCATCCTAAGAATAGGATCATCTTCTACAATCAAAATTTTATAAGTCATAACATCTCAAGCTTTAGCCATACATTGTGGCTAGATTATCATCGTCAGAATCAATCAAATCTCGCATACCATACCGCATCACCATTATGCCACTATTGAATAACGCTTTCACAATTCATTCCCCTCGCAACTGTTGACAATACTCACAAAAAGCCAAAACAAAACAAGAGATGCTGCTATTTTCGCCACTGTAAGCCATTAAGAGAGATATGTATTAAACTGGTGCGTTACTTCCCAGATTCTCTAAGAAACACGTAATAGCATTATTAAAAAAAATCGAGACTTGAGAGATGCGAAAAATAAATGACTTTGACTTAAAGCTACTGCAGTTATTTGTAACGATTGTCGATTCAGGAGGCTTTTCTGCCGCACAATTTAAATTAAACATGCACCAGTCGACCATCAGTACCAGAATGAACGATCTGGAAACACGACTTGGTATGACATTATGTCACAGGGGCAGACGCGGCTTTCGCCTGACCCAGGACGGAGAAAAAGTCTACCAGCTATGCCAGATGTTATTTAACGACATTGCCTATTTCGAAGAACAACTCGACAGCATCCGTAGTGTTTCCCACGGTCATATAAAACTGGCACTCACTGACAACTTAGCTACCAATCCGCAATGTAAAATCCAGCAAGCTATCAGGCAATTTTGTAACGAACACCCGAAAGTAACGATTGATACTGATATATGGGATTCTTACCAAATTGAAATGATGCTCCTTGAAGGCAAAATTGAATTAGGTATAACTTCATCTGAAATGCCCAAAGATGGTCTGAAATACACCTACCTTTTTGCAGAAAAGCAGTGCCTTTACTGCGCGCCGGATCACCCGATAATGGAATTAACTGAAGAAGTTACCATTGATGCTTTGATTAATTTTCCAGTTGTTGAGCGAGGACTGTCCCATAGCATTACTCCATTAAGCAAAGTAAAGGGCTTTAAACACCAGGCCAGCAGCACCAATATGGAAGCCACTGCGCACCTTTTATTATCAGGAAACTTTGTCGGCTACCTACCCGATCATTATGCAGATATTTGGCTGAAACGTGGGGATATGGTGAAAGTTAATGCACCTTCACTCGAATATTCCGCCAAGTTTCATTTAACAACACTGGATTCAAAAGAGCTGTCATTTGCTGCAAGTGAATTAGTACAGGCGATAACCACAGCTCACGCCAAAACGCTGCTGGCAACGCCGTTATAAAAGAATCTATATATATTGCACGAGGAATAAAACCACTTATTCCTCGCATATTATTTCAATTTTACATTACATCGGTTTGACACAAAGTAATCATCAAAAAGCTCTTATTTATCTTTCAACCCTAAAAGCGCTCAATGTAAACAAATAAAGATATTACCCAGAGGTAATTACATGAGCACTTACCCTTGCATTAATATTCACCTGAACAGGATCACCGAAAACACCAAAAATATGGTTGCGTCCTGCAATGCACATAACGTTATTCCAACCGGTGTAACCAAACTGGCCTGTGCCTACCCGGAAGTCGGGCAAGCGATTCTCAACGGCGGTATTAAGATCCTTTCCGACTCACGGATTGCCAACCTGAAAAAAATCCGCCACCTCGATGCCGTAACCATGCTTCTGCGCTTACCTGCCGTAAGCGAAATCAGTGATGTTATTGAATATGCCGATATCTCCCTCAACTCAGAAGCCAAAACGTTAGAAGCCCTATCACAAGAGGCGGTCAAGCAAGGCAAAGAACACAAAGTGATTCTGATGCACGACCTCGGTGATTTGCGCGAAGGCTCATTTTACGATGAAGAAACACTCGCCCTCAGCCGCAAAACCATCGAACTACCCGGTATTCAGTTAGTCGGCCTTGGCACTAATCTCGCCTGCTACGGTGGCGTAGAACCGACATCAGAAAACCAAACGCGGCTTGTAAATCTGGCCAAACAGATCGAGGCGGATTATGGCATCACATTACAATATATCTCCGGGGCAAGTTCAGCGGGCCTTAACCTCATGCTCGATAACGAACTACCTAATGGGATCAACCAGCTCCGCCTCGGCGCTTCTCTGCTGATGGGCATCGGCCTCAACGACGAGCCTGTCCCCTATACGCGTCAGGATACATTCACCCTGACCAGCGAAATTATCGAAATCAAAGTCAAACCCTCCGTCCCAGTCAACTCCACCGCACTTGATGCATTCGGCAACAAACCTGAATTCATTGACCGTGGCCTTCGTAAGCGCGCTATCTGTGCCATTGGCAAGCAAGATGTCGACATCAGTGAAATCACACCAATTAACAAAGATGTCCTCATCATTGGCGGTAGTAGTGACCACCTAATACTCGATATCGACTACTGCAAGAAGGATTACCAGGTCGGCAGCCTGATTGAATTCGAACTGTCTTATGGTGCTGTGCTACAGTGCATGACCTCCGAATACATCACCAAACGCTTTTTATGAATCCAAGCCAATAACTATAAGTGCGGGCATTTACCAACCGCCTGCTAAGGATTACCCATGCTAAAGATTAAGAAGTTTCCCAATACGTTTACTATATTATTCCTCTTGATATCTTTCTTTGCCATGCTGACTTACGTGTTGCCAGCGGGTAAATACGTTCGTGAAATGAATGAACAATTAGGCCGGGAAGTACCTGTGCCGGGCTCTTTCCATGTCATCGAATCTTCTCCGCAAGGTTTTTTCGACACATTAATGGCTCCGATTTCCGGCTTTTATAACCCAGCTACCGGCGTTATCGGTGCGATAGACGTCAGCCTGTTTGTCCTGATGGTCGGTGGTTTTCTGGGAATCGTGACCCAAACCGGCGCGATTGATACCGGTATTGCCCGGATCATGGTGCGGCTGAAAGGTAAAGAGATCTATATGATCCCTATTCTGATGACATTATTTGCACTAGGTGGTACATCTTACGGCATGGCCGAAGAGTCCCTGGCTTTCTACGGCCTGCTGATCCCCATTTTCATGACCGCCCGTTTTGATCCGCTGGTTGCCGTTGCTGTCATCTTCGTAGGTACTGGCGTAGGAACGCTAGGTTCGACCATTAACCCATTTGGTACTGTGATCGCATCCAATGCCGCCAGTGTTGATTTCTTAAGTGGTGTAGAACTTCGCTTTGCGATTCTGGCTATTGCACTGGTCGTCGGTTGCGCCTACGTCATGCGCTATGCGAAAAAAATCCAAAATAACCCAGAGTTATCTTTGCTCTCTCATCTAAGAAAAGAGAACGAAGCACATTTCCTTGGTAATAAGGATACAAGCGACAACCTAGCTGAACTGACAATGTCACAAAAAGGGGTTCTTGTACTATTTATCCTGACTTTTGCCATCATGATCTACGGCGTTTCCTGCCTGGGGTGGTGGATGGCTGAGATGGCAACCCTGTTTATTTTCATGGGTATTGTATGCGGTATCGTTGGCCGCCTGAGTGAAGATGATCTCATCAATTCGTTCGTAGCCGGTGCTGCCGACCTGATTGGTGTCGCGCTAATCGTCGGGGTTGCCCGAGGAATCGTTGTCGTCATGGAAGCAGGTAACATCACAGATACCATCCTTAGCTACGCAGAAGGCATTGTTGCTGGCAAGAGCTCAGTGCTCTTTATCAACACGGTTTACTGGATTGAGATGCTGCTTTCTTTCATTGTACCGTCCACCTCTGGCCTGGCGGTGATGAGTATGCCGATCCTGGCACCGCTAAGTGACTTTGCCAATACAGGCCGTGACCTCGTAGTGACTGCATTTATGAGCGGTATCGGCACGATTCTGTTTATCACTCCAACCTACGGTGTATTAATGGGTGGCCTTGCCATTGCTCGTATTCCTTACGTCACCTGGCTGAAGTTCATCGCCCCATTGGTAGCCTTCTTTATCGCCCTGAACTGCGTAGTGCTGTCAATTGGAGCTGGAATGCTGTAAGCACCCAAGCCAAAACATAAACTGAAAGCGCCTCACATACAAGCAATCATCTGGCGCTAACAATTAAACTGGTTACCTGATTTTTATAACAATTCCTCGAACACCCTAGCTTTTTCTCTTGGTTTGCTAGGGTGTTTTTTTATCCTTTTTTCATCATCTTCCCAACATTTACCAGCGTATCGAACGAGGCGAAACATGCATATTTCAATCCACGCTCCCGTGGAGGGAGCGACTGAAAGCGATATCACACTGAGTGCATTCTTTCGTAGTTTCAATCCACGCTCCCGTGGAGGGAGCGACCACACAACTGACAACAGTTTTGCCTAAACTGAGGTTTCAATCCACGCTCCCGTGGAGGGAGCGACCCGTAAACTAAAGCGCCAGCTGCCGCAAAAACCTGTTTCAATCCACGCTCCCGTGGAGGGAGCGACCTGCGCTAACAGCTTAATCCCGCCCGACCCGAGCCAAGTTTCAATCCACGCTCCCGTGGAGGGAGCGACAATGGTATCCGTTGCCCCTGTTGTGGATATGGGCGTTTCAATCCACGCTCCCGTGGAGGGAGCGACCCGCCAGCGTCCTGCTTAAATTTCGCGGTGAGATGTTTCAATCCACGCTCCCGTGGAGGGAGCGACCTGAGTCAATGATCTCATATGCTAGATGCTCAAGTTTCAATCCACGCTCCCGTGGAGGGAGCGACCTTGCGCTTCAGACTCTGCTTGACGCTTCAGATTGTTTCAATCCACGCTCCCGTGGAGGGAGCGACGTGCTTTTACGTCAGTGCTAAGTGCGTGATATAATGTTTCAATCCACGCTCCCGTGGAGGGAGCGACAGTTTTTATCCACACCTTACGCTTATTTCGTTTTGTTTCAATCCACGCTCCCGTGGAGGGAGCGACAAGAGGTTAGATGTAAAGTGTGATGGTAGGGATGTTTCAATCCACGCTCCCGTGGAGGGAGCGACAGTGACGACTGCTTTATTAACCCGCGACAAGCGAAGTTTCAATCCACGCTCCCGTGGAGGGAGCGACCTTTGCTATAGTTATCTTAACGAAACAAACCATTTGTTTCAATCCACGCTCCCGTGGAGGGAGCGACTAAAGAAATCTAACCCGCTTACCCACCTTAAGGGAGTTTCAATCCACGCTCCCGTGGAGGGAGCGACCAGATTGTGTCTAACCACGGCAATTGAGGTGATGGTTTCAATCCACGCTCCCGTGGAGGGAGCGACTGGGTTAACTTGGAGATAGTGATGAAAGGTTGTGAGTTTCAATCCACGCTCCCGTGGAGGGAGCGACCCGCGCCAAAGTTTTGCAAGCAACTTAACGGCGTGTTTCAATCCACGCTCCCGTGGAGGGAGCGACCTTGGGCGTCCAAGGTATTGAGCGGGATGATATGTTTCAATCCACGCTCCCGTGGAGGGAGCGACTGGAAGGTATCGCACGTAAGACCATCAAGATGTCTGTTTCAATCCACGCTCCCGTGGAGGGAGCGACCAAGTTAAGCAGCTCACTGAAGCAAACTCAAGCATGTTTCAATCCACGCTCCCGTGGAGGGAGCGACGGCGCACAGACAGCGATACGTCTAACCAACGGAGTTTCAATCCACGCTCCCGTGGAGGGAGCGACATTTTTGTCTATTTAAAATAACCACCTTCTGGGGTTTCAATCCACGCTCCCGTGGAGGGAGCGACGTTAATAAGTTAGCAATGATTGTTTTAGCTGAAGTTTCAATCCACGCTCCCGTGGAGGGAGCGACCTAGCTGAGTGTCGATAGGCAGGTCGTGAACCTGTTTCAATCCACGCTCCCGTGGAGGGAGCGACATAGGTTTATTTCTGATTATTAAATTACTGGAGTGGTTTCAATCCACGCTCCCGTGGAGGGAGCGACCTGTTTTGTAGGCGTTTTTAATGATTGTGTTATCGTTTCAATCCACGCTCCCGTGGAGGGAGCGACTTGCGCCACCATCAACACCAAAATCAACAGATTGGTTTCAATCCACGCTCCCGTGGAGGGAGCGACTAAAGAAATGCGCGTGATGTGAGTCACGCGCAATAGTTTCAATCCACGCTCCCGTGGAGGGAGCGACATTGTTTTGTGTGTTGGGAACCTGCCATTCATAGAGTTTCAATCCACGCTCCCGTGGAGGGAGCGACAAGGCGGTTAACGCTGCTTTCGGCGTGCTGAATGAGTTTCAATCCACGCTCCCGTGGAGGGAGCGACAAGGCCAATGAGATATTCAAATTCGACGACAAAGTTTCAATCCACGCTCCCGTGGAGGGAGCGACACATACACGCGAGACGAAGTGGTGAAGTTTTACGAGGTTTCAATCCACGCTCCCGTGGAGGGAGCGACCAAAGGGGAGAGCCGCGGTAAGCCGTACTCTTGGTTTCAATCCACGCTCCCGTGGAGGGAGCGACATCATGAGTCATTGCCATAATCACACCTATTTCTGTTTCAATCCACGCTCCCGTGGAGGGAGCGACCCATTATTTGGTGGGGATATATGGCATCAGCAGGGTTTCAATCCACGCTCCCGTGGAGGGAGCGACTGCACTACGTTATTTGATGTTTGCTGACCGATCTGTTTCAATCCACGCTCCCGTGGAGGGAGCGACCGATTCAATAGGCCATTTAATTTCAATGACATACGTTTCAATCCACGCTCCCGTGGAGGGAGCGACCTGTTAACTAACATTATTTATTGGTGGTAAAAATGTTTCAATCCACGCTCCCGTGGAGGGAGCGACTGTGATAGAACGCTATTTCTCCATGTTCCTCATGAGTTTCAATCCACGCTCCCGTGGAGGGAGCGACCTACAGCGGGCCGCGGCCATGGACAGCCATGAACTGTTTCAATCCACGCTCCCGTGGAGGGAGCGACACCTTTAGCGCCCAAAATCCGAGTCTTGCCTACCGGTTTCAATCCACGCTCCCGTGGAGGGAGCGACACCAGTTAAATAGACGACCATTAACAGCGCTCAGGTTTCAATCCACGCTCCCGTGGAGGGAGCGACCTTTCGGGGCTTTCGCTTGGGCGTTTGCACTTCGTTTCAATCCACGCTCCCGTGGAGGGAGCGACCCATAAAACCGATTTACACTGATCTTTAGCCTGTTTCAATCCACGCTCCCGTGGAGGGAGCGACCTAAGTACAACATCAGCCTCATCATCATCAACAGGTTTCAATCCACGCTCCCGTGGAGGGAGCGACGTGATGCGCTGGATGGTTCGGCCCGATGTGTTTTGTTTCAATCCACGCTCCCGTGGAGGGAGCGACCTTGATCAGCTTATCTGCTGCAACTTCGTTATCCGTTTCAATCCACGCTCCCGTGGAGGGAGCGACCTGTAAAAATCAACCACAACACTATGCAACTGGCTGGTTTCAATCCACGCTCCCGTGGAGGGAGCGACTAAACTTACACACCCAGAGGATTGGGTTTTAATTGTTTCAATCCACGCTCCCGTGGAGGGAGCGACGGCTGGGTTTCTTTGAAGATCATGGCTGTTGCGAGTTTCAATCCACGCTCCCGTGGAGGGAGCGACATGGCATGACAACTTGTAACTTTAGTGTTAACCAGGTTTCAATCCACGCTCCCGTGGAGGGAGCGACGAGCTAAATAAGATTCATCTGCTAGCTGAGCAACGGTTTCAATCCACGCTCCCGTGGAGGGAGCGACTGTCGCCTGGCAATGTTTCGCCCATCAACTGCCAGGTTTCAATCCACGCTCCCGTGGAGGGAGCGACCATCTTCTGGCGTTCGTGCTCAAGCTCAATAGGGTTTCAATCCACGCTCCCGTGGAGGGAGCGACCTGTCAGGCTTCGATATCACTGTTGTTTATGACGTTTCAATCCACGCTCCCGTGGAGGGAGCGACATAATCTTGCGGCCTGAATGATGATCGCATACAGGTTTCAATCCACGCTCCCGTGGAGGGAGCGACTATAATACTTCCGCCACAAGGGAATAAACTATGGTTTCAATCCACGCTCCCGTGGAGGGAGCGACGTACTAATGATAAACGCAGTGAGGATTGAGCGATGTTTCAATCCACGCTCCCGTGGAGGGAGCGACTGCCTCCGATAGAAGGCTTAAATAATATACACATAATGAGTAAAAATCGCTAACCTCAGCAATCTACTTAACGTGAAATTCCTTTTATATTCGGCAATTTATTAAAGAGCTTACATTTCAATACATTAAACATGCGCTAACCTCCCGGTATTTTGATGAGAACAAGGGGTTAGCGCACTAAAGAATAAGCGCATCCTGAAAAATATCGACGGCAACTTTCGCACCGTGATGCTCAACCCGATTACGCCAGTTCTTGCCCAGTTTATAAAAGCGCAAACTGTCCACATCCGGATCATAAATCGACAATAACTGAGCTTTAAATTTCACCCATTGGTCTGGCGCAATATCACATTCAAACACGGAGTATTGCACCCTGACTCCGTAATCTAAACAAACCTTCGCCAACTTACGAAGACGCCTTCTGCCATCAGTATCATCAAAAGAAACATCATAGGTGACCAATACCATCATAATAGACGCTCACTTATCGGGAGTAATAAGGCGGATAATTATCGAGATCACCCCGTGTATACCGCGCCAATAACATAGACTGGACATGCGGCAATAGACCAATAGCAATCTTTTCATTTAAAAACGGATGAAGGATCTCTTCCTGTTTCTTCAACTGGTAAGCTTGCAATATCGCTTTCCTCGCCTCCTCTTTTATCGATACTCCACCAAGGACATCAACCTCAAAATCCTTACTTCCAACCTGATTACGGTTGATCAACGTTAATACCAACCTGTCTACAATCAAAGCTCGGAACTCTTCCAACAAGTCTTGAGCCAAACTATCCCGCCCCGGTCGCTCAGCATGGAGAAAACCAACCTGGGGATCTAATCCTACCCCTTGCAACGCACTGCTGATTTCATTCCCCAATACGGCGTAAAGGAAAGAAAGCATCGCATTAACGGGATCTTTAGGCGGCCTGCGATTACGATTTTCAAAACTGAACGCTTTATCTGAATTTGTGATAAGAGAACTAAATACTGAAAAGTAATGGCTTGCTGCCTCACCTTCCAGCCCCCGTATTTTCTCTAAGTCCTGCTGGGCAGAAAGTGCTTCAATAATTTGTCGATGGCGTTGTATTGCCTTCTCCATTTCCGGCGTGGACTGATGGTTTCTGGTATGGCGCTGCAAAACCTGTCGGGATGAACGCACTTTGGCTGCTACGATATTTCTTGCCAAGACCACGGCCTGATCATCAGCGATACGATACTGCTGACGCCGAAGTAACACGTTACCGCTTTGTTTTCCGACAACCCGCGCCTGAAAACGCCCATATTGATTGAAAAACGCCAACCCTGTTGCATTTTCACCACAAAAACCCATTACCTGCGGCGATACCATCACGTTACCGAAACAAAATATATGCCCGACTGAGTGAATAGGAAGTTGCATGAGTTTTTGTTTTTTACCGTCTATACGCTGCTCAATCAGCAATGTTTCCCGCTCTTTATGAAGATAAGCCCCATCACGGTTGATATAGAGGCAGTTTTGCAATTTTTTCATTCGCCATCCCCCGTTTCAAACAACGCTGACAGGTAACGTTTCGTTTTATCTCTGCTAAGTAGTTTGGGGTAACACGATTCCACGAGAGAACACGCCTTGCAGGCACTACTCCATTTTGCTTTCGGTGTTTTCCCTTCAAGCAATAACTGTTTAACGTCTGAAATAGTCTTCAACGTTTTGTGTCTTAATTGATCATCAATAATCACTTCACATCGTTTGCGGGTTTGCCAGTACCACAAAGCACCAGCTGTAACCGGTACAGATGTCATTTCTTCAATGCAAAGCGCCTGGGCACATAACTGAATAGTATCGCTATCATCTATTTTCGGCCGGCCACGCTTGTATTCAACCGGAATATAACAGTGACGCTTCTTGTTATATTCCAGCAAATCCAATTTGCCCGTCAACCCTAAGCTCGGGGCAGCAACCGCTACCCCGCGCTCATAGCGGATCCCCTTGCGGGTTTCCGGCTCGCCGTGATCCACACGATCATGCAGCTGAATGCCCTGAGCCGTTAAAAAGTTATCGGCCCAGACCTGTTCATTATGTATCAGCGCACACTGGCGGGGACAAAACGCGTAATGCTGCAGGGCGGATAGTGGGATCAGGCGAGTATCCATTTTAAAATCCGTCAATAATTTCAGGTACTAAGCCCGGCAAAGCATTAAGCAGACTGTCGTTTAACGCTGACGTATCTAATGGCAATCCTTTGTTCAAGTGCTCCCGGACCGTTTGGTGGACTTTGGCTGAAGAGTATTGGCCGGATTTGCTGTCGTGCTGCCACCAGATGACTTTTTCTACCATCATGGAGCCTTCCGGACGGGCCGATGACGCATCCCCTTCAAAAAGCCGGGGCAAGACTGCTTTGATCACTTCGGCATCTTCATTACTGAATCCGGTTTTCTCGGCCAGTTGAGGCGTCATGGCACCAAAGGTTACATAAGTGGCACTATCCACACGGTGTTTCATGCCCATGGTGTCAGAACTTTTTTTGTTACCATCCCCTTCGCCACTGACGCTTTTGGTGATCTGGGTGCTGGCAATACTGATAGGCTCAAGACTGAATGCCGACTGGATGGTGACAGGGCCGCGGATAGGTAATGAAATCCCTTCACTACCCGATGTTTTCGAATAGGCAAAAACCTGACCAAAAGTCCTTACATCCAACCATTTACTACATACGATTCTAGCCGCCTCGGTGATCGGGGTTTTCTTGGTATTAAAGACATTCTTACCCACGCCGAACTCTTCAGACTCCGCCCGAACACGCAGGCTAGGCATGCCATCGGTTTTCTTCTCATCAGACTGAACGAAAATGGAATGCCCTTGCTCTTGCAGGCGATCACGCAGTTTTCGTTTCAAACAGACATCCGTCACTTCCCCATAACCATCATAGTCCTGACGGGGGCGGTTACCATTGAGCGGGTCGCCGTTCGGATTGGCATGGTTTACTCGGAAAATAATGGCAAAATCAATTTTATTATCAAGTGGCATAATGATGTCCTTATTCTTGTTCAGTTAATTCGGTTTCAGCTTTTTTTGCCATCAACTCAAGGCGCTGGCTGTGGAAGCCAAGCAGAAATTCGGCTGAAAGCGCTTTGTCACTGCTGAAACTTTCGCTGTCAAATGCGCCCAATACTTCATCCAGGGCTTTTTTACGGTTAAAAACGAAACCGCCATAAGTGCCCTGCAGGCGATGCCAATATGGTTGCAATGACAACTCAATGGTTTTCCAGGTCGAAAACGGGCGGTCGGCAAAGCGCTGCATTAAACGCGCCGCATTGGTCAGGCGCTTTTCGCCCGCTTTATTAAGTGCAAATTGCTCAACATTTTCGGCAATCGCCAGCAGGCGGCCATACAAGTAGTCGCGTGAGTGGTTGTCTGTTTCTAGCGCCATAGCGTATTTTCTCCCTAATTGGCGAATGGCATAACCACGGTAGAGTGCACAGGCTACGCCAAGATTTTGTTCCCATTGCCACTGCTCATCGATTTTGAAACTGTGGCGCTGCGCAGCACGCTGAGTGGCTCGGCGCATCATATCGACAGGTATCGAACGGCGCTCTGTAATACAAGGCAATAGCCGTTCAGACAGATTTTTCTTCAGGCTCTCATTGCTCTTGATGATATCGCCATACACCGCCTGCAAAATGGCCCAGGCACTGGGCGTGCAGCGATACCATTTCGGCTTGCCTGCCTGCTGCTTTTCTTTGCTGGCCCGCTGCCACCAGGCGCAATCCCGATGCCAGGCCTCAAGGTTTGAAAGGTATTCATAAGGCAGAAAATCGCGGTAATAGGTGATCCCCATCCGGCCCGGGGTGGCCGAATCCAGCCCCATGACCACAATGGTATCGGTAGCAGAAAGAGAAACGGCAGAATGGCTGCCTTTTAGCTTATGCCTGAAGAGATGCCCGAACCGCTTACCCAGATCCCGGGTGTGATCGGCGCTATCCGGTTGTTGTGAATGCTCTGTTGGTGCAACCTGTTCGGCTAAGTCATCATCCCCCCAGCCCCAGCCAGCTTCAAAGTTGTCATAATCCTTGTCTTCAAGATCGGGATCTTCCATCGGCTGGATGATCGGGCTCCCTTTGACTGCCCATGCAATAATGACTTGCTCACCATTGCGATACCCCTGACGTTCAATTAGCCAGCGCAAGGTATTATGTGCCTTCTGAGTCACCTCAAAACTAACATTTGCCGCTTGGTGGGAATCAAAAAAGCGCCCGCGGAAGGTATAGCCCGATTTATCATTTGATGAAATAAGCTTGGCTTTATCGCCGGTATGCCGGATTTTTGCCGGATGATTAACCGCCGCGGCGGCCTCTTTTCCAGTAACCAGACACAGCTCCGCATTGCTGCTGTTGTTGATATCAAAATCAATCCACGCCTGTTGTAAGCTTGTGTCTTTCCACGTTTCCGGGCATTTATCACCGACACATTCCACACTCCAGCACACCAGTGCACTACCCTGTTCAAGATGCCCTTTCTCTTTCGGCAACACTTTAAACAACAATGGCTGCGGTTGTTCATTATCCTGCCAAGAGGTTAGTAACTGCAGCTCTTCATCAGCAAAGCAGATCCCGGCGGCAACGAGATCCGCCATCACCCGCCCTTTACGAATATAGCGATAAACTGCCTGGGCTTTTAAGTGAGTAAACGATGATGAAACCCAGCTCTCCAGTAACTGGCAATACTTGTCATAAAATGACGGCTTCGCCCCGCCATAGGCTTTGTAGTCAGCAGCGACATATTGCAGCTTGTCACAAAGCGGATGAGGTGGCGGCTTGCTACCAGCTCGTCCAGCCGACTCTTCTGTCGCAGGCAAAATGATCTGGGTCTTTTCTAACACGCTGGCGCGCAGGAACTCCCCCTGCTCATTAATCGTGATATGAATATGGGCATTTTGCGGGGTGTGGCAAATCGGCATAATTTGCTCTGATAGCGGTAAATCCAGTGCCTGAGCCGCTTCATAGGTCTGATACAGCCTGGTTAACCAACTCATAGCCCACCCTCTTCCTGTTCAACCGCCTTCAGGTTGTCATCCAAACTGAACGTTTTGACCGTCATCGAGCGAACCGTGCGTTTCACCAACATAGGATCCTGACCTTCAAACTGTGCAGGCGAAGCAAATTCAATGATCCCTTCACGCATAACCGGATACCAGAAACGGCTTTCAAGTTGTTTGCCTCCGGTTTCATCCGGATAACCAAAGCCATGGAACATCAGGCCAAAGCCGAGTTCGTCGAGATGGTCATATTCACTCTCTCCTACGCCGAATTCACAAGGTTCGACATAGCCCTGACAGTCGCGGGTTCCCAGAAAAATATCCTGCCGTCCGCCTTTTTCAAGCATCCGCCGGGCAATGGCAAAGTGCTTGCCATCAATACGATCTTTCGCCAGCTCCGGTCGGTGCTCGTTCCATTCAAAGTGGGCCTCTACCTGATACTCAACATCATGCAGGAAGGTATAAATCGCCAAGCTGTTACCTCCTCCCCATACCAGTGGTTTGGTTCCTTTGGTTTGGGTGCGTATGGGTTTAATTACCCGTACGCGATCGATAACCCAGGTAAAAGTCGGCTTCCAGTAAACGGATTTTAGAATTCCTTTTAATGCTTCATAAGTAGGTATGTGATAACTGCATTTTTCGCCACCGATTTTGGTGACGGGATCGGTAAACAGGGCATAACGTCCCCATACCCGAAAACTAATGCTGTTCTTAGGCGTTGTTTTCACTTATCTGCCTCCTTAGCAGCAAATAAAGCTGGATGACGACACAGGTTCAGTACTTAAGCCGAAATCTGTGTCGTAATATTGTTCAAGAAGGTAATACACCCCAGAGCCCGGCTGTGTTTCAGCTACAGCCTGTTCATCAATAAGCTTGCCCCAGACATTAGGAAAAACATTGACGCTGTATTTTTGAGCCTGTTTCAGAGCGTGATAATAAAGCTGGGCGTCAAATTTTTCGTCTTTGCTACATAGCGTGTTAATGATTTCAGCCGCCGATATTGAGCCATTCACCAACTCTGTTTCAGGCTGCTGATAAGGTACAATCACCGCCTGAGTTGGCGCATTGATTGCTTGGAAAATCTTCCCGGCTTCCATGAAAGACTGCTCTAAACGCGGCAGGCAGCCCTGAGCCACGCGCTGTTTATTTGAAGCGAATGGATGGTCAGAATTATTAGATAACAGTTTCAGAAGTGACGTAGAAATCTGCTGGCTATCTTTGCACCGATAATCCATATCATCCGCTTGCTGATAAAAGTAATATTCAAAATAACGCTCCATCGCCTGCGGGCAGAGCAAATCGTCAAAACCTTCATTCATTACCCGCTGTGCGACTTCTTTCCCCTTATCAATATCAATGAGCATCCGGGTATTTTCTTCCCGCGGATTAACCACATACACTGTCGCACAGGATTGCCGTCCATTACGGTTACAACGGCCAGCGGCCTGAGCAATCGAATCCAGTCCGGCAAGAAAACGAATAACCGTGGCAAAATCGACATCAACGCCGGCTTCTATCAACTGGGTGCTGAAACACATTACCGGTTCCCCCGCATCCAGCCGCCGGCGAATACAAGCAAGCAGTTTTTTCCGATGAGCAGGGCATTGATTGGTGCTTAAGTGGAACAGTGCCTCGCTATCAATCTGCCCCGCACACGCCTGATATAAATCCTGCGCCCACAGCTTGGTGTTAACAACGGTTAAGCAACTGCCTTTAAGCTCAAATTCACTCATTACCAACTCAGCAATTTCATCTAACTCCCAACCGGCGGGCTTACAGGCATTTTCTACATGGACTCGTTTTAAGTCATTAAACAGCTGGGACACATCTTCAACTAACTCGCCAAATACCGATAACTGCCCCTTATGGGGGTTATCGAGCTTATCGAGCAATGGCTGGGTTGCCGTGCATAACACCGCTGTTGATCCTGTATGCCGAACCAGAAAGTCCAGCGCATTACAAAACAGATGGGTACAGTTAATGGGCAACGTTTGAATTTCATCAAAAACCAGCACACTGTTCGCCAGTTGGTGAAGCCGCCTTACGCTGCGCGTTCCTCCGGCAAACAAGGCCTCTAAAAACTGCACCATGGTAGTGACAACAACCGGTGCATCCCAGTTATCTGCACTGATTTTGCTTTTCCATGTTTGCGCCTCCGGCTCCAGGCTGGAGTGGTGTTCTAGCACCCAAGGATAAAGATCGCCCTCTTGTTCGAGCACATCACGAATCACCGCGGCGTTTTGTTCAATGATTGACGTAAAAGGAATGATGTAGAAAATCCGATCCATCTTGTGCTTGCAGGCATGGTGCAGCGCATAACGCAAACTGGCATAGGTTTTACCGCCGCCTGTTGGCACGGTCAGGCTGTAAACCCCTTGCGGCTGCGAGGCTTGCTGCCGGCATTGCTGTGAAATTTTCTGACGAATATGATCGATTGGGTTACGCGGTGATAATGTGGTGAGTTTATTTTCAAGCCGTTCGATCGCAAGGTTCCAATCTGGCTTTTCAGGCTTAGACAAGCGCTCTTCCAGCCGCCGCGGCTCGGAAAATTCCGCGCTGTTTAGACGATCGGCATCAACCACGCAACTAAACAAAAAGCGAGCCAGAAAGCCCAGCGAAAAACTCTTGGTGATGCTGTTAGCTTGACTGGGTGAACCGAGTATCTGACGGATACAAGCCCCCATTTCTTTTAATACAAGAGGCGCTTGTCCATCATCACCAAGCAGCAACGCCAGTTGTTCAAGCAACTGGGGATCGGCATGTTGACAACACTCAGAAAAATGCGTTTTGTCATCCGCCTTCTGCATCCTTCTGTCAAACCGGTTGCCTTTATTGATATCAGCAGCCAACGTATCAATAAGCCCACTGTGATGAGAGGCTATACTTAACGCCAGCAACTGCCCACAGAGTTCACCTTGCCCCTGCCGACCATACTGTCGTAAATGCTTATATACATATTGCGCTCCAGCAGTGGCGTGATCAATTTTACCTTTATGACTTTTGGCATCGACATAATTCAAAGCATCGGGGTCAATCAATCCTTGCGCCGATTTTATATAAGACTGAAACGCACCGCTGTACTTGCCGAAGTCATGCAGTAGCCCAAGCAATTTCCCTGAATTGGGTAATCCAATTTTTTGTGCAAACTGGGTTGCTAAATCACTAGTTTGCGATAAATGTTCAAATACAGTTTGTTGACTCGCATCATCTTCACGGCAATGAGCTATAAATGACATGGCTGCTATCTTTTATGACAAATATGATAAAAGTTTTAGCCTTTCATTACCTGAATAAATAAACAACGATCACAAAATCAACATGTTTTATACTGCGTCACTTTATATGCAAGTGAGCTCACAAAACAATTCTCTTTATTGATAGTCAGTACAACTACAAGGGGTTGCGCTAACCCTCTGTTCTCATAAAATAACGAGAAGTGAGCGAATAGCTAATCTATTGAAAGTTAAGTTCTTTAATAAATCGAAATATTGAACTGGTTTATATTGATGAATGAAATATAGGGGTTAGCGTTTTTCACTCATTTTCTGTACATTATTTAAGCCCTCTCCGGAAGGCTGTCGCTCCCTCCGCGGGAGCGTGGATTGAAACTGTGATACCCATACGGAAGACTAGTGTAATCTGGTCGCTCCCTCCGCGGGAGCGTGGATTGAAACAGTACATTAAATGCATCGCCAAATACAGGCAAAGTCGCTCCCTCCGCGGGAGCGTGGATTGAAACAGCCTATTGGAGTTGGGAGCTAAAGGCAATAATGTCGCTCCCTCCGCGGGAGCGTGGATTGAAACAGGCGGGTTGATATTTGACACGTTAGACATTGCGTCGCTCCCTCCGCGGGAGCGTGGATTGAAACCCATAAGTACCGCGAATGTAAATCCTACGACCATGTCGCTCCCTCCGCGGGAGCGTGGATTGAAACTCCAACACAAACAAACCAACGTTCAGGCCCTTTAGTCGCTCCCTCCGCGGGAGCGTGGATTGAAACTTGGTGGTGCTCCCATTGACAACCTCGCGCCAGGTCGCTCCCTCCGCGGGAGCGTGGATTGAAACATTACACATAAACAAAAAGAACAAATCTTTTTATAGTCGCTCCCTCCGCGGGAGCGTGGATTGAAACCGTGCTTTGGGAGGTGTCCGGCGCTGGTGTGAATGGTCGCTCCCTCCGCGGGAGCGTGGATTGAAACTTATAGAAGTAATTGAATATCTGGAACTTAAATCGGTCGCTCCCTCCGCGGGAGCGTGGATTGAAACCAGCCGCCCCGCTATGACCTCTATCTCGCTGCCATGTCGCTCCCTCCGCGGGAGCGTGGATTGAAACACCGCTTGCGTAGTCAGTCCAACATTTGATATCAAGTCGCTCCCTCCGCGGGAGCGTGGATTGAAACTCAAATGAACGCATACCACCAAGGCCAAGCAACCCGTCGCTCCCTCCGCGGGAGCGTGGATTGAAACCTCATGAAAAGGATTTAAGTTATCAAACCATTTGGTCGCTCCCTCCGCGGGAGCGTGGATTGAAACCTGCAATCAATGACCGCTCAAGACCGTCAAGCATGTCGCTCCCTCCGCGGGAGCGTGGATTGAAACTAAATGAACTGGCCGCGATGATTGGCTGTACTGGTGTCGCTCCCTCCGCGGGAGCGTGGATTGAAACGTCAGTTGACCAATAGTAAAACTCATTGTCTGTAGTCGCTCCCTCCGCGGGAGCGTGGATTGAAACTTGCTCGGTATCAACGTCGTCAGGCTTCTTGCTAGTCGCTCCCTCCGCGGGAGCGTGGATTGAAACAAGGTAAGCCTGCGCTTCGGACAGACGAACCGCGTCGCTCCCTCCGCGGGAGCGTGGATTGAAACAATTCGTTTTTCAAACCTTCATTAACAACAACTTGTCGCTCCCTCCGCGGGAGCGTGGATTGAAACCGCTTGATGGCGTCGAATGGTCTATTGTTGACACGTCGCTCCCTCCGCGGGAGCGTGGATTGAAACACTGATGTATACAACAAAGGTATCCGTAACGGCAGTCGCTCCCTCCGCGGGAGCGACACAGATACTTCACAAGCAGTTAAAACCTCTCGATTAAGACACGTTCGAAACAACAAACTGCTGAGCTTGATATTTCTTACGCAGATACCTCATTGCCGGTCGCTCTAAACCGTAGTAGCTAAGCGCAGAAATAAAGATTGTCACTGCCATAAATGCTGTCATACCAGAGATTGCAGCTAACCAACTGGTTTGTAAAAACCATGAAGCCAGTGCTTCAGGCGTTATCAGGTTTAACATTTCAACGCCTGCCAGCAAAAGCACCGCATGCCACAGGTAAACCGAATAAGAAATATCCCCCATAAAACGCGTCACCCGGTTATCCATTAGTTTAAACACCGGTGTCTGGCGCTCAGACTGCTGCGCTGCAATAAATACCAGTAGTGAAAACACCAGTACCACATACACATTGTGACTACCTTCTTTCGATATATGCATCAGATATAGAGAAGCTAAAAATACACTTAATAAAGCAGCATCGTTATCCAGCCATTTCTTCAGAGCCGATGAAAGTACAACATTGCGCAACCAAGCCCCCATGGTAAAACCACATAAGCCACGGATAAATGCGAACAAGTCACCGGTCACATCCAGTGAGCCATGGTTTTTGTTAATTCCAGCCCAAATGAAAATAATCACCACTGGCATCCACAAGCTGCTACGAAGCCGCATAGACTACATGGGAATCAATAATGGAAAAACCATATAGCACAACCACTCCACACTTAATGACCATGAAGAAATATTCCATGACAGATCTTTATTAATAACCGCATGCAACATCGTAAAATTAGACATCAGTGTGTCTGAGCGGTTAAACGGCCCCGCAAAGGCAGGAATGCCGCTCATACCCCAACTATCAAAAAGCGGTCCGCCATAAAAACCAGTAGCAGAAAAATATTTTATAGACTCCCACAACACCAAAATCAGCAATGTAACAAGAAACAAAGGATAGATCCGCGCAAAACGCAGCCACATAAAATACCGCCACTTAGCTACCGTGACTCCTTTTGAAAAGGTCTGCTGATATATGTGCATCATTACAAAGCCACTAAGCACAAAAAACAGATCCACCCATAAGTAACTATTCTCAATAAAATGGGTATACTCGCTAACAGGCTCTTTCCACTGAACAAAAAATATCAGGCGGGCATGAAAAAAAACGACACAAAGCGCCGCAAAACCACGCAGTGGCGTTAATATTGGAATTTGCTTATTCATGTTTGTCCTCACGACTCATACAGAAAACATGAGAATTATCTCAACTGATTGTTTTTCATGCGCAAACATTTATTCGAGGCACTTCAATGTATC
Organism: uncultured Photobacterium sp.; assembly: GCF_947502415.1. GTDB lineage: Bacteria > Pseudomonadota > Gammaproteobacteria > Enterobacterales > Vibrionaceae > Photobacterium. The sequence continues at coordinate 48,188 of NZ_CANMZV010000010.1, read as the reverse complement.
CATTGAAACTCCCGAACTCATTTAATTTGCAGACACCCCATAATCATTAATTCAACCCCAATCTTTTAGCTAAACGGTAAAGCCTGCCGCTATCAATTCCCAATTGGCGAACGGTTGCAGTCCAATTATGACTCTTTAACTTCCAGCGCATGACGAATGTACTGAGCCTGAAACGCACCAGCTGTATCATGTAGGCAATCAGTTAATCAATGTCGTCATAACCAGACAAACGTCACTAAATTAACCGTCCTAAAACGTCCATCACTCGAGCAAAAGAATACAGCAGTGAACATATGCTCACGCAGTTCACATTCATTTCCAGCCATAACTTTCAACAGATTTTGTCTTCTTATTATTTAAATAAGGAAATAAGACAAAAAAATGCGATCTATGCACGATTTGATATGTTTGATAATTGACAAGTTGCAGTAAAAAGCTAATTATCAGCACATCAATTGTTCTCGAATGATCCATATGTTCACCACCCGTGTATGGGGGCAAAACATTTGGGTTATTTACAGGTAAAAATACCTTTTCTGGCTACACTTTTAGCTAGCAATCAGATAAGCCCTAACACATTGAAGGTCGAAAGATATGAGCACTAAACTGGAACAACTTCGCGCGCTAACAACTGTTGTTGCTGACACCGGCGACATTGAAGCAATCAGTAAGTATCAGCCTGAAGATGCGACGACTAACCCGTCTCTGATCCTTAAAGCAGCTCAAATCGCTGAATACGCTCCTCTAATCGATCAGGCTATCGAGTACGCAAAAGCACAAAGCAACGACAAAGCACAGCAGGTTCAAGACACTTGCGACATGCTTGCTGTAAACATCGGTAAAGAAATCCTGAAAGTTGTACCTGGCCGCATCTCTACAGAAGTTGATGCACGTCTTTCTTACGACACAGAAGGCAGCATCGCGAAAGCTCGCCAGCTAATCAAAATGTACAACGATGCTGGCATCACAAACGATCGCATCCTGATCAAGCTGGCTTCAACTTGGGAAGGCATCCGCGCTGCTGAAGTGCTGGAAAAAGAAGGCATCAACTGTAACCTGACTCTACTATTCTCTTTTGCTCAGGCTCGTGCATGTGCAGAAGCAGGCGTATTCCTGATTTCTCCTTTCGTTGGCCGCATCATGGACTGGTACAAAGCGAAAGAAGGTCGTGACTTTGAAGCACAGGAAGATCCAGGTGTTATTTCTGTAACAGGTATCTACAACTACTACAAAGAACACGGCTACAACACTGTTGTTATGGGCGCAAGCTTCCGTAACACAGGCGAAATCCTTGAGCTAGCAGGTTGTGACCGCCTGACTATCAGCCCGCAGCTACTACAAGAACTAAGCGACGCTGAAGGTGAAGTAGTTCAGAAACTTTCTGCAGACGTAGAAATCAAAGAACGTCCAGCAGCAATGACGCACGCTGAATTCCTATGGGATCACAACCAGGATGCAATGGCTGTTGAGAAACTGGCTGACGGTATCCGTAACTTCGCTGTCGATCAGGGCAAACTAGAAGCAATGATCGCAGAGCGTCTATAAGCGTTAACTAAATATCAGAAAGCGGCCCGGTTAGCCGCTTTCTTCCTTTTTCGATTCAAAAATATTCTATAGTGGAAACCAATATGGAACGTAAAGTGTTAGCAAATGCAATCCGCGCCCTGAGCATGGATGGTGTACAGCAGGCAAACTCAGGTCACCCAGGTGCACCTATGGGCATGGCAGACATCGCTGAAGTACTATGGCGTAGCCACATGAACCACAACCCACAAAACCCTGAGTGGGCTGATCGCGACCGTTTTATTCTGTCTAACGGCCACGGTTCAATGCTGATCTACTCTCTGCTGCACCTAACAGGTTACGAGCTATCAATCGATGATCTGAAGAACTTCCGTCAGCTTCACTCAAAAACACCAGGTCACCCAGAATACGGTTACGCACCAGGTGTTGAAACAACGACTGGTCCACTAGGCCAGGGTATTACTAACGCTGTTGGTATGGCGATTGCTGAAAAAGCAATGGCTGATCAGTTCAACCGCGAAGGCCACGACATCGTTGACCACTTCACATACGCGTTCCTGGGTGACGGCTGTATGATGGAAGGTATCTCTCACGAAGCATGTTCTCTGGCTGGTACGCTAGGTCTGGGCAAACTGGTTGCTTTCTGGGATGACAACGGCATCTCTATTGACGGTGAAGTTGAAGGCTGGTTCTCTGACGACACGCCTAAGCGTTTCGAAGCTTACGGCTGGCACGTAATTCCAGCAGTTGACGGTCACGATCCAGAAGCTATCAACGCCGCTATCGAAGCAGCTAAAGCAGAAACTGGCAAACCAACGCTTATCTGCTGTAAAACAATCATCGGCTTCGGTTCTCCAAACAAAGCGGGTTCTCACGACTGCCACGGTGCGCCACTAGGCGCTGAAGAAATTGCAGCAGCACGTGAATTCCTAGGCTGGAACCACGGTCCATTCGAAATCCCAGCAGACGTAGCTGCTGAGTGGGATGCGAAAGAAGCTGGCACAGCTAAAGAAGCAGCATGGGATGAGAAGTTTGCCGCATACGCAGCAGCACACCCAGAGCTAGCAGCTGAATTCAAACGCCGTACAACTGGCGAACTTCCTGCAGAGTGGGAAGAAAAAGCAAATGCTATCATTGCAGATCTTCAAGCTAACCCAGCTAACATTGCTTCACGTAAAGCATCTCAAAATGCACTAGAAGCATTTGGTAAGCTACTTCCTGAATTCATGGGCGGTTCTGCTGACCTTGCGCCATCAAACCTAACTATGTGGTCTGGTTCTAAAGCGCTTGAAACAAACGACTTCTCTGGTAACTACATTCACTACGGTGTACGTGAATTCGGTATGACTGCGATCATGAACGGTATTGCCCTACACGGTGGTTTCGTACCATACGGCGCAACTTTCCTAATGTTCATGGAATACGCTCGTAACGCAATGCGCATGGCTGCACTAATGAAAGTGCAGAACATCCAGGTTTACACTCACGATTCAATCGGTCTGGGTGAAGATGGTCCGACTCACCAGCCAGTAGAGCAGGTTTCATCGCTGCGTCTGACTCCGAACATGAGCACATGGCGTCCATGTGATCAGGTTGAGTCTGCAGTAGCTTGGAAATTCGCTATCGAGCGTAAAGACGGTCCAACATCGCTGATCTTCTCTCGCCAGAACCTAGCACAGCAAGAGCGTACAGAAACACAAGTTGCTGACATCGCGAAGGGTGGCTACATCCTGAAAGACTGTGAAGGCAAGCCAGAACTAATCCTGATCGCGACAGGTTCTGAAGTAGAACTAGCAACTGAAGCATACGCACAGCTAACCGCTGAAGGCCGCAAGGTTCGCGTTGTTTCTATGCCAGCTACTGACCTGTTCGACAAGCAAGATGCAGCTTACCGTGAAGCGGTACTGCCATCAGACGTAACTGCACGTATTGCTATCGAAGCTGGCATTGCTGACTTCTGGTACAAGTACGTTGGTTTCGGCGGCCGTATCATCGGTATGACTACCTTCGGTGAATCTGCACCAGCAGGCGAGCTGTTCAAGATGTTCGGCTTCACAACTGAAAACGTTGTGAACACTGCTAAAGAGCTACTGGGCTAATTCATTCCCTAAGCACTTATTAAATTTCAAAGCCAGGCGAATGCCTGGCTTTTTTCATTCTTATAATCTTTGCTTTGTATAACCTCGCCCCAGAAAATGCCCTCAGCGCATCCATACCGCATTTCGCACCTCTGACGACTGATAAAGCTATAAATGAATACTATCGCCTGCTACAGGCTATCCTACGGCGATTTATCTCTCTATTTCTATGTCTCTATATCAATCGACCTCGGGAAACGAGCCATCAGTTACGAGCAACATAATTCCTCTATTCTCCTGCCAAGCCACCATAGTCACTTCATGCTCTCCGCTATGTCGCTATGTCACTATGTCACTATGTCACTATGTCACTATGTCACTATGTCACTATGTCACTATGTCACTATGTCACTATGTCAATAGTGTTAAAACTAACATTCCTCCCCTTTCAAGCAGGAAAAGAGAAAAAAATTCCACGCTTCTAGGATTTTAAAGCAATAAAGGCGAAGGATTTCCCTGGTTTAAGGCGTACATTATAGCCATGCAAAAAACATGGTTATTAGCTATTGCATACATGCCAAACAAACTCGTTGGCAAAAACCAGCAAAGATGATCGTGAAATTCAGGAACCAACATAATTAATCCAAAGTAGGACATCATGGTAGAGACAATCAACACAGAAAAAGCACCAGCCGCTGTCGGTCCATATGTACAGGCGAAAAAGTTCGGTAATATGCTCATCACTTCCGGTCAGCTACCGCTTAACCCTGAAACAGGAACCATGCCTGAAGATGTAGCAGAGCAAGCCAAGCAATCTCTGGCAAATGTAGAAGCGATTGTAAACGCGGCAGGTCTGACTAAATCTGATATCGTCAAGGCAACCGTATTTGTAAAAGATCTGAATGACTTCGCGACAGTAAATGAAGTATATGGCGCATTCTTTGGCGATCAATGCCCAGCCCGAAGCTGTGTAGAAGTTGCTCGTCTTCCTCTGGATGCAAAAGTAGAAATTGAAGTTATCGCAGTATCTGCTTAATAGCTCTAATTTCTGTTTAAAGCCTGCATTGCAGGCTTTTTATTTCTATCATTTCCAATAAATCAAACACTTCAACTTTATACCTTCTTACTAGACTAATCGTTAAAACGTCTTCAAATAAATACCTACCTATCGAATTAAAGCGACACATCCTAACCCGCTCATCAAGCGATAAAACTCCCACTACAGATAAGCAACTTATAAATATTTATATCGATACCACGCCGCACCTATTAATATTTCAGTTATAAGCCTCATTTATTATTAATCTTTACTCTAAATATCAAATATGTGACAAAGCCCATACTTTTAAAGTGGGTATTTGGGTGATTTCCATTTCAAATCAACACCTTATTTATGAGCTCCATCACAAATTTACACTTAATTAATAAATAATAAGATAACCAAGATCAACACAGAAAAGAAATTTCATGCATAAGCGTAATTGATAGAAAACATTTCCATCAAACTGTTCTTATGAAGAAAATTTGAAATTTTTTTCTCCAATATAAAGCGTATTCTCCATTTGAACTAAAAATATAAGCACCAGGAAATAATCACCTCAACAATCTATACAAATATTCATAAGATTTTTGATAAAAGATTAAATTAAACCGAAGGATTTCGGCGGCTCCCTAGTGCAAAAATTCTGTATTGGAACGCAAAAGTAGGTCGTATCATGACGAAACAAAAATTAGGACTCGCGAGTATAGTCTTACTCGGATTTAACTCTATCATTGGCTCCGGAATATTCTTGCTACCAAGCTCTTTATATCAATTAGCTGGTGACTGGTCTGTCGCTCTTATTCTTATTACTGCGATTATTGTTGCCACTATTGCTTTTTGCTTTGCGGAAGCTTCCGGTTATTTCAGCCAAAACGGTGCCGCTTATGTATATACCAAGGAGGCCTTTGGTTCATTTGCCGGTTTTGAAGTCGGCTTCCTGAAATGGATGATGCAATGTATCGCATGGGGGGTTATGGCTGTTGCACTCACTAACATTCTTGCCAATACCTTCGGTTTCGAAGAAAACCAAATGCTAAGAAATGGCATCATTGTCGGTATAGTCGGTTCACTAACGTTGCTGAACCTAGCTGGTGTCGGCGCAGCCAAAGTGGTTAACAACATCTCAACCCTGGCGAAAATGGTGCCTTTGGTTGTATTGATTGTTGGCGGTATTTGGTTCATTAACCCGGAAAATATCATCCCTACCTTTTCAGCGGCTGAATCAACAGCTGAGCCAGCACAGTATTCCCTGACTTTTGAAACACTCGGCTCTGCACTGATCCTTTGCTTCTACGCTTTCACTGGCTTTGAAACGTTCGGTACTGCTGCTGAAGACATGGAGAATCCAAAACGCAACCTTCCGCTTGCCATCATTATCGTTATCCTTGCTGTTACCGTATTCTACGCCGCCGTTATGGCTGTTTCTGTCGGTATCCTAGGCCCAGATATTGCCAACTCATCAGTACCTTTGGCAGATGCAGCCAAAGTTGCATTCGGTGATTTCGGTTTCTATATGATCACCATTGGCTCTATCATTTCGATTGCAGGTATTAACGTTGCGGCGTCATTCCATATTCCTCGCGCCCTGCTGCCTCTGGCAGATGACAAAATGATTCCAGCCATATTTGGTAGCAAAAACGAAAAGGGTATTCCAACCGTGGCTATTTTGGCTTCAGGTCTGGTTACCATCCCTATTGCACTGTCTGGTTCATTCACCACTTTGGCGATGCTGAGTGTTGTTACCCGTTTTGCCCAATACATTCCAACTTGTATTGCCACTCTGAAGTTCCGCAAACGTTTTGAAAATGACGAAAGCACTAAAAACAACTTCAAAGTACCGTTTGGTCCCATTGTTCCAGTAACTGGTGTTTGTATTTGTGTCTGGTTGCTAGCGGATCAGAGCCTGACCAAAATCCTAGTCGGCCTGGGCGCCATGGTACTGATTTCTCCGCTTTACTTTATTGCCCGTAAAAGAGCGGCTGAACAACAAGCAAAATCAACTACAGCTAAGGCGTAACTAACTCGTAAACCCAAGCCAGAGCTTCAGGCTCTGGCTGTCACCCGGACATAATAGATGATGAACACAATTGAAATTGTTAATGAATGGCATCAGGAAATCACTGAATGGCGTCATACGCTTCACAGTATGCCAGAGGTAGGATTTGAGCTTCACAACACATCTCAATATGTCGCGAACAAACTTGAATCATGGGCTATAAGAATCGATCGCAGCTTCGGTCAGACCGGTGTTGTCGGTATCATTGACGGTACGCTGGGAGAAGGCAGAACTATTGCCTACCGTGCTGATATGGATGCATTACCAATGCAGGATCAAACCGGCAAGCCTTATGCCTCGCAGAATCCGGGAAAATCCCATGCCTGCGGACATGATGGCCATATGGCAATGCTGTTAGCAACCGCTCGCTATTACTCAGAGAACAGAAATTTCCGGGGTCGCATCATCTTTCTTTTCCAGCCAGCCGAAGAGATCGGTGCCGGTGCCAAAGCCATGATGAAAGACGGCGTATTCGAGAAATATCCGTTTGATGAAGTTTACGGCTTCCATAATATGCCACGCCTGCCGGATAACACGATTTCCCTACGCTACGGCCCGATCACAGGTGCCGGAGAGAAATTCAGCCTGATAGTGAAAGGGTGCAGCGGCCATTCAAGCGTGCCGCACAAGTGCGTAAACCCGATAACAGTTTCAGCCAAAATCATCACAGCATGGCAGTCTATTGTATCGGAGTGTGTGCCTTGCTCTGAAATGGGTGTACTTGCTGTAACAAAAATCATGAGTGGTGAGGTATTCAACTCAATACCTGAATCAGCCGAAGCCGGCGGAACCATTCGATTCTACGAACGAGAAGTCGGTGACACCATGCGCCGTAAAATGCAGTTGCTTGCCAGCTCTATTGCCGAAGCGTACAACGCCCATGCCGAGGTGGAATTTGAAGTACTCTGTCCCGCCACCGTCAACACCCCAGAACAAGTTGATTGCGTTATTGATGTGGCTAAATCAACAGTTGGAGCCGAAAACCTCAACACCAATGTCGAGCCGAGTCCGGGCGGTGAAGACATGGCGTTTTTCAAAAAGGACGACAGTATAGGCGCCTGCTTTTTCATGATTGGTTCTAAGGGAACCAACCTGCATACGTGCGATTTTGATTTTGATGACAGCATCATCCCACTGGGTGTCACGATGCTATGTCGAATTGCCGAACAACGATTAGTGTAAAAAGGTTAACTATGAAAACAATGCTGAAAACATCATTACTTTCTCTTGCGCTCGCAGCTGTACCAACAACAGCGGCTTTTGCAGATGTGATTGATTGGTCGAGTGACGAAGGTATTACCCGTCTTGAGCAATCTCACTTTAAAACAGACTTCTTCAAGCTGGCTAATTTCTATGATGCCCAGGACAACAAAGTATACTGCGGCGTGGCATCTACTTCCATCGTGCTTAATGCGCTTCGTGTGCGTCAGAATGTCACCGAGATTCCTCTGGACGAATCATTAATCGCCCCGGAAGATCGCGCTTACTTCCCTCAGGGAGACTGGAGTCCGTTCTACGAGCGTTATACCCAGAATACGGTTTTAGGCCACGGTCAGAAAACCCGATTGCAGATCATGGGTCAGCCAGTAACTGAAGGCGCAGGTCATGATTACGGCCTACAGCTTGATCAAATGACAAATTTACTGACATCAAACCAATTGAAAGTAAAAACGGTATTTGTTGACAACCTGAACCACAAAGCAGATATGAAAGCAGAACTGGTTCATGCATTGGAAACTAAAAATCAGTATGTTGTTGTGAACTACTCTCGAAAAACACTCAACCAACCGGGTTCTGGCCATTATTCACCGATTGGTGCATACCACAAAGGATCCGATTCATTTCTGATCATGGATGTATCCAACGCCAAAGCCAACTGGGTTTGGGTTGAAAGTGATCAACTGTTCGACTCAATGGCAACCATGGATACCAAACGCAACCGTGGGTATTTGCTGATCAGCGAAGGGCTGAAAGGCTAACCTTTGCGTCTCCGGCAGGCTCCCCCTCCTGCCGGCTCACTTCATCATTTCTGCCCCTTTCCGGGTTGCTGTTCAATGCGGTCCACTGAAATTTAATGCAAACCCTCCCTGCCGCTCACAAAAAAGCTAACAATTTGCCACGCTCTGATAGTAATTTATTAGATTAACCCCATAATATAAGGATATTTTTTCATAAGCCCTCTCACTAAATCATGAAGGTATGACTATGACGTGGCAATTAAATGATCTGCTTCCGGTTCTGTCCGCACACGCTGGCTGGCAGGTCACACAACAGGAGCAAACTCTTGTTATCCGCAACGAAGACAACATCGAAGCGTATCTGGCGGTAGCCGGTGAGCAAATCCTGGTTGAGGTTCTGCTGTTTCCTCATCAGCAGGTTAGCGATACCGTGGCGCTGAATGATCTGATCCTGCGAACCCACAAAATGTTCCCGCTTTCAACCATTGGCATTAACGAAATTAGCGGTGAAAGCTATTACGTGGCTTTCGGTTCGCTATCTTCACAGTCAAAAGAAGAAAGCATTCTTATTGAGGTTGCGACTCTGTTCCGCAATGTTGAAGCCTTTATCGATCTATACCAGGAATACCTAACGGAGAACGCATCATGAGTGTCTGGAAAAAACTATTTACCGCAATCAAAGGCGGTGCCAACGAAGCTGCTGAAAACATCGCGGATAACCAGGCACTGCGTATCCTTGATCAAGAGATCAGAGAAGCAAAACAAGAGCTTCGCCGCTCTGATGAAGCCTTAGTCGGAATTGTTGCCAAGCGTAAACTATCGCAGCAAAAGGTCGATGCATTCAATAACGGTATTGATGAATATGAAGGCCATGCCCGTACAGCAATGGAAAAAAGTCAGCAGGAGCTAGCACTGGAATGTGCACAAAAGGTTGCCAACCTGCGTAATGAACAAGAAGCCGAACAAGTCTATCTTGATCAGTTCATAAAATCAGAACAAAGCATGCGTACAAACATCGCGCAGGCCAAAGACAAACTGCGTCAACTTGAACAGCAAGTCGATGTCGTTAAGGCAAACGAAGCGGTGCAAAAAGCACAATCCGCTGTATCGGCAACCAATGTCGGTGCAAACGCCAAAATGCATACTGCTGTTGAGTCTCTGGAACGGATTAAACAGCGCCAGGCTGAAAAATCTGCCCAACTAGATGCCGCAGCAGAAATGGCCGAAGAGCAATCTGGCAGCAGCCTGGATAAAAAATTGGCCGAAGCAGGAATCACAGCTCCCGGCAAATCATCCGCTGAAGATGAACTGGCACGAATTCTAGGCAAATAAGGCTATCGCCTTGATTTTTGCTTTATCGATAACGACAAGCAGGTAAGTAACGGAGGTAACAATGGCACTATGGCTCTTCTTCCAACGATGGGCTATCAGGAATTTCAGTCAATTAAATGGCAGGAACCTCCTGCTTACCTTGCTTGGATATGCCGCGATCAGCTGGTTATTACTGGCGTTCGCCGGTGAAAATGAGCTAACCGGCTCCTTCACTAATTTCATCTATTACCTATTTGTCACCGCCTCTACCGTTGGCTATGGTGATATGTCACCGACGACCGCCATGGGCAAATGGGTGGTCTCCCTGTTTGTGATCCCCGGTGGCCTTGGGCTGTTTGCCATGGCTATCGGACGCATCGCCAGCCTCTTTATTCGATATTGGAAAAGCGGCCTGATGGGAAAACGGAGTCTCAAAGTGAACAACCATATTTTAGTACTGGGCTGGAACGAGCAACGTACCTTGCACCTGATCAAAATGTTGCAACACGAGGAAAAAGGTCGGCGCCCGATCGTCTTATGTGTCCGTCCAGAAATTGAAAACCCGCTGCCGGGTGAAGTTGAATTTGTCCGAGTGGCCAGCTTCACCGACCAGGAAGGGATGGTCAGAGCCGGGATAGACAGTGCCAGCTGTATCCTTATCGACAACCCCGAGGATGATATTACCCTTTCAGCTGCTTTGTTCTGTACCAGCAAAAACCCCAAAGCGCACCTGCTGGCCTACTTCAAGGATGAAGCGCTGAGCCAGCTGCTGAAACAGCACTGTCCGAATGCCGAGTGTATCCCTTCAGTAGCCGTTGAAATGCTGGCTAAAGCGGCCGTCGACCCAGGTTCGAGCGAACTCCACCATGAATTGCTCAGCACCACCGAGGGCATGACCCAATATTCCGTACGCTACCCGGCGAATTCCCCGAGTACGACAATTGAAGCCTTGTTTGCGACTTTCAAGCAAGACTATGAAGCAACCCTGATAGCCATTGATACCGGTGATGGTGTCGAACTAAATCCTTCCCTACAACGTGAAGTGCCACCAGGTTGCAAACTCTTTTATATCTCCGACGAGCGAGTTAATAATTTTCGCTGGTAAGACGTGATAGCTGTTCAGGAGCCACTATGTTTGATTGGTTTAAAAAAAAGAAATCTACCCCGGAGCTTCCCAAAAGCCCGGAAATTCTGGGCTTACGCCTTGGAGGGGCATTTGAACTCGATGATTTGAAACTGCGCCTTATTGAGCCGGATCTTGTCATTGAAGGGGCGGCGCGTACCCAGCTCATCAAGGCTGTCGGTGAAGTTTGCCTAGATGAGCAAACCCGCCTGCTTCGCTATTACACCGATGATGACGGCTTTATCCAGGTACTGACTCATGGCCCGAATGAAGCCGATGTAAGCGAAGTAAAACTCTATTACTTTTATGACAGCAAACCCATTGATTCCGACAGCCAGTGGCAGCACTTGCTGGATAACCAAATCGTTCAGGATTCATGGGAGCTAGAAGGCCAACACTTTGAAAAAGTTTGGGAAAATACACGTCCAGTCGCTATGACAGAGAAAACCTGGCTGGAAAACGGTACCATTAGCGAAACCGATCAGTTTGTGATGATCTACGAGCGAAATATCGGCAATGATGTTTATGAATCGCTGATGGTTGCAGGGGAAGAGAAAATAATCAACAACCAAGCTGAGCACTGCCTTGCCACCAGCACAGGCATTAACCTGTCCCCGACTGATTTCAAACTGATTGGCTAAATTAACTTTCAATATCTTTAAGGAAACCACATGGAAGTTTTTGCAAACTCTCTTGCTGGCCTAGGTGCTTTTTTGCTTTATTTTGCACTTTCTTTGGCCTTTTTATTACTGTTCAAAATTATTTATGTACGCTTCACCCCGCATGATGAATGGAAGCTAGTCAAGGACCAACAGAATACAGCGGCGGCAATTGGCCTTTCCGGTTCAATTCTGGGCTACTGCCTGGCAATTGCTGGCGCGGCAAGTAACTCTGTCAACCTAATCGATTTTGCACTCTGGGGCGTTATTGCACTCATAGCTCAGCTTATCGCTTTCTATATCGTCCGCTTCGGGTTTATGCCGAAAATTGTCGAGCGTATTGAAGCCGGAGAAATTCCCGCAGGTATTCTTATGGCTGCAACATCGGTATCTGTCGGCCTGCTAAATGCCGCTTGCATGACATACTAGGAGCAACCGCCATGAAACGAAGCAAGAAGGTTGTTCTGGCGAGTATGCGCAAAGACTGGCGTACCTTCTCGGTAAAACCGTTCTCGGTCGCCTTTGCCGGTGCATTCCTGACAGGGTGTAGCGATAACACCAATGAAGGGACAATTTATCAAACCCTGCCTGACTGTATCGACGATAACCCCAATTACAGTCAGGAGTGCCGCGCCGCTTACCAGTTTGCGCTGGACGAAGCAGAAAGAACAGCTCCTAAATACCGTAGTGAATACGACTGTACTGCCGAATTCGGTAACAACACCTGTGTTCGCACCTCAAACAACTGGTTTATGCCCGCGATGGCTGGCTTTATGTTCGGGCGGCTAATGGATAATAACCGCGGTTATTATTCCCAGCCAATGTTCCGTTCATATTACCCGGGCAGTATTTTCTACGATCGCTGGACCTCGGCTGATGGTTACGACTACGGCAGCAGCCGATATAAGAAAACCAAAGTACGGGTCAGCAGTGATCAGCTTAAGCCAAAACCAACCATCAGCCGCACGATCTCCCGCGGAGGATTCGGTTCAACAGTCTCGGCCAAGTCCAGCTGGAGTAAATCATCCAGTGGCAGCAAAAGCTGGGGTGGATAAAACCAACGTACAAGAAGCCAGCATTTGCTGGCTTCTTTACTCTTTCATTCCGTCTTTAACACTATTCTTCGACATCCGTTGTTTCCGATACAACCTCAGGAAAAGGGTCGGCAAAAATCGGATTAGTCAAAAATGCCTCATCAGTCAGGGTTTCCAAAAAAGCCACCAACGCTTCTTTTTCTTCCTGAGATAAATTAAACCTCACTGGCGGCCCATTAGGATCTCGATTCCGTCTCAAATCAGGGCTCAAATTAGGATGAGGCTGTACTCCACTGTTATAAAATTCAACCACATCCATTAATGTCGCCAAACGGCCATCGTGCATATACGGTGCCCCCACTGCGATATTGCGCAAAGATGGCGACTTAAAGAACCCACCGCCGGCACCTTGATCGTCACTGGTATCCGCATCCAGGCCATTCACATGTGAGCGATCCATTGTATGGGCTGATGTCTGGTGACACGCAATACAGTCCAGGGAATCCTCCCGCCCCCCAAAACCAGAAAATAATTTATGACCTAACATCTCTTGCTCTGTAAACACCGCGGCAAAGTCCGGCTCATCCCACTCTCCCGCCATAAAGGCCTGATCAAATTTTGACTGGTAAGAAACCATCGTTCGAATAAACTGGGCCAGAGCCAGTGAAATACGCTGGCTTGTTATCGCTTCATCACCAAACACCTGTTCAAACATTGCCGCGTAAAAGCTGGTAGCGGCTAACTTCACTTCCAAATCAAACAGATTCATCCCCATTTCAACCGGGTCCTGAATCGGCATCAGCACTTGCTCTTCCAGTGTCTTTGCCCGCTCATCCCAGAAAAAGCTTTTTGGCCGGTAATACGTCGCGTTACTTAAGCCCATTGAATGGCGACCTGTTGCCCCACCATCAAAACCAACACTAAACTTAGCTGGGTCGGTAAATCCATGCTTCTGAATATGGCATGACGCACACGCTTTGGTGTTATTTGCCGATAACCGCACATCATAGAAAAGTATCCGCCCAAGGTTTGCCCCCGTATTCGTCACAGGATTAGAAAAAGGCGTATTATCCTGTAAACGAACATTACCGAAAGGAGACGTTATCTCTGTGTAGTATCGAGGCTGGGCAGTTAAATACGCCTCATAGTCATGAGTAGTACTCAATTCAGGCAAAGGTAGCCCATCTATATCCACCTTGGGCTCCGGATCCTCAATTGGCGGTGGTTCAACCGGTGGTTCTACACTACCACCATCAACACTTCCGCCAGTAACAGCATTCGAATCTTCTCCAAAGCTTTCATCATCGGATCTATCTCTGCAAGCCGCCACAGATGTCAACGTTACAGCCAACAACAAGCAAACAGAAGTATTCATAATAAACACTCCATACCCAGCCAAATAAAATACGTTGTCTTATACAGGCAGATCAGCCAGCACTTTGTACTGTAAACAATAGCAATGAACTAAGGATCTCAGTTCTGACATATGAGAGGAAAAAACTGATGCTAGGAGAAATTTATCATGTGATTAATTGTTATTGCTCCGTCGCTAGCATTATTTTGTCAAACGATAACAATGAGCAAGGTGATGCCTAAAGATTAAACCTTAATGTTAAGCAAACTGCCTGTCATCTCATCAGCCCGACGAATGACATTTGCCCCAGCCTGGTTGTAGCTTTTGGCCTGAAGTAAATCAGTACTTGCTTTTGAAATCACTTCATCGGGTGAAGATACGCCAGATACAGGAACGGAGGAAGACAAAGTGGTAGTGGTGCTTTGCTCCGCCGGCCGAGACGGTGAAAGTGTTGACTGCTGGATCTCCTTTGCGCCTGTTGTCGCCATATTTTGCGCTTGATGAAGCATATTGACGCCAGAGTGAAACGCTGAGATAGTCATAACCATATACCGAATAACAGAAAAGAAACGCAAGCATAATGAGTCATCCCCACTTCACTGTCAAACCATCAGCCAATCCTGTACCCATAAAAAATAACGCCCAATCAACAAGGATTAGGCAAAACAAAAATGTCTAAACAAATAGCGAGTGTTCAATCAGATATAGTCGGTGATATCCAATGTCTGACCATGCATATCGCCTGTTACCGCCACCTCATAGGCAATTGCGGTATCAGCGGCCGACACACCACCTTCTGTATCGATTCCCATCATAGCCATAGTTTCCTTTACGAAAACTGGTGCTACGACATTTAATCTTAGTTGATGAAGCTCTAAAGCGGCAGCGCGGACAAAACTTTCCAGCGCACCATTCACCATACTGACTGATGCACTTCCCGGTATAGGCTTACGCGCCAGTACGCCGGAAGTCAGAGTGATTGAACCCCCCAGCTTGATATAATCGGCGCCATAACGAACCAGATTGACTTGCCCCATCAGTTTATTGCTCAACCCTAGCTGATAATCGTCATCACTCAGTGCGTGTAAAGGCGCAAAATTAGCCAGACCGGCAGTCGAGATTACCGCATCGACTTTTCCGACCAATTCAAACATGGCTTTTATTGAATCTGCATCGGCCAAATCAACCTGCACATTCCCTTCGGTATAACCTGCTGCAATGATTTCATGTTCAGTACCAAGACGCGCCGCAACAGCTTTACCGATTGTCCCTGTCGCCCCTATAAGTAATATTTTCATTCCAGCTCCTCATTATCAATGTCTGTTCAAGCTGTTATTAGCTTAGACCGCCTCACCGTCATCAAACATAAAGAAAACTGTCACTATAAAATCAACGAACGGTAACTTATACGAGGTGAATTCAAACTAGGATTTACTACGTAATCTCATTTCTTCCCTCAAAATTGGTATTACTTTTATTGCATGACATATCTATATGCCATGCAATTTTTCAAGCGCCTCGATGATTTGATCGTGGCTCATATTTTCAAAATAGTAACCGCTTAATTTGTCTATCCGACGTTTCAGCGACGCTGACGCCTGATGGCATTGCTCATCGAACTCCTCTTGACTAGCGCTGATTTCTAACGGGTTATTGATATCCCAAGCAACCCGGATCCCATCAGCCAGCCAGTTCGGGCAGGCTTCACCATGTTGCTGGTCACAAACCGAAATCACAATATCCGGATGAAAGCTCGCCAGCTCTTCCCAGGATTTACTGTAAAAATCCGCAGGATCCAGCCCCATAGCTCCAATGTAGTTTTTAATATATGGATGCAGATCCCCAAGCGGTTCGCTTCCGGCACTGGCCACCTCAAACCGCTCAGGTAAAAAACGCCTGGCAATCGCTTCTGCAAGAATGCTACGGCAAGTATTATGCCGACAGATAAACAAGATTTTCACGCTGTTCCTCCCAGTCTCCTATACCCAAATAAGCTCACTCAGACTCCTATATATAAAGATCAGTTGGGTATACAACTCTTTCATTTTAGAAGGCAGTGATTAAGTTGTTAGTGACAATTTTCTTTCAAACTCAATTTCAGGACAAATTGAGTGAAGGGATTCTGACAATGAGAAATCAAGAGTTATTCTGCCAATACTTATGATAAGAACGATGAGGAGCACTTCAGCCCCTCACTATTATTCGCTTTGATATGCAGGCTCTGCCTTGGCTAACGCCGAAAAGTCCAGCCAATCAAAATCACTTTGCCACCAGTACGTAGTTCGAAGTGACTGTGAAATATCAACCGATTCACCTATCAGTGGTGTAACCAACTCAGCGTAATTAATTTCCGCTTCGGCAACCAAGTCATTAACCGGTTCATCCCAGCGATGAAGAAACAATTCGTAAGTAGACCAGTGCACCGGAAAGAGCTTTTCTGCCCGGACATCCAGGTGGGCCAACATCGTATGAGAAGCTTGCATATGTCCCCACCCCTCTACCGGATACCCCTTGTCATTTTTCACATTAGCGGCGACTTCAATAAAAGAAAGGTCAAACGGGCCCAAGCGCTCACCGATCTGCTTGAAGTGCTCACCGTATGCGGAGTCACCGCTGAAAAAGACACTTCCAGCATCCGCCTGGATCGCCCACGACGACCACAAGGTAGTGTTGGAATCAAACAGGCTACGACCCGAATTGTGGTTCGCTGGGGCTGCCGTTATCGTCACCGAATTGATTTTTTGGCTTTCCCACCAGTCAAACTCTTCAATATTGACCGGTTTCACTCCCCACTTTTCAAGATGACGACCAACGCCTAATGGCACAAAGAACTTCACATTCTTGCTGGCATAAAAACGAGCCGTACTTTCTTCAAGATGATCATAATGATCATGCGAAATGAGGATAACATCCGGCAACGGCAACTCTTCCCTGCTCACCGGCGCATCGACATTACGCTGGAACCAGTTGGCAAAAGGAGCAGGCGCGGCATAATCAAAAACCGGATCAATCAACATCCGGGTTTCATCTGCTTCAATAAACAGAGATGAATGCCCTAGCCAGGTAACCCTCAGCGACTTACTCGGCTCAGCTAGCAATTCAGTATCAACAGGCTGATACTGGAGCCGATGCTGTGGTTTGTACTGTCCACGATTGATGAAGAATTTCCACATCATCGATAACATTCCTTCTCCCATGTCTACTTTCGGCAAATTCGACACAACCTTGCCATCAACAAACTGTGGTGACTGAGCAATGCGTTCCAGGTGAACGTCCTCACTGTGCACATAATCGCCATCCACGTTATTATTTCCACACAAAGCAAGACCCAACACACTGGCCACTGCCAGTAAGGATGCTTTTCGAGTTGTGTTCATTTTTTTGACTAGCCTCAAAAGTAAACGGTGGTGTATACTTTTGATGATATCTTGAATTCACCAAAAGTAAACACGATCGTTTACTTTTAAATTCATCATTGGAACGAAAAATGGTTAAAGTCGCTGAAATTAAACAAGAAAATATCATTCTTGCTGCTATAGAAATTTTTAAAGACAAGGGATTGGAACAAGCGAGTATGGAAGCCATTTCGAAAAAAGCTGAAGTCTCGAAACGGACCCTTTACAAATACTACCCAACCAAAGAAAGCTTATTCAGCGTGATTATTGAGCGCATGCTTTCTTGTGTGCAGACATTTAGCGCTATCCCTCTTGAGCCAGAAAAATCAATCAAAGCTCAGCTCACAGCAATAGCCCAAAGGGAAGCCCAACTATTATGTTGTCCAAATTTTGTCTCCCTGGCGCGAATGGTGCTATCGGAATGTATGCGCTCGGGCGATTCAGCCACCATCATGCTGGAAAAAGTGCAGCAGCTGGAGGGCGGTCAGGGCCTGACCAAGTGGATTGAAGCCGGTATCAAAGCCGGAAAATTGGATGTCGCTGAACCGAAAATTGCCTCCGAACAATTTATCGGAGCCCTGAAATCAACACTCTTCTGGCCGCAGGTGCTTGTGCATGTTCCAACAGCCAGTCAGCAAGATCAGGATCTCGCTATCGAAATGGCTGTAGCGCAATTTTTGAGTGCTTATCTGAAAGAGAATTAACGGCGAAAGTAATTGCCAAACACGCGACAAGATTTGCTTTTAGCCAGTTCAAAAAAGCCCCCAGAATGGGGCTTTCAATACTCAGATGGCATCTATATCGCTTTCGCAAAACACCTGACGAGAAAAAGCTCCCTACGATATACCAACAACGCCATCAGAACCAGCATACTCAAAGAAAACCAAATCCATGTTGTTGTATCTACCAACTCAGGCTAGGATTCTGTCAACATTGATGCCACCAGCCCCATCACCCACCTCATAAACAGCTGCAGGCTGCTTAACAGCACGGTAGGAACCCCTTTAGCCAACTATTCTTTCACTAACCGACCTTACCTAACAAGTACCAGTTCATGTGAGTCACTGGTACTTGTTTATAAAATCAACGATTAGGTTTTTTACTCTAAACCTCTCCAATACACTTTCCCTTGCATTCCTTCGGGAAGTTAGTACCGCACTAACGCAAAGCTAGCGTCCATTTTTGGTACAAAAGGCCTCTTTAAACCAACCATCGCTAACCAACCATTGAAGAGGCCTTCTTCTCCAAGCAGGAGTAAGTATCAGTTTTATAAATAGCGACTAAATAACAGCCCATACAGGTGACACCGTAACAATGAACCAGTATACCTCTTTAGGATTATTAACTAACTTCTTGTATCGAACATTATTCATAATATACCTAAATATAAAGGCCGGATAATCAGACAGTATATATGCGTAGGTCTAATAAAAAGATAAAGCCACTGGATCGATTGATAAATACTGTTATTATGGCGTTTACCCTATAAGAACTCACCCAATAATTACAATGCCAAGAGTAAGCCAAGCTGTCGCAGCTGAAACCAGACGAAAAATTATTAACGTCTCATTCGAAATTGCTATGAATGAAGGCTTTGAAAAACTAACATTTGGCACTATTGCCAAAAAGGTAGGAATAACCCGTTCGGGTATCAATGCGCACTTTAAACTCAAGGCAGATTTGATTACTGAACTAAAACCTATGTTCATAGAAATCATCAAGCGCCCGCTGATATTCACCTCGTCTGATGCCTTTTTTACTTCATGGGTCTATGCTATTCATCACGAAGCTGAATTCATCAAAGCCCTCAAACATGCTGGCCCCATCATCTCGCCATCTCAAGAAGCGAAAGGCCTTTTTGATCAAATAGTTGGTGATGAAACCGACATTGACCGCTGTATTTATATGAGCATAGGTTACGCTGTTGTCCACCTATCCCAAGAAGAACTGACCCAAACCGAACAAGCTCAGAAAGCCCCAACTAAAGACCTTTGTATTGAAGAAATTACAGAGGTTGCATAACCTACTTAACCAACTACAGCAGCTAAAAAAATAACATGAGAGTTTTCTAATAATATACCTCCTATATTAGAAACCTCTTATGCTACGACACTTATAAAATTTAAATTCCACCACAAAAAATAATTACATATGCCTTAACTCATAATTAAATCATGAATATTAATGATGTTGAATTTGGCGTTTTAAAAGACCAGCATACAAAAAATACATATAATTTAACTACAATACATTCGATTTTTGTCATTCCAAAGATAGGCGCCGCTTCCAGATTTAAATTAAAACAATCATAAACATATATTATAAATACTGAATATAAAAATAATAAGAGACATCTTTAAAACTTAATTAAATTAGTCATAAAGACAACATACCTTTACTCAGCCCATCACCAAAACGCATTACCAACTTAGACTAGATAATCATCCATTTAAATAATAACTTTAATATCAATGTGTTACGCACAGCTCTTTTTATACAAAAAGATGCAACTGTCATCTTTTTGTCATAAAACATCTGTATAATTTTTTGTGCTTTTTACAATCAAGAAAAACTCATAAAATAGGATGTTTTATATCCTAAAAGCAATATCAAAAATTACTCACACCTAACTTGCAAAAAATCATTGTTGCATAATAATTGATAAGTAATACCGTCTTTAAGATATAAAAGCTTGCTGTCTAATGTGCAAAGTTATACGGCTTCTTTAAGCCTCCCCGATTCCAGCGTAAATAGAAATCCATGATAAAAACGCTTATCGCTTCATAAACATTTACTTTTCAATTAGATAGTATCACTAAAAAAACCGAGCATCCTGCTCGGCTGGTATAGAATAGAGGAATAGATAACTGATATCTAACCAAGAACGCATCATCCTTTGCGTGATAGAGACGTACCCAATAAAACGTAAACTAGTAACCCATAACACTAAGCCAGTGTCAGGTTCTCTCCTGTTGCAATATCAAAAATGTGGCTAAATTCAGTATCAAAGACAAACTGCTTCTCGGTGTTAATCGCCGATAAGGACAAAAGCGGATCATTGATTCTGCAGATCATCTCGTGTTCTGCCACGTTAAAGTACACATATTTCTCGTTACCCATATTCTCAATAACTGAGATCTTCGCTGTAAGGGCATTCGCAATTCCCTCACCATCCTGCAAAGAAATATGCTCTGGTCGCAAACCAAAGCATACTTTCTGATCAACATAGTGTTCCAGCTTCTCGGTAAAACAACTCGGTAACGCAATCAGCTTGCCGCTATCAAGCTCTACATAACAGCTCTCACCCTGCTTACGCAGATAAACCTCAACCAAGTTCATTGCAGGTGAACCAATAAACCCGGCAACGAAACGGTTACGAGGATAGTTGTATAGATTTACCGGCGTATCGACCTGCATGATTTGACCGCTGTTTAAGACGCAAATACGATCACCCAAGGTCAGTGCTTCCGTCTGATCATGAGTTACATAAATCATGGTTGCCGGATTACCTTCCTCTTTCAGCTGTTGATGAAGCTGAGCAATCTTCACACGCATGGAAACACGTAATTTGGCATCCAGGTTTGATAACGGTTCATCAAACAAGAAAACATCAGGCTTGCGTACAATGGCACGGCCAACCGCAACACGTTGACGCTGACCACCGGACATTTCCTTCGGTTTGCGATCGAGCAGATCTGTGATCTCCAGCTTTTCTGCCGCTTCACGCACCCGTTGTTCTATCTCATCTTTCGGGCGTTTTTGCATTTTCAAGCCAAACGCCATATTGTCGAAAACCGTCTTATGCGGATAGAGCGCATAATTCTGAAATACCATCGCAATACCGCGCTCTTTGGGCGGTAAATTATTAACCACTTGATTACCGATACGGATCTCGCCACCGGAAATAGATTCCAGCCCGGCAATCATTCTCAACGTCGTTGATTTGGCACAACCGGATGGCCCCACGAACACCATGAACTCCCCTTCATGGATATCAAGGTCGATGCCATGTACGGCTTTAAAGCCGTTTTCATATTGTTTTGTTACTTGGCTAAGCTTCACATTTGCCATGTATGACTCCGAAAATTTTTCACTAATCCAGAATGACACCAGATGGTCAGATTAATTTCCTTAACCATCTTCTTAATAAACCTGGTGACTCTGGTTCCACAGTAGATGCCGACAGCTTTGGCTGGGGCTGCCGAGAAAGCTTGTTCAAAGCTGCTACTGTGCTTAAAAATTGAGATGACTCTCGTGCAGGGTAACCACAAAGCTGGCTATTGGGCTTGCAGGATTTCGTCACGCCAGCCTGACCTTTGATCACAGTCCCTTTTCCAATCCGCAGGCCACCGGCCAGGCCGGCCTGACCATGAACAATGACGTGATCTTCCAGTACCGTCCACCCGGCAATACCGACTTGAGAGACAATCAAGCAGTGCTGACCTATTTGTACGTCGTGGCCTATCTGGATCTGGTTATCCATTTTTGTACCCCGACCGATAACTGTTGAACCGAATGTGCCGCGATCAATCGTATTATTCGCACCAATCTCGACATCATCTTCAATAATGACCCGTCCTACACTCTCCAACCGGATGTATTCACCTTGCTCACATAAATACTCAAAGCTGTAATTACCTATCGAACAGTTCGCATCAATGGTGACATTATTGCCAATCACCGTGCCTTCTTTGATAACGGTATTAGCGTGAATCACCACGTTATCGCCAATAGTGACACCATTCATGATCTTTACGCCCGGCATGAAATAACAGTCTTTACCGATAGAAGCATGATTACCGATATGAACGTCGCTGCGATCTGAGGTATTAGTTTGATCTTCCAGCCCGTATCGCTTCACTTTATAAAAACGAAGCAGCTGATTAAGACGGTTAGGATCAATTTTATCAATCACGATAAGTGTTTTACCCGAAATTGATTCAATAACAGACGGCCCAATAATCACCTCGGCCTTGGTTGTTTCCAACGCAGCCAGATCTTTCTTCTGATGAAGAATAGCTAAACCGCCCTCGGAATCATCACGAATATCGACAATATCTGTGATCTCTAAGTCTTCACGGCCAATCAGTTGACCACCCAGCAATTGGGCAACTTCAGATGCAGTAATCATGTTCTATTCCTAATTAAATTATCCTAGAAACGATATTGCGCGAATAATTTAAAATTGTCACTGTCCTTATCTGCAGTTCGAACATCATTTGCTTCGTGTTTTTCACGAGTTAATTCAACTTCAGCAGATACCCACCAGTTATCACCAACAGTTTGCTGATAACCCAGAGTGGTCTTGTTGATGTTTTCAAAATAGGTATCAGTTTTACCATTGTTATGCGAAATTTTGGTTTCTTTTTCACTAAAGCGATGTTTCACAAATACTCGCTTACCTTCACCAAAACTATAAGCTAACTCAGGTTCAATATAACGCTCTGTAAAATCTTTATTAGATTCTGTTTGCTGATCTTCATAATAAAGCTCTGCAGCAACAAAGAATTTACCTAGATTCATAAACGGCTTAAAGCTGACATGGAATAAATCTGTATCTGACTCACCCCATTGACTTTTATCTGAGTTTTTCCAACCAACAGCAACATCACTGTAGAAACCCCACTGGCCTTCATTGTTCCAGTAGCCAAGCCAGGTACCGAACTCATGCTGAGCTTCAGTTGTATTCACCTTATCATTATCAGGTGTAAGGGTATAGCCGTCTTCATACTGTAAGCTATAGCCTAAACCCGTGTTTAAACTTTCTGATAACACATAACGGTAATTAGTCGTAATTTCATATTTTGTGGTTTCAGACTTTTGATATTTACCGTTTGCTTTACTCTGTAAAGTCGTAATTTCTGTAATTTTATAATTACCGAACACATTCAAATCATTGAAGTTATAGAATCCATCAATGTAACTATTTTCTTTATGCTTTTCCTTAAAGTTACCTTTAGGATCATCTAACCAAGTATACTCAGTTTCTTTAATTTCATAAGCAACGCCAACGTGACCATTAACATTCGTTACCACATTCACAAGCTGGTCAAAAGTATTCGATGTATCAGATGGTGCGACCTCTGCGTGTGCGTAACCAGCAGCCAAAGCATTTACAATCAGTACCGACAGTAAGGACTTATTCATTCCCGTGATCCTTGATGTTTGGAATTATGTTGTTTGATAGTGGTACATGGCGTACGACTAATTCTATTGATACGAAATTAAAGATCAACCAAGACATAAGCGATTTCTTGTGATGATATTCACACTAATGTTTATTTTACGTAATTCATTAACTTGTCAGCTATAGGAAATATTCTTATTAATTATTTATTTCTTTAAGGGATATTTATGCGCCACAAAAATAAAGCTAAATTAAATTTTGAATAATGCACTATATAAATAGAGGCATGACTGCCACTCTTATAGAATTCCCCCTTATCAATAAATCAAGCCATTTTATTACACCGTTATTGATTGCAATCACACTTCAATCAATAACGTTTGATTATTACTTGACTGGTAACTAAGCAGAACTAGTATGTGCGTAGTACGTGGCGTACTACTACTTAAGAATTCAAAGGTAACAGGAAATGAAAAAGATCATCTTATCTGCACTTCTGTCATCTGGGCTAATAACAACAGCCCTACCATCCATGGCGTCACAAACCGTCCAGCCGGAAGAAGGCGCAGAGTTACAAGTTTGGGCGGATAAAGGTGCAAGCACCGACTTCATGCAATACGCTGCCAAAGAATTTAAACAGCAATACAAGGTAAATGTCGACGTTCGTTCAGTCAGCCCGCTAAACTCGATCAATCGCCTGATCCAGGATGGTTCATCAACCCGCGTTGGTGACGTTGTCGAGTTTCCTCATGACTTTCTTGGCCGAGCAGTAACATCCGGCGTCATCATGGAAAACCTGGTTAGTGGTGAACGTATCGAAAAAGACTTCATTCACAGTGCCGCCGTTGCCGCTAAAGACAGCAAAGACGTGAGCTACGGTTTCCCTCTTTCTTTCGAAACTCTTGTCCTTTTCTATAACAAAGACCTTTTGCCTCAGGCACCAACCAGTTTCGAGCAGATCATCGAATTCAGTAAAGGTTATACCAACCCGAAAGAGCACAAATATGCGCTACTTTGGGATATCCAGAACTATTATGAATCCCGCATGTTCCTGTCTATGTACAACGGCTATGAGTTCGGTAATGACGGCAAAGATGCCAATGATGTAGGTATTGCCACACTAGGTGCTGTTAAAGGTATCGAAGCCATGTTGGCGCTGCGCGAAACGACGAATACCAACTCGGAAGACATGAACCAGGTTCAGGTTCGCCGTGGTTTGTTCACCGAAGGTAAAGCGGCAGCCATCATTGACGGCCCATGGGCTGTTGAAGGCTATGTCAACTCAGGTATCAATCTGGGCGCGGTTCCTGTACCTAGCTTTAAAGGCAAAAAACCTACGACTTTTTCTTCTGTAAAAATGTTAGGCGTTTCTGCATTCTCTCAATACCCTCGTGCAGCCCAACTATTTGCTGACTTCGTTACTTCGGAAGATATGCAGCTTAAGCGCTTTGAGATGATGAAGGCTATCCCTCCTCACAAAGGTGCAATGGAAAAACTAGCCAAGACAGGCGACGACTTTACCAAAGCAATTATCGCACAGGGCTATCACGCTGACGCTATGCCTTCAATTCCTGAAATGGGTTATGTATGGCAACCAGTAACTGCGGCACTGGCCGACATCTGGAACAACAAAGCTGATGTGCAAGCTTCTCTGAAAAAAGCGGAATCGGTTATCAAACAGCAAATCGCTATGCAGCAGTAAATCTGCAGCAATAATTCGATTCGCCATCAAGAGTAAAAGAGTAGATATATGTTAATTAGCGTAGAGAAAAGAGGATCGTTCAACGTTCCTCTATCTCTCCTTGTCATGGGCGCAACCCAACTAAAAAATAACCATTATCTAAAAGGGTTATTTTATCTCAGCGCACAGTTATTATTCGTCACCTACCTGCCGGATCTGATCGCTGCGCTGCAAGGTTTAATGACCTTGGGGGACGTTGCCCAAACGCGGAGAGGCTTCGATATTATTCAGGGTGATAACTCTGTATTCATGCTGGTTGAAGGCGTAATTAGCCTGATCATGGTGCTGTTTTTCACATGGATTTACATCGCCAATGTGAAAGATGCCCTGGCTGTCAGCAAAACAGAATTACCGCTGGCTAGCCAGCTACGTAAATTCTACGACAATAACTTTGCTTTTATTGCGTTAAGCCCGGCAGCACTGGCCGCGACCTTTTTCGTTATTTTACCCATTGTTATTACCGTACTGGTTTCGTTTACTAACTATTCGGCGCCTAATCATATTCCGCCGCGTAACTTGGTTGACTGGGTTGGCTTCGGTAACTTCCTCCAGCTGTTTCAACTAAAGATCTGGTCTGAAACCTTCTTTGGCGTAGCGGTATGGACCGTTATTTGGGCATTGTCCGCGACCTTCTGCGTTTTTGTCTTCGGTTTTGTTCTTGCGTTAGCAGTTGAAAAAAAAGACATCAAATTCAAGAAGCTATGGCGTTTTGTCTTTATTTTGCCTTATGCAATTCCAGCGTTTGTCACCTTACTGGTGTTCCGTCTATTGCTCAATGGGATCGGCCCGGTCAACAACCTGCTATCTTTCTGGGGCGTTGATGCGATCCCATTCCTTACCGATCCGATAATGGCAAAATTCATGGTTATTGCCATCAGTGTATGGGTAGGTGCACCTTACTTCATGCTCTTGATCTCTGGAGCATTGACCAATATCCCAGCAGACCTCTACGAAGCCAGTGAAATTGATGGTGCAAGCAAATTCCAGCAGTTCTTTGAAATTACCCTGCCTATGGTGCTTCACCAAATCGCCCCATCACTGGTAATGACCTTTGCCCATAATTTCAACAACTTCGGTGCTATCTACCTGCTGACCAACGGCGGTCCAATTAACCCGGATTACCGCTTTGCAGGCCATACCGATATTTTGATCACCTGGATCTACAAGCTGACGTTGGACTTCCAGCAGTATCACATTGCCTCTGTGGTTTCGATCATCATCTTCCTGTTCCTGTCTGTTATCGCAATCTGGCAGTTCAGACGCATGAAATCCTTTAAAGACGATGTGGGGATGTAATTATGTTGGCTAAAAGAAAAATTAATCTAGCAAACAGCTTGGTTTACCTGTTCCTTATCGCGAATGCTGTCATTGTACTGGCCCCTATCCTATGGACCGTCATGGCTTCATTCAAACCGGGACAGAACCTGTTCAGTACCAGCTTTGGCGGATTCGGTTTTACCCTGGATCATTACAAAACCCTACTGTTCGAAACACCTTATGTTCAGTGGTACAAGAACACCCTTATCCTGTCAGTTCTGAACATGCTGATCTCCCTCGTTCTGGTAACGATGACGGCTTACACCTTCTCGCGTTACCGCTTCAAGAACAAAAAGAATGTCTTGATGGGTATTTTGGTTTTGCAAATGTTCCCGGCATTCCTGTCAATGACAGCAATTTATATCTTCCTGTCTAAGTTGAACCTGATTGACAGCTATCTGGGCCTATTACTGGTTTATGTCACAGGCTCACTGCCTTTCCTGGCATGGTTGGTTAAAGGCTATTTCGACGCCATCCCGACTTCGCTGGACGAAGCGGCAAAAATCGATGGCGCAGGCCACTTTACAATCTTCTGGGAAATTATTTTACCGCTTGCGAAGCCAATTATGGTGTTCGTTGCCTTGGTATCTTTCACCGCGCCATGGATGGATTTCATTCTACCGACCCTGATCCTCCGCAGTGAAGAAAATCAGACCCTGGCAGTCGGGATCTTCAGCTGGATCTCTTCTCAATCAAACGAGAACTACACCCTGTTTACGGCAGGCGCATTACTTGTCGCTGTACCGATCACCCTTCTTTTCATGCTGCTGCAAAAACATATTGCGAGCGGCCTGGTAAGCGGTGCAGTTAAGGAATAACAAAGGAAATACCATGATCACGAGAAGTTCGCTGATTCATACAGCAAAAAGTGCATTTAGCTACGCGAATGACAATGAAACACTGCATATTCGAATGCGCAGTGCTAAAGGTGAAGTGGGAAAAGTAACCTTGTGGATTGGCGACCCATACAAGTGGGAAGAAGGCGGCCTTGACGGTGGTAACCTCGAAGGCAGTGACGCATATGGTTGGAGCGGCGGCGAAGAAGTCGACATGGAACTCGAAGGCTCGACCGATCTTTACGATTGCTGGTTTGCAGAATATAAACCGACACGCAAGCGCACCCGCTATGGTTTTATCTTAACCAGCTTGGACGGCAGCGAGACGCTGCTGTTCGGAGAGAAAAAATGCGTTCCTTTAACCGATGATCAGCAGGAAAACAGCAAGGCTCTGAGCCACCTGAGCAACTTTTACTGTTTCCCTTACATCAACCCGGCAGATGTACTGAAAACACCCGCCTGGGTTAAAGATACCGTCTGGTACCAGATTTTCCCTGAACGTTTTGCCAATGGCCGCCCGGAAATCTCACCGGCCAACGCCGAACCTTGGGGAAGCACACCAACCAATGATAACTTTATGGGCGGCGATCTATGGGGTGTGATTGATAATCTCGATTATTTGCAGGAACTCGGCATCAACGGCCTGTATTTCTGCCCGATCTTTTTTGCCAATGCCAACCACAAGTACGACACCATCGACTACATGCAGGTTGATCCTCACTTTGGTGGCAAAGAAGCATTTAAAGCACTGGTCGATGCAGCCCACAAGCGCGGCATGAAAGTGATGCTCGATGCCGTATTTAACCATATCGGCAGCGAATCACCGCTATGGCTGGATGTGGTCGAAAACGGTGACAAATCCAAATACAAAGACTGGTTCTGGATTAAAGACTTCCCTGTTTATCCGGATAAACCGCTGGAAACCTGGGACTTCACTAACCTGAACTATGAAACATTCGGCAATGTTCATACCATGCCGAAGCTGAACACGGAAAATCCGGAATGCCGTGCCTACCTGCTCGACGTTGCCCGCTACTGGGTTGAAGAGTTTGATATTGATGGCTGGCGCCTAGATGTGGCCAATGAAGTCGATCACCAGTTCTGGCGTGATTTCCGCAAAGTCGTCAAATCGATCAAACCTGACTGCTATATCCTAGGTGAGATCTGGCACGAAGGCATGGCATGGCTACAAGGCGATCAGTATGACTCGCTGATGAACTACCCACTGACATCAGCAATCAAAGAATTTTTCGCCTTTGGCCACACTGATGCACAATCGTTCCAGTGTGATGTCAACAATTCATACCTTAACTATCCGCGTAACGTAAACGCTTCAATCTTCAACCTGCTGGAGAGCCACGACACATCGCGGATCATCAGTGAAGCAGCAGGCAGCAAAGAAAAGGCAACACTGGCCTACCTGTTCATGTTTACCCAAGTCGGCAGCCCATGTATCTACTATGGCGGCGAAATTGGTATGGAAGGCTACAAGGCGATGGGCAGCGAAGCACACCGTAAATGCATGGAGTGGGATGAATCGAAACAAGATCAGGATTTCAAAGCATTCATCCAGTCACTGATCAACCTGCGCAAGGAGTTTTCTGATTTACAGGCGCCGTCCCTTCAATGGCTGCATATCGGAGAGCAACAGAAAACACTCATCTACCAACGTGGTAACATGATAATTCTGATAAACAACGAGCCAGCAGAAAGTGCGCTGAAATTACCAGCCGAATTAGCTAATAAGTCAGTGAAGAACCTATTGACTTATAAAGACGAAGAATTTGAAAATCAGATGATACTTCCTGCTTATGGATATAAAGTTATCAAAGTCGAGAAGTAATATTTGACTTTCAGATAAAAAGTTAATAAAGCAATCAAAACAAATAACGAATGTGCTTTTGCAACATTCACAGCTTCGCAATATTTTAACAGGAGGAGAGATTAAAAAGCAGAGACCATTACATAACCAGCCATAATAAAGAAACACCCTAAAGTTTATAAACAATCTCACTGCCCCTGGATATTCTCCTGAATATCCAGGGCTTTGAAGATATATCCAAACAAACGATAGAATTAAAGGACATAATGAAAAAAACAATAATCTTACTCTCTGCTCTGATTTTCTCTCAGGCTGCTATAGCTGACTGGAATCAAGCGTATTTCAGAGGAACCGCAAACGGATGGCAAAATGAAGCCATGACCTATTTAGGTAATAATAAATGGCAAATCACAAAAACCTTCCAGAACGGTACAAATAATATTGTGCCTGGTTTTAAAATAGACCGATTCGGTGACTGGCAAGAAAGCTACCCTCAACAAAACTTCACTGTAGAACCAAACAAAACCTATATCATCAACTTCTACGATAATAGCCAGCAAGTCTTTATTCATGAGAAACCAGCACTGGAAATGCGTGACAGTACCATGTATTTCGTCTTTCTGGACCGTTTCTCCGATGGTGATTCAAGCAACAATGCCGGTCACGACAGCCGTTCTTATTCCGCTGACGGCAGCAACCTGAAGAAATACCAGGGTGGTGATATTCGTGGCCTGATCAATAAACTCGATTACCTCAAAGATATGGGTGTCGGTGCCATCTGGATTACTCCGCCGATCGACAACGTTGATGGTGCCAACCAATACGGTGATGCGGCTTACCACGGCTATTGGGGTAAAGATTTCTTCAAAGTAGATGAGCACCTGGGCACCATTGATGATTTCAAAGAGCTGGTAGCAAAAATGCACAGCGCGGAATACGACATGAAACTGGTGCTGGACTACGCACCAAACCATTCTAACCCAAATGACGAAATGGAGTTCGGAGCCCTTTACCGCAATGGCCAGTACATTACCAATTACCAAAGTGATGTTGCCGCAGGAACCAACTGGTATCACCACAATGGCGGCGTTAGCAACTGGAACGACTGGTATCAGGTCACCCATCACAACCTGTTCAACCTGACCGATTTCGATCAGAACAACCAGGCGACCTATAACTACCTGACTGACGGTGCAAAATTCTGGATTGATATGGGTGTTGATGCCATCCGCATCGACGCTATCAAGCACATGGAAAAATCCTTTATCCAGCGCTGGACAGGCGATATTTACAGCTATGCCCAGTCAAAAGGACGCGGCTTCTACTTCTTCGGTGAGTGGTTCGGCGCCAGTGCAACATCTAAAACAGGTATCGACGGTATGGCAATTGATTATGCCAATACTTCCGGCTCAGCACTGCTTGACTTCGGCCTGCGCGATACGATGGAGCAAGTACTTACAAACCGTACCGACATGTACACGCTGAACAACTACCTGAAAGAACGTGACCACGCTTTCGATGCTTCCGATTGGCAGGTAACCTTCCTGGACAACCATGACATGGCACGTATCAGTACCGCGCTACGCTCAGACAAAAACACCTTTGGTCCAAGTAATAATGAGCCCGGCGGCCGTCAAAATGCAGACTTTGCTCGTCAGCGTCTGGAGCTTGGTCTGGCGGTAATTATGACATCTCGCGGTGTACCTTGTATCTACTACGGCACCGAACAATATGCCGCCAACTTTACCGTCAACAACTTCGGTCAGGTCGGTAGCGATCCGTTCAACCGCGAAGTCATGCCTAGCTTCGACCAAAGCACACCAGCCTATGGGTTAATCAAGAAACTCAGCCAACTTCGCGCCGATAGCTTTGCAATCCAACAAGGCTTATATATCGAGCGCTGGGTTAATGAAAACGTTCTAGTATTTGAGCGTAATGCCGGTGACGACATCGTGCTTGTTGCAGTTAATATAGGCCCTGCCACCAGCGTTAATGTCCAGAACATTGGTCTGGCTAATGGTAGCTACCCGAACCTTCTAGATTCAGACTCCGTGGTTGTTGCCAATGGTAAAGCGCAAATCAACCTGCAACAAAACGAAGTGGTTGTTTTACGTACAATGAAAAAATAATTAATAGATTATAGGTGATTATTTAATATTTTGACCAGAAACCGTTGCCAATGATTAATAGGCCAGCGATATTGCTGGCCTGTTTTATTTTATTAGCCGAATTTTATAAAGCTGATAGCAATAACGTGATATTGCCCTGAATATTCTCATTCCAAAACATATAAAAGCATGAGAGAATTGTATTAATTTGTAAGTAAACGGATATTTATTTAGGGGGAACGTTGACTCAGTTAGTTGATAAATTAATGGCTTTCGGTTTTTCAAAAACAGATGCACTCGTTTATTTATGCCTGCTGCAAAACGGGCGTTCAAGTGGATATAAGATTGCCAAAGAAATATCACTGTCCCGATCGACGGTTTACTCTTCTATCGATAATTTATATAACAATGGTTATATATTTCTCTGCGATGGTCAAACAAAAGAGTATGAAGCTAAATCCCCGGATTTGATCTTCGAACAGATCGAGAAAAAGTGCATAGATAATATTCACTACCTCAAGACTGAATTAAAAAACCTGATATCTGAAGATGAAAAAGAATTTATCTTCAATGTGGCAGGTTTTGAAAACCTGAAACAAAAAGTGCGCGAAGTGCTTAACCATGCAGAGAAAGAAATCTATATCAATACTGATTTCAGCCTGCATGATTTTAAAGAGGAACTCGTCCAGGCGGTTGAACGTGGAGTACGGGTCATCGTTTTCTCCTTCAAACAGCTGGATAAACCGCATCCAAATATTGAGATCTACTCCCGTTCAGCGGACGAAGAGTCGCTATACCCGTCCAGACGCCTGATAGTAGTCGCAGACATGCACCGTTCGCTTATTTTCTCGAACTTCAATGAGTCTGTCGGGGTTTACACCAACAACCCGCTCATTAACAAGCTTGTTGCGGAACATATTCACAGCGATATTTACCTTTCGGAATATGAAAAAGGGCTGGATTGCAACCAACACGTTTTCCGTGTCAACAGCCTGCACGAACACACCAACGAGATGTATGTTATCGAGCATCAAAAAGACTAATCAAAGCCCGCCAGACAACCCGTCTGGCGGTTTCCTTCTTTTTAAGCATCCACAATACTTATTTTTCCAGCCACTATATCTTCATCAGTTTAAATTATTCTCAAAAGACTCAAAATGCTCTGATTGGATCAGATTATTGTTCAGTTTGGTATAAACCCTATAGAATGGTCATCAAACGAGTAAAAACAACGATATAAGGATAACCCTATGCTTCGAATCGAGAGCAAGGAGCGGCCTAATTGGCGAGATCTCGCAGCAGAATTCGGTTTTGGTTTCCACACTATGTATGGCGAACCCTATTGGGACGAAACCGCTTATTACCAGTTCACCCTTGATCAGATCGAGCGCGATCTGGAAGATCCTACCGAAGAGATCCACCAGATGTGCCTGGACGTTGTCGACACCGTAGTACGAGACGAATACTGGCTACGGCGTTTTCAAATCCCCAAAGCAATGTGGCAAAACGTTCTCGACTCCTGGCAACGCAAAGAACCTTCCCTCTATTCACGACTCGATTTTGCCTACGACGGTAAAGGACATGCCAAACTCTACGAGAACAACGCAGACACCCCGACGTCTTTATACGAAACCGGGTTCTGGCAATGGCTTTGGCTGGAAGATTTAGTCAACAAAGGCTCAATAAGACGAGATGCGGATCAGTTCAATATTTTACAAGAACGGCTAATGGGGCGTTTCCAGCAACTTGCCAGCCAACAACCGGGGCAAACCCTACACTTCGCCTGCTGTAAAGACACCGAAGAGGACCGCGGGACTGTACAATATCTCGAAGACTGCGCAAAAGAAGCCGGCCTTTCGACCGCTTTTGTCCATGTTGAAGATATCGGGCTTAACGGCAAAGGTGAATTTACCGATCTCAAAGATCGCCCGATCCGCTGGATGTTCAAACTCTATCCATGGGAGTTTATGTTCCGCGAGGAATACGCCCCCCAACTAGCTGGCGCTAAGGTGAACTGGCTGGAACCTATGTGGAAATCAGTGCTCAGTAATAAAGCGCTGCTACCGCTGCTATGGCAAAAATTCGAAGGCCATCCAAATCTGCTGCCCACTTATTTTCCTGACGACCCAAAACTCAGCAACCTGAAAGACTATGTGATCAAGCCAATTTTTAGCCGCGAAGGTGCCAATATCACCGTCGTCCAGAATGGCCAGCAAACCCTCCGTGTTGACGGGCCTTATGGCGATGAAGGCGTGATCTTCCAGGCCTACCATCCGCTTCCGAAATTCAATGATTACTACACTTTAATCGGCAGCTGGCTGGTAGATGACAAAGCAGGCGGTATCTCAATCAGGGAAGATTCATCCAAAGTCACCCAGGATATGTCTCGTTACCTGCCACATATCATTTTATGATGGCAAGCTTCTTTATTTAGCCGAATTCATATACTACGTTACCCAGCAGTGGCCAACTCGGCCACTGTTTTTTTTATTAGCCTCATTCCTCTTTCTTACGCGCATTACACTAATATCATCAATACCATAATCAGTTACGAGGTGTTCTATGCGCGTATTAGGATTGCTCTGCATCAGCTTTTTGATCGCATCCTGTGCCAGCCTGCCAGAGCCATCCGTTCTTTATCCGGCACAGCTACAAACTTGTGCACTTAAACTCACTAACTTCAAACAAGAAGTTCAGCAACAAGATGTGCAAGATGCCCAACTACGTTGGCTGCCCCAGTACCCTCACCTGGCTTTTGATCGCTTCAGCCTTGCTTTGCTACCAGAACTCCAATCACCTAAAGACAAAACCTTATGGCTCAACTATGTTTCCCGACAAGCCGCTATCCAGCGCAAAGTAGAATTCCAAAACCTACCTCATAAAGCCGGTATCAACTTTGACGCTCAGGAAAACTGTGCCGCACAGCTCACAGCCCACACTTTAAATGACAAACAATTTTGGGAGCAAATAACGCAATATCCACCAGAAATTCCCTCGAATTATCAAGACTGGCAACGTGTCATTGGCCTTTATCCGATTAGCCAATTATTTGCAGCCCCTGCTATCGATAAAGAGAAAACACGCATCATCAGCGATTTTATCGCTCCACAACATGACTACATTGTGAAATATGGAGTGAATGACAAGCCATCACTGAATCAAGCCACAATACAGAGGTGGTTCCACAAGGCAAACGAAAAATCAGACCTTGAATGGCCGCTATTGACCGATAGCCAAATTACCCAGTTATTAACGTATTACGCCCCAGAGTTTATGGTGGAATCGGTATCACTTGATGATAAGCCCGGCCAGGTAGAATACAGGCCTGATGGGCGAGCCGCAGTAAACATCAAGGAGCCGGCACTCTATGTCAGCCACAGCTATACCCGTTTCCATGGCAAAATATTACTTCAGCTGCAATACAGCCTCTGGTTTTCCAACCGAACAGCCAAATCGAGTCTTGACCCCTATGCCGGAAAATTCGATGGCGTTTTAGTACGGTTAACATTAGATCCTCAAGGACAACCGTATATTCTCGACAGTATCCACCACTGCGGTTGTTACCATATGGTATTTACCCTTGACCCCACTCTAAGATTTGCCCCGAAACAGGCTGGCACAGAAGCCCCTATCACCTGGTATATCTATCCAAACAAAAAGGCTAATAGTTTGCGTATTACTCTCTCCCACGGCGAACACATGCTTAAAGAGGTGCATTGGGGAAATAGCAGCCCTAAAGCTCGCTCTTTGAGCTTACTCAACTATGATCAGCTACGTAGCCTTCCACTTTCTGAGGAAAACAACAAAAGCCTGTTCGACGAGCAGGGAATGCTTTCAGCCAGCCAGCGGTTAGAACGCTTTTATCTGTGGCCATTCGGAGTGAAGTCCCCCGGAGCGATGCGACAGTCCGGCCATCATGCCACCGCCTTTATCGGTGAGCGCCACTTTGACGACGCAGCAATGCTGGAAGCATTATTTTTACCTCCAGGGAAATAGTAAAAAGCCTTACTTCTAAGTAGGTATTTCCCACGGCTCTAGCCTAGTCACAACCTCAATCCATCTATACTCATTAGTAATTTTCAATGGAATGTGCTCCATCCTGATTACGACTTAAATAACCATAATGTCATTTGGGGAGAGTTACCCAAACATATATAAATTCAGAGAGTACAACCATGAAAGCCATCCGACATACTGTTTTCACTCTGTTGCTCTTGCTACTGTGGTCTTTTCCTGCAAGCGCAACCCACTGGCATAATCCGCCATCTGAAAGGTTACCCGTTACTCAGTTAACGCCACGTACTGGTGCCATCACCTTCGAACAGGTGACCTTCTCACTTGAAATCGGAACAATCAGCAACAGTGACTGGGGACAGCTAAGAGTAAAACCAGATAAGCTAAGAAACAGAAGTGGTAAGTTACTGGGTCCCGGCTATATCAATGTTTTCACCTATCCTCGCAACCGAGGCAGACAGGCCAGCTGGGTTGTTGATAATCTTTTTGTTCCCGGCAGCCAATCCACACAAAAATCAAAAATATCACCTAACACAATCAAACATGGAACCAAGCTACCAACAGGTGAATTATCAGCCTCATCAAATCTCTCCACACCTCCATCACAACCAGAGGCTACTATCTACTTCGATCTCCGTCCCGGAATAGATGGTCAGGGCAATAAACAAAGGCTGCGGGCAACGGTACTTTTCAGCCAGCAACCACTGCCAACCATTGTTGCTATCGCTCGGTTGGTAAATCGTTTCTCCCCGCAAAACTTCTCCGTTAGCAACACGATTGTAAATGCCGAGGGGGCAGGCCATGTCGACGGGCGGATCAGCCCTGAATCATCGACAATCCCAACCTCCTTATCACTAGGGCGTCCTCCACAACCTGTCAGCCCAACACCGAGATTGCCTGACAATATACTCTTTCCTATTCAGGTTATTCAAGCTGAACAACCAAATCTTGATACCGGTCGAAACCAATGTGTACCAATGGCCCACGCCAATGCATTGCAATACCTGGAAGACAGGTACGACAACATTCCTCTTGTATGGCGATTGCCGCAATTACACATTCGGGGAATAGGTAAAATCGGCTCAGCCGGAGATGTACTGATCTGGGAACCTGTGCCTGAAAACAGCCTGGTCGCCAACATCGACAGCTACAGCCGGAGGGCCGGTGTTCTCGATCTGGACACAGGAGGCTATACCTCATTCTGTGGTTTGATCCGTGGGGCATTTGGATACCTGACTGATTCTGGCTCGCTCGCTGTCACCGAATTCCGTCATCAGGGAAGCAGTTCAGCTTTACTTGGCAGCGGAGCTGACTGTGATAACGGTACGATACTAATGGGAGATCTCACCTCATCACAAGAAGGAGCTAATCCGACCTGGGAGTGGATGTTTGATCAGCTTAGCCAAGGGCGGGCCGTCACCATCCTCTTCAGCTGGTATGACGTTGATGGAGACTGGCAAGGCGGACATAGCGTCAGAGTATACGGTGCAGCCAAATTCAATGATAAGAAATATATCTATACACTCGACGATGGCAACCAGGGCGATAACTTTAGCAACGTTACTTCTCCGCGTACTCAGCAGTGGGAGGTTGCCGATACCGGACAACCCGGACTTGACGGTGTCCCAGACGGTCGCCTCAATATGAACGGCATGAGCTGGGAAATTGACTTTGCTCTCTCCTATGAGGCCAAGCCTACATTATTCATTCCTTAGCAAACACCCCAGGCCAAGCCAATAGGCAGTAGAAGCCTGAAAATTACACCTTTCCGCTAATAGAGCCGCTTACAGCGGCTCTCTGCTGCTGATAATGACTAATAGCAATCAGCATATTCACAGTCTCTATCTTAAGAAGCAATTGCACAATTGAGCCTTTCTTCTCGCCACGCCTTCACTACACTCAAAAATTATTATCAGGGAAAATATCCGCTTTAATTCAGCTCCTGCTCTCATCTCTAATATAAAGCTGGTTCAGATAGCGGTCAGGCAAAATAGGTTATACAAAGTGCTTATCAAATCATTCATCAAAACAACAAAACATAGCAAAAAATGGCATTGTGATGAACCAATACAGAATCACTGCTTATATAACAGCATCAATAGCAGCGCTTTACTCTACCAGTTCGGCTTTGGCTGAAGGCATCTCGCGCTATGACGATTACGGTCCGTTAAAAACCTACGCTCAATCGCCCATTCAATCCAACAGCCTGACTCCGTTGATGCGAAACGGATTCAGCTACCAACCCGGAACCATCGAAGTTTATACCACTGGCACCATTGCCAGCGTATGGGCTCACACCAACGACTACAGTGCCGATTATTACCAAAATGCCCTATCGCTCGGTGGCTTGTGGCAAATCAATAATAAATGGGTTGTCGAGCTCGACTATACCTGGCGATTTACTGCCAATAACTATCTCGATAATCTGACTACAGGATTTCATGACACATTTGGTATCGGGCAGAATGGACGGGATGAAGTAGAAGATCACTCGTTTGATATATCGGTTCCCGAATACGGCGTCGAAATTCATGACTTCAACCGGGAAACCCTGAGCAGTGCCCTGAGCTTCTATACCAGCTACCAACTGTTTGAGGACGATCATCACGGCCTGTCCATCGGTGGCTCACTCTATTACAACTATGTTCCAAGCGGCCCTTTTGAAACCAGCAATTTCGAACAGGCATTGCAGCTGAACTATAGCTATCGCCATAAAAAGCATTCGTTTTACAGCATGCTGGGGGCCTCGTACCGACGAAATGATAAAGTGCTAAGCGGCATTAGCTACAACAGTGTTGCGCTTGCCGCCGGGGTCGGTTATCAATACCGGATTAGGGACAAACATCGACTTTTGCTGGAATATCATATTTACGAGGGAGCTACAAATGCAGCGTCAGATCTCTCCGAACCCTCAAATGAAATCCTGCTTGGCTATCGTTACCATTTAAAGCACAGTGCGATTGAAGTTTCGATGATCGAGAATGTCTTCAACATGGATAACAGTACCGATATTGCCTTTAGTCTTGGTTACCGCCACCGTTTCTGATTTACATTGTAAAGTCAGCGGCCTTATTCGTCTCTAGCAGCTCTGTCCGCTGTTCAAAACGGTTAATTAAATAATCAATCAATACCCGTAAACGTTTGGGTATCAATTTGCGCTGCGGATACACAAAACTTACCGGTACCATTGGCATATCCCAGTCAGGAAGCAGCTGAACTAATTGGCCACTAGCTAAATGCTCACGACATAAAAACTCAGGTAAAATTGCAATCCCCAATCCATCCAGGCAAGCCATCAAAGATGAGGTGATCGTATTAACTCTAAGTTGATATGGAAGATCAATAAACACTTCATTTTCATCCTGCATCAACTGCCAACGGGGCACTTTTACAGCTTTATTATAAATCTTTACCTGATGGTGAGGGGGCTTTAAGTCTTCCGGTGTAGTAATCTGACCGTATTGTTCTAAATACCGGGGGCTGGCAACCATAACACGCCGAGAATTATGAAAGGGACGTGCCACCATACTTGAATCCGACACATCGCCAACCTGCGCATACAAATCAATTCCCTCACCGATAATGTCAACTTCCCGGTTAGTCAGCTCCAAATGAATCGATACGTTCGGGTACAGCTTCAGAAAATCATGGATATATTGCCCCATCACCTGCTGACCAAGTTCAACCGGCATAACAACATTCAAACGCCCACGCACTAAATCCTGATTTGCCGTCACCTGAAGCTCAGCCTGACTCATGATCTCCAACATTTGTACGCATGACTGATAGAAGATTTCACCTTCGGGCGTTAACGTCAGATTACGGGTTGAACGTGTGATTAAGCGCACACCTAGATGTTGCTCCAAATCAGCCACCTTACGGCTGACCGTAGACTTCGTCATGTCCAATGATTCAGCTGCTTGGGTAAAGCTTCCACATTCAACAACTTGAGAAAAAATCGCAACGGTATTTAAGTCCATCTCAAAGCCCATTAATTAGATTCCTGCAACAGTGTTTCCCTTTTTTCCTATCCAATCAACCAATCTTTTTCAATTACACTTTGTAACACAAAAATTTCTCAGTATTTATTCCAAAGGTAAGAGGCTTCATGGCAAACAACTCCCAATCTAACAAGACAAAAGCCCCGCTGATCGCAACCGCCATCATGTTGGCATTGGGTCTTAGTGCCGGCGGATACTGGTTTAGCTACGGACAATATTTTGAATCAACAGATAATGCTTACCTTCAGGGCGATATTACTAATATCAGTTCGAAGGTATCGGGCTATATCACCGAGTCATTCGTTATCGACAACCAAGCCGTACAAGCCGGACAATTACTGGCAACAATTGATGACCGTGATTTCATTGCTGCCCGTGATAAAGCCGAAGCCAAGCTCGCTGTCAGCAAAGCGGCTATCAATAATCTAAATGCACAACACAACTTACAAAATACCGTTATTCGCCAGTCCGAAAGCCAAATCGCTTCCGCTAAAGCTGAATACGAGCGAGCACAGCAGCAAGTTACCCGCACCAGAAGCCTGCTAGAGCGCGATTACTCCTCCCAGGACGAACTTGATGATGCCGTATCTCATCAGAAAGTCACCAAGGCGCAACTCGATAAGGCCACAGCAAGCTATCAGGCCGCCAAGGATCAACTTGCGGTCATTACCAGCCAGATAGTGCAGGCTGAAGCCTCTGTGAGCGAAGCCAAGGTTCAGCTAGAGCAAGCCGACCTGAACCTTAGCTATACAAAAATCTATGCGCCGGTTGACGGTATTGTCGGCAAGCGTAGCCTCCGCGTAGGCTTGTACGTACAACCAGGTATGCCGCTGATGAGCCTGGTACCGACATCCAATGTCTGGATTGAGGCCAATTTCAAAGAAACTCAACTCGCTGATATCCACCAGGGACAGAAAGTTAAGGTAGAGCTGGATGCCTTCCCTGATAGCCCGTTGGAAGGTGTGGTGGATAGCTTCTCACCCGCAACCGGTGCGAAATTCGCACTGCTGCCACCGGAAAACGCAACTGGCAACTTCACTAAAATAGTCCAACGTGTGCCGGTCAAAATTACCATCAGTGATCCAGCTACACTAAAAGGACGCCTGATCCCTGGCCTCTCTGTTATCACAACCGTCGACACCCGAGGTTAAGACGATGAGTATGTCTGCCTCTACCATGAAGCCCTCTGCCACATCTGGCAGCAAACCAATCGCGCCAGAACAACAAGATGTCCCCCGCCGTCACTGGATTGCCCTGATTGGTGGTTTAATCGGGGCATTCATGGCAATCCTGGATATTCAGATCACCAACTCGTCACTTAAAGATATTCAGGGTGCGCTATCTGCAACGCTGGATGAGAGCTCCTGGATCTCGACCTCCTACCTGGTCGCCGAGATGATAGCTATCCCGCTTAGTGGCTGGTTATCCAGGGCTCTGGGAAAGCGTCGCTACCTCACGTGGACGACATTGATATTTGTTAGCGCATCCTTACTGTGCTCTTTTTCCTGGAACATGACCTCAATGATCATATTCCGTGCATTACAAGGATTTAGCGGTGGCGCCCTGATCCCGCTGGCATTTTCTCTGGTTGTTCAACTGCTGCCGATCCAGAAACGTGCTATCGGGATGGCAATGTTCGGGGTCACCGCTACCTTTGCCCCATCTATCGGCCCGACACTTGGAGGATGGCTCACCGAAAACCTGTCATGGCACTACATCTTCTATATCAACATTCCCCCAGCGATACTGGTGATCAGCATGATCCGCCACGGTCTGGACGATGAACCACTCAATATATCCAGCCTACTCAAGGCTGACTGGATCGGGATCATCACGATGGCGCTGGGACTTGGTTGTCTGGAAGTAGTACTGGAAGAAGGAAACCGTGAAGAATGGTTCAGCTCTGATTTTATCGTCACCCTATCGATTATCTCGGCTGTCAGCCTGGTCTATTTTGTGATCAACGAGCTACAACAAAAGCAGCCGCTGGTCAATTTGAGGCTGTTGAAAAACGGCCAGTTTGCGATGTCTTGTATTGCCTACCTGATCCTGGGAATGGCATTGCTGGGCTCGATTTACGTCCTGCCGCTCTATCTGACCCAGATCCAGCACTACAACGCGCTAGAGATCGGTGAGGTTTTGATGTGGATGGGCTTCCCGCAATTATTAATTTTCCCGCTGGTACCCAAACTTACCCGGATTATCAAACCCAAATACCTGGTCACCTTTGGCTTTATGATGTTCGGGATCAGCTGCTACGTTAATACCCATATGAGCATCAACTTTGGCGGTCAGCAGCTAATTTTCTCGATGCTGCTGCGCGCAATCGGCAGCCCATTTATTATGGTGCCGCTGTCATTGGTCGCTATGCAGGGGATCAGCAAAGCAGAGACACCGGATGCCTCGACACTAACGAATGTGATGCGCAACCTGGGCGGTGCTTTCAGTATTGCGATTATCGCAACCATGCTGGATAACAAAACACGGGAACATCTTGCCCATATCAAAACCGCCCTGCCAAGTATCAGCAGCGATGCCTGGTACCAATTAAAGCAGCAGGCTGGCTTTTTCATCCAGTCCGGTAGTGATTCCGGTACCGCAATGTTGCAGGCACAGGCATCAATAATGGGAACCATGCAGCGTGATGCGGCAATCATGGCCTATAACGACGCATTTCTGATGATGAGCGCCTTCCTGGCCGTTGCCGCCGTGATCATGCTGAGTTCGAAAAACTAAACAAACCAATGTAAAAAGCGGGTCTTTCTGACCCGCTTTCAACATCCAGAATTATCCCATCCAGTGATGGAGAACAAAGAAAAGAGCCATACTGATCACCGCAGTCAGCAATACATTCTTCGTTTTCCATGCCAGCACAGCTGCAACCACAGCAGCGATCAGGTAAGGATTGGAAATAGAAACCGATAACTCCCCTTCCGGCATAAATACAATCGGAGCCCAAATCGCTGTTAATACCGCCGGACTCGAATAGCTCAGCAATCGCTGCACCTGCGAATTAAGTCTTACCGGCAAGCGGGGTTCGAGAAACAGGTATCGGCTGATAAAAATCACAGTCGCCATTGAAAAAATTATTAACCAGATCATACCGCCTCCCCACGCTTTTCATCACCAGCCTTTTCGACATAGGTTTCAGTCAGATAGCCAAGTGCCATCGCCACCAGGCTCGCTAACATTAAACCGCCATCAAGTGCCCAGTAATGAAATAACACCGAAAGCAAAAGCGCTGAAATTACGGTAACAATCATCGACAACCGAACTATCGTCGGGATCACAATGGCAATAAAGGTCGCAGCTATCGCAAACTCTAAGCCCAGCTGATCGAGCGCCGGAATATACTTACCGGCCAGAATCCCAGTTAATGTCGCCACATTCCAGCAAAGATAAAACCAAATCCCAGCCCCAAATGCATACCAGCGTTCAAACTGCTTCGGTGAATGATGGCCACAAATAGCAAACAGTTCATCGGTTAAAAGAAAGCCCAACAATGCACGCCAGCGAAGCGGCAAACGGCTGACTTTATTGCGCATAGAAACACTGTAAAGCAGATGACGGGAAGTAATAATCAGGGTTGTCAGCAAAATGGTCCCCAAACCAGCACCGACCTTAATCATTCCCATGGCCGCCAGCTGGGCAGCTCCGGCGAAAACAATCGCGGACAGCCCCTGGCCTTCAAACGGAGTTAATCCGATATCCATCGCAAATGAGCCAGCCAATAAGCCCCAGGGGATCACTGCAATACTCAAAGGAGTAATAGCGAGCGCGCCTTGCATAAACAAGCGGCCCTTACTTAACTGATTGGTTGTTGTATGTTGTGAATCTAAGTCCATGCTTCCTCATGCATTTTTAAAGTGTTCGCTGTGTATCATTGCCTTTATCAGCTCTTCAACATATCAAAATTGCCGCGTAACACTAAACAATAAAAAGCGGCAGTCATCCGAAGACGACTGCCGCTTACATTTTTGTTCCGATTTATGCAGTAGCAAGCTGCTGCGGCATGGCTTTGGGCTTCCGCTGTGCCAGCACCACACCAGCCAACACCATTCCGCCACCAACGTAGTGATAAGCTGCCAGCTGCTCATTGAGCATCACACTGGCAATACCAGCCGTGATCACCGGCATCAGGTTCATGAACATCGCCGCACTGTCAGCACCTAAACGTTGAATTCCCTGCAACCAACACCAAGGAGCAATCACCGACGCAAAGATCGCCGCGTACATAATCAGCGGTAAAGACTCGGAAGTAACTGTCACACGCTCGCTGCTAAGCAGAAGCGGGGTTAGCATCAAGACAGCCAAAACTCCCTGAACATATACCGATTGCCAGT
Organism: uncultured Photobacterium sp.; assembly: GCF_947502415.1. Lineage (GTDB taxonomy): Bacteria > Pseudomonadota > Gammaproteobacteria > Enterobacterales > Vibrionaceae > Photobacterium. The sequence goes on along the minus strand of NZ_CANMZV010000010.1, from coordinate 4,345 downwards.
TACTCAGCGGCATTTGCCAGCGTTTCAGCAACACACAGTACAAGGCATAGACAAACGCAGCCAGCAGTACCAAAGCATCTCCTTCGGTAATACCTTGTGCCACAAGGATACTTATATCGCCATGGCTGAGCATTAGCACCAAACCAGATAAAGAGAGCACTGCACCGACAATCGCCAATGGCAACAGCCGTTGCCCGAGCAAAGGCACACTCAAAAACATGCTAATCAATGGCACCAGCGAGATGATCAATGCCATATTCGTTGCCGTGGTTGTCGCTGCGGCAAAATAGCCTAACGACTGGTTCAGAACCATACCAAGTAAAGCCAGGAATGCCAGCTTAGGTAGATAAGGACGGATCACCAAACGGCTGCGCCATACCGACCGCAACATGAAGGGCGTAAGCACCGACATGGCGAAAAACCAGCGGTAAAATGAAATGGCTCCCGGATCGATCACGCTACACGAGAGCTTGTTAACAATGGCGTTCCCTGCCCAAATTGAAACTGTTAATAAAGGAAATAAATAGAACATGGTCTGCCTAAAAATTGGAGTTACAGGTATTTATAAAAATCACTCTTTGATTGGGCTTTATTCTGGCAGGTCATTTTAGAAATAAATATCTCTGAAAAGACATCCTGACTCTATTGTCAGACATTTACCGATATCTCCTTACTGTCCGTATAGCCCCCTACTTCTCCACCATCAAACCGCAGTTCCTCGAACTTAAACCAGGCTATACAGAAGTCGCGATCAAAAAACGGCGAAAGGTCACAAACCACATCAATACTGTCCATGCGATAGCGATGTGTAATATGGCCGAACTGGCCGGAGGGATAATGACCGATGTCTCTGTTCCAACCAAATGCCGCTGGATCCCGGTTGGCATGACAGTCGAGGTGAAAGATACCGCAGGCAACCTGTTTTTTCGGGCTGAAATCACCATGAACGTTCGCTTTGCTTAGCGAAGCTTTTCTGTTTGAGCTTCATCAACCAATCAAAAAAGCCGCATAACGCGGCTTTTTGTAGTTCTTCGGATTTATTCTTCCGAACGAATAAACATAGTTGTGGCTAAGCGCGCCAGATTATAAGCATCATCATAGCCTGAATGCTGGCGTCCTTCCCATTCCACGCCAGCCATATCCATAGCCGCACGCTGACCACAACGCTTATTGTTCACATGGCGCTGCAAACGGAATAAGGTCGCTAAATTCAGATATTCAGTAAAAGGAACCTTGATGCCCTTCTCTTTACATTCAGCCCGCAAGATTAAATCATCACGTCCCCAGGCTGCATAGATTTTATGTCGGCCACCAAACTTCTGCTCAATCGACTTCAGGATTGCCGCAAGTGGTTTACCGTTTTTCTCTATCACTTCCGGCTTGATACCGGTAAGCTCAGTACAAAACTGAGATACTTCATCTCGTTCTGGCTTCACAAAATGCTGTGCTCGCCGCACTATCTCACCGTTCGTCAAATCAAGCTCGGCAACACCGATCTCGATAATTTCACCGGTTCTCGACTCACGACCATCATTCCAACAACACATTTCGAGGTCAAAGCAGACAATACGATTAAAATTCATTACTTTTCCGGGCACAACGCTAAAACTGGGCTGGAAGGATACCATCTAGCGCCCGGTTCGCCAAAGATCTGAAGGGTATGAGAGCGCGTTAAGTGGATGATTTCAGAGTAACTCGCTGATTCCTTAGGGAGTTACAAGCATGATGACACCCAACAAACCTGTACCCTCATATCACCACAATACATGCTCTGATTCGTATAACAATACCTCGGAGGTCAAACAAGAAGTCACACAAAAGGTCAATCACAGAGGTCACACAAATGACGCTGAAGGTACCCTGCACTTCTCAATCCTGAAGAAGGTGAACACCTTTTACCTGCGAATCCTGCACTACACAGGAAAACCAAAACGAAAGTCCGTTACTGTGTCATTAAGAACAAGCCAGCGATACCGAGCCGTGGGGAATGCTGATTACCTGAAGCAAAGGCTGGTTGATGGAATTGGGGGCTATACGGACTTTGAGGATGTCAGGACGACATCTCGGACTATCGCCCGTCATGAGCTGAGTAGTGAACGAGAACGTTATGATTGGTTCGCGACAGATAGCCGCCAGATTGTTCGTAGAGTGGTTCCTGGGTGCCGTAATGGTCACGATATAGAACTACCTCATCAGCATGCCCAGTTATTTCCAAAGACGGTAGAGCCATCAGAACGTGAACCGAAAATCACGATTACATCCCTGATTAAGCGGTTCATTGAAGATAAGATTGCTTCCCACGCTTGGAAGCCCTCTACTGAGTACTGCCGCAAAGCCTCGCTCACCACACTAGAGAAGTTCATCAAACAGCTAGGCTTGCATACTAAGCACCTGACGGACATCAAGCGCAACGACCTTATCAAGCTCAGGCAAGCGATGATTGATGACGGCTTTAAAGCATCAACCGTCAACCTGCGTATGGGTGATTTTGTATCGCTGTTCGAATTTGCGGAGATAAATGAACTTATAGACAAATCACCAGCAATTAAGCTAAAAATCCGTGAAAATTCGCCTATCAACAAGAAAGAGAAAGCTAAGTCGATACCGACGGAAAGCATTCCCGCGTTACTACAACACATTGATAACTTCGCAGTGACTCGAAAAGTACAAAAGCCCCACTCCCCTTACCTTGGCTGGATTGCCCGTATTGCAGCGATAACAGGTTGTCGGATTGCGGAGCTTACACAGTTAAGAAAGGCTGATGTAAAACAAACGGACGTTGGGAACTGGTATATCTCTATACATGAGGACTATGACGGCAACTCAGTCAAAAATTCAAACTCAATCCGTGACGTCCCGCTTGTGGATGGCGCTTACGAATTTGACCTAAAAACTTTTATAGCCGAAGTGGTTGAGACACTTGATGATGATATGGATTACCTATTCCGAACCAAAGGCAAGGCACGGAACACGCTGAGTAACTGGTTTAGCCTGGCTATGAAACACTTCAAAGGCAAACTGACCAACTCAATATCTTTCCATTCGTTCAGACACTCACTTAGTACCTTGTGTCTTAACAAAGGTATGCCGGAAGCATTCACCAAACTGGTACTTGGACATGCAGGAGGAACGATTACTTATGGGTTATACGGGGCGGCGGGGGTTAATATCGATGTTCTGTATGATGAGTTGGTAAATAAGGTATTCGTAACCTAATTGTCGTAACAACTAATGTTGGTATGGGGGGGGCCCCACCAGCCACATCCCGGCACACACGTCACCCGCTACGGTAGATAAATCAACACCTTACAGTGGATCACCTAAAGCTAGTCAAACTATGATAAAAATACAAAACAAAAATAACAGCTACACGTTAATGAACAAGATCATTCCTTCTCACATAGCTAGATGGCGCTACTTATTTAACGTGGATATATAGCTCACATATGTACCAGATATTGCCCAAATAAAATATATAAACGAGCTGTTAAAACATATAGAAAGGAACAATGTAAAAACAACTAAGTGCAATACGACATGACCTTTGTCATTCATGACAATTCTCCGTACGGTAACGGGCTCGCGTTCTCTGCCTCTGTCGCAACCTCGGCAAGAAGAAAGGCTAATGGGTTCTCTTGGCTGCCAGAAAGCTCTACCTGCTGCTTTGAGTTCCATTTATCGTGGTTTCGGCACTGCAGCCAATACTCAATGGCACGGGTATCCGGCGGAAGTTCTTCGTAGTAATCAACGACGGAGCCGTTGTTTAATACGCGCTGTTTCTTCACTGAACAACCAACAGCTCGGCTAAATAACTTAGACGCTACTTCCGCATCTGCCTTCATTTTGCCCGCACGTTTTGCCGCATCGAACTCAGGGTGCCGGATAGACCAGTTGCGGATGGTATCAACGCTTACTTCAAAGAAGTCAGCTAACTCGCGGTCGATGGCATTGAGCAGACACAGCTTATACACCTGTTCGGCGTATTCGGGTTTGTACTTGTTGTTATAGGTATTTCCCTTCGGCGCGACCATGGTTGAGCTCTTATACATTAGCGATGGCTAAATTATATCATTGGGTAAGTTAAATTAGAATTTACTAATGTATGTCGCGCGCGCGTGTGACCTGAAGTCTTAGGGTATGAAGACAGAAATAGACGGTTTGTAGGGGTTGTAGGCTTTCTGGAAGGGGGGCGTATGTATGAGAGCGACTCAAATAAAATACTAGCCCAAACTTCGACTCAAAATTACCCCACTTATGGACAGAATGTGTCCCCCCTGTGTCAGGATAGTTGTCGCCTAATTTAAATCCGTAGATTAGACAGGGGGCGGTAAGCAAAATATATGTC